>CAWGPP010000017.1:0-98838 GCA_963824545.1 uncultured Actinomycetes bacterium | reverse complement strand
CTCTACCGCACCCCCGGGATCCGAAGCCGGATCGAACAGCTCCGGGCCCGGCAGCAGGCCACGCCCACCGCGCCCGCGCTACCCCCCGGACCGGACCAGCCGAGCAGCGTGATCCGGACGCTCACCACCCAGCTCACCGAGCTCAAACACCGTCACCGCGACGAAATCAATGCGCTGCGGCAGGCGCTGGAGAACGCACACGGAGAGAATCTCGAGCTACGGCGCCGCCTTGGCCGCCAGGACACCACAGCCCCTCTGTCATGACTGCGCTTCTCTTGCGGACGCGTCCGCAAGCGTTCTACCAGCGCAAAAACCATGATCAAGATCATTAACCCCGGATAACCAGGCCCTGGACCGGACCGCCCCGTGCCTGCCGATGCTGCCCACGACGCCCGAGCGGCGGACGCACGACTACGTGCGCCACGGCACAACGAGCCTGTTCGCGGCCTACGACCTGGCCAGCGGCTCGGTGATCGCCCAGCATTACCGCCGGCACCGCCACCAGGAGTTCCTGCGCTTCCTCAAGCTCATCGACACCGCGGTCCCGAAAGACCTGGATCTGCACCTGGTCCTGGACAACTACGCCACCCACAAAACCCCCGCGATCAAGGACTGGCTGGTCAAGCACCCGCGGTTCCACCTGCACTTCACCCCGACCAGCTCCAGCTGGCTGAACCTGGTCGAGCGCTGGTTCGCCGAGCTGACCAACCGCAAGCTCCGCCGGTCAGCCCACCGCAGCGTCACCGAACTGGAGGCCGATATCCGCAAGTGGATCAACGAGTGGAACAAGGCCCCCAAGCCGTTCGTGTGGACCAAGTCAGCTGACGAGATCCTCGAAACCCTCGCCGTCTACTGCCAACGCATCATCGACTCAGGACACTCGGCCCGCTACAGAAGGTGAACGCTCGGAGAAGCCGCCAGCCGCGCACACCGCTCCCTGCCAATTACGTGTTTCTGCCAACTGCGCCGATCGTGGGTTGGCGGCACCCAGATAATCCATTCCGTGTGCGCTACCTGGCTATACGGCCGGCTTTACCGTTTTCCATCTGATCGCGGCAAAGTATTTCTTGGTATCGGCGCTAAGCGCTGTCGGCAAGTGTGTGACACTCGGCATCGTGATCGCCGAGCGGTAGCCATCTTATTGTGATGTTCCGATGGAGAGCGAGAAGCAGCCCGATCACCCGCGATGAAAAACCCTTAGCATATTCATCATCACCGGCAGTCTTCGCCCGCGCCCGGAAACCACCCCGGGGGATCGCTGGCTGGAGTTGAAGGGGATGCTGCGTGAAGGGGGTGAGATAGTGCGGTGGTGGCGGCTGGCCCTGCTGGTCCTGGCTGGTCTGGTGGTCGTGGCGGCCGGGACGGTGCTGGCCGTCGCGGTGAACGTGGCGACGGGCGGCACGGCCCGGTGGTTCCCGGCTGTCCAGCGGCACCCGCTGTGGTGGACCGCCGGGGCGACGGTAGCGGCGGCGGCTGGGTCGTTGCTGGTCTGGGGGGTGCAGCGGTGGTATGACCGCGGGCTTTCGGTGCTGGTGCCGGCGGTGCAGCGGCCCGAGCCCTGGGTGGTGGACCGGCCGGGCGAGGTGGGCCAGGTCGTGGCTGCGCTGCGCCGCCGCGCCGAGACGGTGGGGATCACCACGGCGGTGCACGGGGCGGGGGGGTTCGGCAAGACGACGGTGGCGAAGATGGTGCGGGCGGACCGGCGGGTGCTGCGCCGGTTCGGGGGCCGGGTGCACTGGGTAACGCTAGGCCGGGACGTGGACCGGCAGGCGCTGGCCGGGCTGATCAACGATGTGCTCGGGCAGGTGCAGCCGGACCGGGCGGTAACGTTCACCGACGCGCAGCAGGCCGGTCAGCACCTGGCCTCGGTGCTCGCGCAGGGCCCGCGGCGGCTGCTGATCCTCGATGACGTATGGGTTGAAGAGCAGCTGCAGGTGTTCCCGGTGGCGGGCCGGTGCGCCCGGCTGGTCACCACCCGCAACCCGTCACTGGCCCCCGGTGCTGTGATACCGGTCAAGGTCGACCAGATGTCGCAGACGCAGGCACGGGAGCTGCTGCTGACCAGGCCGGGTCAGCCGGGGCGGCCGGAGCCGCCGCTCCCGCTGCCGCCTGCACTCGCCGGCAGCCTCATCCGCCAGACAGGCCGGTGGCCGCTGCTGCTGCACCTGGTCAACAAGTTCCTCACCGACCAGGCCCGGGCCGGGCGGGATATCACCGCGGCTGCGGAAGACCTGCTGGGCCGGCTGCCCCACCGTGGGCCGCAGCAGCTGGACGCGCTGACCGGGGCTTCGGAGCAGCAGCTTGACGTCAGCGACCCGGGCCAGCGGAACAAGACGGTGCGCGCCACGATCCAGGCCAGCACCACCCGGCTGAGCCCGGATGAGCGGGAGCGGTTCGCTGAGCTGGCGGTGTTCGCCGAGGACGAGACGATCCCCGTCACGCTGGTGGCATCACTCTGGCAGGCCACCAGCGGGCTGGATGAGATGGCCAGCCGGGCGCTGTGCGCCCGGCTGGAGGACCTGGCCCTTGTGACACTGACTCCCGGCCGCGGTGGCGCCGTCACCATGCACGACGTGATCCGCGACTTCCTGAGCGCAGAGCTCGGCGATGCCCGGCTGGCACAGCTGCATGAGGTGCTGGTGGACGCTGTGGCGGCGGGCATGCCCAGCGCCGCAGCGGCCGCGCCCGGCCACGGCAAGGTCACGGCGTGGTGGGAGCTGCCCGTGCCGGCCCGGTATCTGCGGGAGCACCTGATCGAGCACCTGCTGGCCGCAGGGCGGGCCGCCGAGGCTGAGGAACTCGCCGCCGACCTGCGCTGGGCCGGGGCGCGGCTGGAACTGTCCGGCCCAGCCGGGCCGTACGCGGACCTGGCCCGGATCGGCACCCCCCGCGCGCAGCGGCTCGCCCGGGTGCTCGGGCAGGCCGCCCACCTGCTGGCACCGGCCGACCCCCCGCACTCGCTGACCGACATCCTGTACAGCAGGGTCAGCCACGATCCCGACTGGGGCGCCCAGGCTCAGGCCCTCACCGCCAGCCGCGAGCTGCCGACGCTGATCAACAAGTGGCCGCCGCCTGACCTGCCCCACCCCGCCCTGCAACGCGCCCTGACCGGCCACACCGGCCTAACGTACGGCCGTTGACCGGGCGGGTGACCGCGGTGGCGATCGCCCCGGACGGCACCTGGCTCGCCACCGGCAGCGACGACCGGACGGTGCGGATCTGGGACCCGGCCACCGGCGAGCAGCGCGCCACCCTCACCGGCCACACCGGCCCTGTGACCGCGGTGGCGATCGCCCCGGACGGCACCTGGCTCGCCACCGGCAGCGACGACCGGACGGTGCGGATCTGGGACCCGGCCACCGGCGAGCGGCGCGCCACCCTCGGCCACACCGGCTCCGTGACCGCGGTGGCGATCGCCCCGGACGGCACCTGGCTCGCCACCGCCAGCAGGGACGGGACGGTGCGGATCTGGGACCCGGCCACCGGCCGGCAGCGCGCCACCCTCGGCCACACCGGCTACGTGACCGCGGTGGCGATCGCCCCGGACGGCACCTGGCTCGCCACCGCCAGCGGTGACTGGCTCGCCACCGGCGGCAGGGACGGGTCGGTGCGGATCTGGGACCCGGCCACCGGCGAGCAGCGCGCCACCCTCGGCCACACCGGCTCCGTGACCGCGGTGGCGATCGCCCCGGACGGCACCTGGCTCGCCACCGGCAGCGACGACCGGACGGTGCGGATCTGGGACCCGGCCACCGGCGAGCGGCGCGCCACCCTCGGCCACACCGGCCCCGTGACCGCGGTGGCGATCGCCCCGGACGGCACCTGGCTCGCCACCGGCAGCGACGACCGGACGGTGCGGATCTGGGACCCGGCCACCGGCCGGCAGCGCGCCACCCTCACCGGCCACACCGGCCCCGTGACCGCGGTGGCGATCGCCCCGGACGGCACCTGGCTCGCCACCGGCAGCCACGACCGGACGGTGCGGATCTGGGACCCGGCCACCGGCGAGCTAGACATCGCCGTGAGTGGGCGCATCCATGCGGTCGCCTTCGCCCCGGACGGCACCTGGCTCGCCACCGGCGGCAGCGACGGGTCGGTGCGGATCTGGGACCCGGCCACCGGCGAGCAGCGCGCCACCCTCGGCCACACCGGCTACGTGACCGCGGTGGCGATCGCCCCGGACGGCACCTGGCTCGCCACCGCCAGCCACGACCGGACGGTGCGGATCTGGGACCCGGCCACCGGCGAGCAGCGCGCCACCCTCACCGGCCACACCGGCCCCGTGACCGCGGTGGCGATCGCCCCGGACGGCACCTGGCTCGCCACCGGCAGCGACGACCGGACGGTGCGGATCTGGGACCCGGCCACCGGCGAGCGGCGCGCCACCCTCGGCCACACCGGCTCCGTGACCGCGGTGGCGATCGCCCCGGACGGCAGCTGGCTCGCCACCGCCAGCAGGGACGGGTCGGTGCGGATCTGGGACCCGGCCACCGGCCGGCAGCGCGCCACCCTCGGCCACACCGGCTACGTGACCGCGGTGGCGATCGCCCCGGACGGCAGCTGGCTCGCCACCGCCAGCGGCGCCTGGCTCGCCACCGCCAGCGGTGACTGGCTCGCCACCGGCGGCAGCGACCGGTCGGTGCGGATCTGGGACCCGGCCACCGGCCGGCAGCGCGCCAACCTCGGCCACACCTGCTCCTTGACCGCGGTGGCGATCGCCCCGGACGGCACCTGGCTCGCCACCGCCAGCAGGGACGGGACGGTGCGGATCTGGGACCCGGCCACCGCTGGCATCAGAGCCGCCATGCGGGCCGACCGCCCGCTTGTAGATTGTACCTGGAGCCCATCCGGCCAGTCGCTCGTCGTCGCGGGCGACGCCGGCTTGTACCACTTCACTTTCCACGTGGCATAAACAAACTCCAGCATACGCGGCGCGATCAACCCCGAGGCTATGCCGATTCCGTGCGGCTGACAGCTGGGACTACCAAGGGGCGGCCGCGCACGGATCATGCATTCTGTGCACCTGATCTGACGGAACCCGCAGGTTCCCGCAGGCGCGCATGACGGCGGCTACTTGCGCGGACACGCGAAGGCTCAGGTCGTTCTCCGTGACAGGCTTCCCGTCGGCTCTGTCCTCGGCTGGCAGAGTTCACGGCTACCGACTGACCACGCGGGCATGGCCGAGGTCTCGCGCCGTGCCCCCGGCGCGCGACGGCGGTGCCTGCCGGCGCCTGGCCACTTAAGTGCAGGCGGCCACCGTGCTGGGCCATCACATAAGGACCGGAGAATCCCGCTTTTCCAGGTAATGACCGATGCGGATTCGCATGGAGTGATCCATAGCGTAGCCGTCGATATCTGAGGCAGGCACCCAGCGCACTTCGCTTGACTCGCTGCTCGAGGTGAGCTCGCCCCCGACCGGGCGTGCCCGTGAGAACGATCGAAAACTCCTGCCGGGCCTCACCGTTACTGGTGTACAGGATGACGTGCTTAGGGTCGGTGTAGATGCCGACCAGCCCGGTGATCTCGCAGTCGATCCCGCTTTCTTCCTTCGTTTCCCGGATCGCCGCCTGCGTCATCGACTCGCCCAGCTCAATCGCGCCGCCAGGGATCGCCCAGTTGTCGTTGTCCGATCGCCGGATAAGCAGGATCTCATCGTTATCGCTGGTCACGACGACGTTGACCGAGGGAACCATGCTGTTGGCCCTGGGTCCGTCCGGGTCGTCGTAGTAGTCGATCCTGCGGGCCATCGATCAGGCTCCCTCGTACGGCTGCGCGCCGTCCCACACACGCTCGAAGCTTTCCAGATAGGTGCTGACCATGTCGCCGCCCGCGATCTTGCGCAGGTGGAAAACCGGCGCGTTATTGGCCATCGTCCCGTAAATATGCGTGTTGACCAGCAGCTGATCATCGGCCCGGAAGATGGAGTTATAGAGAATCGTGTCGTGCAGGCGGACCTCTATGTTCTCGATCTTCGCCAGCGGCCGGTAGGTGACGATGGCGCTCCGCACCTTGGCGGGCATGACGTCATCGATACCCTCCGCGACGCCGCGTTCGGCGACGTAGGGGCTATCGGGGTTGCCAAGGAGGATCCGGACCCGCACCCCGCTTTGAGCCTTACCGGCGAACAGCGCTTTCAGCCCGGCGTCTTCGGCCATGAACAAGCCTGAATACACGAGGATGCCGATGTCGTGTTCGGCCCGCTCGAAGAGATGCCGCCAGCTGTCCCGCGGGACGGCCCAGCGGTGCGGATAAACGGAGACGATCTCACTCTCGGACGCCGCCGCCACTTCATCGCTGTTGAGTGCTTCGGGCCAGATGAATGACTCGTCGACGCTGAAGAACGCCGCGACCGCGTAGCGGTGGCGGCGGTAGGGCGTGCGGTTCTTGACGATCCATCGTTCGATCGTCTTGGCGTCAACCTGGACGGCTTCAGCGAGCTTGGCTGGTGTGACCCCCCGCTCCAGCAGAAGCGCTCGCAGCCTCTCGTTTGGCATGCCACCTATGCCCGCCGGACGTAAAAGGACGGCTTCACCTTAGTGGGGACGTCCCGGCGCGTCCACTCACCGTCCCGCTGCGTAGTCACTGCGTCCTTCTCCCCTGGCGCATTCTGCGGTGCGTAAGCAACGCACCGCCGCCGATCCGGGACACCGGGCGACGGCGCCGAGTGGAAGGAGTTTCGATGCACACCGATCTTCTTGCCCCACCCGCCGAGGGCCGGCGCCGTCAATGTCCCTGCGGTGCAGTCACGGAATATCCGCACAACCTGTGCCGCAAGTGCCGTGCCCGGATCAGGTGGCGGCGGAGGACCACGCGGACCAGCCGTCGCGTGGCGCGCCGCCTGGTCAAGCGGCAGGCCCAGGCTGGCGCCCGCAACTTCGCCGTGGCCATCCGCACCGCCAGGAAGGGAGCTGAGAACTGATGCTTGCCGCTCTGCTGTTCGTGGCCGCCGCGATGGCCCTGATCGTCGTGCTGCTGCTCGCGGTGGTGGTCGCTGGGATCCGCCAGGAGCCGGCAGACGCCGAGATGACCAGCCAGGCACCGGGGGCAACCGCGGCCCTGGCCCGGCGCCTGCTCGGCGTATACGTCTGTCGCCCCGATGTGCAGGACGTCGACGGCCATCGATGCTCCTGCCTAGCGGGCCATGGCTCGGAGAAGGAAGACCAATGACTCATCCGGCCGGATGGACCACCGAGGAGCCGTGTCCCTCGTGCGGCTCGTGGGACATCACCGAGTATGAAATCCGCGTCGGTTCCAGCGCAGTCCAGATGGGCTGGGAATGCCGCGAGTGCGGCCACCTCGCCACCTGGACGACCCGGGCCGATGCTCCTGCCAGCCCGGCTGGCGACGGCACCTGCTCTCGGTTATGCCCCTGCACGCCATCACCACTGTGTACGGCGAGCAGGGGCTCCGGGAGCGGTTCGCGCTGGAAACGGCCCGGCTCACCGACCCGGCGGCCCGGCGGCAGCTGACGCGGGCACTCCAGCTCGCGGCCCGGCTGCACGCCTCCGATCGCCGTCAGCGTGAACCGTACGTGAACCATCTGCTCCGTGTGGCTCTGCGGATCATGGTCCACTACAGCGTCCGGGACCCGGATGTGATCTGCGCGGCTCTGCTCCACGACTCCGTCGAGGACCACGCCGGGGATCTGTCCACGGCCGGGCGGCCAGGCGCGTTTGCCAGGCTGGCCTCGGCCTACGGGGGGCGTGTCGCGGAGCTCGTGGCCGCGGTAACCAACCCGGTCTATGCATCCGGAAGCGATGCGGACAGCCAGTACCGCGAGCATGTCACGGACAGCCTGACCGCATGCCCATGGGCACGGGTGATCAAGTTGTCCGACTTCACCGACAACGGCGTCGGGCTGATCCACACGACCGGCAAGAAGGCCGTCCGGCTGGCCCGCAAGTACGCGCCACTTGTGCGTGCGCTGGCAGAGCTGACCGCGCGGCCCAACACGCCTCTCACCGAGGAGGTCAAGGACCGCATCCTCGATCAGCTCCACAGCGCCACCCACCGCTTCAGCGCGATCATCGCCGCCAGCGATGCCGCGGCCGGCTCCGGGGAACGGTGAGGCGTGTTGGCGATCTCGCTGTCACTCGTCCTGGTGCTCGCCGTCGCCGTGTGGCTCCTGCACCGGTACGCCGGGCTGAAGGTCTGGCACGGCGTCATCTGCGTGCTGTTCGGCTTCTATCTGGCCGCCAGCAGTTTCGCGCCCGAGATCCGCACCACCGTGACCGCGATCATCCGTGCCCTGTCGGGTCAGGGCTGACCACACCAGCCAGAGGAGGTGATCATCACGACCGAACCCAGTAACCACACGGACGCTGATCTTCAGGACGTGGCCAACCGGCACGACGACGCTGTCTCGGCCTTGGGCACGGTCTCCAGGGCGCTCGACCTGATTCCGCTGCTCCTTGCGGAAGTCGGCAGGCTCCGCGTCCGTCTAGCCCGGACCCTAGCCAACCTTCACAACCTGGTCGCCGCGGCCCGGGCCACCCTCGGTGCCCAGGCGGATGGCGAGGACGACGCCCTGTACTACCTGCGCGACGAACTCGAAGCACAGGGGCAGCTTCCACCCGGGGACCGCGAACAGCCGTGACGAACCGGTCATCACGGCGCCAGCTCCGCCGTCGCGCCCGGCAACTCCGCCGCGACGGCTTCCAGCCGACGATGTTCCTCAGCCCGGACGAGCCGCTACCGCGAGACGGCCGGCGCGATCGCGGTCCGCGCCCTATGGCGATACCGCTCCGAACTCGCCCCCGTCATGGCTGCCGCGGGCGTCGTGATCGCGGCCGCAACACTGCACCGTTCTCACCCCCGGTGGTGGCCATGGCTGATGGTCGTCACGCTTGCCGATGTGGCCGCCCTGGTTCTGCCCGCGCCGCGATGGCTGCGTAAGGAGTGGCCGATCCTGGATCGGACCGCGGAGCGTGGTTATGCCGCAGCCGTCTGCGCAGCGGCCGGCGGATGGCTCACGGCTGCGACCGCGCTCGGCCCGGCCACGCCGCCGCTGCCCGCCCTTGGTGTCGTGCGTGGCGCTAATTCTGCGCCATTCCCTGGTGGGCCAACCGTCGGCGCCGGGCCAAGGTCCGGCTTGAACGGACGCTCGAATCCTGGCCGGAAATCGCGCGGGCCGTCGGGCTGGCCGGATCGCACGTCATGTCGGCCATGGTGGACCTGTGGGGCTGGCGTGCCCGGTTCCGACTAGCCCGGGGCCAGACCATCCGCGACGTGATCGCGAAGATTCCCGCCATCGAATCCGGTCTTGGCACCTTCCGGGGTGCCGTCCGCGTCTACCCGACGCCCGATAACTATGCCAACCGGTGCGAGCTGCGCGTGCTCGACGCCGACCCACACGCGGACGCGATTCCGTGGCCCGGCCCGTCCGTCTACGTCCATCACCGAGGCCATCGAGCTGGGCCCGTTCGAGGACGCGGACCCGTGCCGCGTCTCGTTCCTGCGCCGCCATGTCCTGTTCGGCGGGGCGACCGGTGCGGGCAAGAGCGGCGGGCTCAACTTGCTGATCGGCAACCTGTCCGCCTGCCGGGACGTGGTGCTGTGGGGCATCGACCTCAAGAAGGGAATGGAACTCGGCCCGTGGCTCCCCTGCCTGGACCGGCTGGCGACCACACCCGATGCGGCCCGACTGCTTCTGGCCGACGCGGTCGCTGTTCTCGAAGCGCGAGCCGCCGCTGCTCGCCGAGCAGGGCCAGCGCGTCTGCGAACCGACACCCGAAATGCCCGCGCTGATCATTCTCATCGATGAGTACGCCGAACTCGTTGACGACGCCCCCGGAGCGATCCGGCACGCCGACTCGATCGCCCGGCGCGGGCGCGCCGTCGCCGTCAGCCTGATCGCGGCCACCCAGCGGCCGACGCAGAAGGCCATGGGCCACGGCGCGGTGCGCTCCCAGATGGACGTCCGGATCTGCTTCCGGGTCCGCGAACGCAAGGACGTCGACCTCATCCTCGGACAGGGCATGCTGGCCGCGGGCTGGCAGGCGCACACGCTGGACGCGCCGGGCAAGTTCCTCGTATCGGCCGCCGAGCACGACACGCCCCGGCGCGGCCGCGCGTACCTGATCACCGACGAGGTCGTGGCCACCACCGCCGGTTTGCACGCCGACCTCCGGCCACCGCTTGACGAGATCTCACAGCAGGCGATCGAGGAGCAGAACCGTGACAAACGCGCTGCCGCGGCGAGGCAGGAGGCAGGCGAGGCAGGCGAACCACACGGTCCGTCGCCGGACGCCGAAGACAAGCACGGCAGCGCGGACGATGACCCTGAGGTCACTCTTGTGGGCCGCGCTGTCCCTGGCTCCGGACGACGGCGTCACCGTGCCCGACCTCATGACCGCGACCGGCATGAGCCGACCATGGATCTACCAACGGCTGCGCGGACTTATCGAACGCAGCCAAGCCGTCCAGGTCAGCCGGGGACGGTGGCGCGCAGCGAGTGGTGACAGCGCGTGATTGTCTACGTCTACCAACCACACGCGCGTCTGCACGTAATGGCGGGCAAACAGGCGCATAGACGAAGACGAAGACAACTACCCACCGTTACACGACGAAGAGGAGTCACAGAAGAGCCACGACCAGAGGAGGTGATCGCTCGTTGCAGGCATACACCGTCGAGCAGGTAGCGGAGATGCTGAACATCGGCCGGGACAAGGTCTACTACCTGCTGCGCACCCGGCAGCTACGCAGCATCAAGATCGGCAAATCGCGCCGGATTACCGAGGAGCAGCTTGCCGAGTTCATCGCCTCGCGCGAAGACGCCGCATGAATTCAGGGACGTCTTGGGACGTCTCGACGTAAAGTTAGAGGAGGAGCCACCAAGCAGAAGGATCTCGATTCATGGGTAAATCCCCTCCATCCGGGCCCAAGAAACGCCGTGAGCGCGGCGACGACGGCATCTCGTGGGACAAGACCAACAAGTGCTACGTTGGCACGATCTCGCTCGGCTATGACGGCAGCGGCAAGCGCCGCCGACGGTACGTACGCGGCAGAACCAGGACCGAGGTCAAAGACAAGCTCGACGAGTTGCACGAGGAGATCAAAGCTGGCATTCAGACGCCGGCGGCCTACACCGTCCGGCTGTGTGTCACGGACTGGCTCGACTCGCTCGAGCTGGACCCGCACACCATGGCCACCTACCGGGGCCAGGCCGAGAAGTGGATCTATCCGGCGATCGGCGCGACGAAGCTGAAGGACTTTAATGCCACCGACGCCGACCGGTTCTTCCGGGACATCGCCAAGGTACTCAGCAAGGCTTCGCTGGTGAAGATCAAGAGCACGCTCACCAGGTCGATCCGGCGCGCCCAGAAGTACGACCTCATCGGCCGGAACGTCGCCGAGCTTGTTGACCTGCCCAAGGGGCAGCCGGGCCACCCGTCACGAGCCATGAGCGAGGAGCAGGCGGGCAAGGTGCTTAGGGCCGCGAGCGGCCGGGCGACGGGCTACGCCAAGGTGGTGAAGGTGAGTTCGGCCCGGTATGCGGCCACCCACGCGGCCACGGAGTCCGGCGAACTGGCCTGCGGCACATGGACGCGCCGCAAGACCCCCGTCGCCGAGGTCGACACCGACCTGGACGCAACCACCTGCAGCTTCTGCCGCGCCGAACTCGGCTTGGACGATGAAACCAACGTGACCGGCCGGCTCGAAGCGCTGTTCGTGCTGTCGCTTACGCTCGGCCTCCGTCCCGGGGAGCTGCGCAAGCTCTCCTGGGAACACGTGGACCTCGGCAAAGGGGTCATCCACGTGTGGCGATCAGCCAGCCGGACCGGTGACGTCAAGACCCCGAAGTCCAGGCGCTCCCTCGTCTTGCCGAGGCGCGCCGTCACCGCGCTCGTGGCGCACCACAAGCGTCAAGCCGCGGAACGACTGGCCGCGGGTGCGGGCTGGCACGACAACAACCTCGTGTTCTGCCACGAGGACGGGCGCATGTACACCAGCAAGGCACTCAACTGGCGGTTCAGCAAGATGACGCGGCGGGCCGGGATCGGTCACTGGCACGCCCATGAGGGACGGCACACCGCGGTGTCGATCATGAGCAGCAACGGCGTGCCGTTGCAAGAGATCAGCGACACCGTGGGCCACAAGTCCACCCACGTCACCGAGACGGTCTACCGGCACGTAATCGTGCCCGCCATCCGAGGCGGCGCGACCGTGATGGACACCGTCTTCGGCGGCGACTCAGTCAACGAAAAAGACGAAGAAAACGCTTCGGCTGCGCCGTAGTCGCTTGGCTAGTCTCTTGATCATGAACCCTGAGGTCCGGAAAGTCCTGTGACCTGGAGCCCCGTTACGGAATCGAACCGTAGACCTTCTCCTTACCATGGAGACGCTCTGCCGACTGAGCTAACGGGGCCTATCTTTACTTGCCTGACCTGGGTTTCACGCCCCCCGGTCACCTTCTCAGGTCATGCACGCCGGTGACACAGCGTCAAATCTAGCATCAAGGCCAGACCGCAGCACGCGCCGCCAGCGTTGGAGAGCTTAGCGTACTTCCACCGTTCTGGCGTCTCCACTTGGCGGCGGCCAGCTTGTCCCCGCGGACCATCCGGGCATACACGGACGACGGGGCACTCCTGATCCGCCAGGGCTTGCCCGCCGCCGACATCAGGCAGCATTCGCGAGAGCATATCGAGGCGTTCATCGCGGCCGTGCTTGAGCGCACGGCGCCGCGCGAAGACGAGCGTCTTGGGGAGCGGCCGAACTCCCTCTCATGTTCGTCGGCGCAGACCTCCAGCTCTCCCAGGATCTTACGGTTGGAGCCTGGCGCCGTGATCTTGCACTGAACCTCTGGGAATCAAATGCGCGTTCGCCTTCCAGCAACTCAAGTCGGCGAGTACCGGTTTGGAGATCGACCTTGCTCGATTTGGTCACCCTCGTTCAGGAAGGTCGCGCCGGTTGCCGAAATCCTCATGGGAAGGCTTGTGCCACTCCCAGGCCGCCGAAGAGGGAGCTGAGGATTCCCACCGCCAGGCCCGGCAGGCCGCCGCCGAGTCGGCCGCCACACTGCATCAACTCGCGCCCATCGCCACGGGCCACGACTGGTGACGGAAGTCCCCACCGATCGTGACATTCGGCCGTGCTGGACTCTGCGAATGTGCCGTACTTCCCGGCTAAAGACCATAAGAGAAGGGAGAGGGACATGACACGCAGCGATATGCACCGTGACGCTATGCTTCATCAGATCGAGGCTGCATCGTACGGGTCCCCCTCCGGCAGGGCCACAGGCGTAGACCACACGTCGGAGCAGTCAACGGGGCGAGCTGCTACAGCCGCGTCTTCGACCGCCAGTCCGCATGCCCATGGCAAGGAGAAGCAGCACCACGGGCGATGGCACCACCGGGTCAGGGACGTCATGACGACCTCTGTGGTGACTGTCGAAAAGGTGACTCCGTACAAGGAGATCGCCGCCCGGATGGCCAAGCACAAGATCAGCGCCGTGCCGGTACTGATCTTGGGCCGCCATGTCGCCGGCGTGGTGTCCGAGGCCGACCTGCTCAGCGTGCTGGACAAGCGCACGCGGGACGCCCAGCTCGAATCGGGCGGCCGCCTCCACTTGCACGCCGGCGATAGGAAGCACTTGGGTCTCACGGCGGGTGAGCTGATGACTTCGCCGGCCATCACGATCCACCCGGACGCAACGCTGTCGGCCGCTGCCAGGCTGATGAACAGCCGCCACCTCAAGCGGCTGCCGGTGGTCGACGCCGGCGGGGGCGGCTTCGGCGGCAACCTGATCGGGATCGTGAGCCGCTGTGACCTGCTGAGCGTCTTCCTCCGCCCGGATGAGGACATCGCGCGGGAGGTCCGCGAGATGCTCACCCATATCCTGCTCGCGGACCCGCCGGGCATCACAGCACGAGTCCAGAACGGCATTGTGACCCTGGCCGGCCACCTCGGGTCCGCCGAGCAGAATGACCTGATCCGGATAGCGGTCCGGCTGACCTGGGACATTGACGGCGTGGTGAGCGTGGTGAACAGGCTCAGTCCCATTGAGTCAGTCACTCCGTCCAGCCCAATGCCCAGCCTGCCGCCCAGCGATAATCTGCTCACGCCCGAGGAGTTCGTGACCAGTACCTACGACTTCACCGAGCAGCTCCTCACCTCTCAGCGGAACTTCGCTGAGAACCTGATCCAGGCGATCAAACCAGTGTTCGGCATCAAGGAAGGCGCGGGCACCGAGGAGGACGATACTAAATAGCACACCTGCATACGCGGCGGCCCGGGATCCTGCAGAAGGCCGCTGCCCACACGGGCGCTCCCGCCCGCTAGCGGCGTCTATCAGATGATCAAAGACCGGAGCGCCGCGGTCGGGCTTCCTGATCTGCATCCTCACCAGCTACGGCACACGTTCTCGCACGACTGGCTGGCGAATGGCGGCTCTGAGGGTGACTTGATGCGACTGGCGGGGTGGAAGTCGCGAGCGATGCTTACCCGGTACGCAGCCAGCGCGGCGGATGAGCGGGCGCGCGACGCACACCGGCGTCTATGCCCCGGCGACCGCTTTTAGCTGCGCCGAGCCGGAGCGTTTCCGACCTCGCCCTCTTGCTGTTTGAGGGTGACGTCGGGAACCGGAGGCGGCGTGGCCCAGGCACATCACCCCAGGCAGCAGGGAAACCGGGTCGGCCGAGACCGCGGCGCTCGCCGCCAGCGCTGGAGAGCTTAGCGTACTTCTGCCGTCCTGGCGTCTCCACCTGGAGGCGGCCAACCTGTCGCCGCGGACCATCCGCGCCTACACTGACGACGGGGCCGCTCTTCGGGCGCTGCCCGCGGACTTCCCGCCCGCCTGGACGGTCCACTGGTAGGCGGATAAATGGCAGGCCGAGGGCAGCACCGGGCGGATGCACGATGACCTGCGCGAGCGGGTCCGGCTGGCCGCCGGGCGCGGCAGGCAGCCCAGCGCGGCGGTCATCGACTCCCAGCCGGTGAAGGGCTCGGAGATGATCACCCGCACCCGCCGCGGCTACGACGCCGGGAAGAAGATCAACGGAACCAAACGGCACATCGCCGTCGATACGATCGGCCTGCTGCTGAAAGTCCTAGTCACCGCCGCTTCCGTCCAGGACTGCGACACCGCCAGACCGCTGCTGTGGAACCTGCGCAAGGCGTTCCCCACGATCAAGCTCACCTGGGCCGATGGCGGCTACGCCGGGAAACTGGTCAGCTGGGCGAAGACCCAGCTGCACCTGACCCTCCAGATCGTCAAACGGCCCGATGACCTGCACACCTTCAAGGTGCTGCCCCGCAGGTGGGTGGTCGAAAGGACGCTGGCGTGGATCACCCGCCACCGGCGCACCATCCGCGACCACGAGCGCCTGACCTCCCACCACGAAACCTACGTCCACTGGGCCATGATCATCGTCATGACCCGCCGCCTCGCCCGAGCCACCTGAGTTCTCAAGCAGGCCCTAACGACGCCGCAGGCTTCGCGTCATGCCACGGACCGCATCGTCGCTCGCCCTTACAGGGCTTTTGACGCTGGGCTCCGGCTCGGCCCGTTTCGAGGCGACACCGCCAGCCGCTACCGAGCCTCCCGGCAGCTACCCGGAACGGACTTCCACCGGCAGGCGACGACGAGCTTACGAACACGGAGAAACACCATAACATTACGTCACGGTGTAACCTCCCGTTCTGCTGGGCGCACGAACGATTGAGGGCTGGGAGCTCCTCCGCGGCCCAGGAAACCAGGTCACAGCGGCATGTATACCCGGTTTGGCTTAAGTTCGTGGTATTGCTATATAGATTAAGTAACTGACTCCCGGGATTTTTATCTGAATCTTCAAAAAGCCGTCGGCGTCTCCCCGGGTAACTTGATTCCCGTCTCTTTTAAGCCGTGTTCCGGCGCAGTTCCGCCTCGACTGCCGTAGCGTCTGGAGCGCCAATTCGCTGGAAGACCACGAGTGCTTCACGCCAGCTCTCAGTAGCTGCTGCACGATTTCCCTCAGCAGCTGAGCAAGTGGCCAGCCCCGCAAGAGCCTGGCCCTGTTCTAGCTGCGCGCCGATGTCGCGCACGATGCCGAGTGTCTCACTGTAGCGGCTCCTGGCGTCGCCGTACGACCGCTGCCGTACAAAGAGTCCGCCCATGCCCAGCAGCGCGTCCGCTTCTCCGAGGCGATGTCCGAATTCCCGGTGAATACGGAGAGCTTCGGCAAGGCTTTCCCCGGCAGCGTAAGATCACCCAAAGCGAGCTGCGCACGGCCGAGTGAAGCGATTGCATATCCTTCGCCGTATCGGTTACCGAATTCCCGGTGTATGGTCACCGCTTGAACTAGGACCGTCCGTGCCTGTTCGTCATCGCCTTGCCGGAGGCGGACGACACCAAGCTCACGCAGCGCGAAGGCCATCGCGTACCGGTTGCTCAGTTCTTGATCCAGCTCCACCGCGCGGAGCAGGGTTTGCGCCGCAGCCGCATTGTCGCCGGTCAGATATTGCGACGTTCCGATAAACATGAGCGAGTAAGCCTCGGAGTACCTGTTTCCATCTCCTGATTCAGGCTCAGCGAACTGGCCACGTTGGTCGCGGCCACCGCATAATTGCCCGCGGAATTGTTGACGAGCGCGATTTCACCGTAGGCAGCGGCAAGGCCGATGTCGTTGTGGCTCTCCCGGTAGAGATCTCGTGCGTGCGACTGGCTCTCCAGCGATCCGGACAAGTCCCCGGCGAGCCATTTCGCGATTCCCATCTCGTGAAAGGTGTTTGCTTCGCCCAGGTTGTTGCCGAGTTCACGGTAGATCCGGCGAGCCTCGGTCTGCGTCGCTGCGTCGGCGGCGTAATCACAGGCCAGACGTTGCAGCACGCCGAGCTCGTAGAGGTCGTTCGCCTCGCCGAGCCGATTGCCAAGTCCGCGATGCAGAGTAATGGCCCGCTCAAGGCACGCGATCGCCGTGGGGTACTCACCGCTCACCCGGTGAATAGAACTGCGGCTCCACAAGGCAAGTGCCTCACCCGCTCTGTCGTTGACCTTTCTGGCTACGGCTTCGGCGCTCCTGTTGAGGGCGATCGCCTGCTCCCAGTACCCCTGGCCGCGCAGGAATTGAGTTAGCACGATGGGCAGGTGAATTGCTACCGGCGGGATGGTCCGTGACACAGCCCTGTCCACGGCGGAGTCCAGGTTGGTCCGCTCGGCTCTCAGCCAGGCCAGCGACTCCGCGGACGTGGGAAAGTCTGGCGTCCAAACGGGGGGATGCTCCACGGGCGGCGGGGCCGGTACAGGCGTTCGCCCAGCGATATGCGCGGCGGCATTGATCGCGGTGTGCAGGAAATAGCTGAGCAGCCTGTCGATGGCGGCCTCATTGTCGGCGGTGCTGTCCTGTGCGGCCAGCGCCCGTGCCTGCTCCCTGATCAGGTCGTGCATCCGGTAGCGTCCCCGGGTCGGTTCCTCGATCAGGTGATGAAGGTACAGATCGTCCAGCAGGCGCTGAGTGGGGCCAAGATCAAGCCCACTGAGTGCCGCCCCGATGTAGGCGTCGAAATCGGAACCAGAGTGCAGCCCCAGCCGTCGGAAGAGCAGTTGCTGGTCCGGCGTGAGATCGTGATAGGAAAGGTCGAACGCGGATGCCACCGATTCGCTTTCGGCGCGCATGGCCGCAATCCTGTCTCTTGTGGAGGCAAGGTCGGCGACGAGTTCGTCCAGCGTCCAGGTAGTGTGGTGGGCCAACTGAGCCGCTGTCAGCCGGATGGCTAGCGGAAGATAGCCGCACAGCCGCACAGCCTCGGCCACACCAGGATCCGAAGGGATGAGGCCCGGCCGTGCGGCGAGTGCCGCAGGAGACCGGCTTCCCGCGTGGCTTCACGGCTTTCGCGTTCGTGGACTACATCGCGCTGCTCAAGGAGTGGACCCAGCCGGCGGCGCGGCACGCGGAAGTGCGCCGCGTGCTCGACCTGGTCGGGCTATCCGACCTCGGCGCGAAGCGTATCCGGGCCATGTCCGGCGGCCAGCGGCGGCGGGTCGCGCTCGCCCAGGCGCTGCTCGGCTCGCCACCGGTGCTGATCCTGGACGAGCCGACCACCGGCGTCGACCCGGAGCAGCGGGTGACGCTGCGGACCTTGCTCGCGGAGATCGCGCGGACGTCGATCGTGGTGCTGTCGACCCACCAGACCGAGGACGTCGCGGCCCTGTGCGAGCGCGTGATCGTGCTGGACCGCGGCCGGGTCCGCTACGACGGCCCGGTCACCGACCTGACCGGCCAGGCGGCTGGCCGGGTCTGGCTGGCCGACGAGCCGGACCCGGCGGCGAGGGTCTCCTGGCGGACCGGCACCGGCCGGTACCGCAACGTCGGCGGCCGCGTACGGGACGGCGTCGAGCACGTCGAGCCGTCCCTCGAAGACGCGTACCTGCTGCTGCGCGGCGGGTCACCGGAGCGCGAGCCCGCCGGGGAGGTGGCGTCATGACCGCGACGCTCGCGTTCGGGCCGCCCGCAACCGCCCCCGGGCGGGCCACGTTCGTCCGCGCTCGCCATCCGGGAGACGCGCCGGTTCGTCCTCAACCCGGTCTTCCTGTTCGGCGTGGTGATGGCCGTGTGGACGCCCTGGACCGGCGGGGGCGGCACGACCACCGAGATCGACGCCTTGAACCCGTACCCGGCGATCTTCCTCGGCGGGTTCGGCATGATGGCCACGTACTGGCTGACCCGGTCGATGCGGGCGAGCGAACCGGTCGTCGGCGTCACCCCGACTACTCGACCGGCCCGCACCGCCGCCCTCTGCTGCGGTCGCGCTCGTCCCGTTCTTCTGCGGCTGTCCTCGACCCTGTTCGGGTTCCTGCAGCTCCTACCCCGTCGGCGACGCGGTGTACGGGCCGTTCAGCCCATCAGCGCGGCTCGCCGTCCTGGTCGGGCAGATCGTCGCTCCCGTCGCTCGGCGGCCCGCTGCTCGGGGTCGCGCTTGGGCCGCTGGGTACGGTTCCCGGGCGCGGCGTTCGTGCTGTTCCTGGTCCTCTACGGCTGGGTCGAGCCTGGTGACGATCCTGTCCATGTCGCATCCCGATTCGGCGCCCGTCGCGGTGCTGCGCCTGTTCTCGCCGTTTGCCTTCTTCACGTTCACCCGGAACACCGCCCACGTCACGGCCTGGCGCGGGTCACCGTGGTTCTTCCTCGGCTGGCAGTTCGCCCTGTGCGTGATCGCGGTCCTGGTGGCGCTCCTGCGCGGAGCCGAGGGGCGGGTACGCACCCGGATCGTCCGTGCCCTCGGCACCGCGGGAGTGGCGGCCCTGATCTTGCTCGTGCTGGCGGCCCTCGGCGGGTTCACCCACGCCGTGACCGCGTGATGACCGGACTGGTGCTTCGGGCCGGGGCGTGGCCGGCGATCACGGGGATCAGCGGAGTGGCGGTCGTGGTGGGCGGCTGCGGGGCCGCCTTCCCGGCCGCCGCGACCGTGCTGCTCCCGATCTGCTTCGCGCTGCTCGCCGCGGCGGCGGCGTTCACCCTCGACGAGCCGGCCAGCGCGGTCGTCGACGTGACGCCGACCGGGCCCGTCCGGCGCACCGGGATCCGCGCCGCGGCGCTGCTGGCGCCGCTCGCCGCCGGTGCGCTGGTGATGCTGGCGGCGGCACTGCGCGGGCTGGCACTGCCCTGGTCGGCGGCCGGTCTCGCGCTGGCCGGCAACGTGCTGCTCGGCTTCGCCGCGGCGTGCGTGGCCCGGACGCGGACCGGCGAACCGGGAGCAGCGACCGGCGCCGCCGTCGTGCTGGTGCTGATGGCGCCCAGCCTCGTGCCGCGGGCCGCGCGCTGGGTCCGCACGTTCCCGGCGCCCGGCGCTGGCGGGCCGTCCTCGGATCTCGTGTGGTGGATCGTCCTCGCGGTGTGCGCGGCGGCCATCGCCATCTCGATCGATAGCCGAAGCCTGCCCCGGTGGATGTCCAGGGTTTCGTGATAACCAGGCCGTTGTCGTCGTTGTGACGGATGGGAGGCGTAACCGGTCAGGTCTGTAGCTGATCGTCCTGCCGTTGGTTATCGGCCCATTGCAGGGATTGCTCGATGACGGGGCGGGTGAGTCCTTCGGCTGTCTGGGCCAGCAGCTCCGGTTCGGCCGCCGCTGGGAAGTGGCCGCCGCGGCCGTACTCGTGCCACACGTCTTCTTCTCCCCGCGCGCGTCGCACCGGCGGCAGCGCCCGCCAGCGATAGCATCAGCAATGACACCAGCAACGGGCGGCATCGCGCGCGGGGAGTCCTGGCTTCCCCTACTGCCCGCCGGTCCGCGCGTGCCCGATTGCGGCCGACGCTGGTGGCTGTGGTGGCCGGATACCGAATTGGGACCTTCGCCTGTAATGCGCGGAAAATCCTATCTTCTAGCGGATTCTGCGGCACCATACGTGAGAACAAGTCCAAGAGCGCAATCGTCTGCGCGCGGGGGGACTGGCGGGGGCCGGGTCATACGCGCAGCGGGTCTGAGAGCGCGCAACCTTCTGAGAGGCTGCAATGGCTCAGCCCGCTCTCCCGCGAAAGAGCCCGGCCACATGGGGCGTGATCGCGGTCCTGCTGATCATCGCGATCACCGGCACGCTGTGGGTTCCCCTTTATGCACGCTCCACCCCGGCACTGGGTGGCTTCCCGTTCTTTTACTGGTTCCAGCTCATCTGGGTGCCCGTGACCGGCGTCCTGTGCTGGATTTGTTACCTGCTGGCGAAGCACAGGCCGACCCGGAGAACCAGGCCACGGGACGGCCGAGGTGCACACAGATGAACCATCTCAACGCGGTTACGCTGGCCATCCTCGCCGCCGCGTTCCTGATCGTCACCTACATCGGTTTCGCTTCAGCCCGCTGGCGCCCGGCTGAGGACCTCATGCAGCTGAATGAATGGGGTCTCGGCGGCCGCGGATTCGGGACATTCGTCAGCTGGTTCCTGCTCGGCGGCGACATCTACACCGCCTACACCTTCATCGCGGTGCCCGCGCTGGTCTATGCCACCGGCGCCGCGGGATTCTACGCACTGTCGTACACGATCATGGTCTTCCCGATCGTGTTCATCTTCGCGCCGCGGCTCTGGTCGGTCGCCCGCGCGCGTGGTTACGTCACCCCCGGAGAGTTCGTCCGGGGCAGGTACGGCTCGCAGGGCCTGGGGCTCGCGGTGGCGGTGACCGGGATCCTGGCCACCATGCCCTACATCGCGCTACAGCTCGTCGGCATCGAGTCGGTACTGACCGTGCTGGGGGTCGGCAGCACCTCGGGCAACGCCTTCGTCAAGGACCTGCCGCTGATCATCGCGTTCACCGTCGTGGCCGCCTACACCTACCTGGCCGGGCTGCGCGCCCCCGCCCTCATCGCGTTCGTCAAGGACGTCCTCATCTACGTGACGGTCATCGTCGCGATCCTGTACATCCCGGGCAAGCTGGGCGGCTGGGCGCACATCTTCGGCAATGCGTCGGCGCACCTGAAGACGGTCAACCCGGCGACCGGCAAACCGTTCGGCAGCATCGTCGTGCTGCCGGCCGGCGAATGGGCCTACGCCACCCTCGCGCTCGGCTCCGCGCTGGCCCTGTTCGTGTACCCGCACGTGACCACCGGCGTGTTCGCGGCCAAACGGCGCGACGTGATCAGGCGCAACGCCGCTCTGCTGCCCGTCTACTCGCTCGTCCTGGGCCTGATCGCGCTGCTCGGCTACATGGCGCGGGCGGTGCCGGCCGTGAACGCGGACGTCAAGGCCGGAGGCGGCAACGCCCAGTTGTCCGTGCCGCTGCTGTTCGCGCACATGTTCCCCAGCTGGTTCGCGGGAGTCGGCGATGCGGCCATCGTCATCGGTGCGCTCGTCCCCGCGGCCATCATGTCGATCGCGGCGGCGAACCTGTTCACCCGCACCATCTATAAGGAGCTCCTCAAGCCGGACGCCACCCCCGCTCAGGAGACGCGGGTGGCGCGGCTGGCTTCGCTTCTCATGAAGGTCGGCGCGCTTGGCTTCGCCCTGGAGCTGAACAGGACGTTCTCGATCAACTTGCAGCTGCTGGGCGGGATCTGGGTCCTGCAGACCTTCCCGGCCATCGTGATCAGCCTGTACACCCGGTGGTTCCACCGCGCCGCGCTGATCATCGGCTGGGCCGTGGCGATGCTCTACGGCACGGTCCAGGCGTACCGGACGCCGGGCGGCGGCCAGGCGCACTTCGGTGCCTCCGCGGCCCCGGTGTTCGGGCACGTCACCTACATCGCGATTGCCGCCCTGATCCTGAACCTCGCCGTCTCGGCCGTGCTCACGGTCGTCTTCCGCTTTACCGGCCTGCAGGACGGATACGACGCGACCAAGCCCAGCGACTACATCGCTGACCCGGAGCCGGCACCGGCCGCGCCGGCCGCGCCGGCCGCACCGAAGGGCCCCCGTCATGCCGCCGGCCGGACCACGGCCGCCGCGCCCAGGCGGGACCGGGCCGCGCCCGAGCCTGCCCGCGCACCCAAGCCTGCCCGCGCGCCCGAGCGCAGGTTCAGGCCGCCCAGGCGCGGGGCGGAGCCGCAACCCGAGCCTCTCCTCCCGTCCGCGTCCGAGCCTGTTCCCGCGGGAGGGTTCGGGCCCGGGCCCGAGCCCGACTCCTTCCCCCCGTCCTGGACCGGTTTCTCCGCGTGGGCCGATGGCGCGACCACCCAGCCGCTCGCTCCCCAGCCGCCTGCCCCGCCGGCCCGTCGGTCTCGGCGGACCCGGCGGACCCGGCGGACCCGGCGGCCAGCCCGCCGCAACCGGAATCCAAACCGGCCCGCAGGTTCGCTTTCATAACCCGTGAGCGCACCGCGTCGAGAAGGACGAGCCGGTTATACCGTGTTCATCCGTCACTTCTGAAACACGCCCCGGCCCATTGGGTCCTTACGGGCAGAGTTTTGGGCAAATACTCGCACCGAAAAGTCTGCCCGTAAGTTGGGGCCGCGGCACCGGCCGGCCCGCGGACGAGGGGGCAGGTTCCTGCCACGAAGCGGTTTCCGGGCCGAACGGGTATACAGGGAACCGAACGGGGAACGGAAACCGTCGTAGTGAAAGGCACGGCCCTGGCCGTGCCCGCCCCGGGCCGGGGAGTGACCCTGGGCGACGAGGCGGAAGCAAGCCCGAAACTACTGGGTCTAGAGGGGTGGCGGTGCACGCCGGTATTGGTGTCGAATAGAACTGTCCGTGACCAGAGGCGGCCGTGCACTTAAGATGACACAACATTCCAAACGGCACGTTACCGGCCGTCTCAGCACACACAGGCGGGGTGTCCTCATGCGATCCCCTCACGCGCGGCCGGTCACGCTGGGCCTGGCCGCCACCGGGATCTTCGTGATCTCCAGCGGTATGAGCGGAACGGCCTTGGCGGCCGCTTCACCGTCAGCGACGGCCACGCCGTCAGCTACGGGAGCGTCCAGCAGCGCTAAGGCCTCCACCTCACCGTCCGCCAGCGTTGCGTCCTCCAGCGCTGCGGCGGCCCCCACCGCCGCACGTCCACCGCCGCGACGTCCACCGCCGCGACGTCCACTGCCGCGTCCACTGCGGCGACGTCCACTGCGGCGGCCCCCACCGCCACGGCCACCTCGTCAGCGCCGACGGCCACGCCGACGAACAGCGCGGCGGCCCCGACCGCCACGCCGACCCCGACGCCCACACCGACCCCCACTCCGACACCGACCGCCACCGCCACGCCGACGAAACCCGCTGTCGCCGTGACCGCCTCCGGGACCAGCGTGCAGGCGGGCGGCACCGTCCTGTTCCGCATCTCCGCCTGGTCCACCTCGGCGGAGAACGGGACGATTGCCACCACCCTGACGCCCGGCGCGGCGAGCCCCGCGTTCAGCCAGCCGGTCTTCACGGTCGACAGCTGCGCCAGCAACCCGACGAAGACGAGCTGCGACTTGACCCTCCCGGCGGCACAGCCCTCCACGCCGCAGATCGAGGCCTCGGTGAGTGTGCCGAAGACGGCTCCCGCCGGGGAAACGATCAAGTTCACCGCCACCGTTTCCGTCCCGAACGGCAGCGGCTCACCGCTGACCGCGACCGTCAGCGGCCCCACGGTCACGGTGGCGAAGGCCCCGGCGTCGCCCACCCCCACGTCGAGCAGCGCGAAGGCGGCCGGGGGCACCGGCACCTCGGCGAGCCCGAGCCCAAGCGGCTCGAGCGCGACCATCACGGGCGTGTCGGGCTCGACTTACAGCCTGCCCCTCGGGACGATCCCGGTCGTCGGATCCGGCGTCCCCGGCACCACGACCACGGTCCCGGCGGGGAGCGCGTCCAGCCTGTTCCCGCAGATCAGTCCCTCTGCTGTGCCCGACCCGGCGCCGGGCGGCGCGGCTGGCAAGGGAGATCCGGTCGCCGAGTCCTCCACGATCCCGCTCTCCTTCGGCAGTTCCGAATTCGGCGCCCAGATCGTCGGGCTGATCATCCTGCTGCTCGGCGTGGCCATCGCGGTGACCAGGATCTCGGTGCGGAAGATACGTCCCACCGGGAAGACCGGCAGCTGACAAACGGCCGGCCCCGCTTCCGGCCGACCGACGACGACCGGCTACGGCTTCTGCGCGACGACCAGCTCAACGTGCGGCCGGATCTGGCGCATCGTATCGGCCAGCGCCGACGCGTTCATCGTGGGCGACACGACCTCACCGAAGCTGTCGTTGTCGAACCAGGCGCACATGGCCACACTGCCCGGCTCCGAAGCGGTCGCGTTCACGCACGCGGCCTCTCCACCGAGACTGCCCGCGCTAGTGATGTGGGCGCCCTTGAAGCGCTGGGTGAAGCTCGTTACCGAGACCTTCGGCGAGGCGTTGAGCAGGTTCCCGCCGATGAACAGGACGATCTGCGGCGTCGTCCCGGACGTCGAGTCCCCGGCTTCGTAGACCGCTTCGACGACGTGGCGGGCCTGGCCCGAGCTCATGTTCACGACGTCCTGGCGCAACTGCCCGACGTTCATCTGCTGTTCCAGCGCGGGCCGCCGGATGAAGGAGTTCAGCTTATTGGGGGTAACCAGGGTGTGGTCCGGCCCGCCGGGCCCGGACGGGAAGGCCAGCATGAAGATGGCCGCCAGCGCCCCGCCGAATACGACCGCCACGCCCGCCAGCGCGAACCAGAGCCTGCGGTCACCGCTACGGCCCCGGCGGCGGCCGGCCGGACGGTTGCCGGGCCGGGGGCGGAGCAGCGCGCCGGTACCGCCGGTCTTCGCGCCGTGGCCCAGGCTCGCCGGCAGGTCGATCGAGGTGTCGGCCGGGTCCACGTGCTCGAAGAAACCCGAGCCGCCCTCGAGTACGCCGATGGCGGCGCCCGCCTCAGCCCCGCCGAGGACGGTGCCAAGATCCCCGGGTGCGGCCGCGCCGCCCGCGAAGCCGGACGGGTCCATGCCGGTCATGTCGAACGTCCCGGGAAGCCCGGGGGCGTCAAGGAAACCCTGGCTCGCCTCGGCCGCGCCGGGATGGAAGTTGTACAGCTCGACGTGGTCCGAGATCCCGGTGCTGTCGAGCATGCCGGTGGCCTCCAGCATGCCGGTCGCGGCCGGGTCCGGCAGGCCGGCCGAAAGCTCACCGATGGCGCCCGCTCCGGCCGGGTACTGACCCGATACGTACTCGGACGCCACGTAACCGGGCGCGCCGTCCGGGCCGTACGGCCCGCCTTCCGGGTCTCCGAAGCCCGGGCCATAGCCGTCCGCGGCGTACGCCGGGTTGCCGCCGGCGTACGCGGCTAGCTGCTGGCCGGGGTCCTCGTAGCCGGCGGCGCCGTCATAGCCGTCGGGGTACGCCTCGGCGCCGTATCCTGCGTCCCGGGACGCAGGACCGTTCTGGACCTCTGCGTCTTGGTGGCCGCCGTAACCGGTGTCCTGGTAGCCGTCGTCCTGGTCCTGGTAGGAGGGCTCCGCCTCGGCGGCCCCCGCGTAGGCGGTACCGGCATCCGGACTGTCGTCGTAAGCCGGATCGCCGTAGCTGGGGTCGTCGTACCGGGGGTCGCCGTAGTCCTGGTAGCCGTAATCCTGCCCGGCGGGCGCCGCGGGCTTATGGCCCTGGCGGGCCGCGGGCTCCGGGTATGCCTCGGCCGGGTCGGCCTGGGCCGGGTAGCCGGGTTGACCGCCGGCCGGGTCGGCCTGGGCCGGGTAGCCGGGTTGACCGCCGCCGGGTCGGCCTGGGCCGGGTAGCCGGGTTGACCGCACCGGGTAGCCCGCCCTCTGCTGACCAGCGTCCCGGTAGCCCGCATCGGGGTCGCCCGCGTCCGGGTAGCCGGCGCCCCGGTAGCCCGGCGGGTTCGGGTAGCCCGGCTGATCGTAACCGCCGGTCTTGTGGCCCTCGTACCCGTCCTCCGGGTAGCCGCCGTCCTGCGCCTCCGGGTAGTGGCCGTTCCGCGCCTCCGGGTAGCCGCCGTTCTGGCCGCCCGGGTGGTCCTGGTAGCCGGCGTCCTGGGTCCCGGGCAGGCTGCCGTCCGCCTCGCTGGATCCGTAACCGCCCGCCGCGTACTGTCCCGCGGCGTACTGCCCGCCCGCGTAACCCCGGGCGTACGCAGCGCCGTACGGGGTTTCCTCGTACGGCCCGTCGTCGTAGGAGCCGTCCCCGCCCCCCTCGTACCGGCCGCGGCTGGCCTCGTACGTGCCGTCCCCGGCCTCGTACTGGTCGTTCCCGGCTTCGTACTGGTCGTTCCCGGCTTCGTACGCGCCGTCCCCGGTACCGGTGTCACCGTAGTCCGCCTCGGTGAAGACGGGGGCGCGGTACAACTCGCCCGGGCCGGCTGTGCCGTAGCCGCCGTGCGTCCCCGGCAGCGGCCCGGAGGGATGCGACGCGTCCGCCGGGCCTGGCTCGCCCGCGGCGCCGTACCAGTCCGTCTCGTCGTAGCTGGGCGGCGCATCGTAGGGCCCAAATGCGCCGCTCTCGCCCGCATCTGACGTGTAGCGGGCGTAGCCTGAGTAGCCCCGCTCGGCAGCACGGGAATCGTGCACCGCGCCGACGACGGAAGCGTGTCCCACCGGCTCCCACCGGCTGCCATCTTCCTCCGGCGGCCATCCGCTACTCATGTTCCGGGTCACCCCCGAGTGTGATAGGGCACGGCCGAACTACGTACGATTTCCCATCATTGCGACAAAACAGGCGTCCCCGCTACCTCATCCGTGACATGCGTTCCGCTTCGGTCATGGCATCACACGTTACTGGTCTAACCTCGTGGATGTGGCAAGAGACGAACGCGGAGTGACGCCGCAGAGCGAAGACTTCTCCGCCTGGTACAACGAATTGGTCTTCAAAGCGGAGCTTGTGGACCGCGGCCCGGTTAAGGGCACGATGGTCATCCGCCCCTACGGCTACCGGCTGTGGGAGCTGCTGCAGGCCGACCTGGACGGCCGGATCAAGGCGACCGGGCACCAGAACGCGTACTTCCCGCTGCTGATACCGGAGAGCTACCTGAAACGCGAGGCGGACCACGTCGAGGGGTTCGCACCGGAGCTCGCGGTGGTGACCCACGCCGGCGGCAAGGAGCTGGAGGAGCCGCTCGTCGTGCGGCCCACCTCCGAGACGATCATCGGCGAGATGATGTCCAAGTGGATCAGCTCGCACCGGGACCTGCCCATGCTGCTGAACCAGTGGGCCAACGTGGTCCGCTGGGAGATGCGGCCGCGGATGTTCCTGCGGACGACCGAGTTCCTGTGGCAGGAGGGGCACACCGCGCACGCCGATGAGGCGGACGCGATGCGCGAGACCATGCTCGCGCTCGCCCTGTATTCCGCCACCGCCCGTGAGCTGGCCGCGATGCCGGTCATCGAGGGCGAGAAGACTCCGGGCGAGCGCTTCGCCGGCGCGGTGCGGACGTTCACGATCGAGGGCATGATGCGCGACGGCCGCGCCCTGCAGGCCGGCACCTCGCACTACCTGGGCACGAACTTCGCACGCGCCTTCGACATCACCTACGCCGGCGAGGACGGCAACCTGGCGCTGTGCCACACTACGTCCTGGGGGATGAGCACCCGCATGATCGGCGGCGTGATCATGACGCACGGCGATGACAAGGGACTGGTCCTGCCGCCGCGGCTGGCCCCCTACCAGGTCGTGATCGTCCCCATCGGGCGCGGCGAGCAGGCCGGGGAGGTCGGCGCGGCCGCGGTGGCGCTCGCGCGGCGGCTTTCCGACGCCGGCATCCGGACGCACGTAGACGACCGGCCGCAGCTCTCCCCGGGCTTCAAGTTCAACGACTGGGAGCTCCGCGGCGTGCCGATCAGGCTGGAGCTGGGGCCGCGGGACCTGGCCGCCGGCAGCGCGGTGATGGCCCGGCGGCTCGGCGGCGGCAAGGAGTCCATCGCCCTGGCTGGGGCACCCGCGCGGCTGGCCGAGGAACTGGAAGCGTTCCAGGCCTTCCTGTTCCAGCGGGCGACGGCGTTCCGCGATGAGCACACCGTGACGACCGACTCGTGGGACGAGTTCACCGCGGCGGTCAGCACCGGATGGGCCCGCGCCCTGCACTGCGGGACGCCCGAATGCGAGGACGAGATCAAGGCCGAGACCGGGGCCACGGCCCGGTGTATCCCGCTGGACGGCGAGCCGGAGTCCGGCCCCTGCATCCGCTGCGGCCGGCCGTCCGCGTACGGCAAGCGCGTTATCTTCGGCCGTTCCTACTGATTCTTACTTCTTAACGGGCCGGGTGAGGGTGCTCCCCCGGCCCGGGCCACCCGGCGTGCAACGCGGGCCTGGACGGGGCGCCGGAGGTCAGGAGATGGGGACGTCCCGGTCGGGGAAGGTGGACTCGCCACCCAGGTACCGGAAGACCGGGTCATCGGGGTCGGCCGGGCCGGCGGCGAGCACCTCATCGGCGTAGGCCTCGGCGTCGTCCCCCGGCTCGTAACCGAGCGCGCACGCCTCGTTGAGGGAAACCCAGCCGCCCCGGGTGTTGGCCGACACCCCGAAGATCACGCGGAAGCCGGGCCGCGGCGCGGACAGGCACGCCTCGAAGAGGCGGCCTGCGTCATCGGGAGACAGCCAGGTGGACAGGGCACGCGGATTCTCCGGCCGTTCGGTGCAGGTCAGAATGCGCACGCAGACCGCGTTCAGGCCGTACCGGTGGTGGTACAGGGAGGCAAGCGCCTCGGTGGCCACCTTGGAGACGCCGTAGTAGCTGTCGGGTTCCGGGAACGCGTAGTCGGGCACCGGGAAGCTCGCGCGGGGCGCGAAACCGACCGCATGGTTGGATGACGCGACGATGACCCGGCTCACCCCGGCGCGGCGGGCGGCCTCGAACGCGGTGCGCCCGCCGTTGATGTCGATGTCGAGGATGGACGCCCAGTCCTCCTCGCCCGCGTGCCGGCCCAGGTGGATCACGGCGTCGGCCCCCTGGCAGGCGGCCGTCATCGCGGTCAGGTCGGTCACCGAGGCCTGGATCGCCTCCTCGCCGGGCCCGGCCGTCAACGGGGCGATGTCCAGCAGGCGGAGGGTCCGGCCGGGGCGGGCCAGCCGGGGCCGGAGCATCGTCCCGATCCGGCCCGCCGCGCCGGTCATCAGGATGGTCGGCACAGTGACTCCTCGCTGTGTACGCCCCGGCGGCCCGCGCCCGGGCCCAGAATCCGCGCGGCCGCCGCGGACGCGGCCTCAGAAGACAACGACGCTACGCAGTACCTCACCGCGTTCCATCTTGCCGAACGCCTTCTCCACGTCGTTCAGCGAGATCGTCTCCGATACAAACTTCTCCAGCGGCAGGCGACCGCCCAGGTGCAGGTCCACCAGCATCGGGAAGTCGCGGGTGGGCAGGCAGTCGCCGTACCAGGACGATTTGACCGCGCCACCACGGCCGAACACGTCCAGCAGCGGCAGTTCCAGCTGCATCTCGGGGGTCGGCACACCGACGAGCACGACGGTCCCGGCCAGATCGCGCGCGTAGAAGGCCTGCCGGCAGGTTTCTGGGCGGCCGACCGCATCGATGACCACGTCCGCACCGAAGCCGCCGGTGAGCTCGCGGATGCGCTCGACCGGGTCACCGGCACGGGCGTTGATCACGTCGGTCGCGCCGAACTGGCGCGCCCACTCCAGCTTGCGGTCGTCCACGTCCACGGCGATGATGCGCGCCGCGCCCGCCAGGCTGGCCCCGAGGACAGCGGCGTCACCGACACCCCCGCAGCCGATCACGGCGACCGAATCGCCCCGGCTGACCTGCCCGGTGTTCAGTGCGGCACCTAGCCCGGCCATCACCCCGCAGCCCAGCAGGCCCGCCACCTCGGGGCGGACAGCCGGGTTGACCTTGGTGCACTGACCGGAGGCGATCAGCGTCTTTTCGGCGAACGCGCCGATGCCGAGCGCGGGCGACAGCGGGGTGCCGTCGGCCAGCGTCATCTTCTGGCTCGCGTTGTGCGTGCTGAAGCAGTACCAAGGCCGCCCGCGACGGCAGGCGCGGCACTGCCCGCAGACGGCGCGCCAGTTCAGGATGACGAAATCGCCGGGAGCCACGTCGGTGACGCCGTCGCCGACGGCTTCGACCACCCCGGCCGCCTCGTGCCCGAGGAAGTAGGGGAAGTCATCGCCGATCCCGCCCTGCTTGTAGTGCAGGTCGGTATGGCAGACACCGCACGCCTGGACGTGCACCAGGGCCTCCCCGGGTCCCGGATCCGGCACCAGGATGGTCGTGACCTCGACCGGAGCGCCCTTTTCGCGCGCAATCACGCCCTGCACGCTGTCCGCCATCGGCTCAACCTCCCACGCAGGCCCGGGCCGGCTCTGGCCGCGGCGCTTCTCCCTCTCATTACTTATCAGAGACGGGACGCGCCACCGGTGCCCGGCACAGCCAACCGGGCTACGGCTTGCCTTTCAGGAGCTGGCCGGCTCCGCCGGCCCCCTGGCCGACGTTGCCGACCACGGTGCCGGCGCTGCCGATGACGCCGCTGACCGTGCTCCCGGCGTTCCTGACCGTGCCGCCGACGGTGCTGCCGGCCTGCGTGACCGTAGTGCCCAGGCCGGTGCTGCCGAGACCGGTGCCGCTTACGCCCGCTCCCACCTGCTGGGATACGCCGGCCACCGCGTTGCCGAGGGTGTTGGTGGTGGGGCCCAGCACGGTGCCGAGAACCTGGGTGACGCCCGACACGGCCTGCCCGGCCGCGCTGACCGTGCCGCCGAGGGTGCTGCCCACGCCCCGGGTGACCGTGCCGACCGCCCCGGTCGCCCCGCCGAGCCCGCCCAGCACGGCAGACCCGGAGCCTGGGCTCGTGGCGGTCCCGCCGCTTACGCCGGGGCGGCCCGCGGTGTCCGCTCCCGTCCCGCCGGGCGCGGCGCCGGCCAGCGTTCCCGCGGCGGGACGGCCGGAACCGGCGCCCGCCGCGCAGGTCCGGGTGACGGCACCAGCGGTGCCCGGGCACGCGGTTCCGGTGACCCCGCCGACCGGAGCCAGCGACGAGGCCGCGCCGAGCTGGCTGGGCGCGCCGGGGGCGTGGTTGGATGCGGATGGGCCCGCCGGGGACAGCGCGGCCGCCGGCACGGCCGGCCGCGAACCGCCGCCCAGCCCGCCCAGGGGCCCGTACGGGCTGACGCTGACCGCGTAAACCATGCCGCCGGCCACGGCCAGCCCAGCGGCGGCGCTCGCGGCCGCGGCCACCGGGTGCAGCCGCGCGTGTCCGCTCAGCCAGGCCCGGCCGCCCCGCCGGGCCGCGGCCCCAGCCTTCAGCCCCGCGCCCGCTGTCAGCCCCGCCCCAGCCTTCACCCCGGCCCCAGCCTTCAGCCCCGCGGCCGCCTTGAGGCCGGCGCCCGCCTTGGCTCCGGTTCCCGCCTTCACCCCAGCCCCAGCCTTCACCTCAGCCCCGGCCTTCACTCCGGCCCCGGCCTTCACTCCGGCCCCAGCCTTCACCTCAGCCCCGGCCTTCACTCCGGCCCCAGCCTTCACCTCAGCCCCGGCCTTTACCCCGGCCCCGGCCTTCACCCCGACGGTGAGTGCCCCATGCCCGGCGGAAGCCAGGGCGCCCGCCGCACCGGCCAGCGCGGCGGGCGTGAGGATCGCCCCGAGCCTGCTGTTGACTTCGGTCAGCTCAGTGGCCAGGGCGTGACAGCTGGTGCAGTGCTCGAGATGCTCGTGGACGGCGCTGCGGCGGCGCCGGCTGAGCCGGCCGCGGGCGTCGGCGCCTAGTGCCTCCGCGTACGCGCGGCAGGGCGCCGGGATGTTGCTGCCGATGTGCTCCTGCAGGTAGGCCTGCCGGAGCCCTTCGCGGGCCCGCACGGCCAGGGCCGAGACGCCGTTGGCGGACAGCCCGAACATCGGCGCGACGGCGGCGGGTGCCTTGCCTTCGACCTCCAGCTGCCAGAGGACGGCGCGCCAGCGGGCGGGCAGGTGCGCGAAGGCCCCGGCGACCAGGCGGGCCTCGGCCCGGGCTTCGGTCTCCGCTTCCGGGCCGCGCGAAAGCCGGGCGAGACCCATGTTTTCCTCGGGCACGCGGTCCTCGAGGTCCTCGCCGAGATCGCCGACAACGGTGGTGCGGCGGCTGGCCCGCAGCCAGTCGTTGGCCGTGTTGCGCACCGCCGTCAGCAGGTACGCCCGGAAGGCGAGGCCCGGCCCGCCGCCGGCCCGGATCGCGCCGAGTACCCGGGTGAAGGCCTCGGCGACGATATCGTCGGCGACGTCACGCGGCACCATCGACAGGGCGACCCGCCGGGCGGCCGGCGCGTGCTCGACGTACAGCTCCTCGTAGGTCTGCCCGGCGACGTCACCGACCGGCAAGATCGCCAGATCGTCAGGCCTGCGGTGCCGCGGCCGGTGGCCGCCACCGGGGATCTGTTCGCCTGCTGTCCCGCTGAGCACAATGGCCTCCGGGCTGTGTCGGGTGCGGGACCGATAATGCCAATAGTAGGGCCTCGACAGCAGTTGATAGCCGGAGAATCACCGTCTATATGAGCTGACCGAATGGGATGTTCCGGCGATCCAGATCGGAACGGAACAACCGGTCGGATAGGTAACCGTGCAGGCGGCCCCGCGAATTGCCGCTTTACCGCTTGGCCGACGGCGACTTCCGGATACGGCGCATGGTCCTTTGCTCGCTATCCGCGCGCCTTTTCCTGAATGCCGCTTTCCCGCTCGCCGGGCTGCCCCGCCCGGCCTTTCCATGCGCCGCCCCGGCCGGCGTAATGCCTTCGGCCCGAGTCGGCGGTCATGGCCGCGTACATGAGCGCGATGGCAGGCAGCGTGGGTGCCCGCAGCGGCGACAGCCGGTACAGCCGCAGCATCGGCAGGTAGCTGACCGCCATCGCCGCCCAGCCGGCCAGGCCGGCGGCCGCGCAGAGCAGCGGCCCGGCGCCGATCGGGCCCGCGCTCCCGGTCAGCGCGATCAGGCCCGCGATCGCACTGACCGGGGGCAGCGCGTAGAGCCAGGCCAGGCCGGCGAGCGTGCCGGCCAGCAGCCACGGCGAGTACCGGAGCTGGGTGTAGGCCGACCGTGCCACCATGTTCCACAGGTCGGTGAGCCCGGTATACGGGCGGACGCTCCGCACGCTGGTGCTGAGCCCCAGCCAGCACCGGCCCCGGGCCGGCGGCCGCTTCAGCAGCCGGCCGAGGGCGACATCATCGATGAGCGCGCCGCGGATGGGAGCCAGCCCGCCGGCCATCTCCAGCGCGTGGCGGCGGACGAGCATGCAGCCACCCGCCGCCGCGGCGGTGCGCCCGCCCGGGCGGTTGACCCAGCGGAACGGGTACAGCTGGGCGAAGAAGTAGACGAACGCCGGGATGATCGCCTTCTCCCAGCCCGTCTCCGTGCGCAGCAGGACCATCTGCGACACCAGGTCACGGTCGCTGGCCTCGGCCGCGGCCACCAGCGCGCGCAGCGCGCCGGGCTGCTGCCAGGCGATGTCGGCGTCGGTGAACAGGATGTAGGGCGCGCCGCCGGCGCCGGCCGCCGCCAGTCCTTGCGCCATGGCCCAGGGTTTTCCGGCCCAGCCGGGAGGCGGCGCCGCGCCGTGCACGACACGGAGCGCGCGGGGCGCCCCGGCGGCGAGCGCGACGGCGACCTCCCCGGTTCCGTCGGAACTGCTGTCGTCGACGAGCGTGACCGAGAACGGGCCGGGATAGTCCTGGGCCAGCAGGGCCGGCAGCGTGACCGGCAGGATGGCCGCCTCGTCCCGGGCCGGCACGACCGCGGCGACCTCCGGCCAGGCGGCAGGCTCGCCGCCGGCCCCGGCGGCCCCGGCGGACCCATCAGCCCAATTAGCCCCGGCAACCCCATCAGCCCCGGCGGCCTCGGCGGCCCCGGTGGACCCGTGCGACCGGGCACGCCCAGCAGCCCCGGCGGACCGGCTGGCCGGGGCGGGCAGCCGCTGATCCGTCCGCCAGAAGCCGCCGTGCCCGGTCAGCAGCACGGCCCAGGCCACGGCGGCCAGCGCCGCGGCGATACCCAGAGCATCCACAGCCGCGGCGATACCCAGAGCATCCACAGGGGAAGCCTGGCACAGGGTGGCCCGGGCGCGGGCCGTAGCCCGTCGGCTAGGTGCGCCAGGCCAGGATCTTGCCGACGCGATAGGTGGGCCGGCCGAGCAGGCCGATGAGGTACTCCCCGAGACCCGAGTGGGTCCCGGTGACCGCGACGACGGCGGCCGGTTGCCAGCGGGCGAACTGGGCTTTCATCTGCGCGCGCGGGGGCATCTGGAGGAAGGCCCCGCCCGACCACAAGACGTTGAGGTAGCGCGCGCCCGGGGCCATGACGCCGCCGTCGATGTACGCCTGGCCACCCGGGCCGGGGCCGGTGAAGTACCCGCCGATCAGGTCGATGGGCAGCGCGGTGTCGGCCTGCCAGCGCATCGGCTCGGTGAACGTCGCCGTGGGGATGGGCACCACGAGGACGCGCGCCCCGGCGGGCAGGTGCAGCGCGGTGAACGTCGCGGACCAGCCGGCCGGGACCGGCGCGGCCGCGGCGTCGGGCAGCGGGCGCGGCAGGATCGGCAGCACGGCGAGGATCGCGGTTGCGGTGACGGCGCCCGGTCCCCAGCGCCGCGCGGCGATCCGCGGCTGGCGGCGGGCCAGGTCCAGGCCGAAGGCCAGCAGGACCGCCGCGGCACCGTCCGCCGTGATCGAGAACCGGGTCGGCAGCGCCGCGTCGAGCAGCGGCAGCGAGCCCAGCCAGTGCCAGGGCAGCAGGATCGCGTGGTGACCGGTACCGCCGATCATGAGCGTGCCGCCCAGGGAGAAGATCTCCATGACCGCGAACGTTACGGCGGCCGCCCGTACCGCGAGGTTCCGCCAGAACCGCACCGCCACGGCGGCCAGCACGACGAGCAGCGGCCAGCCCAGGTAGGCGAGGTACTCCGGCACGCCGCCCTGGTAGCGGGTGGCCGCCGCCGCGCTGGACGCCGTGTGGAAGAACAGGAACGACGATGGGGTCACGAACCCGCTCAGGTCGTTCTTGAAGAAGTCGGGCGTGAACGCGCTGCCGTGCTGATGCAGTGGCCCGAAGAACTGGATCCACAGCGGGTACCCGCACACGGCGACCAGCAGGGCCATCGCGACGGCGAGCCCGGCCGCCAGGCGGGGGACCTGCTGCAGCACGGCCCGCGGCCGACTGACGGCGAGCACGACGGCGATGACCGCACCCGCCAGGACGGTGTCCAGCAGCACTTCCTCGGCCGTGAGCAACTGCGCCGTAGCCAGCAGGCCCAGCCACAGCCCGCCGCGCAGCGGCCGGGCGCGCCCGGTGCCGATCCGCAGGGCCGCGTCGAGGATGAGCGGTGGCAGGACCGCGAACTGGAAGTCGTAGTGGCCGACGGCCGACTGGAGCAGCGCCGGGGAGAACCCGTAGACCGCGCCCGCGATGGCCGCGGCGGCGACGCTGACATCCCAGCGCCGCAGGACGGCGAACAGCGCCAGCGCACTGCCCGCGAACCCGGCGGTCATCAGCACGGTCAGGCTCACCTGCGGTCCTGCCAGCAGCGTGAGCGGCGCCAGCAGGACGCCGGGCAGCAGCATGAACGTGTTCCACATGACGTTGATGCCCTGCGGGGCGTTCAGCGCCGTCGTGACGAGGGCAGGCAGCCTGAAGTGGGCGACGGCCGTCGCATCGTAGCGGAAGAACCAGGAGAACTGGTCCGCGTCGTTGGCGTTGCCCGCGACCGTGCCGGCTGCCGGGTTCCGCCACAGCCACAGCAGCAACGCCACGGCCGCGAGCAGGTAATAGACGGCGGCCAGCGTGAGGACACGCGCATCTCGCCGGGGCCGCAGGTCGTCCTGGGCGTCGGCAGCGGATCTCGTCACGGGCAGGGCAGCCACGCCTGCTGAGGGTAGTACGCGAAGCTTACGTACGGGGACGGCCGGGCCAGTTCCCGCAGCAAACGGTAATTTCCGTCCCGGCCGGGACGGAAATTACTTCACCTCGCGCAGCCGGCCGGTGCCGACGTCGAACACGCAGCCGCGCACGTCGCCGGTGTGCGGGATGAACGGGCTGGACCTGATCCGCGCCATCGACTGCCGGACATCGGCGTCCAGGTCGGTGAAGGCCTCGGCGGCCCACGGCGGCTTGATCCCGGTCTCCTCCTGGATGGCCGCCTTGAACTGGTCATCGGTGAACGTCAGCATCCCGCACTCGGTGTGGTGGATCAGGATGATGGACCTGGTGGCGAGCAGCCGCTGGCTGATGGCCAGCGAGCGGATCACGTCGTCGGTGACGACGCCGCCGGCGTTGCGGATGATGTGCGCCTGGCCGTCCTCCAGGCCGAGGAGGGCGAAGATCCTCATCCGCGAGTCCATGCACGCGACCACGGCCAGGTGGGCGGACGGTATCAGCGGCAGCGGGCCGTGGAAGCTCTCCGCGTAGCGCTCGTTATTGGCTAGCAGGTCATCGGTGACGGACATGGCGGGCACCTCCGTTTCGAGGGGCTCTGCTACGACGGGAAGCAGTAGGAGTCGCTGGAGGCGTCCCCGCCCTGCAGCCGCACCTGGTGCACGCGCCGCCCGCGGAACGCCTCCCCCTCGGGGAAGAACCGCTCGTCGAAGGCGATCCCGCCGCCGGGATTGACGTCGAGCTTGGCCATCCACGCGCCCACCCCGTCGGGGTAGAACTGGTCGTCCCACGCGCCGTACAGCGAGTTCGTGAAGTAGACACGCCGGCCGTCCCGGCTGACCTCCACCATCTGCGGGCCGCCGCGCAGCGGCGCGTCCGGCCTGGCCGGGTGCGGAACCCGGCCGGTGATGCCGCCGATCCGCACTGACCCGGCCTCCCGGGGGTGGAACGGGTCGCTGACGTCGTACTGCTTCAGCTCACCGGTCCCCCAGCACGACACGTAGAGGAACTTATCGTCCACCGACAGGGCGATGTCGGTGACCAGCGGCGGGACCGCCCCGAAGCCCTGCAGCAGCGGCGGCAGCTCCTCGGCCGGAGCCGGTTCGGCCGGGATCGTGATGACCTTGGTCGCGGCCCACCGGTCGCCGGCGCCGGTGGCGCCCGGGCTCTCGTGCCACAGCCAGATCGACGCGGACAGGTCCTCGACGCTGACCACCACGCTGGCGAAGCCGTACAGCTTGTCCGGGGCGTGCGCGGGACGCAGCTCCAGCACCATCTGGTGCTCGTCGCCGAGGTCGATGGTCTGCGTGTTCGCCCGGGTTTTCATGTCCCAGAAGTGCAGCCGGTGCCCGTACTTGCGGCCGAGCAGCAGCTCCGGGACGATCCCGTTCTCGATCATCGACGGAGTGGCCCACTCGGAGGTAACCGCCACGTCGTGCATGACGTGCCACCAGACGTCGTACGCCAGGTACTGGTCGCCGCGGTCGGCTTCCCACTGGCCGGTGACCTCGAAGGTGGAGTGGTCCAGCAGCGCGATCCCGCCCGGGCCCTCCTGGCCGTCGCCGCCGCCCAGGCAGGACACGAAGACGGCCCCCGGGCCGCAGTGCACGGTGTGCGGGCGGGAGTAGCCGGCCCGCTTGCCCAGCTCCTCCGGGCCGAGCACCTTGACGATGGGCGGCTCGGCCGGATTGGCTCCGGTGTCGAAGATGTGCAGCCGCGAGGACCGTATGCCGGGCACGATGAGGTAACGGCGGTCGCCGTGCTGGTGGTCGCCGCCCGGGCACAGCGCGCTGGAGCAGGCGTTCCAGCCGAAGTGGTGCAGCTCGTCCCCGGTGCCCGGCAGCTCGGTGAAGCCGATCACCGAGGCGTAGGACCGCGAGTCCGGGTCGACGTCGATCACGGCCAGCGCGTCGGGCCGGTCCGCGGGGCGGGCGAACGTCGCGAGATAGGCGAGCTTCTCCGCAGGCGCGGCCGCCGCGTCGGCCGGCGAACGGTAGAAGGTCGGGTCGTGATGATGCTGGTGCTCATCTGCCATGACGGAAGCTCCCTCGCTTGTCCACGGTTCTGCGCGCCCCTGGTCCCGTACCCAGCTGCCACGTCACTCAAGTCACCCGTCCCTCAGCAGATCTTCTCAAGTCCAGCGATGTCAAGCGCCGAGGCGGTGCACGAAGGTCCGGGCCGCGGCCTGCGGCGGTGGCGTCAGCGGCCGGGGCCGACGAACCGCCCGGCCGGTCACGAAGCGACTGACCTGGCTGAATCTAGTTAATTCCGGTCGGTAAAGTCAACTATTGCGACCGGGTCTCCGGGGACGGCCTCGGGGAGCGGCCCAGGGCCAGGCCTCCGGGGACGGCCTCGGGAGGCGGCCCAGGGCCAGGCCTCCGGGGACGGTTTCCGGCGCGGTCCCCGGAGCCGGGGCTCGGGCGACGGCCCCGGCGGCGGCTCCGCGGCCGGCCACCGCCATGTCCCGGAAATGTAACGCTGCGGAGTAGATCCATCACGCTTGGATGCGACCGGGCGGAATTGCGGGTAGACATCTAGCGCAACATCGGCAAACGGTTACGCGCGTGCGCCCGGCCTCATCCCGACCACGAGGACCGGCACAGCGCGTGCTGGGATTTCTTCCGGAGGGAGCTCGGGTGGGGAACGGGTGGGGACGGGCGGGGAACGGGTGGGAACGGGCGGGGAACAGGTGGGGACGGGCGGGCGTAAGAACAGCCAGATCGGCGCGACGCCGGTGGACGCTCGGTCTTGGCGCGGCGGCGATGGCCGCGACCGTGCTGAACGGCGTAGCGGCAGGAGTGGCCTACGCGGCGCCGGGGCACGGGGCGGCGCCGGGCTACACGCCGGCGACGCGCACGCTGCGGCCGGGCATGAGCGGCAACGACGTCAAGCGGCTCCAGCAGCGGCTGGCGCGGCTCGCGTACTACCCCGGTGCGGAGAACGGGCATTACGGCGCGGACACCGAGGAAGCGGTTTGGGCCTTCGACGAGGTCCAGGGGCTGGCCGCCAGCGGGACCGTGACCGTGCGGGTGGAACGGGCGCTGGTCAATCCCACGTACCCGGCGCCGCTAGTCCGCAAGGGCGGAGCGCTCCGCGTCGAGGTGAGCCTCGGCCGCCACGTGCTGTACGTCTACCACCACAACAAGATCGTCCTGATCAGCCACATCTCATCGGGCGGCGGCTACTACTACTGCGACAACGGCTGCTCCTACGCGATCACCCCGACCGGTAACTTCCGCACCCTGCGGCGGTTCAAGGGCTGGCACGCCTCGTCGCTGGGCGAACTGTATAACCCGGTGTTCTTCCATGGCGGGTACGCCATCCACGGCGACACCTACGTCCCGATCCAGCCGGTCTCACACGGCTGCGTCCGGATCCCGATGGACGTGGCCAACATCTTCCCCGGCCTCGTCCCGAACGGCATCCCGGTCTACGTGCGTGCGCACGGCTAACCGGCCCTCGCCCGTCCCCGGAGCCGCTGGCGGCCTGGCCGCCGGCGGCTCCGGCGTGTCCGGGCGGGCGCGCCGCCCAGCACCCGGGTCACGCGCCGCCCGGCACTGGGTCAGTCGCCGCCCTGGCCGCCAGCCGGGCCGGAGGACGCGGCGGGCGCCTGGGCCAGGCGGCGCGGGCTCATGCCGTTGCCGGAGGGCGTACCGGCCTGGTCCCCCACGCTCCGGCGGACCGACTCCAGGATCGTCAGGCCCTGGCTGACCAGGCCGGCGGCGATCTCACCGAGCCCGTCAGCGCCGTTCAGCACGCTGACGTTGGCCCCGGCCAGGCCGCCCGCCGCTTCCTTGACGATCTGCGGGAGCTGGCTGATCAGCATCTGGTCCAGCGCGACGCGGTTGTTCGAGGCGGCGGCCTCGGCCTGGATCCGGGTCCGCTCGGCGTCGGCCTGGGCCAGGATCCGGACCCGCTCGGCCTCGGCCTGCGCGGGCTTGACCACCTCGGACACCAGCTGCTGCTGCCGCAGTTCGGCCTGGCGCTGGGCCAGATCCGCCTGGGCCTGGATGACCGCCTGCTGCGCGTGCGCCTGGGCCAGCGGCCCGGCCTGCGCCGCCTCGGCCTGCGCCTTGTCCACCTCCGCCTTGTACTGCGCCTGCACGACCGACGTCTGCCGCGCGTACTCGGCCTGCTGGCGCTGCGACTCCTGCTGGGCCTGGGCGGCCGCCTGGTCGGCCTGCGACTGGGCGATCTTCGCCTGCCGCTGGATGGCCGCGTTGTGCGGCGAGGCCATCGCGGCGATGTACCCGGCCCCCATGTCATCGATGGACTGGATCTGGAGCGCGTCGACGGTCAGGCCGATGGTGGCCATCTCGGCCTTGGAGCCGTCGAGCACCTCGCTGGCCAGCTTCTGCCGCTCGGTGACGATCTCCTCGACGGTCATCGAGCCGATGATCGAACGGAGGTGACCGGCGAAGATCCGCCCGGTGAGAATCGTCATCTGGTCCTGGTCGGACAGGAAACGCTGCCCGGCGTTGACGATGCTTTCCTCGTCGTTGCCCACCTTGAAGGCGATCACCGCCCGGACGTTCAGGGAAATGCCCTGCTTGGTCACGCAGGTTTCGGCGACTTCCGCCTCCTGAAGACTGAGCGTGAGGTAACGCGCCTTACGGAACGCGGGCATGACATAGGCCCCGCGGCCGGTGACCACCCGGAAAGGCGCACCGGTGCGACCGGCCCTTCCCCCAGAAATCAGCAGGGCCTCATCGGGCGCTGGAACGCGGAATCCGAACATTGCTCATCTCCTAAACCGGCTTACCTTCCCGCCGGCTTTTCGGGTGAGCCGGCGTCTTTCTCTTGCGGGTTTCCGGCGCCTCAGGCGCCATAGTCGCCCAGCTCGTCAAGCGGGTCGCTGGCCCACGCCATCACGTCGACCGCGCGCGCCCCGCGCCACTCGGTGACGAGGACGGTCGCACCTTTCGGCAACGGCTTCTCCGACCAGGCAATGAATGCTTCCGAGCCGCCACGGATCTTGATCCGGACTTCTCCCGGGCCGCGTTCCCCCCGCGTGCCAACCGTAAGGATGCCCACCGAGCCGATGGCCGACGAGTCCTCGGTCAATACATGCCCCCTTACACCACCCGGATAAGCCTCAGCCTAGTCCTGCCGGAGACATGCGTTAACAGCTAAGGTGTCCCATCCCGGGCCATCGCGAAATAGCCGCGACATCGACGCAGGCTGGCGAAATTCACGGCCGGACATCGACCCCGGCGCGGCCGGGCCTAACCGCCGAAGTTGACGTTCTTGGTCTCGGCCGTGCCCGCGGTCCGCCCGGGGGCCGTCTGGTAGGTCCAGTACAGGTTGGTGTGCGCGATGACCTGATCCGGCGGCGGCGCCCCCCACGCTGTCCGGTCCCCCGTCGTGTGGGCGTCGCTGACCAGGATCGCGTCATACCCCCTGGTGAACGCGCCGTGGAGGGTACAACGGATGCACGCATCGGTCTCCGCACCGGCGATGAAGAGCCGCCCGGCCCCGAGGCCCGACAGGACGGTCTCCAGCGTGGTGTCCTCGAAGGAGTCGCCGTAGTTCTTCTCGACAAGCGGCTCCGCGTCGCCCGGAGCCAGCTCAGGGACGATCCGCCAGGCGTCGCTTTCCCGGGCCAGCTCCTCGTCGGAGTGCTGCACCCAGACCACGGGTACCCGTTGCTGCCGTGCCTTCTCGACCAGGCTGCCGATGTTCGCGACGACCGCGTCCCGCTCGTGCGCCCCCTCGACGACGCCGTTCTGCACGTCGATGACGAGGAGAGCGGTGTTCGGCCGGTTCTCAAGCGTGGTCATGGTTTCCCCTTGTTCACGCTGGGATCGTTTCCCCGCCCACGGTAGACCCGGCCACCGACAGCGGGCCGGGCTGAACCCCGGCTTGGCCCCGTCTCATGGCGCGGGGACCAGCCGGCGGCCCGCAAGCCGCCCGCTGGTCCCCCGTACTCAGCCCGGCCGGACGCTCAGCCCGGCCGGACGCTCAGCCGATGCAGCCGGGCACCGAGGCGGCCGGCGAGCAGTTGTTCACGGTATTGATCACCACGTTGGTGTTCGTCAGCGTGACGGTGTCCGCGGTGGAGTCGTCGTCGTAGATACCGCCACCCCCGCCGGAGGGCGCGTGGTTGGAGAAGACCTTGCTGTCACTGAGGTGTGCGAAGGTACCGTCCTCGAAGAGAGCCGCCTCCCCGATCCGACGCGGCGTTGTACTGGAACCCGCTGCTGCCGATCGTGGCCTCATCCTCGTTGTACATACCGCCGCCCTGCACCGCGTGGTTGGAGCTGAACGAGGCGCCGGTCATCGTCAGGGTGCCATCGTTGTACCAGCCGCCGCCGTATTCGGCCGTGTCGCCGGTGAAGGTGCCACCGGTGACCGTCGCGTTGCTGTCGTTCTCCACGCCCCCGCCAGACGTGGCCTGGTTGTCGCGGAACCCGCTGCCTTCCAGCGTCATATCGGCATAGTTGACAATGCCCCCGCCGTCCTTAGCGGTGTTCTGCTGGAAGTAGCCGTTGCTGACGGTGAGATCGCCGGCCTCGACCTCGATGGCGCCGCCGTAGGGCGCGGAGTTCTGGTAAAAGGAGCTGCTGCGCACGGCCAGTGAGCCGGAGTCGAGCTCCATGGCACCGCCGTACACGGAGGAACCGTTCTTGATGAAGGTCGACGATCTCACGGTCGCCGTCCCGGTGTCGACGTCGATGGCCCCCCCGTACTGGGAGGTGTTGTGGGTGAACGTGGACCCGGATACCGTCCCACTGTCATCGATCTCGATCGCACCGCTGTACTGGTCGGCGGAGTTGCCGGTGAAGGTGGCACCGTGCACCGAGATGCCGTCATCACTGAAGATGGCGCCACCGTAGTCACCGGAGTAGTTGCCGGTGAAGGTGCCGCCGGTCACCGACACCGGACCGTACTCGGCGTCAATGCCGCCGCCGTAGGCCGATGCGGCGCCGTTGGCGAAGTTCACGTTGTCGACCGCCAGGCTCCCGCCGGTCGCCAGCGTCAGCAGGCTGAAGTCCGGCGTGCCGCCGTCCGAGCTGCGCTCGATCGTGCTGTTGAAGCCGTAGAGGGTGAGCGGTACGGCCACGTCGGGCAGCGCGCTCGTCAGCAGATAGGTGCAGTTCGTGGCCAGGTACAGCACATCGCCGCCGGCCGCGCCGCTGATCGCGCTGGACAGCGCGTCCGGGCTGCACGGCACGTGGATCGGCGTTGGTATCGGCTTGGCCAGCGCCGGCGCCGCCCCCGTCAGCCCGGCCAGCGCCAGCCCCCCGGCCGTCGCCGCGGCCAGCGCGGTCATCCTGTATCTCACGTGCATGGATCCCCCCGGTGAGCTGTGAGATAGCTGCATACCATTGATTACCCAAACGATGCGGATGGTAGCACAGAGTGATCGACGATGACACCGGCCCATCACCCCCGATGACGACGTGACCAGTGCCCTAGAGCCAGCCGGCCCGTACGTTGTCGGCGGGGCCGCCGGCCGGGGCGGTGCCCAGCTCACCCCGCCGTACCTGACCGAGCAGCCGCTCGGTCGTTTCCAGGATGTCCGGGACCGCGCGGCGGAGGTTTTCCGCGTCGTCCGGGCCGGCCACGTCCGCGGCGACGCCGACGTCCTTGAGCACCTGCGGCAGGTCCGACAGTTTTCCCGCCAGCCAGGCGGTCGGGTCCGCGGAAAGCTCCCTGACGAACACGCGGCGGCCCGGCTCCCAGCCCGTGAAGGCCGGGTGGTGATGAGTCCGGTCGAAGCTGCCCGGCTTTCCGGCAACCGATTCCAGCAGGTCGACCCGCCAGATGGGCTGGCCGACGGAAATCGGCTGAGCGGAGTAGATCGACCCCTTGAGGTCCCCGCGTTCGAGCACCCGCAGTTCCAGCCGGACCCCGTGCTCCGCGCCCTCCTGCCCCTTACCGGGGTTGGGGTCGACGAAGTAGAGGTCGCTGATCAGCACGCCGATGCGCTCGAAGCCGAAGGTGCAGAGCATCGATGAATCCCTTCCCGGCCGTGGCCGGCGCGTCCCGTTTCTCCCGTCATCGCCTCTTCCACTATCTCCCGGGGACGGCCCTGCGCAAGCCGCCGGCCAGCAGGGCGGTGAACCGGTGATAGAAACGGACATAAGCGGCACCGGCCGCGGGCGGCCGCAATGGCGTGCCTGCCAGGGCCGGTCCCTACCGCGACGAGGGGACGTAAGCGTGCGCGAACGGCCGGATGCGAGCCTTCCGCTCCCCCGCGGCTGCCCGTTCCGCACGCCACCGGAGTACGGCCAGTTGCGTACGCGTCCCGGTCTGGCGACGGCGGAACTGCCCGGCGGCACGCTGACATGGCTGGTGACACGGATGGCGGACGCGCGGGCGGCACTGGCCGCGCCGGAATTCACCGCCGACCGCTCCGATCCGTCGTTCCCGATGCCGCAGCAGCGGCCCGCCCCGCCGGCCGCGGCGCCGCGGCCCGCGCTGACGCCTGCGCAGCGGCGGGCGCGCAGCCGCGGGGCCTCCCTGATCGGCATGGACCCGCCGGATCACACCGCGGCGCGCCACGCCGTCATCGGCGAGTTCACGGCCCGGCGGGTGCAGGGGATGCGGCCGCGGATCCAGCAGATCGTCGACGAGCGGATCGACGCGATCCTGGCGGGCGGCCCGCCCGCCGACCTCGTGTCGGCGCTGGCGCTGCCGGTGCCGTCGGAGGTCATCTGCGAGCTGCTCGGGGTGCCGTACGCGCGACACGAGTTCTTCCAGTCCCGCAGCATGATGCTGCTCAGCCACCGGGTGCCCGCGGAGCAGCGGTTCGAGGCACTGCGCGAGCTTTTCGCGTTCCTGGAGGAGCTGGTCTCGGCGGAGGAGGCCACGCCCGGCGACACCTTGCTCGGCCGGCGGGCCGCACAGCGAGCCCCGGCCAGCGAGGAGGACCACCGGGACCTGGTCAGCCTGGCCTTCCTGCTGCTGGTGGCCGGGCACGAGACGACGGCCAACATGATCTCGCTCGGCACCCTGGCGGTCCTGCGGGATCCCGCGACGCTGCGGCCCGCCGTCACCGATCCGGGCCTGGTCCCGCAGGCCGTGGAGGAAATGCTCCGGTACTTCTCGATCGCCGACATCGGGACCGGCCGGGTCGCGCTGGCCGACACCGAGATCGGCGGCACGAAGGTCCGGGCCGGGGAAGGAGTGATCATCTCCGTGCTGGCCGCCAACCACGATCCCGCGGTGTTCCCCGATCCGGGCACGCTCGACCCGGCGCGCCGGATCCGGCCGCACGTGGCCTTCGGATACGGCCCGCACCAGTGTCTCGGGCAGAGCCTGGCGCGGGCCGAGCTGGCCATCGTCTACGAGACGCTGTTCCGCCGGATTCCGGGGCTACGGCTGGCCGTCCCGCTGGACAAGCTTCCGGTCAAGGACGACGCGTTCGTCTACGGCCTGCACGAGCTGCCCGTCACCTGGTGACGCACGTTCCCGCGGAAGAAGCGGCCAACCCGGGACGTTGCCCCCAGCCGTGAGCGCTCGCTGATGCGCACACAACCGCCAACCTGCCGCCTGCGTGACCCGCGCCAAGCGGGGTCGATCGCGGAGCGGCCCGAGGACGCCGCCTGGTGGCCCCGGCGGAGTCAGCAGCGAGCTCACTGAATTCCGGGCCGCGGCACGGCACTGGGTCAGTCCGGTAGGGTCTTCTGTCCTACTTCCCCGGCTGGATGATCACGTGAACCTCGACGTGGCCACGTCAGTCCTGATGGGGCCGTTCGTGCTCAGGAAACTCCTGCTCCGCAAGGTCCCTGCCCATCGGCAGGTGACCGCCGTCATCCGCCTGCTGGACGGCATCTCCGGCGACGCTGGCACGCCGCTAGCTCACCTTCCACGTGGTGGACGCGGACGGTTTGTAGGAGCAGACGGTTCCCATCTGCAGGGCGCTGCGCAGGTGTGCGCCGAGTTCGGGGTGCACACGTTCGATCTTGGACAGGGCATCACGCACTCGGGCGCTGACGGTCTTTCGTGCCCGCTCCGTCTCATCGCCGAGTTTCCTGTCCCGGCCGCCTAGTCCGGCGGCAGCGCCAAGCTCGCGGATGAGCGCATCGCGTTCGGAGCGCAGCGTCTCGGCTCGCTCGGGGCTGCCCGCGGCGTCGGCGTCGTCGATCTCCCGGGCAAGGTCAGCCAGCCGTGACTTGAACACCGCCTTTGCCTGCTCGTCCAGCACCGGGTCGGCACCCATGCGTGCAAGCTTGTGCCCGATCAGGGTGAGGACGTGCACATCGGCTCCGCGGGCGCCGATCAGGACCGCGAGGTCACCCAGGCCTTTCGAATCCCGAACCTGGACCTGCTTGCCCTGGAAGGTGATCAGCCGCACGCCGTTCACCAGCCGGAGCTCATTCGGCGCCTGACTCGCCGGTGGGGCACAGAGCTTCGCCAGTGCCTGCTCCGACAGACGGGCCCATCCGGCGGCCCCGAGCCGCTCGTGCATCGCCTGGGCAGTGCGGAAGTGCGCTTCGGCGGTGGCAGTGTCCCCGAGCGAGGCCGCGAGTGCGCCGAGGTGGTGGTCGACGGCGGCGTGGTAGGACGCGCAGCCGCCCACGACCACATGGATCCCGGCGTACGGGCGGAGCTGCTCATACGTCCAGGTCCTTTGGGTGTCAGAGCCTGTCACCGCGAAAACGACGGCTGCCGCAGCGAGCCCTTCCAGGCCAGTCCACACCGGGATGTCCAGGATGCTGAAGTCTCCGAGCGCTGCCGCGGCCTCGGCAGCCTCGCCGCGAGCTGCCGGAGGCCAGGCCTTGAGCAGCGGAAACGCCGGCCAGAGCGGATCAGAGGCGTCCATTCCGGTCGCTGGCTCGCGCACGCCGAGAGCCACCAGCGCATAGCGAGACGTGCAGAAACAACCGATGGCGTCCGGCTCGCCGATGGCCAGCCCGAGTTCCAGCGCCTGCTCGCCGAGCCGCGCTGACTCCTCGGCCCGGCCGGCTATCTGGGCGAACGTGGCCTGCCGGGTCAGCGCTCCCCAGCGGCCACGCGCATGACCCAGGTCCCCGGCCAAGGCCACGTACGTGAGTAGCTCGTCTCGGCCGTCCGGCTCTCCAAGCTCAAGCAGGGCCGCGGCGCGAAGGAGGTGTGCTTCGGCCACCAGATCGTCGTCGCCACTGGCCTGGGCGGCGTCGAGCATCTCGGCAATGACGGGCAGCCGCGCCGCGGCAGTGCCGGGCGTCCACATCGCGTCGTGTACGGCGAGGGTTGCCCTCGCCAGGGCACTCGTGTCGTTCGCGGCGGCGGCCAGATCCACGGCCCGGTGCGCGGTCTGGATGACCTCGGGACCAGGCAGGCGGTCCGATCCGTGCCGCATCGTGCGGGCCAGCGCCGCGAGCACCCGGGACTGTGTGGCCAACGGGCCGTGGGTCACTTCCAGCTGCTCCGAGGCCTCGCGGAGAAGGTCGAGCAGCTCGGCGTTTTGCGCGCCTGATCTGTGCCCGAGCGTCTGCACGCCGAGCGCCGCCGCCGCGAGTCCAACTGCATCGCCGGCCGCACGACTTGCTTCGGCTGCCTGGAGGAATCGCTGCATAGCCAGGTCGGAGTTCCCGGACCGCTCGTGCGATGCGGCGAGCTGCAGCAGGATCCCGGTGCGCTCGCCGGCTGTGCCGTCGGAAGCGTCGCGTTCCTCGATGATCTGGAGTGCACGAAGGTAATGCGCGCAGGCATCTTCATGTCCGAGGCGGGCGGTGGCCTCTCGGGCTGCCTGGAGTGAGTACTCGAGGGCGTCTTGCCGTGCCTTGGCTCCTGCGGCAAGGAGATGTGCCGCGATCCGCGCCGCGGGGCCCGACCGTGCTTGCAGTGCCCTCCCGACCGACAGGTTGACTGCGGCTCTGGCCGGCGCGGCGAGGCCGTCGAGGAGGGTCTCGCGATAGAGGTCGTGGGTGAACCGCGGTTCGGAGGTGCCCGCGATGACACCGGCTTGACGGGCCTCGTCCAGGAGGCCCAGGGCGGCAGCCTCATCGGCAGCCACTCCGCCCTGCGTCAGCAGACAGAGGTCGATGTCGCGGCCCGCGACGGCCGCCCACTCCAGCAGCCGTACGCATCCCGTGGAGAGCCGGGCCAGCCTTCGGCGCAACGTCTCCGCGACACTGGCCGGGATCTGAGTCTGCTCGTGCCACGAGCCCTGCGCTACCAGCAGCCGGGTCAGCTCGCGGACGAAGAATGGGTTACCGCCACTGCGTTGCCACAGCTGAGAGATGACCTGGGATGAGGGCCCCGGCTCAGCCATCGCCTCGGCCAGCTCCCGGGCCATGGTCTCGACCTCTGCTAGCGCGAGGCCGACCAGGGCGAGCTGCTGCCCGTGCCGGCGAGCTTGCGCAGCTCCGCGGATGCCTCGGTGTCCCGGTAGGCGCCGAGCAGCAACACAGCCTTTGCGGCGAGGGCGTGGGCCAAGAATTCTAGAAGTCTCAGCGATGGCTCGTCAGCCCAGTGCAGGTCGTCGAGCACCACCAGCACAGGCCGGTCAGCGGCCAAGCCACTCAGAGACCGGGATATCGCTTCGAACAAGCGAAACTGTGCGTCGGCCGCGGCGGCGGCGCTCATCGAGCCTGCCGACCTGGAGGCGGGCTGCAGCAGCCAGCCCGCCTCACCTAGTTTGTTCATCGACAGACCGCTAGCCCGCAGGACCTGTGACCACGGCCAGTACGGCGGCGTCCCGTCGCCCTCCCAGCAGAACCCGCGCAGGACAACGGGATCGGGCCCGGCCTGGTTGATCAGCGCGGCCAGCATCGCCGACTTGCCGATGCCGGCCTCGCCGCTGATCATCAGGAATTGCCCGGAACCACTGAGGGCGTCGGCGAGCACTGAGCTTGCGGCCGCCAAGGCCGGCTCTCGCCCGATGAGCCGGTCGGCTGGACTCATGGCTCCATCATGGCTGGTCAGGGACGCAGGTCCAATACCAGGTTCATCGGGGCCGGGACGTCTAGCCTGCGGACGCTGCTGAATCCCGCTTCGGCGGCCAGTGTCCGCAACCGCTTATCGCCGGCCTGTGCGCCTAGTGGCTCGGAGGATGTGGCTGTCTTCTGGGACACCGCGTTCGGCGTGCAGGCAAGCGTGGAGATGGCGTAGAACATTCGCCCGTTCGGGTTGAGGTTGCCCTGGACATCATCGGCGCCCAGCGGTTCGAACAGCAGCACCGCTCCGGCCGGTGCGACCGCCGCCCGGGCTCGTACCAGCGCACCGAGGGGATCGCCGATGTCGTGCAGGGAGTCGAAGAAGGTGATCAGGTCGTACCCAGTGCCGGGCAGGTCGGTTGCGGCCGCGACCTCGAACCGCACGTTGCTGGCGCCGCTGCGGGCGGCCTCGGCGCGCGAGTGGGCGATCGAGGCGTCGTGGTAGTCGACGCCGAGGACCTGCGCCGAGGGGTACAGTCCGGCGATGGACAGGGTTGGTGCGCCGTATCCGCAGCCGACGTCTGCGACCGTGCCGCCACTGGCGAGAACAGTCGCCACGCCGGCCATCTCGCCGACCGCGGCCTCGATCAGCTCGGTGGGCAGCGCGACCCTGGTGAAAGCGTCCGTTCCATGCCAGTGGTCGGCCGTGCGCTGATGCCAGCCGAATCCCCGCCCGGTGCTGAAGGCCTCGCTGAACGCGGCGAAGCCCTCGCCCATCGAGGACATCATAGTGGCGCAGGCGTCGACGAGTGCTCCACCGGGGCCGTAGTGGATGGCGGCGGCGACCGCATCGGGCAGCATGAATGTCTCGTTCGCCGCGTCGTAGTCCAGATAACCGCCGGCGGCTTGTGCCCGTAGCCACTCCCGCACCAATGACGGTTCCACGCTCACCTTTGCTGCCACGTCGGCGGTCGTCAGCGGGCCGGCTCCGGCGAGCGCTGCCCATATTCCGCTGCGGGTGCCGAGGGAGGTGAGGAGCACGCCCAGTGCTGCACCCAGCTCGGTCACGATCTTGCCCATCTGCGCCTCGACCGCCGCGCCCATGTCCCCCATGTCCGGGCCGGACGGCGCCTCCATCGGCGGTGCCTGCTGCTGCGTCGTGCTCACGTCGCGCCTCCTTCTGCCAAGCCTGGGCTAGTCCCCGGCTTCTATCTGATGGGGCGCTAGGTGCCGCCTCGCAGCCGCGAGGCCAGAACTCGCGCCGCAGGAGTACCAGCACAAACACACCTCAGAAGGAGCGTGACGCTGATTTCTCAGCGCCTAACGCGACCCGGTGCCATGTGATCCGGTTGTGGTGGTCACCGATGCCGGCCTGGCGACCGTGGCGAGGTGCTGGTGCTGGTGGCAAGGCAGGCTGAATGCTGCCAGGTCACCACCCGGCCTGCAGCAGGCGAGCACGAGCCCTAGCTGGCCATGGCCTAATCGGGGCCACGCCGAACTCCGCGGCGACACGGTTGAAGCCCGCGGTGTAGATGGTGAGGCGCGGCGCGCCCGCGTTGTAGAGCCTGGTCCGCAGCCAGGCCGGCAGCCAACGCTCCTGCGGCTGCTAGAACTCACGGAATCGAGCCCAAAGGGCAGTTCCGGGGAGGCGAGGACCCCGAAGATCTCCCAGTCAACGCTCGCGGCGATGATCGGGGTGAGCCGCGAGAACGTGAACCGGGCGCACTGGCCCCGCTGTCGTCCGGCGGCGCGTACGTGAACTTCGCCGGTGATACCGATGCCGACCTGGTCCGTTCGCTGTACGGCGACGAGCTTTACGACCGGCTGGCACGGCTCAAGCGCGAGTACGACCCGACCAACCTGTTCAGCCGCAACCAGAACATCAGGCCAGCCCGATGAGCGGATCGGGCAGGACCGTCAACGTGATCATGCGCCCGGGCGACAAGCCTCGCTTCGAGGCGGTCAGCTGTGACGGCGGCAGCCCGTACTGCCTGATTTCCGCCGATGCCCAGAAGATCTGGCGGGAACTGCGTCAGCGCGGCGCCGCGCGAGCATGCCGGCCGACGTAACCGGCCGCCCCTCCGAGGCCCTGACCCTGACGGGACCACCTCCCACTTCCTGGTCAGCCGTCGCGCACCGCCGGCCGTTCCGGCACGGGCGCCGGCCCGGAACCGTTCGCGGACGGCTCGGGAAGGCCGGCCGCGGCCTCGGCAACCGACGGGACGGCGAGCTCGACACGGTTTCTCCCCTGCCGCTTGGCGACGTAGAGTGCCGCGTCGGCGAGCCGCTCGAGCCGGTCCAGCGTGCTTGCGTGATCCGGGTAACCGCCGACCCCAAGCGAGGCGGTGACCGATACGTTGGCGGTTGGCAGCGTAATCTCGGCGATCGCCGCGCGGACGCGCTCGGCGATCTCAAGCGCCGCGGCGATCTCGGTATCGGGCAGGAGGACTGCGAACTCTTCTCCCCCGTTGCGGCCAGCGAAGTCCCGGGAGCGCAGCACACTCCGCAGCACCGCGCCGACATTGGCGAGAACCTGGTCCCCCACCGCATGGCCCCACTGGTCGTTGATCTGCTTGAAGTGGTCGAGGTCGAGAAGCAACAGCGCGATCGGCGAACCCGTCGTCGAGGCCTGCGCGAACATCCGCTTGAGCGCGTCCGTGACCGCCCTTTTGTTGGGGAGCCCGGTCAGGCCGTCGGTTGCGGCCCGGATCTCGGCGACGGCCAGGTTACGGAGGTTTGCAAGCACCGGTGCCGCCTGGCCGACGGACTCCCGGATCCGCTGTTCCTCGGCCTCCGTGTACGGACGTGGCCGGTTGAGAAGGACCGATCCGATCACCTCGCCCCCGACCGTGAGCGGAACGCATGAGGAGGCGCCCGGGCAGGCGGCGCACACCGGGCACGAAAGCAGGGCCGACCGCCCTTCGTCCGCACGATGGGTCCGGCCCGACCGCACCGCGAGACATGACTGCGGCGCCGCGCCACGCAAGGTCTCCGCGAGGGGCGAGCCGTTCGGCAGCGGCGTGACCGCTTCCAGCCGGTCCGCGCTGTTGTTCCGGTTAAGCACGACGGCGGTGGTCGCCGCGAGCGTGCGTTCGAGGTGGCGCTGGAGGAGCTGCTGCGCCTCATCCTCGTCGTTCGCGATCTGCATGATGTCCGCGAACTCCGCCTGATCCTGGCCAGGCTCCAGGTTCCGGCGGATGCGGCGGAGCCCGGACAGCAGAAGCAGAACGCCGATGGCAACGCCGAGAACGGCGGCGCCCACGAGGAAACCGGTCGTCCGCTCCGCGTCCGCGGACAGGGCCACCTGATCGGTATGACCGTCACGCTGCTCCTTCAGGAAGAAGCGGTTGAGGTGCGCATTGACGGGCTGATAGGCGGCCATGAGCCGGGAAGCGAGCGTCGCGTCCGGATGACCCGTCATGCCCGTCGGGCTGAGCAGGTCACGTACGGCGGCCCACTCGCTGGTGAACTGCTCGACCTTGGCGTGCTCGGCCGGAGGATCGTTCGCGTGGAGCTGCCCGAAGTAGGTGAGCTGCGCGTCGGTCGCGGGAAGAATAGTGGTGTAGAGCGAGCTGAGGAGCCGGGATTGCCGGGCAGGCGTGGCGGCGAGGAATGCCTCTTCACCCGTGGCGTACGCCGCGTCCATGTCCTGGGCGAGCTTGCCCGTCGCGGAGGAGGTGGTCAGCTCGTCGCTTGAGGTGGAGATTCCCAGCCTCGTTGCCGCGAGAGTTCCCAGTACGCCGATGGCCGCGACGGCGGCGACAACGAGCGTGAGCCCCACGAATAGAGACCCGAGCGCGCTGCCCGCGGCTCTGGCGAGCATTCTCACCTGTCTCTCCCTACCCGCAGGGCCCGATATGAAGCGCTTCTGAGTTTATCGAATAGGAAATCAGGCACATTAAGAAATCTCTTACCGACCGTTCCCCGGAATGGCTGAATTGCCCGATCCTGGCCAGCGGGTTCGTTACGGAGGAATCACCATTTAACGGTTCTTTGCGCCACCCCGGACCCGCGCTTACCACCGGCCGCCACTTTCTATAAGGCCAGGATTTGCGGGCCGCCGGGCCGGCCCGCACGGGGGTTCCGGGGGACCGTTCCCCGGGCTAGCGTCTAGCTATGCCGCCTATGCCGCCTATGCCGCCTGTGCCGCATCTGAGGCCGGTGCCTGACCCGGAGCCGAGACCCGCGGCGCTTGTCCAGTCGGTCGACCGGGCCATCAGCGTGCTGGAGTTCCTGGCCAAACGGGGCCGGGCCGGCATCACGGAGATCGCGGAAGAACTCGGCGTGCACAAGTCCACCGCGTCCCGGCTGGTCAGCGTGCTCGAAAACCGCGGCCTGGTGGAGCAGCTGGGCGATCGCGGGAAGTTCGCGCTGGGCCTCGGCCTCGCCCGGCTGGCCGCCGCGGGGACCCGGCGGCTGGATCTCACCAGGCTGAGCCAGCCGGTCTGTGCGGACCTGGCCCGGCGGCTGGGGGAGACCGTGAACGTCGCCGTCCTGCACGACCGGGCCGTGGTCAACATCAGCCAGGGGTTCGGATCCTCGGCCGTCGCGGCGCAGAACTGGGTCGGCCAGCGGACCCCGCTGCACGCCACCTCCAGCGGCCAGGTGCTGCTCGCCCACGTACCGGAGAACGATCGCGAATCCCTGCTGGACAAGCCGCTGCGCCGGCACACCCCGCACACGGTCACGCATCCGGCCGAGCTGGCCGCCGAGCTGGACCGGGTGCTGCGGGACGGGTTCGCGACGAGCTTCGAGCAGCTGGAACTGGGCCTGCACGCGGTGGCCGTGCCCGTCTTCGATCCGCGCGGCGACGTGATCGCCGCGATCAGCGTCTCCGGGCCCGCCTACCGGCTGACCCGCCGGCGCGCCGAGGAGATCATTCCCGAGCTGGCCGCGGCGTCGGCGGAGCTGTCAGCTCAAATCGGGTACGCCCGCTGACGGTGCCTCCCGGTACCGTTTCCGGCCGCGACCGGCGAGCGCCGCGGGCCCGCGGCCCGGTCCCGCGATGACCCGGCCGCGGGCCGATGGGGCACAGTGTTGACCGAACGGGAGTTAACGGGAGCGTAGCGAGGAGCGGCATGCCGTCCTACGACGTCATCGTGGCTGGGCTCGGCGGCATGGGCAGCGCCGCGGCGTACCGGCTGGCCCAGCGCGGGCTGCGGGTGCTCGGGCTGGAGCGGCACACCCCCGCGCACGACCAGGGCTCCAGTCACGGCGGCTCGCGGATCACCCGGCAGGCGTACTTCGAGGATCCCGCGTACGTGCCGCTGCTGCTGCGCGCGGCCGAGCTGTGGCCGCAGGTCGAGGCCGCCTCCGGCCGCACGATCGTCCACCTGACCGGGGGCGTCATGGTGGGCCGCGCGGACAGCCGGACCGTGGCCGACAGCCTGCGCAGCGCGCAGGAGTGGGGCCTGCCGCATGAGCTGCTCGGTGCCGCGGAGATCCGCCGCCGGTTTCCCACCATGACCCCGGCACCAGAGGAGGTCGCGCTGTACGAGCGCGGCGCCGGCCTGGTGGTCCCGGAGGAATCCGTCGCCGCTCACCTCGCGCTGGCCGCCGATAGCGGCGCCGAGCTGCACTTCCGGGAGCCGGTGACCGGCTGGCAAGCCACCGCGGGCGGGAGCGTGCGCGTGCGGACGGCGGCGGCCACCTACACGGCGGGCCAGCTGGTGGCCTGTCCCGGGGCGTGGGCCCCGGAGCTGCTGGCCGACCTGGGCGTGCCGTTCGGCGTGGAACGGCAGGTGCAGTACTGGTTCGCACCGGCGGCCGGCCCGGAACGATTCCGCGCGGAACGCCACCCGATCTACATCTGGGAAGCCGGCGACGGCCGCCAGTTCTACGGCTTCCCGTCGTTCGCCGACCCGGCGGGCGGGCCCGCGGGCGGGGTCAAGGTGGCCTTCTTCCGCGGCGGGCAGCCGTGCACGCCCGCGACCGTCGAGCGCACCGTCCGGCTGGACGAGATTGGCGCGATGCGGGCGTTCGTCGCACCGCGGATGCCGGATCTGCCCGGGACCTTCCTCAAGGCCATGACGTGCATGTACACCAACACCCCGGACGAGCATTTCGTGATCGTGCGGCATCCGGGGCACGAGCAGGTGGTCGTGGCGTGCGGCTTCTCCGGGCACGGGTTCAAGTTTGTGCCGGTGGTCGGGGAGATCCTCGCCGACCTGGTCGCCGACGGCGCGACCTCCCATCCCATCGCCCTGTTCGATCCCCGGCGGTTTATCCCTTCCGCGGCGCCGGCCAGCAACCGGGCCAGCCAGGAACCGGCTGATCAGGAACCGGCCGATCAGGAACCAAGCTGATCCAGGCGGGTGGCCAGGAACTCGCGTTCGACGGCGTTTCCGGTCAGCAGCAGCGCCTCTTCGTAGGCGAGACGCGCCTCGCCGGTCCGGCCGAGGAGGCGCAGGAAGTCAGCCCGCGCGGCGGCCAGGTAGCCGTACCCGGCCAGTTCCGGGCTCGCGGCGAGGGCGTCCAGGGCGGTGAGACCCGCCTCGGGACCGTCGGCAAAGCCGACCGCGACGGCCCGGTTGAGCTCGACGACAGGCGAGGGCCAGCTCCGCATCAGCAGGTCATAGAGCCCGACGATCTGCGGCCAGTCGGTGTCAGCGAAGGCCGGCGCCTCGTCATGGACCGCCGCGATCGCGGCCATCAGCGTGAAACGTCCCGGCGGCCGCTGCGTGAGAGCCTCCCGGACGAGCGCGGTCCCCTCAGCGATCTTGGCCGCGTCCCAGCGCGCCCGGTCCTGGTCGGCCAGCAGGATCAGCCGCCCCGCGCTGTCGGCCCGGGCGTCGCGGCGGGCGTCGGTCAGCAGAATCAGCGCCATCAGCCCGGCGACCTCGCGGCGCCCCGGCAGCAGCATACGGAGCATCCGGGCCAGGTCCAGCGAGCGGTCTACCAGGTCACCGCGCATCAGGACATCGCCGGTGGGGGCCGCGTAGCCGGTGCTGAACAGGAGGTGAAGCACGGTCAGGACGGCGTCCACGCGCTCGGTAAGTTCCGCCCGTGGCGGCACCCGGTAGGGGATCCGCGCCGCGGCGATCTTCTTCTTGGCCCGGGTGATCCGGGCCGCCATCGTGGGCTCGCTCACCAGGAAGGCCCGCGCCACCTCGGCTGTCGACAGGCCGCAGAGCAGCCGCAGCGACAGGGCGACCTGCGCCTCGGTGCCCAGCGCCGGGTGACAGCAGGTGAACACGAGCCGCAGCCGGTCATCAGCGATGCCGGTCCCGGCCGCGTCAGCCGGGCCAGCCATGGCAGCCGCCTCCGGCCCGGCGGCGGCCAGGGCCTGATCGGTGACGAGCAGCGGCAGAACACGCTGGGCGGTCGCGTCCCGGCGCAGCAGATCCAGCGCGCGCCGCCGGGCGACCGTGGTCAGCCATGCTCCCGGCCGGGCCGGGATCCCGGTGGCGCCCCACGTGCCCAGGGCCCGGGTGTATGCGTCCTGGACGCATTCCTCGGCCAGGTCCAGGTCGCGGGTGACGCGCACCGTCGCGGCGAGCACGAAGGCCCACTCACGACGGTGCGCGTCCGCGACGGCGGCGGCGACGGCCGGGTCAGCGGCCGCCGGGCTGCCGGTTACCCGTTCAGAGGCCACCGGGTCAGCGGCCGCCGGGTTCAGAGGCCACCGGGTCAGCGGCCACGGGGTCAGCGGCCACCGGGCCGAGGCCCGCCCCCGGCCCCGCAGGCACCGGGTCCGGTGCCTGGCCGATGGGCGAGTCCATGTCCACAATGGTCTCGCCGTCATCAGGCGGGAACCGGCGTCACATGACCTCCCAGACCGGCCGGACCTCGACACCGCCGAACCGCGTCGGCACTTCCTTGGCCACGGCGAGGGCCTGGTCGAGATCGGCCGCCTCGACGACGTAGTAGCCGCCCAGGGCCTCCTTGGTCTCGGCGAACGGGCCGTCCGTGACCGTGGCGCCGCCGTCCTGGCCGGGCCGGACGGAGGTCGCCGTGCTGGTGGCCTGAAGGGCGTTACCGCCGCGGAGCACCGCCGCGTGGCGCTGGCCGAACTCCATGTGCTCCTTGGTGAGCTGCGCGTTCTCCTCCGGGGTCGCGCCCGCCCACTGCGCCTCGTCTGCGTAGATCAGGATCAGATACTGGGACATGGTGCCTTCCCTCCGTACGCGGCCCGCCTTCCGGGCCGTTCACTTCACCGACGCGCGGGACCGACGTGGATCGACAGCCACGGGACGATTATTTCGCAGACGTTCGGGGGGCGCTCCGCGCTCATAACGTATGCGGTGATGCTCACGTTACGTCGCAGTCTCGATTACTTTCTGTACTGGATGGCTCCTGAATGCCCCTGTGTCGCGTGTTTCCTGTGCGATTGGTCACGAGAGCATTACAGAATTTCGTCAATTTGCCTGCGAGCGGCCCGCGCGCCCTGACATGCTCTCCAGCGGCACGGGACACCGGCACGGTGTGACAATCGCCGCGAATGATCACAAACGTGATCGCGCTCAGCCGGGCCGAACACTGCTCTTGCGGGCAGCGAGTAGGCGGGCATCAACACGACGATGGGGAGCTTTGTGGATTCATCGCATAGGCATGGCCGCAAGATGAAGCTCATGCGGTCGGGACGGCACGCGACGCCGTCACAGGTGGAGAAGGTTGCGGAGAAGGCCGGCAAGGCCGCTCCGGCGATGGCGGTGACCGCGGGCGCGCTGATGGCCGTCCCGCACGGGCACACCACGGCGGCAGCCACGCACGGCACCGTGGCCGCGGCGGTCGCCAGCGCGAAGGCCGAGCACGCCACGGTGGCCGGCGCGGGCTCTGCGGCGCAGGCCATCAGCATGGCGAAGTCGACGCTCGCCCCCTCCACCCGCCTGGACGCGGCCACGCACGCCGCCAAGGCCAGCCAGAACTATGCGGTGCGCGCGGGCGACACCCTGTCCAGCATCTCGGACCGTGTGTACGGAAAGTCCGGTGACTGGCAGTGGCTCTACCACGTGAACAGCAAGACGATCTCTGACCCCAACGTGATCTACCCGGGCCAGGTGCTGAACGTTCCGGCTGACCCGCCCGCGAACTACACCCTGCCCGCGTCGGCGGTCCCGGCTACCACCTCGAGCGTCTCGAACGCGCCGGCCAGCGGCTACCGGGCACGGCACGCCGCCCCGGCGGCCCAGGGCAGTGGCACCGGCACAGGCGCGGTCAGCGCGCCGGCGATGGTCTCGCACGTCTCCGGCGCCACCCCGACGTCGGCCGGCACGTACAGCTGCGGTGGCCTGAAAGCGCTGTGGGAGGAGGCCGGCGGCTCGCCCGGCGAGGCGGTGATGGCGGCGGAGATCGCCATGGCCGAGTCCGGCGGCAACCCGAACGCCATCAGCCCCACCGATGACTTCGGCCTCTGGCAGATCAACGGCTCACACGGCGCGGAGGCCACGCTCAACCCGCTGGGTAACGCCAGGGCGGCCGTCGACATCAGCGGCGACGGCAGCAGCTGGGGCGCGTGGACGACCTACGTCACCGGCGCCTACTCCGGCCGCTGCTGACGCTTGGGCCCGCCACCGGGTAACGGTGCCGGGTGAGGAACCCACGGCTGAGCGTGCTGAAGCCCCTGCGGGCCGCTACCCGCAGGGGCTTCAGTGTGCCGCGGCCGGCCTCAGGCGGCGGGGCCGCTGGCGAGCGTCACCGAGGCGGTCTGGCTCTGCCCGGAGGCATCGGTCCAGCTGATGCTGACCGAGTTGCCGGGGTGGTAGGCGCCAAGGATCGACTGCATCTGCGAGGACGAGGTGACCGACTGGCCGCCGATGGCGGTGATCACGTCGCCGGCCGTCAGCCCGCTCGCGGCGGCCGGGGAGCCGGAGAGCGCCCCGGCGATGGTCGCGCCCGAGATGGTGCTGCCGCCGTCGCCATAACCGCCGTAGCCATAGCCGTTGCCGTCGCCAAAGCCGTTGCCGTAGCCGCCCGTCCCCGTGCTCGCGCTGCCGACCTCGACGCCGAGGAACCCGGTGGCGCCGATGTGGACCGTCGAGGACGATGTGCCCGCCTCGATCTGCGCCGCGATGGTTTCCGCCTCGTCGATCGGGATGGAGTAGGCCTGGGCTGGCTGTGGTCTGGCCCTGCTGGCTCTGGCCTTGCTGGCTCTGGCCTGGCGTAGCCGCCTGGGCGGACGTCATCTGGCTCGAGGACGAGGCCGCGGTGTCGATCCCCACGACCTGGCCGGCCGAGTTGACCAGCGGGCCACCCGAATCGCCGGGCTGGATCGGCGCGTTCGTCTCGATCAGCCCGCTGAGCTGCTCGGAGTCACTGGAGCCGTCGTCGCTGGCGGTGATCGCCTGATTGAGCGCGGTCACGCTGCCGGTGACGACCGACGGGGTGCCGCCCTTGCCTTCCGCGTTCCCGATGGCGACGACGTTCTGGCCCACGGTGACCGTGGAGGAGTCGCCCAGGTTCACGGTCTGCAGGCCGGACGCGTTCTGCAGCTGCAGGACGGCGATGTCCTTGCTCTTGTCGTAGCCGACGACGGTGGCCTTGTAGGTCTTGCCGTTCCCGATGTCGGTGACGGAGATGGAGGTCGCGCCGTTGATCACGTGGTTGTTGGTCAGCACCTCCCCCGTGGAGGTGAGCACCATGCCGGTGCCGGCCGCGGTTGCGTTCTGGTACCCAAGGGTCGACACCACGTCGACCAGGCCCGGGGACACCCTGGAGGCGATCTGGGAGGTGCTGAGGGCCGTCGTGGCGCTGGTCGTCGCGTGGTTGGTCCCGGTCCCGCCGTTCTGCACGGCGTGGTAGGAACCGACCGCGGCCGCCGCGACCGCGAGCCCCGTGGCCCCGAACGCCAGCCCGCGCCGCAGTCGCCGGCGCCGCGGCGGGGGCACGCTGCCGCCGCCCGACCAGTTCCCGCCGGACCAGCCGCCGCCGGACCAGTTCCCGCCGGACCAGCCGCCGCCGGCCGAACCGTATGGCTGCTCAGAGCTTGCCCCGTACGAGCCGTAGGGGCTGCCCGTACCGGGGTGCGCGGAATTCGAGGGCGGCTCCTCTGCTCCCGCTGATAGCGCCGTACCCTGGATGACGTTCATGGATCTGCCCACCTAGCTCCTCGTTTTCGCTATGCCGCCAGTTTCGGCGGCGAACCTTGAGTGAACCTGCCGGCGGGCACGTGACAGGCTGGAACATCGCTGAAGGTTTCCTGAAGACCCTGAGGTTCCGCTGAATCCCGGAAAACCCCGCGACCCGAGATACGGGCATAACCATGGTGGCCGCCGCTGGGGTAGAAAGGGGGACCATGAAGAAGCTTCTGGAGCTGTTGGTCTGCTTCATTCACCCGGTCGCGGTCATCCTCATGTGGATCAACCTGGCCGGCCGCAGCGATCTCACCACGCTGGAGAAGGTGGTGTGGGCGATCTTCGGCCTGATCCCCTTCGTGCCGTTCCTGTACGTGCTGGTCGGCGGCGACCTCTGGTAGGCACGCACAGCGACGGCCGCGCACACGCCCGCGCCCCGCTGGAGGCCGGGGGGCTCTGATAGAACGCTGCCATGCAGCAAGCGGGACGAGTCGCGGTGGTGACCGGAGCGGCACGCGGGCTCGGCCGGGTGATCGCCTCGACGCTGGCGCGGGAGAACTATGCCCTGGTGCTGGCCGACGTCGGGGACCTTGCCGCCACGGCCAGCGAGGTCACGGCGCTGGGCGCACCGGTATGGCCGTCCCGGGCCGACGTGTCCTCAGAAACGGATGTGCTCGCGCTGGCGTCCGGGGTCCATGACCGTTTCGGGCGGGCCGATGTGCTGGTCAACAACGCGGGCATCTCTTTGCTGCGGCCAGCCCAAGACACCGCGGCCAGCGAGTGGCGACGGGTGCTCGACGTCAACCTGACCGGGGCGTTCCTGCTATGCCGGGAATTCGGTGCGCAGATGCTGGCGGCCGGATCCGGCTCGGTGGTCAACATCGCGTCAATCGCCGGCCTGCGTGGCGTCTCGCACCGGGCCGCCTACAACGCGTCGAAACATGGCCTGATCGGCCTCACCTCCACGCTCGCGGCCGAGTGGGGCGGCCGCGGTATACGGGTGAACGCGGTCTGCCCCGGCTGGATCAAGACCGAAATGGACGCCGAGGATCAGGCCAGCGGCGGTTACACCGACGCCGACATCACGGGCCAGGTACCGATGGCCCGGTTCGCCTCCCCGGCCGACGTCGCGGCCGCGGTCGCCTTCCTCGCCGATCCGGCCCGGAGCGGATTCGTCAACGGCGTCGCGCTGCCCGTCGACGGCGGCTGGGTGGCGGACGCCAGCTGGACCGCACTGCGGCTGCGGACCCGCGAACCGTGAACCGTGAACCCCGAGACCCGCTGACGGAGATGCCGCCATGACCACCCGGCGCCCCGACCCGCCACTGACCGGCGACGAGCGGGTCATGCTCCGTACCTTCCTCGACTACCACCGCGCGACGCTGGCGATGAAGTGCGATGGCCTGTCCGATGAGGAGCTGCGGCGCCCGTCGATGCCACCCTCCACCCTGTCGCTGCTCGGCCTGGTCCGGCACATGGCCGAGGTGGAGCGCACCTGGTTCCGCCGCGTGATCAATGGCGAGGACATCCCGCTGGTGTGGTCGGCCGAAGGCGACTTCCAGGTGGCCTACGACGCGAGCACGGCCACGCGGGCGGAGGCGTTCGGGGCCCGGCAGGCGGAGGTCGAGCACGCGCGCCGCATCGAGGAAGCGGCGGGCTCGCTCGACATGACCGCGCACGATCCCCGCTGGGGTGACGATGTCTCGCTGCGGCTCGTCATCAGGATCGCGGCGTGGAGACCCCGGCCTTCAGGCCGAGGAGGGAACGCCGGGTCACCTCCCCGGAAATGTCAGCGGTATTCGATAGTGTGTTCGCATGTCCCGGTATCGTCTGTTTCCCGGCCCCGCCCAGGAGGCGGTGCTGCGGGACCACTGCGCCCATGCCCGGTACGTGTGGAACCTCGCGGTGGAGCAGCACGCGCACTGGCGGCCGGGCAGGAAGAGCGCGCCGGGCTACCTGGAGCAGTGCCGGCAGCTGACCGCCGCCCGCGCCGGGCACGACTGGCTGCGGGCGGGCTCGCAGATGGTGCAGCAGCAGGCGCTGCGGGATTTCAGCCAGGCGATGGCCGCGTTCTTCGACCCGGCGAACCCGGCCGGGCGGCCGTCGTGGCGCAAGGCCGGCCGGGATGAGGGATTCCGGGTCGTCGCCGTTAAACCGGGCGAGGTGCGCCGTCTGTCCCGCCACGTCGGGATGGTCCGCGTCCCGAAGGCGGGCTGGGTCCGGTTCCGCTGGTCCCGCGCCGTACCTGCCGGGGTGAAGTCTTACCGGGTGAGGAGGGACCGCGCGGGCCGCTGGCATGTTGCCTTCGCGGCGATTCCCGCTCCGGTCCCGGCACCGGGCAACGGGCAGGTCGCCGGGATCGACCGGGGCGTGGCGGTCGCTGCGACCCTGTCGACCGGGGAGCTGCTGCACGTCCCGGGCCTGACCCGGCGGGAGCGGGCCAGGCTGCGGCGGCTGGAGCGCAGGCTGGCCCGCGCCCGGCGCGGCTCGGGCCGCCGCGGCCGGGTGCGGCGGGCCCTGGCACGGCTGAAGGCCCGGGAGACGGACAGGCGCAAGGACTGGGCGGAGAAAGCCAGCACCGGCATCGCGCGGCGGTTCGACCTGATCAGGGTCGAAGACCTCCACATCAGGAACATGACCCGGTCCGCGAAAGGCACAGTGGAGGACCCGGGCCGCAGCGTCCGGCAGAAAGCCGGGCTTAACCGGGGGATCCTGCGGTCCGGATGGGGGCTGCTGGTGCGCCGTCTGCAGGACAAGGCGCCCGGCCGGGTGCAGAAGATCAATGCCGCGTTCACGAGCCAGCGGTGCTCGGCGTGCGGGCAGGTGGACCCGAAGTCGCGCGAGAGTCAAGCGCGGTTCGTGTGCACGACCTGCGGATACGCCTGCCACGCTGACGTGAACGCGGCCCGGAACATCGCGGCGGGGCACGCCGTGACTGCGCGGGGAGGCTGCCGGGATGCCGGGCCCGTGAACCGCGAACCTCACCTGCTTGCCTCCTTCACCGTACGCCAGTAGCTGGAATCCCTCGCATTAAGGCGGGGGAGGATGTCAAGCTCCATCTGATCCACGAGTACGCCCGGCACAACGGGCATGCAGACTTGCTGCGTGAAGGAATCGACGGCACCGTCGGGGTCTGACCCCTTCCTGCCGCCCGGCCCGCCGGATGGGGGCACATGAACGAGCAGCAGCCGTCGGCGGAATCGCGGATCGTGCACGCCGGGACGCAGCGGCATCCCGGTGCTCCGGCCGCCCCTCCCCTGGTCCCGGCCAGTGTCTACGCCTCCTGGGGCGAGCCCGACCCGCCACGGGCCTACGGGCGGAACGGGAATCCAAGCTGGGAGGCACTCGAGCAGGCGCTCGGCGTGCTGGAGGACGCGGAGGCGGTCGTCTTCGCCTCAGGTCAGGCGGCGTCGATGGCGCTGATGCTGGCGCTGGCGAACGGCCGGCAGCAGATCGTGCTGCCCAGTGACGGCTACTACAACACGCGGATGCTCGCCGACTGGCTGCGCCCGCACGGCGCCGCACCGGTGCCTGCCGACCTGCTCGACCTTGCCCAGGTGGAGCGGCACCTCGGCGCGGGCCCCGCGGTGCTGTGGGCGGAGACGCCGACCAACCCGCTGTTGCGGGTCGCCGACCTGGGTGAGCTGGCCCGCCTGGCCGCGGCAGCGGGCGCACCGATGATCGTGGACAACACCGTGGCGACGGGCCTGCTGCAGAAACCACTGGAGCTGGGCGCGGTCGCCTCCCTGTGCTCGCTGACCAAGGCGGCGTCCGGCCATTCCGACGTCCTGCTTGGTGCGGTCACGACCCGCGATCCCGAGTTGCTGAACGACCTCAGGGGCTGGCGGTCGGTGGGCGGCGGCATCCCGGGACCGTTCGAGAGCTGGCTGGCGCTGCGCGGGCTGAAGACCCTCGCGCTGCGGGTGGCGCGTCAGTCGGAGAGCGCCCTCGCGATCGCCCGGCGTCTCGCCGCTCATCCGCGGGTCCGCGCGGTGCACTATCCCGGCACCGGGGCGGCGACGCTGGAGGTGGCGAGGCGGCAGATGCCCCGCGGCTTCGGCCCGTTGCTCTCCTTCGAGGTCGACGGGACCGCCGCCGACACGGACGCCGTGATCACAGCGTCGCGGATCATCCTCCCGGCCACGAGTTTCGGCGGGGTGGAGTCGGCCTGGGAGCGGCGCGCCCGGTGGGCATCGGAAACGGCTCCCGAGTCGCTCATCCGGCTGTCGGTAGGCATCGAGCCGGCGGACGACCTCCTGGCCGACATCGACCAGAGCCTCGCCGCCGCAGGCTAGAGGGCTCGGGGTGCTCAGGCCGCGAGGAGGACGCTGTTGGCGACCGGGCGGAAGAGCATCCCGCCGGCCAGCTGGCGGATCCACCGCATGCGGTCGACGGCGATCTCCGGGTGGTCACCAAACTCCTGGGCCATCCGGGCGGCGCAGCCGCGCGCACCGAACTGCCGCACGGTCTGGCTGATCGCCTCAGCCACCGCGTCACCGGTCGGGGCATCAGATGGCTGAAGCCGGGATGCGAACAGCGCCGCTTGCTGCACGTCGTTCAGGTACATCCTGGTCATGACATTCTCCCTGGGTGGCGTCGTCCGGGCGGACGGGTGCGGGAACCCTGCGCTCATGCCATCAGCCTGGCTTGGCGGGGGACGGCCTGAAAGAGACGAAACTCACATCGCTGACGGCCCAAGGACCCTCACTTAGGTCCTTCGTCCGAGATGTCTATAGGCCTCGTGCTCCGCGCCAGCGGGCCTTCCCGCGCGCCCATTAGGGGGCGCGGGGTTTGGCCTGGGCGGGCAGGGGGCTGTCGAGGGTGAGATAGCCGTTGGGGTGGGTGAGGTGGAGGGTGGCGTTGGGGTTGCCGGTGATGGTCCAGCCGAGCTGGTGGATGAAGATGTGGTGGTGGGTGAAGCAGAACAGGGCGGTGGTGTCCAGGCTGGTGGTGCCGCCCTGGCTCCACGGGGTCAGGTGGTGGGCGGTGCACCAGGCGGCCGGGATGCCGCAGCCGGGGGCGCGGCAGCCCTGGTCGCGGGCCTCCAGCGCGCGGCGCAGGGCGGGCGTTTCGGTGCGGTAGCGGCGGCCGACGTCCAGCGGGAGGCCGTCGCGCCAGCGGATGATGGACAGGTCGGCGTGGCAGGCTAGCGCGAGGACCTGGCGGGCGGTGAGCAGGGCCCCGTACCCGGTGTGGGCGGGCGGCGCGCCGGGTGCCTGGGCCAAGGTGTTTTCCTCGGCCAGGATGCTCAGGTGCGGGGCGGCGCCGTGCCGTGTGCCGGCGGTGCCGGCGTCCAGGGCGGCCTGGCAGGCGGCGGTCAGGCCGTCCATCCGCCGCTGCGCGGCGGTGCGGGTGTCCCCGGTCCCGCCGGGCGGGCCGAACGCGTCGACCGCGGTGCGGATGATCTCCAGCGATACCGCGTCCCCGCACATCCCGGAGATCGTGCCGGACTGGTCGAAGGTGAACCCCAGCGACAAGTGCCGGCGCTCGAACCGTTTCTGCTGCCGTTCCTCTACCCCATCGGGGTCGGCCCGGTACACCAGTTCCTCACCCAGGCGGCGCAGCTGGGCCGGGTCCAGGCCCGGTGCTGCGGCGGGCGCCGCGTCCGGCCCAGCCGGGTCTTGCACGGCGGCGGGTGGCGGCTGAGGGCGGGCGAAGGCGAGCAGCTGTTCCTCCACCGCCGCGGCGGCCGCGCCGTCGCCGAGCTGGCCGGCCGCGCGGCAGATCGCGTGCGCGGAATCGAAGGAGATCTCCCCGGCCGTTAAGGCCCTCCCGGTCGCCTCCAGCCGCCGCAGGGCCCGCCCGGTAGCGACCAGTTCCCCGGCCCGGCCCGGCGAGCGGCCGCAGCCATGCCGCAAGAACGCCGCGGCGGAGGAATACCCGGCCTCGGCGGCGCCGCCGGCCGCATCCAGCACCCCGGTCAGGCGGGCCAGCTCACCCTGGGCCCGGTCGATGAAACTGGCCAGGTCCCGGATCTCGCCCAGCAGGGCCAGCGCATCAGCGGTCTCCGGACCCAGGCCGGCCAGCTCGGCCAGCACCCGGTCCCGCACCGACATTCCAAGGGAACACATAATCGAATTATCCCACAGGGCACTGACATTTTGCGTACCTGTGTGCGGCGGTCTAGTCTCAGTAGGTTCACCCGGCGGCTTGTTCCGGGAGCTGTCCGCGGCAGGCGGCCACCCGCGGCAGTGGTCCTGCAGGCGATCCAGCGGGCAGGCTGTACCAACGGCGACTCCCCGCGGGCGGGCTGGCACCCCCGGCAGGCGATCCGGGGCCGACCGACACCATCGGCAGGCGATCCGGCCGGCATCTGGTGCCAACGGCGACACCCCGGGCGGCTGGCACCCGCGGCAGCCGTCCGGGCAGGCTGGGCAGCCTCGGCAGGCAGTCCGGGCAGTACCGGCGGCCCCTTCCGGGAAGCAGGAACCGGACAGCTAAGTTGGCGGCATGACAGAGACGATGCACGCGGTGGGATACCGGAAGCCGGCCCCGATCTCTGAGCTGGCGAGCCTGGAGGACGCCGAGGTTCCCATCCCGGAGCCCGCCCCCCGCGATCTGCTCATCCAGGTAAGAGCGGTGTCGGTCAATCCCGTCGACGTCAAGGTCCGGGCATCGAGCGACCCGGGCGGGCAGCTGAAGATCCTTGGGTACGACGCGGCCGGCGTGGTGACGGCGACCGGCAGCAACGCGACCCTGTTCTCCGCCGGGGACGAGGTCTTCTACGCTGGCTCGATCGCCCGGCCGGGCACCGACGCGCAGTTTCACGTGGTCGATGAGCGCCTGGTGGGGCACAAGCCGCGGACTCTGACATTCCCCGAAGCGGCCGCTCTGCCGCTGACGACGATCACCGCGTGGGAGGCGCTGTTCGACCGTTTCCGGCTCACCCCGGAAAGCACGGGCACCCTGCTCGCACTGGGTGCCGCGGGCGGCGTCGGGTCGATGATCACGCAGCTGGCACGGGCGCTCACCAGGGTTACGGTTATCGGCACCGCGTCGCGACCCGAATCGCAGCGGTGGGTGCTCGACCATGGTGCCCATCACGTGGTGGACCACCATGACCTGGTAGCCGCGGTGCGCTCGGTCGCGCCGGCCGGCGTCACGCACATCTTCTCCCCGCACACCGCGGGCGCGATCGGCAACTTCGCCGAGATCCTGCAGCCGTTCGGCGCGATCACGGCGATTGACGAGCCCGAGGGGCTCGATCTGCTGCCGCTGAAGCGCAAGAGCATCAGCTTTCACTGGGAGTTCATGTTTACCCGGCCACTGTTCGAGCCGCCCGACATGATCGTCCAGCACGACCTGCTGGACCGGGTCGCGGGCCTGGTGGATGAGGGCGTGGTCCGCACGACGCTCACCCAGGAGCTGAGCCCGTTCAATGCCGCAACGATGCGCCGTGCACACGCGATGGTGGAGGAGGGCCGGATGACCGGCAAGGTGGTGGTGTCCGGCTTCTGACCCACACCGAACGGACCTGCCCGGGGCTAGGCACCTGACCAGCCCGGCACCTGAACCGGCGGCGCCTGAACCGGCCGGCACCTGACCAGCCCGGCACCTGAACCGGCGGCGCCTGAACCGGCGGCGCCTGAACCGGCGGCGCCTGAACCGGCGGCGCCTGGCGGGCCAGTCAGGTCGATGCGGCCAGGAGCGCGTGCTCCTGGCCGCATCCGGAGTGCCCAGGCGGCGGCCGGCGGCTCAGCCGCGCCGGCGCGGCAGGAACTGGATGGCCACGGCGGCAGCCAGCGGCAGCGCGGTCAGCACGGCCAGGGCCGCACCGAAGGCGTGCGCGAAACCGCCCGCCAGCGCGCCGAAGAACACGACGCCGATGACCGCCACGCCGACCGAGTTGCCGAGCTGGACGGTGGTGGCCTGCAGCCCGGACACGGTGCCCACGTGCTGCGGCATCACCTGGGACAGCACGATGCCGGTAAGCGGCGCGGTGAGCATGCCCATGCCTACCCCGATGACCAGCAACGGAACGGTCAGCGCCGCCACGTGACCCACTCCCCCGCTGGTGACCGTGATGCCGAGGACGGCGTAGCCGGCCGCCATCACCACGCCGCCCAGAGCCGGCCACTGGCGGCCGAGCCGGGCGCTGATCCACGCCGGCACCAGCGAGGCGGCGAGGTATCCGGCGCCTACGGCCGTGAACACCGCCCCCGAGCCGAGCGCGGACATCCCCCGTCCTTCCTGCAGGTACAGCGCCAGGACGATGAAGAAGGAGGCCATCGCGCCGTAGAAGATGCCGGTTGCGGCCAGGCCCGCGCGGACGGCCCGCCCGGCCAGCGCGGTGACGTCGATAAGCGGAGTGCGGCCGGATCGCATCCGCCACGTCTGGTGAGCGGCGAAGCCGGCCAGGATCGGCGCGGCGGCGGCGAGGCACGCCCAGGCCCAGGCCGGCCAGTGCTGCTGACGCCCGTCGACCAGCGGCAGGATGATCGCCACCAGGCCCGCGGTCACGAGCACCGTCCCCACCAGGTCGATCCGGTCAGCGGCGTTCCCGCGCGATTCAGCGACCAGGCGCGGTGTGGCCACCAGCGCGGCCACCCCCACCGGAAGGTTGACGAGGAAGCAGCTGCGCCAGTCCAGGCCCAGAACGTTGGCCTGGATGAGGAGGCCGCCGAACAGCTGGCCGAGGACCGCGGCCAGGCCGAGGGTCACGCCGTAGGCGGTGACCGCCGTGACCCGCCGCCGTCCCTCGTAGGTCACCCCGATCAGCGCGAGCGTCTGCGGCCCGGCGAGGGCGGCGCCGATCCCCTGGACCGCGCGGCTGATGATCAGTACCGCCGCGTTCCCGGCCAGACCGCAGGCCAGCGAGGCCAGGGTGAATAGGGCCAGGCCGGTGACGAACATCCGCCGGCGGCCGTACCGGTCGCCGAGCCGGCCCCCGGTGATCAGGCCCACGCCGTACGTCAGGCCGTACGCGGTGACCACCCACTCGATTCCGGCTGGGCCCGCGTGCAGCCCATGCTGGATCGACGGGATGGCCACGTTCACAATGAAGAAATCGAGGACGATCATGAAAGTGCCGGTCAGCATCACGGCGAGCGGCGCCCACGTGCGGTGGGCCGGCGCCGGACCGGTCGCGGCCCGGGTCCGGCCGCTGGAGATATTGAGCGTCATGCGCCCACCCTCGGCGGCAACGCGGGGCTCCGTCGATTACCCCGCAGGTAATGGCCCGCGCTACCAGCGCGGATTATTGTCCCGAAGTATGGCGACGGCCGGACGGGACACGATAACGGGACGGGACACGATAACGGGACGGGACACGGTGACCGGGCAGCACCCGGGGGACGTGCCGCGCGCAACGGCGGGGCAGACGGCGCCGGCCGGGCCGCGGGGAAGAGTCGGGCAGCAGCTGCGGAGCTGGCGGGAACGCCGGCGGGTCAGCCAGCTGGATCTGTCCCTGCAGGCGGGTATCTCGGCACGTCACCTGAGCTTCGTCGAGACCGGCCGGTCCAGCCCCAGCAGCGGGCTCATCCTGCGGCTGGCCGAGGAGCTGGACGTGCCGTTGCGGGACCGCAACGCCCTGCTGCTGGCCGGCGGTTTCGCCCCGGCCTACCCCGAGCACGGCCTCGGCGCCCCGTCGCTGGACGCGGTGACTGAGGCGATGCGGCAGGTCATCAACGCGCACATGCCCAACCCGGCGCTGGCGGTCGACGGGCACTGGGAGCTCATCGACGCCAACGGCGCGCTGGCCGCCCTCACCGAGGGGGCCGCGCCGGACCTGCTGGAACCGCCGGTGAACGTGCTGCGGCTGAGCCTTCACCCGGAAGGGATCGCGCCGCGCATCGTCAACCTCGGGCAGTGGCGGCAGCACGTGCTCAGCCGGGTGCGCCGCCAGGCGGACCGGACCGGTGATCCGTTCCTCGGCGAGCTGCATGCGGAACTGCGCGGTTACCCCGGCGACGGCACCGGGCCGGTGGCCCGCGGTTCCGGGCCGGCGGGCGCCGGGGATGTGGTCGTGCCGATGCGGATCCGGGCCGCCGGGGACGAGCTCTCCTTCCTCAGCACGACGACCATCTTCGGCAGCGCGCTGGACATCACCGTCGCCGAGCTGGCGATCGAGTCGTTCTACCCGCTGGACGGGCACACCGCCGCAGCCATGCGCGCCCTGGCCACGGCGGACCAGTAACACCAGCCGGGGCCGGCGCCACCTGGCATCGCCCGCCGCGAGCCATTTCCGCCCTATCGCGGGTTGCGTAGGGTTAACGTGATGCCGGCGCCCCCGGGGGGAACACCCTGATCATGCGAGCGTTGCACCGCCGTACCCGGCTGGCTCTGGCCTACCTGGGCGCCGGCCTCCTGGTCGCCGCGGCGGCGATCGCACTGGCCCTGGTGGTCACGCCGACGCAGGACGTGACGGTGGCCGGCGAGGAGATCGGCGTCGGTGCCGCCGCCCCCTCGCTCAGTCTCTCCGGGCCCGGCGAGGTGAACCTGTTCGGCCAGCGGCTGCCGACGACGCTGCAGTTCGCCGGGCCGGTCCGGCCCAGCCTCACGCTCACGCACATCACGCTGGACGAGCAGCTGGCTTCGATGTTCCGTCCGGGACAGCACGGCCAGGCACCGGCGCGGGCGGCCATCGGGCACGCTCTGGCCTCGGCCTGGACCACGTACTTCGGGTGGGAGATCTGCATCACCGGCGCGGCGGCACTGCTGCTCGCCGGGGCCCTGTGCGGATGGGCGCGGTTCCCGCTGCGCCGGACCGCGGCCGCGCTGGCGGCCGCGCTGGCCGTGGCCGAGGCGGCCAACCTCGGCGGCATCATGGTCACCGCGTACACCGCCCCGGCGCGGCTCGCCCAGGTCGGCTCGCTGACCGGGCTGGTCGGGCAGGCCCGGCTGCCCACGGTGCAAAGCGCCACCGGCCCGGCGCAGACCAAGGTCCAGGCGGTCGTGATGGGCGACTCCACCGCGGCGGCCCTGGGCAATCCGCTGATCGCGCACGCCAGCCCGCTGGACCGGGCCTGCCGCCGCAGCGGTGATGCCTTCGCGGCCGACCTCGCGGCCGTCAACAACTGGGACGTACTCAACCTGGCCTGCAGCGGCGCCACCATCCAGCACGGCCTGCTCGGATCGCAGCAGGCCGGCGACGGCGTCACCGCCCCCGCGCAGCTGGCCCAGGCCCGGAAGGCGACGAACGCGCAGCTCGTCATCGTCAGCATCGGCGCCAACGACGTGGGCTGGTCGGGTCTGGTGGGATTGTGCGCCGCGGCGAAGTCCTGCGCCGACAGCGCCTCGACCGCCTACTTCCAGCAGCACCTGGCCACGTTCGCCTCGCAGTACTACCAGCTGCTGGAACAACTGGCCACGTTGCCATCCCACCCCCGGGTACTGATCAACCTGTACTACAACCCATTCGACCCGCGGCAGCAATGCCTCACCCGCGAGGGCATCGACGCGGCGAAGGAGAAGGCGCTCAGCGCGCTGCTCACCACGCTGAACCAGGTCCTGTCCAACGGCGCGACCGCCGCGGCGCAGATCCCCGTCCAGCCGGACTTCACCGGTCACGCCCTGTGCGACCCCGGGGCGTACGTCCAGGGCGTCAACGATCCCGCACCGTTCCACCCCACCGCCGCCGGGGAACTGGCGATCGCCCTGGCCGACGAGCAGGCGCTGCAGCAGGCGGAAACCTCTCCCGGAGCCACCCCGTCGGGCTCGGCGGCCCCGCTGGGCTCCATCGGCCCGTCCGCGCTGCTGCCGGCCGGATCACGCGCCACCCCGTCCGGCCGCTCGCCCGGCGCCGCACCGGCCCGGCCCCACCGCTGACCTGAGGCCCGGGCCGGGCCGGGTGAGCCCCCCGGGCCGGGCCGGGTGAGCTGTGGCGCCTGTGGCAAGCTTGGCTCGTACGCGAGGAAGGGAAGGAACGAGGACCGCGATGACAGCAGCGCCGCAGCCGTCGCCCGAGCCACAGCCGATCGTCACCCCGCTGAGGACCGCGGCGATCTTCCTTGTGCTGACCATCGACCCGGGCGGGGAGGACGCCGCGCGGGACCTGCTGGCCGACGTGACCGCGCTGCAGCGGTCGGTGGGTTTCCGGCTGCCGGAGGCCGATCTGTCCGTCGTGGCGGGGATCGGGTCGGCGGCCTGGGACCGGCTGTTCAGCGGCCCGCGCCCGGCCGAGCTGCACCCGTTCCGCGACCTGCAGGGCGCGAAGCACCAGGCCGTGGCCACCCCGGGCGACCTGCTCTTCCACCTGCGCGCCAGCCAGATGGACCTCTGCTTCGAATACGCCACCCAGGTCATGAACCGGCTCGCCGGGACGGTGACCGTACGGGACGAGGTGCACGGATTCCGGTACTTCGACGAGCGCGACCTGATGGGCTTCGTGGACGGGACCGAGAGCCCCGGCGGCCGGGCCGGGGAGGCGGCGGCCCTGGTCGGCGCGGACGACCCGGACTTCACCGGCGGCAGCTACGTCATCGTGCAGAAGTACCTGCACGACATGGACGCCTGGAACGCGCTGGCCACCGAGGAGCAGGAGCGGGCGATCGGGCGCAGCAAGCTGTCGGACATCGAGATGCCCGATGACGTCAAACCGGCCAACTCACACGTCGCGCTGAACACCATCGTCGATCCGGATGGCACAGAACGGCAGATCCTGCGGGCCAACATGCCGTTCGGGTCCGCGGGCAGCGGGGAGTTCGGCACGTACTACATCGGGTACGCGGCCAGCGTCAGCGTGACCGAGCGGATGCTGGAGAACATGTTCATCGGGAACCCGCCCGGGAACTACGACCGGATCCTGGACTTCTCCACGGCAGCCACCGGGACCCTGTTCTTCGCGCCGTCGGCCGACTTCCTGGACGACCTGCCCGAACCGCCGTCGGCCGGCAGCGTGCCCGGCGCGGCCGACGTGACCGTCGGGGCGGGCACCGCGACGGACGGGCCGGAGCCCGCCGGCGCCCCCGCTTCATCCAGTGGTTCGCTCGGAATCGGCAGCCTGAAAAGGAGCACCCCGCAATGAACAACCTTTATCGCGAGCTTGCGCCCATCACCGATTCCGCGTGGGCCGGCATCGAGGAGGAGGCCCGCCGCACGTTCGGCACCTACGTGGCCGGCCGCCGGATCGCCGACGTGGAAGGGCCCGGCGGCGTCACGATGGCCGCGGTCAACACCGGGCATCTCGGCGACGTGGATGCCCCGGCGGACGGGGTGATCGCGCATCTGCGCGAGGCGAAGCCGCTGGTCCGGTTGCGCGTGCCGTTCACGCTGAGCCGCGAGGAGATCGACTCGGTCGAGCGGGGCGCGCAGGACGCGGACTGGCAGCCGCTGAAGGACGCGGCCAAGAAGATCGCCTACGCCGAGGACCGGGCGATATTCGAGGGCTACCCGGCGGCCGGGATCGGGGGAATCCGGGCGTCGACGTCAAACCCGGCGCCGTCGCTGCCCGCCGACCCGCACGATTATCCCGACGTGATCATCGACGCCCTGACGGCGCTGCGGCTGGCCGGCGTCAACGGGCCGTACTCGCTCGCGCTGAGCACGGCCGCCTACGACGCGATCAACGTGACGTCCGATCACGGGTACCCGATACGGCGGCAGATCGAGCAGCTGTTCGACGGGGAGATCCTGTGGGCGCCGGCCATCGACGGGGCGTTCCTGTTGTCCGCGCGCGGCGGCGACTACACGCTCAGCCTCGGCCAGGACCTGTCGATCGGCTACCTGTCGCACAACGCGGCCAGCGTCGAGCTGTACTTCCAGGAGTCGCTGACCTTCCTCGTCTACACGACCGAGGCCATCGTCGCGATCAACCCGCGGCCGTAGCCGTACGCCAGGGCCCGGCTGACCGGCCCAGCCCAGCTCACCGGCGGGAATCCTGACGACCGGCAGCGGCTGGCCGTCTCACCCGGCCGCGCCGACCACCTGCATCATGGCCTCCTGTCACATCTGACCCGTCTGGGCGTGTCATGGAGGTGACCCGTCCGATCGAGAGGACGTGACGATGCAGGACGAAGAATTCTGGGCGGCGCGGTTCGAGGAGCACCGGCCCCGCCTGCGGGCCGTGGCCTACCGGATGCTGGGCTCGTTCGCCGAGGCCGAGGACGCGGTGCAGGAGACCTGGCTGCGGGTCTCGCGCGCGTCGGGCGCCGACGTGGAGAACATCGGCGGCTGGCTCACGACGATCGTCTCGCGGCAGTGCCTCAACATGCTGCGCTCGCGGGCGACCCGGCGGGAGGAGCCGTTGGACGTGCGGGTCCCCGACCTGGTCGTGGAGTCCGGCGACGGGACCGATCCGGCCGAGCAGGGTGTTCTCGCCGACTCCGTAGGCCTCGCGCTGCTGGTCGTACTGGAGGCGCTCGACCCCGCGGAACGGCTCGCGTTCGTGCTGCACGACATGTTCGCGGTGCCGTTCGATGAGATCGCCCCGATGGTGGGGCGGACCCCGGCCGCGGCGCGGCAGCTGGCCAGCCGGGCCCGGCGGCGGGTCCAGGGCGCAACGCCCGCCGGTCAGCCCGATCGCGCGCGGCAGCGCGAGATCGTCGACGCCTGGCTCGCGGCCGCACGCGGCGGTGACTTCGCGGGGCTGGTCACGCTCCTGCACCCGGACGCCGTGCTGCGCGTCGACACCGGCGGCGCCGGCTCGACGCTCGTGCGGGGCGCGGCCGAGGTCGCCGGGCAGGCGACGATGTACCGGGCAGCCGGGCTCCGGGCGCGGTTCGCGGTGGTCAACGGCGGCCCCGGGATCGTGTCCACGATCGGCGGCCGGCCGACGGCGGTGCTGGCGTTCACGATCGCGGACGGGCTGATCGTCGAGATCGACATCCTGGCCGACCTGCAACGGCTGGCGGCCCTGGATGTCGCGCGCCGCGACACGCGCTAGCCGGCCACCGGGCCGATGGCGGCGAAGCGCACGTCGCGGACGCTGGCATCCGGCGCGGCGAAGGCCAGCACCCGGCCGGCTTCGGCGGTGACCTCGTCCCGGTCGCGGGCCGGGACCCGGTCACCGAACAGCTCGACGGTCAGCGTCGCCGTGTCCCGGGACCGGCCCAGCCGCCACATGCCGCGGGCGAACCCGCCGAGCAGGACGGTCCCCGGGAACACGTTCAGCAGGCTGAACAGGCGCTTGCGGTCGCCCTCGCTCAGGATCCGGGTGCGGTCGTCGTGGGACAGGATGAGGTTGTCGTACTCGGGCACCAGCCGGGCCGGCGCGGGAACCTCCGGGTCCGGGCGCGGCGCTCCAGGCAGGTCGAACAGCTCGCGGCCGTCCTCGTCGTGGAACGTGCGCAGGCCGGGCCGCATCGGCTCGATGACCTCGCGGAGCCGGGTCAGGCCCGACCAGGCCTGCACGTCGCGGACGGTGGCCGGGCCGAAGGCGGCCAGGTAGCGCCGCACCATGACGGCCAGCGAGCCGCCGGTGTCCAGCGGCCGGCCGAGCCACGTCTCGGCCGGGGTATGCCGGGCCTGCCCGGCGTGGCCCCATACGGCGCGCGGCGGCACCTGGACTAGGGGCACCACCGCCCGGACCGCCTGCGCGAGGGCGGCCGGGGGATGGTCCGGCCACGTCTCCCCCAGCAGGCTGCCCAGCTCGGCGAACGTCCTGGGCTGCCGCTCGGCCAGCAGCCGCCCGGCTTCCCCCACCGACGGCACGTCCGCCCCGGCCAGCTGACGGCCGAAGGTCGTGGCCAGGGCGCGGTCGAGGACCGGCTGGAGGAGCGGCCGCAGCAGCAGGCAGTCCCGCGCCGAGACCAGGTGGATCGTGCCGCGCATCAGCGCGATCCGCACCACATCCCGGCTCAGCAGCAGCCCGGCCAGGTCCGCCGCGCGGAAACCGTCGAGCCGGGCCAGCAGACCGTAGTAGGGCGGGAACGGCGCCTGCGCCTGCATGCCGGCCAGGTGCTCGATCATCTCCAGCACGGCGCCGGCCCCCGGGTGGCCCTGGCCGCTGGGCCCGGCCGGGCTGCGGTCGCTGGGCCCGGCCGGGGCGCCCTGGCCGGGCCCGGCGGGGCGGGCCGGGAGCCGGCGCAGCAGCCGCTGCCTCTCCAGCAAGGCACGGTTGAGCGCCCGACGGCTCAGCACCTCGGTTCCCATCGGTCTCCTTCCCGCCCGCCCCGCAAGCCCCCGCCGGCCCGCCGCCGCCCCAGCCACCAGGCGACCTGCTCCCATCGTGGCGCATGCCACTGACGCGCACCGCAACCGGCATGAGACAAACTGGGGGCCTACCTTGTCGACGCGGAAACCAGCGAGCAGCACCCCCAGCTGTCCGCCGGGCAGCAGGACTGGGACCTCGAGCTCGCCCTCGAACGAGCCGATGGACCAGGCGGCCGGGGCCCCGGCCGCCCACGAAGCCAATGACGGAGCCGGCGACGGAGCCAATGACGGAGCCGGCGACGGAGGCAATGACGGAGCCGGCGACGGCACCGGCGATCGTCAGCCGATGGAGGCGGACGCCAGTTCTGAGTAGAGCGCGGCGGTCTGCTCGGCGATCGCCCGCCAGCCGAACTCGGCGACGGTGCGTTCCCGGCCGGCCCGGCCCATCGCCTCGGCCATGCCGGGGTCCCGCACCAGCGTGTTCATCGCCGCGGCCAGCGCCGGGGGGTCGTCCGGCGGGACCAGGAGGCCGGTCCTGCCGTCCGCGACGACCTCGGGGATACCGCCGACCCGGGAGCCGACCACGGCCGTGCCGCACGCCATGGCCTCCAGGTTGACGATCCCGAGCGGCTCGTACAGCGACGGGCAGGCGAACACGGTGGCGTGCGTCAGCAGCTGGATGACGTCCTGCTTGGGCAGCATCTCCGGGATCCACACCACCCCGGACCGGGTGGTGCGCAGCCCATCGACCAGGACGGTCACCTCCTGGAGCAGCTGCGGGGTGTCGGCCTGCCCGGCGCACAGCACGAGCTGCGCCGCCGGATCCAGCTGCGCCGCCGCGCGGAGCAGCACCGGCACGCCCTTCTGCCGGGTGATCCGGCCCACGAAGATCACGTAGGGCCGGGCCGGGTCGATGCCGTGCCGCTTCACCACATCAACCGCCAGGTCCGGCGCGTATTCACTCGTATCGATGCCGTTGCGTATCACCCGGACCCGGCCGGGATCGACCTCCGGGTACGCCGCGAGGATGTCCGCGCGCATGCCGTTGGAGACCGCAATCACGGCGGCCGCGGCGGTGGCGGATACCCGCTCACACCACGAGGACAACGCGTACCCGCCGCCGAGCTGCTCGGCCTTCCACGGCCGCAGCGGCTCCAGCGAGTGCATGGTCATCACGTGCGGGATGCCGTAAAGCAGCGACGCCAGATGGCCGCCGAGGTTGGCGTACCAGGTGTGCGAGTGCACAAGGTCCGCGCCCTCGGCGCCGGCCGTCATGGAGAGGTCGGCCGAGATCGTCTGCAGGGCCTGATTCGTGCCCGCGAGCAGATCCCACGGCCGGTGCGCGACCGCGTCGGGCCGGTCTTTGCCCTGGCAGTGCACGGTGAGATCGACCAGGCCCACCAGCCCGCGGGCCAGGTAGGTCACGTGCACGCCCGCCCCGCCGTATACCTCGGGCGGGTATTCGCGGGTGAGCAACGCCACCCGCAGCCGGGGCTGCGCGGCCGGAGCCATGACCGGCCCGGTCACCGGGGCCATGACCGGATCCGGGCCAGGGCTGGTGGTCGTCATGGCGTCACCGGCTGGCCCTTGCCGACCACCGTGACGCCGCCCGACGACACGACGAAGCCGCGCGCGCGGTCGTGCTCCTTGTCCACGCCCACCATCACGCCCTCGGGGACCTCGACGTTCTTGTCCAGGATCGCGTTCCGCACCACGGCGTGCCGGCCGATCCTGGTGTTGTGCAGGACGACCGAGCGCTCCACCGAGGCCCAGCTGTTGATACGGACACCCGGGGACAGCACAGATTCGCGCACCAGGCCGCCGGACACGATCACGCCGTTGCTGACCAGGCTGTTGACCGAACGGCCCACCCGGTCACCGGACTCGTGCACGAACTTGGCCGGAGGCAGGGAGGGCACGTAGGTGAGGATCGGCCAGCGATCGTTGTACAGGTTGAACAGCGGCTGGATGGCGCACAGGTCCATGTGCGCGTCGAAGTAGGAGTCGAGCGTGCCAACGTCGCGCCAGTACGGCACGTCGCTGGGCGCCGCGCCCGGGATCTTGTTGCTCAGGAAGTCGTACGCCTGCGCGGAGCCGTCGTGCACCAGCATCGGGACAATATTGCCGCCCATGTCGTGACGGCTGGAGTCATCGGCCGCGTCCTTGCGCAGCGCGTCGACGAGCACGTTCGTGTCGAATACGTAGTTGCCCATCGACGCGTACGACAGGTGCGGGCTGCCCGGGATGCCCGGCGGCTCGGCCGGCTTTTCCAGGAACGCCTCCACGGTCCGGCCATCCTTGCCCACGCCCACCACGCCGAAGTCGGTGGCCTCCTCGCGCGGCACCGGGATCGAGGCCACCGTGACCCCGGCCCCGTGCTCGATGTGCTGCTGGATCATGTGCGACGGGTCCATCCGGTACACATGGTCGGCGCCGAACACGATGACGTGGTCCGGCTGCTCGTCGTTGATGAGGTTCATCGACTGGTAGATGGCGTCCGCCGAGCCGGTGTACCACTGCGGGCCCAGCCGCTGCTGAGCCGGCACCGGGGTGACGTAGTTGCCGAGCAGGGCGCTCATCCGCCACGTGGTGGAGATGTGCCGGTCGAGGCTATGGCTCTTGTACTGAGTGAGGACACAGATCTTCCGGATACCGCCGTTGACCAGGTTGGACAGCGCGAAGTCGATCAGCCGGTAAAGACCGCCGAACGGGACCGCCGGCTTGGCGCGGTCGGCCGTCAGCGGGCTGAGGCGCGTACCCGCGCCGCCGGCGAGCACGATCCCCAGAACGCCGGGATCCGGCATGGTGGCCCTCCTTTCAGCGTGGTGGCGGGCAGCGTTGCCCGGGGGGTTACCGCCATGCTCCCTTTCCATGCCCTGCCAGGGAAGCTTTCAACGGCTTAACAGCAAAAGAAGCCGCCGGCCCGTCATGGTAACGGGCCGGCGGCAGGAAAGCCTATGGTGGGTTTCGGGACGTATTGTAACGGCCCGGCAGCAGACCGCGGATAACGGTCTGCGGCCGGATCGGCCAAAGGCCGTGGTCCAGGCCTCAGCCCGGCGCGGCGGCGGCGGCCAGATAACTGCAAAGGGACTCTTGTCCTCACGTTTCCTGTCGTTGGTCACTCCGTCAGAGGCTGCACAGAACATCTGATGACGCCACAGAGGTGGCTGCCGCTGTCCATCCGGAGGTGGGATTTCATGACGAATACCAGCCGCAGACGTTTCCTTCAGTACGGCGTCGGAGCGATCGGCGCGGCTTCGGTGGCCCGCCTGGGCGGAAGGACCGGCCACGCGGGAGCGGCCCGGGCGGCGCGCACGGCGGTATCGGGGCCGGCGGCCCCGGTCGGGCCCGGGCTGCGGAAGTACGTGCAGCCGGTCCCGCTGCCGGGCAACGGCATCGTGGTGGCGTCGCAGGTCGCGCCGGACAGGTATGCCTTCTCACTGCGGGAGATCCGCCGTCACCTGCATCCCGATCTGCCCGCGACCCCGGTGTGGGCGTACGACGACGGCTCCGGGCTGGCGGGGCAGGCGGGTTCGTTCGGGATGGCGATCGCCGCCACGACCGGCACCCCGATCACGGTGAGCTACACCCACCACCTGCCCGGCACGTACCCGTCCTGGATACCGGTCGATACCCGGCTGACCCCGCTGGGGAACAAGGTGCGGTTCCTGACGCACCTGCACGGCGCCTTCGTCGCGGCGGCCGACGACGGCAACCCGAGCACCACCCCGGACGGCTTCGGACCCGGGCAAACGCAGACGGTGACCTACCCGAACCAGGCACCGCAGCAGTCGGCCCGCACGATGTGGTTCCACGACCACGCGATGGGCGCGACGCGGCTGAACGTGTTCGCCGGGCTGGCCGGGGCGTACATCCTGCGGGACGAATACGACACCGGCGAGGAGCCCAACCCGGTCGGGATCCCGGGCGGCGCGTACGAGATCCCGCTGGTCATCCAGGATCGCCAGCTCAACGCGGACGGCACGCTGCTTTACCCGGTCAGCGACATTCCCGGCGTCACCTGGATCGGCGAGTACTTCGGCGACACCATGCTGGTCAACGGAAAGGTCTGGCCCTATCTGGATGTCGAGCCGCGGCTGTACCGGATCCGCATCCTGAACGGCTGCAACGCCCGGATCATGAGCCTGGGGATCGCCGGGGCGGGCATCTGGCAGATCGGCGCAGAAGGCGGCATGTGGGACCGGCCCGTTCCGCTGGACGAGGTGGTGCTGAGCCCGGCCGAACGGGCCGACCTGATCGTCGACTTCCGCGGGCTGGCCGGGCACACCCTCCACCTGGTCAACGCCGTGCCAGCCGCGCCGGTCTCGACCCCGGCGCCGCCGCTCGCGCCGGTGCTGCAGATCCGGGTCGGCCGGAAGGTTACCGAGCGTGGCCCCCGCCGGATCCCCGCCCGGCTGCGCGGCGGGCGGGCCGCGCAGCTAAGGAAGGCTGACCACACCCGTTACATATCTCTGAACGAGATCGACCCGGGCGAGAGCGGCTGGTACCTGAACCTGAACGGCTCGCACTTCGGGGACTCGGTGGAGAAGCCACGGGTGGGCACGGTCGAGGACTGGGTGTTCGTCAACACCACCACCGACACCCACCCGATGCACACCCACCTGTTCAACCACCAGGTGATCGGCTGGACCCCGTTCGACGTCGAAGCGTACGAAACGGCGAACGCCACCGGCAGCGGTGTGCCCGGCGGGATCGATCCGACGCCGTGGGCGACCGGGCCGATGGAGCCCCCCACCCCGGATGAGCGCGGCTTCAAGGACACCACCAAGGTCAATCCCGGTTACTTCACCACGGTCCGGGCGAAGATCGAGCTGCCGAGCGAGGTGACCGCGCCGCAGACCTACGTGTACCACTGCCACATCGTGGAACACGAGGACAACGACATGATGCAGCCCTTCACCGTGGTCCCGTAGCCGGGCTGACGAGTGGGCCACCGGTGATGATCTCCTACTGGTAGGAGATCATCACCGGCGCCGGGACCTTCGTCATCGTGTCCTGCGGGCTCAGCATCGGGTGGTCCTTGACGAGGAAGTTCTTCCAGCCGAAGAACACCCCGTGCGGTGCGGCCCCGGTGATCGCGTTCCAGGTGTCCTGCTTCACGCCCTGCGTGCCCTGGCCGTCCATGTGCATGACGATGGCCAGGTCATCGCTGGCGGTATCGAGTTCCTGCTCGTGCTGGATCATCGACAGCTGGAACTGGTGCAGGACCAGCACCTTCTGCGGCAGGTGCAGCTCGGCGGTCAGGCCCGCCAGCCAGCTCACCACGCTGTTGACCTCGGTGATGCTGACGCTGCCGATCTGGTGCAACGGCAGCTGGCCGGGCTGCAGCTTCCACTCCGCATCGAGGGCCAGCCCGACGTTGGGCATCGCCAGCAGCGGCTCGTACATCTTGGCCTGATCGAGGAGGTTGGCCCGGCCCGGCTGCAGGTCCAGGATGACGTAGTAGCCGGCCGCGGTCGCCTGCTGCACCCACGGGCGCAGCGACGCCAGGCTGGACACCGCCGAGTAGGTGCCTTGCGGCCCGGGAGAGCCCAGCGCCACCGTGGCGATGATCTCGAAGGCCGGCACCACGGGAACGCTGCTGAGCGCCCGGTAGGGGACGGCCATCTGCCGGGCCCGGGCGATGGTGGCCGGGAGATCCTGCTGGCCGAGCACGCCGAGGGCGGGAGACTCCGGGTTGCCGTACAGGGCGACCAGCCGGTGACCGGGGAACACGAGCTGGCCGCCGCCGGGAAGCTGCACGCCGGTGGCGGCGACCGTTACCCGGTAGGCGAGCGTGCTGGGCGGCCCGAAACCGGCACCGGCCGCCACCACCCGGACCGGTTTCGCCGCCGCGAGCGCGGTGATCGCGGCCGGGTCGGCCCGCGGGTCGCCGCCGTGCACCGGCACCACGGCCGCCCCCGCCACCTGCGCCGTGGCGGCCACGGCGAGCGCCGCGGCGGAATCACCGGCCGCCGTGAGGACCGCGACGTGGCCGAGCGGTGGCGGCGCCTTCATCGCGGGCAGCGTACCGGGCGCACCGGTCACGTGAATGCCGGGCAGTTTCGCCGCCAGGACGGCCGGGGCGAGCCCGACCACGAGCACGTCGCGGGGGTGCAGGTCCCTGATCTCGGCCCGCAGGGCGGCCGTGATCACGCCGGGAGGCACCGCATCCGGCGGTGGTGGCGGGGTGGGTGGCGCCGATCCGCTGGCCGTGTCCGGCCCCGCGTCCGGCGCCGAGGCAGACGTCATGTCCGGCCCCGCGGCGGACGCCGATGCGGCCGGCGATGTGGCCGGCGCAGATCCGTCCGCCGGCGCCGGGGCGGCGGCGGGCGCAGGAACAGCGGCCGGCGCAGGCCGGGGGTTCTGGGGCAGGGCGGGCCGCGGGGATGGGGCGGCCGCCCGTTGCGTGGCCGGACCTGGCGGCGGAGCGGTGTTCCGGCGCGCCGGGGGGGTGGCGGGCGCCGGGGCACCACCCGCCGGGGTACCGGCCGAGGTGCCGGCCGAAGCGCCCGCCGGGAACGGCGCGGTCAGTAGCAACGGCGCGGCCGCCCGCCGCGCGTCACCGGCCGCCGCCGTCACCGCGCCCGGGTCCTCGGTGCTGACCACGACGACCGGAGCAGACCGGAACAGCTGCTGGGCGATGCCCACGGTTAGTTCGTCGGGCGGCGTGCTGGTGAGCACGACCGCCGCCGAGGACGGGAGCCGCGTGCGGGCCGCCAGCGAATCCTGGGATGAGCCGGGTCCGGAAGGCGCCGCCGAGGCCGTGGCTGGCCGGGTGGCCGAGCACGCGGTCACCCCCAAGGCGGCGATGGACAGGGCCGCGAGGATCATCCCGCTACGCCGCCGCCCCCGGACCGCGGAACGGCCGCGGTCTGCGGGACGCCCGCGGCTACCGCCAGCCTGGGCAATCAAGCGGCGTCCGTGAGACACGATGGCAGCTCCGTTCGGTGCCCTGTATGACAATCCCCCGCGAGAGACCGAGCCAGGTGTTATGCCGCCCGACACGCTACCGGCGGGCTGGCGGCCTGACGAGAACCGACACACGACTGTGGCCCGGTCGTTACGGCTCAGCCGGGCACAAATTGCCCGATCTTTCGCCCCGGGCACCGTAGACCGGCCGCGCTTCCACGGGCGCGACGTGGGGGCTTGCCGGCCGGCGTTTCCGCGACGCGGCGCGGAGGTCGCCGGCCAGCGTTTCCGCCATGAGGGTGCCCAGCCCACCGAGGAGGGGCTGGGCCACCGAGGAAGCGCTGGCCCGGCCAGGAAGCGCTAGCCCGCCGAGTAGGCGCTAGCCCGGCCAGGAAGCGCTAGCCCGCCCAGGAAGCGCTAGCCCGCCGAGGTGTGCAGCCGGCGGCGCCCCTGGGCCCACGCCGCCTCGAGGCCAGGCAGCCGGCTCCGCGCCGTGTCGGCGCCGTCCAGCTCCTGGTGGATCCGCAGTTCCCTGACCAGAATGCAGGCGAGGTTCACGGAGAACTCCGCGCCCGTCCCGGCCGACGCCACGGCCGCATCGATGCGGTGCCGCATTTCGGGGGCCGCGTCCCCGAACAGCACGTACAACGTGGCCAGGTCGTAGCCGGCCAGGTACTGGCCGCCGAACTCCCAGTCAACCAGCGTGCATCCGTGGCCGGGGCCGAGCAGCACATTGGCGGGCAGCAGGTCGCCGTGGCCGAACTCGCGCCGTTTCCCGCAGCGGGCCAGCAGCCGCGTCAGCGCCTCCTGGTCGGCGTCGGTGAAGAAACCGCGGCGACAGTAGCGCTCGATCCGTTTCTCGTAGTTGACCATCGCGCGCAGCGCAGGCGAACCCGCCAACGCCGGCTGCCAGGTGCTGATCGCCTGCACGGTGGCGATGACCGCCGAGATGTCACCCGGATCGAGGGCACGTGACAGATAGCGGCCTTCGTCGGCCGGGTGCGCCGCGATACGTTCCAAGATCAGCGCGGTCTCGCCGTTCGTCCACTTCAGCTCGGGAATCCGGATCGGCGGCCGCTCCCGGGCGAAGGAACGGTAGATATCGATCTCGTGCCGCCACTTCGCAACCCAGAACGGGTCGCCGGTGATCAGGAGTTTGGCGATGACCAATTCGCCGTCCATCTCGCCCGCGACCAGCAGCGACTTGCCAGCGTGACGCACAACATGGGTGCTGATCAGCCCGGCTTCGGCCACGACCGCGGCGAGCAGGGCATCCGGAGCACTATCTGTCATCCGCGGCCTTCGTCTCGCGCTCTGCGTCAGCGGGACGGCATCAGAGTTCGTAATCGAGGGTATAGGCGTGGCCGCCGTCCGGGCCGACGGTGATCTGGCCCTCGCCGCGGATTCCCGACAGTTCACCGGTCCCGGTCGCCTGAACGATTTTCCAGGTCATCCAGGGGACACCGGCATCGCCGCCGGCGTTGTGCTGCAGCACGAAGCCGCCTTTTTGCCCGTGCAGCGTGCCCTCGAAACGTTCGACGCCGACGTACGCCGCCGGGTTCCCGGTGGAGACGGCGATGATGTCGGTCTCGCTCGTGCCGACCAGGTTGCCGCGGAAGGTCTTGCTGATATGCGCGCGCGCGAGCTTCACCCCGTCCCGGTCGTCGTACGGTGCCTCGTCGTCGAAGCGGTCCAGGCTGAAGGCGCCTTCTGCTCTCATGAGCCATAGTCTGTCGCAGCTCACGCGCGGAGCACAGGGGTAACACGGGCTGGAGTAAGAGCAGCTCGCGGTGCGGCGCAGGTGGGGGCAGGCCCGCGCACCGACCCGGGCGGCTGAGGTAAGACAGGACAGGTGGAGCCAGCACAGGCGTTGCGGCAGATCGCGTTCCAGCTCGAGCGGGCGGGCGCGCCGACCTACCGTGTCCGGGCTTTCCGGCGGGCCGCGCAGGTCGTGGACGAGCTTCCGCCCGGCGAGCTCGCACAGCGGATCGGCCAGGGCACGCTGCGCGCTCTGCCCGGGATCGGCGCCACGACCGCCGAGGTCATCGAGCAGGCGGCCGGCGGCCAGCAGCCCGCGTACCTGGCCGGCGTGCTCGCGGACGCCGTTCCGGCGCCCCAGACAAGCCTGCGGGCGGAACTGCGTGGCGACGGCCACACCCACTCGGACTGGTCCGACGGCGGCAGCCCGCCACGGGAGATGGCCGAGGCGGCCCGCGATCTGGGGCACAGCTGGGTCGCGCTGACCGACCACTCGCCCCGGCTCACGGTGGCTCGCGGGCTGTCCGCGGAACGGCTGCTGACGCAACTCGACCTCATCGACAGGCTGAACGCCGAGCTGGCGCCGTTCCGCATCCTGACCGGGATCGAGGTGGACATCCTCGAAGATGGATCACTCGATCAGCGCGACGATCTGCTGGCCCGGCTGGACGTCGTGGTGGCCAGCGTGCACTCGAAGCTGCGGATGGACGCCGCCCCGATGACCAGGCGAATGCTGGCGGCCGTGCGCAACCCGCTCGTCGACATCCTCGGTCACTGCACCGGGCGGCTGATCACCGGACGCGGCCGGCCACCGTCGCAGTTCGACGCCGAGGCCGTATTCACGGCCTGCCGGGAGAACGGCACCGCGGTCGAGATCAACTGCCGCCCGGAACGCCAGGATCCGCCCGACGCCCTGCTCACGCTGGCCGTGGACATCGGATGCGTGTTCTCCATCGATACCGACGCGCACGCTCCCGGGCAGCTCGACTGGATCGGCAGCGGTTGCGCGCGGGCGGAAGCGGCCGGCATCGCACCGGACCGGGTGATCAACACCATGGCCGCCGATGACCTGATCGCCCGGACCCGACGCTGACCGTCCTGTCCTTGTCCTTATCAGCCATCCCAGGCGAACTGGCTCAGCTGATCATCGAGCGGAGCCCGGGTCATCCGGTTGGCCAGCGTCGACATCGTGTAGGTACCGACACCGAGGACGATCTCCAGGGCATTCTGTGCGGTGTACCCGCGGTCCAGGAACGCCCGCAGCTGGGCGTCGCCCACGGCTCCGGCGGTAGCGATCACGTCGAGCGTGAACGCCTGCACCGCGGCCAGCCGCTCATCGGCCAGGGCCTTCCCGCCGCGCAGGGCTTCGGTCAGATCGGGGCCGGCCCGAGCGCGGCCAGTCTCGCCGTATGCATGGCCACGCAGACGTGGCATCGGTTCCTGACCGCGATGGTCAGGATGACCACCTCACGGGCGACCGGGTCCAGGCTTGTGGCCTCGAACAGCGCGCTGGCCTTGAGGAAGCCGTCCAGCAGCTGAGGTGAGGACGCCAGCCGCGCCATCGCCGCCGGGAGGTAGCCGAGGTGAGCAGCGGTAGCGCGCATGGCCCGCGCAGAAGCGCCCGGGGCGGACTCGAAGGTGTGATCCGGGAAGAGAGACTCGAGGGCGTGTTCTGGAAAGAGATCAGCGGGCATGAGGGGACCTCCTTGGTCAGCTTCGCTGCTTCGGTCGCTTCACTCGATGGAGCCCCGGCCAGCGACCGACGCCGGCCGGTATAATCGACAACATGGTTGACCAAATAGTAAGTCCGGTTGTCGAGTTTGGCAATGCCTGAGCCGCCAGGGGCGGCGGACGCCCCCGGGTTCGAGCTGCCCCTCCTGCTGCTGGCCGGGTTCCGGGCGCTGATCGACCAGCTGCACAGCGAACTGGCTCGGTACGGCCACCCGAACATGCGCCCCGCGTACGGCTTCACCATGCAGGCGATCGGCCTGGATGGTGCCACCGCCAGCGAGGTGGGCCGCCGGCTGGGCGTTTCCAAGCAGGCCGCCGGGAAAACCGTCGACCACCTGGAGGAGCTGGGCTACGCCGAACGCGTCCCCGACGCCGCCGACGGCAGGCGGAAGCTTGTCCGCCTCACCCCACGCGGAATCGAGGCTCTCCGGCTGTCCGCCATGATCTTCGATGACCTCCGGGCGCGCTGGGCTGCCGCCCTGGGCGCCGATCGCCTGCGGGACCTGGAAACGGACCTGCGCAGAATGGCTCCCTCAGGCAGTTTCCGGCTTGATGTCTCCGGCTGGTTCGGCGCCTGACCGCCTTCGGTGCGCATGAGCCCTTACATCCCATGGCCAGGTTTCCATCACGCAGCGCGGCTCAGGTGCTCACCCCGGTGAGCTCGGCGCTGGTTCCTGTCACCCCGGCCCGACCTCTGGTCACCCCCCGCCCCGACCTCTGGTCACCGCGCCCCGACCTCTGGTCACCCCGCACCCGGCCCCCGTCACCTCCGCGCTGGCCCCCCGTCACCTCCGCGCTGGCCCCCGGTCACCTCCAAACTCACCCCCCGTTACCTCGGGAGCAGCCCCGGTCACCGCGCCGACCCGGCACCCCGGCGCTGACGCGGTCGCCGCGCTCACCCCCTGGTTACGGGCAGAGTTTTGGGCAGTATGTGACGAAAAGTCTGCCCGTAGGCGCTTTGCGGCGGCCGGGAAGACCGGCCACGCCACGAGTCACGATATTTGTGCACTTCCGGGTATTTACCGCCACAATGGTCAGCGTGCATTCCGAATTAAATCTCCGCGTTCCCGGAAGCGCCGGTCCTGACCTTGCCGCGACCACCGTGGTGGCGGCGATGATGCTCTGCCCGCCCCACGGAGCCCTGGCCGCCACGGGCAGCCGTGCGCCGGGAAACGGCGCCAGGTAGCACGCATGCCCGGTGGGGACAGCGATCTGGATGCGGATGTCATCGTCGTCGGGGCCGGCCCGGTCGGCTTGTGGCTAGCGGCTGAACTCCGGCTCGGCGGCGCGACGGTCACCGTGCTGGAAAGGCGGCGCCGCCGGTCGGCCCACTCCCGCGCGTTCACCCTGCACGCGAGGACCCTGGAGGTCTTTGCCTCGCGTGGCCTGGCGGCTGCCTGGCTCGACGAGGGCGTCCGGATACCCACCACGCATTACGCCATGCTGTCGAGCCGGCTGGACCTCACCGGGCTGGACTCTGATTTCCCGTTCGTGCTCTTCACCCCCCAGGTCCGCACGGAAGAGCTGCTTGAGCGGCACGCGATCGGGACGGGCGCGCGGGTGCTGCGCGGCGTGGACGTCACCGGCATCGCCATCTCGGACGAGGGTGTCCGGGTGACCGCGACCGGCCCGGACGGCGAGCGTGCGTTCACCGGCCGGTACCTGGCCGGCTGCGACGGCCGGCACAGCGTGGTGCGTGCGGCCAGCGGCATCGGGTACACCGGCACCGACGACACGATCACCTGCGTGATCGGCGATGTCCGGGTGTCGGACGCCGACGTGCCGCCGGCGATGACCATGGAGACCGAGGCCGGGTCGTTTCTCGGGGTGCGCATCGACAGCACCCGGCACCGGTTCATCGGCATCGAGCATGCCAGCATGACGACGCCCCGCGACGCCGTGCTGAGCTTCGAGGAGTACCGGGCCACCATCCGCCGGCTTACCGGCCGGGACTACGGGATGCGCGACCCGAGCTGGCTGACCCGGGTGGGCAGCTCGACCTTCCAGGCCGACCGCTACCGGCAGGGCCGGGTGGTGCTGGCCGGGGACGCCGCGCACGTCCACTTCCCGATGGGCGGGCAGGGACTCAACCTGGGCTTGCAGGACGCGATGAACCTGGGGTGGAAACTGGCCGCCGTGGCCCGGGGCGCCGCACCGCCGCGGATGCTCGACAGCTACGACGAGGAACGGGCACCCGCTGGCCGCGCGGTCATCGACGACACTCTCGCCCAGACCGGCATCGTCGCCGCCACCGGCCGCGAGGGTCACGCGCTGAGAGCCATGCTGTCCGACGCCCTGGCCACAAGCCGGGAACTGAACACGCGGCTCGCGGTCGCCGCTGCCGGCGTCGACGTCGCGTATCAGCCGAAGCCCGGCGATCATCCGCTGGTGGGACGGCGGGTCCCGAACCTGAGGCTGGAGGACGGGTCCAGCGTCTTCGGGCTGCTGCGGCGGGGCCTGTTCTGCCTGACCGGGGTGGCTCCCGGCGTCCTGGCGGACAAGACCGGCGCGAGGACGGTGAGCACGCTGACCGTGACGGACGCCGGCTTCACCGCGGCACAGCCGCCGTGGGACACGGTGCGGTCCGCCCTGATCCGCCCGGACGGTCACCTGGCGTGGGCCGCTGACGGGGCAACCGATCCGGCCACCCCTGCCGCGGGCGCCATGGCCGCGCTCGTCCGGTGGCTGCCGGGCATCGCCGGAGCGGCATGACGAGTCCGCGGCGAGCTGACGGCACGCAGCAAAGACGGCCACAGCCCCGAACTTGTGCAGTTTCTGCTGCTATTAATCGTTCCAAAGTAACCTGAGTTTCCGGTGTGTCTCGTGACAGGATTCTGGTATGGGCGCGGATACGGAGCTTGTGGGGCTGATGGGGCCGCAACTGGAGCTGCTGCTGCCGGTGCTCGATGAGAAGGCCCGGCGGCTGGCGCTGGGGGCGGTGGCGCGGGCGGCGGGCGAGGGCGGGGTCACGGCGGTGGCGAAGCTGACCGGGGCGTCCTGGCAGACGGTCGCGGACGGGGCGGCGGAGCTGGGGTCCGGGCAGGTGGCGCCGGAGGGGCGGGTGCGGCGGCCGGGCGGGGGCCGCAAGAAGCTGGCCGAGACTGACCCGGGGCTAGTGCCGGCGCTGCTGGCGCTGGTGGAGGACTCCACCCGGGGCGATCCGGGGTCGCCGCTGACCTGGACGACGAAGAGCGTGCAGCACCTGGCGGGAGCGCTGACCGCGCAGGGGCACCGGTGCAGCCCGCAGACGTGCTGGCGGCTGCTGCACGGGCAGGGGTTTTCCACGCAGGCTGCGGCCCGGGTGACGGAGGGGACGCGGCACCCGGACCGGGATGCGCAGTTCCGGTACATCGCCGCGCAGGCCAGACAGCACCTGGCTGCCGGGCAGCCGGTGATCAGCGTGGACGCCAAGAAGAAGGAACAGGTCGGCGAGTACGCGCAGGCCGGGCGGGAATGGCGGCCGGAACGGGATCCGGTGCAGGTCCGCAGCCATGACTTCCCGGACAGGGACGGCGGGCACGCGATCCCGTACGGGATCTACGACGTGGGCGCGAACGCCGGGTTCGTGAACGTGGGCACCGGCCATAACACCGCCGCGCTCGCGGTGGCGTCGGTCCGCCGCTGGTGGAACATGATCGGCAGGGACGCCTACCCGGGTGCGGGGCGGCTGCTGGTCACCTGTGACGCCGGCGGGGCCAACGGGTGGCGTAACCGGGCCTGGAAGGCCGGGATGGCGGGGCTCGCGCAGGAGACCGGGCTGGAGATCACCTGCTGCCACTTCCCGCCAGGCACCTCCAAGTGGAACCAGATCGAGCACCGGCTGTTCTCCCAGATCACCCTCGGCTGGCGGGGTCGCCCGCTGACCAGCTACGACGTCATCATCAACACCATCAGCGCGGTCACCACCGCCACCGGGCTGGCCGTCACCGCCGTCCTGGACCAGAACCGCTACCCCACGGGCACCCAGATCAGCGACGAGCAGCTGAAAGACATCGAAGACCGCGCCTTAACCCGCCACAGCTTCCACGGCGACTGGAATTACACCTTCCCGCCCGTCCCCCGCCCCGCCCCGCCGCCGGAACCGGAACCGGCCCGGGCCGGCCGCTGCAGCCAATAACCCGCATAACCTGCACAAGATTTCGATAGGAGGGCAAGGGCGTCGCCGCAGAGGGTCAGCTGTCCAGCAGGTAGCCGGCCAGCGGCGCCGGCTGCGCGAGAGCGATCAGGTGACCGCCGGGCAGCACGTCTGCCTCGATCCCCAGCCGCTCCCGCGCCACCCGCTGCTGGAAGGAGGCAGGGAAGAAGCGGTCGCCGGCGCCCACCGCGACCCGGATCGGCACATCGGGCCACGACGAGAAGTCACAGACGGATCCGAAGACCGCATCGGCCTCGGGAAACTGCTGATCCTCACCGGAGGCAAGGACCTCGGGCGGTACGTCGTGCAGGAAGTAGACGGACAGGTCGAAATCCGTGCCGTAGCCGCCTTCCCTGGCCGCGGCGTCACGGGCCTGCTCCGAGCCGGTGTTGCCCCACCAGGCGCCGGGCGTCTCGCCGGGCACCGGGATCATCGCATTGACCAGGACGAGGGAACGGATCGGAACCTTCTCGGCGACGAGTGGAGCGGTAAAGCCGCCGATCGACGCGGCGACCAGCACCACATCGTCCCGGCCGTCAATGGCCGAGACGATCAGGTCGGCGTATTCGGGCAGGCCAGCGCGGGGATCGGGACCCGGCAGCTGAACGGCGATCGCCTCGTGGCCCGCCGCCTGGAGCAGCGGGATGACCCGGTGCCAGTACCAGGCGGCCCCGCCCGCGCCGGGAATCAGGACGTACGCGCTCATGGCACCAGGATGAACTCCCGGCACGGCACGCGCGAACGATTTGACGCCCCGGGAGCAGGCCGCCGGACCGGAGGTCAGCGGCCGGCCAGCGGTCAGGGCCGGCCTGCCACCGCCAGTTGAGCTCACCGGGGGCGGGCGCCGGACCGGGCAGCACGGACGGTTCCGGGCTGGACAGCGCGTCCAGGAAGAGCGTGACGTAGCGGCGGCGCAGCTCGGCCGTCCGGATCGCACTGGGCAGCCGGATGGCGGCCGCGCCTTCCAGCAGAAAGGTGAGGTCGTCGGCGACCACGGCAGCGCGCAGGCGGCCGCTGCGCCGGGCCCGGCTGAAGAGCCGGTCGGTGAGCACGCCGGACCGGACCGCGTCCGCGTTCATCTCCTCGGTGGGGGTGAACGTGCCGGCCAGGTGCACGGTCAGCGAGTGCACGTCCGCGTCGACGATCCGCCGGACGAACCGCGCGAACGCGGTCCAGTCATCCGGCTCCGCGCCGGCGGCTTCTGCCTCGGCGATGTAGGTCAGCAGGCCGTCGTGGCACAGCGTGCGGAGCAGGTCCTCCTTGCCCGGGTAACGCCGGTACAGCGCGCTGATCCCCACGCCCGCCGCCGCGGCGACCGCCGACACCGGAGCCTTCGGGTCGGCCAGGAAGACGGCGCGGGCCGCTTCCAGGATCGCGGTGTCGTTGCGCGCGGCCTGACGGCGCCGTCCCGCCAGCGGGGAATCCCCGGTCGCTGGCGCCGGCGGAGCGGTCCCGGTCGCTGACGCCGATGGAGTAACCCCGGTCCCTGGCGCCGGCGGACTGGTCCCGGATGCGCGTGGAGGCATGGGCCCAGATTAACACTGGAACGGATCGTTCCGCTCTGTTAGAATTATTGGAACGGAATGATCCGTTCTGAATTACGGGACGGAACGACAGAGGAAGTGGCGCCCCGCTGGGACGCCCGAGTGAGGAGTGTCGCCATGAACGCCGACATCCGCCCCTATCACGTCGCCATCCCCCAGCCGGCCCTCGACGATCTGAATGAGCGGCTCGCGCGCGTCATCTGGCCCGGCGAGGCAGCGGGAGCCGGCTGCGACTACGGCGTGCCGGAATCACGGGTCGCCCGCCTGGTCAGCTACTGGCGGGAATCCTTCGACTGGCGCGCCTACGAGGCCCGGCTGAACCAGTACCCGCAGTTCGTCACCGAGATCGACGGGGCGACGATCCACTTCCTGCACATCAGGTCGAGCCGCGAGGACGCGATCCCGCTGATCCTGACCCACGGGTGGCCGGGTTCGGTGGCCGAGTACCTGGACGTGATCGGCCCGTTGACCGAGCCCGCCGCCCCGGACGACCCCGCGTTTCACCTGGTCATTCCCTCGTTGCCGGGTTTCGGGTTCTCCGGGCCCGCCACCGGCCGGGGATGGGGCACCGTCCGGACCGCCCGGGCGTGGGCGCAGCTGATGGAGCGCCTCGGCTATGACCGTTACGGTGCGGCCGGCAACGATGCGGGCTCGATGATCTCGCCGGAGATCGGCCGGGCCGCCCCGGAGCACGTCATCGGGGTACACGTCACGCAGCTGTTCAGTTTCCCGAGCGGGGATCCGGCCGAGTTCGAGGGGCTGACCGAGGAGGACCAGGCCGCCCTCACGGTGCTGCAGTGGTTCTACGACAACAAGTTCTCTTTCAACGTGGTGCACAGCCAGCAGCCGCAGACGCTGGCGTACGGACTCGCCGACTCACCGGTGGGCCTGCTGGCCTGGAACGCGCAGCTGTTCCCCGAGTCCATCGACGATGAGTTCGTCATCGCCAACGTGGCCACCTACTGGCTGACCGGCACCGCGGGCTCGGCGATCCGCTTCTACTACGAGGACGCGCACGCCACCGGCCGACCGTCCGCGCCCACCACCACCCCGACGGCGCTGGCCATGTTCGCGGGCGATTTCCAGTCGATCCGCCGGTTCGCCGAACGTGACCACCGGAACATCGTGAGCTGGCACTCCTACGGCTCGCTGGCCGCGGCGGGCCTGCCGGATGACACGGCCGGCCACTATGCGGCGCACGAGGCGACCGGCGTGCTGGTCGCGGACATCCGGGGATTTTTCGCCGGCCGGTAACGCGCCGGGATGGCGCCAGCTGGGCGCCGGCTTCCTCAGCCGGCCTGGCCGCCCGCATCCCGGGCCCTGAGCTCCCGCTCGACCAGGGCGACCAGGTCGGGGTGCGCGCTGAGGCCGCGCAGGATCGCCGCGGGGATGCCGAGCTGGCGGGCCGCTTCGGCCACGACGGGCTGGGCCATGCCCAGCGCGTGGGCCAGCGTCTCGTCCCGGGCGTAGGTCGGCGGCAGGTCATCGAGGGAAAGGTCGGCCGGGCTGCGGAACGCGCCGTCCGGGCCGGGCAGCCACGCGGCACGCGCGGCGGCGGCGCCGATCGCCGACGGGACGGTGGCCAGGCTGGAGTCCGCGTAGGACGGGCGGATCGCCTGCTCGACCACCCCGGCGACCAGCCCGCGGTTCGGGCCGAGCAGCGCGTTCCAGACGTATTCGGAACGAGCCGGGCTGGGATGGCCCAGCGCGAAGTCCAGGCCGTCGATGTCCGCCGCCGGATCGAATCCGTCGATGCCGCGTTCCTGACGGGCGAACTCGTCCACGAGCACGACGTACCCGAGCGGGCCGGGAGGCCGGGCCCGCACCTCGACGGCATCGCGCACGCCCATCGCGCGCAACTGGGCCAGCCACGGGCCATAGGCGTCGCCGGCGAACCAGACGTCCGGGTTCCCGTCGAAGTAGAGGTCCAGATCCTTGGCGCGCTGGTACAGCGCCGGCGGCGGCATCAGGCGCTGGTCGCCGGTGGCGGCGTTCTCCCCGATCAGGAACGCGGTCCGGTGCACCCGGTCCAGCAGCCGCTCCCGGCGGCCTGGCCCGGCGTCGTCCAGCGCCCGGGCGATGCACTCAAGATCCGCGTCGTGCTGCGCCGGGTCCAGGGTCGCGACGTCCAGCCGGCCGTACCGGGGCAGGACGATCTCCAGCACCTCGGCCACGGCGTCCGGCTCGGCGAGGTTCAGGGCGTCCAGGAAGGGCTGAGCCTCGGGCGCGGCCGCGATGGCCCGCCGGACGCATGGCAAACCGGAGCCGCCCGCCCCCGGCAGGTAGACGGCGGGGTGATCATCGGCGTCGAACGGCGCGACCTGACGGCCATCCTCGAGCCGGATGACCGGCCGGGTCCGGGCCGGGCCTGGCTCTTCGCCGGGGAACCTGGGCGCCCTCCACAGCGAGGCGAACAGGTAAAGAAACGCGTACAGGCGGGTGATCCACTCGTCCGGCTGCGCGGCCAGGAACTCGCTGGTGGCGCTGGTCACCACGTCCTCCGGCGTGATCACCGCCAGCCCGGTCTCGGTGCGCAGGTAATGCCAGAGGACGGGCGTAAGGTGCTCGGTGATGGCCGGGTCCGCGAAGAAGAGCGGATGGGCGGCGCCGAGCAGCGCGCCAAGCTGATCGGGGCTCAGCAGCTCGTGCAGTTCGGCATCGGAGGCCAGCCGCACGTCGTCCGCGCGGTGGTAGCCGCCGGCCGCGGGGATCACCTCCTCGCGGGCCAGCACGTCGCGCACCGTCTCGAAGAGCGGGCGGAACATCGACCCCGGCGGGAAGTGCCCGGCCTCCAGCGGGAGCGCCGTCAGGACCTCGACCGTGAGCAGCCCGTCGGCGCGCAGTTCGCGCAGCACCCCGGCGAGCAGCGCGGCGGTCTCGCGTACCAGGGCCTGGTTCGACGGGTCGTGTTCGGGAACGTTGTCGCGGGCGGGCGTCGTCCGGTACGGGCCCTGCACCAGGAAGCCGAGGAAGGTCTCCTTCTCCGTGGGAAAGAAGACCGTCAGCGGGGACGGGGCGGTCCCTTCGATGCGGCTCCGGCCGCGCACGGGGCCGGCCCGGAAGGCGATCTCGACCCGCAGGCCGGTTCCCGGCCCGCGGCCGGCCCCGGTCTCGGCCCTGGGGTCTGGCCCCGGTCTCGGGGCGCAACCCTGATCTCATGGCCAGCCTCGGCCTCATGAGCTACCCCGGCCCCGTGCGCACTCGCGGTCTCGGGGGCACCCTCGGCCTCATGAACGGTCCCGGCCTCGTGGGCGGCCTGGCCGAGGCCCGGAACGGCCCGCTGCCAGACGATCCACTCCTCGCCGCGCCGGCCGCGGCCGGTGGTCGGGGTGCGGCCGGTGGACAGGGTGCGGTCAGTGGACAGGGTGACGTGGCGGCTAGTGGCCGTGCGAGGGCGAGTGGTGCGCTCGATGACCGAACGGGTGACCCCGGCGCCGCCGACGCTCAGCCGCCTGATGCTGGTGAGGAACAGCAGCGTGCCCGGCTCGATGGTGGTCAGGGCCGCGGCTATCTCCCGCACGGCGACCGCGGCGGAGACGGTGCCGTGATCGAAGGGAAAGACGAACAGGGTGCGCCCGCCGTCCTCGCCGCCTTCGCCGGGCGGGTCAACGGCGGAGGGCCGGACGTACATGTCGATACGGAAATGCTCGCCGCCGCTGTGCACGCGCGGGGTCCTGGTGTAGGCGTACACCGATTTGAATCCGATGCCGAACTGCCCGATCTTGGTCAGGTCGCCGGATTTCGCGCTCTGGCCGACCCCGCAGACACCCCGGACGTCAGCCTCGGTGAACGGCCGGCCGTCATGGCGGACCTCGAGGCGATCGCCGAAGAGCTCGAAGGCCAGCTCGGTCGCGCCCGCGTCCTCGGCGTTCTGAATCAGCTCGAAGATAAAGTGGGTGCGCTCGCTGTACAGCTGCCCGAGCAGGTCCAGCACCGCGGTGTCCCAGCCGTACCGGGCGATGTTCTCGTCGCGGATCTTCCCGTAATCGGCCGGCACCATCAGAACACTAGCGATCCGGTGGCGGCCCGGGCCAGGGCAGGCGCCCGGATGTATCACTGTCCCGCGGCGGGATCTCTCATGCTTGGACGCATCTGCTTAGCTTGTTATTTAACGGCATGGTGCGCGATTAGCGGTGGGCCGTGCTGGCCTGGCGGTCTGGCTGGTGGGTTACCGCTCGGCGGCGCGGTCGGAGACGAGGCCTGCGACGGCCGTGTAGGTCTCGTCGAAGTTCTCGCGGCGTCCGAGGTATCTCTGGAGGGTCCGCCACTGCTTGTGCTCGGCGTTGGCGTGCTCTACGCAGATCCGTTCCGATGACTGCCTGTGACGCTGTTCGTCCCAGGCGGCGGCATCCTGCGGGGACGCGTCCTTCTTCGGTTTCAGCGGCGGGGCCTGGACCTGGTCCGGGAACTCCTTGGCCAGGCCGCGGTACCCGGCGTCGACTTTGGCCTTGACCTGGGGAAACTGGGTGAACAGGTCGGTGATGCCCTCGGTGCGGACCGCGGTCTGGTCGTGCATGCGGCCAGGGCGGAACGCCCCCGCCCACAGGGTGCGCCCCTGCTCGTCGGTGACGACGGTGGCCTTCTTGGTGTTCATCTTCTTCTTGCCGGAGACGAACGCCTTCCGGCCGGGCTTGTTCGCGCGGGGGCGGCGGACCTGGACCTCGGTGCCGTCGATGCGGAGTTCGACTCCGTGGGCCGAGGCGTAGGCGAAGACGTCGGCCAGGGTGCGGAGCCGCAGGTCAGGGTTGCCGGGGACGGCGAACCCGCGGGCCGCCAGCAGCGGGCGGATCTCATGGACGGCGCGGGTGACCGTCGAGCGGTGCACCCGGTACAGCCCGGCCAGCGCGGCGTGCGGGAGCTGGAACCGCAGGTGGACGAGGGTGACGATGACGCGGTCGGTGAACGGCAGGTCGTGGTCCGGGCCGGCACCGGGGGCGCGCATGCGGTCGTGGCCGCGGCGTTCATGCAGCCTGGACTCCTCGGCGATCATCCACGCGCCGGCGAGGTCGTCGATGAGCCTGCCGAGGCGGCGCGGCTGGAGGCCGGTGAAGATACGCTTGCTCAAGGCCGCGCGGGCCCATCGTGACGACACATCAAGATCGTTCCGCGCGGCCGCCCGCATCCACGGGACCGACACGACGCAATCACCCGCTACGCCCCAGAAGCCCTATCGCGCACCAAGTCGTAAGCTCCAAGGCTCCTGATGAGGGGTTTTGCCGGTTTTGCCCGGCGTGTCGCCGTGACAGTAGGCGGCCACCGCGACACCGTCGGTTCTTGTCCAGAGAACTTGACGGGTGGAGGCGGTGGCCGTGGCGTTCAGTATGGCCTGGCTTACGACTCAGGTCGAGGGCAAGGCCGGTGATGACCGGGCGCGCGGGCTGCTGGCGGCGTTCCGCGGCGAGCTGTACCGGTGCTTCGCCACGTACCGGGATGCCCTGCTGGAGCTGGCCGACGCGGTGCTGTGCAAGCAGGACCGGGTGCACATGCTGGCGGAGCTGTCGCTGGAGCCGGAGCACCGGCGCGGGCACGGGGCGCTGTACGGCGCGCTGAACCGCGGCCGGGTCGATATCGCGCGGCTTCGCTGGTCGCTGGCGTGCCTGCCGCTGCCGGCCTGGGATGACGGCCGGATCCGGCTGGCGGCCGATGTGAGCAACTGGCTGCGGCCGGACGCGGCGACCAGCCCGGGCCGGTTGTTCTGCCACTGCTACGCGCGGGGCAGGGGGAACGCGCAGATGATCCCGGGCTGGCCGTACTCGGTCATCGCGGCGCTGGAGCCGGGCCGCACGTCATGGACGCTGCCGCTGGACGCGGTCCGGCTCGGCCCGGCCGACGACGCGACCGCGGTGACCGCCGCCCAAGTCCGCGAGGTGGCGGAACGGATCATCGCCGCCGGGCACTGGCGTGACGGCGACCCGGACATCCTGGTCGTGTCCGGCGCGGGCTATGACCTGACCAGGCTGGCCTGGCTGCTGGCCGGCCTGCCGGTTGAGGTGCTCGGCCGGCTGCGCAGCGACCGGGTGATGCACTTCCCCGCCCCGCCCCGGCTGCCCGGCACCAACGGCCGCCCGCTGCGGCACGGGGCCGCGTTCAAGCTCGCCGACGAGCGATCCTGGCCCGCCCCGGCCGCGGCCACCGTCACCCAGACCACCCGGTACGGCACCGCCCGGGCCGCCGCCTGGGGACGGCTGCACCAGCAGCTGGCCAGCCGCGCCGGATGGGAAGACCACCACGACGAGCTGCCGGTCGTCGAGGGCACCCTCATCCGGCTGCACGTGGACCGCCTGCCCGGCGACCGCAGCCCCGAACCGCTGTGGCTGTGGTCATCACGCGCCCGGACCTCCGCCGCCGAGGTGAACCGCGCCTGGCAGGCGTTCCTGCGCCGCTTCGATATCGAACACATGTTCAGGTTCTTCAAGCAGGTGCTGGGCTGGGCCCGGCCCAGGCTCCGGGACCCGGCCGCCGCCGACCGGTGGACCTGGATTGTCATCGCCTGCTATGTCCAGCTCCGCCTCGCCCGCGGGCTCGCCGAAGACCTGCGGCTGCCCTGGCAGCGGCCCTGCCCGCCCGGCCGGCTGACCCCCGCCCGGGTCCGCCGCGGGTTCCGGAACATCCGCCAGGCACTCCCAGATCTGGCCAGCGCACCGAAACCCGGCAAACCCGGCCCCGGCCGCCCGCCCGGCTCGAAGAACCGCCGCCCGGCCACCCGCCACGACGCGGGAAAGACCATCAAGCGGGATGACTCCAAGAAGAAAGACCGCAGGCAGAAAGCTTAAATAACAA
>CAWGPP010000016.1:0-110558 GCA_963824545.1 uncultured Actinomycetes bacterium | reverse complement strand
ACGTACCGAGGCGGCGGCCCGCTCTTCAGCGTGCAGGAGCTCGCGGGCGTGCGGCAGGAACGCCTGCCCGTCGCTGGTGAGGCGGGCTCCGCGCGCCGTGCGGGCGAACAGCCGCACCCCGAGGTCCTTCTCCAGCGCGGCGACGCGCTTGGAGACGGCCTGCTGAGTGACCGACAGCTCGGTGGCGGCTTCGGAGAACTGGCCCGCGTCCGCGGCGGCGACGAACGTGCGCACGGCATCGAGATCCATGCCGACCGACCCTAGCTGCACAACGCGTGGTTGTGGCTCGCCGGGAGAGCGGTTGTTTGATCCGCTGCCCGGCGGCCGCTTGGATCGCGGTAGTCAACGTCGGTGGATGCGGTCGGGACAGCGAGGCGGGCATGGCGGGCAGGCGGCGGTCGCTGGGGCGGCAGTTCGGGTGGCTCTGGGCGGCGTACGCGGTCAGCGCGTACGGCTCTGGGTTCGGGTTCGGTGCGTTTCCGCTGATCGCGATCCTCGTGCTGCACGCCGGGCCGGCCGAGGTGTCGGTGCTGGCCGCGGCGGGGCTGGCGGTGGGGGCCGCGGTGGCGGTGCCGCTCGGCCCGTGGGTGGAGTGCCACCGCAAGCGGCCGGTGATGGTGGCGATGGACCTGACCCGGTTCGCGGCGATGGCGAGCGTCCCGGCCGCGTTCGCGCTCGGCTGGCTCAGCTTCGCCCAGCTGCTCGTGGTGTCGGTCATCGTCGCCGCGGCCAGGATCGCCTTCAACGCGGCCAGCGGCGCCTACCTGAAGGCGCTCGTGCGGCCGGCGGACCTGCTCGTCGCGAACGGGCGGTTTGAGTCCACGACCTGGACCGCAACCGTGCTCGGCCCGCCGCTCGGCGGGGCCGCGATCGGGCTGTTCGGGCCGGTGACGACCGTGCTGGCCGACGCGGTCAGCTACCTGCTCTCGGCGGCAGGGATCGGCGCGATCGGCGGGCGCGAGCCGCACCCCGGCCGGGACGCCGCGCCGTGCGCACCCGGCCAGCCAGCCCCGGCCGGCCGCCCGGGGCCGCGCGCCAGCGACCTGGCCGCCGGGTGGCGCTACATCCTGGCGCACCCGGCGCTGCGCCTGCTGTTTGCCAACACGATGCTGGTCAACGCGCTGATCATGGCGTCCGCGCCGCTGGTCGCCGTCCTCATGCTCGGCCGCCTCGGGTTCAGGCCGTGGCAGTACGGCCTCGCGTTCGCCGCGCCCTGCGTGGGCGGCCTGATCGGCTCACGGCTGGCCCGCCGGCTCGTCGCGCGCTTCGGGCAGTACCGCGTCCTGCTCACCGCGGGGGCGCTGCGCGCGGGCTGGCCGCTGGGGCTGGCCTTCATCCGGCCCGGCGCGGCCGGGATCGTGCTCGTCATCGCCGTCCAGTTCGGCCTGGTCACCTGCTGCGGCGTGTTCAACCCGGTGCTGGCCACCTACCGGCTCGAGCAGATCGCGGCGGACCGGGTCGCGCGCACGCTGTCCGCGTGGTCGGTCAGCAGCAGCGCGGCCATCGCGGCGCTGACCGCCGCGTGGGGCGTGCTGGCCAGCATGACCAGCCCGCGCGCCGCGATCGCGGTCGCCGGTCTGCTGCTCCTGGCCACCCCGCTGCTGCTGCCCCGGCACGGCCGCGCGCCCCGGCGCGAGCCGGAACTTGCCCCCGCGCAAGCCGGAACTGGCCGGTAGCGCTCAGCTGGCCTGGCTGACCGAGGACATGTTGAAGCCCTCGACCCGGACCGGCGGCATCACGGCACGGCTGAAGTAGTCGCCCCATTCGCGCGGCAGCGCGGGAACGCTGGCGCCGACCTCGGCCAGGCGGCTCAGCATCGTCACCGGGCTCTCGTTGAACCGGAAGTTGTTGACCGCCCCGGTGACCTCGCCGTTCTCGACCAGGTACACGCCGTCCCGGGTCAGCCCGGTGAGCAGCAGCGTCTGCGGGTCGACCTCGCGGATGTACCAGAGACAGGTGAGCAGCAGGCCGCGCTCGGTCCGGGCGATCATTTCCGGCAGCCCCGGCGGCCCGGGCGCGTCCGTCTCGAAGATGAGGTTGCCGACGGCGGGGGTGACCGGCAGCCCGGACAGCCGGGCCGAGTACCGGGTCTGGGTGAGCGCGGCCAGCTCGCCGCGCCGGATCCACATCGTCGGCCCGAGCGGCAGCCCGTTGTCGAACACCGAAGAGTCCCGGCCCGAGGCGTGCGCGACGACGAACGGGGCGCACTCCAGGCCGGGATAGCGGGGATCGCTGCGCAGCGTCACCGGGAGGCCGGTGAGCGGCTCCCCGGCCCGGGTACCGCCGCCGGGCTTGCTGAACACGGTCCGCCCGTCGATCGCGTCCTTGGCCCCGGCCGACCAGTACAGGTAGGTCAGCAGGTCCGCGGTGGCGGTGGGCGGCAGCAGCGTCTCGTACCGCCCGGCGGGCAGCTCGACCCGCCGCCGGGCCCATTCCAGCCGTTCGGCCAGGCCCCCGTCCAGCGCGGCGACGTCCACGTCGGTGAAGTCCCGGGTCGCCTCGCCCGCCCACGCCGACCGGCTCAGGTCGGCTGACTTCGCGTTGAGCTCGACCTTCCCCGACGGCTGGTCATGCCGCAGCCGCAGGCCCGTCGACGTGCCCAGGAACGTGGAGGTCAGCTCGTGCTCGGCGAAGCCGTACAGCTTGCGGCCGCGGGCGCCGGCCGCGCGGAGCGTGTCGCCCAGCTGCCCGGCGAAGCCTTCGAGCACGCCGATGCCGGTCCGCTCCGGCGGATCCGCCCAGCCCGGCCGGGCGGGCTGGGCGGGCTGGCCGGGCTGGGCGGGCTGGCCGGAAACGGCACCGCCGGGCAGGCCGGCGTCGTCCGGGCCGATCAGCGGGGCCGCGTCCTCGGCCAGCGATCCCTCGGCGGCTTCCTTCTCCGCCGCCCGGACCACGCTTTCCACCTCGTCGTCGCGGACCCCGGCCCGGGACACCACGCCGACCGCGGCCCCCGCCGCGCGCCGGTCGATGGCGATCACGGTGAGCCGGCGCGACCGGGCCACGCCGTTCGTGGTGAGCGTGTTCCCCGCCCAGCGCAGGTTCGCGGTGGACGTCTCGTCCGCGATGACCACGCAGTCGCCGCTGGCCGAAGCGGACAGGGCCTGCTCGACGATGTCCTGCGGTCGCTGGCTCATGCCGCTTCCTCCGCCGTGTTGAGTATCCGGATGCCGCGCATGAGCACCGAGGGGGCGCCGTGGCTGACCGGGGCCACCTGCCCGGGCTGGCCCTTGCCGCAGTTGAACGCGCCGCCCAGCACGTAGGTCTGCGGGCCGCCGATGGCCTCCATGGCGTTCCAGAAGTCGGTCGTGGTCGCCTGGTAGGCCACGTCGCGGAGCTGCCCGGCCAGCCGCCCGCCGGTGATCTTGTAGAACCGCTGCCCGGTGAACTGGAAGTTGTACCGCTGCATGTCGATCGACCAGCTTTTGTCCCCGGCGATGAAGATCCCGTCCTCGACCCCGGCGATCAGCTCGCTGGTGGACGGGCCGCCCTCGGCGGGCTGCAGCGAGACGTTGGCCATCCGCTGCAGCGGCATGTGCCCGGGGGAGTCGGCGAACGCGCAGCCGTTGGACCGGCCGCGGCCGCCCGCAGCGGCCATCCGGCGGTCGAGCTGGTACCCGGACAGCACGCCGCCGGTGATCAGGTCCCACGACTGGCCGGCCACGCCCTCGTCGTCGTAGCCGACGGTGGCCAGGCCGTGCGGGGCGGTCCGGTCCCCGGTGACGTGCATGTGCGGGGAGCCGTACTGCAGGGTGCCCAGCTTGTCCGGGGTGGCGAACGAGGTGCCTGCGTAGGCCGCCTCGTAGCCGAGGGCCCGGTCCAGCTCGGTCGCGTGGCCGATCGACTCGTGGATGGTCAGCCACAGGTTGGACGGGTCGATGACCAGGTTGTAGCGCCCGGGCTGGACCGACGGCGCGGCCAGCTTCTCCGCCAGGAGCACCGGGAGCTGCTCCAGCTCGGACTGGAAGTCCCAGCCGGTGCCGTGCAGGTACTCATACCCACGCCCGGCGGGCGGCGCCAGCGTGCGCATGGTCTCGAACCGGCCGTCCTTCTGCACCGCCACCGCGGTGAGCGCGGGATGCAGCCGCACCCGCTGCTGGCTGGCGGTGGTGGCGCCGTCGGAGTAGAACTTGCACTCCCTGACCTGCAGCAGGTGCGCGTCCACGTGGTCCACGCCGTCCCGGGCCAGCAGCCGCTTGCTCCAGTCGGCCAGCAGCGCCGCCTTGTCGGCCGCGCTCACGTCGAACGGGTCGATGTCGTAGGCGGACACCCAGCTGACGTCGCCGTGGGCCGGCTCGGGGGCCAGCTCGATCCGTTCCGTGTTCATCGCCGCCGCGACCCGGGCCACCTCCACCGCCTCGCGGGCCGCCTGCGCCGCGGCGTCCGGGCTGAGGTCCACGGCCGAGGCGAAGCCCCAGGTGCCGTCGACGACGACGCGGACGGCCAGGCCGATGTCGCTGGCGTCGAACAGGGTCTCCAGGTTGCCGTCCGACAGCCCGATCGTCTGGCTGCGGATCTGCTCGGCCCGGAAATCCGCGTGCCCGGCGCCCAGATCAGCGGCCTGCTGCATCGCCGCGTCGGCTAGCGCCCGCAACGGGAGCGCCGTGAACTGGGGATCTATCTCATGCTGGCCACCGTGAGTCACGCCAGCAACTTACCGCACCGCCCCGCGCGGGCCCATACGATATATAACCCGGCGCCCCGGATGCGGACGAACCGGGGGCGCGACCGGTACGCTCACCACGATTATCCGCGCGCCCGGCGGGCCCGGCGCGCCCGACGTGGAGGTGCAACGGCCAATGGGACGCAGCGTCCTGGTGACAGGGGGAAACCGGGGGATCGGGCTGGCCATCGCACGCCGGCTCGCCGAGGACGGGGAAAGCGTCACGGTCACCTCGCGGTCCGGGGATCCGGTCGAGGGGCTGGCCGTGGTGCCGTGCGACGTGCAGGACACCGCGTCCGTGGACGCCGCGTTCAAGAAGGTCGAAGCCGAGCAGGGGCCGGTGGAGGTGCTGGTGGCCAACGCCGGCATCACCCACGACCAGCTGCTGGCGCTGATGAGCGAGGACGACTTCACCAGCGTGCTGGACACCAACCTGACCGGGGCCTTCCGGGTCGCCAAGCGGGCGGTGCGCGGCATGGTCCGGGCCCGCCGCGGCCGGCTGATCTTCATCTCCTCGGTGGTGGGCCTGTACGGATCGCCCGGCCAGGCCAACTACGCGGCGTCCAAGGCCGGCCTGGTCGGCTTCGCCCGCTCGCTGGCCCGGGAGCTGGGCTCCCGCGGCATCACGGCCAACGTGATCGCGCCCGGCTTCGTGGAGAGCGACATGACCGCCGCGCTGCCCGAGGACCGGAAGACGGCCATCCTGGCCGCGGTCCCGCTGGGCCGGTACGCCGCCCCGCACGAGGTGGCCGGTGCGGTGTCGTTCCTGGCCGGGGACGACGCGGCCTACATCACCGGGGCGGTCATCCCCGTGGACGGCGGCCTGGGCATGGGACACTGACCGCCATGGGAATTCTGGCGGGCAAGCGCATCCTGATCACCGGCGTGCTGACCGACTCCTCGATCGCGTTCCACGTCGCGAAGGTCGCGCAGCAGGAAGGCGCGACCGTGGTGCTGACCGGCTACGGCCGGCTGAGCCTGGTCGAGCGGATCGCCAAGCGGCTGCCGGATCCCCCGCCGGTGCTGGAACTCGACGTGACCGACCTGGACCATCTTGACTCCTTGACCGAACGGGCTTCGGCTTACGTCGACCGGCTGGACGGGGTGGTGCACGCGATCGCCTTCGCGCCCCAGGAAGCGATGGGCGGCAACTTCCTGAATACGACCTGGGAAGACGTGGCGACCGCGGTTCAGGTGTCCGCCTACTCGCTGAAGTCCCTGGCCGTGGCGGCGCTGCCGATGATGACGGGCGGCGGCTCGATCGTCGGCCTGGACTTCGACGCCAGCGTGGCCTGGCCCGGTTACGACTGGATGGGCGTGGCCAAGGCCGGGCTGGAATCCTGCTCGCGTTACCTGGCCCGCGACCTGGGCGGCAAGGGGATCCGGGTGAACCTGGTGTCGGCCGGGCCGCTGCGCACGATGGCGGCCAGGAGCATCCCCGGCTTCGACCGGTTCGAAGGCATGTGGGGCGAGCGCGCGCCGCTCGGCTGGAACATCACCGACCCGGGGCCCGCCGCCCGCGGCTGCGTGGCGCTGCTGTCCGACTGGTTCCCCGCCACCACGGGTGAGATCGTCCACGTCGACGGCGGCGCCCACGCCATGGGCAGCTAGTGCTGTGCTGGCCCGGGGGGGCGACCCCCCGGAACCCCCCGAATGCGCTCCGCGCCCGCGCGGTGGTAACTCGCCGACACACCGGCGCTCGCTGGGGCCTTCGGCCCCGGCTCGTTTGCCGGTAACGATCGCCTCGCCGTAACCCGCTGTGGTGTTCGCCGATATTCACCGGCGCTCGCCGGGCCACGAGGGCCCGGCTCGCTGGCCGGTAACGGTCGCCTCGCCGTAACCCGCTAGGGTGTTCGCCGTTATCACCGGCCGCTCGCCGGGGCCTACGGCCCCCGCTCGTTAGCCGGTAACGATCGGCTCGCCGTAATCTCCGGTGCCCGTTAGCCGTCCGTGAGGAGGGCGGCGAGGCGGGTTTCGCGGGGGCGTTCGCCGATGGTGCGGACGGCGCGGGCCAGGGCGGGGCCGGCGCCGTGCACGACGGACAGGTGCTGCTGGGCCCGGGTCAGCGCGGTGTAGACGAGCGGGCGGGACAGCATGCCGGTGGCCTCGGCCGGGAACACCGCCACCACGGCCGGCCATTCCGAGCCCTGCGCCCGGTGCACGGTCAGCGCCCAGCCGTGCCGCAGGTCGCCGAGCAGCTTGACCGGCACCATGACCGGGACGCCGCTGAACGACACGGTCAGGCCGTCGTCGGCGGTGCCGGCGATCGTGCCCACCTCGCCGTTGGCGAAGCCCTCGTCGGCGTGGTTGGCGATGGCCACCACCCGGTCGCCCGGGTCGAAGCCGCGGTACGCGCCCGGCCCCGGGTTGAGCTTCTCCTTCAGCGCCCGGTTGAGCTCGATCGTCCCGGCCGGCCCCTTGTGGACCGGCGTGACCACCTGGATGTCGGCGGCGGCGATGCCCAGCGCCCGGGGGATGGAGTCGGTGACGAGCTGGACCACCCGGTGGCCGGCTTCCGCGCTGCCGCGCGCGGTCACGACCACCACCTCGTGCTCGGGGGAGTGCACCGCGGCCAGCTCGCCGCCCCGGACCGCGGTGGCCAGTTTCGCGATGACGCCGCCGTCGCGCTGCCGGTACAGCGTGGTCAGCTCGGTGACCGGCACGGCCCCGGAATCGATGATGTCGGCCAGCACCCGGCCCGGCCCGATCGACGGCAGCTGCGCGGGATCGCCCACGAGCAGCAGGCGGGTGCCGTCGGCGCAGGCTTCCACCAGCGCGGCGGCCAGCTCGACGTCGAGCATGGAACTCTCGTCCACCACCACCAGGTCGGCGTCCAGCGGCCATTCCTCGCCCCGGGCGAACACCCAGCTGCCGTCGCGGCCGCCGGTCTCACCCGGCGCGCCGGGGCCGCCGGGCCCGCCGGGTGAGGCCGGGAACCCGGCTCCCTCGGCGCCCGCAGCCCCGTCCGGGCCCGCACCCGTGAACAGGCCGTCGGCCCCGCCGGCGTCGGCCGCCCCGGAGCGGGCCACGCCCCGGCCCTGCGCGCCCAGCAGCCGGTGCAGCGTGGTCGCGGGCGCGCCCGCGAGCTCTTCCAGCCGTTTCGCGGCCCGGCCGGTCGGGGCGGCCAGGGCCACCCGCAGGCCGGCCTGGGCGGCGAGCGAGACGACGGCCGCGACCGTCCGGCTCTTGCCGGTGCCCGGGCCGCCGGTGAGGACGGACACCCCATGGTCGGCGACCGCCACCACGGCCGCCCGCTGGCGGTCATCGAGCTCGGCGTCGCCGGCGTGGCTCCCGGCTGTTCCGCTGCGTTCCCCGGGCAGCGGCCCGGCGGTCGCGGCGAGCCGCTGCAGCCCCTCGGCCACCGATTCCTCGGCGATCGCGTACTGGGTCAGCGCGAGCAGCGTCCCCGCCGCGGAGCCGCCCGCCCCGGAGCCGCCCGCCCCGGAGCCGCCCACGTCGGCGGCGGCGGTTTCCTCCGCCTCGCCGTACCGCGCGCCGCCGCCGGGCGCGCCGGGCCCCTCGGCCTCGTCGTCTGCGCCGAAGCCCGCTTCGGCGGGCTCGAAGGGCAGGACCGTGCCGTCGTCGACCGCCGCGACGACCGCGGCGCCGGGATCATCGACGCCGAACCGGCTCAGCGCGGCCAGCACCGGGTCCGCGGGCACCGCGGTGTGCCCGTCCCGGGACGCCTGCACCAGCAGGTGCACGGCGAGGGCCCGGCCGCGGCGCGGATCCTGCCGGTCGGCCTGATCCGCCAGCAGCCTGCGGGCGAACCAGTCGGCCTGGTCGGGGCGGATCTGCGGGAGCAGCAGCAGCTTCCAGGGATCGTCGCGCAGCTGCCGGGCGGCCGACGGGCCGAGCAGCGCGACCGCGGACCCCGCGAACCGGGCCGGGACACGGCACTGCATCAGCAGCTCCGCGGTCTCGTACGACGGCTGCGCCCGGGCGAAGGACGCCGCGAGCCTGGCCGCGCGCTTCGGCCCGATGCCCTCGACCAGCTCCAGGCGGCCGGCCGTCACGCTGGCGGGTTCGGTGATCCCGGCCGCCTGCAGCTTGCCCACCAGGGCGCGGCCCACACCGGGCCACAGTCCGGCGAGGCAGAATTCACCGAACAGCCCGGCTGCCGACTGGTCACTCGTGGTGGACATCCGGGTCAGCGTAACGCAGCCGGGCGACGTTCTCACCGATCTGGGCCGCCGGCCTCCGTTAGCCTTCCTATCCGATAAGGCGGGTAAGGTTTGGCATCGTCAGCCGATGACAGAACCGGAGAGCGACGTGCGTGCACAGGCCGGGACGAGTGCCTACGCGCTGCTGACCGACGGGACCACGATTGAGATCCGGCCCGCGCGGCCTGACGATTTCGATGCGGTGCGGAACATGCACGCCAGGATGTCCCCGCAAAACCTGTACCGGCGCTTCTTCGGCACGGGCCGGCTCGCGGCCGAGCAGGAAGCGCGCCGGATATGCCGCGAGCCCGGGCCGGACCGCGCCGCGCTGCTGGCGGTGCTGGAGGGCCAGGTGGTCGGCTGCGCCAGCTACGGCCTGGCCGACGGCGGCTCCCGGTCGGCGGAGATCGCCATGGCGGTCGCCGATGACATGCACGGCCGCGGTATCGGCACGCTGCTGCTGGAGCATCTGGTCTCGCTGGCCCGCGGCCGGGGAGTCCGCGCCTTCGAGGCGGAGACGCTCTATGACAACGCGCCCATGCTGCAGGTGTTCGCCGACGCCGGGCTGCGGGCGCACCGTGCCCTGGCGGACGGCGTGTATGAAATCAGCTTCCCGCTGCCAACCAGCGAAGACGACGCCGGCCTCGACACCTACCGTGACGCGGTCGCCGAACGGGAGCGGTCGGCCGGCGTAGCGAGCCTGCGGCACCTGCTGACCCCCGCCTCGGTTGCCGTCATCGGCGCAAGCCGGCGCCCCAGGTCGGTCGGGCGGGTCATCCTGCAGAACATCATCGGCGGCGGCTTCCGGGGCCCGGTCTACGCGGTCAACCCGGGCGCCGCCGAGCTAGACGGCATCGCTTGCGCGCCATCGGCGGCTGCGCTGCCCGAGCCGGCCGACCTGGCGGTCATCGCCGCGCCGCCGGCTGCCGTGATCAGCATCGCCGGAGAGTGCGGACGGCGGGGGGTCAAGGCCCTGGTGGTGATCACGTCGGGCTTGGACGGCGCGGCCCGGGCGGAACTGGTGGGCATCTGCCGCCGCCACGGCATGCGGCTGGTCGGGCCGACGAGCTTTGGCGTGGCCAATACGGCCACGCATCTGGACGCGACGTTCGCGGTCCACCATCCCGGGCCGGGAAAGGCCGGCCTGGCGCTGCAGTCCGGCGGCGTCGGCATCGTCCTGCTCGAGCACCTGTCCCGGCTGGGCGTCGGGATCTCCTCCTTCGTCTCCCTGGGTGACAAGGACGACGTATCCGGTAACGACATGCTGCTGTGGTGGAAGTCCGATGAGGCGACGAAGCTGGCGGTGCTGTACCTGGATTCATTCGGGAACCCGCGCAAGTTCGCCCGGACGGCCCGGGCCGTCGGCCGCGCCATGCCGGTGCTGACCCTGAACGTGGGCCGGTCCGCGGCTGGGCGGCGCCTGGCCAGGGCCCGCGCCGAGGCGGCCACCCCGCAGCTCACCAGGCGGGCCCTGTTCGAGCAGGCTGGCCTGATCGCCACGGCCAATCTGGGCGAACTGCTCGACACGGCGGCGATGCTGGCAACACAGCCCGTGCCCGCCGGAAACAGGGTCGGCGTGGTGGCCAACACCCGAGGCGGCGGCATGCTCGCCGCCGACGCGTGCGGCGATATGGGCCTGCAGGTCGCCATCCTGGCCGAGGACACCCAGCGAGCGCTCCGGGACCTGCTCCCGTCCGTGGCCGCGGTGGCCGGGCCGGTCAATACCACCGCGGCGGTCACACCCGGCCTGTTCCGCCGGTGCCTGGAGCTGGTCGGTGCCGACCCGGGCGTGGACGCGGTCCTGGCCATGACGGCCACGACCGCGACCAGCGACCTGGTTTCCGAGGTGCGCGCCGCGCGGCTGCCGGTACCGGTTGCCGCCTCGGTGATGGACCAGATCGAAGCGGTCCGGCTGCTGCCGGGCCCGGATGAGAACTCCCCCGCCGTCCCCGCCTACGCCTACCCCGAGTCCGCCGCCCGCGCCCTCGGCCACGCCGCACGCTACGGCATCTGGCGGGCGGCACCGCACGGAAGCGCTCCTGAACTGGACGGCCTGCGCCGGGACCAGGCCAGGGACCTGGTGACCAGGTTTCTGGCCAGGTCGCCGAGAGGCGGCTGGCTGTCCGACGAGCAGGTCACCGAGCTGCTCGGCTGCTATGGCGTCCGGCTGGCCGACCATGTCGCGGTGACCACCGAGGAAGCCGCCCTGGTGGCGGCGGCCCGATTCGGCGGCCCCGTGGCGGTCAAGGCGAACGTGCCCGGCCTGGTGCGCCGGGGCCACGCGGGCGCCGTCCTGCTTGGCCTGGATGGTGCGGACGAGGTCCGGCGCGGGTTCCGCACGCTCCGGCAGACCTTCGGCAACCGGCTGGCCGGCGTTATCGTCCAGCCGGTGATCACCGGCGGGGTGAAGGTCACCATCAACATCCTTGAGGAGGAGGTGCTCGGCCCGCTGGTGCTGTTCGGGCTGGCCGGAGCCGCTGCCGACGTCCTGGCGGACCGCACCGCCCGGCTCGCTCCGCTGACCGAAGCCGACGCCGACGACCTGATCCGCTCGGTGGGTGCCGCCCGGATCCTGCTCGGTCGTCCCGGCGCATCCGGCGCCGACCTGACCTCGGTCAAGAGCGTGCTGCTGCGGGTCTCCCAGATGGCCGATGATCTCGCGCAGATCGCCGAGCTGGAGCTCAACCCGGTCATCGCCCGCGCCGCTGGCGCCGAGACGCTCGACGCGCGAGTCCGTATCCGGGCCGCCGAGCCCGCGGACGCCTACCTGCGTCAACTACGCTGACACACGGTCACTGCCATCACCGGCACGACAACCGGGCAGATCCCTGGGGCATGCGCTCTCTTGATGTAGACCGTCGCCGGGGCCGACGCGATCACCACGCTCCGCTGCCAGCAGGCCAGCCGCCCTGGAGACCGGATCTGGCCCGCACCGCGCAACCAGACACCAGCTGCCTGACCAGCCGAACCCGCTAAACGATCTCGCTCACCTACGAAATTGGCGTGCACCCGCCGGCGGCGGCCACGCCGGGGCGCGGCGGGACGCATGTGCCGCTTTGCTGGCCGCTTTGCTTGCCGCCTGCGGGATCCGGCGCGGATACTCCTGTTATGGGAGGCTCGCCGGCGGAAGCGCCGACCACGCCCGATGCCGTCCGCGCGTCCGACGAGGAGCGCGACGAGGCGGTCAGCGAGCTGCGTGAGCAGTTCGCCGAGGGACGGCTGTCACACGAGACGTTCATGCAGCGGATGGATCAGGCCCTCGGTGCGCGGAACCGGCGCCAGCTGGACGGGCTGTTCACCGACCTGCCGCGCGCCCGCCCCGGCGGAGGCGCGCTGGCCGCGCTGCGCGCCAGCGTCAGCGGCGGGGCCCGGCGCGGGCGTGCGCTGCTCGCGGCCCAGAAGGCGGCGCTGGCCGGCACGATACGGGACACTTTCCAGCCCCGGCCGGCCGCCAGCCCCAGGCCCGTGGCCCCGGCCGGGCCGCCAGCCGACCTGTTCTTCCCGCCGGCCGCGGGCGGGGTCGCCGTCCGCTACACCATCGGCCGGGACAGCCGCTGTGACCTGCTCATCGAGGACACCTCGGTGTCCCGGTGGCATGCCCGGCTGGAACACGCGGCCGGCTACTGGATGCTCACCGACCTCGGTTCCACGAACGGCACCAGGCTGAACGGCTGGCTGGTCCACCACCCGGTGCCGGTCCAGCCGGGTGACCAGGTGTGGTTCGGCTCGGCCCGGTTCGTGGTCCGCGCCGATCGGCCGGGCAGCGCATGGCCCGCACCAGGCTTCGCCGCACCGGGCCAGGTCCCGCCGGGCGAGGCCCCGCCGGGCCAGGCCCCGCCGGGCCAGGCCCCGCCGGGCCAGGCCCCGCCGGGCCAGGCAGGCCCAGGGTCCGGCTAAAGTCGGGCTGGTGACGACCGTTCTGCTGGTGCGCCACGGCCTGACCGCGGCCACCGGTCATTCGCTGTCGGGCTGGACGCCGGGCATACCGCTGGATGACCGGGGCCGGGCGCAGGCGCGGGCCCTCGGTGCCCGGCTGGCCCGGCTGCCGCTCGACGCGATCGTCACCAGCCCGCTCGATCGCTGTCGGCAGACCGCCGAGATGGTCGCGGCCGCGCGGGACGGCCAGGGCCCGGAGATCCGGCAGGACGCGCGGCTCGGCGAGTGCCGGTACGGCGACTGGACCGGCAAACCGCTCAGGAAGCTGGCCAAGGAGCCGTTGTGGCGGGTCGTCCAGGCGCACCCCAGCGCGGTCCGCTTCCCCGGTCCCGACGGGGAATCCATGCTGGACACCCAGCACCGCGCGGTGGCCGCGGTGCGCGAGTGGAACGCCGCCCTGGGCCCCGGGGCGACGTACCTGATCTGCACGCACGGCGACGTGATCAAGGGCATCGTCGCCGACTGCCTGGGGCTGCACCTCGACCTGAGCCAGCGGATCCAGGCCGACCCCTGCGCGCTGACGGTGATCCGCTACACGCCGCTGCGGCCGTTCCTGGTGCGGATGAACGACACGGGCGGCGGCGTCGAGGACCTGATGCCGCGGCCACCGGAGACGAAAGGCCACGGTGCCGGGAAGGGGCTGCGTGACGAGAGTGACGCGGTGGTAGGCGGCGGAGCCGGGGCGGGGCCCGCCGGTAGCGCGGAACAGGTCCGGCCCGGGGCACCTGCCGTTCGCGAACCGTCGGCGGACGCGCGAGGATAGGGGACATGCCGGTCTACATGTACGATCCGCCGGAGAGGTTCGTGGCCGGGTCCGTGGGGCAGCCGGGGGAGCGGACCTTCTACCTCCAGGCCATGTCCCCCGGTCGCGTCACGAGTGTCGCGCTGGAAAAGTTCCAGGTCAGCTTGCTGGCGGAACGTCTCGACGAGCTACTCGACGAGGTGCTGCGGCGCACCGGCGGATCGCCCGAGGTGCCGGCGGCGCCGCCGGTCAGCCTGCAGGACGACGGCCCGCTCGACATGCCGGTGACGGAGGACTTCAGGGTCGGCGCGATCGCGCTGGCCTGGGACGGCGAGGACGGCCGGGTGGTCATCGAGGCCCAGGAGGCGAGCGAGGAACCGGTCGAGCCGCTGGCCGAGGAGGTTCCGGCCGACGGGCCGGGCGTGCTGCGGGTGCGGATCACGCCCGGCGCGGCACGGGCGTTCGCCCAGCGCGCGCTGCGGATCGTAGCCGCGGGCCGGCCGCCGTGCCCGCTGTGCGGTCTCCCGCTGAACGCGGACGGGCACATATGCCCGCGGCAGAACGGGCACCGCGCCGGTGCTTGACGGGTTCGCGAGTCCTCCCCCGCGCCGGCCGCCCGGCTCGGGCCGCCGCGCGGGCGCCCGGCGCCGCGACCAGGGCGGGCCGCCCGGGGCCGGCGGGAACGGCAGCGGCCCCGCGTCGCCGCCGGGCGACGACGCGGCCCTGAACCTGCTGGGACAGGGCAGCCTGGAGATCCTGGGGCGGCTGATCGAGGCGTCCAACCAGACCTGGTACTGCGCGGTCCGCGAGGGCGACATCGAGGCCGCGTGCGTCTATAAGCCGGTGGCGGGGGAGCGGCCGCTGTGGGACTTCCCGACCGGGACGCTGGCCGGGCGCGAGGTGGCCGCGTACGTGGTCTCCCGCGCGGCCAGCTGGGACGTGGTGCCGCCGACGGTGATGCGCGACGGGCCGTACGGGCCGGGCATGTGCCAGCTGTGGATCGACGTCGACCCGCAGGTCGACCTCATCGAGCTGGCCCGGCGCAGCGACCACGCCGGGCTGCGTGATCTCGCGGTCTTCGACGCGGTCGTGAACAACGCCGACCGGAAGATCGGGCACCTGCTGCCGATGGCCGGCGGTCACCTGTTCGGCTGCGACCACGGCGTCTGCTTCGCGGAGGACTACAAGCTGCGGACGGTGCTGTGGCAGTGGCGCGGCCGGACCCTGCCCCGGCGCGCGGTGGAGGCGCTGCGGCGGCTGTACGAGCTGCTGGAAAGCGGTGAGCTGGCCGCCGATCTGTCCCAGTGGCTGAGCCCGGGGGAGCTGTCGGCCATGAGCATCCGGGTGGAGAAGCTGCTCAAGCACCGGGTGCACCCGTACCCGCCGGAAGACTGGCCGGCGATCCCCTGGCCGCCCTATTAAGGGCTACAGGCCGCCCGGCTCCCCGCGGCGCCCGCGCCGGCGCAGGTAGCGCTCGAACTCGCGCGCGATCGCGTCCCCGCTGGCCTGCGGCAGGTCGGTCGCGTCCTTGGCCTCTTCGAGGGTGCGGACGTACTCGGCCACCTCGGAGTCCTGCTGCGCCAGCTCGTCCACGCCGCGTTCCCAGGCCCGGGCCTCGTCGGCCAGGTCGGCCAGCGGCAGCGGCGCGTCCAGGATGTCCTCCACGCCGCGCAGCAGCGCCAGCGTGGCCTTGGGGTTGGGGGGCGTGGCCACGTAGTGCGGCACCGACGCCCACAGCGATACGGCCGGGATACCCGCCCCGGACAGGGCGTGCTGAACCACGCCGAGGATCCCCGTCGGGCCCTTGTAGTCGGAGAAGGGCGCGGTCAGCGTGGCCGACAGCTTCGGGTCCGACGCGCCGACCGAGACCGGCACCGGCCGCGTGTGCGGCGCGTCCGCCAGCAGCGCGCCGAGCAGGATGACGGACTCGACGCCGAGGTCGGCCAGGCCCTGGACGAGCTCGCTGGTGAACGAGCGCCAGCGCATGTTCGGCTCGATCCCGTGCACCAGGATGATGTCCTTGTCCAGGCCCGTCCCGTTCGGTGCGGCGGCCTGGCCGTCGCCGTCGCGGTCGGCCACGTGCTCCGGGCCGGCCGCGGGTTCAGCGCCGTCCGCGGCGGCGGGTGCCTGGGCCAGCGCACCGGCGCGGGCCACCGACAGCCGCGTGGTCGGCCACACCAGCCGCTCGATCCGGCCTCCCGTGATCTCGACAACCGGCCGCGTCACCTGGAAATCGTAGAAGTCCTCGGGTTCGATGGCGGCAATCGGCTGCGCCTGCCAGGCGATTCCCAGATGGCTGATTACGCCGCTGGCGGCCTCCCCGGCGTCATTCCAGCCTTCGAAGGCGGCGATCGCGACGGGTGAGGTGAGCGTGCCCAGTCGATCGAACTCGATGTCTCCCCCCTCCTCCCTGAACATGACGCGCGCGGTCACCGAGCGCGGTCGTGGCTCCCAGCCTACGTTGTCGGCAGAGCTGCGGGCATCATCCGCCCCAACCCGCGGTACCTGTGTTGCCATTGATCGTGCCGCGGCGGGGGTCCGTAGACTTATCGCGGTGAGCGGCCAGGTACGACATTCCTACGCCCGGAGGGAAAAGTGGCGCTTCCACCCTGGCCTGAGCGCCGGAGCATCCGCGCCGCGATTCATGTGACGGACACCCACATCACCACGGTCTCCGGCGCGTCAGCGGCCGACGTGCCCCAGGCCGCCACGTCGGCCGCGGATAACCCCGGCCCGCGGGCCGTCCTGTTCGACATGGACGGCCTGCTGATCGACTCCGAGCCGCTCTGGTTCGAGGTCGAGACCCAGGTCATGGCCCGGCTCGGCGGCCAGTGGTCCGAAGCCGACCAGCAGGAACTGCTCGGCAGCTCGCTGGACAACGCGGTGCGCTACTTCCTGGCGCGGGCCGCCGTCCCCGCCGGCCCGGCCGAAGTGGCGGAGTGGCTCATCGGCGGGATCGTCGCCCAGGTCCGCGAGCGCGGCGTCACCGTGATGCCGGGCGCGGCCGGCCTGGTGGCGGAAGTGGCCGCCGCCGGTCTGCCGTACGCGCTGGTGACGTCGTCGCAGCGCCGTTTCGTTGACGCGGTGCTGGCCCGTACCGGCCTGCGGTTCCCGGTCGTAGTGTGCGGCGGCGACGTCCGCCGCGGCAAGCCTGACCCCGAGCCGTACCTGCTGGCCGCGCGGCGGCTGGGGGTGCCGCCGGGGCGGTGCCTGGCGCTGGAGGACTCCATCACCGGGGTACGCGCGGCCGAGGCCGCCGGGTGCGTCGTGGTCGCGGTGCCCACGCTTCGGCCCATCGAGCCACGTCCCGGGCGTCTGGTCCTGCCGTCGCTGCGTGACGTCGGCCTCGGCCGGCTGCGGTCCGCTTGGGCGGACGCCGCCGACGCGGACGCCGGCTGACCCGCCCCTGGCCTCAGCCGGCGGTCTCCGCGACCGACAGTTCGTCGGCGCCCGCCTCCGGCTCGCGCAGCGGGAAGTGGCACGCCGCCAGGTGACCCTTCGCGGTGAACGGCCGCAGCGGCGGTTCCTCCTGCGCGCACAGGTCCTGGGCGAACGGGCACCGGGTGCGGAACCGGCAGCCGGACGGCGGCGCCACCGCGGACGGCAGCTCGCCCATGACGCCCTGGCTCTCTTTGGCCCGCTCCAGCAGCGGGTCCGCGACCGGGACCGTGTCGATGAGGCCCTTGGTGTAGGGATGCACCGGGCCGAAGTACACGTCGTCGGCCGGGCCGACCTCCACCAGCTTGCCCAGGTACATGACCCCGATGGTGTCCGAGAGGTACCGGACCACCGACAGGTCGTGCGAGATGAACAGGTAGGTCAGGCCGTTGTCCTGCTGCAGGTCCAGCATTAGGTTGAGGATCTGGGCCTGGATGGATACGTCCAGCGCCGACACCGGCTCGTCGGCCACGATCATGCTGGGCCGCAGGATGAGCGCCCGGGCCAGGCCGAGCCGCTGCCGCTGGCCGCCGGAGAACTCGTGCGGGTAGCGGTCCAGCGCCGCCCGGGGCAGGCCGACCTCGTCCAGGATCGCGGCGATCCGCTGGTCCTGCTCGTGCCGGCTGCCCTGCTTCTGGATCACCATTGGCTCGCGCAGGATCGTGGCGACCCGCATTCTCGGGTCCATCGACGCGTAGGAGTCCTGGAACATGAGCTGGACCTTGCCGCTGTGCCGCCGCCGGCCCCGGGGGGTGAGCTTGGTCAGGTCCTCGCCGTCGAAGACGATCGAGCCGGCGTTGGCGTTCTCCAGGCCCACGATGAGACGGCCGATGGTGGTCTTGCCGCAGCCGGACTCACCCACCATGCCGAACGTCTTGCCACGTGGCACGTCGAAGCTGACGTCGGCCACCGCGCTGACGCTACCGACCTTTCGCTGCATGATGGCGCCCGCGGTGACCGGGAAATCCTTGACCAGGTGCCGGACCGTCAGCAGCGTCCCGTTGGCCGTGCCGCCGGTGGCGGCCACGCTGGGCGCGGTGGCCAGCACCGGAACAATTCCCCCGGCCGCCTCGGCTTCGGCCTCCGCCTCGGCGGCGGCCAGCGTGGGCGCGTCCGCGTCCGGGGCGGCGTGGTCCAGGGCGGCCTCGCCCACCGGGAAGAAGCAGCGGTACTCGTGCAGCGGCACGTCGCCCGTCAGGCTGGGTTCGGTCTCCCGGCAGGAGTCCTGCGCGTACCGGCAGCGCGCCGCGAACCGGCAGCCCTTGGGCGGGCTGGTCAGGTCCGGGGGCTGGCCCGGGATGTTGTACAGCCGCTTGGCCACGCCGGCCGGCTCGACGATCTTGTCCGGCAGCGCATCGAACAGGGCCTCCGTGTAGGGGTGCCGGGGGTTGGCGAACAGCGTGGTCGTGTCGGTCGTCTCGACGACCTTGCCGGCGTACATGACCGCGACCCGGTCCGCGCGCCCGGCGATGACCCCGAGGTCGTGCGTGACCAGGATCACCGCCATGTCGAGGCGCTGCCGCAGGTTGTCGATCAGCTCCAGGATCTGCTTCTGGATCGTGACGTCGAGCGCGGTGGTCGGCTCGTCGGCGATGAGCAGCTTCGGCTCACAGGCCAGCGCCATGGCGATCATGACGCGCTGCCGCATGCCGCCGGAAAGCTGGTGCGGGTAGTTGCCGACCCGCTCGGCCGGCTTGGGCATGCCGACCAGGCCGAGCACCTCGACGGCGCGTTCCAGGCCCGCCTGCTTGTCCGCGCCCCGGTGCAGCCGGACGCTCTCCGCGATCTGGTCGCCGATGGTCATCGTCGGGTTCAGCGACGTCATTGGGTCCTGGAAGATCATGCCCACGACGTTGCCGCGGACGTCGCGCATCGCCTCGTCGTCGAGGTGGGTGATGTCGCGGCCGTCGAGCGTGACGGAGCCGCCGACGATGTGCCCGCCGTTGGGCAGCAGCCGCATCACCGACAGCGCGGTCATCGTCTTGCCGGAGCCGGACTCGCCCACGATCCCGAGGCACTCGCCGGGATCCACGGTGAGGTTGACGCCACCGATGGCGTGGACGGTCGACTTGCGCAGCCGGATCTCGGTGTGCAGGTCCTTGATATCGAGCAGGGGTGCCATGCGTCCTCGTCGTGCGGTATGCGGAGCGGGCCGGCCGGGTCTGGCCGGCCTTCGGGTGTGCGGCGGCGTCAGCGCCGCTGGAGGCGGACCTCGAAGGAGTCGCGCAGTGCGTCGCCGATGAAGTTGATGGAGATGACCACCAGGACGATGGCGATACCGGCCGGGTAGATCAGCCACCAGTAGCCGTCGTAGACGTACTGGACGCCGTTGCTGAGCATGCCGCCCCAGTCCGTCTTGGGCGGCTGGACGCCCAGGCCCAGGTAGCTCAGCGCGACCACCAGCAGGATCGCGTCGGCGACCTGGAAGGTGGCGCTCACGATGATGGTGCCGATCGCGTTCGGCGCGATATGCCGCAGCACCGCCCGGGCGCCGCCGCCGCCCATCACCTTCATCGCCTGCACGTAGTCCCGCACCCGCAGCGACAAGGCCTCGCCGCGGATCAGCCGCGCGGTGCTCAGCCACGACGTCAGCGCGATGACGATGATCAGCTCCAGCTCGGTGGGCGGGAAGATGGACACCACGACCAGCGCCAGGAACAGCGTGGGGATGGCCAGGATGGCATCCACCAGGCGCATCATGACCGAGTCCACGACGCCGCCGACGTAGCCGGCGATCGCGCCCCAGAAGGTGCCCACCACGGTGGCCAGGATCGCCGCGGCCAGGCCGACCTCCAGGGACACCTGGCCGCCGACCATGAGCCGCCCGACCACGTCATACCCGCTGGAGTCGGTGCCGAGCGGGTGGCCGGTCCCCGGCGCCTGGTTCTCGATGGCGAGGTTGGTGTGGACCTGGTCGGTGTGGTACAGGAACGGCCCGATGTAGCAGAACAGCACCATCGCCACGAGGATGACCACGCCGATGAGCGCGAGCTTGTTCTCGAGGAAGACCTCGAGGCCGCGGACGAACATGCTGCGCGACTTCCCGGCGGGAAGTGTCCCCGGCGCGTCCTGACCGGGCTCGAACTCGTCCGGAACGATGCTCTTGAGCCCGGGCATCAACGGGGTGTCGACTCCGGGCGCCAGCGGCTCTGGCGAGGATGACGGGAAGGTCATGAGCTCACGTACCTCACACGGGGATCGAGCACCGCGTACGCGATGTCGGCCAGCAGCGACCCGATCACGGTCGCGATCGCGACCACGATCAGGACGCCCAGGAGCACGGGGTAGTCCTGGTTCAGTGCCGATTGGTAGAACAGGTACCCCATACCCGGGTAGTTGAAAACGGCCTCGGTGATGAGCGCGCCGGAGACGATGAGCGGGAGGTTGAGCCCGACCAGCGTCGCGATCGGGATCAGCGAGTTGCGCAGCACGTGCCGGATAAGCACCCTCCGTTCGGAGGCCCCCTTGGCCCGCGCCGTGCGCACGTAATCCTCGGTGATGTTGTCCAGCACCGAGGACCGCATGTACCGGCTGAACAGCGCGAACGTCACCAGGGCCAGGGTAACGACGGGCAGCGTGAGGTCTTTCCAGTCGGTGAAGTCGCTGACCAGGCCGCCCTGCGGGCCTTCGGCGCCGAACAGGTGCAGCTGGTCGGAGAACACCATGATCAGGACCGTGCCGACGAAGAAGGTCGGTGCCGCGTAGAACAGGAAGGACAGCGAGGTGAACGTGTAGTCCACCGCCTTGTTGCGCCGGACCGCCTGCCACACGCCGATCGGGATGGCCACGATGAGCGCGAGGATCGTGGAGATCCCGACCAGGATGATGGTCTTCGGCAGGTGGCTGCCGAGCAGGGACGTGACGCTCTGGTTGAGCTTCCAGGAATAGCCGAGGTTGCCCTGCAGCAGGTGCCCCAGCCAGAGGAAGTACTGCGCGAACCACGGCTTGTTGAAGCCGTACTGCGCGTCGAACTGGGCGATGATCGCGGGGTTGCGGTAGGCGGTGGGCCCCAGGATGGCGATGGCGACGTTTCCCGGGATCGACCGGAGCAGGGCGAAGGTGATCAGCGTGACCAGGAAGATCACGATGACCGCCTGGAGCAGGCGCCGCACGAAAAAAGCTATCAACGTGATCCCCTCTGCCGTGCCGACGGGGGCGCCGGGCGGACCCGGCACCCCCGTCCCGCCGCGGCTGCGGCGGAGCCATCCACGTAAATCTTGATCACTTGGTGAAATACCAGTTTTCCGGGGTGAGGTTCAGCGTCGGAGCCTGCGGGGTGACGCCGTGCAGGTTGCTGGCGATCTCGATCAGCTCGTAGACACCGTTCTCCTGCCACATCTCGGGGAGCTGTGTCTGCAGGTAATCCTGCCAGTTGTACAGCGGCGTGAGCGAGCTGCTGGTCAGCGTCTGCTGGATCAGGCTGTCGTTCTGGCTGTTGGAGTACCCGGACGAGTTCGCCGCCGAACCGCTCTGGAACAGCGTTTCACCGGTCGGCTCGTAGTCGGGCGCGAAGATCCAGCCGCCGCCCCAGTTGGCGAAGTCCCACGCGCAGGACGCGTGCGTGGCGACGCAGCCACCGCCGCCGATCGCGGTGACCTGGTTGAACGGCTTCGGCTCCAGGTTGAGGTTGATGCCGACCTGCGAGGCGTTCGACTTGAGCTGGGTCATCTCCGAATCGATCCAGTTGATGCCGGTCGCGTACGGCAGGGTGAAGGACAGGCCCTGGCCCTGCTTGACGCCGGCGCCGCACAGGCTCGGGTTGGTGCAGGTGCTGGTCCCGTTCGGGACGACCTTCCAGCCGTGGCTGGACAGCAACTGCTTCGCCTTCGCGGGGTCATAGGGGAACTGGTCGCCCTGCCTGCCCTTGGACGACAGGTAACTGGTCACCGGCTGGGAGCCGATCGGCCCTACCGTCACGGTGCCGTAGCCGCGCAGCGGGCCGGAGATGACCGCCTCCTGGTTGATCAGGTACTCCAGCGCCTGCCGGAAGTACAGCTGCTTGATGACCTGGCCCTCCGGGGTGGTGGAGTTGATATTGGGGACGAAGTAGTTGATGCCCCACGAGTAGAGCGGGTCGAGCGTGTAGCCAGGGACGGGGTTCGCGCCCACCGTGGCGTCGGCGGGCTTCTTCGGGGCGTCACTGGTGGGCAGGTAGCCGACGCTGATCTTCTGGCTGCCGTTGCCCGAGCGGAGCACGTTGTACTCGGCCGGCTCGGTGGTGAACGGCACTTCCTTGAACGCCGACAGGGTTGGCTTCACCGGGCCGGAGTAGGACTTGTTCGGCACGAACGTGGCGTTGCCGTCGGCGTTGAAGGCCGTCAGCTTCCACGGCCCGTCGACCACGCCCCACACCGGCGAGCTGGCGTACGTCGACATGCTCTTGGACTGGCTGTCCAGGTAGGAGTAGACGGCCTTGCAGTCCGACACGGTGGTCGTGCAGTCGCTCGGCCCGGACGCCGTCCGGTCCCACGCCTTGGGGATCGGGGTGATCTGGCTCAGCTCGTTGTAGGTGAACCAGGTCGGCGAGTACGCCTTGTTCATCGTCATCGTGACCGTCGTGGGGCTGGTCGCCTTGACGTTGGTCACGTTGGTCGGGAACCCGCCGGGCACGAAGGCGCCCCACTCGGTCGAGGCCTCCGCCTGCATCATGTTGATCCAGAACAGCACGTTCTGCGCGGTGACCGCGGTGCCGTCGGACCACTTGTAGTTCTTCAGCGTGATCGTGACCTCCTTGCCGTTGTACACCGGCTGGTCGGCCACGCTGAGGGAGGGGTTGACCGTGGGCTGGTTGCCGTTGCCGAACCAGTACAGCGGGCGGTACAGGAAGTCCTGCAGGTAGGAAATGTTTGCCACGCTGAAGTACGTGCTGTTGGCGAAGGGGAAGATGTAGTTCGGCGTCGTCGACGGCGGCAGCGCGTACGTGGCCGTGCCGCCGGCCTCCTTCGTGCCGCCCGACGACGAGCCGCCGCCGCTCCCGCAGGCGGCTGCCACCAGCGCGATCGCCGCGGCACCACAGCCCGCGATCATGGTCATGCGAGCCCGATGGCCCCCGCCCGGGCGTCGCCCGCCGGGAATTTCCTGGTTACCGGCCTGCGTACGGCCGGTGAACCAAAGCCGTCGTGCTCGTTGCTGCTGGGGATGTCCTCCCATGCGGCAAGCTCCTTCTGGTCGTCGGGAGCGGTCGGCCGCTGGGGCGCGCCGACATGCTCTGATGCGGGTCGATGTCCTAAGTATCACGACGCGAGCGTGACCCCCAAACGTCGTCCGGGGATCGCTCCTGCTCGTGACAGCTGCGTTATAGTGACACCCTCTGTGCAGCGAATATGTTTCAGTACGGCCGATAGTTTGTTACGTTTCCGTAGCTGTTGCCCCGGGATATCGCCAGAGGACGGTGCCCCCCGACCCTCCCGGGCGCACCACACGTCGTTGGCGAACCCCGTGCCCCCGCTCCGCCGCTCCGCCGTGGCCGCGGCTCCGCCGTGGCCGCGGCTCCGCCGCGGCCACGGCGCAGCCGTGCGCGTAAATCTTGATCACTTGGTGAAGTACCAGTTTTCCGGGGTGAGGTTCAGCGTCGGCGCCTGCGGGGTGAAGCCGTGCAGGTTGCTGGCGTACTCCTCCAGCAGATAGACGCCGTTCGGCTGCCACATCTCGGGAAGCTGCGTCTGCAGGTAATCCTGCCAGTTGTACAGCGGCGTGAGCGAGCTGCTGGTCAGCGTCTGCTGGATCAGGCTGTCGTTCTGGCCGTTGCTGTATCCGGACGAGTTCGCCGCCGAACCGCTCTGGAACAGCGTCTCGCCAGTGGGCTCGTAGTCGGGCGCGAAGATCCAGCCGGCGCCCCAGTTGGCGAAGTCCCACGCACAGGACGCGTGCGTGGCGACGCAGCCACCGCCGCCGATCGCGGTGACCTGGTTGAACGGCTTCGGCTGCAGGCTCAGCTGGATGCCGACCGCCGACGCGTTCGACTTGAGCTGCGTCATCTCTTCAGATTGCCAGTTGGTGCCGGTCGCGTACGGCAGGGTGAAGGACAGGCCCTGGCCCTGCTTGACGCCGGCGCCGCACAGGCTCGGGTTGGTGCAGGTGCTGGTCCCGTTCGGGACGATCTTCCAGCCGTGGCTGGACAGCAACTGCTTCGCCTTCGCGGGGTCATAGGGGAACGGGTCGCCCTTCTTGCCCTGGGCGGACAGGTACGTCGCGGGATTGGAGGGGACCGGCCCGACCGTCACGGTGCCGTAGCCACGCAGCGGGCCGGAGATGACCGCCTCCTGGTTGATCAGGTACGCCAGCGCCTGCCGGAAGTACAGCTGCTTGATGACGGCGCCCTCCGGCGTGGAGGAGTCAATGTTGGGCACGAAGTAGTTGATGGCCCACCCGTACAGCGGGTCGAGCGTGTACCCCGGCACCGGGTTCGCGCCGACCGTCGCGTTCGCGGGCTTCTTCGGGGCGTCACTGGTGGGCAGGTAGCCGACGGTCAGCTTCTGGCTGCCGTTGCCCGAGCGGAGCACGTTGTACTCGGCCGCCTCGGTGGTGAACGGCACTTCCTTGAACGCCGACAGGGTCGGCTTCACCGGGCCGGAGTAGGACTTGTTCGGCACGAACGTGGCGTTGCCGTCGGCGTTGAAGGCCGTCAGCTTCCACGGCCCGTCGACCACGCCCCACACCGGCGAGCTGGCGTACGTCGACATGCTCTTGGACTGGCTGTCCAGGTAGGAGTAGACGGCCTTGCAGTCCGACACGGTGGTCGTGCAGTCGCTCGGCCCGGACGCCGTCCGGTCCCACGCCTTCGGCATCGGGGTGATCTGGCTCAGCTCGTTGTAGGTGAACCAGGTCGGCGAGTACGCCTTGTTCATCGTCATCGTGACCGTCGTGGGGCTGGTCGCCTTGACGTCGGTCACGTTGGTCGGGAACCCGCCGGGCACGAAGGCGCCCCACTCGGTCGCGGCCTCCGCCTGCATCATGTTGATCCAGAACAGCACGTTCTGCGCGGTGACCGCGGTGCCGTCGGACCACTTGTAGTTCTTCAGCGTGATCGTGACCTGCTTGCCGCTGTACACCGGCTGGTCAGCCAGGCTGAGGGAGGGGTTGAGGGTGGGCTGGGTGCCGTTGCCGAACCAGTACAGCGGGCGGTACAGGAGCTCCTGCAGGTAGGAAATGTTTGCCACGCTGAAGTACGTGCTGTTGGAAAAGGGGAAGATGTAGTTCGGTGTCGTCGACGGCGGCAGCGCGTACGTGGCCGTGCCGCCGGCCTCCTTCGTGCCGCCCGACGACGAGCCGCCGCCGCTGCTGCAGGCGCCCACCACCAGCGCGATCGCCGCGGCGCCGCAGCCCGCGATCATTACCTTCCGGGCCCGGCGGCCACGGGGGGCCACACTCCCGTCAGGAGCGTCCTGGCGGCCAGACCGCCCGCGGCCGGTCCACCAGTGCCCTCCTGGTCGTTGCTGCTCGGGATGTCCTCCCATGTCGGCAGCTCCTCCTCGTCCGTTGGGAGCGGTCGGCCGTTTGGGGTGCGCCGACGTGCTCTGGAGCCAATCGAGGTCCTACGTATCACGACGCGACCTAAACGCCCAAGACGTCTCTCCGGATCGCATTCTGTACGTGATACTGCGTTATCGTGGCACTGGCTCAGTCGCGAGCATGTTTCGGTCTAGCCGATAGTTCGTTACGTTTGGGTAGCAATCGGCCGGTGCGCCGTTGTGAGAAAGTCTGGCCCGGGTCCGCTTCCGCCGGATCATGGACCGTTTTGGCCAGGCTCCGCCGGAGAATTTCTTGGCTTAGGGTACCTACGCCGGTATGCGGGATTCCGGCGGGGGTGGGCTAGCGTCCGGGCGCACCCCGGAATCAGGCCAGGAGCGCGGCGGTCAGCAGCGCGGCGGTCAGCAGCAGGGCCACGACGGAGGGCCAGTGCCAGGCGGACACGGGGCGCGCTGGCGGGCCCGGGTTCGCCGCGCCGCCGGGGCCGGCCGGGGCCCGGCCTTCGGCCGCCGGCCCCGCCTGGACGCCGGCGGCATCGGACCCGGTGACCGGCGCCTGCCCGCGCCCGGCGAGGGCGCGCTCGGCGCGGGCGCGCTCGTCGAGCGCCCGGGCGATCCGTTCGGTTTCCTTCCGGTGCGCGAGGCCGGGCGGGTCAGGCGGGCGGCCGTAGCCGCCGGCGGGGCGGCGGGCGGCGCCGTCGCGCCCGGACCCGGCCCGGAGCCCGGTCACCGGGCTGGGGCGGGGTGACGCCTGCAGCGCCCACGCCGGAAAGACCCTGGCCCGCTCGACGGTTTCCGGACGCGGCGCATCCTGCTGGCCGCGTCCTTTTCCCGGCGCTTCCTGCCAGGAGCAGTGGACCCGCAGCACGGTGCGCAGGTCCACACGCTGCACGGCGGGCCAGGGCAGCCGGTGATCGCGCAGCGGGTTGCGGACCACGATCCCGCTGGGGTCGGCGATGACGCGGGGACGCAGGGCGGCGACGTAGGCGACCGCCGTCACCAGCAGCAGCGCGGCGGCCGCCGTCACGGAGAGGCGGTCACGTCCCTGCACGGCGATGTCGATCAGGTTGGCGACCGCAAAGGCCACCCACACCCACCAGGTCAGCGGGGCCAGCGCCGACCGGTACATATCCGGCCGCGCGGGCCGGCCCGGCTGCCCCGGCGCGCCGCCGTCCGTGGTCTTCGCTCTCTCGCGCATGTCGCGCCCAGAATAATTGACGGCCCCGGCGCTTTCGACGCCCGCGGCACCCTAGGTGATGCCGTGCCGGCGTAGAATGTCTTCCACCCCGGCCAGATCGTCATCGTCGTCCGGGGTACCCTTCCCGGCCCGCGCGGGCTTGGTGGCCAGTTCCTTGCGCCCCGTGCCCTTCCCGGCCGCCACGTCGCCGGGGCGGCCGGCTGTCCCGCCCGGGGCCGCCGGGTCCTCCACGGCTCCGCGGGCCTTGCGGGCCCTCTTCCGGCGCCGGCCGCCGGCGGAGACCACGAACAGCCCTGCGGCCAGCACGGCCACGCCGACCCCCGACCACACCTTCGGCGAGAAAACGAAAGAGGTCGCGAAGGTGCCGATCGCCGTGCCGATCTTCCAGAACATCTCGATGGAACCGGTGAGGTACGCGGCGAGCGGCAACAAAGAGAAGGCCGCGCCGCGAAGCCCGGCCTTCAGCCCCCGTCTGCGCATCGCGAACCAGCTCGCGACCAGTCCGATCCCTGTCAGCCCGGCGCAGAGCGGCAGCCAGGCGATCGCGTTGTATGTCGACATCCCTACCTCGACAGCGCTAGCTCGACGCGTACCCGGGTGGGCAGCGGCCCCTTAACCCCATCGTTGCACAGGCTCCGGACCGGATTAACCGCCCGCACGGCGCCGTCCCCGCGCGTTCGCGCCTTCCGCCGGTGGCCGAGCGCCCAGGATCAGCCGGCGAGTCCCGCCCGGTCCGCCGGCAGAACCGGGGCGGGGATCGGGCCAAGGGCCGGGGAGGGAAGCGGCGGCGGCGTGCCGCCGAACTCCGGGCACAGCGCCTTGTGCGCGCACCACTCGCACAGGCGGCCGGGCCGCGGCCGCCAGTCCCCGGCCGCCCGCGCCCGCTCGATGGCCTGCCACAGCGCCTGCACCTTCCGCTCGGTGGCGCGCAGGTCCGCCTCGTCCGGCGCGTACCGGACCACCTGGCCGTCGCCCAGGTACATGAGCTGGAGCAGGCGCGGGATCTGGCCGCGGGCGCGCCACAGCACCAGGGCGTAGAACTTCATCTGGAACAGCGCCCGCGCCTCGAAGTCCGGTGGCGGCGCTTTGCCCGTCTTGTAGTCGACGACCCGGATGTCGCCGGCCGGGGCGACGTCGAGCCGGTCGATGTAGCCGCGGAGCCGGAGCCCGGACTCCAGCTCGGCCTCCACGTACAGCTCGCGGTCCGCGGGCTCCAGGCGGCGCGGATCCTCCAGCCGGAAGTAGCTGTCGACCGCCGCGGCGGCGTCGCGGATCCACGCGTCCCGCTCGGCCTCGCCCGGGAACAAGGCGGCCAGGTCCGGCTGCGCCGCCGACAGCCGGTCCCATTCGGGCTGGACCAGTGACCGCGCCGCGGCCGGGGTCCGCATCGCCGCGCCGAGGTCGAAGAGCCGCTCCAGCACCGCGTGCACCAGCGTGCCGCGGGCCGCCGCGGCGCTCGGCGGCTCGGGCAGCTTGTCGATCACCCGGAACCGGTAGAGCAGCGGGCAGGTCATGAAGTCAGCGGCGCGGGACGGCGACAGGGCCGGCCCGCGGGGCGCCTCCGAGCCCTCCTCCGGGGGCACCGGATCGGCGATCTCCACCGCGACGAGTTCATCCACGCCACGAGCGTAGGGGAAGGCACCGACACTCGGGCGGGTTTGCCCGGGTGCCCGCGGCCCGCTGCGGCCGGCCGCGGCCGGCCTCCTTGGCCTTTCGGCGGCCTTTCGGCGGCCGGAAGGCCCGTGATGGCACGTAGCATCAGTCATGTGGCAGGCATGACGTCCGGCCGGCGGGACCAGCGGCCGGCGAGGCAGCCGGGGTCCGGGATCCTGATCGCGCGCCCGTTCGGCATCCCGGTGATCATCTCGCCGTACTGGTTCGTGATCGCGGGCGTGTTCATCGTCATCTACGCCAACGACCTGGCCGGGACGTTCAGCGGCAGCACCCGCTACGTGGTGGCCGCCGCCTTCGTCGTGCTGCTGTACCTGTCCGTCCTGGTGCACGAGCTCAGCCACTCGCTCGTCGCCCGCGGCTATGGCCTGCCGGTCCGGCGCATCCTGCTCTATCCGCTCGGCGGGCTCTCCGAGATCGAGCGCGAGCCGCAGACACCGGGCCGGGAGTTCACCGTCTCCGCGGCCGGCCCCGCCCTCTCGCTGGTCCTGGCGGCCGTCGGCTACGGCCTGATGAAGGTGGTCCCCGCCGGGACCATCGGCTGGGTCATCGTCAGCCAGCTGCGCTGGGCCAACCTCGTCGTCGGGCTCTTCAACCTGCTCCCTGGCCTGCCGCTGGACGGCGGCCGGATGCTGCGGGCCGTCGTCTGGAAGGTCACCGGGCGGCCGGGCACGGCCACCATCGTGGCGGCCTGGGCGGGCCGGGTGCTGGCCGTGGGGCTGGTCATCGTGCCGTTCGGCTACGCCATGGCCAACGGCCGCAGCGAGGACCTGATGAGCATGCTGTGGCTGCTGTTCATCGCCGGGTTCATGTGGGTCGGCGCCGGCCAGTCGATCAGGGCGACCCGGGTACGGGAGCGGCTGCCGGGCATCCAGGCGCGGCGGCTGGCCCGCAAGGCGATCCCCATCTCCGCGAGCCTCCCGCTGGCCGAGGCGATCCGGCGGGCCGACGAGACCAACGCGCGCGCCCTGGTCGTGGTGGACCACGACAACGCCCCGATCGCCATCGTGAACGAGTCGGCGGTGATGGCGACGCCGCCGGAGCGCCGCCCGTGGATCGAGGCCGGCACGCTGGCCCGCACGCTCGATCCCGGCCTCGTGCTGCCCGCCGACCTGAGCGGGATGGCGCTGATCGACGCGGTCCGCAAGGCGCCCGCCAGCGAGTACCTGGTGGTGGAGCCGACCGGCCAGGTCTACGGGGTGCTGGCCGCCAGCGACCTGGACGGCGCGTTCGCCGGCGTGTGACCCCGCGCCCGCCGATAGCCTGTCCGGCATGATTCGCCATCGCCGGGGGCCGTTTGCCAACGGCGACCACGTTCAGCTCACCGACCCCAAGGGCCGCCGGCACACCGTGGTCCTGGAACCGGGCAAGACCTTCTTCACCCACCGCGGGTCGCTGAGCCACGATGACCTGATCGGCCGGCCGGACGGGAGCGTGGTGACGTCCTCCGGGGGCACACCGTACGTCGCGCTCCGCCCGCTGCTGGCCGACTTCACGCTGAGCATGAAACGCGGCGCGGCGGTCGTCTACCCCAAGGACGCCGCGCAGATCGTCGCGATGGCCGACGTCTTCCCGGGCGCGCGGGTGGTCGAGGCGGGCGCCGGGTCGGGCGCGCTGACGTGCTGGCTGCTGCGCGCGGCCGGCGAGGACGGGTCGGTGACCTCGTTCGAGCGCCGCGCGGACTTCGCCGAGATCGCCCGGCGCAACGTTGCGGCCTTCTTCGGCGCCGTGCCCGCCAGCTGGCACCTGGTCGTCGGGGATTTCGCCGCGCCCGGGGATGCGCGGCCAGCCGACCTCTCCGGGGATGCGCGGCCAGCCGACCTCACCGGGGAGCCGCCGGAAGCGGGGCGCCCCGGGGATCCGCTGGGAGCGGATAACGCTGACCGCGTAATCCTGGACATGCTCGCGCCCTGGGACTGCGTGCCGGCCGCCGCGCGGGTCCTGGTGCCGGGCGGCGTCATCTGCTGCTACGTGGCGACCACCACGCAGCTGTCCCGCACGGTCGAGGCGCTGCGCGGGTACGGCCAGTTCGACGAGCCCGCGGCGTGGGAGTCGCTGGTGCGCGGCTGGCACGTGGATGGCCTGGCGGTGCGGCCGGACCAGCGGATGGTCGGCCACACCGGGTTCCTGGTCACCGCGCGGCGGCTGGCCGACGGCGTCACGCCGCCGCCGCGGCGGCGGCGTCCGGCCAAGGGCGCGCACCCGGAAGAAGAGGCTGGTGTGACGGAAGGGGCGCCGGCGCGTCCCTGAGCCGTGCGGGGCGGCAGCGCCGCAGGCTCACAAAAAGTGTCTAAACCGTAACGATCCGCCTCCCAGCTCGCTTCGGAAGCCGCGCTGTGGGGCATTAATTGACTGTCGGGTGTGCTCTTCCTAACGCGGACCGCCAGGTTACGAATGGCGCCGCGGTAGGTAGGGTCTAGGTAATTCAGGGCACCGGAAGGAGGTGAGGGCCGTGGGAAGCAGGGATGAGAGCTCACGAGCCTCACGGCATGACGATGAGGTCAAGGGCCTTACCGCGCAGATCTCCTTCCTTGACGAGGAGATCGCTGCATTGCGCCGCAGGCTCGCCGATTCGCCACGCCAGGCGCGGCTTCTCGAAGAGAGGCTGCGCGAGACCGAGGCCAGCCTGGCTGCCGTCACCGCGCAGAACGAGCGGCTGACCGGCACCCTGCGCGAGGCCCGGGACCAGATCGTCGCGCTCAAGGAGGAAGTCGACCGGCTGGCGCAGCCGCCGTCCGGCTTCGGCATCTTCCTCAACGCCGCCGACGACAACACCGCCGACGTCTTCACCGGCGGCCGGAAGATGCGGGTCCACGTGAGCCCCGCCGTCGAGCTCGAGCACCTCAAACCCGGCCAGGAAGTCGTGCTGAACGAGGCGCTCAACGTCGTGCTCGCCGAGGGGTTCGAGACCGCCGGCGAGATCGTCATGCTCAAGGAGCTCCTGGAGGATGGCGAGCGCGCGCTGGTCATCTCGCACGCGGACGAGGAGCGCGTGGTCCGGCTCGCCGACCCGCTGCGCGCCTCCACCCTGCGCAGCGGCGACTCGCTGCTGCTGGAGCCGCGCTCGGGCTACGTGTTCGAGCGGATCCCGAAGGCGGAGGTCGAGGAGCTCATCCTGGAGGAAGTCCCGGATATCGTCTACTCCGACATCGGCGGCCTGGCCTCCCAGATCGAGCAGATCCGGGACGCGATCGAGCTGCCCTACCTGCACGCCGACCTGTTCCGCGAGCACCAGCTGCGGCCGCCCAAGGGCGTGCTGCTCTACGGGCCGCCCGGCTGCGGGAAGACGCTCATCGCCAAGGCGGTGGCGAACTCCCTGGCCAAGCAGGTCGCGGCGAAGACCGCGGCGGACGGCACCGCCGGGCCCGGCTCGGCGGGCCGCAGCTTCTTCCTCAACATCAAGGGCCCCGAGCTGCTCAACAAGTACGTCGGCGAGACCGAGCGGCACATCCGGCTCGTGTTCCAGCGGGCCCGGGAGAAGGCCAGCGAGGGCATGCCGGTCATCGTGTTCTTCGACGAGATGGACTCGATCTTCCGTACCCGCGGATCCGGGGTCTCCAGCGACGTCGAGAACACGATCGTGCCGCAGCTGCTGTCCGAGATCGACGGCGTTGAGGGCCTGCAGAACGTGATCGTGATCGGCGCGTCCAACCGCGAGGACATGATCGACCCCGCGATCCTGCGCCCCGGGCGGCTCGACGTCAAGATCAAGATCGAGCGGCCGGACGCCGAGGCGGCCAAGGACATCTTCTCCAAGTACATCCTGACCCAGCTCCCGCTGCACCCCGACGACCTGGCCGAGCACGGCGCCTCGCGGGACGGGACCGTGGAGGCGATGATCCAGCGGGTCGTCGAGCGGATGTACACCGAGTCGGAGGAGAACCGGTTCCTCGAGGTCACCTACGCCAACGGCGACAAGGAGGTCCTGTACTTCAAGGACTTCAACTCCGGCGCCATGATCCAGAACATCGTGGACCGGGCCAAGAAGATGGCCATCAAGGAGTTCCTCGACACCGGGCAGAAGGGCCTGCGGGTCGCGCACCTGCTATCTGCCTGCGTCGACGAGTTCAGCGAGAACGAGGACCTGCCCAACACGACCAACCCCGACGACTGGGCGCGCATTTCCGGCAAGAAGGGCGAGCGCATCGTCTACATTCGCACCCTGGTGTCGGGCAAGACGGGCACCGAGGCGGGCCGGTCGATCGACACCGTAGCCAACACGGGCCAGTACCTGTGACCTGGGCGAGCGGGCACGCGCCGCGGCCGCGGCGGGTGCCAGGGCGGCGTGCCGCGATCCGCGCCCGGTCGTGTGTCTGCGGCGTAGTCACCGCCGGCGCGGCATAGGCTGCTGATATGAGCGTGCTGCGGGTGATGGGCACCGAGACCGAGTACGGCATCTCGGTGCCCGGCCAGCCAGGGGCCAACGCGATGGTGACCTCGTCCCAGATCGTGAACGCCTATCAGGCCGCCACGGCGGCCCGGGCGCGCCGGGCCCGGTGGGACTTCGAGGAGGAGAACCCGCTCCGCGATGCCCGCGGCTTCGACCTGGCCCGGGAGAGCGCGGACTCGACCCAGCTCACCGACGAGGACCTGGGCCTGGCGAACGTCATCCTGACCAACGGCGCCCGGCTGTACGTGGACCACGCGCACCCGGAGTACTCCACCCCCGAATGCACCAACCCGCTGTCGGCGGTGATCTGGGACAAGGCCGGTGAGCGGATCATGGCGGAGGCCGCCGAGCGCGCCGCCACCATCCCCGGGGCCGCGCCCATCCAGCTCTACAAGAACAACACGGACAACAAGGGCGCCTCCTACGGCTGCCACGAGAACTACCTGATGCGGCGGGCCACCCCGTTCGCCGACATCGTCCGGCACCTGACGCCGTTCTTCGTCACCCGCCAGGTGATCTGCGGCGCCGGCCGGGTGGGCATCGGCGCGGACGGCCGCGGGGTCGGTTTCCAGCTCAGCCAGCGGGCCGACTTCTTCGAGGTCGAGGTCGGCCTGGAGACCACGCTCAAGCGGCCCATCATCAACACCCGCGACGAGCCGCACGCCGACCCGGAGAAGTACCGGCGGCTGCACGTCATCATCGGCGACGCGAACATGAGCGAGGTGGCCACCTACCTCAAGCTGGGCACTACCGCCCTGGTGCTGTCGATGATCGAGGACAAGTTCCTGGACAAGGACCTGTCCCTGGAAGCCTCGGTTGCGGATCTGCGGGCCGTCTCGCACGACCCGTCGCTGCGCCGCCTGGTGAAGCTGCGGGACGGCCGGACGATGACCGCCGTCCAGCTGCAGGCCGAGTACCTGGAACTGGCGCGCAAGTACACCGAGGACAAGTTCGGCTCGGACGTCGACCCGATGACCGCCGACGTGCTCGACCGGTGGGAGTCGGTGCTCAACCGGCTGGCCGACGACCCGATGCAGCTGTCCGGCGAGCTCGACTGGGTGGCCAAGCTCGAGCTGCTGGAGGGGTTCAGGAACCGCGACGGGCTCAGCTGGGACCATTCGCGCCTGCAGCTCATCGACCTGCAGTACTCCGACGTCCGGCAGTCCCGCGGGCTGTACAACCGGCTCGCCGTGAAGGACCGGATGACCAAGCTCGCGACCGAGGAGCAGGTCCGGCGGGCGATCGAGGAGCCACCCGAGGACACCCGGGCCTACTTCCGCGGCCGGTGCCTGCGCCAGTACGCCGAGTCGGTCGCGGCCGCATCCTGGGATTCGGTGATATTCGACATCCCGGGCCGTGAATCGCTGCAGCGCGTGCCGACGCTCGAACCGCTGCGCGGCACCAAGGCGCACGTCGGGAACCTGCTGCGGCGCTGCCGGACCGCCGCGGACCTGGTTGCGGCGCTGACCGGGCAGGCCGAGTGAGCCGGCCCGGATAGGCCCCGGCCGCCGGGCCGGATCCGCGACTAGGTGCCGAATCCGGGGTTGAACACGATGTCGGCGGGCGAAGATAGCGTTGGGGCAGGGAACGCCCCCGATTGACGGAGGTACCGGGATGGCAACATCAAAGGACACGGGCGGCCAGAAGCAGTCCCCGCGCCGCAGCGAGGAGGCCGAGGAGACCGAGACCCGGGCGGCCGAAGACGTCCAGGAACGGCACGAGAAGCTGTCGGACGACGTTGACGCGATCCTGGACGAGATCGACGAGGTTCTCGAGGAGAACGCCGAGGAGTTCGTCAGGTCGTACGTCCAGAAGGGCGGCCAGTAGCCGTCCCGTCACCAGGGCCCGTACTGCCGCTCACCGGGGCCGCAGTACGGGCCGACGATTGACCGCGGCCAGTTCGCCGAGGGCTGACCCGGACGGCGCGGCTCTGGTACGCGGCCCGGTACAGGGCCCGGTAAAGGGCACTGTGCCACCGCAGTAGGGTCTGTTCAGAGATTGCTTTGAGAGACGGAAGGATCCGCGTGGGCTCTGACTTGGATGGGCACAGCCGGTTTCCGGGAGCGTTCATGGCCCCCCGGATCTCGTCGTTTGCTGACTTCCTCGCCTCCTACGCGCCGGACCTGCTGCCCGGCAGTTCGGCGCGGAGCGCTCCGGCCATCCCTGGCGCGCTGGCCGGCCTCCCGCACGCGACCACGATCGTCACCGCGGTCTGCGACAGCGGCGTCATCATCGCCGGTGACCGGCGTTCGACGGCGGGGAACATGATTGCGAAACGGGACGTGGAGAAGGTCTTCCGCACCGACGAGTTCTCCGCGATGGGGATCGCGGGGACCGCCAGTGTCGGCCTGGAGTTTGTCCGGCTCTTCCAGGTGGAACTCGAGCACTACGAGAAGATGGAAGGCCGGTCGCTGTCGCTGGAGGGCAAGGCCAACCGCCTGGCCACGATGATCCGGGGCAATATCGCCGCCGCGATGCAGGGCCTGGCCGTCGTCCCGCTCTTCGTGGGCTACGACGAGGACACCGGAATCGGCCGGATCTTCAGCTACGACGTGGCCGGCGGCCCGTACGAGGAGCACCGGTTCCATTCGATCGGCTCCGGCTCGGTGTTCGCCCGCGGCTCGCTGAAGAAGCTGTACCGGGACGGCCTGAATGCCCAGGACGCGGTACGGGCCTGCGTGGAGGCGCTCTACGACGCGGCCGACGACGACTCGGCGACCGGCGGCCCCGACCTCACCCGCTCGATCTACCCGGTGATCGGGGTGGTCACGGCGGACGGGTACAGCCGGCTGTCCGAAGCCGAAGCCGAGGCGCACGCCCGGGCCGTGATCAGCGAGCGCATGCAGTCGCCGGATGGCCCGTCCGCGCCGCTCAGCTCGGGCTGAGCGCGCCCTTCTCCCGCCGCCTTACGATCCCAGCCGAACTCGCGAGTAAAGGAAGCGCCTGCGGTGTCCATGCCGTTCTACGTGTCGCCCGAACAGGTGATGAAAGACAAGGCGGACTATGCGCGCAAGGGAATCGCGCGCGGCCGCAGCGGGGTCGTCATCCAGTACGCCGGCGGCATCCTGTTCGTGGCGCCGAACCCGTCCCGCGCGCTGCACAAGATCAGCGAGATCTACGACCGGATCGCGTTCGCCGCGGTCGGCCGGTACAACGAGTACGAGAACCTGCGCAAGGCCGGCGTGACCTACGCCGACGTCACGGGCTATCAGTTCGACCGCCGGGACGTGACCGCGCGCGGCATCGCCAACTGGTATGCCCAGCAGCTCGGCACGATCTTCACCGAGAGCTCGAAGCCGTTCGAGGTGGAGATCATCGTGGCGGAGGCGGGCGAGAGCGCCAGCGACGACCAGATCTACCGGATCACGTTCGACGGCTCGGTGGCCGACGAGCACGGGTTCGCGGCCATCGGCGGCCAGGCCGACCAGGTGGCCACGGCCCTGAAGGAGCGGTACGCGGACGGCATGTCGCTGTCCGCCGCGTTCAGCGCGGCGATGGCGGCGCTGGCCGCGCCCACCAACGGGGAGCGGCCCGACACCACGGGCAGCCAGCTTGAGGTGGCCGTGCTCGACCGGAGCCGCCCGCACCGGACGTTCCGCCGGCTAGCCGGCGCGCGGCTGGAGGAACTGCTCAGGGAAAGCAGCGCCGAAGGGCCCGCCGAGGCCGGGGAGACCACCGAGCCCGCCGCGACGGAGGCCACGGAAACCGGGCCGTCCAGCCTGTCAGCGCCCGCCGACGACGACGCCATCGGCCCCCCGGCCCCCTCCGACGGCAACCCCCCCGCCTAGAATGGCTCCGCGGTAGGTAGGGTCTAGGTAATTCAGGGCACCGGAAGGAGGTGAGGGCGTGGGAAGCAGGGATGAGAGCTCACGGGCCTCACGGCATGACGATGAGGTCAAGGGCCTTACCGCGCAGATCTCCTTCCTTGACGAGGAGATCGCTGCATTGCGCCGCAGGCTCGCCGATTCGCCACGCCAGGCGCGGCTTCTCGAGGAGAGGCTGCGCGAGACCGAGGCCAGCCTGGCTGCCGTCACCGCGCAGAACGAGCGGCTGACCGGCACCCTGCGCGAGGCCCGTGACCAGATCGTCGCGCTCAAGGAGGAAGTCGACCGGCTGGCGCAGCCGCCGTCCGGCTTCGGCATCTTCCTCAACACCGCCGACGAGAACACCGCCGATGTCTTCACCGGCGGCCGGAAGATGCGGGTCCACGTGAGCCCCGCCGTCGAACTCGAGCACCTCAAGCCCGGCCAGGAAGTCGTGCTGAACGAGGCGCTCAACGTCGTGCTCGCCGAGGGGTTCGAGACCGCCGGCGAGATCGTCATGCTCAAGGAACTCCTGGAGGATGGCGAGCGCGCGCTGGTCATCTCGCACGCGGACGAGGAGCGCGTGGTCCGGCTCGCCGACCCGCTGCGCGCCTCCACCCTGCGCAGCGGCGACTCGCTGCTGCTCGAGCCGCGCTCGGGCTACGTGTTCGAGCGGATCCCGAAGGCGGAGGTCGAGGAGCTCATCCTGGAGGAAGTCCCGGATATCGTCTACTCCGACATCGGCGGCCTGGCCTCCCAGATCGAGCAGATCCGGGACGCGATCGAGCTGCCGTACCTGCACGCCGACCTGTTCCGCGAGCACCAGCTGCGGCCGCCCAAGGGCGTGCTGCTCTACGGGCCGCCCGGCTGCGGGAAGACGCTCATCGCCAAGGCGGTGGCGAACTCCCTGGCCAAGCAGGTCGCGGCGAAGACCGCGGCGGACGGCACCGCCGGGCCCGGCTCCGCGGGCCGCAGCTTCTTCCTCAACATCAAGGGCCCCGAGCTGCTCAACAAGTACGTCGGCGAGACCGAGCGGCACATCCGGCTCGTGTTCCAGCGGGCCCGGGAGAAGGCCAGCGAAGGCATGCCGGTCATCGTGTTCTTCGACGAGATGGACTCGATCTTCCGTACCCGCGGATCCGGGGTCTCCAGCGACGTGGAGAACACGATCGTGCCGCAGCTGCTGTCCGAGATCGACGGCGTTGAGGGCCTGCAGAACGTGATCGTGATCGGCGCGTCCAACCGCGAGGACATGATCGACCCCGCGATCCTGCGCCCCGGGCGGCTCGACGTCAAGATCAAGATCGAGCGGCCGGACGCCGAGGCGGCCAAGGACATCTTCTCCAAGTACATCCTGACCCAGCTCCCGCTGCACCCCGACGACCTGGCCGAGCACGGCGCCTCGCGGGACGGGACCGTGGAGGCGATGATCCAGCGGGTCGTCGAGCGGATGTACACCGAGTCGGAGGAGAACCGGTTCCTCGAGGTCACCTACGCCAACGGCGACAAGGAGGTCCTGTACTTCAAGGACTTCAACTCCGGCGCCATGATCCAGAACATCGTGGACCGGGCCAAGAAGATGGCCATCAAGGAGTTCCTCGACACCGGGCAGAAGGGCCTGCGGGTCGCGCACCTGCTGTCTGCCTGCGTCGACGAGTTCAGCGAGAACGAGGACCTGCCCAACACGACCAACCCCGACGACTGGGCGCGCATTTCCGGCAAGAAGGGCGAGCGCATCGTCTACATCCGCACCCTGGTGTCGGGCAAGACGGGCACCGAGGCGGGCCGGTCGATCGACACCGTAGCCAACACGGGCCAGTACCTGTGACCTGGGCGAGCCGGCACGCGCCGCGACCGCGGCGGGTGCCAGGGCCGCGTGCCGCGATCCGCGCCCGGTCGTGTGTCTGCGGCGTAGTCACCGCCGGCGCGGCATAGGCTGCTGATATGAGCGTGCTGCGGGTGATGGGCACCGAGACCGAGTACGGCATCTCGGTGCCCGGCCAGCCAGGGGCCAACGCGATGGTGACCTCGTCCCAGATCGTGAACGCCTATCAGGCCGCCACGGCGGCCCGGGCGCGCCGGGCCCGGTGGGACTTCGAGGAGGAGAACCCGCTCCGCGATGCCCGCGGCTTCGACCTGGCCCGGGAGAGCGCGGACTCGACCCAGCTCACCGACGAGGACCTGGGCCTGGCGAACGTCATCCTGACCAACGGCGCCCGGCTGTACGTGGACCACGCGCACCCGGAGTACTCCACCCCCGAATGCACCAACCCGCTGTCCGCGGTGATCTGGGACAAGGCCGGCGAGCGGATCATGGCGGAGGCCGCCGAGCGCGCCGCCACCATCCCCGGGGCCGCGCCCATCCAGCTCTACAAGAACAACACGGACAACAAGGGCGCCTCCTACGGCTGCCACGAGAACTACCTGATGCGGCGGGCCACCCCGTTCGCCGACATCGTCCGGCACCTGACGCCGTTCTTCGTCACCCGCCAGGTGATCTGCGGCGCCGGCCGGGTGGGCATCGGCGCGGACGGCCGCGGGGTCGGCTTCCAGCTCAGCCAGCGGGCCGACTTCTTCGAGGTCGAGGTCGGCCTGGAGACCACGCTCAAGCGGCCCATCATCAACACCCGCGACGAGCCGCACGCCGACCCGGAGAAGTACCGGCGGCTGCACGTCATCATCGGCGACGCGAACATGAGCGAGGTGGCCACCTACCTCAAGCTGGGCACCACCGCCCTGGTGCTGTCGATGATCGAGGACAAGTTCCTGGACAAGGACCTGTCCCTGGAAGCCTCGGTTGCGGATCTGCGGGCCGTCTCGCACGACCCGTCGCTGCGCCGCCTGGTGAAGCTGCGGGACGGCCGGACGATGACCGCCGTCCAGCTGCAGGCCGAGTACCTGGAACTGGCGCGCAAGTACACCGAGGACAAGTTCGGCTCGGACGTCGACCCGATGACCGCCGACGTGCTCGACCGGTGGGAGTCGGTGCTCAACCGGCTGGCCGACGACCCGATGCAGCTGTCCGGCGAGCTCGACTGGGTGGCCAAGCTCGAACTGCTGGAGGGCTTCAGGAACCGCGACGGGCTCAGCTGGGACCATCCGCGCCTGCAGCTCATCGACCTGCAGTACTCCGACGTCCGGCAGTCCCGCGGGCTGTACAACCGGCTCGCCGTGAAGGACCGGATGACCAAGCTCGCGACCGAGGAGCAGGTCCGGCGGGCGATCGAGGAGCCACCCGAGGACACCCGGGCCTACTTCCGCGGCCGGTGCCTGCGCCAGTACGCCGAGTCGGTCGCCGCCGCATCCTGGGATTCGGTGATATTCGACATCCCGGGCCGTGAATCGCTGCAGCGCGTGCCGACGCTCGAACCGCTGCGCGGCACCAAGGCGCACGTCGGGAACCTGCTCCGGCGCTGCCGGACCGCCGCGGACCTGGTCGCGGCGCTGACCGGGCAGGCCGAGTGAGCCGGCCCGGATAGGCCCTGGCCGCCGGGCCGGATCCGCGACGAGGTGCCGAATCCGGGGTTGAACACGATGTCGGCGGGCGAAGATAGCGTTGGGGCAGGGAACGCCCCCGATTGACGGAGGTACCGGGATGGCAACATCAAAGGACACGGGCGGCCAGAAGCAGTCCTCGCGCCGCAGCGAGGAGGCCGAGGAGACCGAGACCCGGTCGGCCGAAGACGTCCAGGAACGGCACGAGAAGCTGTCGGACGACGTTGACGCGATCCTGGACGAGATCGACGAGGTTCTCGAGGAGAACGCCGAGGAGTTCGTCAGGTCGTACGTCCAGAAGGGCGGCCAGTAGCCGTCCGTCACCAGGGCCCGTACTGCCGCTCACCGGGGCCGCAGTACGGGCCGACGATTGACCGCGGCCAGTTCGCCGAGGGCTGACGCGGACGGCGCGGCTCTGGTACGCCGGCCCGGTACAGGGCACTGTGCCACCGCAGTAGGGTCTGTTCAGAGATTGCTTTGAGAGACGGAAGGATCCGCGTGGGCTCTGACTTGGATGGGCACAGCCGGTTTCCGGGAGCGTTCATGGCCCCCCGGATCTCGTCGTTTGCTGACTTCCTCGCCTCCTACGCGCCGGACCTGCTGCCCGGCAGTTCGGCGTGGAGCGCTCCGGCCATCCCTGGCGCGCTGGCCGGCCTCCCGCACGCGACCACGATCGTCACCGCGGTCTGCGACAGCGGCGTCATCATCGCCGGTGACCGGCGTTCGACGGCGGGGAACATGATTGCGAAACGGGACGTGGAGAAGGTCTTCCGCACCGACGAGTTCTCCGCGATGGGGATCGCGGGGACCGCCAGTGTCGGCCTGGAGTTCGTCCGGCTCTTCCAGGTGGAACTCGAGCACTACGAGAAGATGGAAGGCCGGTCGCTGTCGCTGGAGGGCAAGGCCAACCGCCTGGCCACGATGATCCGGGGCAATATCGCCGCCGCGATGCAGGGCCTGGCCGTCGTCCCGCTCTTCGTGGGCTACGACGAGGACACCGGAATCGGCCGGATCTTCAGCTACGACGTGGCCGGCGGCCCGTACGAGGAGCACCGGTTCCATTCGATCGGCTCCGGCTCGGTGTTCGCCCGCGGCTCGCTGAAGAAGCTGTACCGGGACGGCCTGAATGCCCAGGACGCGGTACGGGCCTGCGTGGAGGCGCTCTACGACGCGGCCGACGACGACTCGGCGACCGGCGGCCCCGACCTCACCCGCTCGATCTACCCGGTGATCGGGGTGGTCACGGCGGACGGGTACAGCCGGCTGTCCGAAGCCGAAGCCGAGGCGCACGCCCGGGCCGTGATCAGCGAGCGCATGCAGTCGCCGGATGGCCCGTCCGCGCCGCTCAGCTCGGGCTGAGCGCGCGCCTCCTCCCGCCGCCTTACGATCCCAGCCGAACTCGCGAGTAAAGGAAGCGCCTGCGGTGTCCATGCCGTTCTACGTGTCGCCTGAACAGGTGATGAAAGACAAGGCGGACTATGCGCGCAAGGGAATCGCGCGCGGCCGCAGCGGGGTCGTCATCCAGTACGCCGGCGGCATCCTGTTCGTGGCGCCGAACCCGTCCCGCGCGCTGCACAAGATCAGCGAGATCTACGACCGGATCGCGTTCGCCGCGGTCGGCCGGTACAACGAGTACGAGAACCTGCGCAAGGCCGGCGTGACCTACGCCGACGTCACGGGCTATCAGTTCGACCGCCGGGACGTGACCGCGCGCGGCATCGCCAACTGGTATGCCCAGCAGCTCGGCACGATCTTCACCGAGAGCTCGAAGCCGTTCGAGGTGGAGATCATCGTGGCGGAGGCGGGCGAGAGCGCCAGCGACGACCAGATCTACCGGATCACGTTCGACGGCTCGGTGGCCGACGAGCACGGGTTCGCGGCCATCGGCGGCCAGGCCGACCAGGTGGCCACGGCCCTGAAGGAGCGGTACGCGGACGGCATGTCGCTGTCCGCCGCGTTCAGCGCGGCGATGGCGGCGCTGGCCGCGCCCACCAACGGGGAGCGGCCCGACACCACGGGCAGCCAGCTTGAGGTGGCCGTGCTCGACCGGAGCCGCCCGCACCGGACGTTCCGCCGGCTGGCCGGCGCGCGGCTGGAGGAACTGCTCAGGGAAAGCAGCGCCGAAGGGCCCGCCGAGGCCGGGGAGACCACCGAGCCCGCCGCGACGGAGGCCACGGAAACCGGGCCGTCCAGCCTGTCAGCGCCCGCCGACGACGACGCCATCGGCCCCCCGGCCCCCTCCGACGGCAACCCCCCCGCCTAGCCCCACGTCGGGGTGTTACCGGCTAGCGAGCCGGGCTCTCCGGCCGGGAGCGCCGGTGCTTTCGGCGAGCACCCCACGCGGGTTACGGCGAGGCGATCGTAACCGGCTAACGAGCCGGGCCCTCCGGGCCCGGCGAGCGCCGGTGTGTCGGCGAAGTACCACCGCGCGGGCGCGGAGCGCATGCGGGGGGTTCCGGGGGGTCGCCCCCCCGGGCTAAAGCGGTATGTTGCGGTGGTGGCCGCGTTCCTGGGGCGCCTCGGCGATCGCCCGGGCGATCGCCCGCCGGGTCTGCGCCGGGTCGATGACCTCGTCGATGACACCGAGGTCGAGCGCCCGCTGCAGGCCGCCGACGGTCCGCTCGTGCTCGGCGGCCAGCGCGGCCTCTGTCTCGGTCAGCTTGTCCGGTTCGGTGGCGGCCAGCGTGCGCCGGTGCAGGATCCGGATCGCCGCCACGGCGCCCATCACCGCCACCTCCGCGCCCGGCCAGGCCAGCACGCGGGTGGCGCCCAGGGACCGGGCGTTCATCGCGATGTAGGCCCCGCCGTACGCCTTGCGCGTCACCAGCGTGACCCGCGGCACGACGCATTCGGCGAACGCGTGCAGCAGCTTGGCGCCGCGGCGGACCACCCCGTCCCATTCCTGGCCTACCCCGGGCAGGTACCCCGGCGTGTCGACCAGCACGGCCAGCGGTATCCCGAAGGCGTCGCACATCCGCACGAAACGCGACGCCTTCTCCGCCGAGATGGCGTCCAGGCAGCCGCCCAGCCGCAGCGGGTTGTTCGCGATCACCCCGACCGTGCCGCCGCCGAGCCGGCCCAGCGTCGTCACCATGTTCGGGGCCCACTTGGGGAACAGCTCGATCCCGGGCGCGTCCAGCAGCCGGCCGACGACCGGGTGGACGTCGTAGGCCCGCCGGGGTGATTCCGGCAGCAGCCCGGCGAAGTCCGCGTCCGGCGTGTCGTCGGCGACCTTGCCGTGGTCGCTGAGGAGGCTGGCCAGGCGGCGCGCCTGGGAGATGGCGTCCGCGTCGCTGTCGGTGACGATGGCCGCCAGCCCCGAGCGGCGCGAATGCGGCTCGTGCCCGCCGAGCCGGGCCATGTCGACGTCCTCGCCGGTCACGCTGCGGACCACATCCGGGCCAGTGACGAAGATACGGCCCTGGCCGGAAAGGATAACGATGTCGGTGAGGGCCGGGCCGTAGGCGGCGCCGCCGGCCGCCGGGCCGAGGACCACCGAGATCTGCGGCACCACGCCGGAGGCGTGCGTCATCGCCGCGAAGATCAGCCCGACCGCGTGCAGGCTGCCCACGCCCTCCGCGAGCCGCGCGCCGCCCGAGTGCCACAGGCCGATGATCGGCACGCCGCGCCGGACGGCCTCGTCGTACGCGGTGACGATCGCCGCGCAGCCTGCCTCACCGGAGGCCCCGCCCTGGACCCGCGGGTCGGAGGCGAAGGCGACCGCCCCGGTGCCGTCGATCAGGCCTACGCCGGCCATCGCGCCGGTGCCGGTTTCCGGCGCGATCAGCTCGAGCGTCCCCGTGTCGAATAGTGCCTCCAGGCGTATCACCGGGTCGCGCGGAAGCGTGGAGCCCGCGTCCGGCGGCGCTGGAGCCGGCCCGGCCATGGCGCGGTTGTTGTCCACAACAGTCACCTGAGTTCTCCTTGCGAACGGCGAAAAGACACGGTTGGCCGCGGGTGTGGCCGTTATCGGCCCTGACCCGCCGGATGGCCCCGTCCCCGGGCCACTGAGGCGCCCCGGCTAGGGGGCGGTGAAGACGACCGAGACGTTGTGGCCGCCGAAGCCGAAGGCGTTGTTCAGCACGGCCATCGGTTCGCGCCCGTTGACCTGCAGCGGTCGCGGCTCGGTCGCGACGTCGACCGTGACGCCGTCGTCCAGGTCTTCCAGGTTGATCGTTGGCGGGGCGGTCCGGTTCTGCAGGGCGAGGATCGCGGCCACCGATTCGATCGCGCCCGCGCCGCCGAGCAGGTGCCCGGTCATCGACTTGGTAGAGGACACCACGACCCGTTCCGACGCCGGGCCCAGCGCCTTCTGGATCGCCTGCGCCTCAGCCACGTCGCCCTCCGGCGTGGAGGTTGCGTGCGCGTTGACGTGCACGATCTGATCCGCGGCGACCTCCGCGCTGGCCAGTGCGCGCTGCATGGCCAGGATGATGCCGGCGCCTTCGGGGTGCGGGTGGGCGATGTGGTAGCCGTCGGAGGAGTAGCCGACCCCGGCCGCGACGGCGTAGACGTTCGCGCCCCGGGCGGCCGCGTGCGCCGCGGACTCCAGCACCAGCATGCCCGCGCCCTCGCCGAGCACGAACCCGTCCCGGCCCTTGTCGAACGGGCGCGACGCGCGCTCCGGCTCGTCGTTGCGCGCCGACAGGGCGCGCATCACGGCGAACGCGCCCATGTTCAGGGCCATGATGGCCGCCTCGGTACCGCCGGCGACCACGATGTCGGCCCGCCCGGACCTGATCATCTCGATGCCGTAACCGACCGCCTCGGCGCCGGACGCGCAGGCACTGACCGTCGAGTGCGCCCCGGCCTGTGCCCCCAGCTCGATGCTGATCCACCCCGCGGCGCCGTTCGGCATGAGCATCGGGACGGTGAACGGCGAGATCCGCTGCCAGCCCTTTTCCTTGAGCGATGTCGTAGGCGGCGAGAGTGGATCCGATCCCGCCGATGCCGCTCGTGACCGAGACGCCGAGCCGTTCCGGGCTGACCTCCGGCTGGCCGGCGTCCGCCCACGCCTCGCGGGCTGCGACCAGCGCGAACTGCTCGCAGCGGTCCATCCGGCGGGCCTGCACGCGCCCGATGATCTCGGCGGGGTCGGCCGCGGCGGTGCCCGCGATCCGGGCCGGGAGGTCCTTGGCCCAGTCGTCGGTCAGTGCCTGCACGCCGCTGCGGCCCGCGAGCATCGCCGCCCAGGTCGATGCGACGTCGCCGCCCAGAGGCGTGGTCGCGCCCAGACCCGTGACGACCACGCTCTTGTCGTCTGCGCTCACTGTGATCGGCTCCTAGAAGTCTCGTTCGGCGGACCGGCTGCCCGCCAGCGACGGTGCCGGCGAGCAGGTGTTCCCGGCTGGCCGCTAGCTCACGTTCTTGTGCACGTAGGTGATGACGTCCTGGACGGTCTTGAGGTCTTTCAGCTGGTCATCGGGGATCTCCACGCCGAACTTGTCCTGCGCCGCCACGGCGATCTCCACCATGGACAGCGAGTCGATGTCCAGGTCGTCCACGAAGTTCTTGTCCGGGGTGACCTCATCGGCCGGGACGCCCGCGATCTCGTCGATGATCTCCGCGAGCCCCGCGAGGATCTCCTGCTCGGAAACTGCCATCTGCCTGCTAACTCCTTCTCTTCGGTGAAATATCTTGCGATCGGATTTTGCGCGTACCGGGAGCCGAGCCCGGCTAGGGTACCGTGATCACCTGCGCCGCGTAGCACATGCCGGCCCCGAAGCCCAGCAGCAGCACGGGCATGCCCGCGTGCAGTTCACCGCGTTCGGTCATCCGCGCCAGGGCCAGCGGGATCGACGCGGACGAGGTGTTCCCGGCGTTGATGATGTCGTCCGCCAGCCGGTCCCTGGACACCCCGATCTTGCGGGCCAGCGACTCGATGATCCGCAGGTTGGCCTGATGCGGCACGAACGCGGCGAGGTCCTGCGGCTCGACGCCCGCACGCCGGCACGCCTCCAGCGCCGTCGGGTGCAGCTCGGTGGTCGCCCACCGGAACACCGACTGTCCCTCCTGGAACAGGAACGACGTCCGGTCCTTGATGTAGATCTTCTCCGCCAGGCCGCCGTTGCTGCCCCAGACGACCGGCCCGATCCCGGCCTGCTCCGCGGGATCGGTGACCGGGCCGACCACGGCCGCCCCGGCGCCGTCGGCGAAGATGATGCTGGTCGACCGGTCCCGCTGATCCACCCAGGCCGACATCTTCTCCGACCCGATCACCAGCACGTGCCGGGCGGTCCCGGCCCGTACCGCGTCGCTGGCGTTGGCCAGCCCGTAGCAGAATCCGGCGCACGCGGCGTTGAGGTCGTAGGCTCCCGGCGCGACGATGCCGAGCCGGGCGGCCACCGTGGCCGACACGTTCGGGATCGGCGCCTCGGTGCTGCAGGTGGCCACGATGACCAGATCGATGTCGGACGGGCTGATGCCGCTGCCCGCGAGCGCCTTGCCCGCCGCGGCCACCGCCATGTCGGCGACGGTCTCCTCCGGGGCGGCGATCCGCCGGCTGGCGACGCCGACGCGGCTGCGGATCCACTCGTCGGTGGTGTCCATGATCGCCGCGAGGTCGTCGTTGGTCACCACGTTGCCGGGCTGGTACCCGCCGAACGAGAGGATCCGGGCACCAGCGGCTGGCTGGGGGAGTCGCATCTGCGCGCCTTTCTCGGTGGTCCTCGGTATCTGTGACTGCTCGGTAACGGGCGGCCTACTCGGCGCCTTCGGGCAGTAGCCGGGCGAGCGGCTGTCCCGGGGTGACCGGATCCCCGTCCTGCACGAGCCACTCGATGATCGAGCCGCGCCACGGCGAGATGATGGCCCGCCGGTCGCTGCGCGCCTCGACGTGGCCGACCACGGCGGGCGTGCCGTCGGCGAAGGCGGCCAGCGGAACCGAGCGGAACGTCCCGCCCAGCGGGGCGACCAGCAGCCGCCACTCGGGCAGGTTGCCCGCCCAGGAGGCGGTGGCCTCCGCCTCGTCTTCCTCGGTGACGGCGATCAGCTCAGGGACGAGGGTCACGGGTGCCTCCGTTGAGTTGGCGAAGTCGCTGGGCCTGAGGTCCGCACGTCGCTGTGCTCGGCGAGCAGGGTGCGCGCCGTATCAAGATCTTCTGGAGTCTTCAGGGCCTGCAGGGCCACCCCGGGCAGGCCGCGGCGGGCCAGGCCGGTGAGCGTCCCGGCCGGCGGCAGCTCGATCAGCGCGGTCGCCCCGTGCCCGGCCATCGTCCGCATGCAGGCGTCCCAGCGGACCGGCGTGGCGACCTGCGCGACGATGCGGGCCAGCCAGTCGGGGCCGTAGGAGACGATGGCGCCGTCCCGGTTCGACAGCAGCACGATCCGCGGGTCGCTGACCGTGATGGCGCTGGCCGCCGCGCTCAGGTCCGCGACGGCGGGCGCCATGTGCACGGTGTGGAACGCGCCCGCCACCGACAGCGGCCGCAGCCGTGCCCCGGCGGGCGGGTCCGCGGCGAACGCGGCGAGCTGCTCCATCGTCCCGGCCGCCACGATCTGGCCGGCGCCGTTCACGTTCGCGGGAGTGAGCCCGTGCGCCTCGATGGAGGCCAGCACGGTGGCCTCGTCCCCGCCGAGCACGGCCGTCATGCCGGTCGGCTGGGCGGCCGCGGCCCCGGCCATGGCCCGGCCCCGCACGGCCACCAGGCGGAGCGCGTCCTCGGGGCTCAGCACCCCGGCGATGGCCCCGGCGGCCAGCTCACCCACGCTGTGCCCGGCGGCGGCCAGCCCCGATTCGGCGGCCGGCAGCGCGCCGAGCAGGGCTTCGGCCGTGGCGAGCGCCGCCGCGACGAGCAGCGGCTGGGCGACGGCGGTGTCCTTGATCTCGTCGGCGCTGGCGGTCGTACCGCACCGGATGAGGTCGACGCCGGCCAGCTCGGACCAGGTGCCGAGACGCTCGGCGACCCCGGGGACGTTGAGCCACGGCGAGAGGAAGCCGGGGGCCTGGGCTCCCTGCCCGGGAGCGGTGATTACCAGCACGGTCTTAGCGTGCACTGTAGAAGTCCGCCACACCTACGACAGATGCGACGAACTTTCCCGGGGAAACTTTGTACTCTCTCGACAAATAGCGTTTACCTGGGCGTCACCGTCCCGTCGCACGCCGGGGTTCTTCGTGGCGCGCGGGCATCTGGGCCCCACGCGCCGCCGTGGACCGGCCGGAGGTATAGCGTCAGACGTGTCCGGCGCAGGCCCGGAAGTCTCGCCCCACTCAGGAACGGGATCGTATGAGCGACCACGCGCACTCGGGTCCGGCGCAGGCCGGCGACCCGCAGCCCCCATCGCCCCTGGAGCCGTTCGGCGAAGCCGAGAGCTGGCAGCTGATCGCGGCGGGCGGCATCGGCCGGATCGGGTACACGGGCCGCTTCGGCCCGACCATCCTGCCGGTCAACTTCCGCGTGCAGGACAAGGCCATCTACTTCCGCACCGCGCGGCACAGCACGATGGAAGAGGATCTGCGGACCGGGATCGCGCACGCCGACTACCGGGTCGCGTTCGAGATCGACCACTTCGACGAGGCCGCGCACACCGGCTGGAGCGTGCTGGTCCAGGGAGACGTCCACCCCATGGAGTCCGCCGACGAGCAGGCGATGGCCGCGGCGGCCGGCGTGGAGTCCTGGGCGGCCGGCGACCGCAACCTGTTCCTGCGCATCACGCCCACCAAGGTCACCGGCCACCGCGTCGGCGAGCTGCCCGGTTAGGGCGCGGCCCGGCCGAACGGCTCTGCCCGGGGGTAGGCGGCCCGCCTGCCGGTCAGGTGGGCTTGGCGCTCAGGCGGCCGAGGGCGACGGCGATCCAGAGGGTGAACCCGTCCCGGCCGTCGGACGGGCTGTAACCGGTCAGCTCGGTGACCCGGCGCAGCCGGTACCGGACGGTGTTCGCGTGCACGAACAGCATCCGCGCGGTGGCCTCCAGCGACGATCCCTGCTCCAGGTAGGTGGTCAGCGTGTCCACCAGGGCCGAGCCCCCGGCCAGCAACGGCTCGTATACCTGGGTCACCAGGCCGGCCCGCGCGTCAACGTCCCCGTCGAGGGCGCGTTCGGGCAGCAGCTCGTCCGCGCTCACCGGCCGCGGCGCGTCCGGCCAGGCGGCGGCCGCGCGCAGCCCGCTCAGTGCGGCGCGCGCGGACACCGACGCGGACCGCAGGTCCGGCACCACCGGCCCGACCACCAGCGGGCCGGAGGCGAACCGCCCGGCGACCCGCTCCGCCGCGCTGAGCGGATCGTCGGTGCCGCCCATCAGGACGACCAGGTGATTGCCCTGCACCCCGGCCAGGACGTCCAGCCGGGCCCGTTTGGCGTCGGTGCGCAGGTCGTCGATGAGCGCCGCGGTCTCCTCGCTGTCCACCGTCCCGACGATGACCGCGACGGGAGAGGAGGACCAGTTCAGCGCGGACGCCCAGGAATGCAGCGCCTCCTCGGTCTCACCGCGGACCAGGGAATCGACCACGAGGGCCTCCAGCCGGGCGTCCCACGCGCCGCGCGCTTCCGCGGTCCGCGCGTACACCTGCGCCGCGCCGAAGGCGACCTCCCGGGTGTACCGGAGCACGGCCTCGCGCAGCTCGGCCTCGCTGCCCGGCGCGGCCAGCTCATCAACCTGCGCCTCCACCACGTCGATGATGACCCGGAGCATCTCGACCGCCTGCTGCAGGCTGACCGCCCGGGCCAGCTCGCGTGGCGCCGTGCCGAACACCTCGCCGGCCACGGCGGGCCGGTCCCGCTCGGGATGACGGATCCAGTCGACGAACGCGGCGATGCCGGCCTGCGCCACCAGTCCGAGCCAGGAGCGGTGCTCCGCCGACATGGCCCGGAACCACGGCAGCCGCTTGTCCATCGACGCGATGGCCGCGCTGCCCAGGCTGCCCATCGACTTCTCGATGCGCGCCACCGTCTCCTCGTGTACCCGGCTTCCCCCAGCGGCCCCAGCGGCCCCGGCGCCGCGCCTGCCGCCTCGGCGCACCCGGCGCGGGGGGCTGGCCTGATCGCTGGTCGACATGCGCCTAGAGTGTCACGTTTATGGAGACAGAGATCATCCAGGTCCGCACGGGCAGCCGCGAAGGCGTCTTTGACCTTACCGGCCGATGTGCCGACTTCGCCGCCAGCGCGTCCGGTGGCGGCGACGGGCTGCTGCACGTGTTCGTGCCGCACGCCACGGCCGGGCTCGCGCTGATCGAGCTCGGCTCGTCCAGCGACCGTGACCTGCTCGCCGTGCTGGCCGATTTCCTGCCCGCCGATGATCGCTGGCGGCATGCGCACGGCGCACGCGGGCACGGCCGGTCGCACGTGATGCCGGCCTTCGTGCCCCCGTACGCCACGGTCCCGGTCGTCGCCGGCAGGCTCGCCCTGGGCACCTGGCAGTCCATCGCCCTGGTCGACCTGAACGTCGACAATCCCACCCGCCAGGTCCGCCTGTCCTTCCTGGGTTGACCGTCTTCCTGCGCTGAACGGCACCGCCGGGTCCGCCGGTCGTTCCTGGGCTGGCCGGCCGGTCCGGGCGGAAGGGCGATAAGTTCGAGGATCACCAGGAACGGCACCGGCATGATAAGGGTGAAAAACACGCCTTGTGTGTTGCGCCGGTAGCAGCGCGGGTTATAGCGAAGTTGATGCCCGATCAGGCGGGGAAGCTGCGGGGCTCTGGTCGCGATAGCCGGGCTCCGGGACCCCGGTAAAACGATCTTCCTGACCTGCTCATTACCTGGAGGAAGCCGACCAGCTAAGGACCAAGGATCGCTTGTGGACCGGATCGTGGTGATACTTACCAGCTGGTTGGCTCGCTCTTGAGGATTTGCTGCTGTATGCGCTGTATTTCAGGGTTGGGTTCGAGTCCGAGTTCATCCCGGAGAATGTGACGGTGACGATGGAAGCTCTCCAGTGCTTCCCCGCGGCGCGAGGACAGGTACAGGGCGATCATCAGGCGCCCTTGAAACGGCTCATGCAGCGGGTGGGCGGTTGTCAGGGATTTGAGTTCGGAAATGAGCTCCCTGTGCCCGCCGGTGCTGAGGTCGGCGTCGATGCGGAGTTCCAGTGCGTTCATGCGCTCCTCCTCGAGGTGCAACGCATGACTTTCTAGCACCGGCCCGCTGCACACGCCGCCGAAGACCGGTCCACGCCACAGAGAAAGAGCCTGGTGCAGCACCTCGGAGGCGCGGCCGGGGTGATGCTCCCTGAGCGCCATTCGACCGTCCCTGACCAGGTGCCTGAAGCGGACCAGATCCACTTGCTCGGGGTTGACCTCCAGGACGTAGCCGGGGGGGTCGGTCTGGGTCCGGATCATCCCGCCCCTGCCGCGCCCTTCGCTGCCCAGGGCTTTGCGCAATTGGTAAACGTAGGTCTGCAGGGTTGCCATCGCGGTGGGGGGCGGGTGGTCCTGCCAGAGTTCCTCGGCTAGGGTCTCCGCGAGGACCAGTTTATTGGCGCAAAGCACCAGGGTCGCCAGCACACGGCGCAGTTTCGGCGCACTCGGAGTACAGTCGACCTCCCCCTCTCTGGCCATCAGCGTTCCCAGTAACGCGAACTCCATGATTTCCCCCAGTGAGTGATCGATTTTCCGGCGGCATATCAGGCTGTCCGGTACGGTCTACCGTGGGTCGCTTCTCGTATGACCCTAATCGCCTCGTCGAGGTCCTGCGCCCCTGACGCAATCCCGCTCTTGATCTGCCTTTTGGGCGGGCGCCCGGCCAGTGCTCGCTGGCTGGTACCCTGTTCCGTTTCCCGCCCTTAGTGTGCCCGATGGCTGTTTCTACAGGGTTACATACGCCGCACACCCATTTCAACCGTGAATCTTCGAGGTGTAATTCATCTCACTCGCGATGACAGCAGGACGTTAGCCCAGATAGTCTCCACACCGAGTGGAGACGGTGTGAAGACGGTATGAAGACGGTATGAAGACGGTATGGCCGTCCAAGCCGCCGCGGCCTATAGTAGCCTCGATGATTCATCCCGAGGCCGACGTGGGTGGTGAGGTCGGGTCGGCCGTTTGCAGGCCCCGTTTCCGGGTTCTGGGGACGACGGCGTCCCGGCTGACGGGCCGATCCCGGTGCTATCCGCAGTGACCTGCAAGCCCTTCAGCCAGCCGGTGGCCTTCACCTTGTAAATGCTCCTCGATCCGGGTTCCCGATAGGACTTCGACACCCTTATCGTCCTAGGTCAGGAGCACTTCTTATGGTTGCCGCACCGGCCAGCTCACACGGCGCCGTGAATTCTCAGGGTTAGCGGACTATCAGGATTGATGAGCGGCTGCCGCCAGAGCTACACAGCGCGCCCGGGCAGGTGAAGCTGAGCGGTGCTGTGGGCTGCTGGGCGAACTGATCAAGACGATGGTGAAGGCGGGCACGGGGGGAGGCCGGCTTACCAGTTGACGGCAGTCCCGTGCCGGGCCCAGGAGCCCGGCGCCTGGTACCCGCGGTGCCCGTAGAGCCAGCCGGGCCGGTGCTGCCCTTTGCCGTCGGCCGTGCCGGGCACCGCTTTGTGCGCTTTCCGGCTGGCCAGTCTCAGCGCAACTACTAGTGCCGCCAGCTCGGCCGGGTCCGGATTCCCGCGAAGCACACGTATGACGGGCTCGCCGGCGCCGGCTATGGCATCGGCTGCGGTGCCCGTGCCGGTCACCCCGTCCATGCCGGTCACGGCGCTCGGGTGGATCACGGCGTCCAGCCCTTCACATCGGCGGGTTGCCATGCTTGCGGGACGGAAGGTCGGCGTGCTTGGCGCGCAGCATCGCGAGCGAGCGGATGAGCACGCGGCGGGTGTCGACTGGATCGATGACGTCGTCGACAAGGCCCCATTCCGCCGCGTAGTACGGGTGCATGAGTTCCGACCGGTATTCCTTGATCATGCGCTCGCGCATCGCGCCGGGATCGTCGGCCTCTGCGATCTGCCTGCGGAAGATAACGTTGGCCGCGGCCTCCGCTCCCATCACCGCGATCTCATTGGTCGGCCACGCGTATGTGAGGTCGGCTCCGATGGACTGCGAGTCCATCACGATGTACGCGCCGCCGAACGCCTTGCGCAGCACAACCGAGATCCGCGGGACGGTGGCGTTGCAGTATGCGTAGAGCAACTTGGCGCCGTGCCGGATGATGCCGCTGTGTTCCTGGTCGATGCCTGGCAGGAAGCCCGGCACGTCCAGCAGGGTCAGCAGCGGGATGTTGAACGCGTCGCACAGCTGCACGAACCGCGCCGCCTTCTCGCTGGCGTTGATGTCTAGCACCCCGGCCAGCATCATTGGCTGGTTAGCCACGACGCCCACCACCTCGCCGTCCAGCCGGCACAGCGCGCAGATGATGTTGGCGGCCCAGCCTTCGTGAACCTCCAGGTACTCGTCGTGGTCGACAATCTCCGCGATCACCTGGCGCATGTCATAGGCGACGCTGGCGGCGGAAGGCACGAGGTCCAGCAGCGCCGCGCAAGGCCGGTCGGCCGGGTCGCCGGTGATCTCCCTCGGCGGCAGCTCGCGATTATTGGGCGGGAGGAGGGACAGCAGGTAGCGGACCTCTTCGAGACAGCTCTGCTCATCGTCGTACACGAAGTGCGCAACCCCGGAGCCTCCGCCGTGCACGTCCGCGCCACCGAGTTCGTCGTGGCTGACCTGCTCCCCGGTGACCGCCTTAACGACGTCGGGGCCGGTGATGAACATCTGCGAAGTCTCACGGACTATGAATACGAAGTCGGTCAAAGCCGGCGAGTAAGCTGCGCCCCCGGCACACGGGCCGAGCATCACCGAGATCTGCGGGATGACCCCCGAGGCCCTGGTATTGCGCTGGAAGATGCCACCGTAGCCGGCCAGCGCCAGGACCCCCTCCTGGATTCGCGCGCCGGCGCCGTCGTTCAGGCTGACCAGCGGGGCGCCGGCCTTCATCGCCATGTCCATGATTTTGTGGATCTTGCTGGCATGCGCCTCGCCGAGTGCGCCGCCGAAAATGCGGAAATCGTGCGCGTAGACGAAAACCACGCGGCCGTACACGGTGCCCCAGCCAGTGACCACCCCGTCGGTGTATGGCCGCTTCTCTTCGAGACCGAACCCGGTAGCCCGGTGCCGTCGCAACGGTTCGACCTCGTGAAACGAACCCTCATCCAGCAGCAATGCGATCCGCTCCCGAACGATCAGCTTGCCTTTGGCGCGCTGTCGTTCGGTGGCCGGACGGTCGCCCTCGAGCGCCACGGTCCGGACGCCATGCAGCTCGGCTGTCCTGGCCTGGGCCGAGCATGCCTGTCCGTTGCCCTCAGCGGACCCGAACCGGCCTTCCGGGTAGTCGATGACCGGCCCGGCGTTGGCCGAACTTTGCATGTCCATGATCGTCTCCAGCCTGACGTGGTGTTTCGTCACAGATCCGCCCAGTGTCGGACATCTGGGTCGAGGACTGATGAAAGCTGGGACGAGGATTGATGGAGGCCCGATGTCGGGCCGTTCGTCGCGCACCGCGCAGAGGGTGAGTCGGGCAGCGAGCAATCAGCCATCACAGGGGGCTCGCTGAGCGCAGGTAGGCGCTGGGCCAGCGTCTTTAGATACTTTCCAGCCACCTTGGACGTGCCCTCCAGCCGCGCTGGCGTTACTTCCAAGCAGCCCTGGAGAACACGTTGCCATCCTTCTTAGGTGCACTGTCCGCCCGAGAAGGAGATTCACATGACCTCAGTTCAGCAGAAGAAACCGGGGGGAGCCGCGCGGACGCTGATCGTCGCCCGGATGGAGCCGGGGGAGACGGACGCGGTAGCGCAGATCTTCTCCGATTCCGACGGGACTGATCTGCCGCGGATGATCGGCGTGTCGCGGCGTACGCTTTTCCGCTTTCACGACCTCTACTTCCATCTGGTAGAGGCGGACGACGACATCTCGCGAGACCTCGATAGGGCCCGGGCCCACCCGCTGTATGACGACATCAGCCAGCGGCTCTCGGACCATATCCGGCCGTACGACCCCAACTGGCGGGAGCCGAAGGATGCCATGGCCATACCCTTTTACAGTTGGGCGGCCGACGGTGGGTGAGCGCGCCGCCCAGCTGCCCGGGCTGGCGAAAGTCGCCGCCGCAAGTGTGGCGGCGAACCGGCGCCGAGGCGGGGACATCCGGGTCGTCCTCAGCCCGAAGACCGTCGGCTCGACCTCTGGGTTCATGGGGACCCTGACGCTCGTGCCCGGCGAGTATGTAACCGAGCACTATCACCCCTACTCCGAGGAGTTCCTGTACCTCGTGCGCGGTCGGCTCGCCGTCCGAATTGAGGATGCCCTGGAGCTGGAGCTGGCGCCCGGAGAGGGATTCATGATCCCCGAGGGACTGCGGCACCGCGTGGTGAACACGGGTCAGGAGGAGGCATATGCGGTCTTTCACCTGAGCCCGCTGGCGCCAAGGCCTGAGCTCGGTCACGTTGACACTGAGCCGCTGCCCGCTTCCGGCCAGGCGGAACCGGTGCCGGACGTGGGGGGGCGGCGCTGATGGCCCGCGCACTGGCGGCGCGCGGCAGGCGCGTGGTCATCACCGGGATCGGCGTGGTAGCCCCGGGCGGTATCGGGGCCAAGGCATTGTGGGAACTGCTCATTGCCGGCCGCACCGCCACCGGCGCTATCACGCTGTTCGACGCGACCGGGTTCCGCTCCCGGGTCGCGGCCGAGTGCCATTTCGATCCGGCCGCCGAAGGCCTGAGCCCGCAGGAGATCCGCCGGATGGACCGCGCAGCACAGTTCGGCGTGGTCTGCGCTAGGGAGGCCCTGGCCGACAGCGGCCTGCAGGAAACTGATGTCCCCCCGGAGCGGATCGGCGTGGCCATCGGCAGCGCTGTGGGCTGCACGACCAGCCTCGAGCAGGAGTATGTCGTGCTCAGCGACGGCGGGCAGCGCTGGCTCCTCGACCCCGGGTACGCGGTACCCCACCTGTACGGGTATGTGGTGCCGAGCACAGTGGCATGCGAGGTGGCGTGGGCGGCAGGCGCTGAGGGGCCGGTGTCGCTGGTCTCCACCGGATGCACGGCCGGGCTGGATGCGGTCGGCGCTGGCTGGCAGCTGATCCGGTCGGGCCGCGCCGACGTCGCGGTGGCGGGCGCGACCGACGCGCCGATCTCACCGATCACCGTGGCGTGCTTTGACACGATCAAGGCGACGACACCGAACAACGAGGACCCGGCCCATGCCTCCCGGCCGTTTGATGCTCACCGGGACGGGTTCGTGCTTGGCGAGGGTGCCGCGGTGCTTGTCCTGGAAGACCTGGACGCCGCGCACCGCCGGGGGGCGCATGTGTATGCCGAGATCGCCGGGGTTGCCGGCCGCAGCAACGCCTACCACATGACCGGTCTCAAGCCCGACGGGCGCGAGATGGCCGAGGCGATCGGCCAGGCCATGACGTTGGCGCGGCTGGATCCCGCCGGCATCGACTACATCAACGCGCACGGCTCCGGAACCAAGCAGAACGACCGGCACGAAACGGCCGCGTTCAAGCGGGCGCTCGGCAGCCGGGCGTACGAGGTGCCGGTGAGCTCGATCAAGTCGATGGTCGGGCATTCGCTGGGCGCGATCGGGTCGATCGAGGTGGCGGCCAGCGCGCTGGCTATCGAGCACCAGGTGGTGCCGCCCACCGCGAACCTGCACCACCGCGATCCCGAATGCGATCTCGACTACGTGCCGCTGACCGCGCGCGAGCACGAGATCGATTCCGTCCTCAGCGTGGGAAGCGGCTTCGGCGGCTTCCAGACCGCCATGGTACTCACGCGGGTCAGGGCGAAATGATGAGGAACGCCGTTGTCACCGGGATCGGCGTTATCGCGCCGAACGGGCTCGGCACGGAGCAATACTGGGCCGCTATTCTCGCCGGGCACAGTGGCATCGGCCCGGTCAGCCGCTTCGACCCGGACGGCTACCCGGTTCGCCTCGGCGGGCAGGTACGTGACTTCACCGCAGCCGAGCACGTGCCAAGCCGTCTCATCCCGCAGACGGACAACTGGACCCATCTCGGGCTGACCGCAGCCGCCTGGGCGCTGAACGACGCAGCCGCTGATCCAGCAGCATTCCCCGATTATGAAATGGCCGTGATAACCGCCAGCTCGTCAGGGGGAATGGAATTCGGGCAGCGCGAAATCGAGCTGCTGTGGTCCAAGGGGCCCCAGTGGGTCGGCGCCTACCAGTCCATCGCCTGGTTCTACGCGGCAACCACCGGGCAGATCTCCATCCGTCACGGCATGCGCGGTCCCTGCGGGGTCATCTGCGCCGAGCAGGCAGGAGCGCTGGAGGCGGCCGGCCAGGCACGGCATCTGATCCAGAACGGGACACGACTGGTGGTCACCGGCGGCACCGACGCGTCACTGTCCCCCTACGGCATGGTCGCCCAGTACAGCACCGGCCGGCTCAGCAGGAACGACGACCCCGATCGCGCGTACCTGCCCTTCAGTGCCAGTGCGGCCGGCTACGTGCCCGGCGAGGGCGGGGCCATGCTCGTCATCGAGAACGCGCCCGACGCGCGGGCCCGCTCCGTGCCGCACATCTACGGGGAGATCGTCGGCCAGGCCGCGACCTTCGATCCGCGGCCAGGCTCTGGGCGAGAGCCAGGACTGCGACGGGCTATGGAGCTGGCACTGGCCGACGCCGGCCTCACCGCCGCAGACGTCGACGTCCTGTTCGCGGACGCAGCCGGGGTACCCGAACTCGACAGGCTGGAAGCCGCCGCGATCTGCTCGGTCTTCGGCCCGGCCGGCGTCCCGGTCACCGCGCCCAAGACCATGACGGGCCGCCTCAACGGCGGCGGCGCGGCGCTCGACCTCGCCACCGCCCTGCTATCCATCCGTGACGGCGTCATCCCGCCCACCACAGGCGTCACCGACCTGGCTCCGGGCTGCGCCATCGACCTTGTCCGCGCCAGACCACGGCAGGCCAGCATCCGCACCGCCATGGTCACCGCCCGCGGCTACGGCGGATTCAACACCGCAATCGTCCTGAAGGAACCCGGCTAGAAAGGAAACAAAAATGGCGGAACCGCAAATAATCCCCGCATTCACCCTCGACGACCTCAAAGACATCATGCGCACATGCGCCGGAGTAGACGAATCTGTCGACCTCGGCAGCGACATCGGCGACCGCACCTTCGAAGATCTCGGATACGACTCGCTCGCCGTACTCCAGGTGGCCTCGAAAATCCAGAACTCGCTCGGCTTCGCCATTCCCGACGACGCAGCACAAGAACTCGCCACACCACAATCACTGGTCGATTACGTGGCCAGCCGGCTCACCGACTACCACGCAGCCGTTCATCAAGCAGCAATCGGCCGGTAACACAACAGCCCTTAAGGAACAGCGCAATGGCAGGACACACCGAAAACACGGTTATCATCAATGCGCCCATGGCCATCGTCTGGGAAATGACCAACGATGTAGCCTCGTGGCCCCAGTTGTACAGCGAGTATGCCGCCGCGGAAATCCTCGAACGAAGCGACAACACGGTCAGGTTCCGGCTCACCATGCATCCCGACGAGGACGGCAAGGTCTGGAGCTGGGTCTCCGAACGAATCGCCGACCCGGTCAAACGCGAAGTGCGGGCGCACCGGATCGAAACCGGTCCCTTCGAGTACATGAACATCTACTGGACCTACCGCGAGGTGACCGGAGGCGTGGAAATGCGCTGGGTGCAGGACTTTCATATGAAGCCCCAGGCGGCGGCGGACGACGAGATGACCGCATACCTGAACCACAACACCGTGATTCAGATGACTCGGATCAAACGGCTGGTTGAGGAGGCCGCGCACACGGCGGCGACCAACCGCACGGGCCAGCGCGCGGCACGATGACGCGCGTGCTCGTGCCGGTGGCGCTGCTCGTCTTCGCTCATCCCGCCATCCCGCAATGAAAGGACGGCCATGGCCATCCCCCTTTCCCAGCGCCTCGATCCGGACGGATCGGTGGCGAAGGCCGGTAACGGGCAGCTCCCCGCCGGGCCGGCCCGGATTCCGCGCTCTGCCGGCGGGGACTTCGTCCGGACAATCCTTCGAATGCGCGCCGTGGAGGGTTCTGAGCGTGCGTTCGAGCGCAGCCTCCGCGAAGCGATGGACGAAATCAGCCGCGTGCCGGGCAATCTGCGTCAGGACCTGATCCGCGACGCCGACGACTCCCGCACGTTTCTGATCATCAGTGACTGGGCGGACCGCACCACCCTGGAGGAGTTCGGCCGCAGCCGCCACCGTGACCGTCTCATGGCCGCAGTCCGGGAGATGCGGGAGTCGGCGGAGCGCCACACCTACGAGGTGGTGCAGAGCGTCGCCGGGCGTGGCCCGAGGATCCGCGTCATGGTCACGGTGACCGTCGGCGAGGGTGAGATGGAGGCCTATGAGCGCGCGTATCTTAAGGTCGCCGAGCGTGTGCGGATGACGCCCGGGCACGTCCAGGAGGAACTGCTGTGGGAGCCGGGCACACGGACCTTCCATCTTTTCGCTGAGTGGGAAGACGAACAGTCGTTCAACGCCTGGGTCGACAACCCGGCCCATCTCGAGCAGACCGGACCGCTGGCTCCCTATCTGATCGGCGGTGATTTCAAGCGGGCGATCTACCACGTCAGGGCCCGCCCAGAGGCACAGGGGCATGCGGCGGAGTCCGTCCTGGAGAAGACGCCACTGCCTGTGCCTACGCCCGTCGGGCCCTCTTCCGCACTGAACGGCGACGCCGGGCCGAGGGTTGACGCGCCTGCGATCGTCGGCGGCTCGGCCCGACCGGGCGGGACGGACGTCCTCATCGTCGGTGCCGGTCCGGCGGGTCTTACGGCCGCGATCGAACTCGCCCGTCGCGGGATCGCATGCCGTGTCGTTGATAAGCGGACAGAGCCGTCCGCCCAGGCGGATAAGGCGATTGGCATCCAGTGCCGGACCATGGAGATCTGGGAGGATATCGGGATCGCGCGTGAAGCGATGGACGTCGGCATCTGGCTCAACGGTCAGACCGTGTTCGTCAATGGGCGGAAAACCCACCAGATCGACTGGAATTTCCCTGATCTCCCGTACGGCCACCTCGGGCTGCCCCAGTACGAGACCGAGCGTCTGCTGGCCAACTGCCTCACCGGTCATGGCGTGAGCATTGAACGGGGAGTGGAGCTATGCGGTCTCGACCAGGATGCGGCCGGCGTCACCGCGCACGTGCGCCGGGATGACCAGGACATCGAGCCAATCCATGCGGGTTACGTGGTCGGCTGCGACGGCGCTCAGAGTGCAGTGCGCGAGTTCATGGGTCTCACCTTCGAGGGCGGGATGGGCATGTTCCCGCAGCTGTTCATGCTCGGAGACGTGGATGTGGAGTGGTCGATGCCGGAAGGCCACCTGCTGCGCTTCGTCCAGCTCGTCGATGACGAGCTACGCGGCATGCTTGTCTGCGTCCCGCTCCGCGGGCACCGCCGCTATCGCGTGGCCACCCTTGCCCCACGGCGGCTGCAAGAGGAACTCGGCGGGCCCGTGCCCCCAGGCTTCTCGTGCGAGTACGCGCCTCCGACGCTCGCGGACATCCAGGCCGCGATCGACGAGCTTGCCCCGGCCGGGACGCAGGCGAGCAACTTGCGCTGGTCGTCGATCTTCCGGATCAAGCATGGCATCGTGGACCGTTACCGGGTGGGCCGCGTGTTCGTCGCGGGAGACGCCGCTCACCTGCACCCGCCGGCGGGTGGCCAGGGCATGAACACCGGCATCCAGGACGCCTGGAATCTGGGCTGGAAGCTCGCACTCGCGGTTCGCGGCGAAGGCGCCCCCTGCCTGCTCGACTCATATGAAGCCGAGCGAAGGCCGGCTGGCAAGGAGATCGTCGATCGTGCCGTGCGCATCGCCTTCACGGACGAGATCGACATGGACGACGAGCGCCGGCAGTTCCTCACCGACATGCAGATGACGCTGAGCTACGCCGAGAGTCCGCTCGTTGGCGAGGCGATGTCGGTGCCGGGAGCGCCAGGTGCCGCGCCAGCCCCAGGGGAGAGGGCGCCCGATGCTAACGGTCTGCGCCGGACCGGAGTCGGGCATCCGCTACGCGTTTTCGACCTCACCCGGGGCACGTCTCACACGCTGCTCCTTTACGCCGATGCATCCGTCGCAGAAGAGAACGTCCTCGGTTTCGGGGAGTTGGCCGGCTCCCTCAGGGAGCTGTGCGCTGGTCGGCTCAACGCTTACGTGCTGCTTGGCCCGGCGGCGCCAATGCCCAGGGGGCTCGAGATCCCGGTCCTACGGGACGCCGATGATCAGTTCCGCGCCGCGTACGGGGTGACCGGCGCGAGCGCGTATCTGATCCGGCCCGACGGCCACGTTGGCTTCCGCTCGTCACCCGTCGCGGCGACTGCGCTCCGCGAGCATCTCGAGGGTGTGTTCACAACGTCGCCAGGAAAGGCCTGATCATGGGCGGATCGATCGGCGGAAACCAATCCCGCCAAAACGCCCGCTAGCCGCCAGATCGTTGAGCGGGCAGACCCCGCAGGATCACGCCGTCCGAGCCGCCTGCTGGCCAGGACGGCGTGATCCTGGTCTAGGAGCCTGCTGAAAAGCCCGGGCCGCTCATTTGGCGTGCTTGGCCGGTGTTCCAGTATCTGGGATGATTCAGTCATGCAGGGCTTCGAGCGGGCAGGCGGGGAGTTACTGGACGCTGCGGCGCTGGCCGGGCACCTGGTCCCGGCGGGCAGCATGTTCGCGTTCCTGGCCGCGCACCGGGCCGAGATGTTCCCGGACGCTGATTACGCGGACCTGTTCGCCGCGCCGGGGGTGGGCCTGCCGTCGCTGCCGGCCACCCAGATGGCGGCGGTGCTGACCCTGCAGGTGCTGCATGATTTCTCGGACCGGGAGACCGCCGAGGCGGTCCGGTTCGATGTGCGGTGGAAGGTGGCGACCGGGTTGTCGCTGGCCGATGCGGGGTTCGACCCGTCGTCGCTGGTGTACTGGCGGAACCGGATCGCGAAGTCGAAGCGGCCGCACCGGGTGAACGACGCGGTCAGGAAGGTGATCGAGGAGACCGGGGTGCTGAGGGGCCGGCGCCGGCGGGCGGTGGACTCCACGATCCTGGCCGATGCGGTGGCCACCCAGGACACCGTCACCCAGCTGGTCTCCGCCATCCGCAAGGTGGCCCGGGAGGTGCCCGGCGCGGCGGACCAGATCGCGCAGGTGTGCACGGGCCACGACTACGCTGAGCCCGGCAAGCCGAAGATCGACTGGGATGATCCCCGGGCGAAGGAGGCACTGGTGTCCGCGCTGGTCAACGACGCGAACACCCTGGTGGCTGCGCTGGAAGGCCGTCGCCTGGATGAGCGGGCCGCCTGCGCGCTGGCGCTGCTGGCCCTGGTCGCCGGTCAGGATGTCGAGCCCGCGGAAGGCTCTGATGGCCGGGACGGGCGGTGGCGGATCGCCCGCAAGGTCGCCGAAGACCGGATCATTTCCACCGTGGACCTGAGGACACCGCCGCGTTCGCGGGCGGAGGGAGGTAGATGGCCGCCGACATCGCGAGACCTTGTCGATCAGGAACGGGTCGGTGCAGATCTGAACTCCGACACCAGCCAGGGTTTGGGCCCGAAAGCCCTGCCAGATCGGGTGGATGGTGGGCGGCGAGTGCCCGACCTGCCTGGCCAGTTCCCGCTTGGACCAGTGCGTGGCCACCTCCGGCGCCACCGTCGGCTCCGCACCGCTACCTTCCGTTCTGGCGCGCTGCCCGCTGCGGGCACGCCGCCTCTAGCTGCGCAATTACCGCACACGCGACGGCTCGGCAACAGCATCATGATCAGACCGGGCCGCTGTGGTGATCAGGTCAGCCAGCTCCTCCCGGGTTGGACCGGCAGGAACGGGCGGGCGCCAGCCGCTGGCGTAGATGGCCCGTGCTCGTGCCTGGGCAGCGTCGAGGCTCCGGGGCAGCGCCAGCATGGCATGGTATGGCCCAACGATCTTCATCATCTCGGGGTCGGCGTCCACCGCCGCCATGATCAGGTCGGAGGGGAGAGGCCGGGTAAGGTCAACGTCGTGACCGGACCAGCGACGGAGCAGGTCCGCGTCCCAGTGGACGTGATCGTCGAACCACGGCTTGATGTGTTGGGCGCACCATTGGTCGAGCGCCAGCGAACAGGATGTGAAGTCGCGCCCATGCTCTTCCAGGAGCTGAATCAGCCTGCGGCCTTGCATGAACGACGTGGCCACGCCCCGTGCGCCCGTCGGGTTCGTCGCGCACACGGCGTCGCCGATGTAGATGAGGCCATGCGGTTCGACCTGACCGATGTCGTTCAGCTGCCCCCGGTAGCTGTTGTACAGCCGTCCGCCGGGAAGGACTGGCGTGATTGGCCGGCATTGCCCCGGAGCGGTCCAGGCCGCGACGGGAGGGATCGCCTGGGTGGCGGCTTCGAACACGGCATCAGTTCGCAGCGCGGCGAGCTGGCGGTCACTGCTAGCTCGGGCAATCAGTGCGGAGATGGTCCGGTTATCGTGGAGTACCACAATCGCGAGGTAGCCGGGGTAGGTGACCGTTAGCCCGAACGGCACATTCGTCGGTCCGGTCGGGGCACCGGGCAGCAGCTGGTACTGCCGTGACACGTAGGCGATCCCGCAGTCACCACCTTCCGCCGGGCCACGGAATGCGCGGGTGAGCCGGCTGGCCCGCCCACCCGCGTCGATGACGAGGTCAGCGGCTACCTGATGGCCGTCCACGCGTAGACCGGTAGCGCGGCCTCGCTCGCGCGACACTTCGTCGGCGTGACCGGTACGCACCGTGATCCCGGGCTCCGCTCCGGCGGCGCACCGCAAGACCCGCTCGAAGGTCAGGCGCCGGCAGTGCAGCCCGGCCGCTTGGCCGGACCGGCCAGGGGCCGTGGCCGGCTCTGCCCCGGCCGCGAGCAGGCGGTGCCAGAGCTCCGGCATCTCGGCCAGCAGCGCATCCACCACCTGCTGACGGAAGAAGTGCGGGTGATGAAACTGCATCACGCCCTTGCGGTCCCACCGCTGGCCGCCGTCCGGCCCGCGATCACGATCGATGACCTCAACGTGGTGCCCGCGTCTCGCGAGTGCGATCGCGGTATAGAGCCCGGTTGGCCCGGCACCCACGATTACGGTTCTCATCTGACTTCCTTACGGGCCGTTGTATCACCGGCCGATTGCGGCGCGGTGAGGTTGACAGCCTCCTTGGCAAAGGACATGTCCGTAAGGATCGGAGCACCATCTCGAAGATGACTAGGAACTATCTGAAGAACGTCGGCACATCATCTCCAGGATGGCTGGAAGCACCGCTGCCGGCACGCGCACGGCGCACGCGGGCACGGCCGGTCGCGCGTGATGCCGGCCTTCGTGCCCCCGTACGCCACGGTCCCGGTCGTCGCCGGCAGGCTGGCCATGGGCACCTGGCCGTCCATCGCCCTGGTCGACCTGAACGTCGACAATCCCACCCGCCAGGTCCGGCTGTCGTTTCTTGGCTGAATCGCCGGGCAGAGCGCTGCGGGGCCCGTAAGGCCATCCGCACGAAAGCGCGCGCCGTTCCCGGCGTGTCTCGGAAGTTCTTTTCCGCAACTAATTTTCCAGGTGCGGAAAGGCCCGTATGCCCGGGGCGGAGCGGGCGCCGGCCGGGCAAATCTGAGGCTTTTTGCCGTTGACCGAAAAGGGCGTTTGACCACTTCAGGTGCCCAGGCGGGTCAGGCGGCCTGCTGCAATCGATTGTCGCCGCGCTAGCTGGAATAACTAGCCACACCATTGTGTGACGTGCTACTAATATCCCCAGAACTCAGGAGATCTGCGGGGGAAATTACGCAAATCTCCAGGAAACATGAAGGAGGGGACATGCAGCGAACTTTCAGGGCCGCCGCTATCTTCGCGGCGGTTGGCGGGCTGCTGGCGCTGGCCGGGCCGGCCGCGTCCGCCGGTGAGCACGCGGCGGCCGGCGGCCACCCGCATTGCGTCACGGTCGTCGGCAACGGCACATCGGTGCACACGAGCCAGGCGAAGGTCGGCGGGGGGAAGGTCTGCTTCAGCGTTTCGAGCACCAACCCGGTCGTGCAGGGCAACGGCGGCAGCAACATCAGCCTGTTCCAGCCCAAGCACGGGGTGAAGCTGGCGAAGGTGTTCGCGGACCTGCGCGAGGAGTTCTCCCCCGCGCCGGCCACCGCCGCCAAGGGCACCCGCGACATCGTCCGGGACGTCTCGCTGTTCGGGCTGGCCGATGTGGTCCCGGGTTACCCGGAGGTCGTCACCGAGAACCTGCGGGCCGGCACTTACTACCTGATGGACCTGGTGAACTTCACCGGGGTGGGGAACCCGGTCGTCACGAAGTTGTGCGTGACCGGGCACGGGCGGCCCGGCGCGCTGCACGGCAGCGTGTACGTCACGCCGACCAGCGCGGACCGCTTCATCGCGCCGCGGGTGTGGCCGCACCGTGGCACCTACCTGTTCCACAACATCGCCGACACGATTCACTTCATGGAAATCGTGCCGGTCAAGGCACGGACGACCGACGCGCAGATCCAGGCGTTCTTCAACTCCGGCAGCCAGAGCCAGCCGCCGTTCTTCCGGCCCGGCCCGTCCGGCGGCAACGACGTGGTCTCGCCCGGCAAGACCATCGCGGTGTCCTACAACCTGCCCCGCGGCACGTACGTGCTGCTGTGCTTCGTTGCGGACGACGTGACCGGCATACCGCACGCGATCATGGGGATGCACCTGGTCATCCGGCTGAAGTGACCGCCAGGCCGGGGCGGCCGGAGTGGCCGCCCCGGCCTCGGGCGCGCGCGGGTTGGCCGTCCCGGCTTGGGGCGCACGCGCGGGCCCGCCGCCCCGGCCTCGGGCGCACGCGCGGACCGGGCGTCAGCCCCCGTCCTCGGGCCAGAGCTGGACGCTGCGCCGGGCGGCGTCCAGGATCAGCTGCGCCTCGACGGCGGCCCGGGTCTCGGCGAGCCCCAAGGCGGGCCACTCGCAGACGAACTCCAGCGTCCCGGGCGGTGGCAGCGGCCAGGCCCACCACCGGCCGAACTGCGAATGCGGGCCCCGGCCGCCCATGAACTCCATCAGGACCGGGCCGGCCGGCTCCCCATCTCGATCTCGCCGCGGGCCTCTCGGCCCTCCCTTGTCGTGGCCGTTAACGACCTTGGTCCCGTCGGGCAGCTGCATCCCGAACCGGAACGACCGGTTGGCGGCGCCTCGCCCAGGCGGGCCGTCGTCGCCGGTGCCGGGGCGGAAGCGGGCGGTCAGGTAGATCTCGAACCCATTGCTGAACGCGGTCAGCGCGGTGATGGCCACGGCGGCCTGCTCGGTTCGCCCCAGCAGCAGAGCACCGGTCGGCACGACGCCGGGGAACTCCGCCTCGGGCGGGTCCCATGGATGATGCCGCCGCAGCGGCTCCGGCTCAGCGGCCGGCAGATCGTCAAAGAATCCCATGCCGCCACCCTGCGTCCCGGTCCACCCCACCGCAACGGGTTTATCCGGGCAGCGTACTCAGGGCTATTCGCTGAGAACGCTGCCCGGATCGGCCTGCGGTGGGCGAGGCGGGGTCAGGCGCGGACCTCGGGCTGGTTCTGGCCTTCGGGAGTGCCGGGGGCCGAGGGCTGGCTGACCGCCCGCGGCAGGGTCAGGGCCTCGCTGACCGGCAGGTCCAGGCGGTAACGCTCGATCGCCTGGGTCAGCACGTCCGGCTTGACCTCGCCGCGCTTGGCCAGCTGGCCCAGCACCGCGACGGTGACGGACTCGGCGTCCACGTGGAAGAACCGCCGGGCCGCCGCGCGGGTGTCGGAGAAGCCGTACCCGTCGGTGCCGAGCGACGTGTACGGCGCCGGTACCCAGCGGGCGATCTGGTCCGGGACGGCCCGGATCCAGTCGCTGACCGCGACCACCGGCCCGGGCCGGCCGTCCAGCGCCGTGGTCACGTACGGCACGCGCTGCTCTGCCTCCGGGTGCAGCATGTTCCACTCCTCGCACGCCATCGCGTCCCGGCGCAGCTCCGTCCACGAGGTCGCGGACCACACCGACGCGGCCACGCCCCAGTCGTCGGCGAGCAGCTGCTGCGCCGCCAGGGCGGCCCGGATCGCCACGCCCGACGCCAGAATCTGGGCATTTGGCCCGGGCCGGTCGCCGTTGGCCCCGGTCCGGCCGGCGTCACTCTCGGGATGGACCCGCGGATCGGCCCGTTCGGTATCGGCGGCATGATCGGCCATCTGCGCCGTGCCCGTCCCGAACGGGTCGTGGCCGGCGGCGGGCGCGTACTCGTACAGCCCGCGCAGGATGCCCTGCTCCAGCGCGGCCTTCCCGCCGGGGAAGGCGGCCGGCTCGGGCGGCTGCGGGTACGGCTCGTTGTAGACGGTCAGGTAGTAAAAGATGTTCTCGCCCTCGGGGTGGCTCAGCGTCGAGGAGTACATCCGGCGCAGCGCGTCCCGCATGATGTAGGCGATCTCGAAGGCCCACGCGGCGTCGTAGGCCACGCACGCCTCGCTGACCGAGGCCAGCAGCACCGAGTGGCCGTCGTTGTGCTGCAGGCCCTCACCGGCCAGCGTGGTCCGCCCGGCGGTCGCGCCGAGCAGGAACCCGCGGCCGAGCTGGTCGCCGAGCGCCCACATCTGGTCGCCGGTGCGCTGCCAGCCGAACATCGAGTAGAAGATGTACACCGGGATCATGTGCGTGCTGTGCGTGGCGTAGGAGGTCCCGGCCGCGATCATCGAGCCCATCGCGCCGTCCTCGGTGATCCCCTCGTGCAGGATCTGGCCCTTCTCCGACTCCTTGTAGGACAGCAGCAGATTCCGGTCCACGGCCTCGTACGTCTGGCCGTGCGGCGAGTAGATCTTCGCGGTCGGGAACAGCGAGTCCATCCCGAACGTGCGGGCCTCGTCGGGGACGATCGGCACGAACCGCGCGCCGATCTCCTTGTCCTTCATCATCTCCTTGAGCAGCCGGACGAACGCCATCGTGGTGGCCACCGGCTGCTTGCCCGAGCCCTTCTTCAGCTCGTCGTACGTCTTGTCCGGCGCCGGCGGCAGCGGCTTGGCCCGCACCACGCGCTTGGGCAGATAGCCGTTCAGCGCGGCCCGGCGCTCCTTCATGTACTGGATCTCTTCGGAATCCTCGCCCGGGTGGTAATAGGGCGGCAGGTCCGCTTCCAGCGCGGCGTCGGAGATCGGCAGGTAGAGCCGGTCGCGGAACTCCTTCAGCTCGGCGTGGGTGAGCTTCTTCATCTGGTGGGTGGCGTTGCGCGCCTCGAAGTCCGGCCCCAGCGTCCAGCCCTTGATCGTGTGGGTCAGGATCACGGTCGGCTGGCCGACGTGCTCACGCGCGCTCTTGAACGCGGCGTAGACCTTTCGGTAGTCGTGCCCGCCGCGGGACAGGTTCCGCAGATTGTCGTCGGACAGGTGCTGGACCATCGCGCGCAGCCGCGGGTCACCGCCGAAGAAGTGCTCCCTGATGTAGCCGCCGGACTCCACCGAGTAGGTCTGGTACTGCCCGTCCGGGGTGCTGTTCATCTTGTTGACCAGCACGCCGTCGGTGTCCTGGGCCAGCAGCGGGTCCCAGTCCCGGCCCCAGATGACCTTGATGACGTTCCAGCCGGCGCCGCGGAAGTACGCCTCGAGCTCCTGGATGATCTTGCCGTTGCCGCGCACCGGGCCGTCCAGCCGCTGCAGGTTGCAGTTGATCACGAACGTCAGGTTGTCGAGCTCCTCGCGGGCGGCCAGGCCGATAGCGCCGAGGGCTTCCGGCTCGTCCATCTCGCCGTCGCCGAGGAACGCCCATACGTGCGAGCGGCTGGTGTCGTGCAGCTCACGGGCCAGCAGGTAACGATTGAAACGGGCCTGGTAGATGGCGTTCAGCGGGCCGAGGCCCATGGAGACGGTGGGGAACTCCCAGAAGGCCGGCATCAGCCGCGGGTGCGGGTAGGACGGCAGGCCGCCGCCCGGGTGGGACAGCTCCTGGCGGAATCCGTCCATCCGGTTCTGGTCCAGCCGGCCTTCGAGGAACGCGCGGGCATAGATGCCGGGGGCGGCGTGGCCCTGGAAGAAGACCTGGTTGCCGGACTCGCCGTTTTCCTTGCCGTGGAAGAAGTGGTTGAAGCCCACCTCGTACAGGCTCGCGGCGGACGCGTAGGTGGCGATGTGGCCGCCGACGCCCAGGCCGGGCCGGTTCGCGCGGGAGACCATGATCGCCGCGTTCCAGCGGATGTAGGCGCGGATACGCCGCTCGATGTACTCGTCGCCGGGGAACCATGGCTCCCGCTCCGGCGGGATCGTGTTGATGTAATCGGTACTCCGCAGCCCCGGCACACCGACCTGCTGTTCACGCGCCCGCTCCAGCAGCCGGAGCATGACGTAACGGGCCCGGGCGCGGCCGCGGGTCTCTACGACGGTGTCGAACGAGTCGACCCACTCTCGGGTTTCGTCCGGATCGATATCAGGCAGCTGGGTCGGGAGCCCGTCATTGATGATCGAGAAGCGCTGGCGTCCGGAAGCCACGGGGTAGCCTCGCCTTCCGCTAGTTCAGGGCGGCTGTCAGCCGCGGGGTTTTCGGCGTTGTCCAGGCCAATCGTCCTGCGTTTGGCCAGGAATTGCATCTCTACTACACGGTAACCGCGTGGCGGCACCGTCTGGGGGGGACGACCCCCCTGGACCCCCCGCCGCCCGCTGCGCTACCTGCCATAACACCGGCCGCTCGCCGGGCCTGAAGGCCCGGACTCGCTGGGCCGGTACGGTCGTCTCGCCGTAACCCGCGCCGGGTTCCCGGCGGCGTGGCAGGGGCCGCGGGCGGGGCGCGGACACCAAATTGTGTCAGCAGTTTTGCCCGGTAGCGCGATTGGCACTTGCGCGTCGCGCCGGGCCAGTGTGAACTGTCCCAACAAGTAGTGCGGACGCGGTCATCGCCGCCGGGCACCAGACCACGGTAAGGAGCCGGGGTCCCGGGCCGGCGCACGGTGCGATGGCGCGGGGAGGGTGCAGGAGGACGTCAGTGAGCGCGACCGCGGGCCAGGCCCAGGATCAACGCGGCCAGGCCGAGCGGCTCGGTATCAAGCCGGGCCAGGTGGTGCAGGAGATCGGCTACGACGACGATTGCGACGAGGATCTGCGCGACGCGATCGGCGATGTGGACGGTGTGGAGCTAGTCGGCGAGGACTATGACGACGTGGTCGACGTGGTCCTGCTGTGGTGGCGGGACGAGGACGGAGACCTGGTCGACGCCCTGGTCGATGCGCTGACACCGCTCACCGATGGGGGGTATATCTGGCTGCTGACGCCCAAGGCGGGCCGGGCGGGTCATGTCGAGCCGAGTGACATCGGCGAGGCTGCCCCGACCGCGGGCCTGTCGCAGACGTCCAGTATCAGCGCCGCCCGTGACTGGTCGGGGTCCCGGCTGGTAGCGCCGCGCGCGCGGCGCTGACCGCCCGCGGGAGCCGACGGTCCGCAGTGGCTGACGGTCCGCTGGCCGGCGGCTCTGAGCGGGGTCGGCGATCTGAGAGAGCTGGCCGTCCGGCGGGGTCGGCAGGTCCGAGAGGGCTGAGGGTCCGAGAGGGCCGGTGGTCCGGCACGCCCGGTTCCTGGCGCCCGGGCTGGCCCGGCCCGCCCTCAGTCCGGTCGGCATGCTCGCAGTGGCAGACTTAACGGCAGAACGAAATGTCGCGTGTCGTCCCTTCTGTGATGACCCTGTGCTTCCCTGCGCCGTGCCCCCGTGGCACAGTGCTGGCGGTGGCACCGGGCCGCCGCGGCCACGGCACGCCCCACGCCTCCACGAAAGGACCCGGCATGGCGGTAGAGATCGGCGAGCAGGCTCCGGACTTCGAGCTGGCCGACCAGCACGGCACCCCGGTGCATCTGGCGGATTTCCGCGGCTCGAAGAACGTCGTGCTCATCTTTTACCCGCTGGCGTTCAGCCCCGTGTGCAGCGGCGAGCTGTCCGCGATGCGCGACGAATTTCCCGAGATCACCCGGGCCGACGTCGAGTTGCTCACCGTGTCGGTCGATTCGATGTACACCCACCGGGCCTGGGCGGACGCCGAACATTTCAATTTCGAATTGCTGTCGGATTTCTGGCCGCACGGTGACGTCGCCAGGACTTATGGTGTCTTCGACGACGCCAGGGGGCTGGCCAGGCGCGGCACCTTCATCATCGACAAGGCGGGCGTCGTGCGGTGGAAGGTCGTGAACCCGATCCCGCAGGCGCGCGACATCAGCGAGTACCAGAAGGCGCTGGCGGAGCTGGACTGATTCACGCACGATTGGAGTAGATGGCGGGGATGCCCTGCTACCACTGCGGGATGCGGCAGGTGGACCCGGACCGGGGCGCGAGCCCCTGGACGCGGGGCGTGCTGCACGATCATCAGATACTCGTCTGCCCCGCATGCCAGGCGCAGCGCGACTGGACGGCGGAGCTGGACCGTTGCGGCCGCTGCGCGAGCGCGCACCTGGTCCGCCGGCTGGACGAGGTGGAGTGCCGTGACTGCGGCCTGATCCGGCTGACCGGTACCGACCACGCGGCCGAGGCGGAGCACATCTGCCCGGAGTCCGGTGCGGGGGCAGCGGCTCCGGCGGCGGCTTCGACAGATACCGGCTCCGGGGCCGCCGGCGCCGTCCCGGCCGCCGCCCGGAAGGTCGGCCTGCCGGCCCAGCCGGACCCGGAACTGGCCGCGGAGGTCGAGCGGGCCCTGGCCAAGGTGCTGGGCAAGACCACCAAGATCGTCGCGGCTTCCTAGCTTGGGCCATGCGCTCCCAGCCCGCCGCGGGGTGGGTGGCCGGACACGGAATGTGCCCGGTGGCCGGACACGAAATGATCGCCGATTCAGGGGTGCGGGTCGGCCAAGGCGGGTAGGTGCCGATCGTGGAAGTCGACGTCCTGGTCGAGATCCCGCAGGGATCGCGGAACAAGTATGAGATGGACCTGGCGACGGGTCGCATCCGGCTGGACCGGATGCTGTTCACCTCGACCCGGTACCCGCAGGATTACGGATTCATCCCGGACACCATCGCCGAGGACGGCGATCCGCTGGACGCGATGGTCATCCTGGACGAGCCGACGTTCCCGGGCTGCCTGGTGGCGGCCCGGGTGGTCGGCGTGTTCTGGATGGTCGACGAGGGCGGCCCCGACGCGAAGATCCTGGCCGTGCCCGCCCAGGACCCCCGGTACGCGCACCTGCGGGACCTGGCCGACATCCCGGGGTTCCTGACCGCGGAGATCGGGCACTTCTTCGACATCTACAAGGAAGTCGAGCCGGGCAAGAGCAGCGACGTCCGCGGCTGGCAGAGCCGCGCGGCGGCCGAGAAGGTCATCGAAGCCGCCTTCGCCCGCGCCCACGAAACCGGCCCCGACGCCTGACCGCCCCGCCCGCCCGGGCCGCGCCGCCTCGCGTCCGCCCGCCCGGGCCGCGCCGCCTCGCGTCCGCCCGCCCGGGCCGCGCCGCCTCGCGTCCGCCCGCCCGGGCCGCGCCGCCTCGCGTCCGCCCGCCCGGGCCGCGCCGCCTCGCGTCCGCCCGCCCGGGCCGCGCCGCCTCGCGTCCGCCCGCCCGGGCCGCCGCCTCGCGTCCGCCCGCCCGCGTGCCCGCGTGCCCGCCCAGGCCGCACCGTCGGCCCGCCCGCCGCCCCGATGTGAGCAGAGGCGCCTTTACGTACACCCGGGTCGCGGCGGAGGCGCCTTTACGTACACCCCAGTCGCGGCAGAGGCGCCTTTACGTACATCCGGGGGTGTTAGGTGGGCGGCGGGGTCGCGTAGGTCACGTGGGTGATGACCCACGGGCCGGGAACGGTGACCGGGCAGGTGCCGGAGACGGTGCCCACCAGCGTGCCCGCGCCTGGCGCGGTGAGGGTGAAGGTGCTCGCGCCGGTCTGCTCGATGGCCGGGAGCGGGTTCCACCGGCCGCTGGCGGCCCAGGTCTGCACGACCTCGTCCGCGTTGTCCATCCCCGGCTGCCGGCCGCTGGCCCAGGCGTACTGTGCCTTCCAGTACTCCGGCCAGCTGGTGATGTCCCAGATCCCGGGGAACCGGGGCAGCGCGACGCGGCCGAAGTTGATCACGAGCTCGCTGGGGCCGAGGTACGCGCGGTATCCGCCGCGCCCGGCGAGCCCGATGCCGTAGACCAGGTCGGTGCCTGTGTCATTGGCCGGGCTGGCCATCAGGAGGGTCTGGTAGAAGGGCCTCTGCGCGGCCGGGCGGGGGAGGGCGCCGGACGGGCGGCCGGAGACGTTACCTGCCGCCAGGTGCGCGTGTCCCGCGGTGGCAGGCCGAAATCAGCGTGCCGGGCCGTTCGCGTTCCGGGCGGGCCGGCCGCCGGGCTGTCGCTTCCGTAGCTTGTGGCGGTCAGCCGCCGGGCCGTTCGGGCCCGTGGCCCCGGGCGGGGCCGGCCGGGCCGTCGCGCTAGCCGTCGGCCTGTTCCTGGGACCATCGGGTGTGCTCGATCAGGCCGGTCGCCAGCCCGATCAGGGTGGAGGGCCGCAACGGCTTGGTGATGAAGCCGTCGGCTGCCTCGAGCGCGTGCGCCGTCGGCGGCAGCACCGGGTGCGCCGTGATCATCGCGAACGGCAGCCCGGGAGCTTCGGTGCGGATGACCGAGAGCAGGCGGAGGGCCTGCGCGTCCGGAAGCTCGAAGTCGGCGAGGACAAGGTCCCAGGGCTCGTACTCGATCAGCGCGAGCGCCTCGCTGGCGTTGCTGACCGCCGTGACCTCGAAGGCTTCCCAGGTTCCCAGGACGGTCTCCACGAACATCGCGACCGAGGGGTCACGCTCAACGACGAGAATCTTGCCGGGGCCCGGGCTCGGTGTGTATCGCATGTCCTGACGATGCGCCCGGCTCGTAGCCCTCCCGGGTGCGCGCCGGTTGCCGTCAGGTAGCAGGCACGATCAGGCGGCGGGACCGTGGCCGGCGTGGGCCTCGTGGCCGCCGTGGGCGCCATGGTCGTGGGGGGCGTCTGGGGCGCCGTTCATCATCCGCAGCATCGGCAGGCCGCCGCTGCGCGCGAACCGGACCAGCAGCACCGCGGCGAGCAGGAAGAAGGCGATGTTCAGCCAGGTGGTGTAGTCCCAGGCGACGCCCTGGTCGGGGATCTTCGCGCTGGCCCGGTCCGGGATCAGGCCCAGGCCGCCGAAGACCACCTCGATGACGTATCCGGCGATGACCATGGCCGCGTAGAAGGTGGCCAGGATGAAGCCGGCCATCTTCGCACCGTAATATTTCCGGTAGATGTTCAGGATGGGCGCGATGATGAGATCGGCGAAGATGAACGCGACCACCCCGCCGAAGCTGATGCCGCCCTTCCATAGCACGACCGCGAGCGGCACGTTGCCGACCGAGCAGACGAAGGACAGGATCGCGACCAGCGGCCCGATGATCGGGCCCCACAGCTTCGCGGCCAGCGGGTGACCGGCGAAGAAGAACGCGTGCCAGAACGAATCGGGCACCCAGGCGGCGATCGCCCCGGCGGCGAGCAGCCCGATCACTAGGTCACGCAGGATCGCGGCCCACTCCATTACGAAGACGTGGGCCACGGCGGTAAAGCCGTCCCCGGACAGCAGGCGCCGCGCGAACGAGCCGCCGCCCTGGACCGACATGTCCATGGCGGCGTGGCCCTCCATCGACCCGGCCAGCGCCCGGTCGGCCTGCTGCCCGGCCTCCCGCAGCAGCTTGTCCCGCAGAAACAGCCGGAAGAGGACGGCGATCACCACGATCATCACCGGCCCGCCGGCGAATTCAGCCAGCGTGAACTGCCAGCCCATCAGCAGCGCAAGGATGACGCCCAGTTCGATGACCAGATTGGTCGAGGAGATTTCGAAGGCCATCGCGGCGGTGAAGCTCGCGCCCTTGCGGAACAGCGAGCGAGCCAGCGCCACCGCGGCGTAGGAGCAGGACGACGACGCGACGCCGAACGCGGTGGCCAGGGCCAGCGTCCGCGGCCGGTCGTCTCCGAGCAGCCGGACGATCGTGGACCGGCGGACGACGGCCTGAACGACCGCGGACAGCGCGAACCCGAGGATCAGCGCCCAGGCGATCTGCCACGTCATTGACCCGGTAACAGCCAGCGCTTGCCCCACCGCGTGCATCTCGCTCACCCTCTCCGGCCGGTTGCTCCCGTCTAACTACATACCCTGGTGGGGTATTTCGGAACAGGCGCGTCGGCCGGATCGAGCGGAGCCGGGCCGGTCGGGGGATCGGGGCCGGTCGGGGGATCGGGGCCGGTCGGGGGATCGGGGCCGGTCGGGGGATCGGGGCCGGTCAGACGTTCTGGCCGCCGGAGACCTCGATCCGGGTGCCGTTGACCCAGGAGAAGCCGTCGGACAGGATCGCGGCCACGGCGCCGCCGACTTCGTCCGGCTGGCCGGGCCGGCCGAGCGGGATCGTCGCCGCGATCGCCTGATTGAGCGCCGCGTTGTCCCGGACCGCCCCGCCACCGAAGTCGGTCTCGATCGCGCCGGGCGCGACCACGTTGACCCGGATCCGGCGCGGCCCCAGTTCCTTGGCCTGATACCGGGTGAGCACCTCGATGGCGCCCTTGGTCGCGGCGTACGCGGAGAAGCCGGGCAGGGTGAAGCGGCCAGGCCCGATGACACGTTGAGGATCCGGCCCCCGTCCGCGATCAGCGGGAGCAGTTTCTGCGTCAGGAAGAACGGCGCCTTCAGCTGGATCTGGACGAGCTGGTCGAACTGTTCCTCGGTCGTGTCCGCGAACGGCGCGTTGATCCCGATTCCCGCGTTATTGATCAGGAAATCAAAATCTGGACGGCCGAACGAGCCGCGCAGAACGTCGGAAAGCGTATTGGCGAATCCCGCGAAATTGCCCGTCTGGTTCGCGTCCAGCGGGAGCATCTCGGCGCGGCGGCCCGCGGCGCGGATCTCGGCGGCGGTGGCGTCGGCCTCGTCCTGACGGCTTCGGTACGTGCCGACGACGTTGACGCCGGCCCGCGCCAGGTGCACCGCGATGCTCCGGCCCAGACCCCGGCTGGCGCCGGTCACGACGGCGATGGTGCCAGCCATGCAGAACTGCTCCTCGGGAAGGATCGCCCGGATGCTGACCGGGCGGGCGGCGTGCGGTTCCGCCTATTGTCCCGGTCCGGCCCACGGCGGGGTGACGGCGGCCCGGAGTTCGCGCTTGAGCAGCTTCCCGCTGGCGTTCTTGGGCAGTTCGGCCACCAGCACCACGTGCTTGGGCACCTTGAAGGCGGCCAGGCGCTGGCGGCAGTGCGCGATCAGCTCGTCCGGCGTCGCGGCCTGGCCGTCGCGGAGGATCACCGCGGCGGACACCGCCTCGATCCACTGCGGATGCGGCAGCCCGAACACCGCCGCCTCGGCCACCGCCGGGTGGGTGTACAGCGCCTCCTCGACCTCGCGGCTGGCGACGTTCTCCCCGCCCGTCTTGATCATGTCCTTCTTACGGTCTACCACCGTCAGGTAGCCCTCGGCGTCCAGCACGCCGAGGTCGCCGCTGTGGAACCAGCCGCCGGCGAACGCCTGCGCGGTGCGATCGGGGTCACGCCAGTAGCCGAGCATGACGTGCGGGCTGCGGTGCACGATCTCGCCGATCTCCCCGGCCGGCTGCGGCCGCCCGGCCTCATCCACCACCAGCGTCTCGACGTTGAGGGCGGCCCGGCCCGCCGAGCCCGCCTTGCGGACCTGGTCGGCGGGCGTGAGCACGGTGGCCAGCGGGCCCATCTCGGTCTGCCCGTAGAAGTTGAACAATCGCACACCGGGCAGCCGGGCCCCGATCTCCTTGAGCACCTCCACCGGCATGATCGACGCGCCGTAGTACCCCTTGCGCAGCGAGGACAGGTCCCGGCGGGCGAAATCAGGGTGCCGCAGCAGCGAGATCCACACCGTCGGCGGGCAGAACAGCTTGGTCGCGTGCTCGGCCTCGACCGCCTCCAGGATGGAGGCAGGGTCGGCGCCGGGCAGCACCACGTTGGTCGCGCCCAGGTAGATCCCCGGTGTGAGGAAGCAGTGCAGCTGGGCGCAGTGGTAGAGCGGCAGCGAGTGCACCTCCACGTCGGTCCCGGCCATCTCCCCGTCCACCACGCACGAGACGTACTGCGCGATCAGGCTGCGATGCGACAGCATGGCGCCCTTGGGACGCGATTCGGTCCCACTGGTGTAAATGAGCTGGGCCAGGTCGTCGTCGGCCACGGCGGCCTGCGGGGGAGCGGGGTCGCCGTCCGCCATCCACCCGGCGACCGGCTCCCAGCCGGGCGGCGCGTCGCCGCCGCGCTCCAGGATCACCCCGCGCACCGTGACCCCGCCCCGGCCCGCCCCGGCCTGCCCAGCGCCGGCCTGCCCAGCGCCGCCTGCCCAGCGCCGGCCTGCCCCGGCCCGGGCTCGGCCCCGGCCCGCTCCGCCCCGGGCTCTGCGCCGGCCTGTTCCGCGCCCGCTTGGCCAGCCAGGGCCTGCTCGGCCACCGGGACCAGCGTGTCCTCGGCGATCAGCCCGGTGGCGCCGGAATGCCCGAGCACGTAGCCGACCTCGGCGGACGTCAGCATGAAGTTGATGGGGACGGACACCGCGCCAAGCCGGGCCAGCGCGAAGTAAGCGACCACGAACGCGTGGTTGTTGTGGCTGAGAATGGCGACCCGCTGCCCGGGCCCGATCCCGCGCGCGGCCAGCGACGAGGCTGTCCGGTTGACGGTCGCGTCGAGCTCGGCGTAGGTCTGGCGCAGGCCGCGGTAGACGATGGCGATCTTGGTCGGCTCGCGCGCGGCGGACCGCCGCAGCAGGTCACCGATCGACTGGCTCCGGGCGTGCGCGATGAGCGGCGAGGCAACGTCGTCCGGCATGATCGCTCCTGGCGGCCGCGGCCCGCGCGGGCGCGCGGGCCAGTTCGCTGGTGACAGCGTAAGCAGCCGTTCCCCGCCCCGTCATCGGGGTGCCAGGTGGCGGGTGCCAGATGCCGGGTGCCGGGCGGGACCGTCGGCGCAGAACACGTGGGCCCCCGGCGCCTACGGGCAGAGTTTTGGGCAGATAATGCCCGGCGGGCCCCCAAACTCTGCCCGTAACCAGGGACGCGCGGAGGCGCGTTTAGGCGCTGAGCGGCCAGGAGGGGGAACGGGACGGCGAGGGGAAACGGGGCGGCGCGGCGGTCCGGCCGGAGTCGTCCACGGTATAGCTCAGGTCCGCCGACGCGTCGACTACCCCGTCCACCGACCGGACCAGCGGCAGCACGAGGGCGACCAGGCTTTTCCGTTCAACCTCCCCAGTCACCGTGACCACGCCGTCGCGGACGGCCACGTGCACCAGGGTCAGCCTGGCGCCCAGGCAGGCCGGCAGCACCTCGTGCACGATCTCGCGCCGGATGTCCTCGTCGGGCCGCAAGAAGGCCCGCAGCAGGTCGCGGGGGGTGACCACACCGGCGAGGGCGCCGTCGCCGGCCATGATCGGCAGGCACGGGACGTGGTGCTTATGCATCAGCCAGGCCGCTTCCCCCAGCGACGTGCCGGGGGATACCGGCACGACGCGGGTGGTCATGACCTCACTGGCGATGCTGGCCACGGCCTTGGCGTGCAGGCCGCGCCGCCAGCGCAGGGGCTGCCCGGTGCGGAGATCGTGCTGCAGTTGCGTCTTCAAGATCAGGTCGGTCTCCCGGACGATGCCGGTGACGGTGCCGTTGCGGGCGATGACCGGCAGCGTGCCGATGTCCCGTTCGACGAACAGGCGAGCCATTTCCTTGAACGACGTCTGCGGCGTGACCGTGACGATGTCGGTGGTCATCACGTCCGCGACCGTGTGGTGTCTCATCGGACGCTCCTTACCGGACGTCTGTGCCGGCCGGCGCCCGGGTGGGCGCCGACCGGTGGGCCTGGCTGGTGCTGGGGGGGACGCCGGCCAGCGGGGCCGGCTGGCGCCGGGGGCGTCGGCCAGCGGGGGAGGGGTCAGGCGGTGGTGATCTGCTCGACTTTGGGGGCGGTGGTGGTGTCGTGGGTGATCTGGTGGCGGCGGATCAGGGCGATGCCGGAGCCGGCCAGGGCCAGGGCGGCCAGGCCGTAGGAGATCAGGGCGGCGATGTACATGATCTGGGAGGCCTTCCACCAGCCGTAGGCGTTCAGCAGCATGCCGCGCAGCGATTCGCCCTTGAAGATGGTGCTGACCAGGGCGGCCAGCTTGGTGTTGGCCGGCTGGGCCAGGGACTGGGCGGACAGCTGGCTGTAGGTTTTGCCGGCGCCCATGGTGGCGATGTGCACGGCGATGAAGTGGTCGGCGTAGGCTTCGGCCTGCTGGCCGGTGAGCAGCTGCTGCCCGGCGTACTGGGAGACCGCGGGGATCATCGCGGGGGTGATCTGGGTGCCGGCCTTGGCGTGCGCGAAGGCGGCCGCGGGCGGGAAGTAGATCTGCTGGGCGGCGAGCTGGTTGTGCACGGTGTTGTGCACGTAGGTGGAGCCCCACAGCAGCAGGCTGCCGGCCAGGACCAGAATCGCGGCCAGGGCGGCCCCGGTCACGCTGAGCAGGGTGTCGAGGGTGGTGCGGCGCATGATGGATGCCTCCTCAATCGTGCTGGGCCACGGGTGACGGCCCGGCATCCCTTTACTTGAAAGTGACACCATCAGGATCACCCCGCCGGCCCCACCGCCCCCCACGGCGCAACGTCCCCGGCCCCAGGGATAAAAGGACCCGCCGGCACGATCCGATGAAAGGCCAGCAGGCTTCCGTGGCCGCCCGTGTAGACCAAAGTCCCCTGGTCAGGGGACTTTGAGCCGTAGCGGATACCAGGCCAAAGGGAAAGGCTGAAATCGTCAGCCCGTTGGCAAGGGGTGAGCGAAATGGCACGAACTGATATTCACCTTGACGCCATGCTCCGGCATCTGGGCGCGGCCTATTACGATTCCCTGTACGGCAGGGCCACTCGCACGGACGTCGCCCGGGCACTGGACACGGTCGAAGATCATCTGGCCGGAAAGGCCGAGCACTACCCGGCCCACCCGGCCCGGCCGCCCCGCAAGGCAGCCCGCCGCGCGGCGCACCACCAGCCTGGCCGATGGAAGAGGCGGGTCCAGGACGTGATGACCACCTCGGTCGTCACCATCGACCGGATCACGCCCTACAAGGAGATCGCCCAGCTGCTGGCCGAGCACCGGATCAGCGGCGTGCCGGTGCTGACCATGGGCCGTCACGTGGCCGGGATCGTCTCCGAAGCGGACCTGCTCGCCGTCGAGGATTCCCGCGCCCGCCGGGCCCGCCAGCCCGGGCACCTGCATCTGCCGGGACACCATCCGGCGCAGGGGAACCTGACCGCGGCGGACCTGATGACCGCCCCGGCCGTCACCGTCCATCCAGACGCGCCGATCCCCAGCGCGGCCCGCCTGATGACCACGCATCACGTCCGGCGGCTGCCGGTTGTGGACCCCGATGGCATGCTGATCGGGATCGTCACCCGCCGGGACCTGCTGAGCGTGTTCCTGCGGCCGGACGAGGAGATCGCCTCCGACGCCACCGAACTCCTGGACGACGTGCTGCACGCCGACGCGGCCCGGATCAAGGTCGTCGTGCGGGACGGCCGGGTGATCCTGACCGGCACGGCCAGCGAGCCCGGGGATGAGGACCTGATCCCGATCGCGATCCGGCTGCTCTGGGACGTGGATGGAGTCGTCGACGTGAGCGACCGGCTCAATCAGCCGTCCCCCGTGGTCGGCGAACCCGCTCGCCAGCACGCGGCGGCGCACGTGACCGTCGGCCACGTGGACAGTCCGCACTGAGCACGACGGCCGCCCCGGCCGCCCGGGGCGGCCGCCCATAGCGGCCCCGCAGGAAGCAGCGGCGCACATCCTGCGGGGCTTGCTCATGCCCTGGGATGAATCAGCTGCTGCGGGATGAATCAGCTGCTGCGGGATGAATCAGCTGCTGCGGTGCCGGGTCCACAACGGCTCGACGGCCTGCCATTCGGCGTCCCAGGCGCTCATCCGCCGCCGGTCGAGCAGCTGGCGGCCCAGTCCGTACAGCCCCGCGAGCATGAGGGGGAGGACGATGGCGGCGGCGGCCGAGGCGATGAACACATCGCCGACGATGTCCCCGTGCGTGGTGGGCGGGGTGGTGATCGCGCCGGACGGGGTGACCCACGTGCGGACGGTGCTGCCCTTCCGCGCCCCGGCCAGCGCCACGAGCGACCCAGTGTGGGCCGTCCCGTTCGGTGCCGTCCACCGGGCCGGCACCCACGCGGTCTGCACGTCCGAGTAGGGGTCCGGCGTGCCCTGCGCCGGCGCCGCCTGCGTGAGGACCGCGCTAATGAGGCGGTCCGTGGCCCGTTCCGTCTGAGCCTGGCGGATGACCAGGTGGTCGACGGTCCGCCCGACGCCGATCACGGCGAGTGGAACGGCCGTCAGAATCAGCAGCACCGTGGTCAGCCGCAGCACGACCTCGAGCCGGTCGTCGCGGCGGCGCATTGGATTGTGATCGAGTCCCAGCCAGCGGGCGCACCGCGCCCAGCGGCCTGGCGCCCTGGTTTCGTTGTTCATCGCGGTCACTTCCAGCGGCGGCCCTGCCGCACCGTCAAGGCCACGCTGTGGTGCGGAAATCCTGACTCCATGATCTCAGGATGCTTCGCCGCGCGGAACGCTCACAGTGACGTATCTCACCATGCCCCGGGGCCAAAGTCCCCTACGGCCGGGCCGCTAGCACGACCCAGACCGGGCCGCGGGCGAACGTCATCGGCTGGCCCTGGGCCGTGGTGAACGTGGTGCCGCCGCCGGCGGCCGGCCGTGACCAGTGGATGGCGTAGGCACGCCCGTCCCGGAGCACGATGCCCGTCCCGGACCCGGTGCTGACCGCGTACGGCGGCCGCCGCCCGTACTCCAGGAACCGGGAGGTCCGCACCGTCGTGTACTGGATCACCACGGTGGCCGCACTGAGCTGGCCGTCCTCGGTGCTCCGCGCGGCGGACCCGTCCATCCGGACCAGCCACCGGCTGGCCGCCGCGGACCAGGTGAAGGTGAAGGACGCGGCCGGATAGGCAACCGAACGGGACGTGGCCGGCGTGCCGCCTGCTGGCGCGGGGCCGAACCGGAAGCCGATGTCATGAGCGGTGCTGGCGCCGTGGGCCTCGGCCAGCAGCTGGGCGGGATGCGCGTAGAGGTTGTGCGGCGCGGCCCGGCTGGCCGATCGGTAATAGCCACCCACCTGGCCCGCATAGAGGTCCACGATCCGGGCCCGGTGAACGAACGGCAGCAGGTGCGGCGCGGCGCCGGAGTAGGCGAACGCAGGACGGCCGAACTGGCCCAGCAGCTCGAGGTCGTCCTCCCGGGCGCTGCGCACCGGCCCGACGACCGGCGGGAGATGCGAGGAGTAGACGGCCAGGAACCGGCTGAGACCGCCCTCGACCGGCAGCACGTACACGATGTCGGCGTCCGCCAGCCCGGTCTGCGGCCGGGCCTGCTCGATGTTGTCGATCTTGACCGCCAGGACCGGGCCGAGGGTCTTCACAGGCTCCCCGGTGAACGGCGACGTCAGGCCGACGTGCGCGGCAGGCGGCTTCGGCGCCGCCGCCTGGTGCCGGCCACCGGAGAAGATAACCATGCCCGCGATGACCAGCGCGGCGGCGGTCACGACGGCGCAGGCGGTGATGATGATGTCGCGGCGCCGCATCACGCCACCTCCTGCCTGGGCGGCGTCCTCACCGCACCAGAAAGAGCAAGGGCGGGAAGGATCTACTTCCGCTTTTCGCGGATCCTGATTGCGCGGTGCGCGGCCATACACCGGGAGCCGCTTCCCCGCGTTGCATCTTTGATCCTTCCCGCCAATTGCCCACTTCATCCGGGGTGCCCCGGTGGACATAGATGCAAAGGGCACATCGGGCGGTGACCTAGGTCTGGATCTTTCCTGGTCCGACGTCCAGGGCCGTTCTCCTCTACCGGGCCCGGCCGGCTGGGCGAAGAATGCTGCCCGGTGCAGGAGGCAGTAGTGGAAACGCTTGAGCACGAACTGCGCAGCCATCCGTTCGTCGGTGACCTGGAGCCCGCGTACCTGGCCCTGCTGGCCGGCTGCGCGGAGAACGTCGAGTTCTGGCCGGGCGCCTTCCTGTTCCGGGAGGGCACCCCCGCCGACCGGTGCTACCTGCTCCGGCGGGGCACGGTCGCGCTGGAGATCGCGGCGCAGCGCGGGCCCCTCGTCGTGCAGACCCTGGGCGCCGGTGAGGTGGCCGGCTTCTCGTGGCTGCTGGTGCCGCACCGCTGGCAGTTCGACGGGCGGGTTCTGGAACCGGTCCAGGCCGTCGCCCTGGACGGGGCTCGCGTGCGAGCCAAATGCGAGCACGACCCGCGGTTCGGGTTCGAGCTGATGCGGCGATTCGCGCAGCTGGCCACCGGGCGGCTGTACGCCACGCGGCTCCGGATGCTGGACGGGTACGGGACCCCCCATGCTGCGCCTCGGTGACCAGGCGGCCCGCGAGCGGCCCCGGGTGCTGGTGATCGGCATCGGCAACACCTACCGCGGCGACGACGGCGCCGGTCTCGCCGTGGCCGAGTGGCTCCGCACCACCGCCCCGCCGGATGTCGTGGTCGTGCGGCACGAGGGCGAGCCGATCTCGCTGCTGGAGGAGTGGGACCAGGTCCCCGTCGTCTACCTGGTGGACGCCATGGTCTCCGGCGCCGAGCCCGGGAACGTCTGCCGGTTCGACGCCGCCGACGGGCCGCTGACGGCGCGGTTCCGGCCCCGCGGCTCGCACGCGCTCGGCGTGGCCGACGCGATCGAGCTGGGCCGCGCGCTCGGCCGGCTTCCGGGCCGGCTTGTCGGCTACGGCATCGAGGGCGGCTGCTTCGCGACCGGGGCCACCCTGTCGCCGCCGGTACGCGAGGCGGTCGCCGTGGTGTCGGAGCGGCTGCTGGCCGAACTGGACGCGGACGTCCCCGGAGGCCCGGCCGGCTGAATTCAGGAGCCGGGACTTTGGGCCCTAACTGCGCGCGGCGGAGCGTGCTCACGATGACGCCCCGGCAGTGAGGATCGGCGATGGAGCCCATCATTGACCGCGGCGATCAGCGAATGATCGCGCGTGCTGACCTGGACGACTTGCTCGGAGCGATCGCGCGCCGCGGGTTCAGGCTGATCGGGCCGACCTTAAGCGACGGCGCCATCATCTACGACGACATCGCCTCCGCCGCCGACTTGCCGGCCGGATGGACGGACGAGCAGGACGGCGGGCACTACCGCGTGCACCGCCGGGACGACGAGGCGCTGTTCGGGTACGCCGTCGGCCCGCAGTCGTGGAAGCGGTACCTGTTCCCGGCCACCAGCCTGCTGTGGCGCAGCGGCCAGGAGGCGGGCGGTGACGCGGTAGCCGGGCCGCCCATGGCGTTCATCGGCGTGCGCGCGTGCGAGCTGCGCGCGATCGCGATCCAGGACCGGGTGTTCCTCGAAGGCCAGCAGGTCGATCCGGTTTACGCCAGCCGGCGTGCGGGCGCGTTCCTGGTCGCCGTCAACTGCGGCACCGCCGCCGGGACGTGCTTCTGCGTGTCGATGCAGGCCGGCCCCAAGGCGGAATCCGGTTTCGACCTGGCCCTGACCGAGCTGATGGACGGCGGCCGGCACGAGTTCCTGGTGGAGGCCGGGACCAGCCGCGGCGCGGACGTCCTGGCCGAGGTCGCCAGCCGGGCCGCGGACGGCGTGGACGCGCGCGCCGCTGCCCAGGTCACCGAGCGGACCGCCGCGTCCATGGGGCGGCAGCTGGACACCCGCGGGATCAAGGACCTGCTGTACGACAACTTCGACCACCCGCGCTGGGACGACGTCGCATCGCGCTGCCTGACCTGCGGGAACTGCACCATGGTCTGCCCCACGTGCTTCTGCTTCAGCATCACGGACGTCAATGACCTCGCCGGTGCGGAGGCGGAGCAGCAGCGGTCCTGGGATTCCTGCTTCACCCTGGACCACTCCTACGTGCACGGCGGCTCGGTGCGGGCGTCCAGCCGCTCCCGGTACCGGCAGTGGATGACGCACAAGCTCGCCACCTGGATCGACCAGTTCGGCACCTCGGGCTGCGTCGGCTGCGGCCGCTGCATCACCTGGTGCCCGGTCGGCATCGACATCACCGAAGAGGCCGCCGCCATCCGAGACCCGGGGGGAGACACCCATGGAGACACTTGAGCAGGAACTGCGCAACCATCGGTTCGTCGGCGACCTGCCGTCGGAGTACCTGACCCTGCTGGCGGGCTGCGCCGCGAACGTGGGCTTCCCGGAGGGCGCGTTCCTGTTCCGCGAGGGAACGCCCGCCGACCGGTGCTTCCTGCTCCGCGAGGGCAAGGTCGCGCTGGAAATCACGGCGGGAGGCCGGGGGCCGCTCATCATCCAGACCGTCGGCGCCGGGGAGGTAACCGGCTTCTCCTGGCTGCTGGAGCCGCACCTGTGGCAGTTTGACGGGCGGGCCGTCGAGCCGGTCTCGGCCATCGCCCTGAACGGCGGCTGCGTCCGCGCCAGGTGCGAGGACGAACCGCGGCTCGGGTTCGAGCTGATGCGCCGCTTCGCCAACCTGGCGGCCGGCCGGCTGCAGTCGGCGCGGCTGCGGCTCCTCGACGTCTACGGGACCGCGCATGCAACGTATCGCTGAGGCCGTCCGGCCGTGGATCGACCGGGAGCCATGGCTGGTGGCCGGGAACCGGCAGGAATCCTACGACACGGTCACGCTGGAGCTTGAGCCGCCGGCCGGCAGCACCTTCTCCTTCCAGCCGGGCCAGTTCAACATGCTGTACGCGTCGGGGGTCGGCGAGGTACCGATCTCGGTCAGCGGCGATCCCGCCACGGCCGGCCCCGTCCTGCACACGATCCGCGACGTCGGCGCGGTCACGCACGCGCTGTGCACGCTGGAGCCGGGGCAGCAGGTCGGCGTGCGCGGACCCTACGGGACGCACTGGCCGCTGGCCCAGGCCGAAGGCCGCGACGTGGTCATCGTGGCCGGCGGCGTGGGGCTGCCACCGCTGCGGCCCGCCATCTACCACCTGCTCGCCCACCGGGACCGCTACCGGCGGATCGCGCTGCTCTACGGCGCGCGGACCCCGGGAGACCTGCTGTTCCCCGGCGAGCTGGCCGCCTGGCGCGGCCGGTTCGACCTGTTCGTCCAGGTCACCGTCGACGCGGCGGCCGAGGACTGGCGCGGCGACGTCGGGGTGGTGCCCGACTTCATCCACCTGGCGCCGTTCGACCCGCCGACCACGACCGCGTTCATGGTCGGGCCGGAGGTGATGATCTTGTTCACGGTCCGGGCGCTGGTCCGGGCGGGCCTGTCCGATGAGCACATCTTCCTGTCGGCCGAGCGAAACATGCAGTGCGCGACGGCCATGTGCGGGCATTGCCAGCTCGGCCCGTTCCTCGTGTGCCGCGATGGGCCCGTGTTCTGCTACCGGCCGGTGGCCCGGTGGCTCCGGCAGCGGGAGGCGTGATGACCGGCCCAGCCACGGATCCGGCCGCGGGCGGAGCGGCGCGGCCGACGCTCGCGGTGTGGAAGTTCGCCTCCTGCGACGGCTGCCAGCTCACGCTGCTGAACTGCGAGGACGAACTGGCCGGGGTCGCCGCGTCGGTGCAGGTCGCGAACTTCCCTGAGGCCTCGCGGGAGGTGATCGCCGGGCCCTACGACCTGTCGCTGGTCGAGGGGTCCATCACCACCCCCGACGACGCCGAACGCATCCGGGCCGTCCGCGACGCATCGCGGTTCCTGATCACCATCGGCGCCTGCGCCACCTCCGGTGGCATCCAGGCACTGCGGAACCTCCGTTCGGCCGACGAGTACCTCCCGGTCGTGTACGCGCACCCGGACTACATCGACACGCTGCGGACCTCGACCCCCATCGCGGATCACGTCCGGGTCGACTTCGAGCTGCGCGGCTGCCCGATCGACCGCCTCCAGCTGCTTGAGGTGATCGTCGCGTTCCTGCACGGCCGCAAGCCCGCTATCCCCGGCTACAGCGTCTGCTTCGAATGCAAGCGGGCCGGGCTCACCTGCGTGATGGTCGCGCACGGCACGCCGTGCCTCGGCCCGGTGACGCAGGCCGGGTGCGGGGCGATCTGCCCCTCGTGCACGCGCGGCTGCTACGGCTGCTTCGGCCCGGTGGAGACCCCGAACACCGCGGCCCTGTCCGCCTGGTGGCGCGCCCTCGGTGTGAGCCGTCCCGACGTGGCCCGCGCGTTCCGTACGTTCAACGCCAACGCCGTTCCATTCCGCACAGAGGCGGAGACCAATGACGCATCTTAACGAGACCGAGGGCGGCCCGGTCAGCGGCCTTACGGTCAAAGTAGGCGCGCTCGCCCGGGTGGAGGGCGAGGGCGGCCTCGAGGTCATCGTCCACGACGGGCGGGTCACCGAGGCCCGGCTCAACATCTACGAGCCGCCGCGGTTCTTCGAGGCGCTGCTGCGCGGGCGCCTGCTTACCGAGGTGCCGGACATCACCTCGCGGATCTGCGGGATCTGCCCGATCGCCTACCAGATGAGCGCGTGCCAGGCCATCGAGGACGCCTGCGGCGTCGTGATCCCCGATCCGATCCTGGACCTGCGCCGGCTCATCTACTGCGGCGAGTGGATCGAAAGCCACGCCCTGCACATCTACCTGCTGCACGCGCCGGATTTCCTCGGCTACGAAAGCGGCCTGCACATGGCCAAGGACCGCCCGGACCTGCTGCAGCGGGGCCTGCAGCTCAAGAAGGCCGGCAACCGGCTGATGGACGTCATCGGGGGCCGCGCCGTGCACCCGGTCAACGTCCGCGTCGGCGGCTTCTACCGCGCGCCGGACCGGCGCGCCCTCGACGGCCTGCGCGCCACGCTGGACCGGGCCCGCCAGTACGCGCTGGAGACGGTTATCTGGGTGTCAGGCTTCCCGTTCCCTGACTTCGATCACGACTACCAGTTCGTCTCGCTGCGCCACCCGGCCGATTACCCGATCACCGCCGGCCGCGTGGTGTCCAACCAGGGCCTGGACATCGCGGTCCGCGAGTACGACCAGCACTTCACGGAGGTGCACGTCCCGCACTCGACGGCGCTGCACTCGCTGCTGCATAGCAGCGGGACCTACTTCGTCGGGCCGATGGCCCGGTACAGCCTGAACTCCGGCCAGCTGCCCGCCACGGTGACCGCCGCGGCGCGCGCGGCGGGGCTGGGCGACACCTGCACGAACCCGTTCCGCAGCATCATCGTCCGCGCCATCGAGACCCTGTACGCGTGCGAGGAGGCGATCCGGCTGCTCGACGCGTACCAGCCGCCCGATCCGGCCTGGGTCGAGGTCCCGCCGCGCGACGGGATCGGATACGGCGCCACCGAGGCGCCGCGCGGGCTGATCTACCACCGTTACCAGATCAACGCGGACGGCACCGTCGCGGCCGCGACCATCATCCCGCCCACGTCGCAGAACCAGCGCTGCATCGAGTCCGACATGCGTGCGTTCGTCGAAGACCGGCTCGACCTGCCGCACGACCGGCTCACCTGGGAGACCGAGCAGGCCGTCCGCAACTACGACCCGTGCATCTCCTGCGCGACCCACTTCCTGAACCTGACGGTCACGCGCGCCTGACATCCTCTGCTGTCCCGGGGGCCGGCCCGCCCTTGCCTGACGCGCGCCTGACATCCTCTGCTGTCCCGGGGGCCGGCCCGCCCTTGCCTGACGCGCGCCTGACACCCGCTGCTTCCCCGGAGCCCCGCCCTTGCCTGACGCGCGCCTGACACCCGCTGCTGCCCCCCGGGACCCATCATTGCCTGCCGAATTCACCGGACGTAGAATTCAACACGCGATGACATCGGTGGTCGCGCGCGGCACCGGAGGAGGATCCCGTGAAGGCCATGATCATCAAGGAGTTCCGCCAGCTCAGGCGGGATCGCCGGACGCTGGCCATGATGATCTTCCTGCCGGTGCTGCTGCTCGTCATCCTGGGCTACGCGGCCAGCTTCGACGTCTCCCACATCCCGACCGTGGTCAGCGGGCCGGATGCCCGTCAGGTGGCCGCGGCCCTGCCCCCGCCGTTCCAGGTCACCGGCACCGTCCCCGCGGCGCAGGCGCAGACGCAGCTGCGCGACGGCCACGCGGCTATGGCCGTCGTCACGGGCGGCCCGCAGCTGGTCATCTACCTCGACGGCAGCCAGATCTTCACCGCCCAGGCCGCCAAGCAGGCGCTGGCCGCGGGGGCAGCCACGCACCCGGGCCTGACCGCGGCGACGGTCCACGTGCTCTACAACCCGGAGCTGAAGACCTCGGACATCATGATCCCCGGCATCGCCGGGGTGATCCTGGTGTTCGTGGGCACGGTGATCACCAGCCTCGGGGTGGTGCGCGAGCGGCAGACGGGCACGCTGGAGCAGCTGGCCGTGATGCCGCTGCGGCCCCGGGACGTCTTCCTCGGCAAGATCACACCGTATTTCGCGGTCGCCGCGGTCGACCTGGCCATCGTGCTCGCGATCGGGGTGGCGCTCTTCGGCGTCCCGTTCCGCGGCTCTCCAGCGGTATTCGCGCTCGGCGCGCTGCTGTTCGTCTTCGTCACGCTCGGCATCGGCGTGCTGATCTCCAGCGTTTCGCAGAACCAGGGGCAGGCCATTCAGCTGGCCATCATGACGCTGCTGCCGCAGGTCCTGCTGTCCGGCCTGATCTTCCCGCTGTCCTCGATCGTGGCCGGCGTCCGCTGGATCGCCTACCTTCTGCCGCTCACCTACTTTAACGAGATCGCCCGGGGCGTCATGCTCCGCGCCGAGCCGCTGGCCGCCCTCTGGCAGCCGTTCTGCTTCCTGGCGCTGCTCGGCGCGGCGGTGATGACGCTGGCGATCCTCCGGTTCCGCGCGTTCCTGGCGCCGTCGCCGGGCCGCAGGCGGGGGCAGCCGGACGACGCCCAGCCGGAACTGGCCAGCGCGGCGGCGAAGCTGTGAACGACTGGGGCCTGGTCGGCGTCTCGGTCCGCTACGGGCGGACCCTGGCCCTGGACGATGTCAGCCTCCGGGCCGTCCCGGGGCGGATCGCCGCCGTCGTCGGCGGTGACGGGGCGGGCAAGACCACGCTGCTGCGCTGCGCGGCCGGGGCGCTGCCGCCCACCAGCGGCCGGGCCGCCACGCCGGGGATCCGGCAGACCGGGTACCTGTCGCCCAGCGGCGGGATCTACCCGGACCTGACCGTCGACGAGAACCTCAGCTTCCGGGCCGCGGCCTACGGCCTGCGCGCCCCCCAGGCGCGGGCACGGGTCGCGGAGCACCTCGACCGGACCGGGCTCGCCGCGGCTCGCGGACGGCTGGCGGCCCACCTGTCCGGCGGCATGCGGAAGAAGCTCGGCGTCATCGCGGCCCTGCTGCCCGGCCCGGCCCTGCTGGTGCTGGACGAGCCGACCACCGGAGTCGACCCAGTGAGCCGCGCGGACCTGTGGTGGCTGATCGCGCAGGCGGCGGCGGGCGGCGCGGCCGTGCTGTTTTCCACCACCTACCTGGATGAGGCGCAACGGGCCGGGCACGTGCTGGTACTGGACGCGGGGCGCCCGCTGGCGTCCGGGACGCCCGCCGAAATCACCGCGGCGGTGCCCGGCACCATCCGGCTCTGTCCCCTGCGGCCCACCGGTGACCCGCAGCGCCGGCGAGCCTGGCGGCGGGCCGGCCAGTGGCGCGTCTGGGAGCCGCCCGGCGCGCCCAGCGAGGCCGGGGCGGTCGGCCAGCCCGGCGAGGCGGTACCGCCGGATCTGCAGGACGCGGTCGTCGTCGCGGCGCTGGCCCGGGAGGCGGCATGACCCCGCTGGCGCAGTGCGTGTCGGTAACCCGGACGTTCGGGCCGGCCCTGGCCGTTGATCACGTCGACCTGGCGGTCGGCCCCGGTGAGGTCGTCGGCCTGCTCGGCGCCAACGGGGCCGGGAAGACCACGCTGATCAGGATGCTGCTCGGGCTGCTGCGGGCGTCGGCGGGGCAGGTAAGGCTGTTCGGCCAGCCGCCGTCCCGGCAGACTCGGCGGCGCATCGGCTACGTCCCGCAGGACCTCGGCCTGTACGACGATCTGACGGTCGCGGAGAACATGGCGTTCGCGCGGGAGGTGTTCGGCGGTGACGGCGCGGACCGGTACGGGCTGCCGGCCGCACTGCGGCCGTTCGCGCAGGTGACGGTCGGTGCGCTGCCGCTCGGGGTCGCCCGCCGGGCGGCGTTCACGCAGGCGCTCGCGCACCATCCGGACCTGCTGATCCTGGACGAGCCGACCTCGGGCGTCGATCCGCTGGCGCGGGCCCGGCTGTGGGAGACGATCCAGGACGCGGCCGAGGCCGGTGCCGGGGTCATCGTCACCACGCATTACATGGAGGAGGCCGAGGAGTGCACCCGGCTGGTGGTGATGGCCGCCGGGCGGGTGGTGGCCGAGGGCACCGTGGCCGGCATCGTGGGGGAGCGGCGGACGGTCGTCGTGGACGCCCCCGACTGGGCGGCCGCGGTGGGGCTGATCGAGGCGGCCGGCCTGCGCGCGATCCTGTCCGGCACCTCGCTGCGGGTGCCCGGCTCCGCACCGGCCACCGTGCGGCGGCTCCTGGCCGACGGTGCGCTCGCGGCCCGGGTACACGAGGAGCCGGTCACCCTGGAGGAACGGTTCTTCGAGCTCGCGCAGGCCGGGCCGAGCCGTACCGGGCCAGGCCGTACCGGGGCGGGCCGTACCGGGGCGGGCCGTACCGGGGCGGGCGCGGCGCCGTGACCGGCCGCGCCCGCAGTGGGCGGCGGTCCGGCGATAGCGGCACCCGGGAGGCCATCCTGGCTGCGGCCCGGCTCCAGTTCGCCGAGCACGGATACGACGGGGCGACGATCCGCGCGATCGCCCTCGGCGCCGCCGTAGACCCCGCGCTCGTGCACCATTTCTTCGGCACCAAGGAGCGGCTGTTCGCCGCGGCCATGCAACTGCCGGTAGTGCCGAGTGAGGTGCTGGCGTCCGTTGTCGCCGCTGAGCGCGGTCGGCTCGGCGACGCGTTCGCCGACCACCTCGGTGAGGTCGTGGTGCGGAACGTGCTGGCGGTCTGGGACGCAAAGGACGCCGGGCCCGCGTTTCTCGGGCTGCTGCGGTCAGCGGCCACCAACGAGCAGGCCGCCCGGGGGCTGCGGGAATTTGTTACCAGCACGATCCTGGCCGCGCTGGCCCAGTTCCTCGGGCCGGCCGGTGACGCGGCACAGCGGCGGTACCGGACGTCACTGGCCGCCAGTCAGATCGTCGGCCTCGGATTCACCCGGTACGTCCTGCAACTTGAGCCCCTCGCGTCCGCGAGCCCCGACGATCTCGCCGCGGCGATCGGCCCGACCATTCAGCGGTATCTGACCGGTGACCTGAAATCGGGACCAACGTCTGGGCGTAACGCGAAAAAAGTCCGTAGGCCCGGAGAATTATGCCTCTGATACTGGCTCCGGCAGGTCTCTAGGCTCACAGTAGTAACGGAAAGACTCCTTAAACACAGGAGAACAAAATGTCCGGGATCTTCGTAGGCGTCGACGGTTCCACCCATTCACAGGTCGCACTGGACTGGGCGATCCGGGAGGCCGGAATCCGCCAGGCACCGCTGACCGTCATCACGATTCACGAGGTCGCTGCCAGTGGCTGGGGCGGCTCGCTGGAGTTCCCCGCCGACGAGGTCATGCGCGAGCGGGACAGGAAGGCCGTCCAGGAGGCCGTGGACACGACCGCCGCCCAGCTCGGCGGTGCCGCGCCGCCGCAGATCACCGTGCAGGCCCTGATCGGGCAGCCGGCCCCGCAGCTCATCGAGGCGACCAAGGACGCCGACCTGCTCGTGGTGGGTTCCCGGGGCACCGGGGGCTTCGCTCGGCTGCTGCTGGGCTCGGTCAGCACCCAGGTGGCTGAGCACGCGCACTGCCCGGTCACCATCGTGCCGCACGACCGCCGCTCGTAGGCCCGGCCGCGTCCGTCAGCGCCCGTCAGCGCGTCCGGTTCCGAAGCGTCCCGCCCCGAGGCGCCTGGCCGCTGGGCTGGTCAGCGCGCCCGGCCCAGCGGCTCGGGTGCTTCAGCCATCCGGGCCAGCGCGGTCGCCGCGGCATTGCGCACGTGTGTCGCGCACGCCGCGGCGGCCGCGTCGGCGTCCTTGGCCTCGATCGCCTGGACGATCGCGCCCATTTCCCTGATAGCCTGTTCCGCGCGCCCCGGCGCCGACAGCGATATCCAGCGCAGCAGGCGGACCCTGCTCTGCAGGATCGTGAGCATCCGGGTGAGAGGCGGGCTCGCCGCGCCGTCGAACAGGACCGCGTAGAAGCCGTCCTTGACGCGCAGGCGTTCCAGGTTGTCGCTGTCGACGGTAGGCACTGTGGCGAACGCGGCGAACGCGCCGAACGCCGCCCGGATGTCGGCGATATGCTGCGGGGTCGCGCGCTCGACGAACCGGTGCGCCGCGAGTGCTTCGAGGGCGGCCCGCATCTCGTAAATGTCCGCGGCTTCTTCCATCGTCAGCACGGTGACGATCGCGCCGCGCTGCGGGATGATCGTGACCAGGCCCTCGGAGGCGAGCCGGGCCACGACCTCGCGCACGGTCGCCCGGGAGACCCCGAGTTGCTCCATCAGCTCGCGCTCGATCAGCCGCTGGCCGGGACGCAGCTGAAAGTCCAGAATTCCCTGCCGGACCACGTTGAGTATCTGATCGCGCAGCGGCGCCGCGACTCGTCCGATCGGGGCCCGCGCCCACGTTCCGTCGACCGTCATCGGTTGTGCCCCTCCCCGTTTCTTATATGGTCTGGCGCTTCTCGAAGCCCGGCCGGTTCTTGATGTCTGGCCGGTTCTTGATGTCTGGCAGCATCTGAGTGTCCCAGGCCGCTGCTCAATGTTCGGGCTGGTTCGTAAATGTCGCGCTTCGTGCTGGACGGCCGCCGAGCGGTATCCCAGCCGCGTGTCCGGAACGGCGACCTACTCACCGGGCTGATAACTTCACGGCCGCACCTGGCCGGCGTTCAGCGTCTCGCCCGTAGACAGCACCCAGGCCCTCAGCGTTGGATGGCGTCAGGCGGCCCACTGGGGCCATGCCCGGTTTCAGGGAGGAACGGATGGAGATCCTGCATGGTCTGGCCGATCTGGAGAAGACCGTCGGCCAGGAGATCGGCCCGACGGAATGGTTCACGATCGACCAGGCTCGGGTCAACGGATTCGCCGACGACACCGAGGATCACCAGTGGATTCACGTTGACCCGGAGCGGGCCGCGGCCGGGCCGTTCGGCGGTCCGGTGGCGCACGGTTTCCTGACCCTCTCGCTGCTCCCGTACCTGATGGGGCAGCTGCGCCAGGTCGAGGGGGTCCGGATGGGCGTCAACTATGGCCTGGATCGGGTCCGTTTCCCCTCGCCGGTGCTGGTCGGCCGGCGCATCCGGGCCCGGGCCACGGTGACCAGCCTGGACAAGATCGCCGGAGACGCGGTTCAGATGGTCACCCGGGTTACCATCGAGGTGGAGGGCAGTGACAAGCCGGCCTGTGTGGCGGAGATGGTGAGCCGGTACTACTTCGACAGCCCCGTCGGGTAGCCGGGCGGCCGCCCGGGCGTCTGATCAGGTGCCATCGATGGCGTGCTGGATGCAGGCCCGGATCTCGGCAGCGTCTGGCTCAGTCCGGGGACGGAACCGGCCGAGGGCGCGCCCGTCCGCGCTGACCACGAACTTCTCGAAGTTCCACTGGATGTCGCCGGCGCTGCCATCGGCGTCGGCGGTTTCGGTGAGCACGCCGTAGACCGCGTCCCGGCCCGGGCCGTTGACGTCGATCTTGCCCGCGAGCGGGAAGGTCACTCCGTAGGTGGCCGAGCAGAACGTGGCGATCTCTTCCGCGGTGCCCGGTTCCTGGCCGCCGAACTGGTTGCACGGGAAACCCAGCACGGTGAAGTCCGCCCCGCCCAGCTCCTCCTGGAGCGCCTCAAGCTTGGCGTACTGCGGGGTCAGGCCGCACTTGCTCGCGACGTTGACCACCAGGCTGACTCGCCCGTCGGTCAGGCTGCCGAACGTCGTGGCGGTTCCGTCCAGCGTCGTCACCGGCAGGTCAAGCAGGTCAGCCATCTGAGCTCTCCTCGTCAGAGTCCGGTCACCGTTCCCGATTCTGTCATCCCCGCCGAACCAGGAGGGCCTGGGAAAGCGGCCCAACGCTCCTCCGGAGAGCGCGCATTAGCATTAACGCTCCTCCGGCACCCGCGCGGCGGTGAACGTGATCGTCCGGCGCAACCGGAAGCCCATCCTCTCGTACAACCGGACCGCGTCCGTGTTGCTGGCCAGCGCGTGCAGGAACGGGGTCTCACCCCGGGCGCGGATCCCGCCGACCAGCATCCGCATCAGGCGCGTCGCGAAACCGTGACCGCGCCATTCGTCATCGGTGCAGACCCCGCTGATCTCGGTCCAGCCCGGAGGATGAAGGCGTTCGCCGGCCATCGCGACCAGCGCCCCGCCGCGCCGGATGCCCAGGAACACGCCGAGTTCCCCGGTCCGCGGCAGGAAGGGCCCAGGCCGGGTCCGTTCGGCCAGATCGAGCATCTCCGGGCGGTCTCCGGCGCCGAGCCGCACCGCCTCAACGTCTGCGCCGGCCGTCACGCCGTCGTCGACCAGCTGGACGCCGTCCCCGATCGGCGTGACCTGCCAGCCTTCCGGAGGCGGAACGGGCACCCCGGCCAGCGCGATCAGCGCGCCCGGGCCGGCCAGCGCGGCCAGATCGTCCCAATCGGCCCGATCCGGGTAATCCGGCAGGCCGACGAACGGCGAGACGTCGGCCGGGTATCCCAGCACGTTGCCCCGGCGCCGCGCGAAGTGGGCGTGCGGCCCGCGCAGCGACGCCAGGACCGGGTTGTCGAGAGGGTGCGTTTCGCCTGCCCAGCGAGCGGTGCCCGGCGGCTTCGGGTCCGTCATCAGGCAACCACGGTCAGCGCGTGCCCGGTGCCGGGCAGCAGGCGTGGCAGGCTGGCGAACGAGCCGGCCTCGGCCCCAGCATGCGCGGTGGACACGTACACCTTCGGCATCGGCGACTCCTCTTCTTCCGGCTGCACCGGCTTCAGGCCGCCCTGCCGGCAGGCCCCAGCGATCGTTACAAGGTCCCGGAAGGCAGAGTTATTGCTCGCCTGCTTCATGCGGGGCGGCTCCTGCGTTAGACGCGGTAATCCCAGATATGCCGACACGCGAGCCGCCCGAATCCGGCGTGGGGTTCTGCCTGAGTGGCTGGCATGCTTGCTGGTGCGGGACCGCGGTTGCCGCGTCCGTGTCTGGTTGGCCGGTCCGGCTCGCAGCGCTGGTCGATGCTGGGTATCGTGCTGGCCGGGCTGGTGCTGATGTTCGTGGCGCGGTTCGTGCTGCGGTCGCCGTTCTTCCAGATCCGGCGGGAGACTGGTGGCCTGGAGGACGCCGCGGAGGCCTGACCGGCCTGCGCTGTCTTGTGTGGCCGGCCCGGCCCGCGCGGTTTGCGTGGGCCGGACCGGTTGTCTTTGCCCCGCCCGTGTCAGGTGGGGTAGGTGATGGGTCCGGTGACGTAACGCCGTCCGGCGGGTGTGGTCCAGGTGTGGTAGCCGGGCTGGGTTTGTTTCAGGGTCCAGCCGGGGGCTTGTTTGGTGTGGTGGTGGTGGCGGCAGCGGGGCCCGGTGTTGCAGGCGCAGGTGCGGCCGCCGGTTTCCCAGGGGATGGCGTGCTCGAAGTCGCAGCGGCGGGCGTCGCGCAGGCAGGGCGGGTAGGTGCAGTGGCCGTCGCGGATGTGGACCAGGTGGCGGAGTGTCTTGCCGGGGTCGTGGGCGGCTGTTTCGTGCCGGTGGTCGCATTCGGTGACGGCGAGGGGTTCGGGGCGGGCGGTCAGGGCGGGGCCGCCGCCGGGCAGCTGCAGCCGCCAGGTCCGGTACCCGCCCGGTGGCCCGCCGCCGGTACCGGTACGGGGTGGGCTGCTGCCGGATGGCCCGCCGCCGGTGCCCGGGCCTGGTGGCCCGCTGCCCGTCCTGGGGGAGGACCCGGTGCCGCTGCCCGGGCCCGTGCCTGGTGGCGGGCTGCCGGTGCCCGGTGGGCTGCGGTCAGCGTCTGCGGGACCGGGTGGGCGGCCGGGTGGCCGCCGGCTGGGGTCTTTCTTACGCCAGGGTTTGCTGCGGGGGCGGGGTGTGGCGCAGCCGTGGGCGGTGGGGTGGCCGTGGTGGTCGGTGATGGTGATGCACCAGGTGGTGGCGGGGTTGCCAGTGGCCTGGGTGGCGAGGGTGCGGGCGAGGGCGGCGTCGATGGGGCCGTATCCGGCGGCGTCGCCGGGATGGTCGGTGAGGCCGAGCAGGGTGGTCAGCGGGATGGTCAAGTTGATCGCCGCCGCCGGGCGCGGCGGCCCGGGCTGCCGGGCGGGGCCTTGGGGCCGGGCGGGGCCAGCCGCCGCGCCGGGTGCTGCCGCGCCGCCGGGCGCCGCTTCAGGGATCTCCGCGCCGGGGGGCTCCGCATCGGCAGCAGGCTCTGTGTCGGCGGCAGGCTCTGTGTCGGCGGGCTCCGCGCCGGCGAGTGCTGCCGGGCCGCCGGGCGCCGCTCCCGGGGTCCCCGCGCTGCCGGCAGGCTCCACGCCGGGGGCCTCCGCATCGGCGGCAGGCTCTGTGTCGGCGGGCTCCGCGCCGCCGGGTGCTGCCGGGCCGCCGGGCTTGGTTTCACGGGCCTCCGCGTCGCCGGGCTCCGGTCCCGGAGCCGCCGTGCCGGCAGGCTCCGTGCCGGGCGTGTGCGGGTGGGTGGGGCGGGAGTCCATGCCGAGCAGGGCGTCGAGGTAGGCGCGGGCGCGGAGCTGGTCCGTGGTGCCGGGCAGCCCGGCGGCCTTCAGGGCCAGCGCGGCGGCGGTGATGGCCTGGTCGGCGGCCAGCGCCGCGTCCGGCGGCAGCCCGTACCCGCAGATCGCCGCGGTGCCGGCATCCTCGCGCCACAGCTCCACCCGGGGATCTTGCTCGGCCTCCCGGCGGCGTCTGGCGGCCGCCTCAGGGTCGGCTTTCAGCACCGCCCGGCCGATCGCCGCGCGGATCTGCCCCGGCGTCTTGCCGGTCACCGCGCCGGGGACCACGGCGGCTTCGGCCTCCGCGGCGGCGGCGTCGTCCAGGACGCGGGTGGCCTCGGCGATCAGCTGCGCCTTATAGTCCCCGATCACCCCCGCCGCCAGCGCCTGGCGGGTGCGGGGCAGCCGGGTGGCCAGGTCATGCGCCAGCGGGATCATCCGCTCCGCCGCCCGCCGGGAAATGCTCAGCGCGACCGCGAGCTCATCGGCGCAGTACCTGCTCCACATGGCCGGCTGCCCGGCCCGGGCCGCGGCGGCGGCGCGGCTGGGCGCGGGGCGGCGGGCGGCCAGCTCAGCGGCCGCGGCCAGCCGCCCGGCCGCGGCCCACGCCCCGGTTTTCGCCCAGCCGGCCAGCACCCCGATCAGCTCATCATCATCCAGCCCGCCATGACCGCCGGCGGTGGCCTCGTGCAGGGATCGGGCCAGCGCCGGGCCCGGCAGGCCGGTGTCGCAGGCGCCGCCGGAGGAAAACCCGGACCGGGGCGGCCGGCCCGGCACCGGATCCCTGGACAAAAACCCCGCATCCAGCCCACCCCCCAGCACCCCCGCCGGGCCGGCCACCGGGCCGTCTCCCGCGCCGTCCGCCGGGCCCGCATCCGGGCCCGCATCCGGGCCGCCCGCCGGGACGCCCCCGGGACCCGTGGCCGGGCAATCCCCCGAGCCCGCCGCCGGGCCGGCATCCCGGCCGCCCGCCGGGCCGGCATCCGGGGGCAGCATCACGCCGTCATCGGGCCAGGGCTCCTCAAAATCCTCAGCCGGCCACCAGTCACCGCCACCCGCAGGCCGCCCACCCGGGCCGGGCCCGGGCCCCTCACCAGCCGGATGTCCACCGCCCGCGCCGGCCGGCGGCCCGCCCGGCGCACCGGGACGCGGGACATCCCCACCACGCTGCCCGTCACCGGGAACCCGCCCGCCAGCCATCACCCTCGCCCCACTCACATCGATAACATCACATAGCCACAGTCTATCGAACACAATATCGAAAGGCAAGATATTGGAGGCAAGATCGCCACGCTTTCCGGCCGGGATGCGCGGCTAGAGCGAGGAAACGCGGGCTTGGGGAACGGAGGGGATGCTGAGCTAGAAGGGAAAGAAGCCGGGCTTGAGAGAACGCGGGCTCGGAGAGTGGGAAGGCGGGCTCGCAGGAGGAGGATGCCGGACTCGGAGAGGGGGGAGGCAAGTAGGGGGACGTGGTATCAGAGGAGAGAAACAGGCTCGGAGGGAGCGGACGCGCTGGCGTTCCCATGATGGGACCCGTGGTGGCGCTGGAATAGGGCATCCGTGACGGTGCCGGAATAGGGCCCGGCATCCTGGCGATTGTCACCAGTGGGTTTCCAACCGCCCGCCCACGTCGCGATCGGCGACATCAGCGCCGAGCGAAAGGCCAGATGGCATGACTGGAGAAGAGTCCTCCCGAACGGGACTGATCTCGGGCGCCCCAGCGTGCAGGCGCCCCAGCATGCAAGCGCTCGACTCTGCAGGCGCGCCCTGCAGACAGAAGCCGATCCGTGCAAGCGCTGACCATGCGGGCGCCCCAGCGTTCATACAGCCGTCCCTGCAGAAGCCGACCCGTGTAAGCGCCGACTGTACGGGCGGCCGTCGCTCGATCCCCGGAATGGCCTGGCCATGGTGCCGGCCTGCACCCGGGACTTTCTTCTGATATCGCGGTGACCTTTGATAATCCAGCGGCTGACGATTTTTCCGTTAAAGTACTCCCCAGGTCATGAGCGCCAGCGCCAAGCCCCGGCTCGCTGGCCGGCAACCCTCCGTCCGTGGCGGGGTGCCCCGGGTGATGACCGGGCCTGGCGTAACCGCGCCGGGCAAGCGCGGGCCCCTGTTGCGGGCTCACCGGTAACTTTTGGAGGTGTGCCGTGCCGAGCGTTTGTGCCCCCGGGATCGTCGGCTCCGGGATCAAGGTTCCTGTCTCTGGCGGCCGGTTCGTGCCCTACGCCAATCTCGACTACGCTGCGAGCGCCCCCTGCCTCGCCGCCGTTCAGCACGCCGTGGCCGAGGCGCTACCGACTTACAGCAGCGTCCATCGCGGCACCGGTTATCTGTCCCAGCTCACGACTTCCCGGTACGAGCAGGCTCGGCAGACGGTCCGGGAGTTCCTCGGCGCTCGTGCGGACGATTCAGTGATCTTCACCCGCAACACCACCGACGCGATGAACCTGCTGGCCCACGCCCTGCCACCGGGAGCCACGGTGGTGGTGTTCGAAAGCGAGCACCACGCGGCGCTGCTGCCCTGGGACCGCCACTGTCGCACCGTCCGGCTGCCCGTACCGGAGTCACCCGCCGCGGCGGTCGCCGCCGTCGAGGCAGCCTTCGCCGGCCTGGCCGAGCCACCCGAGCCACCAAGCGCGACCGAGCCACCAAGGCCGACCGAGCCACCAAGGCCGACCGGGCCGCGGCTGCTCGTGGTCACGGCCGCCTCCAACGTCACGGGTGAGATCTGGCCCATCGCCGACCTGGCCCGGGCAGCGCACGCGCACGGCGCCCGGATCGCCGTCGACCTCGCCCAGTTCGCGCCGCACCGGCCGGTCGACCTGACCGCGCTGGACGTCGACTACGCCGCGTTTTCCGGGCACAAGCTTTACGCCCCGTTCGGCGCCGGCTGCCTGGCCGGGCGCCCGGACTGGCTCGGCTCCGCACGGCCCTACCTGCACGGTGGCGGCGCCACCGAGATGGTCGCGCCGGATGGGGTCGCGTGGGCCGGCGACCCCGAGCAACGGCACGAGGCTGGCACCCCGAACGTGCTCGGCGCCATCGCCATCGCGTCCGCGTGCGAGGCGCTCGGTGACTGGGAACGGCTGATCAGCGAGGAGGAACGACTGCTGCGCCGGCTCCGGGCGGGCCTGGCCGCGCTGCCCGGCGTCTGCGAGCTCAGCATGTGGGGCGGCGGTCATCCGCGGGTCGGAATCGTGGCGTTCACCGTGGACGGCTGGGACGCCAGGGAACTGGCAGAGACGCTGTCCCGGGAGTACGGCATCGGCGTCCGCGACGGCCGGTTCTGTGCGCACCTTCTGGTGGGCCACCTGCTCGGCAGTCCGGAGGCGGCCGGTTGCGGGGCGCCTTCCGTGCCCGCCGCGGTCAGGGTCAGTTTCGGCGTGGGCAGCACCGACGAGCACATCGACCGGCTGCTGGCCGCCATCGCGGCGCTGGCGGCTTACGACGCCGTGCGGCGCCCGACGGCGCGCCAGGCCGCCACCGCGCCGGCCACACCTGCCGCCCCCACCCCGGCCGCGGCCAGCCGGGCCGGGCTGCGGTAGCCCGGCCGCCGGAAGAGCGATATCGGCGTCACGCCCATGTGCATGGACGTGCCCCGGGCGCCGTCGTCCCGGCTGAAGGCCACCGGCCAGGTGCCGAGGCCCTCATCGGTGAGGTCGAGCCGGAACAGGTACGGGTCGGCCGGGTCGTCGGCGTGCAGCCGGTGTGCCCGGCGCAGCCGCGGCATCGGGGTGTACGCGCGCAACATCAGGTGCTTGTCGCGGATCAGCACTTCCGCGCCGCCGCCGATGAGCATCCGCGGCCGCGCGTTGGTGAGCATCCCCGGCGCCAGGCCGTACCAGCCGCACAGCTCGTCCCACACCTCGGGTCGTTCCGGCACGTCCAGCCGGGGCGCGTCGGCGCGGGCGCCGAGCAGGTCGCGCAGCAGCGCGTCGGCGACCCGGTCGGGCGTGACGGTACCGCTGTTGGTGAACGAGAGCACGGCCACGCCATCGTCGGGTGCCAGCACCATGGCCGAGATGAACCCGGGCCAGCCGCCCCCGTGCCCGACGGTCCGGTGGCTGCCGACCTCATTGCGCCAGAACGCCAGGCCGAGGCCGGGCAGCCGGGGATCTGGCTGGTATTGCGGCTGGAACATCTCGCTGAGGCTCTCCGGCTTCAGCGGCAGCCGGCCGTCGCCGAGCAGGGCCGCGGCGTAGCGTGCCATGTCCGCGGTCGTGGCGAACACCGAAACGGCCGCCTGCACGACGATGTCGCGGTCCTTGACCTCCTTGAGGCCGTGCCTGCGCAGCGTGTATCCGGTCGCGAGCTGCCCGGCGATCGCGTCGGTACGGACGAAGTCCGTGGTTTCCAGGCCGAGCGGGCCGAACACATGCCTCCGCATGTAGCAACCGAACGGCTCACCGGACACGTCTTCCACGAGCTGCCCCAGGACCGAGAAGCCGTGGTTGGCGTAGGCCCACTTGGTGCCGGGCTCGACCTCGACGCGGAGCCTGCCGCGATAGTAGGCGGCCAGCGACGGAGAGGGGCGGTCCGCCGGAGTCGCCAGCCCGATCGTGGGACGGATCACATCCGTTACATTTCGCAGTTCTCCGATCCCGCTGGTGTGGGTCAGCAGCTGGCGGACGGTCACCGGGGCGAACGAGGACCGGGCGGGGGTCAGCCGGAAGGCGCGCAGGTGCCTGCTGACCGCGTCGTCCAGGTCGATCAGGCCCCGGTCGCGCAGCTGCATGATCGCGATCGCCGTGAACGTCTTCGAGATCGAGCCGACCCGGAAGACGGTGTCCTCGGTGATGGGGGTGCCGCGTGTCCGGTCCGCGACCCCGGCACCCTGGAAGAACTCCAGGCCGGCGGGAGTCACCACGGCGGTGGCCAGGCCGCCCGCCGGATGATTGTGCAGCACCTCGCCGATCGTTAAGGCGAGCCGTTCATCCTCGATTGTCGTGGCGACCATGGATCAATTTTCCCCTCCCGGCCGACCATGTCATGCCCCGAGGGTACGGGAATCCGGCACGCCGCCCCAGGTTTCGTTGTTCTCCGATAGGCCACTCGTCCAGTGACTGCCGGTTGCCCGGCGGCGCGGTCCCGTAGGCGACGGCCGGCACCGACAGGCCGGTGGCGCCAGTTCCTGTTACTTCATCACACACCGGCCGGCACGCGGAGCAGGGACTTGAGGGGCACGCCGGGGTCGGCCAGCGCGGCCGGGTCGGGCGCCGCCCGCCGCGCGATAAGCATCTCGGCCAGCTTGATGTCCCGGGCGACCGCGTTGCCGGGCCGTTCCAGCCCTCCTCACGCAGTGCGAACGCCGCCCGGGTACCGCACTCGCCCGCCCCGACAATCACCATGCCCGGCGCGGGCGCGGCGGCCATCAGCCGGCCTCGATGTACACGGTGCCGCCGTCCAGCTTGACCGGGTACGTCCGGACGTCCTCCAGGACGGGCGCACCGAGCGCCTTGCCGCTGGTGTAATCGAAGCGCCCGTTGTGCTTGGGACATTCGATGATGCCGCCCATGACCAGGCCGTCGCAGAGCAGCGTCTTCTCGTGGGTGCAGTGCCCGTCGGTGGCGTAGTAGGCGTCCGCCGGCGAACGGTAGATCGCGTAATCCTTGCCACCGTACGCGAAGGGGACGACATCCTCGGGGTCGATCTCGTCGGCTGCGCAGGCGGCGATCCACTGGGCCATCAGGTGCCTCCTTGGCTTAGTTCCCAGGACCGGGGTCAGGCGGTGACGGATTCGGCGAGCGGCCGCGCGCGGCCGTCCGTCAGCGGGCTGGGCTCGTTGAACGGCGCGGCACCGGGCAGCAGCTCGCGGCGCAGGTAGTACTCCTGGTCCTTCAGCTGGCGCAGGATCGCCGGGATGATCTCCTTGTACGCCGCCCATAGCGACGGGTAGACCGGCGCGCAGTCGTGCTTGATCTCCTCGTGCAGGTCCGCCAGCCGGTAGTACGGGACCATCGGGAACATGTGGTGCTCGACGTGGTAGTTCATGTTCCAGTACAGGAACCGGTTGACCCGGCACATCATCACGGTGCGGGTGTTGAGCCGGTGGTCGAGCACGTTCTCGCCCATGCCCGCGTGCTGGGTGAAGCCGTAAAAGGACAGCAGGAACGCGCCGTACAGCCGCGGGCCGCCGATCAGCACCACGGGCAGCCAGGTCCTGAACCCGATCGCCAGGGCGATGGTGACGGCGTAGATGGCCAGGTCGATCCGGGCGGTCCGGTACACGGTGGGTCGTTCGGCCGCCGGCACGTAGTCCGCCTCCTCGCCCGTGAGCCGCCCGGCCGCGTGCCGGAACATCAGCGCGAACGCCATCGGCACGTCAACCAGCCCGATCAGGTTGGCCAGCAGCTTGGCCAGCCGGGCCGGGCGCATGACCGTGATCTCCGGGTCCCGCCCGACGACCAGCGTGTCGGTGTGGTGGCGGGTGTGGCTCCACCGCCAGGTGGTCGGGTCACGCATGATCATGAACGACGCGAGCTGGTACAGGCCCTCGTCGATCCAGCGCGTCTTGAACGCAGTGCCGTGCCCGGACTCGTGCCACCGGGAGTCCGACGTCGACCCGTACAGGATGCCGTAGGCGAGGAAGAACGGTACGGCCCACCAGCTGGCCCAGACCAGCCACAAGGCGCTGCCGAGCCCGGCGAGCAGCAGCATCAGGCCGATCCAGATCGCGGTGTCCCGTATGGCGGGATAGTCGGAGCGCCGCATGAGCTCCTTCATCCGCTTGCGCGGCACCGCGCTGCGGAACCAGGTGCCGTCGGCCAGGCCGGCGTTCACCGCCGCCTGGTTGTCCGGTCCCGTGAGGTTGTACCGCTCCAGCCGCTCCCTGCCCATGCCCGGTTCACCCTTCCGTCGCGCTGCCCATACGGAGCCGCTCGCCAGGCCGGGTCACCCGTCCGCCGCCCCGCGGCCCCGGGCTCCGCCACATAGTTGGAGCGCTCCAATCCCGTCATCATGAGCGGCCCGGCGGATGCTGTCAAGGCTTCGCGGACCGGGGGTTTCTGGGCCGAAGCATGCCGCGGCGGGCTGGGCCGAAGCATGCCGCGGCGGGCTGGGCCGAAGCATGCCGCGGTCGGCTGGGCCGGGGCGTGCTGCGGCGGGCTGGGCCGGAGCACCTGCGGTCGGCTGGGCCGGGGCGTGCTGCGGTCGGCTGACGGCCCCACCCAACTTATGGGCAGAGTTTTCGGCACATAGGGATGCAGAACAATCCCTGCCCGGTCCGGCCAGCTCGCCAGCTGGTTATCGAGTGGACGGCTCAACTCGAAGGCACCAGGCGGACGCAGACAGCGTGACCGGCTGACCAAGCTGAGGAAGGCAGGCACCGAGGAAGACACCCCACTGGCAGGCTTGGGCCGAGCGCCGCCGCACTCGTCCCCGGCCGCGCCCACCATGCGCGGAAACAGCAGCAACAGGGTGGCGGCCCCCCCACCCACCCACCTGGCGCCGGTCCCCACCACACGGAACACCGGCCGCCGCACGCGACCGGCGCCAGGCAAACCCCAGAAGGCGCCCTCCGGGCACTCTTCACCAAGACAGTGCCCTCCGGGCGCAAGGCCGCCCGCACGGGAGGCAACTCTGTGCATGCAGGAGAAAGCGCAAGGATTGACCAGCGTTACGGTTCGCGCTCAGAGCGGGCCACTATCGAAAAGCGCTACCTTCATCTTGGTGTTTGCCTAGGCTGCGACTCACGCCGCATTCTCAGTCGAGTACAGCAGCCTGATTGACTTCTTCGTCCCGAAGCCAAGTCGCCATGCGGATTGCCAGCACTGCGGCGTGCCTGACCAGGAAACGACCGTCCATCAATGTCCGCGCGCCTCTGCTGGTGGCGGTGGTGATCGTTACTCAGTTGGTTACTCGGTTCCTGGCGGCCCGCGCCTCATGATCCGCTACATTCGGTTAGCTTCTCCCTACGTTGCTGCTCCCTGCGGCCGGGCGACCCGCTGCACACCCGGCCTGCTCACGGCAGGGCCGGATACATCCGCTGGCCAACGCGAAGGCGAGCAACCTTCGCCAGGTTGAGTGACAAAACCAGAAAGTCCAAAGAGCTGACGAGACGACAGGTACTGCACTAGTCTTGAGATATGGATGATCTTAATGTTACAAACGGGGCAAAACTGTACACCGGGCAAGATAGCGTACATTGGCGGAAAAGTTCGAAGAGCACCTTCAATGGCAACTGCGTGGAGGTTGCCACAATATGCGCCTCCGTACTTGTTCGCGACTCGAAGAATCCGGGCCCTGTGATGCAATTTAGCCCAAGCCACTGGACGGCGTTTATTGACTACGCGAAGCAAAGGTGCCTTTGAGGCGTTAGCCTCCTCTACGGAGTCTTTGGCCAAGCTTCCGTTCCGCCTGTGCGCCAGTTATCACTATTGCGCCGACCAGCGCAAAGCGCCGAAGTCCTGCTTTCCGGTGAGTAGTCGAAGCGTTGGCATGGTCAGCAATTCGTATAGGATCAGCTACTGGGACGTTATCTGCTATCACCTTTTGGTACTCCTCATCGACAATACGGGCAAAGCGCTGGTACTTACCCTGATTGGTACTTAGTACCCTTTCTCTGACGGTTGCCCAGTATGTTCGTCCCGCCTTGCTGCTAAATAGTTCCGCTTTCGCCACCTCTCTGACGGCTGCCGCGTTTAGCTCTCCAACCACATAATTTCCGGCCCAGAAAGTGGCCCACATATGAATGTATAGATGATCACGAATTCTCGCGCTCTCGGCAGGAATGGACAGACCCCATGGCGCCCCCATAGCGGTCATTAAAGTAGGGTCATCCATCTCCATCCTTATCAGTTGTTGTTGCAGGGATCGGATTGCTTGTTCTCTAGCTGTACGCCCAGCGCGTGCTTGATAAAGAAGTGAAATAGCGACCCCAACTAGAGCAAGCGAGCTGACCAAAGCTGAGATTGTCGTATAGAATTGGCCTACACTGGAAAGCCTTGCAAACGCGAAAGGCCAAAAGACTATCAAGCTTATGACTACCAGACCCATGAATACGGTGAGGGCGAATAGAAACCCTCGGTGGACGCGCAACCTTTGGTTCATTTTTCCTCAACAGCTCGTTGGCCTAGGTTAGCCATCTTCGTTCCGATGAACCCCGGACTTATTTATATCGGCCCGTGTGTGGCCCGCCTTCAGGTCAGGTGTGGTATGCAGTCAGTGACCCTCTGCCGCAAAATACGCCCAGACTGTCGGTCGGCGTCGCTCACCTGGGCTTGCACTCACGGCGCGTCCGTTGGGATCGGCCCGTGTCGGGTCCCGTTGTGGTCAACCATGGTGGTCAGCAATCACGGATCTGGCCTCTTCGTTCCGAAGCCGCCGCGCGCGATGTGATGTACCACCACTCTTACTCGGGTTGACCTGCCTGCACCGTCTGTGAGCGTCCTGCGGCTGGCGGATGCAGCCACCCCGCGACTGGCGATCCTTGGCTGTAACCGACTCGGCGAGCGGCAGGAATCAGCCGAACCAGGTCACCATCGGTAGGCGTCGTTAGGAATACGGGCCGTTCGGTAAGACTGCTGGCATCTCCAAGCCCGTAGCGGTCCAGAATATCGTGCTTCACGAAGATTCGCTGAACCGCAGATCCGGCAATGCTGATTTGCAGTTCCAGGAATGATGGATGCACGGTTACTTGCTCGATAATTCCGGCGTAATTGGATAGGTCTGTCTGAACCTCTCCCATGCCCCTCGGCTTGTTTCCGCTGGCTACGGCGGTTCGATGGCTGCTTATTTGCGGTGCGGGGCGGAGTCGTGGTGTAGTTCGGCGCGTGCCCGAGGTGCCCGGTGTTCCCGATGATGCTGCGGGGCTTCGTGCTGCCAACGCTCTGCTGCGGGAACTGCTGGCCGAGCGGGACGAGCGGATCGCGGGGCAGGACGCGGAGATCGTGGTGCTGCGCGAGCAGATGGCCGTGCTGCAGTCACAGGTCGCGGACCTGGCTGCGCAGGCGAGGAAGAACTCGCGGAACTCCAGCAAGCCGCCGTCGTCGGACGGGCTGGCGAAGCCGGCGCCGAGGTCGCTGCGCGGCAAGTCCGGCCGCAAGCCGGGCCGTCCGAAGGGCCAGCCGGGGACGACGATGCAGCTCACGGACCATCCTGATAAGAAGGTGCGGCACCGGCCGGCGAAGTGCGGCTGCTGCGGGAAGTCCCTGAAGGGCGCGGAGGTGACCGCGGTCGAGCGCCGCCAGGTCATCGACGTCCCGCCGGTGAAGGCGGAGACGACTGAGCACCAGGTGCTCACGCTGCTGTGCCACTGCGGGCACGAGACGAAGGCGGAAGCTCCCGCCGGGGTGACCGCGCCGGTGCAGTACGGGCCGCGGATCATGGGCACCGGGATCTACCTGTGGCACGGCCAGTTCCTGTCCCGGGACCGCGCCTGCCGGGCTCTGGGCGAGCTGTTCGGCTGCGCGCCGTCGCCCGGCGCGCTCGCCAGCGCCGCGAGGAAGACCGCCGGGCTGCTCGCGCCGGCGCTGGCCGCGATCACGGGGTACCTGATCAGCTGCGAGGTCGCGCACTTCGACGAGACCGGGTTCCGCACCGCTGGGAAGCTCGCCTGGGTGCATTCCGCCTCGTGGGGGAAGTTCGTGCTGGTCACCGTGCACGCCAGGCGCGGGAAGGACGGGATGAGCGCGGCCGGGATCCTGCCGTTCTTCACCGGCATCGCGGTCCATGACGCGTGGAAGCCGTATGACACCTTCGAGAACGTCACGGGCCACGCCCTGTGCGGCGCGCACGTGCTGCGGGAGCTCGTCGCGGTCACCGAGACCGGCACGGACCTCGACAGAGCCTGGGCGCAGCAGGCCATTGACGCGCTGCTCGCGCTGGACAAGGCGGCTGAAGCCGCCTGCGCGGCCGGCGAGGCCGCCATCGCCCCGGAGATCCTGGAAGAGCACGAGGACTGGTACCGCAAGGCCGCCGCCACCGGGATCGCCCTCAACGCCGGCCGCCACGGCAAGCTGCAGGAGAAACGGCACGCCCTCGCCACCCGGATGCAGGCCCGGGAGGACGACTACCTGCGGTTCGCCCGTGACCTGCGCGTACCGTTCACGAATAACGCCGCGGAGCAGGCCATTCGGATGAGCAAGCTCCGGATCAAGATCTCTGGCTGCATGCGCTCCATGACCGGGGCGGAAGAGTTCTGCGCGATCCGGTCCTACCTCGCCACCGCCGCCCGCCACGGCATCGCCGCACTCGACGCCCTCACCAGCGCCTTCCAGGGCCTGCCCTGGATACCCGAAACCGGATAGGCCAGCCCGGCGCCAAAGCGCCGGCCGCTGTGACTGAGTGTTCGAGATGGCGTGTAAGCGCCTGACTTGGCGGGGCTGCGTGCTTCAGTGGGCGGGCGCTCTTCAGGCGTCGATGTCCCTGGCGAGGCGTTGTGCCCCGGGCCAGATGAAGGCACGGCCGCCGACTGCCTCGCCGGGAGGCGGCGCTACTGGCGCCCGGCAGAACGGCGCTTCGGCCGCTGGCCCCATGGCCCCCAGGCCGATATGGCCCGGTCCAGGGGGCCCCGCAGGCGGCAGCCGAGGATCGCGCCGCCTGCTGCCAGCACGAGGAAGGCGATCGGCGTCAGGATCAGGAGGAAGCTGGCGCCGCCCAGGCTGTCGGCGGCCAGCCAGGCCGAGGCGCTCGACATGCCGTGCAGGCGGGCGTCGGCGATGGCCGGCTGGCTGCCGGCCACGGAAGGGGCCACCCGGTAGGCCTCCGCAGCGATCATGATGGACGTGGCCAGGCCGGCCAGCAGGGTGGCCCACAGGGCGGTTTCCAGCCCGTCCTCGAGGCGGCCCCGGCGAATGCCGGCCAGGGCGGCCGCGGCCGGCAGTGCCAGGCACGCCAGCGCATACTGGCTGATGCCTGGCGGATGCGCGATGTCCCGCGCTGCAGCGGCTGCGATTACCAGGCCGACGGCAAGCGCGTACAGGATATTGCGCTGCGTGACCGCGAACTGGCGCGGCAGCAGCCACGCCATCCCCAGGTAGCCGGCCGACGCCAGGTTGAACGCCAGGCCCGCGCCCCAGCCATGATGGTTGCCCGGACCCATCACCTGCGGGTAGTGCTGTACCACCGTCAGGTACAGGACCAGGAAGCCCGCGATCCCGGCCGCCACCGTGACCTGGGCCGCCAGCACCGCACCGCCCGGGCGGCCAGCCAGGGCGCGCGTGGTGAGCATGGTCCAGACACCGGCTGCGGGCAAGGCCATGAGGGCCGCCGGGGCGAGCCCGGCGGCGGGAGCGAGCGCGTGCATGGCCGCCCCGGCCGCCACCGCCCGGATGGCCAGGCCCAGCGGGACCGCCCGCCACGGCCGGGTGGCGCGGGGCGGGAACAGCGCCACACGGGCGGCGCCGAGCGCGAACCACGCCCGCTCGCCGGGGCGGCAGACGTGCTCCAGCTCGGCCAGCATCGCCAGGCCCCAGTCCCGGCGGCCGGGCCGCATCAGGGCGACCGCGGCGGCCAGCAGCCGGTAGGCGAGGTCACGCTTGCCGGAGTCATCCCGGCCCGGCCCGCCAGGGCCATCGGCGCGCATCAGCCGTGCTCCAGCCCGAGCCGGGGCGCGACGGCGCGGGTAGCGCCGCTGCGGGCGCTCCTTGCGGCTGGCGCGTGCGCGCGGGCAAGCTCCAGTCCCGCCGGGGTCATCCGGTACAAGTGGCGGGCGGGCCGGCCGGGCGGCGGGTCAGGTTCCCACCGGGCCTCCAGCAGCCCGCGATCGGACAGGCGGATCAGGATCGGATACAGCGACCCGGCCTTCAGGCCCGTCTGCCGGCCGACGTCATGCCCGTGCCGCCACGCCGCGGGATCAGCGGCGAGGACGGCTAGCACCGCGATGGTCTGCGGTGACGGAGTCCTGGGTCTGCTCACCCGGTAAGTCTATGTACATAGACTTACCGGCGCAGCACTATCCCGTGCAACGCGCCAGAAAGAGCGGCACCACAACCCTGGCCGCCGACTGAAGCACGCGCCCGCCAGGTACGGCGCCCACCCGCCATCTCAAGTACTCAGCCCACACCCGCCCGAGCCAGAATCGCGGCCCCACCTATCTAGTTACGATTCGCGGCCTGCCAGCCATATTTATTCGGCAAGGGCTGTTCGGTCGCATGCTCCGCATTAACGCAACCGGTT
>CAWGPP010000015.1:0-98275 GCA_963824545.1 uncultured Actinomycetes bacterium | reverse complement strand
CGCTTTCTTCCTCCCCTGTCCCGCAGCGACGTGGTGCTCGCCGCGCTGCCGTTCTTCCACCTCGCTGGGCTGGCCGGGATCATGAGCACCGGGCTGCGCGCAGGCGCGACGATCGTCACCGTCCCTGGCTTCGAGGCCGGGCAGTTCCTCGATCTGCTGGAGCGCTACCAGGTGACGCGCGGCCACGTGGTGCCGCCGATGGCGCTGGCGCTCGCCCGCCACCCGGCGATAGCCGACCGGAACGCGGCGAGCCACAGCACGGCAAGGAGACGGGCCACACCAACGAGCCGGGACACACCAACCTCCCAATCGGGGTCGTGGGCGGCGTCGTTAACGTACGCGCCGCCCCGATACGGCGGGACTCTCTCGCGCGGCCGCCTCCGGCAGCCATCGCTGCCGGAGTAGAGGCGATTACCCATCGCCCCAGCGCTAGCCGCCGGGTACCGGGCGCTAGGCGACAAAGGGCAGGCCCGCGAGATCTTGATGGCACAACGCGTCCTTTGAGGGCTGCGTGACTGGGGTTCTGCGGCTACCCTGAAAGCATGGGTCAGCCAACGCCCGAGTTGCCTGCCGAAACCCTGGTCAGCGCTATTGACAACGCCCGCCACCGTGTCGTGACGCACATCACCCTCAAAGGCGAGCGCGTCGCCGCGATCGTCCCCGAATCCACCCTGGCGATGTCACAGCTCCTCGCTGCCTTGCTGACCAACGAGATGGCTGCCAGTGCACTCCCAGCGGTGCTGCCGGCAGCGTTCCCCTGGGCTCGTTCCCTCCCAGATACAGATACTCACCTGAAGGCGTTCGCGCGCGAATTGCGCGAGGCGGTCGTCGCTGAGTCGCCCGAGCGGATAGAGCGCGTTCTGGATGACTGGCAGGCCGTCGCCGAGGTTCGCGCCGGAGAGCGGTCAACTTGAGCGGAAGGGCGGGCGCCATCCCCGATCGTTCGGATTCCGCTATGTGGACCGCCCAGACGTACAGCTCCGGACTGCCTCGCGCACGACGTCAGCGACGACTGCTGGGCGCGAGAGCATCACCACGTGTGACGCTCCTTCGGCGACGGTGATTGTCGCCCCCATCCGGACGTGACCAGCCGCTCTAGTGCCCAGTCCGTACGATGCTACGCCGGGCCGGTGTAGGCAGTTCTCCACCGGATGGCAGGGCCGGGGCTCACAGCCACACGGCTACGTGCCGCAGCGACTGGTCGTGCGACCCCGCTCAACGCGACGCCTCCGGGGTGAACCGGCGGTCGGGCACGAACCACGACAGCGCGACCGCGACGTACAGTGCGTAGGCGATCCAGGGGCTCAGCCAAGCCAGCCCGACGCCCGCTGCGAAGAGGCAGACGGACAGCCTCGACTTGACGTCCGACCCGATTGCTGTCGCCACGAGCGAATCTCGCCCGTTCGCCCGGATGATCATCTGGACGAGGAGTGCATATGCTGCTCCTGCACCGAGAGTGACGATGCCGTACACGGAGGCGGGCATGCTGGCTCGGTGCGCCTCTCCGACCCACTTGGTGGCGACAGGGACCAACGACAGCCAGAACAGAAGGTGGAGGTTGGCCCACATGACCGTCCCGCTGATGCGTTGCGTCGCTCTCAGCAAGTGGTGATGGTTGTTCCAGTAGATCCCTACCAGCGTGAAGCTCAACACATAAACGAGCAGTGAGGGAAGCTGCTGGCGCACCGCATGCCAGGTCGTGTTCCCTGGCACGTTCAATCCGAATGCCATGATGGTGATGATGACGGCCAGCACACCGTCACTGAAGGCCTCCAGGCGCGCCGCCTCACGGTCGCCGTCTCCTCGCTGGATGCTCATGAAGTCACCGCGTCAATCTCATGAAGTCACCGCGTTAATTTTCCGACATCGCTCTTGACTGTGGTGATCTTGACACTTGGACGACCGGGACGAACAGGGGAACCTCACCCCGAGGGCCGGGCCGATCATCCCCCGAGCCGGGAGCGACCTACGGGGTGTCAACGACGCTCGAATTTTGGATCTGGCCCGTATTTCGTGGCGGTCTCGGCCCCGTTCCGGTCGGGTGTGAGCGCAGACGGACGACGTGCTGGTGAGCGCCGAGCCGGTCCTGACACATCGGCGACCTGGGCTCCTGGCGAACGTGGCAAAGCCTTTGCGCGGCGAAGTGGACGGACGAGCAGGGCTGGGCCGAGGCCGGGGGCGCGCATTCCGACATTTGGTGACTGTTACGCGGCGGGGCGTGTTCTCGGCCTTGACTCTAATCGTGTGATTGTGGACACTAATGTTCAGGTCTTGATGATGTGAGCGCTAACAATACCGGGCACACCGCGGTCGGTACCGGCCGTGGCCCGGACTGCCAGGCGCGGACTGCCAGGCGCGGACTGCCAGGCGCGGACTGCCAGGCGCGGACTGCCAGGCGCGGTCAAAGCGCCAGCCTCGGCCGGAGACAACCAACATCCATCAGCGCTAACGCGCATCCGTGGACGCCAAATGGCCGCACTGCCGGCGGGCTTCACCGTCTGTCCAGCACTGCTCAGTCAGCATTGGAGCTGATCCCACATGTTCAGACCTTCCATCCGGCGCCGACGCTTAGGACCCTGGTCGCAGGCGTGGCGGTTGCGCTCTTGCCGGCTGGCGTCACGCTGGCGACGGCGCGGACTACACCTTCGACGAGGCTTCCGGGGCAACCGCGCTGGACTCGTCGGGCAGCGGCCGCAACGCGACCATCATCGGCGTCCCGAACTTCAGCACACCGCTGTGGCAGCCGCTCCCCGATGGCCCGGTCCTCACGGTCCCGGCCGGCTCGGCCAACGTGCCCGTCACGAGCACGTCGGGCTTCACGGTCGGCCGGAAGATCGCCCTCGGCTACGGCCGCACGTTCGAGACAGCCACGGTGACCGCCGTCGGCCAGCCGGGCACGCAGGCCTACCTCGCGGCGGCAGCGCCCGCCGGCGCGACCAGTATCAAGGTCACCTCGACCGCCAATAGCACCGCAGGCGATAAGATCCGGCTCGACATCGGGCCGAAGATCGAGACCATCACCGTCACCGCGGTGGGCACCCCCGGCGCCAGCGGCACCGGCCTCACCCTGGCCGCCCCGCTGACGTTCGACCACGCGGCCAACCTTCCGTTCAGCGACCGCGGCACCGGCATCTCGTTCAGCCCGGCGACCCGCTTCGCGCACTCGAGCAACGAGCCGGTGCAGGCGCTGGACAGCAGCGTCACGCTCAGCAAGCCCCTCAACCGCAGCCACGCGATCAACACGCCGGTGATCGACGCCGCCGTGACGACCGCGGGCTACCAGGGGCCGCCCGCGCCTGACCAGTGGTTCGGCGGACCTGCCCTCTCCGCCGGCGCCGGCAGCATGGTGCTGCGTAACGCGCAGGGGGTGGCGGCCGACAGCCTCAACTACGGGGGCCTGGTCGACCCGTGGCTCGCCGAGGGCTACCAGGGCACGTCGGGCACCGGGCAGGAAGGATGCTTCGTAGCCGCGCCGGGCACGGCGGCCGGTGCGGGTACAAGCGCGGTCCGCTTGCCGGACGGCGCCGGCACCGACAGCAATTGCACCGATTTCACTACGTCCAGCGATCCCACGCCGGGCGGGGCCAACCAGCCGTATCCGATTCAGCCGCTTCCGGTGCCCACGGCAGGCAGTGGGCACCGGAAGCCGGGGCTCAGCCCTCGGCGAGATAGCCGTACCGGTCGCGGAAGACCTCGGGCGCGAGCCCAGAGGCCTGTGCGATCAGGCGGAGCTTCTCTGGATCCTCGAGGTCCTCGCGGTCCAGCCTGATCATGTACTCGCGGGCCACCCGGTACGAGCTCGACTCGACGTTCACCAGCCGGATCTGCACCCGCCCCGTCTCAGGGTCGCTGAACGACCCGAAGGGCAGCGGCACCATGTGCCCTTCCTGAATCGTGACCATGCCGCCGGGCTCGTCGCTCTCCAGCACCTGCTTCAGGTAATCGATGGCGCTGTAGCCGAGGTCGCGGGTGTACTCGATGTCGAACGGGATGGGGGGCGCGCAGCGGAGTTCGTAGCCGATGTTCTTGCCCTCGACCGTGACCTTTTCCCCCCGGTCCTTGAAGCGGTCCTTGACCAGCTTGGCCAGCAGGCGATCCAGCTCGAGCTCGGCCAGCCGGACGTGGCCGTGCTCGTCTCGCTCGGCCTCTGGCATGGCCTTCTGGAGCTCGTCCGGGGGCAGGCGCAGGCCGATGCCCTCGGCGAGCACCGCCACGCCGAAGGGGCGGCCGTGGGCGATCCGCTTCAGCATCGAGGTCTCCAGGACGTCCACCAGGCGCGACAGCCGGATGGGCTCGTCACCGGGGAACTCCTCGGCGATCAGCGTGAGGGTAGCCCCGGCCGATTTTCCGATGCCCACGGCCAGGTGGCCGGCTGAGCGGCCCATGGCCACCACCAGGTACCACCGCTGGGTGGTGATGGCGTCGGTCATCAGGTTGTTGACGAGCTGGACCCCCACGCTCCTGGCGGTCTCGAAGCCGAAGGTCGGCGTGCCGCCCGGTAGCGGCAGGTCGTTGTCGATGGTTTTGGGCACGTGCACCACGCGGAGGGCCCCTCCGGCCGTCTCGGCCAGCCGGGACGCCGAGAATGCGGTGTCGTCCCCACCGATCGTGACGAGCGCGTCGATCCCCAGCTTCTGCAGCGACTCCAGACAGGCGTGCAGCCTCCAGTCCGGGTCGGCCGCGTCCTCATCGCGCACCGTGGGGTTGGCCCGCGATGTCCGGAGCATCGACCCGCCCAGGACGTGGATTCTCGACACGTCCGTAATGGAGAGGGGTCGCGCCTCCTCGATCCGGCCCTCGATGAGGTGCTGGAAGCCGTCCATGATCCCAACGACGTTCCCACCCCGAGTTCCGGGCCTCGATCGTGGCCGCAGAGATGACCGAGTTCATCCCCGGGGCAGGGCCGCCACCGCACAGGATTCCGAGTTTCACAGGCTCATCGTTCCAGCAACGAGACGATCCTGACAAGCGGGGGCACGGGACCTCGCCACCTCGATCGAACATCGCGGGCCCGGCTTGCACGCAGGGGATCGAGCGGCCGGCAGGGGGCGCCGCGCTGCATCGCCTTGCCCGTGGGCCAGCAGGCCAAGAACGCCGCCGGCCCGTTCCCGCTCAGCCCCCGCGCGTTTCGACGACGAACTCGCTGCAGATACAGACCTCTCCATCGGCCTTCGGCATGGGCACCCCATCGGAACCGAGTGCTCGAAGGCTCTTCGTGAGCCGATACCTGCCAGGGCGCAAACCCCGGGGGATACGTGTCCCGATGGGACTGCTGCTCTCTCCGGGGGAAACGCCGAGACCCGCCGCCGCAAACGCCATCTGAATGCTGAGCGGTCGCCAGCCGTCGGCTGTGCGCTCCTCGATTCCGTAAGACCACACGCGTCAACACATGTTACTCAAGAAGCAACAAGAATCCGCGGCGCCGCCCGCGCCCCGCGCCGATTGCGGCAAAGCCCGCAGGCGCCCGGGCGGCTAGCCGCCGGTGGTCTGCTTCACTTCGGCGGTGAACTCGCTCTCCAGGGAGAACACCGAGTCGAGCTGATTGATCGCCTGCTGCAGGATCGCCAGGGTCGCATCCGGGCCGACCTCGCCGGTCACCGTGCTGACCTGACTGAGCAGCGCGGCGAAGTCGCCGTTCGGATCGGCGCAGGCCGGCACCGGGAAGCTGGCCAGGGCGGCGGCCCGCTGCCCGAGGATGTTCATGGTGGCGGCGATCAGGGCCGGTTTGCCGGACGAGCTCTCGTCGGCCAGGGCCTGCTGAGCAGCCTCGAAATTGACGATCGCCGGGTGAGCGGGCCCGTTCTGCCAGGCGTGGTACTGCTGGGCGCAGGCCGCGGTGCTCCCCGCCGCCGCGCTCCCCGCCCCTGCGCTGGCCAGCGGGCTGGCCGACGGGCTGCTGCTGGCCGGGGTGCGGCCGGCGGGCGTGGCCGGATGGGACGGCTGGCCACCCGAACCCGTGCCGCACGCGGTCAGAACGGCCGCCATTAAAGCAACGCCGAGGACAAGTCTCCCGACCATGACCCAACCCCCCCAGATTGATGTCCTGGCTGCACCTTACTGCCCCGCGCTGTCCGCCGACAGGCCCCCCGTTCCCGCCAGCCAGGTCTGTCGTAACGATTGCCACCGGGGCCCGGGTCGGGAATGATCATGCCGGGGGGGAAAGGCCATGAGAACACTCGGTATAGGCAGGCGCGGGCCCAGCCTGGACACGATCGCCACCGGGCAGACCGTGCTGGTGGCGGTGCTGCTGGTCACGCAGTTCGTGCCGCAGCCCCGCGTCAGCAGCGGCATCGCCGACCAGGGCGGCCTGGAGTACGGAGTTCCGCTGGCGAGTTTCGTGGTCATGGCCCTCTCGCTAGCTGCCGGCTTCGGGATGCTGCTGACCGGTGCGTTCCGGTCCGGCGCGCGGCTGCGCTACGGCGTTCTCGCCGTGGTCACCCTGCTGCTGGCCATCCAGCCGGTCACGTCGCTGATCTCGGTGGATGCGGGCCGCGGGTATTCGTTAGTCCTCGCGTTCAGCGCCGCGCAGCTGGCCGTCCTGGCCGTGTGGTGGCGGTGGTCCACCCGGCCCGTGCTGGTCTGGGTGCTGCTGCCCGTCTACTACCTGCTGGCGGCCGGCGTCTGGCTGGTGTTCGCGGTGCACGGCCGGGCTGCGGCCGGGACCGGGGTCGTGCTGCACGGCCTGGCCGCCGCGCTCCTGTTGCTGCCGCTGGTGCTGGTCTTCCCCATCCTCGCGTTCAGCACCGACTGGGTGAACCGCGTACAGGGGATCACGCGCCGGGTGCTGCTGTTCCGGGATCCGCGGGGCCGGCTCCGGTTTTCCCGGCCGCTGCCGTACGCTACCGCGATCATCGCGGCGGCGCTGCTGGCCGGGGAGATCCTGGCCGGGGAAGGCTTGCCGGGTGGCCTGGCCGCCGTCCTGGTCATGACCGTGGTGATGATCGTGCTGATCCGGCTGGCGGGCATCGACCGGCGCTGGCCGCGGAAGATAAAGACGCCGTGGATTTTCGCCGGGGCCGCGGTGTTCGTGATCGACTTCCTGCTGCTGATCGACCTCGACCCGTTCCCGCCCGGCCGGCCGAACCTCCTGGTCGGCACGGCCGCGGCTCTCGCGCAGGTCCCGCTGGCGCTGGCCGCGTTCATCCTGGCCGTGGTGCTCATCCTGAGGGGCCGCCGTACGCGGCAGCCTCAGCTGGCCACCGGCGGCCTCCTGCTGGCCATGGTGGCCCTGATCATCCTGACCGTCACCTACCCGGCGGCGCTGGCCGCACTGGGGGTGCGGACCCCGCCGCCGCGGGACATCCTGGGCGCAGTGAACGTGGCCGCAGCCGCCACGGCCCTCGGCTGGCTCGTGCTGCTGTGGTACCGGCGGCAGTGGGCCGGCCACGACGCGCGGTTGCGTCAGGTCCTGGTGCTGCTGGTGAGCCTGGCCAGCATCCGCGGGGTGTACGCGCTGCTGCACTGGAGCGCCGGGCTCGGCCCGCAGTTCACGCTGCTGCTCGCCGGGTTCTTCCTGCTCCCGCCGCTGTGGACGTACCTGGTACCGATCGCGCGGCGGCGGTTCGCCGCCCGGCACGATCCGGCGGACCGGCACGATCCGGTGGACCGGCCCGATCCCGCGGACCGGCACGATCCGGTGGACCGGCCCGATCCCGCGGACCGGCACGATCCGGCGGGCCGGCACGATCCGGCGGGCCGGCCCGAGCTGGGGCAGCTGCTCGGCGTCCTGGACGACGAGCAGGACACGGACTCCGGTGCCGGGGACGATCGGGGACCGCAGCTGCTGAAGACAGGCTTCGCCCTGGTCAGCAACAGCCTGTTCGTGTATCTGGGCACCTTCCGGGCCGCGGCGTCCGGCGCCGTTCAGCCGGATTTCCTGCACAGCGACCTCACCGCGTCGGCCGGCCTGCTGCTGCTCGGTCCGCCGGTGGTGCTGCTGGGCTTCCTGCTCCGGGCCCGGCCCCGGCTCCGGTGGCGGTGCCGGTGCCGGTGCCGGGGGCGCCACCCGCGGGAGGCAACGCGGCAGGCGGCGGACCGGCGGGCGAGGCGCCTGGTCGCCGCGATCGCGGCGGCCGCGGCGGTCTTCACCGTGACCCTGTTCGCGGTGGCCTTCCCGCGCGGCGTGCACGCCAACGAAGACCAGCCCTACCGGGCCGACGTTCCCGGCGCCACCTGCGACGACGGGGACGCGTCCTGGGCGATCCCCGCACCCCCTCCGCTCGGCGTCGCCTGCACCCCGCACGCGCTGCAGATCACCGTGGCCGCCCGCCGCACCAGCACCATGAGCTTCGTCCCGCCCGACGGGTACTTCGCGGGCGGCTACCGCCTGTCCGTGCACGTGGATTTCGGGCGGCTGGCCAGCGGATGCCTGACGCTTGAGACCCGGGTGACAGCCGCGGGTTACTACTGGGCCAACGTGTGCAGCCAGGGCACCTGGGCGATCGCCCGGTCCAGCGGCCGCACCCTGACGTTCCTGTCCGATGGCCCGGTCGCGCCCGCTCGGGCGTACACCGTGCAAATCACGGCGCAGGGCGCGAGCCAGCGGCTGGCCATCGACGGCCGCCAGGTCGCGGTCGTCGCCGACCCGCGGTACACGAACACCGCGCGACTGGTCCTCGGCGTGCAGAACCTGACCGGCCAGCCGGGGCAGGCCGAACTCAGCGGCTTCGCGTTCACGCCGACCGGGACCACCACCCGGGCTGGGGCCGACCGGGCCCAGCTGACCGCGGCCGCTCCGGGCTGTGGTCCGGCGTCCGGGTCATGGGCGGTGATGACCCCGGTCACCACCCAGCTCAGCTGCGGCCGCGGGCCGGCCACCCTGGCCGTCTCGCCGGGCTCGCTCGGCGAGCTCGGATTCGCCCCGGACACGACGTTCCCGGCTGCCTACCAGGCGGCGGTCCGGGTGGACCCGGCCCGCCTGCCCGGCGGCTGCGCCGTGCTCGGCGTGGCCATGCGGGCTCAGCGCGGCTACCTCAACGAGGTCTGCGCCAGCGGAATCTGGGCCATCGACGGCCCGGGAGACGCGGTGCTCGGCCACGGCGGCCTGCCGCGCGGGGCGCTGGCTCACGGGCCTGGCTACGAGATCCAGGTCGCGGTGAGCGGCGGCGTCGACCATCTGACCGTGAACGGCGTGCCCGTGGCCGAGGTGCCGGCGCCCGCGTCCACCAGCACCACCTACATCCTTGTCGCGGCGGTCGATTTCACCGCCCGCGGCGGTTCGGCCCGCTTCAGCGACTTCGCTTTCCGTCCTGGCCGGTGAGACGGCCCCTGGCTAACGCTCCCGGATAGCTGCGGAGCGCCGGGGTCAGCGCCTCGCCGACCGCCTCGACCAGCAACGTCATTTCGTAGGGAACGAGCTCCATGTCGCAGTGCCGCGCGGCCAGGACGGCCAGGCTGGAGCCGTCGCTGATCGCCTTGATCAGCATCAGCCCGCCCTCCATCTCCACCAGGGCCCGGGCGGGCTGGCCGGCGTCAAAGATCCGCGCCGCGCCCTCCATCAGGCTGACCAGCCCTGAGGTGATGGCCGCAAGGTATTCGCCGGAACCAGCGGGAATGTCCTCCGACAGCGCGAGCGGGACCCCGTCCGCGGATATCACGACCGCGTGCGCGACATCCGCGACCCGCGACGTGAAGTCGGTGACCAGCCAGCTCAGGTCCCGCCGGTATGCGTCACTCAACGATCCGCTCCCTCTCCTGTGCGCGGGTCCCGGCCTTCGGCCCGGTGAGCTCCGCGCTGGAACCCGCTCAGCAGGCTGCGTGCCATCTCAGGTGATCGCTGCGGCTGCGGCGCGGCCGGCACCGGCGTCTCGTGACGGCGCGGCAGGCGGCCGGTGACGCCGCTGTCCGCCGGACCGCCGCTGCCCGCGGAGCCGCGGATGAGATTCGCCTGCGGGACGCGCACAGGCAGCCCGGCGACGGTGCGGTCACCCCGGACCGGATCGGCGATGATCCGGGCGGCGTGCCGCCCCTCAGCCCACTTCCCCCGGCAGGCTGGCCCGCTGCCGCCCGTCTGCGGGGCTGACCCGGGTGGACTGCTGCTGCCGTTGCCGGCGGTACCCGGAACGAACGGCCGGCGGCTGCGAAACCAGTCCGACGTTTCCGGGCTGTCGGCCTGCACCGTCTGGTGTGTGCGAGCGCCGCCCGGCGCGGGAACGAGGCCGGTCTGCTGGGGAGCGGCGGCGCTGTGCGCGGGAGTGGGCCCGGGACATCGTGCACCTGCTCGCCGAGATCATCGAGAACGCCACCGTGTTCTCACCCAAGGATTCCCTGGTACGCGTGTCCGCACAGGAACTGAGCAGCGGGGGCGTGCTGATCGAGGTCAGCGACAGCGGGGTCGGCATTTCCGACGCGCGGCTGGGGGAGATAAACCGGCGGCTGGACAATCCGCCCATCATTGACGAGTCGGTATCCCGCCATATGGGGCTGTTCGCCGTGGCGCATCTGGCCGAACGGCACGGAGCGCGGGTTCGGCTGCGGGCGGGAGCCCCGCAAGGGCTGACCGCTCTGGTCTGGCTGCCGGACAGCCTCACCGAGCGGATGCCCCGCACGCATGGCGAGTGGACGCAACCGCCTGCTGTTCAAGCCGGCCTTCAGGCCAGGCGGATGACCGGGCGTCGCGGCATCGCCACGCACACCGCTAAGCCTGCCCAGCGGGCCGGCCAGCCAGACGCCGGCGCCGTTCCCGCGCTGCGGCGCAATTAACTGAGATTAATCAACGATAAGAAATATCTTCGAATTTCTGTTCCACCTGGCTCTGCCTGGAGGAGGACGGCGAAATCTGGGATCCGGCTGGGCGCCGGTCGCCCAGTCGCGCCAGCTCGCCCTGGTGCCGCGCGCTGAGTTAGGACCCGGCGGGACGCGCTCCGGAACGTTCGGGGCCGGCCAGTGTGATCAGCCCGCGCAGGTGCCGCGCGGAGTGGCGGCCGACGACCGGCGACATGTGCCGCCAGCGGAGCGCCAGGCCGCAGGCGGTGAGAGCGCCCAGCCCGCCGCTGAGCGCGACGACCGTCGAGGGCGGGATCACCTCGGCGGCGGCGGCCGCCCCCATGAGGGCGGCGCCCTGGCTGACGACCGTCCCGATGTTGGCCAGGCCGAACGCCTGGGCCCTGAGCTCGTTGGGCACCCATTGCACGAACGCGGTGTTCGCGGCGATCTGGTAGATCGCGAACGTGCCGGACAGCGCGAAGATCGCCATCGAGGCAGCGAGACCCGGGTGGAAGACGGTCAGCGGCAGCACGGCGCAGGTGCACACGGCCATCGGCCCCATCCAGCGCAGCCGGGTCAGTGGCCCGATGTTCCTGGTGAAGATCGGCGCGGCCAGGACGGCGCCGATCTGGCCGGAGGCGATGACGAGACCGGCGCCGATCGGTCCTCCGCTGAGCCGTGCGGCGTACGGAGCCGCGATGCCTTCGGGGATCGAGTACAGCGCGATCAGCCAGCCGAGCATCATCAGCGTACGGATCGTCCTGTCGCCCAGCAGCAACCGGGCTCCGGCGCCCAGCTGTTTCACCACGTTGAGATTGGGCGTGACGGTGGCTGGCCGGGCCCGGGTCCCGAAGCGGACCAGCACGGCGGACGAAACAAACGTGGCGGCATCCACACCGAGGGCCGGCCGGGCTCCGATGAGGGCGACCACAACTCCCCCGACGGCCGCTCCGGCCACAAGCGCCACGCGGAAGCTTGTCTGCATGACCGTGGCGGCCAGGGCGTAGCGTTCGCCGTGCAGGATGTCGGGCAGGATCGCGGACCTGGCCGTTTCGAACGGCGCCTGGACCATCGTGGTCAGGTAGAGCAGGGCGACCAGGCCGACCACCGGTATCCGCGGGATGAGCATCGCAGCGACCAGGAGCGCCCCGATCACGTCGCAGGCGACCATCACCTCCCGCCGCGGCAGCCGGTCCCCGAGGCCGGAGAACAGCAGGCCGCCGATGACCCAGGGAACGTAGCCCGCCGCGTAGGCCAAGGCCGCCAGCAGCGGTGAGCCGGTTTGGTCGTAGATCAGGAGGGTCAGGGCGACCAGCGCGAGCCGGTTCCCGCCCTCCGACAGGATCTGCGAAGCCCAGATGGCGCGGAACTCGCGGACGGCGAAGACGTTGCGAAAGGTTGCCTGCTGTTCGGGGAAGCTGCTCACGGCGACCTTTCATTCTGGCGCCGCGCGAAAGTCACGCAAACGGTCTAACTGGTTACCGATCGCCATAGTGGCAGAAATCGGCCCACCGCTTGCCGGGCTTGGTTCTATATCCGTCAACTGACGGATGTTTGGCTATGCAAGTTGCATGAGACTTGCCCTGCAAGTCACAGCGTCTGGTCTTCTACTGCGACCTGTCCCTCAAGCATCCGGAGGTGCGGGACATGAGCCCCGTCTCGATGCGGGCACAGCGCAGCCATCTCATCGGCCGGCTCAGGCAGATCGTGGATCCGGGCCAATGCCCCCTTGACCGGCGCCGGGTGGCGGTAGAAGTTCGGCGTCTGGTCGAAATCCTGGTACGTGCGGTGGAAGACCGGGGTCGCCGAGGACGCGGCGGGCGGCACGATCCAGGTCCAGTCGGCCGGGCACGCCCGGCCGTGCCGTTCCTCCCGCTCGATGTGCTGGAGGAAGCGGACCGACTCGGTGTGATGGTCGGTGATCGCGACGTCGGCGGCATTGAACGAATGAAGGACCGCGAGGTTGAGCTCGGTCAGCGCCTTGTCCTTCCACAGGTTCCGGTCGCTGGCCGTGGAAAGGCCCATGTGGGTGGCGATCACCCGCAGCTGGTCGTAACGACCGCTGTCGCCGAGGTCACGCGAACCGATCTCCGTGCACATGTACCAGCCGTTGAAGGGCGCGGCCGGGTAACGGACGCCGCCGATGTTCAGGTACATATCGCTGATGACCGGAACGGCGTGCCACCGCAGCCCGAGATTGGCGAACCAGCGGTACTCCGGATGCTCGATGCTGACCTCGAGCACGGCGTCGGCGGGGATCTCGTGCATGGTGGCCGGCGCGCCTGGCCCCTGCACGAGCAGCGGAAGTACGTCGAACCGGCCGGCGCTGGCCGCCCGGCCAGCCGAGATCGCGGGCCAGCCGGGTGAGCCCGGCGTTGGCCGGATCCCCGACGACGCCGCCGCCGACGATGTTGTAGCCCGCGTACCGGACCAGCTGGGAGCTGAGGATCCGCGGCCCGGGCCGGTCCGGCATGTCCGGCGCGAACACGGTGATCATCGGGCGGATCTTGCCGCCGTTGGTCGCCTCGCGCAGGTGCGTCACCGCCTGGGCGGCGATATCCGGTGCCGCGGTGACCTCGCGGCAGTCCCGGACCCGCAGGCTCCGCCAGTACAGCCGCCCGATACATCGCGCGCTGTTCCGCCAGGCGACCCGCGCGCCGTAGGCCAGCTCAGCGGGAGTATGCCAGTACGTGCCCGACGCCTCGATCTCGCGGCGAACCTGCCAGATCCGCCGGTCGGGCGGCCCCAGGCGATTCTCCGTGTGGAACAGCGTGATGAACTGCTCAGCGCTGACCAACAGGCTGTCCAGACTGTCAGGAGCGGACGGGTCATAGCCCGGCATTGTCCAACCACCCACGAAGACCTCCCGGGTAGCGTCAAGTTGCCGCGCCCCCCCATCGCGGGCGGCCAGCGGCCTCCGGCTACCGGGAAAGGCAGCACCTGTGTGTGCTACCAGCCTGGCCGCTCATCTTGCCCGCACCTTGACGGTTACCTTGCACCCCCGGGTCGAGGCGCCGGCCGGAGATCCGCGGCGGCCCGCCGGCTTAGGAGATGCGAACGGCGAAGGCGGGCTCTATGGTCTCCATGCGTATCCGCACTGCCTCTGCCTCCGGCACGCCGAGCCGTTCGAAGATGTCCAGGGCCTGCCGCAAGGCAATCCGCGCGCTGTCGAACCGCTGGGTATTCAGCGTCGCTTCCGCGATTCCTTCGAGGATCTTGCCTTCCTCGTACAGGTCGCCAATCTCTCGCGACAAGCTGAGAGCCGCGTGATAATGCTCAAGTGCTTCGCCGTACCGGCCCGATCCGCGACATACGTCGGCGATCAGGCGAAGCGCGATCAACTGCTGGGACAGGTTCCCGATATCTTCGGCGATAAGGCGCGCCCGCTCATGATGGACAAGCGCCTCGTCGTAGCAGGCCACGCTCTGATAGATGGCACCGATGTCGTTGAGCACCTCGGCTTCACCCGGCAGGTCGCCTATGTCCCGGTAGATCGTGAGGGCCTGCCGGCAGGAGGCCAGCGCTTCGGAGTAGCTGCCCTTGTAGCGGTAAACGCTGCCGATGTTATGGTGCAGGATCGCCTCGTTCTGCGGCCCGCCTATCTCACGGAATATCTCCAGAGACTTCTGGTAGGCGTCGAGCGCGTCCCGATGATAACCGTTGGACAAATGTATCGGGCCCAGATTATTGTGCACCTTTGCTTCCCCGCGCCGGTCGCCGACGTCACGATAGAGCGACAGCGCCTCCTGCATCGATGCGTTGGCCTCGGGGTAACGGCTCAGGAACCAGCAGGCGATACCGGTATGGCTCAAGGTATCGGCCACGCCGCGCCGGTCCGCGGCGGCGCGGTAAAGAATCCGTGCCTCCTCGAAATAGGCGAGCGCCTCACGGGAACGGGTGGTGCGCTGGTAAGCCAGGCCTATCTGGTCGAGCGCCCTGGCTTCGCCTCTCCGGTCGGCCAGCGACCGGTAGATCGCCGCGGCTTCCTCAGCCAGCGGCATCGCCGCCTCGTGCTGCCCGGTCTGCTGGCGCACCGCGCTAAGCGCCAGCGCCGCCCGCGCGATCCTGGCCGGATCCGCGACGTCCCGGCTGGCCTGCAGGGCCAGGGCGTGGGCGGTGGCCGCCTCGTCCCAGTACGCCCTGATCTCCATGAAGTCAGTCAGCAGGTCGATGAGGTCGGCGCACTTGGGCTTCCATTCGTGCTGGCCCGCATAGCGCGCCGCCTGCAGGATGTTGCGCCACTCCGATTCCAGCCAGCCCGCCGCGTCTTCCTGCGTGCCCAGCGGCGGGCTCCCGGCCGGCAGCTGGGTGACCGGTACCGGGGGCCGGCACCGCAACGGGTGGAGCACCCGGTCGGCCTGGTCGGCGGTGTGCAGGTAGTAGTCAATGAGCCTGCTCACGGCCTGCCGCTGCCCAGCTCCTTGGTCATCGCGCGTGGCGCGGGTGGCCGCATAGCCGCGGATGAGGTCGTGGAAGCGGAACTGACCGCCGGGGGCCTGGGCCAGCAGGTGGTAGTCGAGCAGCGCGACGATCGCCTTCTCCGCCTCGGCGAGGGTACAGCCGCCCAGGGCGGCCGCGGTCGGCAGGCTGAAGCAAGCGCCCGGACTGATGCCCAGCCGCCGGAAGAACTGCTGATGGTCGGGATCCAGCGCACCGTACGACAGATCGAAGGCGGCTATCACCTCGGGGGCCGCCGCGCCGGAGTCACCCAGCCACGCGGAGGACTGCGACAGTTCGTCGATCAGGCCGCCGAGGCTCGCCGCGCCGCTGCGCGCCACCCGGCCCGCCGTGAGCTGGATCGCGAGCGGCAGCCGCCCGCACAATTCCACGGCGGCGGCGATCTGATCGGCGTCCGCGGCCCGGCTCTCGCCGATGATCCGCCGGAACAGCGCGACGGCCTCGTCGTCCGACAGCACGTCGAGGGTCAGCGAGCGGACGCGGCCGAACTCGGGAAGCCGCCGCCGGGTGGTGATCAAGATCAGGCACCGGCTGGTTACCGGCAGCAGCGGGCCGATCTGGTCATGCCCGGCCGCGTCGTCCAGGATCACCACGGCGCGCCGTCGGCTCAGGTGGGCCCGCCACAGTGCGGTGCGCTCGCCGATGGTCTCCGGTATCTGCGCGGCCGGCACGGACAGCATCTGGAGCAGGCGGTACAGCGCCTCCGCCGGGTCGAGCGAAGGGCTGCCGGGATCGTGGGAGTGCAGGTTGAGGTAAATCATCCCGTCCGGGTACTGCGCGGAGACCAGGCGCGCCGCGTGAACGGCCAGCGCGGTCTTCCCCACGCCCGGCATGCCCTCGATAATGGCGATCCCCGGAACGCCGCCGTCCTGCTCGGTGAGCGATGCGAGTTCCTTGCCGCGGCCCACGAATTCCGCCGTCGCGGGCGGAAGGGTGTCGGGCGGTGCCGCGCGGGCCGGACGCCGGCCGACGGGGCCGACGAACCCGACGGCCAGGCCGGAGTCGCGGCCCAGGATGCGCTGATGAAGCTCGGACAGCATCGCCCCCGGTTCCGTGCCCTGCTCCTCGATCAGGCGGATACGGGTTTCCCGGTAGAGGCTCAGGGCGTCGGCCGGCCTTCCGCTCCGGCACAGCGCGGTCATCTGGTGGCCGACGAGCGTCTCGTCCGCCGGGTACTGCACCAGCAACTGGCGAAGCTCACCGACGAGATCGGCGTGCTGGCCAAGCTCCAGCTCGCACCCGACGCGCTCGAGGATGGCGGCCCGGCGCTCCTCCTCCAGAGCGTCCCGCATCCGCGCCACCCAGTCGCCGCCGATACCGGCCAGCGCCTGGCCGCGCCAGAGCCCGTCCGCCTCGCGCAGCAGCCCGGCGGCCTGTGCGTAGTCGCCGCTGGCGGCGAGCGCGTCCGCCTGGCGGCGCAGCCGGCGGAACTGATGCACGTCGACCGTCTCGGGAGCGACGTCGAGCATGTAGCCCTGCGCCCGGCCCACCAGCCGCGCGTCGTCTCCCACGGACTGCCGGAGCGAGGCGCGGAGCCTGGCCACGTAGACCGAAAGGCTGTCCCTGGCCTTGGGCGGAGGCTGCGTGTCCCAGAGCCGGTCAATGAGGGTCTCGACCGGGACCAGCGCGCGCGGCGTCAGCAGGAGCATGGCCAGGATCGACCGCGCCCGGGCGCGGCCAAGATCCTGCCGCCGCCCGGCCGACCAGAGCTCAATCGGTCCGAGGGTCCGGAATTCCATGATCGCCTTGCATCGTCTACCGCCCGCCGACAGGTCGCAGCTGATACCGGGACAGGATATGCCGAAGTATTACGTTTCGGGGATACCCGCCACAGGCATTTCCCACTCGTATCCTGACAGAATTAGCGGAACAGGGAAATAGCCACGTCTCCGCGTTGCCTTGCGGCGCAACTTTCACGGCAATATTACGGCCTGGCCGGATGCCCGCCTGGTGAGATCTCTTCCGCTGCGGCTCCGTGCTCATGTGCGGGGCTCATCTGCGGGGCTCATCTGCGGGGCTCATGTGCGGGGCTCATGTGCGGGCTCATCTGCAGCCCATCCGCAGCCAGTCCGGATCGTCCGCGTGCCGGCCCGGAAGCCTATCTCTGGCCGGGATAAGCCCGGTTGTCCGAACCTATTTTGCCGAGATCACCTTAATGATCAAGGCGGCCAGGCAAATTGCCGCACGGATTTATCCGAATGGCGTATCGCGCGGCACATAATGCGGTAGTTTTTCTATTGAGACACTCTGCGCAGACCTCGTTATCTAGTTACCGATAAGGAGATCGCCTCGATGACGACTCATCAGTGGATACCGCCTGTCCCTATGCAGGCACGAATCGGCCCGGCCGGGAGCCAGGCGGAAGTAACGCGGACCGATCCGCCAGGCCGGGCGGCGCGCGGGATTCTCATTCTGGCTCTCGTGCTCGGCGGCATCGGCGCCGAGGGCGCGGTGACGTCGGGCAATAGCACCGGTGATCACGCAAGTGCCCACCACACGGCGAGCAGCAATCGCCCCGAAGTCGGCGCTCACCTGGCAAGCTCCGTTCGCATCAGGCCTGACAACTTTATGTATTAACCCAGCATCGCGGCCAGCATCCATGCGTTCTTCAATGACGCCTTCCAAGGAGCTGGCGGCCGGCCCGGCCGGCCCGGAAGCGCGGGCACACAAAGCCCATAAACTTCGATAGTGGCCGGTTTCTGCCACACTGACGGCAGAAACCGGCCACTATTTGGCGTGCCATTTTTGTATGGCACCTTTTCTATGTGGCGCCGCAGGTTTGTGGCGTTCCGCCGCAGTTAAGGGCAGGCGCAGCCGACCGGACCTGGCCGGGCCGCCGTCCGTCTCGTGTCAGTGGCGCAGATGCCCATTTCCATCGATCGCCCGGGCCCTGGCGGCTGGGCCGCCTTGCACTGCTTCCTGGAGTGCGGCGGCTTCCTTCAGTGAGGCCGTTTCCTTGCGTTCCCACTCCTCGATGCCACGCAGGATCCCCTCCGTGTAAGCACGCAGGTGCGTCCGGTAGACGTCACTGTAGGTACGCAGATACGCCAGCTCCGCCTGCGCGGCCTGCTGCGCTTCGTCGGACTGCGGCTCCGCGGCTCCGTTCAGCGCGGAGACCGCCGCCTCGCGGGCCTTGGAGTGCGCCTCTTCCAGCAGCCTGTCGGAGTACTGCTGGGCCTCCTTCATGATCTCATCGCGGCGCTTCCTGGTCTCCAGGGTCAGCCGGCTGCTGTAGTCCTGCGCATCAGCGACGTACTTGTCGGCGGTGACCTGCGCGGTGGACAGTATCCGCACCGCGTGGACGTGCGCGTCGGCCTCACCGAACAGCACCGTCTGCCCGTCACCGTCGGTCTCTCCGGCGATGATCCGGCGGCGGAGCCGCTGAACTTCCTGCCACAGTGACGTCCGTTCGTTCACCAGACGCACGAACTCGGCGTGCACGCCACTCAGGAACTGCCGGACGGGCTCTTCCTCGTAGCCGCGCCGTCCGAGCCGCGACGTGGGGAACGTCACGGTCCGCAGTTCCTCGGGGTTCATCCGGTTCTGCTCGTCGAACCATGCTGTGGTCAAGGCTCGCTCCACCCGAAATCCTCAATGTGTATGTGATCCTGCGCCATGCCCGCTGCGGCCAGCTGAGCGGCAGTGTCCCGGACCATCTCGGTCGGGCCGGCCAGGTAGGCCTCGTAGCCTGACCAATTGCCGTAGCGGGTCACCACATCGGGGAGGCTGCCGGTCTCACCGGCGAACGTGGGGTCGGCCGACACGACGGGCGTGACGGTCAGCCACGAGTACCGGGCGGCCATCTTCTCCAGGCTCTCCAGGTCATAGAGACCGTCGGCGGTCCGCGCACCGAAGAACAGGTGCACCTTCGGCGGCCGCGGCAGCGCGGCCACCTGGTCGAGAATGGCTTTCAGCGGGGCCAGCCCGGTACTGCCCGCTACCAGCAGGAGGTCCCGGCCGGAGGCGGGCTGGCTCAGCGTGAGGACCCCGACGGGAGGCCCGAGCCTGACGTCGGTACCAGCGATCGTCCTGCTGGTCAGCGCCATGCTCACGGCGCCGCCGTCGATCAGCCGGATGTGAAACTCCAGCAGCCCGTCCTGACGCGGCGCGTTCGCCATGGAGTAGTACCGCCACAGCCGTGGGCGGCTGGGGGACTCGATCGCCACGGACTGCCCCGGCACGTAGTCCATGCGCGGCTCCGGCTGGACCAGCAGCACGGAGATATCGAAGGACCTCGGCTCGTGGGCCACGACCGTGCCCCGCCACCAGGATGGCCGCACCTGCTCGTCCGCGCTCGCCGCCGCCAGCATGACGGAGCCGATGAGCTCGTAGGCCGCCTTCCAGTCGGCAGCCAGCTCCGGCGTCCAGGCCGGCCCGGAGAAATGTTCCAGGGTCGCCAGCAGGCTGGCGCCCACGGCGCCATAGTGCTCGGCGACAGTGCCGAACTTCCGGTGATCACGGCCCAGGCCCTGGAGGAACACGGTCAGGTCATCAATGCTGTCTACCTGGGAAACGATCTTCACCAGCGCGTCGACGAAGTGACCGCGCTGGGCCGTCATCGAGATGGGGAACATGTCCCGCACCTCTGGATGCTTCAGGAACAGGTCGGAGTAGAAGAACAGTGGTAGCTCGTCACCGTGCACCGCGACATGGGCGAAGCTTTCTCGCAGCCGGGCAACGTCCAACGGTCCCGCCTCTCTCCGTCATCGCCGGTCATCGCCGGGTCATCGCCAGGTCCTCGACAGGTCATCGCCAACTGGCGGATCCCGGCACGCGTCACCAGCCGGCCGATCCGGGCACGCTGATGCGCGGCCTCAAGATCGGCTCAGCCACTCGCGCCGGATCATGCCGTTCCTTGCAGGGCAAGTCTCATGCAAGTTGCACGGCAAGACATCCGTCAGCTGACGGATCTCTGAAGCCGGGGCCGGCGTCCGGGCCCGCCTCGCCGCGTCCCGGGCGTCAAAAACGGCCACGACGCGGCAGCGGGAAAGCGTCCGCACGCGCACGGGCGAGCCGACGGCCTCGCCTGCCCGTTCGGCCGGGATGACCCCCGATTACCGGAATAGGCAGATGCGCGGCCCCAGCTGGCGGGAGGCTCTTCCCGGCCATCGCTGAACCAGTTCTCCCGCGCCGGCAATGGCATAACCGCCATCAGGCGTCACGGCACCGGCGAACTCGCAGGCCGGTGGCCAATATGCCGTTTTGAGCCCTGGTACGGACACACTCACGGACAAAGCCACCGAACGGCGGATGGGCGGTGATATCGCAAAGCGGAGGGCCCCGCTAGAACTCGGAGAGGCCCTCCGCCTCCACTCTGATCGATCACGTCATGCGCAGGACGCAGGCAGCTTGCCTGCGCGGTCACTGCCTGCCGAAGCTGTCGAATTCCCCGTTTCGCGCACCGCCGAGAAACGCATGCCATTCGTCCGGTGTAAATCGGAGAACAGGCCCTTCGGGATCCCTGCTGTTGCGGAGGCCGATGGTGTCTCCTGGTAGGCTCGCTACCTCGACGCAATTGCCGTTCGAGAAACTCAGCGAGCTTTTCACCCAATCAGGGCCAGAAGCTGGCATTTCGGATGAACTTCCGGCCGTAGCTCTTTCCATGTCATACCTCACTGATTGTCGCATGCTAGCCCGTTGATGAGACTACGCTTGGTAGCTTGACAACTACTAAAAGTAGCCTCATACTTTGAGGGTAGCAGAAGGCGCATGCATCCCATGGCCACCTTTTGCCTCACAAGCGCTACAGTTCAGCAAAAATCTGTAGTACCTCTGGTTACCAAGCACCTCAAACGTGCGCAGACATGGCGAGGCCCGCCCACCCGGTACGCCGCTGGCCGGTTCCGGCACGAACGCCCTGGCGGCGGCAGCATAGGAACGGCGACGCCAGAAGGGCATCAACCGGTAACGAGCGGGGCAAACGGCGTGCGCTATTTACGCACTAGCGTGCCGCTGGGCTCCCGACCAATGCGACTCCGCCGTTTCGAGTATGAGCGCCCTGGATGCCGCCGGGTCGAGAGCCGCTTCGGCGAGCATCTGGAATGCGATTCTGTGCAAGTACGTTTCCCGCTCCCCCTCGAGGGTGAAGCCGGTCCGCATATGCTCGGTGCTCACCACCTCTTGCAGCATCGCATCACTCTCTGTCCCGAAGCCAAATATGACAAACGATTCGCCAAAGACCGTGTGCTGTGTGTCAAGAGGCAGAATTTGCAAAGTCACATGTGGCTTTTCGGCCTCCCGCGCAAGCCGCTGCAGCTGCTCGTACATTACTGACTCGCTGCCGATCCGGCGTTTCAGGACCGATTCATCAAGCACAACCGATATCTGAAGTGCTTCTCGGTTCAGCACCTGCTGGCGTCGCATGCGGACGCTGACCATTCGCCCGATCATGCCCGGCGGGACCGGCTCCACCCGGCTGTAGCTGCTGATGATATGCCGGGCATAAGCTTCCGTTTGCAGCAGGCCAGTGACAACATCGACATGCCATATGGACATGGAAGTTGCCTCATACTCAAGGCCGATGAATTGCTGGTAGTCCTCGGAGAGGCTGTCCCCGTATTCTTCCCACCAGCCCTTCTGGGCCGCGTCCTCGGCGAGCGCGAGAAGGAGTGCGCGGCGGGCCCCGGTGATCTCGTAGTAGTCGAGCAGCCTCTCGACTTCCCGTGGCAGCAGGCCGGTCCTGGCCCGCTCGTACCTGCTGATCTTGGAGGCCGACCACTTCAGCGCGGCGGCGACCGCATCTCCGCTCTTGCCCTTGCTCTCCCTGATCGCACGCAGTTCAGCGGCCAGCCGGCGCCGCCGTACCGTGGGGCTTCCTGCCGCGATCATTGGGCGTCCCTCCTGGGTGCCGCGCGGGCGGGCTAGCGGGGCGATCACACAGATTTCACGGAAAGAATTTGCGAAACCTTTAGTACACCGTACCCTCGCCCGTCGCAACCAAGCCTCAACCCTGACCAGTCCACAACCATCGTATTCAGGGCCTAATACTGAACGGCGGCATACCGCATACTTAGCGGCGGCATACCGCCCGCTGGCCGGACCGGGATGTGGGGCAACGGCCGGGCCGGATTCCGTGACGCCCCGGGTGACCCGGGCACACCCGGCTCGAATGCGCCAGAGAACCCCGATTGCGCCAGAGAACATTGGGCTGACGCGCTTCGAGGGCGGCCGGATGGGATCCGGCCGCCCTGGTTTCGGCCATTGTGGCCGGCGGCATCGGCCTCGCCTGTTCGGTCATCGCCGAGCGAGGCGACTGGTACGCCGCGTTCTGCTCATCTCGAAGGTGCCCGCTGCGGAGGAACGCCCAGCGCTGCGGCTACTGTAATCCATGTGACAGGAGGGATTGCGGTGAGGAAATTTCCTTAAGTTACTGGCTCAGGGCGGGAACCTGCTCCGTTTCCCGGTGGCCAGTCAAGCTCAGCGGAACGAACGTGCGGCGGCTGAGGCGCAATTGGACGAAAGGCCCGCCGCGGGTTAGGTGAATTGCAACCGGCGGTTAGCCGTGGGCCAAGCCCGCTCACCCCTGATAGTAAGTGTTGGGTGCCATCGCTACCACGGAAGCAGTCGGCGTCACGACTACCGCCGTGCCAGCCAGCGCCGAGCCGGCCGCGGCGAACGCCAAGAGGGCGGGAATGACGATGGCTCGCTTTATACGCATGATCTCTCCCAGGCATCTACAGAGGTCAGCGGCCCTGATGCAACGCTTCCTCGTGCCGCGTGGCACATCTGTGTCATTGCCAGTATTTGGCTATTTCATGCATTAATCTAGGCCTTAGTCCCAATTTTTTTCCGACTAAAAGCTTCATTACGAATTTCATTCTTAATTGGTTCGAAAATAATCGGGCAATCGGGCAGGAAATTGACAGGCGTCCATGCAGGGCAAGAATCTATGCAATTTGCACTGCACGGCGAGAAGGCGACGATGAACGGCGTCAGGCAATGCCGTTCGGATGCCGAATTAGTGTCCGAAAAATGGCTACTTGTTCGATAAATGATCTGGTAGTACAGTTCACCCCATGCCCCCGGTGACGCCGGCCGGTGCGCTCATCGGCCGCGACAGCGAGTTGGCGCTGCTGGCCGAGTTGTTGCGAGAGGTGTCTCAGGGACACGGCAGCACGGTGCTCATCCAGGGCGAGCCCGGCATCGGCAAGTCCGCGCTCGTGCGGGCGGCGGTAGCGGGGGCTCCGGAGGCCGGCTGCCACGTGTTCTGGGGTGCCGGCGACGAACTCGGTCAGGCGCTGCCGCTGCTGCCATTCCTGGACGGGCTGAAGGTCCGCCAGCCGTCGGCCAATCCGCGGCGGAACGCGATCGTGGGGCTCTTGCGCGGCGAGATCGCCGCCGATCGCGGCACGGACGTGCCGGCGGCGCTGGCGGAGCAGTTGCTGGCGCTGGTGACCGAGCAGTGCACGGAGCGGCCGACCGTCCTGGTCATCGACGACCTGCAGTGGGCCGACCCGGCCAGCGTCACCTTGTGGGCACGGCTGGCCCGCTCGGCGCGGCAGGTGCCGCTGCTGCTGATCGGGATGATGCGCCCGGTGCCGCAGCGCGATGACCTGCTGGCGCTGCGGCGGGTGGTGGGCGACGCCGCCCGGCTCCAGCTCACCGCGCTCACCGGCACGGCGGTCGCCGAGCTGGTCGCCGCCCTGGCGGGCGGCAAACCAGACAGCGACCTGCTGCGGCTCGCCGACGGGGCGGCCGGCAACCCGCTCTACCTCACCGAACTGGTCGCCGCGCTGGCCCGCGGCTCCGGTCTGACCATCACCGAGGCGGGCGCCGCCGAGCTGGCCGGCCGTTCCGCGCCCGGCTCGCTGTCCGCGGCCATCGCCGATCGCCTCGGCTTCGTGGCCGGGCCGACACGCGAGGTATTGCGGGCGGCGGCGCTGCTGGGCATGGAGTTCGCGGTCCCTGATCTGGCGATCGTGCTGGGCCGCAGCGTCGCGGACCTGGTCCCGGCGGTGGATGAGGCATGCGCGGCCGGGGTGCTGGCCGAGTCCGGCAGCAGCCTCGGGTTCCGGCATCCGCTGATCCGGGCGGCGCTGTATGACGAGATGCCGGCGCCGGTGCGGGCGGCCTGGCACCGCGACGTGGGGCACGCCCTCGCAGCGGCCGGCGCGCCGCCGGACCGGGTGGCCCGGCAGATGCTGTGGGCGGTCAGCGGAGACGACGGCACGCCCGGGTCGATGGATGACGCGCCGATGGATGAGTGGATGCTGGACTGGCTGGCCCGCAGCGCGGACCTGCTGGTCGGACAGGCGCCCGGCGTGGCGGCAGAACTCCTCGCCCGGGCCGTGGCCAGCTCCGCCGTGGGCTCGGCCCAGCACGGCTGGCTGGCCAGCCGGCTCGCTGACGCCCTCTACCGCATCGGTGACCGGGGAGCGGCCGAGCAGGTGGCGAACCGGGCGCTGGAGCAGACGTGTGAGCCCGATCTGCTCGTGGAGCTGCACTGGACGCTGGCGCAGTGCCGCATGCTGGCCGGCTCATCCGCGGAGTCCCTGGCCGCGCTGGACCGGGCGCTGGCCTCTCCCGGGCTCTCGGCCCGGCACCGCGCCCGGCTGCTGGTGCTGGCCGCCCGGACGCACTTCTACCTTGGCGAGGTCGAAAATGCCGAGCGAGTCGCCACCCGTGCGCTGGCGGCCGCGTCGGAGGCGGACGACAACTGGGCCATGGGGTGGGCGCTGCACGTGCTCACGCTCGTTACCGCGGTGCCGGGCCACATAACCGACGCGCTACCGCTGTTCGACCGGGCGCTGACCGTGACCCAGGCCGATCCGGGCCTGACCGACCTGCGGCTGCTGCTGCAGATCAACAAGGCGGTCACACTGGGCAATCTCGACCAGTATGCGGAGGCACTGGCCGTGGCCGGGCAGGCACGGCAGCTCGCCGGCCAGGTCGGCACGACGATGCGGCTGGCGCAGGCGCACGGCGCGCTCGGCCAGCTGCTGTTCGAAACCGGGCGCTGGGACGACGCGCTGGCCGAGGTAGAGGTCGTGCCGGAGGACCTCAAGGAGCCCGCTGGAGCCTGCTGCGAGCTCGGCATCGCCGCCGTGATCTGCTTCCATCGCGGCGAGGCCGACGTCGCACGCCGGCACCTGGCCGCGGCCGCCCCGCACGCCGAGCGGATCGGATACCGGCTGATCGGCCCGCTGGCGCTGGCCCACAGCCTGGACTGCGAGCAGGCCGGCGCGCTACCCGAGGCGCTGGCCGCGCTGACCGACGGGTTCGCCGACGGCACCGAAGACCTCGACGAGATGGAGGACCTGTTCGCCAACGCCGTCCGCCTCGCCGCGGCGACCGGGGCCCTGACCACCGCACAGTCCCTCGCGGGCCACGCCACCGCGCTCGCTGCCCAATCGCGGATCCCGCACCGGGAGGCCAACGCGCTGTACTGCCGTGGTCTGCTGGACCATGATGGACCCCGGCTGCTGGCGGCCGCGGATCGTTATGAGGCCGCGGGCCGGCCCCTGCTGCGGGCGAGGGCACTGGAGGCGGCCGCGGGAGAGTTCGTGGACACCGGCGATCGCGGCCGGGCGCGGGCCGCATTCACCCGCGCGGTAGAGGTCTACCACACCCTCGGCGCGTCCGCCGCCGCGGCCAGGCTGCAGGCTACGTTCCGCGCCCACGGCATCCGGCGCGGGCCGCACGCCAAACACCGTCAGGCGCGGAATGGCTGGGACAGCCTGACACCCACGGAGATCAAGATCGCCGCATTCGTGGAGGAGGGATTGTCCAACCCGGAGATCGCCGGTCGGCTGCTGCTGTCCCGGCGGACCATCGGGACCCACGTCTCGCACATCCTGAAGAAGCTCAACGTGCATTCGCGGACGGACATCGCCCGGGAGTCAGCCCTGCGCAGCGTCGCGTCGCGGTGATCGCCGCGCGAATCGCAGGCGCGTCCCCCGGGAACGGTCAGCTACCGCAGGCTGGCGGCTCACCATCCCCGTCCGTGCACCCGCGAGGGCCGCGTCCGCGTCCGCGGCCCCGGTGCCGCCCTCGGGCTCGGGCTCGAAGGCGAGCGTGAAGTACACGGCCTTGCCCGTCGGGGTGGGATAGCAGCCCCACTCGGCGGACAGGCTCTCGACCAGCATCAGGCCCCGCCCGGTCTCCGCATCGGGGGCGGCCTCCACCGGCACCGGCACAAAGCACGACGTGTCGTGGACCTCGACGCGGAGCTGATCGCCGGAGCAGGTGACGGCGAGCGTGATGGTCCCGCCCGTCTCGTGCCTGATGGCGTTGGTCACCAGTTCGCTGGTGAGCAGGACGGCGACGTCCGGGTCGACGGGGACATTCCAGGCACAGATGGCCGCCCGGAGCTGGTTGCGGGATTCGGCCGCCGCGGCCGGCCCCGTGGTCAGCCGGACGCGCCGGCAGAGCAGCTCGGCCTGACGGGTCAGCGCCATCGCGTTCATCGGGTTCCTTCGTAAGCCGGTTCGAGCTGGCCCAGAAATGCGCTGGCCACTCGGCGCGGCTGCTCCTGGGGAAGGTCCGGGCAGAAACTGGCGTACTCGGTGTGTCCTTGCATGACAAATAGTGCTGCAAATTGCAGCGAAAGACATCGGTCAGCTGACCGATTTCGGACCACCGGCGGGGAGCGGGCACGCCGGCGGGGTGACCGGACCGGATCCGGCCACCCCGCCGGGTGCGCGTCAGGTCAGCTGACGTTCAGCGCATTGGTGTCTTCGAAGAAGCTCGTGTTCCCGCCACTTACTTCCGTGCCGGTGAACTTAAGGGTGATGGTCTGGCCCTTATAAGAGGCCAGGCTGGTGCTGTACTCGACGTAGCTGCTGCCGTTGTTCGCGGCGGTCGCCACCGGGACCGTCTGGACGACCGTGCCGGAGGAGTTCAGGACCTGAAGAACCAGGGTGTTCTGCGCCTGCTTGGTGCCGGTCACGGTCGAGTTGACTTCGGCCCAATAGGTGAACATCGCGTTCTTGCAGCTGGCCGGGATGGTGACCGTCTGGGCGAGCGTGTCGGTGTGGGCGGCGCCATAACCATCCAGCCAGGCCAGCCAGCTGCCTGCCTGCGCTGGCACACCGTCGCTGATGTTGGTGAGCACATTGGGAGTGGTCGTCCACGGCGAGATGGAACCGCTCTCGAAGCCCGGGTTACCGAGCAGCTGCCGCGCGGTGCAGCCGGTTCCGGTGGAGCTGACCGTCCACGTGAAAGACGCCGATCCGGAGGCCCCGGTGGTGTCCTTGGCGGTGACCGTCACGCTGCTCGAGCCGGCGGTGCTGGGTGTGCCGGAGATAAGCCCCGTGGCAGAGTTGATCGACAGGCCGGCGGGCAGGCCGGTGGCGCTGTAGGTAAGCGTCTGGCCCGAGGCGGAGTCGGTCGCCTTGATCTGCAGGCTCGCCGCGGTGCCGGCCGTCCCGGTCTGGTTACCGGGGTTGGTGACGGTGACCGTGTTACCGGGCGACGTGGAGTTGCTCTGGAACGCGGTGAGACCGTCCGGGGTACCCCAGCCCGTCGGGCCGTTGTAGGTGTTCGCGGCGCCGGTGGCGGTGCACAGGACGGACTTGGCGGCCGGCGGGGTGCACGTGCCATCGCTGCTCGCGGTGACCTCATACAGGTTGCCGGTGTGGGTGTAGATCGAGTCGGCCGCCTTGTTGCCGCCGTTGCCGTTGTTGCCGGCCAGGGCGAATACCGCGGCGATCATCGGCGACGACTCGCTGGTGCCGCCGACCTCCGTCCAGCCGCCGTTGCCGTTGGACGTGTCGTAGACCGCGGCGCCGGTATTCGGGTCGGCGTCGGCCGCGACGTCATTGTCGACACGCTTGGAGCAGGCGGGCGGGATGATCGAGATGGACGTCTGCCAGGCGGGCTGCGGCTCGTAGCCGGAACAGCCTGACCCGGTGCCTTCGGCACTGCTGGTGTCCCAGACGCTCTCGGTCCAGCCGCGCGAGCTGGCCGCGGCGTTCAGCGAGGTGCCGCCGACCGAGACGACGTTTCGGGAGGTGGCGGGGTAGATCACGCCGCCGCTGTAGGCGGAGTCACCGGCGGAGGCGGTGTAGACCACGCCCGGCACGCCGAAGTACTGCGCGTCATAGCTGGTGTCGCTGGACACCTCGCTGCCGCCCCAGCTGTTGGAGATGTACCTGGCACCCAGCGTGGTGGCGGCCGTCTGCTCGGCGATGAACAGGCCGTTACCCGTGTCGTTGGCGGCCTCGACCAGGTCGATCTTGCAGAGCGGGCATATCGCCGAGACCATGTCGATGTCGAGGGATTCCTCCAGCGTCCAGTCGTCGTTGACCGGCGCCTGAGCGGGCAGCGGTGAGGTCTGGCCCGTCTGGTTGTACTTCGTGAACTGGCCCGCCGTCAGGGCGGGCAGCCCAGCGGCGGATCGGTACGCGGCCAGGTTGCTGGCGGCCGTCGGGTCATCGTAGGCGTCGACCAGCGCGACCGTCGTACCCGAGCCGTCGGCCGCGGACGCTGCGGCCAGGCCGTAGGCGGCCTGGAACTGCGTGGGTCCGTAGCCGTTGCCGGCGGGGATTGCGCCGGGCCGTACGGTCTGCGCGGTCGGATGGGCGGCGGTGTTCTTGATAACCAGGCAGTGAATCGTGCCGGGCGTGAAGCTATCGCCGCAGGAATACACAAAATGGGGGTTCGGTGCCGACGCGGCCGCGGGAGTGGCCGCCAGGGCGGTCGCCGGGGTACCGGCGAGCATTCCCCCGGCTACCAGTGCGATCGGTGTGATGACCGCCAGGGGCCGGGCCGGGCCGGCCCGTTGTGGTGGTTTTTATCGTGCAACGTGCTTTCCTCTCGGTTGGAGTAGCTATGTGCGTTGGTCTGTTGAATAGCTCTGGCAAAATTTGCCGCACAAAACCCAGCTGTTCGGTTGTCATGGCTAAATGTTCGATACCGGATCGTGACCGCGGCCGGGCTAAAGCACCCTGAACGGACCGAGCCGCAAGCTCTGCCGCCGGGCCGCGACCTGCGGATAGGTCACAGTCTGCCGCTTCTCTGCAGCCGCGGGGACGCAAACCGATGCCGACCTGGACGCCCACACCGGCAGGCCCACGCTCTTTGCCATCAGAAGGAATGCTGGAAAAGTGCTGGAGATGTGCTGTAATCGTCCTCACCATCCAAATGTTGACAAGTGTGCGCGAGATCTGAATTATGGTGGCAAAGGTTCGGCTCGCTCGCCGGCCGACGCGGGTGGCGCCAGGGAATGCCGTCGACCGGCATGGCCCCCGGGAGCATCGCGGCGAGCCGATGCCGATGCGCGGGCGCGCCTGGGGACCGGCATCAGGTATCCGGCGGAACGTTCCGGGCCGAATCGGGTTGGACGGCCGCGCCGATGGTAGGGGTTAACCCGGCGGGCCACGGGCGCAAGGGAGGACGCGAAGGCCCCTCGGCATTGATGCCGTAAAGGAACGATGGCGCGTTACCTAACCGCGCGGGCGAGGGCGATCATCTGCCGGTTCACGGCCGGCGCCGGAACCTGGGTGGCTCGTCACTTAACGGCGCGGATTTAACGACTGCGGTTGCACACGTTTGCATGGCGTACTGGCGATTGCGGCGCCTCCGGCCTTTCACCACGCGCGGCCGCCGCCGCCCGCTTTAGACCGAAGACGCAATTGCGCCGCGCCACTAGCATGGATAAGGCCAGGCATCGTCGCCGCTTATGATTAAATACGGAGTTGTACGCTCGATAGCCGAACCGGTAAATATCAACGGCGGCCCCGCTAAGCAGGACACGCTCAGAAGGAGACGACGTGGCACAGAAGGTACAGGTAATGCTGCTGTGCGATCTGGACGACGGCAATGTGGACGCGCAGGAGACCCTGCTCTTCAGCCTCGGCAATAGCGCATACGAGGTCGATGTGTGCGCCAAGCACGCCCAGCAGATACGAGACGGGCTTCAGCCGTTCATCGCGCACGCCCGCAAGACCAGCGCAGGCAGCAGCGCCCGCCGCCGTCCGCGCCCGGCCACGGACCGGCAGCAGACCGCCAGCATCCGGTCCTGGGCCAAAGACCACGGCATCGATGTCAACGACCGCGGCCGTATTCCTGCCTCCGTGATCAAGGAATACGAGCACGCGCACTAGCAATGGCCATCCGGCCAATCGGTCATTTGCCGACGGGCGCGTTTCCGCGAGCCGATTATCCCGGCCCCGCCTGCCGTACGTTCCGCCGAACGTGCGGGCTCGGTAAAGAGCGGTGAACAGATCCCGGACCCGGGTTCCGGCCGAGCGTTTCGTAGTCGGATCGCTGCAGCCAGAGACGAGGCCCTTACGGCGGGCGCGGATACGTGGCCCGGGCGGCGGAAAGGGACCCTTACGCACATTGCCAGGTAAAAGGCGTGGCTGCGAGGTGACGGCGCGTCATGTCTTTGCGCCAGGAGAGTCAATACCGGATTCGCGCGCCGCCCCATCATTACGGCGCGGTCGTCGCTGCCGATCTGGACGGGCAATGTCTCGTGCGCGCCCTGACTGGCCGTCTCCTGCTTCCGGGCCGTTGCCCTCGAACCGGCCGGATCCGTACGGGATTACGCGGGCCGGCCGCCCAGGGCGAGAATGATCTCGCGCATCGTGGCCGCAATCTCGTTACGGGTTTCCCGTGGCTCCTTCGCGGCGGCGATCAGCATGCCGGCGCGGGTGAGCATGCCGAACATCAAGCGGGCCAGTACATCTGGCTGGCGGGTGGCGAGGTCGCTGGCCTTGATGGCCTCGGTCAGCGGGCCGAACGCGTTCTTCTCATCCAGCTCGGTAAATCGGCTCACCCCCAGGACGGCGGGCGCGTCGATGATCAGGATCTGCTGATTGGCGGAGTCGAGCAGGGCGTCAAGGAAGCCGTCGATGGCCGCGGTCAGAACGCGTGGAGGGTTCTCGGCTCGCAGTGCCGTGGCTTCGACCGCTTCGAGCATCCGCCCGTGAACCTGCTCGAAGACCGCTTCGAACAAGGCGGCCTTCGTGCGGAAGTGGTGATAGAGCGCCCCGATCGTCACCCGGGCATCCCGCGCGATGTCGTCGATGCTGGTGGCCGCGTAGCCCGCTGCCCCGAAGCGCTCGTGAGCGGCGTCGACCAGGGCTTGGCGGGTTTGCGCGATCTGCTCGGCGCGCAGGCTGGCTCGCTCAGTCACGGCACAAGTTTAGGGTTGCCCTTGGTCACATAGTGTCGCTATGTTGGAGAGTGCCGTTCAGATTTCTGATCCAGAAGGAGCACACCGTGCGCACGTCGCCAGGCAATACCACCGAGCCCAGAACAACGTCGCAAGCCCTCCTCGACGCGGCAGGCCGCACCGCCTCCCTGCTCACCACCGTCAGGGACCCGACACGCGTCGCGCGCCCCACCACGTGGACGATCGCGGAGACCGCCGCGCACATCGTCGCGGAACTCGGCACGCACACCAGCCTGGCCGAAAGCGGGCGCCTGCCACAGCTCGGCGACGGCAGTGCCGCGCGGCGCGGACGCCGCGCCAACGCCGAGCAGCTCGGCGAATTCACCCAGCGCGATCTGGCGACCCTGGCCGGGCAGATGGTGCCGGCGGCGGCTCGTGCCATCAGTGTGATCGAATCCCGGCCGGCCGACCAGCTGATCCCGAGCAGCAACGCGCTGCTGTGGACGCCGGAGCAAACGCTGGCGCTCCTGCTGGGTGAGCAGCTCATCCACGGTCACGACATCGCCAGTGCGGCGGGCGTGCCGTGGCCGATCAGCCAGTCGGACGCGCTGCTGGTCGCCGACGGCGCCGTCCGCGTCCTCCCCGACTACCTGCGGCCCACCGGCAATCCCGGGCGCGCGATGAGCTTCGAGCTGCGCCTGCGCGGCGGAAGCAGGTACCGGATGGAGATAACGGGCGACACCGCGACCATGACACCGTCCGGGCCGCGGGCCGACTGCGTGATCACCGCGGACCCGGCCGCGTTCCTCCTGGTCGGTTACGGCCGGGCCAACCCGCTGTCCGCCGCCCTCACCGGGCGGATCATCGCCAGCGGCCGCAAGCCCTGGCTGGGCCTCGCCTTTGGCGGGCTCTTCGAGAGCCCGTGACCGCGACCCCGGACCCCTGAGCCCGCGGGGTGACGCACCCGCGTAGGGTGAGGCACGATGACCGGCACCGTGGACGGGCCCTACCGGGTCGTGATCTGGGTCACCGAGCGGACCTGGCAGGCCAGCGTGGACGCGGCGCGGCAGCTGGCCCCCGCCGGGTCGTCCGTCACGCTGCTGCACGTCACCCCGGAGGAACCGCCGGAGACCGCGCACGCCGCCTACCTGGGCCTGTTCGGGCGCGGGCGGCCCGGCCGCGACCCCGGGCCCCGGATCGCGGACATCTCCGCGGCCTCAGCCGCCGAAGTGATCGACGCCGCCGCGCGGCGGCTCGGCAGGCCGTGCGAACGGATCATGCGATCGGGCCGGACCGAACGGGAGGTGGTGACCGTGGCGGCCGGTGCTGACCTGCTCATCATGGCCAGGGATGGTGACCACTCCCGGCTGGGCCCCAGGAGCCTCGGCAAGGCCGCCCGTTTCGCCGTCGACCACGCCCCCTGCCCGGTCCTGCTGGTCTGGCCAGATGGCGCCCCGGGTATCGCCACGCTCCCGCCGCTCCCCCGCGGGGACCACGGGCCGCACCCGCACCCCTAACCGGAAAGCCTCCCCGGCGTGCGGGCGTGTGACCTCGGGCTGCTCAGCTGGAAAAGTGGGTGCGCGGCCGGGCCAGCCGCTGGCCGTCCAGGTCGATGTCGATCTTCTCGTTGTAGAAGGCGACCAGCCCGGCGATGGGCAGCAGCTGGCGGGTCGGGAAGTCGTAGGCCCAGGCGAGATCCCGGTGCTCGTCCCGCACCACGCCGTCGACGCTCACCGACCAGTAATCACTGGTCACACCCTTGTATGGGCACGCGGTCCGGGTATCGCTGGGCACCAGATGGCCGGACGCGACATCCGTACGGTCGACGTAATAGCGCGTCGGCAAGCCCGTTTCGAAGACCAGCACGGGCGTGCTGCTCTGGGCCAGCGTCATCCCATCCAGGGACACCCGCAGGCGCCGGTGCGAGCGCAGCGCGTCGACGCGGACGTAGGGACTGCGGGGGTGGACGAAGACCTGCTCGTCCTCCTCGTACCAGGCGTCCAGCGCGGTCCAGTCGAAGCGGGCCGTCCCGGCCACCCCGGCGATGGCGTCCGCGCCGAACACGCGGACGGCGCCGGGACGCTGCGTGGCGCCCGCCTGCAGGCCGTGCCGGCGGGCCGTTCCCCGCCTCGTACTCTGCTCGTGTTTCTCGTCCACGAGGAAGCGCGCGTCAACGTCCTCGACCGGGATGTAGTACTGCGGGTAGTAGGGCACTTCCCACACGTAGTGCGCGCGGACGGTATCGAAGATCAGCTCGCCGCCGAGGAACGCGCGCACCCGGCACGGCGCGGGCTCGGCGCGATTGATCTCCGCGGCCATTTGCGGATAGTCGCGGTCGGCCGGGCCTGGTGCTGCGGTCATTGTGCCTCACTCCCCAGCCCGCCGCACCGCCGGCGGGCGCACGCACACGGTACCGCGCACGCACGGCTGGCCGGCGCTGCCGGGCCGGCGCAGCGTGACCAGCGGCATCACCGCGCCGGCCATATCGCGGGCGACGAGGAGATTCGTTTCGCAATCCGCCCGCCGGGGGCTTGGAAGACTCCAGAACGGGCTATCTACTGGTAGAGGCAAAGTGGCCTCAGCGACGCATGCGCCGACACGCGGAAGGGCGGGCGATTGGGGTGACCGCAGAACTGTCCCCGGCGATCCGGGACAGCACGATCGACCGGATGGCTGAGAAGGAAGTTGACATCCTGGTTGTCGGCGGCGGGGTGGTGGGGGCGGGTGCCGCCCTCGACGCCGTGACGCGCGGGCTCACGACCGCGATCGTCGAAGCGCGGGACTGGGCGAGCGGGACCTCCAGCAGGTCGAGCAAGCTGATCCACGGAGGCCTGCGCTACCTGGAGATGCTCGACTTCGGGCTGGTCCGCGAGGCCCTCCACGAGCGGGGCCTGCTGCTCGACCTGCTCGCCCCGCATCTCGTGCACCCGGTGCGGTTCCTCTACCCGCTGCAGAAACACTGGGAACGCCCCTACGTAGGCAGCGGCATCGCGCTGTACGACACGATGGCGTTCACGTCCGGCACGGCCCGCGGGCTGAAACCTCACCGGCACCTGACCCGCAAGCAAGCGCTGCGCGAAGCGCCTGCCCTGCGCAGCGACGCCCTCACCGGTGCGATCCAGTACTCGGACGCGCAGGTGGATGACGCCCGGCACACGCTGACCGTGGTGCGCACCGCCGTCTCCTATGGCGCGCTCGCCTCCAGCCATACCCAGGTCACCGGCTTCCTCCGGCAGGGCGAGCGGGTCACCGGCGCCGCGCTCGTCGACCTGGAGACCGGGCGGACCTTCGAGGTGCGCGCCAAGCAGGTGATCAACGCCACCGGGGTCTGGACCGACGACACCCAGGCGCTCGCGGATACCCGCGGCCAGTTCCACGTCCGCGCGTCCAAGGGCATTCACCTCGTCGTGCCGCGGGACCGGCTGCAGTCCAACACCGGCATCATCCTGCGGACCGAGAAGAGCGTGCTGTTCGTCATCCCGTGGGGACGGCACTGGATCATCGGGACCACCGATACCGACTGGTCGCTGGAGAAGGCCCACCCGGCGGCCAGTTCCACCGACATCGACTACCTGCTCGAGCACGTCAACTCGGTGCTCAGGTCACCACTCACCCGGGAGGACGTGGAGGGGGTCTACGCCGGCCTGCGGCCGCTGCTGACCGGCGAGTCCGAGTCGACCTCCAAGTTGTCCCGCGAGCACCTGGTCGGCCATCCGGTCCCCGGCCTCGTCGTGATAGCGGGCGGCAAGTACACGACCTACCGGGTGATGGGCAAGGACGCCGTTGACGAAGCGGTCTTCGGGCTGGACGCGCGCGTCCCGGAATCGATCACGGACCGGGTCCCGCTGCTCGGGGCGGACGGTTACCGGGCCCTGTGGAATCAGCGCCGGGCCCTGGCCGCCGCGGCCGGGATCCACCCGGCCCGCGTCGAGCATCTGCTCAACCGCTACGGCTCCTGCGTACACGACCTGCTGGCCATGCTCCGCGAGAATCCGGGGCTGTCCGAGCCTCTGCCGGGCGCGGACGACTACATGCAGGTCGAGGCGGTCTACGCGGTGACCCACGAGGGTGCTCAGCACCTGGACGACGTGCTGGCCCGGCGGACCCGGATCTCGATCGAGTCCTGGGACCGCGGGGTCGCTGCCGCCCCCACCGTGGCGGAGCTCATGGCCGGCCCGCTGGGCTGGGACGAGAAGCAGACCAAACGGGAGGTCGAGCACTACCTGGCCCGGGTGCGCGCCGAACGCGAGTCGCAGACCAAACCCGACGACGACACGGCCGAGGCGGCCCGGCTCGGGGCACCCGACATCGCCGCGCTGCGCTAACGGGCGGGGCTGGCTCGCGGGGCAGATTGGCGGGCAGGGGACTTCCCTGCCCGCCACCCGCCAGGCCCGCCCCGGTCTGGCGGGCCGTTCCGAGTTCGGCGGCGGGCCGTATGAGCTCAGCCGCGGGCCGTTGCGAGTTCGGCGGCGACGCCGCTGGTGATCGAGGCCGCGTCGGCGGCGGCCGTGATCAGCGTGCAGCCGGCGTCGCGGTAGTGGCGGGCGGTGCGGCCGTCGCTGGCGTGTACGCCGACGGGCTTTCCGGCGGCGGCGCAGGCGGCCCAGATCTGCGTGAGGGCTGGCTTCAGCACCGGGTCGTCTGGGTCGAGCGCACAGCCGAGCGCGAGGGACAGATCCCGGGGACCGACGTAGACGCCATCGACCCCGTTGATCGCGAGCGTCGCGTCCAGGTCCGCGACGGCTTCGGCTGACTCGACCATAACGATGCAGAACGGCTCGTCGGCGGCCAGCACGCCGCCCGCGGAGCGGTATCCCGCGGGCGGGTAGCGGACCGCGCCCGCCACCTCGCGGGCATGGGCGGCCGAGTTGACGTTCGGCGTGATCACCCCGGCACAGCCGAGGTCGAGGGCGCGCCCGATGTCGGCCGGGTGCGCGTGCCGCACACGGCCGATGGGGGTCGCACCGGCCAGCCGTATCGCGGATGTCATCCCGGGCAGGTCACGTTCGGTGGCCCCGCCGTGCTGTAGGTCGATCACCACGTAGTCGAAGCCCGCGGCGGCCAGCAGCCGCACGCTCAGCGGCGAGGGAATCACCGACCAGGCGCCGTGCAGGGTGTCGCGGGCGGCGAGCCGGGAGCGGAAGGTGGACGATGCCATGGGGCCAGCGAACCACACGCGGCCGCGGCTCCCCTGGAGCGGGGGCCCGCCCGCACGCGCGCCGGGGCAGCCGGCCGGGCGAGCGGGACAGCGGGCCGGTGCCCGGCGGCACCTGGTTCGGCAGCAGTGCGGCGGGGCCGGGACGCGCGGTCACACCTCCGGTTTGGCGCAGACGCAGAACTCGTTGCCCTCAGGGTCGGTCATGACGACGTAGTCGTCGCCGGGCTCACGGTGGCGCCGGACGGCCTTGGCGCGCAGCCCGGTGAGGCGGGCGACTTCGGACACCAGGTCATCGGTGTAGAGGTCGAGGTGCATCTGGTCGCGGGCGCTGACCGGGGTGCGCGACCGCTGCAGGGAGAGGCTGCCGTGCTCTCCGCGTAGCACGCGGAACTCATCGCCAGGCTCAGCCGACGACGCGGAAAGGTGGAGTGCCCTCGACCAGAAGGCGGTCATGACGTCGATGTCCGCGCAGTTGATCACCGTGCTGCCCAGCCGGATCGCCATCTCCGGGTACCTCCTCCGCACCGTCTGCCGCTGCCCGGGTGCCTGCACGGCGCGAGGGCCTGCCGGGCCTCCGCCATGAGGCGGCGGCCGCATTCGGTAATGAGCACCCTCGCTTACCGCACGCCGAATGATCGAGGCTTAAGCATATTTGACCGGCCACGGAAAGACGCCATTCAGGTCACCGGGAATATATCGCTGCCCGGGGCTGCCCGAAGCCATCCGCCGCCGGGCACCGGCGCAAGGTCATGGGCATCATCGGAACCTGGTACGGCCCGGCCAGGCAGGGCCCCGGCCACCGCCCCCTGAGTTACCGGCTGCGGTTACTCTGGCGTTTCCTGGCGACGGGAATGACCATATTGGGTGCCGCCCTAAGTGCCCGACATGTACGTTATTCCCGTTACCGTAAAGCCGCTGCATGAGTTACTGACGAGAAACAATGGGGGGCCATTGCGCCGTGCGATCCGAGCCGCTATATCCGTCGGCCCAGGCCTGCCGCACCAGCCGTTCCTTGCCTGACGGGCCGGGAACGATGCCGCAGGCGCTCGTGCCGGGTGAGCTGGGCTGGCTGATGGAGGATCTGATCAGCCGGGTGGATCACGTCCGCCAAGCAGCGGTGCTGTCCGCCGACGGGCTGCCGCTGGGAAGCTCGCACGGGCTGAGCCAGGCCGATGCCGAGCATCTGGCTGCCCTGGCGGCCGGCGTCCAGAGCCTGGCGCGCGGCGCGGGCGCCCAGTTCGAGGGCGGCGGGATCCGGCAGACCGTGATCGAGATGGACACCGCGTTCTTGTTCATCGCCTCGGCCGGGTCCGGCACGTGCCTGGCCGTGCTGACCGACCAGAAGGTCGACGCCGGTGCGGTGGCTTATGAGATGACCGTGCTGCTCAAGCGGATCGGGCAGCATCTGGCGGCGAAGCCGCGCTGAAGTCAGGGCCCGCGGGCCGGGTCAGCGCCGGGCTAGGCTCGGCTGGTGGCCGACCGCGACAGGGTACGCAAGGCGTTCCAGCACCCGACCGAGTTCACCACCTCACCGCTGTACCGCGCGCTGAGCCAGACCGTCGCAACTCATGATCAGCTTCTCGATCTGGCCGCCCGCGGCCGCCCCGGCCAGTACCCGACGTTCCTGTTTTTCGGCGCGGTGCACCAGCTGCTGCTCCGCGGGGCGGATCACCCGCTCGCCCGGTTCTACCCTTCGATCGCCGGCCGCTGGGCGCTGCCCCCCGACGAGGCCGGCCCCGTGCTGGTCTCGTTCGGCGTGATGTTCGAAACGGAACTCGCTGAGATCATCAGTTCCCGGCTGGTCCAGACCAATCACGTGCAACGGGCTCTCGGGCTGCGGCTGGGGCTGAGCATGATCGCGGCGGCCGTGACCGGGCCGGTACACCTGATCGAAGTGGGCGCCAGCGCCGGGTTCAACCTACGGTTCGACCGTTACGGGTACCGGCTGGACGGCCGGCGGTACGGGGACCCCGCCGCCCCGGTACAGCTGACCGCGGACGTCTGCGGCCCCGTGCCGCCGCCGGACCTGGACGTGCTGCCGGGGATCGCCAGCGTGCAGGGCGTCGACCTCAACCCGGTCGACGTCCGCGATCCCGGCGCCCGCGAGTGGCTGGCGGCGCTCGTGTGGCCGGAGAACCATGGCCAGCGGGTCCTGCTCGACCGGGCGCTCACCGTCACGGCGGCTGACCCGCCGCCGATCCGGGCGGGCGACGCCATCGACGTGCTGCCCGGGCTCGCCCGGGACCTGCCTGCGGGCGAGGGCCGGGTGGTCTACCACACCGCGACCCGGCTGCACGTGCCGCGCGAGCGCAGGGACGCCTTCGACGCGGCGATCCGGTCCGTGGGCGAGACCGGCCCGCTGTGGTGGCTGTCGGCCGAGGGCGTTCCGCGCCCGGATCCCCGGCCGCGCCCCGCCCGGCACGGCACCGCGCTGCTGCTGCGCACCCGCGGTGGCGGAGCCGAGAACCTCGCCGTCATGGACGGCCACGTGCGCTGGATCGAGCCTCTGCGCGGGCCGCTCACCCGCGCCTGACGCCGGCCGGATGGCACCGCGGAGATTCGCACGCGTTGGTTTTCGGTCACGGTGCGGTCCGGGGAGCGGCCGTGATCGGCGTGGCTTTCCCGCAGGATCCGCGGTTTCCGGCGCTGATCATGAGGGGGTGAGCATATCCGCGCAGGGCGCGGGGTTACTTGTCGGCTTCGCCGCCGAGCGCTTCGGGGTGGGCGCGGCGGTAGTGATCGGTGAGGGCGGCGCTGGCCGCTCCCGCCTGGCCGGGCCGGTAGGCCACCGTGCGCCGGCAGATCTGGCAACGGGTGACCGGCAACTGCGTGACGGTCACGGGATAGCGCGGGGAATCGGAGCTACTCATCGTCATTCATTGTGCCAGAGAGCCTGGTTCGCGGGCGGAACCGGGCCAGGGCAGCTTGGGCGGCGGACCGCAATACCGGACGGGCCGGGGCGGGGGTGTACCCCTGCCCCGGCCCGTCCGGGTGAAAGATCAGTGCTCGGCGAGCCGCGCAGGCCCGGTCCTGGCGGCCTGGAGGTCACGGCGCGGGGCGAACGCGATGACACCGGCGACGGCGCTGACCAGCGCGACCGCGGCGGCGACGCGCATGCCCGCCGACATCGAGGTGACGAAGGCCGAGTGCGCCGCGGCGACCAGCTCGGCGCCGTGCGCGCCGCCAATGCGGCTGCCGATGAGGTCGGCCGCGGCCACCGAGCCGGTCGCGGCGTGGCTGACGGTGCCGGGCACGTGCGCCGCGGCCAGCGCGCTGCCCAGGTGGGACCGGTAGACAGCGGCGGACAGACTGCCGACGATCGCGACGCCGAGGGCCCCGCCGACCTCGCGGATGGTGTCGTTGATCGCGCTGCCCGCGCCCGCCTGGTGAGCAGGCACGGTGTTCATGATGGTCGCGCTGGCCGGCGCCATGACCAGGCCCATGCCCGCACCCATGATGGCAACGGCGATCGCCAGCGCCGGGTAGGCGGTGTGCACGCCGGCGGTCGACAGGTCCAGCAGCCCGAGGCCCATCAGCGCCATCCCGGCGGGCATGATGACCCGGATGCCGAGCCGCGCCGCGATCAGCGGTGACACCGGCGAGACGGCCGCCATGGCCAAGGCGAACGGCAGGGCCCGGAGCCCGGCGGACAGCGGGCTGTACCCCTGGACCAGTTGCAGGTACTGGGTGAGCACGAACAGGCTGCCGAACAGGGCGAAGAAGATGACGGTGACCGCGCCGGCGGCGGCCGAGAAGGCACGCGAGGTGAACACGCGCAGGTCGATCAGGGGGTCGGTGATGCGCAGCTCCCACCAGACGAAGGCGGCGAGCCCGGTCAGCCCGGCCACGGCCATGCCGAGGGTCATCGGTGCGGTCCAGCCGCGGTCCGGCGCCTCGATGATGGCGTCGATGATGGCGAACAGGGCGCCGGCTACGAGCAGCACGCCGGGGACGTCGAAGCGGCTGCGACCCGGCTCAGCGGTCTCCGGCACGCTCAGCACGACTCCGGCCAGTGCCAGGACGACCAGCGGAATGTTGATCAGGAAGACGCTGCCCCACCAGAAGTGGTCCAGCAGCAGGCCGCCGAGCGTCGGGCCGATCACGACCGCGGCGCCGGCCACGGCGGACCAGGCCGCAATGGCCTGCGGGCGCTCCTTGGGCGGGAAGACGGCGTTCAGGATGGACAGGGTGGCCGGCATGACGAAGGTGGCGCCCAGGCCCATCACGACGCGCGCGCCGATCAGCATGCCGGTACCGGAGGCAAAGGCGGCCGCGGCACTGCCCAGCGCGAAGACGGCCAGGCCGGCGACCAGGGAGCGGCGGCGCCCGAAACGGTCGCCGAGCGCGCCGGCCGGGATGAGCAAGGCCGCGAAGCACAGGGTGTAGGCGTCGGTGATCCACTGCAGCGAGCTGGTGCCGGCGTGCAGCACGCGCGCCAGCGTCGGCAGCGCGGTGTTCAGGATCGTGTTGTCGACCACGACGATCAGCAGGCTGAGGCAGAGCACGAGGAGGATGCGGCGGCGGCGCGGATGGCCCTCGGGCCACCGCGCGTCGGCCTGCCCGCCCCGCTGCGCCGGGTCACGGCTGACGGCCGGCGCTGGGGCCGGGCGGATGTCGGTGGTGGTCATCCCGGTTCTCCTTACGAGTGATTCCTTACGTCCGTTGCCTTACAAGTGTGAGTATAAGCATATGAGCTAACGGGTGTAAAGTTAGAGCGTGGAAAAGATTGCGGAAGCCGCCCCGGATGCGGGCGGCGGCACAGAGCAGACGCCGGCCCGCACGGCCACGCCGGGGCGGGCGCGGGCCCACCGGCAGCGGAACGCCCGAGGTCAGGGCGTGCGGCTGGCCGACGACATCGTGGCGGGCGCGCTAGCGCTGATCGAGCGGACCGGCTCAGAGGAGGCGGTCACGCTGCGCGCGGTGGCCCGGGAGATCGGGATCGCCGCGCCGTCCATCTACACGCACTTCGCCGACCGCGAAGCGATCATCATGGCCGTCGTGCTGCGCGTCTTCGGCGAGCTGAGCGACGCGATCACCCGGGGGCGGGCCGCATCAGGCCCGGACCCGGTGGATCGCCTCGTCGCGGGGTGCGAGGCCTACCTGACCTTCGGGCTGGAGCACCCGGCGCGCTACGGCGTGCTGTTCGTCCTGCACGGGGCGAACCCGGAAGAGTACTGCGCGCCGGTCCGGCTCGGCGCCGACGGGAGCCCGGTCCTGGCATTCGGCGCCGAGTCGTTCGCGCTGCTGGTGGAGGCGATCGAGGAATGCGCCACGGCCGGCGCGTCGGCCAGCACGGACGCGGTCACCGACGCGACCGCCGTCTGGGTCGCGCTGCACGGGACGGTCATGCTGCGCACCGCGCTCCCCGGCTTTCCCTGGCCGGAGCTGCACGCGTTCGCGCGGCAGCTGGTCCTCCCGCTGGCCCAGGTCGGCGATCGGTGACAGATCCGGGGAACGTCGCGGCCCGGTGAGGGGATGACACCCTCGCCGGCGCGGCTGGCTGACTCCCCTGGCCGGCGCGCGGCCGGCGCGCGGGGTACTAACGCGCGGGGTACTAATCTGGCGCCGTCGGCCGCTCGGCGTGGGTGCCCGCACCTCGTTGCCGCCGGTTCCGAGCCTTGAGACGGGGGACAGGTATCTGATGGCCACGCCTGCGCGCAGGCACGTTTGGCGCACGCTCCGCCATCGGCGGACCGGCATTCCGGCGGCGGTCCTGGCCCTGGGGATCGCGGCCGCCGGGTGCGGCGCCGCCTCCGCTGGTCAGGGGCGGGGCGGCGGCGGCCCGGCCGCGCACCCGGCCACCCCGCACGCCACGGCGGCCCGGCCGACCCCGTCCTGCCCGGCGCAGGTACTGGCCCGGATGACCGAGGCGCAGCGGGTGGGACAGCTCTTCCTCGTCGGCTTGGCCGCCGATCGGCTCGACCCGGCCACGGCCGCTGCCATCCGGTCCGGTCATTTCGGATCGGTCCTGTTCGGGACGACCGGTCACGCCGGGGTGGCGGGCACCCGGGCGGTCACGGACGCCGTGCAGGCGCTGGCGTCCGCGCAGACCACGGCCGGCGTCCGGTTCTTCGTCGCCGCGAATCAGGAGGGCGGCCAGGTTCAGCAGTTGCAGGGCACCGGTTTCCCGGTCATGCCCGCGGCGCTGGATCAGGGTCAGGTCGCGCCCAGCACCCTGCAGCAGCAGGCCGCGGCCTGGGGCCGGGTGCTCCGGCAGGCCGGCGTCAACCTGAACCTGGCCCCGGTGATGGATGTCGTACCGCCCGGCACCGACCAGCAGAACGCGCCGATCGGTGCGCTGCAGCGGGAATTCGGCCACGACCCCGGCACCGTTTCGGCGCACGGGGTGGCGTTCCTGCGCGGGATGGCCCAGGCGGGCGTGGCCACGACGGCCAAGCACTTCCCCGGGCTGGGCCGGGTCCGCGGCAATACCGACTTCAGCTCGGGCGTGGTGGACACCGTCACCACGCCGAACGACTCCTACCTGCGGTCCTACCAGGCGGTGATCAACGCGGGCGTGCCGCTGGTCATGGTTTCGCTGGCGACGTACACGCGCATCGACCCGGACAACCTCGCGGTGTTCTCCACCCGGGTGATGCAGACCATGCTGCGGCAGCAGATGCATTTCACGGGCGTCATCGTCTCCGACGACATGGGCGCGGCCACGGCGGTGGCCGGGGTCTCCCCGGCGGCCCGGGCGATCGGCTTCCTGAGCGCTGGCGGCGACCTCATCACCACGGTGAGCGCGCCGGCGGCCACCAGCATGGGCCGCGCCGTGCTGCAGCGGGCGGAGAGCAGCGCGTCGTTCCGCGGCCAGGTCAACGCCGCCGCCGCCCACGTGCTGGCGGCCAAGCAGGCCTACGGCCTGCTTCCCTGTGACGCGCCCTGACAAGCGAATCCCGCCCGGCCGCGCGCACCGTGGATTCTGCGCGTGAACCCGGTCGAAGGCGCGCCTCCAGCATGCGCGTGGCTGGCGATCACGGCGGTCGGCGGGAGCAGCCGGGCGAGTGGACCAGCGGGCGAGCCCAGGTTGTCGGGCGATGGGTTCAGGGGCGTCCCTCCAGCACGAGGTTGAACGGTGTCTCCGTGGCCCGGTGGAATGTGCTGAACCCGGCCTCGTGGGCGACCTCGCGGAGCCGGGGTATCGACAGGCATGTCTACGATCCCCCCAGGATCTTGAGACTTGGGTCGGAGGCGAGGCCGCCTGCCCGACCACAATGAACGAGACCTTAGTGGAGCAACCTCAGGGTTCCCCGGCAAGGGACCTAGGTCCCTTGCCGGCCCGCCTCCACAGCGGTACGCGAAGCGACGGCCTGACGGCAATCGTGACGGCAACCACGGCAGCCACCAGCACTCTGGCACCGCTGCGAATAGTCCGTCGCTCTCGTACGTTTGACATGACCTGGCTACCGGCTACACCTGCAAGCGGAAGGCCGACAGTTCGACCCCGCCGCTGACCAGCGGGCCATTAACTACGGCGAAGAAGGGTCTTTCACGGTCACGCACGGACGGCCAGCCATGACGGGGACGGTCAGCGGGTGGCGGAGGTGAGGGCGGGGAGGTAGCCGCGTTCCTGGCCGGCCGCGTTGGGGTGGTAGGAGTCGCCCAACGGGTACGAGACGGAATGCAGCCAACTGGCGGGGTCGCAGATCTCGTGCCCGGCGAATTCGGGCCGGACGTCCGCGAAGACGTCGCCGTTACGGGCCGCCGCGGCGGAGAGGGCCCGGTCCAGGGCGTCGGCGCCGCGGTCGAGCGCGGTGCGCTTGGCGGTGCTCAGGCCGATGCAGCCTGCCGACCGGGACAGATCGTACAGGTCCGGGTAACCGACGACGACGACCCGGGCCGACGGAGCACGGGCGCGGATGGCCCGCAGCGTGGCGTCGAGCCGTCCGGGCAGCGTGCCCGCGATGAACGCGTCGGCCGAGGCGACCGCGTCCTGGCACGCGTTGTCCCAGAACTCGAGCACGCAGGTCTTCATCACGTGCGAGAATCCGGCGTCGTTGCCGCCGATCGTGATGCTGACCAGGCTGGTCCGGGCGCTCAGCGCCGCCAGCTGGCCATCGAGAACCCCGGAGGTGGTGGCGCCGTCGCAGGCCACCGTGGTGAACGAGGCCGTGGCGCGGTGGCGCGCCCACTGCGCCGGATAGGCGTCCGCGCTGCGCGCGCAGCCGCCGTGCGCCGATCCCGCGCCGCCGGCTGCGGTCCCGGCCGCGTAGGAATCGCCGAGCGCCACGTACCGGACGGGCACGGTCGCGGCCAGCAGCCGGACGGCCGGGATCGCAGGGACCCGCGATGTTCCGGTCATGGACATCGCGGTGGCCACGATCGCCGTCAGGGCGGCCACGGCGGCCATCGTTCCCACGAGCTTCCGGGAAGCGCGCACGGTCACCCCACTTGCAGGTACGGAAAGTCACGAATTGCGTGTTTTTTCCTTATATCAGCGGTTACCTGGACGAAGCTAGTGAGCACAGGAAGTTACTGGAGTGGCCAGACAGAACCAGATGGAGACAATAAGACGGCTGGGAATACAGAGACGCTCCCGGATAGGGCGGAGCCGGGAACGCAGGCTCCGCCACCCGCGGGCCACCTGCGGGCCACCCGCGGGCTAGCCAGGCGCTGACGTGGTGGCCCCCGGCCGGCGGGAGCGGGCGCCGTCCGGCGCAGGGGTGCCCGGTGACGGCCCGGCCAGCACGTCGATCGCATCCTGGAGGCTTTCCAGGTGCCGGACGTCCACGGGTGAGGCGGCCGGCCAGCCGGGGCCGGCAGTGTACACCCGGACCGGTTCCGGCGCCACGGCCTGCACGGCGTCCGCGGCGGCGGTGTCCGGCCGCTGCGACCACAGCACCACAGCTCCCGGCGCGGTGTCCCGTACCGCCCGGACCAGGCTCGCCGTCGGGGTTGCGGCGCCCAGCATGCGCGCCGGTACCCGGCAGGCGGCGAGCGCCGCGGACAGCGCCGCGAGCGGGAGGGAATGGTGCTCCTCCTCGACGCAGGCGAGCAGCACCAGAGTCGCGCCCGGCGCGACGGGCGGCCGCGGGGTCCGGTGCAGTGCCCCCAGCAGCGCCCACGACAGCCCGTGCTCGATATCGATGCAGTCGGGGTCGGCGCGCTGATCGGCGTCGATGGCCGCGAGCGCCGGGCGGCACACCTCATCCCAGGCGGCGATGACGCCCCGGCGGGCCAGCGCGCTGTCCAGGACGATCCGGCACCGTTCGGCGTCGGAGGCCCGCGCCGCGGCGACCACGGCGGCCACGTCCCGTTCGGCGGTGACGGGTTCCGCATCGCCGGCCTGCACGGTCCGGGCGGCGTCGGATGCGAGCATGCCCAGGCCGATCAGGTCCAGCATGCGGCGCAGCCGGGCGACATCGTCCTCGCCGTAGCGGCGGTACCGGCCGGGCTCAGAGCCCTGCGGCCCGATGCCGTACCGGCGGTGCCACGAGCGGAGCGTCGACTCCGCGATGCCGAGGTGCTTGGCGACCTGCCCCGCGGTCCACGCTGACCCTGATGCTGATCCCATTCCGCCTCACATCGACCGCAGCTGGTAGCGGCGCTCGGCGTAGGCGAGGTCGTCCCGCCACAGCCGGGCGGCCGCGCGCCGCATGACCGGCCGCAGCACCGGCGCCACGGCCCGCGCGTACGCGAACCCCGGCCGGCCGGATTCGGCGATCACGGCCTCGATGACGGCGGTACGGGGACGCCCGTCGGCGTCACGGCCCCGCGGGGTGGCGTGGGTCTCGACCACGCTGCCGGCTCCCTCGCCGTCGGTGATCCGCATCACCACGGTCCGCGGCCCGGGACAGCTGAATTCGGCCCGGACCGGCACACCGAGCCCGGGCGCGACCCGGAACGTCACCGACACCAGGAACCGGTCCTCCTCTTCCGCGACGTCCACCTCACCCGGCGCGGACAGCACGGACAGCCGGCTGAACGAGTAGGGGTGGAACCACGAGCCGTGCCAGGGGTCGAGCCGGTTGGCCACGATATCCGCCGGCTCGCACACTCCGACGAGCGTAGCCACCGACGCCACGCTGGTGCGCACCGGAGGCCGGGCAGGCACCACCGGCGCCGCCAGCGGCGCCTCACCGCCGGCCGCGTCCAGCCGCACCCAGGCCAGCACCCCGTCGTCGTGCACCGGCAGCGGCCGCCAGCCCGCACCCTCGCCGGGACCGACCCGCAGCCCGTGCCATCGGCAGACCAGCGCGCCGCGGTCCGCCTTGGCCAGCGCCAGCGGCGCACCCAGGTGCGGGCACGCGCCCGGCCCGGCGACCAGCCGCCCGCTGGTGTCCCGCCACGCCACGACCTCGGTCCCGGCCACGCTGGTGCCGAACGGGCGGTCCCCGCGGATCTGGCGGCTGGCCGCGAGCACGAACCAGTTACCGGCGGGGCGAGCCTGGGCCCGCTTGACCGCCGCCTCGATCAGCGCGGGCCGCGCAGCCGCGTACGTGGGCGGCTGGCCAGCCCATGCCGCCTTCGGGAGCGGGCGAAACGGCCAGCGCCGCGGCCACCGGCGGGCGATGCGTCCCGGTGTATCCGGCGTGCTCATCAGCGCATCCCCTCCCGTTGCGAGTGGTGGTCCGCGGCACGCGCCGCCAGCCAGCGCAGCGGGGCCAGCCGGCCCCGGGTCGGGACGGAGTACAGCGTGTGGCCGGCCAGGCCCCACCGGGCGAGCAGGCAGTTCGCCGCGTGCCAGCCCGTGCTGGCCGCCCGTTCCATCAGCGCTACCGGCAGGTCGATGCGGATACCGTCGCCCGCGAGCACCAGCCCGGGGAACGGCGTGACCACCCGGGGCCGCCGCGCGAAGTCCCCCACTCCGGCCAGCGGGCAGTCCTCGCGCCACAGGACCGACTCGGCGACGGTCCGCGCCGCGCCGGTCTCCGGATACAGCGCGTGCAGCCGCTCGACGGTCCGTTTGCCCAGGGCGGGATCGGCGGGCGCGGCGTAGGCGTGAAGCTCGATCACCGAGCCATGGTGGCGCCGGGCCCAGTCCCCGGCCTGCCGGTCGTAGCGATCCAGCACGCTGATGTTGTCGAGCGGATCGAGGCCGCTGGTGGCCAGGAACGCGGGGCGGCCGGCGTCGACCGGGCGGTCCAGCCACAGCCGCTGGACCAGGAACGGCGGCGCGGTGCGCAGCCCGGCGACGCGGTCCCGCCAGGCCGCGCCGGCCAGATCCGGGGAGTTCGCCACGATCGTCCGCAGCCCGGCCACGTCGGTGGCCAGCACCACCCCGGCAGCCTCGAGCCGCCCGCCGCCGCTGGTGTGCACGCGGAACCGTCCCGGAGCGGCGCGTTCCAGTGCGGTGACGTCGATGCCGGTACGGAAGGTCACGTCCCGGGCGATCAGGTAGTCGCGCAGCGGCGCCCACAGCGCGGTGTCGAATCCGGCGTCGGGGACGTCGAACACCAGCCCCTCGCTGGAACCGAGGAAATAGACATGGAACATGGTGGCCAGCTCGGCGGCCGATATCTGGCCGGGCGGGGCGAAGAAACTGCGCGAGAACACCTCGAAGGCCAGGTGCCGGGCGGCCGGCGGGAAGTTGATGCGGCGCAGGAACGTCTCGGCGTCGACGTTGTCCAGCCGCTCGTAAATGCCCGGCACGGTCACCGCGGCCAGCGGGGCGGCGGCCGCGGCGTTCAGCGCGAGCAGATCGGCGGGCCGGAAGGTGGGGCTGCGCAGCGCGAAGGCGAGGGCGTTCCACGGCGGGGTCCGCGGCAGCCCGCGAAAGCTGTCCTGCCGCCCCCGCGCGTCGACCAGCGGGTAGTCGGTCAGCGGGACCAGCCGGCGCAGGCCGGGATCGGCCCGCCGCAGCAGTGCGCGCAGGTTGTAGTACTGGCGGAAGAACGCGTGGAAGCCGCGGCTCATCGGCAGGGTGGCCCCGTCGCCGCCAGGCCCGCCAGACCCGGCGGGCGCTTCGGGCGCTGGTTCCGCCCAGCCGCCCACCCGGCCACCGAGGTACGGCTGGCGCTCGGCCACCGTGACCCGCACTCCCCGCTCGGCCAGGCCCGCCGCGGCGGCTAGGCCCGCGATGCCGGCGCCCACGACGATCGCGTGCGGCCGCCCGGGGAGCAGGCTCGCGTCCGGCGCGCCATCCGGAGCCCGGTGCCGGACCGCGCGCCGGTCCCGGCCACCCGGCGCGGTCACCGGGCCCCCTCGCCGTCCGCCGGCGCGGTGGCCCCGGCGCCCGCCGGCGCGGTGGCCAGGAACGTGTGCACCACGTCGCGCTGCCAGCCGGTCATCGTCTCGCTGTGCACCCCGGTGAAGCCGGCCTCCCGCAGCCGCCGCCGGAAGCGCTTCGCCCCGTCGAAGCCCTCGACGCCGCGCCACAGGTAGCGGTACAGCGTCGCGTCGCCGGTGGCCAGGCGGCCGGACGGGATGATGACACTCCAGCAGACCGCGCGCCATACCGCGCGGGCCCGAGCCGAATCCCGCACGGAGTACTCGTGCACGGCCAGTGTGCCGCCGGGGCGCAGCAGGCCGCGCAGCGCGCGGAGCTGGGCGTCGGGATCGCCGAGATTGCGGATCAGGTACGCGGCCAGGATGCCGTCGAACGGGCCCCGGATCCCGGCGGCGGCCAGCTCCTCGACGGGGGCGTGCACGAAGCGGACGGACGATGGCCATGGTTTGGCCCGGGCCTGGGCCAGCATCTCCGCCGAGGCGTCGATCGCCACGATCTGCGCGTGCGGGGCAGCGGCGAGCAGGGCGGCGGTCGACGCGCCGGTCCCGCAGCCCGCGTCGAGAAGGCGCAGCCCCCGGCCGTTACCGGGCAGCCGCATCCGGCGGGCCGACAGCCGCAGGTGCGCGTGGTACCCGGGATTGGCGCCGACCAGGCGGTCGTACGCGGACGCCCCGCCGTCGAAGGCCGCGGGGACGTCCTGGCGGCGCAGTACGGCGTCGGTTGTCACCGCGGCTCCCCTTCCGGCTGGGGCCGTCCCGGTACGGGGCGGCCCGGACGGGACCGGCGGCCCGGGCCGGGGCCTGCCCGCCGGCGGCCCTGGTGCTCCCACAGCAGCAGCGCCGCCGTGACCAAGGCGAACCCGAACAGGAAATCCTCGATGGGAATGTCCCAGGGAAACCGCAGGCCGGTCATCTGCCCCGGCGCGTACCGCACCACCGGGGCGGACAGTTTGGTCAGCCATCCGTCGACCGGGATCTGGAAGGCCAGCACGATTGCCATGGCGACCCAGTAGCTGGCCCGGCGGAAGAGCCCGGTGCGCAGGAAGGCCAGTTCCCACGCACAGACCGCGGCCACCGCGAGCACGGCGGGCACGGTGTACCCCAGCCCGGTCACCGCCGTTCCGCCCGTTCCGCCCGTTCCGCCCGTTCGGCCCGTTCGGCCCGTTCCGCCGGGGCGGCCGGGGCGGGGCGCGGCACGGCCCGGGAACGCCGCGCGCGCCTGCGGCCGCCCAGGGCCTGCACGCAGGCGTAGGTCAGGATCCCGCACACCGGGATGGCCAGGAAGAACACCAGCTCCTCGACCGGGATGCGGAACGGCAGCCGGAGCCCGGTCACGTAGCGCGGGTTGTACGTCCAGATCCCCCCGGCGATGGCCAGCGCGTCCCAGACCAGGAAGACCCCGGCCACGGGCAGGACGGCCCGCGCCAGCCGGGCCGGGCGCCGGTAGACCCGCGCGCCGAACAGTTCCAGCGGCGCGGTGACCCCGAGGCAGGCACCCATCAGGATCAGGTACTGGTAGTGGTCCATGTCAGCCGGCGCTCCCGGTTTCCGCCCCCGTCGCGTCCATCGCGGCAACGTCCACCGTTCCCGCCACGCGGTCCGCGGCGGGTACGGCGCGGAGGGTACCCGGGCCGCTCATGGCCCGCTGGCCGCGCGGGCCGCCCTGGCTACGCGGGCCGCCCGGGCCGCGGCGGGCCCACATCGCGCGGGCCAGGGCCGGGACCGCGACCTGTATCCGGCGGAGCTGGCCGACCCGGGCCCGGTGCGCGAACACCGCGAAGTCCGCCGCCTCGATGCGGTCCAGGATCTCCGAATACAGCATCAGGGCCGTCGTCACACAGGGCCGGGACACCGGATTCAGCAGCGCGATCCCGTCGCGGGCGTACCGGTAGATGGCGCGGGTGCTGGCGTGCTGGGCGGCCAGTGCGGCGCGCACCCGGGCATCGGTGCGCTGATGCGCCCGGCACCACTCCAGCCGGGCGCGGTCCACGCCGAACGCGGCGAGCTCGTCCGCCGGCAGGTAGACCCGGCCCCGGTCCAGGTCTTCGGCCACATCACGGAGGAAGTTCGTCAGCTGGAACGCCTTGCCCAGCGCGGCCGCGTACGGGGCGGCCTCGGCGGCTGGCCCAGCCGTACCCAGCACCGGAAGCACCTGCAGCCCGATCACCTCGGCCGAGCCGTATACGTACGTGTCCAGCGCGGCACGGTCGGGGTAGCCGGTGACCTCCAGGTCCATCCGCATCGAGTGCATGAACGCCTCGAACAGGGCCGGGTCGATCCGGTAGCGGCGGGCGGTGTCCACCACCGCCGCGAGCACCGGGTCGTCGCTGTGACCGTTCCGCAGGCCCGTGAAGAGGCCTTCGGCCAGCTCGGTGAGCCCGGCGGCGACCTGATCCCGGCCGGCGCCGGGCGGCGTGGTGTCGACGATGTCGTCGGCCCAGCGCGCGAACCCGTACAGGGCGTGCACGGCCGGCCGCTGCGCCCGGGTGAGCAGCTTCGTGGCCAGGTAGTAGGTCTTGCCGTGCCGGGCGTTCAGGTCCCGGCAGCGCTGGTAGGCCGAACGGAGCCGAGGATCGGTCAGGCCGGCCGCGTCCAGTTCGGCGCCGATCATGACGCCGCCCTCCCGGCCACCTTCCCGGCCGGCCTTACGGCCGGCACGACGGCCCTGGCCCGCACCGGCCCGGTGATCCGGTCCGCCGCCAGCCGGCCCGAGATCAGCGCGGTCGGCACCCCCACCCCGGGCACGGTGCCGCAGCCGGCCAGCACCACGTTGTCCGTGCCGCGCGGCATGTTGCCGGGCCGGAACGGCCCGCTCTGCAGGAACGAGTGCGCGAAGGAGAAGGGCGTCCCCGCGACCAGGCCCTCGCGGGCCCAGTCGGCCGGCGTGACCACCCGCCGCATGGTGATCTGCGCGTCCAGGCCGGGCAGCAGCCGCTTGTCCACGAGGGAGGCGAGCCGATCGGCGTAGGCGCCGCCGGTGGCATCCCATTCGATCCGGCCGCGCGCCAGGTTGGGGGCGGGCGCCAGGATGTAGAACAGGTCGGAACCGTCCGGGGCCAGCCCGGGGTCAGTCGCTGTCGGCCGGGTCACCAGCAGGGACGGGTCGCTCATCAGCCGTCCCTCGGTGATGATCTCCCGGAACGTGTCCTGCCACGCGTCACCGAACAGGATGCTGTGGTGCGCCGCGCCCGGCCAGCGGCGCCCGGCCCCGGCGTGCACGACCACCGCGGACGGCGCGGGCCGCAGCGGCACCGGCCGGCGGGGCGTCCGGCCGAGCAGGCGGTAGGCGGCGGGCAGCTCGGTCGCGAGAACCACCGCGTCGCAGGGGACCCGCAGCCCGGTGTCGGTCTGCACGGCCCGGACCCGCGACCCGGCCCGTTCCAGCGCGGTCACGGTGCTGCCGTAGCAGAACCGGACTCCGGCCGATTCGGCCGCCCCGGCCAGCGCGTCCGGCAGCGCGCGCATGCCACCGCGAGGGAAGTACACCCCGGCCACCGTGTCCATGTAGGCGATGACGGCGTAGACGGCCAGCGCGTGCCGCGGGGCCTCCCCGGCGTACAGCGACTGGAAGGAGAACACCCGGCGCAGCCGCTCGTCGTGGATGAACCGGCCGATCGCGGGCTCCAGCCGGCGGAACGCGCCCAGTGCGGCCAGCCGGGCCAGGCCCGGGGTGGCCAGCGCCAACGGCGAGTCAAAGTTGGCCGCGATGAACTGGCCGAACTCGCGCCGGTACAGCTCGGTCAGCCACCCGCGCAGCCGCCGGTAGCCGTCCGCCTCGGCCGGCCCGGCGAACGAGGCGACCGCCTCGGCCATGGCGTCGGCGTCGGTGTGCACGTCAAGCTCGCTGCCGTCGGCGAACCGGGCGCGATAGGCCGGGTCCAGCCGGATCAGGTCCAGGCGCCCGTCCAGGCTCTCCCCCACCGCGGCCAGCGTCTCGGCCACCAGGTCTGGCATGGTCAGCACGGTGGGGCCGGTGTCCATCCGGAACCCGTCCGCATCCATCCGGCCGGCCCGGCCGCCCGGCGTCGCCGCCCGCTCGATGACGGTGACCTCGCGGCCACGCCCGGCCAGGTGCAGCGCCGCGGCCAGCCCGGCGAGCCCGGCCCCGGCGACCACCACGCGGCCGACCGCGCCGTTTACGGTCCGCACCCGGTCACCGGGCCCGGTCGGTGTAGCGGATCGCAAGATCCTGGAGCGCACTCAGCACGAAATCGTTCAGCCCGCTGCCTGCCAGCCGGTCGCACGCGGCCGCCACCCGGCCGTGGATCATCTGCTCGATCCGGGCGGCGGCCCCGGTCTCCGCGATCAGCCGGCGCCACTGGTCAACGTGGCCATCATCCAGGGATTCCCGGCCGGACAGCCGGGCCAGCGCGTCCCGCTGGCGCGGTGTCGCCATCTCCCCGGCCAGCACGACCACGCTCGTCGCCTTGCGCTCACGCAGATCGCCGCCGCTGGGCTTGCCGGTAACCGATGGCTGGCCGAAGACGCCGAGCACGTCGTCGCGCAGCTGGAACGCCTCACCGACCAGCTCACCGTATTCACCGAGGACGGCCAGGACATGCTCGTCGCAGCCGGCCAGGGCCGCACCCAGTTCCAGCGGGCGGCGCACCGTGTAGTTGCCGGACTTGCGCCGGGTCACGTCGAGCACCTCGTTCAGGGTGGGGATGGCGCGGGCATCGTTAACCAGGTCGGCGAACTGGCCCACGGCGAGCTCGCCGCGCAGGGTGTCGTACCGGGGCCAGCCGCGGGCCAGCGCCGGCGCGTTCAGGCCGCTGTCGCGCAGCAGTTGCTCGGCCCAGACCAGGCAGAGATCGCTGAGCAGGATCGCCGCCGATTCGCCGAAATGGTCCGCGGGGCCGGTCAGTCCCTGGGCACGGTGCCAGTCGGCGAGCCGCCGGTGCACGGCCGGCTGGCCGCGGCGCAGCCCCGACCGGTCCATCACATCGTCCTGGAGCAGGGCGAACGCGTGCAGCAGCTCCGTGCTGGCCGCGGCGCGCCGGGCCGCCTCGCTCTCTCCCGCACCGCTCAGCCAGCCCAGGTAGGTGAAGGTGGAGCGGACGAACTTGCCCCCGGCCACGAACTCACCGAGCAGGTCGGTCACGAACTGCGCGCCGGGCACGTCGTGCACGTGCTCCGCGCAGCGGTCCCGCACGAACGCCGCGAGCACGCCGGCGACCCGGTGCCGGACATCGGCGAGCCAGCGATCCAGGTGCTGTTCGGCGGGCCGGACAGGCCGGCCGGGCGCGCTGGGTGCCGTGGGCTCGGCGGGCCGGCCGGTACGCCCGGGGCCGAGCGGCCGGAGCGGAATCGCGGGCCCGTGCGGTGCGGAGGGCGCGGCAGGCACGGCGGATCCAGCCACCCCGGCTGGCCCTGGAGTCTCACCCAGAAGCTGACCCACCTGCATACGGCCTCCGATCTCGCGGGCGAGCGCACGGGAACGTAACTGCCCGTACCGCGCGAAACGATGCACAAACGATGCAAGTCATCGTAGCGTGCACCCATCCGAGGCGATGCGCAGGGGCCAGGATTTCCCGGATTCCGCTGATCAAACTAGGGGCTGACCAGCGGAATCGGCCCAGGCCGCGCCGGGAGCGGGCAGGCCGGTGATCCGCTTCCCGGCACTTACGGGCAGAGTTTTCACGGCAAATGCTGCCGAAAACTCTGCCCTAAGCCGTGGACCGCGGTCCCGGCCGGCGGCGGGCGGCGGAGGCTCTGGCCGGCGGCGGCGCGAAACCGGGCGGGGATCACGCTCCGGGGCGCCGCCGGGGCAATCCGGATACAGGTGCGATGATCGGGTGCCGGCCCCGGGGCGGAACGATTACGCTACCGAAGGGTAATGCGGGCACATGGCCGGCGCTGCAGAGGGCGCGCGAACGGCATGAGCCGGAGCGCAGACAACGGGAGGAATTCTGATGCCGGCGGGTGACACGCGGCGGCCGCCACCGTCCCTGGCGCGCAAACTCGACCGGCTGTTCCGGGCCGTCCGTCCGGGGGGCCGCGGCGAGTACAGCTACCAGGAGGTTGCCGACGCCATCCGCAGCGAAGGCGGCCCCACGATCTCGGCCACCTACCTCTGGCAGTTGCGCAAGGGTCTCCGGGACAACCCGACCAGGAACCACCTCGCCGCGCTGGCCCGTTTCTTCGGTGTCAGCCCGGCCTACTTCTTCGACGACGATGCCGCAGAGGTCGTTGACGCGCAGCTCAGTCTGCTGGCGGCGATGCGCGACGCGTCCGTGCGCAGCGTGGCGCTGCGGGCGGCCGGGCTGTCGGTGGAAAGCCTGGCCGCCGTTCAGGTCGTGATCGACCACGCCCGCCGCCTCGAGGGCCTGGAACCGGACGCCGATCCCGAGACCACGGAAGCCGGGTCCGCGGCTGACGCCGGCCTGTCCGGCGGTGACGCCCCCGCGGGGCCGGACGTTCACCGGCCCCGGAGGCATCACGATGGATAAGCTCCGCCGGCGCTGCGAGCGCCGGCTCCGGCATATGGCGCTGCCGGATCCGTTCGACCTGGCTGAGCTCTGCCAGGCGGTCAGTGCGCGGCGGGGACGGCCGCTGCACGTACGCCGCATCCCCGGGCCGCCGGCCCGGGTCAGGCCGTGCGGGATCTGGATCGCGACCGATGACGACGACTGGATCTTCGTCGAAGAGGACACCAGCCCGCTGCATCGCCAGCACATTGTCCTGCACGAGCTGGCCCACATGATCTGCGGCCACGACGCCGCCGCGCTGCCCGAGAACGACCTGATCGGGCGGCTGTTCCCGGACCTGTCACCGGCCATGGTCAGGACGGTGCTGAGCCGCGCCAGCTACCAGTCGGAGCAGGAGCGGGAGGCAGAACTGCTCGCTTCGCTGATCCTCACCAAGCCCCAGCGGGCGGCCGCCGTCATGCCCGTCCTGGACATTTCGGAGGCGGAGGCGCGGATCCTGCGGCGGGCCGGCCTGGCGCTGGGGATGGACCCGTGACCCTGAGCACCATCGCGGTCACGGTGCTCTGGATCGCTGTCCTCACGCAGTTCCCCTCGCAGCGCCGCGCCCCGATCAGGCGCGCGGTCTGGCTCACGATGCTGCTCCTGGCGGCGATCGGCACCCTCGACCTGACCGCGATCGGCGCCCGGCTGGACACGGCCGCCGGGCTGCCGAACGCGGCCGACCTCGCCCAGCACGTTCTGGGCATCGTCGCCGCCACCCTGGCCCGGTACTGCGCGGTGGCGATCTTCGGCACCGAGCAGCAGCGGGCGCGCTGGTCGGCGGCCCGGACCACGGCCGTGGCCGCGTTCACGGTCATCTGCCTGACCGGCTTGTTCGCCATCTCGCCCGCTCGTACCCAGCCCACGAACCTCGCGCTGTACGCCGACTTCCCGATGCAGTACGCAGCCCACCCGGAAGTCCTCGCCTACTGGGCGATCTTCGCGGTCTACCTCGGCACCACCTTCGTGATCATCGCCCGGCTCGCCTGGCGGTACGGCCGGACCGCCGGCCGCTCGCCGCTCGGCGGCGGCCTGCGGCTGCTCGCCGCCGGCATGGTGGCCGGGCTCACCTATCTGGGTTATGGCACCGCCGTGGTCGCCGCGCACGCGGCCGGGGTCCAGGGACCGTTCATCCGCACCGCCCCCGGCATCATCCAGGCCCTGTTCGGCGCGCTCATCGTGCTGGTGGCCGCGGGCGGGGTGCTGCCCGCCACGCAGAACTGGCCCGCGGTCCGCCAGATATGGCTCTACCGGTCGCTGCGCACGCTCTATCCGCTGTGGGCTGGCCTGTACCAGGCGGTCCCCGGCATCGCGCTGGATCCGGTCCGGGGGTGGACCGACCGCATCGACCCCCGTGACCTGCGAATGCGGCTGTACCGGCGGGTCATCGAGATCCGCGACGGGTACATGGCGCTGAATCCTGTCGACGTGCCCGGCATCGAGGAGACGGTGCGGACGGCGGCGGGGCGGCGTCCCCTGTCGGCTGCCGATGCGGCCATGGTCGCGGCGGCCACCCGGCTGGAACTGGCCCGGCGGGCCGAACTGCGCGGGGAGCCCCGGACCGGGGGCGGCGATCCGCGTGCGTACCGGGAGTTCGTGGCGGGGGCCGATCTGGACAGCGAGGTGCGCCTGCTCCGCGTCGTAGCCACGCACTGGCCGACGATCAGCCGGGTGGCCGAGACCATCGAGCGCAGCTCCGGTTGACCCCGCCGCTGAGCGGTGTGCATCAAAAAGACCCTGAAGAAGGGCACTACGTCACTTTCCGGGCGCCGTCCGGGGCACGACAATGCGCAACGGGACCACGGCCCGCACGGTCGCGGACCACGGCAAATCGGACCAGCGCAGAGCGGACCACGGGAGCTGAAGATGACGTTTGATGTCGCGAACCTGTCGGCACTGGAGATTCTTGATTCACGAGGACGTCCCACGGTGGCGGTGACCATTGAGCTCGGCGACGGCACGATCGCCCGGGCGGGGGTGCCTTCTGGTGCGTCGACCGGATCGCTGGAGGCGGTCGAGCGGCGCGACGGCGACAAGGGGCGCTATGAGGGCAAGGGGGTCCTCGGCGCGGTCGGCGCCGTGCAGACCGAGATCGCCGATCTGCTGCGCGGCCGTTCGTGGTCTTCCCTGGCCGAGGTCGACCAGGCGGTGATTGCCCTGGACGGGACGCCGAACAAGGGCCGGCTCGGCGCCAACGCCACCGTAGGGGTCTCCATGGCGCTCGCTCGCGCCCTGGCCGCCTCGGCCGGGGCGCCGCTGTGGCAGTGGCTGAACCCCGATGGGGTGGCGGCGCGGATGCCGGCGCCGCACTTCAACGTGCTCAACGGCGGCGCGCACGCCGCGAACGCGCTGGACTTCCAGGAATTCATGGTCGCGCCGCTGGGTGCGCCGTCGATGGCCGAGGCCGTCCGGGCCGGCGCTGAGGTCTACGCCGCGCTGCGCCGCGAGCTGGTCAGCCGGAAACTGTCGGTCGGCCTGGGTGATGAGGGCGGCTTCGCCCCCGAGATCGACCAGCCCGAAGACGTCCTCCGCCTGCTCGTCCAGGCCATCGAGGACGCCGGCTACCCGGCTGGCCCCAGCGGCGTGTCGATCGCCCTGGACCCGGCCGCCTCCGAGTTCCGCCAGCCGGACGGCCGCTACCGGGTCGCCGGCGAGCTGCTGACCAGCGCCGGCCTGATCGAGCGGCTGGCCGGCATCGTGGCGGCCTACCCGGTGCACTCCATCGAGGACGGGCTCGGCGAGGACGACGACGAGGGGTGGATCGCGCTGACGGCACGCCTCGGCCACACCACCGAGCTGGTCGGCGACGACATCTTCTGCACGAACCCGGCCATCATCACCACCGCGATCAGCCGCGGCATCGGCAATGCGGCGCTGATCAAGCTGAACCAGATCGGCACGGTGACCGAGACGCAAGAGGCGATGGCGATCTGCCGCGAGGCGGGCTACCGGCAGTTCGTCTCGCACCGCTCCGGCGAAACCGAAGACTCCTTCATCGCCGACCTCACCGTGGGCAGCGGCTGCGGCCAGCTCAAGTCCGGGGCGCCCGCGCGCGGCGAGCGGACCGCCAAATACAACCGGCTCATCGAAATCGCCGCCACCGCCCCGGAAATCCCCTACGGCACGCACGCCTGAGCGGGGCACGCCGGCGGCAACGCGCCTGCTACCGCCGCGGCCGGGCCGGGCCGGCCAGCCGCGGCGGTAGCAGGCGCGCGGCAGGCCATAAGCAGAGGCAGGCCATAAGCAGAGGCAAACGTCAGAAGAGGGCGGCGATGGTGAAACCGGCCAGGGCCAGCATGACCCCGGCGGCGCCGCGGCTGAGCCACTTGACCGGGATCACCTTCAGCAGGCCGCGGCCTCCGACGATGGCCAGGGCCGCCGCCACCCACAGGGCGGCCACCGCCCCGACGCCGACCGACAGCGGGTCGTGGTACTTGGCGGCCAGATTGGCGCACACGATCTGGGTGAGATCACCGAACTCAGCGGCGAAGACGACGGCGAAACTGGTGGCGGCGACCGGCAGGAACGTCCGCCGCGCGCGGTGCTCGGCCACGTACTCGTCGCTGGCCGCGGGCTTGTGCCGCAACAGTATGATCGCGCCCGCGACGAACAGGGCCGCCACGACGATCTGCGTGGGCTTGTGCGGCAGCAAGGTCAGCAGGCCACCCACGGTGACCGCCAGCGCGACCTGCACGGCGAACGCGGCGGCGGCCCCGGCGAACACGTAACCAGGGCGGTACCGGCTGCCGAGAACAAAGCACGCAATAACCGTTTTGTCCGGGAGCTCGGCCGGCAGGATAATAAGGAACGACATGATGATGGCGGCTAGGCTCATCCGCGATGCCCCTATCCGGTCGGGCCGACCGGGGGATCAGGCGGTCCTCCGGCACGGCAGCTCATCACTTCCTCGCTGCGGCCGAAGGTCTCACTCAGGCACCATTGCCCCCGGGCACCGGGCCCGCGTACGGCGGACCGAGATTGTCGGCGTCCCGGCGATGGAGCTACTCCCCTTCGCAACGCTCACTGTACCCAGCGGCAGTCGCGAATAACTATCCCAGCCCACCCGGCCGCGCGGGCGCCATCGTGTAAAGATCACCGGGACGCCATTCATTCCCGTTGCGGTACGGCGCTGAACTAAGCTCATCGCGTGATCACGGCGGCCGACGTGCGGTCGGTGGCGGCCCCGCTCCCCCGCACCGAAGAACATCTGATCAGGGACCACGTGAAGTTCCGGGTCGGCCGGGTCGTCTACGTCTCGATCTCCCCGGACGAGACCACGATGGGCTTCGGGTTCCCGAGGGAGGAACGCGCCGCGCTCATCGCCGCCGAACCGGGGAAGTTCACCTTGCCGCGCCTTTCGGATCAGCGGTTCAACTGGGTACATGCGCGGATGGCGGCGCTCAGCCCGGACGAGATGCGCGAACTGGTCATCGACGCGTGGCGGATGTGCGCGCCGAAGAAGATCTCAGCCGCGTACCTGGGTTAGGCCGTGTTCCTCAGTCACTTCTGAAACACGGCCCGCCGTCCACTTTCCATGATCAGCCCCATCCATTCATGCGCCGTTTCTGCGGTTCCAGCCGCAGAACCTGCCCAAGACCGGGAGGACAAGATCGGGAGGAACGCCCGGGGGCGCGCGGCAGCACCCCCCGCGCGCCCCGGCGGAACGGGCGTCACCCGATACGCGCCCGTTAGCATAAAGCGGAGAGCCCTCCGATCTTGCAGCCTTACGGGCCGGACAGCCGGGAAGGAGCGGGATGCCCGCTGACGGTGGCCGGCCGCTGCGCGCTGACGCCCAGCGGAACCGTGAGCGGCTGCTCGCCGTGGCCGTCCGTGCGTTCTCCGAGGAAGGACCGGACGTCACCCTCGAATCGATCGCCCGGGACGCGGGCGTGGGCATCGGCACGCTGTACCGCCACTTCCCCACCCGGGAGTCGCTGGTCGAGGCGGCGTACCGGAACGAGCTGGGCCGGCTGTGTGACGCGGCGGCGGGCCTGCTCCGGGCGGCGCCGCCGGACGACGCGACCCGGATGTGGATGGACCGGTTCATCGACTACATGACGGCCAAACGCGGCATGGCAGATGCGCTGCGCGCGGTCATCGCGTCCGGCGGGGATCCGTTCGCGGAGACCATGGGACGGCTTCTCGGCGCGATCACGGCACTGCTCGGCGCGGGCGCCGCGGCCGGGACCATCCGGGGCGACGTCGAGCCGGGTGACGTCCTGGCCAGCCTGAGCGGCGTGTCGCTGGCCGCCGGCGAGCCCGCGCAACGCGACCAGGCGCGTCGGCTACTGGACCTGCTCATGGACGGGCTGCGCTACCGGCCGATTGATCACAAAGAGTTATATTAAGTTCGCGGCTTGCCCCGGGGGTCAGGCCGGCAGCGGCATGGTCAGAATCGGCGCGGTGGTGGGGGTCAGCGTGCCTCCGGCCGGCTCGACCGTCACCCCGAGCTCGTACCCGGGGACGAGGCCGGACGCGAGAACCGGGGTGGTCTGGCCCTTCTCGGGCCTGCTGAGCAGGCCGGACGGCTTGGCCACGGACTTGCCCAGCAGCCACAGCTCGTAGACCTTGGACGGGGGCAGCGCGGGCAGCCCGGAGGTGAGCACGACCAGCTTCGCCTGCGACGGCGAGACGACCGCGGTGACGGCGCCGCCGCGCGAGGTATGGCTGGTCACGAGGTGGGCGTCGGAGGCAGCCAGCACCGCCGTGATGGCGTGGTTGTGCGCCTCGGCGCTGGCGAGCTGGTTGCGGATGCTGCCGAGCTGGTTCTGCGCGTCATTGAGCCGGTTCTGGGTGCCCGCGACGTCGATGCCCAGGACCACGGCCGCCGCCAGGCTGACGGCGGCGACGGCCACCGAGATCCGCGGAATCCAGACGCGGCGGCTCCGGCGCGCCTGGCGGGTGGCCACGCGGCGCGCGGGGCGTTCGTCGGTGAGCGGCGGCAGCTGGCGGGTGCGCTCCGCGAGGGACAGGACCCGCTCCCGCATCGCGGCCGGCGGCCGTTCCGCGGTAGCCAGCGCGAGCCGGGATGCGGTCTCGCGGAGCCCGCGGACCTCCGCCGTGCAGGATGAGCAGCGGTCCAGATGGCGCTCGAACTCGCCGAGTTCCTCGCCCGGTATCGCGTCGAGCGCGTAGCTGCCGGTCAGGGGGTGCAGGTCTTGGCGCTGGAGCCTCACCAGCTCACCTCCATGCAGTCGCGCATCCGGATCAGTCCGTCCCTGATTCTTGTCTTAACGGTGCCGAGGGCGACCCCGAGCAGCTTCGCCACCTGCGGATAGCTGTAGCCGCCGTAGTAGGCGAGGCGGACCGACTCCCGCTGAATCTCGGTGAGGCCGTCCAGGCAGCGCCGCACGCGCTGGCCCTCGAGGCTGGCTTCGACGATGTCGGCGACGTCGTCGGGACCGCTGACCGGGTCCGGCGCGACCTTCTGCTCCCGCTGGGTCGCAGACGTCTCGGACCGGACCCGGTCAACCGCGCGGCGGTGGGCTATGGTCATCACCCACGAAACAGCGCCGCCCTTCCCGGCGTCGAACCTCGACGCCGTGCGCCACACCTCAAGCAGCACTTCCTGTGCGACCTCCTCCGACTGCGCCGGGTCCCGTAGCACCTTCCTGATGATCCCGAAGACCGGAGCGCTCAGCTCGTCGTAGACGGCCTCGAACGCGGCGTGATCGCCGCGCGCCACCCGGGCCAGGAGACCCGCCAGGCCCTGGTCCCTCCCCTCCTCGGGACCAGGATCTGGGCGGGGCTGCCGCAAGCGGTGTGCATCCATATCATGGACGGCCGCAACGCGCTGCTCGCCGTCGGCATGAACGGGCAGCCGCTGCCGGTCGCGCACGGGTTCCCCGCGCGGATGGTCGTGCCGGGCCTGTACGGCTACACGTCGGCCACCAAGTGGGTCACCAGGCTCCAGGTGACCACGTTCGCGGCGCAGCGCGCCTACTGGACGCAGCGCGGGTACGCCGCCGTGGCGCCGATCAGGACCGAATCCCGCATCGACGTGCCGAAGCCGCTCGCCCAGGTCAAAGCGGGGCGGGTGCCGGTGGCCGGGGTGGCCTGGGCGCCGCACCGCGGCATCAGGGCGGTGCAGGTCAGCGTGAACGGCGGCCCGTGGCAGGCCGCCCGGCTGGCCAGCGCCGATGGCATCGACACCTGGCGGCAGTGGGTGTGGGTCTGGGACGCCACCCCCGGGCTGCACCAGCTCCAGGTGCGCGCGACCGACGGCACCGGGGCGACGCAGACCACCCGCCGTACGGGCGTGTTCCCCAGCGGCGGCACCGGCCAGGACTCGGTGGTGGTGACCGTGACCTGATATCCGCCGGGCCCGCGCCGGGCACCGCAAATGAACCCACACCACCGTTCAAGGAGAGATTGTGAATCGTCGCATTCTGGCCGTATCCGCCGTCGCCGCCGGGCTCGCCTTCGGCACCGCCGCCTGCAGCAGTTCCGGCGGCACGTCGGCCTCATCCTCGGCGGCTCCGTCGTCGGGGTCGTCCTCGATGGCGTCGTCCGGCGCCTCGGCCATGCCGTCCGGGTCGACCTCGGCGGCCGACTTCGGCTCCGGCTGCGCGTCGGTGCCCTCGTCCGGGGCCGGCAGCTTCAGCGGGATGTCCACCGCGCCGGTCGCCACCGCCGCCTCCAACAACCCCGTGCTGTCCACGCTGGTGGCCGCGGTGAAGAAGGCAGGCCTGGTCGACACGCTCAACTCCGCGCCGAACATCACCGTGTTCGCGCCGGCCAACTCGGCCTTCGCCAAGATCCCGTCGTCCACGCTGAACTCGGTGCTGGCGAACAAGGCCGAGCTCACCAAGATCCTGACCTACCACGTCGCGGCCGGCCGCTACACGCCTGCCGACCTCGCCTCCGGTAAGACGATCAAGACCCTGGAGGGCGGGACCGTCAAGCCGACCATGATGGGCGGCGCCTACACGGTCAACGGGGCCCAGGTCGTATGCGGGAACGTGCAGACCGCGAGCGCCACCGTCTACATCATCAACACGGTCCTGATGCCCCCGTCGTCCTGACCGTTCGGTACGCCGGCGCCCCGCCGGACCAGCGGGGAGATCGCGAGTTAGGCTACGCACACCGTGACGCGACTGGACGAGGGGGCCTGAGCTGACAACCGAGCCGCCCAGGCCCGGCCGGCCGCGCAGCGAAAAGGCCCGCACCGCGATCCTGCAGGCGGCCACGGACCTGCTGCTGGCGCACGGCCTGGCCGGGGTGAGCATGGACACCGTGGCCGAGCGGGCCGGGGTCAGCAAGGCCACGATCTACCGGCGGTGGCGCTCCAAGGAGATGCTCGCGCTGGACGCGCTGCAGGCGGAATCGGCGGCGAGCCAGCCCCGCGAGCCGGACACCGGCTCGTTGCGCGGTGACCTGCTGGCGCTGCTGCAGCCGTGGGCCCGGCTGGTCACCAGCCGCCCGTACGGGCGGCTGATCGCCGCGCTGGTCACCCAGGCGCAGACCGATCCGGCCTTCGGCCAGGAGTACCGGGCCCGGTTCGTTGAGCCGCGGCGCGCCGAGGCCGGCGCAATCCTCCGCCGCGGCATGGAACGGGGCGAGATCCCGGCCAGCACGAAGACCGAGGTGGTCCTCGACCTGCTGTACGGGCCGCTGTACCACCGGCTGCTGCACGGCCACGCGCCACTGGACGAGCCGTTCATCGCCGATGTGGTGGACACCGTGCTGGCCGGCCTGGGCTGACCGGCCTGGATTGCCCGGGCTGGGCCGGCCGGGCTCAGCGGGGGATGCGGGCCAGCATCACGGTGACATCGTCGTCGTGCCGCAGCGAGTCGATCAGCGTGTCACAGGTGTCGGCGAGCGCACCGTGCTCACCGGAGATGGCCGTGCGCAGGGCCAGGATGCCCCGCTGGAACGAGCGGGTCCGGCTCTCCACCAGCCCGTCGGTGTACAGCGCCAGGACCGTGCCCGGCGACAGCTTGATCCGGGCCTGGCCGAACAGCCCGTTGCCCAGGCCTACGGGCATGCCGGCCGGCAACGGCGGCACGTAGGTCCGGCCATCGGGCAGCGCCACCACCGGTGGCAGGTGACCGGCCAGCGCCATCGTGCACGACCCCTCGGCGGGGTCCACGACCGCGTAGACGCAGGTCGCGCAGGTGCCACCGGTCAGCGCGGCGGCGCTGCGGTCCAGCCGCCCCATCATCTCCGCCGGGGGCAGGTCCAGATCAGCTAGCGTGTGCGCGGCGGCCCGCAGTTGCGCCAGGAGCATCACGGCGGCGGGCCCGTGCGCCATCACGTCGCCCACCACGAGCGCGGTCCGCATCCCGGGCAGCGTGACGATGTCCCACCAGTCGCCGCCGACCACCTCCCCCGGCGCCGGCGTGGAACGCCAGGCGACCTCGACCCGGCCGGGAAGCGGCGGCGGCGCGGGGACCAGGCCCTGCTGCAGGGCCCGGCTGTCCCGGCGGTGCCGGGCAAACTCGGCGGCGTGCGCGATCCCGGCGCCCGCCCGCTCGGCCAGCCCGGCGACGGCCGCGACGTCGGCGTCGGTGTACGGGCCGCGTTCGCGGCCGCGCGAGGTCAGCAGCAGTCCGGTCACGTCGCCGGCCGCAGTGAGCGGCACCGCGAGGAACGCGGAATGGCGGGAGAGAAGCTGCCGGCCCGCGGGCCGGACCCGTTTCATCGTCACCGCGTCCGGCCCGGCGAACCGCTGCGGGGTACCGCTGGTCAGGCACACGCCGTAGGGCGAATCCACCGGGAAGGCGAACACCTCACCCGCGGGCAGCACGGTCTCGACCGGGTGGCCGTCCCACTGGACGAACCGGCTGGCGAGCCTGCGCGTCACGATCTGCCCGTTGTTACTGCCGTGCCCGCCCTCCAGGATGAAGACCGCTCCCCCATCCGAGAGCTTCGGAACGATCATCTCCATCAGCAGCCCGGCGATGTCGGCCAGGTCGAGGCTGACGCCGAGCGACCGCCCGTCGTCGCGCATGGGGCCGGTGCGGCCGGGAGAACTGGCCCTCACGGCTCCCCCGGTTTGCGCGCGACCCCGCCCAGCGTGTCGACGTGGACGGGGGGGAACGGAGCCGGATCGGGGTGCCACTCCGGCAGGAAGACGACGCCCGGGGGAACCAGCTCCAGGCCGTCGAAGAAGCCGGCGATCTCCTCCGGGGTGCGCAGCTGGTAGGGCACCGCCCCGGTTTTCGCGTAGCCCTCCCCGGCCGCGATGTGCGCCTCGCCCACCCGGATGCTGTCGGCGAGGGCCAGGTAACTGCCGGCCGGGAGGGCGCCCAGCAGGCCACGTACCACCGACCGGGCGGCCTCATATTCGCTGATGTGGCCGAGCACGCCCATCAGCAGCAGGGCCACCGGCTGAGCCAGGTCCAGCGTCCGCGCCGCGGCCTTGATGATGTCGTCCGGGTAGGCCATATCGGCGTCGACGTAGTCACAGGCGCCCTCGGGGCGGCTGGACAGCAGCGCCCGGGCGTGCGCCAGGACGAGCGGGTCGTTGTCGACGTAGACGATCCGGCTCTCCGGCGCCACCCGCTGGGCGATCTCGTGCGTGTTGTCGACGGCGGGGAGGCCGGTCCCGACGTCGAGGAACTGGCGGATGCCCATCTCGCCGGCCAGGTACCGCACGCTCCGGGCCATGAAATACCGCCCGGCGCGCGCGGTGTCCACGATGCCGGGGTAAACCTCGCGGTACCGGTCTCCGGCCTCCCGGTCCACCGGATAGTGGTCCTTACCGCCCAGCCAGTAGTTCCAGATCCGGGCCGAATGCGGCACGGTCGTGTCGATCTTTGAGCTGGTCGGCACCTCGCGCCCGGGACGGTCGTGGGTCACGGTGAAAACTCCCGATGAGATGACGGTAGCGGTGTTTCGGTAACCCGGGAGATGCGCACCCGGGTCAGCGAATTCATACGTCATTCATACATCTGAGCAATGCGGGCCGCCGGTGTATCAGCTGAGGTTTCCAGCCTGGCCGGCACCGGCCCTCGCCGCGTGGCCACCCCCGCCCCCAGCGGCTTGTTGCTCTTTTGCAATGGTAACGGCGAAATCATGCGCGCGAGCACCAGCATATTGCGCATGCAACCGTTTGTGGTTTTCTTCCGGGGCACTCAGGCATTTGTCATTGTCGTTGTCTCGTCCCGGAAGCAGCGATCAGGCCCTTGGGCGGTCAGGCCAGCGCGGGCACGATCTCGGCGGCGAACCGCTCCAGCTGCGCGGCCTCGTCGTACAGCGCGGTGAGCAGGATCAGCCCGGCGCCCGCGGCCGCGACCTCGCGCAGCCCGGCCACGCAGGCCTGCGGCGGGCCGAAGACCGCGACCGGGAGCAGGCTCGACCCGAAGGCCTCACCGTAGACGTCGATCAGCGCGGCGGCCATCCGGTCCCGTGCGCGCCCGGCGTCCTCGTCCACCGCGATGTAGACGCGCTTGGCCACCGGGAACGCGGCGTGGTCCATGCCGCGTTCGGCCAGCGCCGCGCGGAGGACCTGAACCTGCCCGGCGAACCGGGCCGTGGTGGTCGACCCGGCGCCGAAGAACCCGTCGCCGATCCGGGCCGCCCGCCGCACCGCGGCCGGCACGCTGCCGCCGATCCACACCGGCGGGTAGGGCTTCTGGACCGGCTTCGGTTCCATGGCCGCCCGGTCCAGCTGCCAGAACTGCCCCTTCACGGTGGCCTCCGGCTGAGTCCAGCACGCCTTCATGACCTCGAGGCCTTCGGTGAACCGCGTCACGAGATGGTCCGGGCCGACGCCGAACGCGCCGAACGGCCGACCGTGCCCGCCGGTGCCGAACCCGGTCTCGATCCGGCCGCCGCTGAGCTGATCGAGCGTGGCGATGCTCTTGGCCAGCTGAACGGGCTGGTGCAGCGGGCTGACGAACACGGAGCAGCCGATCCGCAGCCGGGAGGTGCGGGCGGCCGCGAACGTCATCGTCTCCAGCGCACCGAGCCGCGGCGACGGGCCCAGCACCTGCTCCTGGGTCCAGGCGCTTTCGAAGCCGAGTTCCTCGGCGCGCGTCAGGTAGGCCGCGAAGGCGCCCGGGTCGAAGCTGCCGTCCGGCCATCTCTGCGGGATCGAGATCGCGAATCGCACGAATCCGACCCTAACCTGTCCGGCGGTGCCGGGCCCCATGAGCCCCGGCACCGGCCCCCGTCAGACGCTCTTCTGGTAGGAGCGGAACGTGGCCACCGAAATCGTCACGCACGCCACGGCGAGGGCCAGCAGGCCGCCGCCGCGGATGGCCACCGCGGCCCAGTCGGGGTTCGCGCTCAGCGCGGACCGGCCCGCCTGCACCGCCCAGTTGAGCGGGTTGCAGCGGGCGATGCCCTGCATCCAGCCGGGCATCAGTGACGTCGGCAGGAACGCCGAGGACAGGAACGTGAGCGGCAGCATGAAGAACACGTTGATGCCGATGATCGCCTCACGCTGCCGCACCAGCATGCCCACCGCGTTGGACAGCGCGCCGAAGACCGCGCCGATGAGGATGGACGCGACGATCACCATCAGCGCGCCGCCGGCGCCGCCCGGGTACCGCGCCCCGCCGGCCAGGCCCAGCAGCAGGATGATGATCGTCTGGACGGTGGTGGTCACGGCCTGCTCCACCACGTTCGCGTTCATCAGCGCGACCCGGCGGGCCGGCGAGACCAGGAACCGGTTCATCGTGCCCCGGTCGATCTCCTCCATGGCGTTCATGCCGGCCCACATGTTGCCGTTCATCGCGCTCATCACGACGATGCCGGGGATCAGGTAGTCCAGGTAGGAGCCGCTGGCGCCGAACCCGGGGATGTCGATGACCCGCCGGAACAGCTGGCCGAACAGGTACAGCCAGATCACCGGCTGGATCAGGCCGACGGCGATGAAGGCCGGCTGGCGCATGACGGCGTGCAGCCGGCGCCCGGACAGGTACCAGGTGTGCCGCAGCGTAGTGGCGATGTGCCCGGTCCGCGGCGCGGCGCCGCCTATTTCGGGCGCGGCGGTCAGTTCGGTGGTGCTCATGAGGGGTTCGCCTCCAGATCGGCCCGATCGGATGAGTAACGGTGCCCGGTGTGCCGCAGGTACACGTCGTCCAGCGACGGCCGGGCCACCGTGACGGCGGCCGCGGGCGCGCCGGCCCGGTCCAGCGCCGCGAGGATGCCTGGCACGGCGGCCGCGCCATCGTCGCTGCGCGCGCTGATGCTGCGGCCGGAGACCCGCAGGTCCCGGACTCCGGGCAGCCGGTGCAGCGCGTCGCGAGCGTGCGCCGGAACGGAACCGGATGCCAGCTCCAGGTGCACGGCGTCACCCCGCAGGTCACCCTTCAGCTCGTCGGGGGACCCCTCGGCCACCACGCGGCCGTGGTCCACGATCGCGAGCCGGTCGGCCAGCCGGTCGGCCTCCTCCATGTAGTGCGTGGTCAGCAGGACCGTCATGCCTTCGCCGCCGGCCAGCCGGGCGATCTCGTGCCACATCGCGGTCCGCGCCTCCGGATCCAGGCCCGCCGTCGGCTCGTCCAGGAACAGGATCTGCGGGCGGTGGACCAGGCCCAGCGCCACGTCGAGGCGCCGCTGCATGCCACCGGAGTACGTCTTGACCAGCCGCCCGGCCGCGCCGCCCAGGTCGAACCGCTCCAGCAGCTCATCGGCGCGGGCCTTGACGGCCTCGCCGCCCATGCCGAATAGGTGGCCCTGCAGGATGAGGTTCTCCCGCCCGGTGGCCATCGGGTCGCTGCCGGAATGCTGCGCGACGACGCCGATCACCCGGCGTACCTGCTCCGGCTGCCTGAGCACGTCGAGCCCCTGGACGACGGCCGTCCCCTGGGTGGGCCGCGCCAGGGTGGTGAGGATCTTGATCGTGGTGGACTTCCCGGCCCCGTTCGGGCCGAGCAGGCCGAACACCGAGCCGCGGGGAACGGCGATGCTGAGCCCGTCGAGGGCGCGGACGCCTTCCTTACGCCCGCGGACCGGGTAGATCTTGACGAGGCCGTCGGCCTCGATCGCGTTGCTGGTTCTCCCGGGCGGGTTACCCGGGCTGGCCGCGGCTGACGCGGCGTGGCTGGCCACGGTAGATGGCATGGCGGTACTGCTCCTCCGGTCGCTGGTTTCGTGGCTGCGCGCAAGCCGGCCGGCGGAGACATCCCAGGTAACCTGGGAAGTGCCGCACTGCCAGCCATCGGCTTGGCGGTGTCGCGGCCCCGGCCCGGTGCTCCGGATCTTGGCGGTGAGGGGGCACCTGCCGGGGTGTCTTTTGTTGCTGTCGGTCGCTATTGGCTGCTATCCGGGCGCATTGACCTCCCCGTCGGATCGTCGCGGGTGCTGTGCCTCCCGTTGCGCCAGCACGGCCTGGTCGGCACGGGCCCAGTCGGTATCGGCCAGTTCCGCGGGGAACTCGCCCGTCTCGTGCCAGGCACGCCAGAACTTCAGGTCGGGGAAGGTGCCGCCGGCCAGTTCCGTCATCAGCCCGCGGACCCAGTTGGCCTCGGCCCGCTTCAGCGCGAGCCCGTACTCGGTCTCCAGCAGGAACAGCCGGGGCAGGCGATGGCCGACGGCGTGATCGATGATCCCGGTGGTGGCCGCGATCTCGATCTCCAGCGCCTGCAGCCGTTCCGCCAGGAGCCCGGCCAGTTCGTCCGGATGGATCACCGCCACCAGCGAAAGCACCGAGGTAAAGATCGGGTACTCCTTGACCGGCTCGCTGATCAGCTCGCGGAGCCGATCCTCCAGCTCGCGCTGCCCCTCCTCGGTGATGTGGTACACGGTTCGCTCGGGACGGTGGCCCGCACGGGCGGTGCCCTCCGGCTCGACCAGGCCGCGGCTCTCCAGGTCCTGCACGACGGTGTAGAGCGAGCCGTACCGGATCTTGATGGAGTCGTCTTTGCCGCGGTGCTTGAGCAGGCGCGCGATCTGATACGGGTGCGCCGGCCCGCTCATCAGCATGGCCAGCACGGCCAGGGCGAGCGGGCTGGTCAGCTTGCGCCTCCGTGCCATCGCTGTCGCGCCTCGCGTTTCCGGGGTGAGAGGGTTATCCTGCTCCGTATATTCGCCTACGAGTATACGGAGCAGAGTGCCGCGATACAAGTTATATCGCGAGTTGGGTGTCCTGAAAAGACCGCCGGCTCAGATCCCGGCCATCCCGCCTACGGGCAGAGTTTTGGGCAGTATGTGACCGGCGGCCACCAAAAGTCTGCCCATAAGGTCGAACCGGCCGGCTATCCGCTCCGTGGCCTTGAACCAACGGATGGCGCCCGGCGCCGGCCGGCTGGGGTCAGCAGCTGGTCTTCACCTGCATTGCCTGGATCGCCGTCGGGGCGATGAGGTGCACGGTGCCATCGGCACCGGTGATCGAGATGCTGCGCCCGGCCGAGCCGAGCTGCCCGCACCACGCTCCGGTCCCGGTCTGCACCCGGGCTAGCGTGCCGGCGCCGGTGCTGGAGGAGGCGAACCCGTAGGCGGTCGCCGCGGCGGCTATCGTCAGCAGCACCCCGGCCAGGAAGGCCCAGCGAGCCACGGTCAGCGCCTTGACCGCCAGGTCCGCCTGCTCGTGTTCCCAGTCTTGCAGCCACTCACCGGTGATGTACTGCTCCCTGGCTGGCACCCCGAACGCCGCATCCATCGCGCGCCAGGTGCCGTACAGCAGGGCGAGCAGGCCCGACACGGCGAGCAGGCCGACCGCGAGCTGAGGACCGGGGGTCAGATGGCTGGCCAGAGTCGGGGAGGCGAGCAGGGTCCCGGCCGACAGCAGGGCGGTCAGCCCGGCCAGGCCGTTGCGCCACTGCCCGGCGGTGGCGCGTATCGCGGCCAGCTCCCCGAACTGGATCGCGTTGGCGCGTTGCGCCCACCGCTTGTTGGCCAGCCCGTACGGCTGGGTCACAGCTCGGCCTCGTACGGCCAATACGCTCCACAGCTATTGTCGCCGTCGGGGTGCCCTGGGTGGGGGTAGCCGCACTCGCAGTGCATGGTGAAGGAAGTGGCCGAACCACCGCGGACGGTCTGGGCGCTTACGTCCGGCCGGGCGTATGGGACCGAGAACATGGTGTCGTGCGTGCAGCTTGGGCATCTCCCGGTGAAGACCAGGGCCAGCCCGGCCTAGCTGTACCGGAACGCGGTCCGGGCCATGTACGTCATCTGGGATCACTACTACCGCCAAGCTCAGGAGGCAGCCGGGCCCGCCGACCAGCGGGTACTGGCGCAGTGCACCGCTGAGGTCCCGTACCTGATGCGGCTCGGCGAGTGGGAGCAGGCCTCGCGCGCCTGCGAGCGGGCCATCAATCACGACGGGTCGCCGGCCACGGCGGGCCGCCTGCTGCCCTACGACGTCCAGATCGTCCGGGCGGCCGAGGGGACCGACCTGTATCCCGGCGCACTGTTCGTGTACACGAATCTGGTGCGCACCCTGGACGAGGGACGCGGTCAGGTGGGCCTCACCCGGCTGCTGAAGCAGGCCGATCATCGCCGCCCTGGCCGAATTCTCCGAACCAGGCGACACCGGCCGGCAAGGCCTGGTGCTCATCCGGCTCGCCCGCGTCGAGCATCTGCGCGGCCACCCAGCCGACGCCATCATGCTTGGCCGCCGTGCCCTGCGGGCCACTTCGCCGGACTGCGCGAGCGGCTGCAGGATACGACCGGCGTGGACATCGAGGCGCTGCTGGCCGAGCTGGACCGGGTGCCGGTCACCGCCGGGCCGGAACCGGGTGCGCTCAGCTTCGCACCCGGCGCGCAGGACCCGCCTCCGGGTGACTCGGTCACCGACGCACTGACCTGGGCATCACACCAGCCGCCACCGGCGGAGCTGACCGACGTTGACGGCCATCGTCAGCACTGGCAGCCGATCATGGCGATGGCTGCCACCGCTGCGAGCGGAGATCTGGAGGCGCAGCAGGCCATGCGGCAGCTACTGGACGACTACCGGGGAATGGGCTGGTCAAAGCTGGCCGACGCGCTCGGCGCATTCCTCACCGATCCCCTGGCGTTCACGCCGTCCAGCGGCCTGCCTCCGGCCGAGCGCACGATCCTGGGTTACGTTTGCGAAGCTTTCCGTGCGCGTTAACGTGCTCGGTGCTGTCGCCGCCGCGGCGGCCTTCGCAGGTTTGCTCTGCGTGGCGCTGACCGTGAATCTTCCCCGGATCCTGCCCGATGCCGCCCACATCGCCCGGGCTCGGCGTGAGGGGCATTGTCCTCTGTGGTCATGCGGCGTCAGTTGTTGCGGGTGAACGCCTCGGCTGGCCATGTGGTGGCGCGCGTCATGGGGTGCTGTAGTCGAGGAGTTCGCTGATGGCGGGGTCGTGGAGCTGGTAGCGGATGATCCGGCCGTCGCGCTGGGTGGTGACGGTGCCGCTGGCGCGCAGGTAGCGGAGGGTCTGGGAGGCGGTGGCGTCGGTGAGGCTGGCGGCGACGGCGAGGTCGGAGACGCTGATGGGGCCGGCGGCTTTGATGGCGAGCAGGAGGCGTAGCCGGGTGGGGTCGGCGAGCACGGCGAACCGCTGGGCCCAGGCGGTGATGTGTGCGGGGTCGCCGAGGCTGTCGATGGCTTCGCAGACTTTTTCCTGGTCGATGATCCGGCGGCCGGCATGTTCGGCGGGAACCAAGTGCATGCGGGCATTCTGCCAGACGATTGCCTTGTTATCTGATCAGCTGATCAGTCTTGACGGGTACCGGGTCCTGGCTGTACGTTCCGTTGTGCCCCGGCGGAGCCTGGGGCGGCGCTCAGCGCAGCGAAGTCCGGTGAGAGCCCGGCGCTGTCCCGCAACGGTCAAGCCCCTTCGAGGGGACGAGCCCGGTCGCCTGGCTGTGCGCCGACGTGACCAGCCCTCGGAGGAAGGGCGGTACGCCCGGTACCGCCCGGGGCCGCCTGTTCTCCCGCCCGGAGGAGGCACCGATGGCAGCCCGGACCGAGCCGTCCGCAGCGGACCGATGGAAGCTGAGCAGGGGCGAGCGGGGGCGGCTCAGCGCCATGGGCCTGGTGGTGCTGGCCCTGAACGTCGGCGGCTGGGGCATCTTCGCCTTCGCGGTCGCCCCGCGCCACTTTCAGTTCACCGGGCTTGGCCTGGGCCTGGGTGTGGCGCTGACCGCCTGGACGCTCGGCGCGCGGCACGCCTTTGACGCTGATCACATCTCGGCGATTGACAACACCACCCGCAAGCTGATGGCTGATGGCCGCCGGCCGCTGGCGACGGGGTTCTTCTTCGCCCTCGGGCATTCCTCGATCATCATGGTGGCCGGCGCGGGGCTGGCTATCGCGGCCCGGGCGGTGTTCGGCGCGGTCGTGGATCCGAACTCCGGTTATGAGACGTTCGGCGGGGTGATCGGCACCTCGCTGGCCGCGACGTTCCTGTACTTGATCGCCGCGCTCAACCTCGTGGTCCTGACGGGGATCGTGAAGGTCTTCCGGGGGATGCGCCGGGGACTGTTTGATGAGGAAGAACTTGAGCGCCAGTTGCAGGCGCGGGGCCTGATGTGGCGGTTCTTCGGCCGGTTCATGCGCTCGATCACCCGGACCTGGCACATGTTCTTTGTCGGGGTCGTGTTCGGGATCGGGTTCGACACCGCTACGGAGGTGCTTCTGCTGGCCGCGACCGCCGCCGCCGCGACCCGGGGCCTGCCGTGGTATGCGGTGCTGTCGCTGCCGCTCCTGTTCGCCGGGGGGATGACGTTGTTCGACACCGCTGACGGGTGCTTCATGAATTTCGCCTACGGGTGGGCGTTCGCCCGTCCGGTCCGGAAGGTGTATTACAACCTGGTCATCACGGGCCTGTCCATCGCGGTGGCGTTCCTCATCGGCACCATCGAGATTTGCGGGCTGCTGTCCGCCGAGCTGCATATCCACGGCGGGTTCTGGGACTTCATGGCCAACTTCAACATTAATAAGGCGGGCTTCGCCATCGCCGGGCTGTTCGTCGTGGTCTGGGCCGTCGCGATCGGCTACTGGCGGCTCGCGAAAGTTGAGGCCAGGTGGGTGGCCGGGTCAGCCGCGAGCCAGCCGCCGGGTGAGGAATAACTGCGCCCGCCAGCGGCTCCGTTCACACGTTTGTCGGGGCGGGCGGGGGTTGCGCGTGACGAGGTGTTCCTCAAGCCTGGCGATGTCCTAGTCCACGCGGTTGAGCAGGCGATCCGTGAGTCAGCGGTCGGTATTCTCGTATTCAGCCAGGCATCGGTCGCCAGCGGCTGGGGGCGCCAGGAATACGCCACAATGATGCAGAAATCGATCGAGGACGGGTGGCGTTTCATTCCCGTGATCATCGACGATGTCGAACTGCCCGCTTTCGCGGCGACGCGATATCATGTCGACTTCAGGAACGTTTCTCGAGATGAGCATGACCACGGCGGCTGCGCAAGATTGCCATCAACTGCCTTTTCCGTTGCCAGAGATGGTTGTCAGAGCCGAATGGCTTACAGCACGGGACGACCTATATCGTTCCCCGTGCAGGAGGTGACTCATGCCGAGAATCCACGGCTACGACATCTCGGTGGTGTGGACGGGCAACCGCGGCACCGGTACGAGCGGGTACCGCGCCTATAGCAGGGAGCACGATGTCAGCGCCGGCGGCCGCCCGGTCATCGCCGGCAGCTCCGAGCCGCTGTTCCGCGGCGATCCGGCACGCTGGAACCCCGAACTTGAGCTGACCGCCGCCCTGTCGCAGTGCCATATGCTGTGGTACTTGCACCTGTGCGCGGCGGCCGGGGTCACCGTCATCAGCTACACCGATGACGCGCACGGCAGCATGACCGAGACCGCCGACGGCAGCGGTCACTTCACAGAGGTCGTGCTGCGACCGCAGGTGGCCGTCGCCTCGCCGGACATGGTCGAGGCCGCCATGAGCCTGCACAGGGAAGCCCACGCTAAGTGCTTCATCGCGAACTCGGTGAACTTCCCGGTCCGGCACCAGCCGGTCATCACGATCAAAGACGGCCCTGTCATGCCGAAGCCCGGCACGGATCCTGCGACAACTCGCCAACCATAAATGGTGGCGTAATTGGACTCCTGGCTGGCGATCATCGACGGGCTGGCCGCGGTCTACATCTTGCCCACCGTGATCGCCATCGCCCGCCAGATCGGGGGCATCGGCTTGGTTATCTGCCTGAATATGATCCCGGCCGGGTGGCCTGCGGCGCTGATCGTGGCCTGCCTGATGCCACGCAAGGAGATCAATCACGCTCCTTACCGGGAGCGGCCACGCAGGCAGTAGCGGACGCCGGCGCAGCCACGTCGGTGCGGTAGCGGCGTTGCAACATGTCTCGCGTGCAAGCGATAACAGCACAGGCCGGGCACGCTGCCGCAGACGTCGGCAGCCCGTACGCATTGTGCGGCAGCTGGTGCATGACGAGGCGCCTGAAGTCCGCGCAGAGCTGGCTGTTCTGTCTCGCCTCGCCGCCGGGGAGACGCCTCACTGGCGTGGTGCATGATGAGGATCGGGGCTCGCGGGCAGCCGGCTGATGACGCTGGGCGGCTAGTGGCAGCCGGTCAGCGCCGTTCCTTCGAAACGTCGCCGAAACCACTGCCCAATAGAGTGGTGTCTATGCCGTTGTTCCACATCACGTTGAGAGAGCACACCTACACCGGGCAGTTCTATAACGACGTCGTAGAGGCCGGGTCCTTCGCAGAGGCGCTGCGACTGGCCGCCCGGCAGGCCGCGGCGCCCCAGCCGCCGCCTGGTTCCAGGCCGCGATCGTTCAGCGTCACGTTGAGAGAGCACAGCTACGCCGGGCGGTTGTATAACGACGTCGTGGAGGCCGGGTCCTTCGCAGAGGCGCTGCGACTGGCCGCCGGGCAGGCCGCGGCGCCCCAGCCGCCGCCTGGTTCCAGGCCGCAGCCAGACGGCGTGAATCGCCGGCGGTGTCCCGATGTCTGGATCCACTCCCTGTTGCACTGCGAGCTGGCAGAGGGGCACGATCCGCCGCACAGGGCCGTCGCGCGGGGCTACTGGCGTCCGGTGAGATGGGTGAGGGATGATCGCGGCCTCGCCTGCACGACCGAAGCCGCCAGGCCTGCATGATTTTCCCCGGCCGTTCACCCTCGGGGGGCCAGCAGGCCGAGAAGATCCCATCCCGGCCTGGCGGCAAGCGTTCACCCTCCTCGGCGCTTATCCCGGTCGGCCCGGAGCGGACACCACCAGCGCCCCGGGCATCGTGAACCTCCGGGCAGCAGCGGGTTCACGCTCCTGGGCAGACATGGCTTCGGGCCAAGCCTGGGCGAGGCGGGCGGCTATCTGATGGTCTTCACGCCGTCGGCGGACGCCCGGAACGATGACCGGTTCCGCTATCTCCTGGATGGCGATCGATGGGACAACGACTGGGCCGCCGACGCCTACGTCCGCAACGACTTCGCCGGGGATGACTCGGTCGTGGACCTGACCGCGCTGGCCGCGGCGGTCCCGCCGGCCGGGAGGAAAGCGAAGGCGCCAGCAATAAAGGACGCGGTGAAGAAGCCAGCGCCAGCGCAGGCTGCCAAGAAGGCCGCAGCGTCTGCGGCGAAGCCGGCCGGGACGACGAAGAAATAGCAGGGCGGGACGGTGCCGGAGACGATCCGGCGGCGGGGACTGATCCTCCAACGCGCGGCTGGCCCCTCCGGTTGCTGCTGCTCGGCTACCCGGACGGTAGTGGTTGATCTGCCCGCATCGCCGGACGCGCCGGACGCGCCGGGCGGGGCGGGCGGGGCGGGAAATCAGGTGGGAGGCACCCGGACCTCACCCCAAGACAGTTCTCCCGCTAGCCACCAGGGCGGGTGTGGGCGGCGGGCGGACGGGGGTCTGGAGGGGTATCTGTTTGTGCTGCCCGGTCCGGGAGCGGGTCCCGGCGGCCAGGCGGGTGCGGCCGTTGATGAGGCGATATGGTGTCCTGCGGGGTGCCGCAGGCGGCTGAAGGCCGGGCCGCGGCCGAGGTTTCCGGGGTTCTTCTGACGCCGTTGGGTGGGTTGTGTACATCGTTATGGTCGCGCCTGAGTGCGCTCCGGTGGCAAAGGCGGGCGGGCTCGGGGACGTGGTGTTCGGCTTGAGCCGTGAGCTGGAGATCCGCGGTAACACGGTCGAGATCGTGCTGCCGAAGTACGCGGGCATGCGCTACGGCGACATCTGGGGCCTGCAGCCCAGCCACCACGACTTGTGGGTGCCGTGGTGCGGCGGGGCGGTGCGCTGCACCGTCTGGTTCGGCTTCGTGCACGGCCGCAAGTGCTTCTTCATCGAGCCGCACTCGGCGGATAACTTCTTCGGCCGGGACCTGCTGTACGGCTATGGCGATGACGTGGCGCGGTTCGCCTTCTTCTCCAAGGCGGCGGTGGAGTTCCTGCTGCAGTCCGGCAAGCGCCCTGAGGTCATCCACTGCCACGACTGGCACACCGGCCTGGTCCCGGTGCTGCTGTGTGAGCAGTACCGGCAGGCGATGCCGGACCAGCGGGTCTGCTACACGGTGCACAACTTCCGCCATCAGGGCATCACCGGCCCGCAGGTGCTGAGGGCCACCCAGCTGGGCCGGCCGGAGCACTTCCTGCACGCCGACCGGCTGGGCGACGACACCCACTACCGGGCCGTGAACCTGATGAAGGGCGGCGTGGTGTACGCCAACTTCGTCACCACCGTGTCACCCAGCCACGCCGGCGAGGCCCGGTTCGGCCACGGCGGCTTCGGCCTCAGCTGCGCCCTGGATGCGCATCAGGTCAAGTTCGGCGGCGTCCTTAACGGGGTGGACTACGACGTGTGGAACCCGGAGACCGACCCGTTCCTGCCGGCCCGTTACACGGTGCGGGACATCGACCGCAAGTACCGTAACAAGGAGGCGCTGCGGGACCGGTTCTGGCTGCGCAAGACCTGGAGCCCGGTCGTGGCGTACGTGGGGCGGCTGGATCAGCAGAAGGGCATGCACCTCGTTCACCACGCCCTGTTTTTCACGCTGGCCCGCGGCGGGCAGTTCGTGCTGCTCGGCGACGCGAACCACCACGATGGGATCAAGAACCATTTCTGGCATCTCAAGCATCACCTCAACAACAACCCGGACTGCCATCTGGAGATCGGATACCGGGAGGAACTCGCTCACCTGGTCTACGCCGGCGCGGACCTGCTGGTGGTGCCCAGCTTGTTCGAGCCGTGCGGGCTGGCCCCGATGACCGCGATGCGGTACGGCACGGTGCCGGTGGTCCGCGCGGCCGGCGGCATGATCGACACCGTGTTCGACCGGGACTTCTCGGCGCGCCCGCCCGCCGAGCGCAACGGGTACGTCTTCCACCAGGACGACAACCACGCCATCGAGTCCGCGCTGGACCGCGCGCTCGGGCTGTGGCTCGGCTATCCAGCCGAATTCCGCCAGCTCATGGGCGCCTCGATGCGGTCAGACTACTCATGGGCCCGGCCCGGCCAGGACTACCTCAACATCTACGACTACATCCGCCACAAGTGAGCCAGCCCAGGCAGCCGAGCCGACGGAACCCCTGCCGGGCTCCCCGACGGCAGGCCCAGCCTGTGCGGCCAGGAGCCGCTGACCTGCCAGGCGGCGCACGCAGATAGCGCCAGAACCGCCTAATTGTTCTGTATCGTCAGGCGTCAATACCTATTGATGGCAGACACCACGCATATCAGGTCATTATGAGCGGCAGGTTAGATCGAGAACGCGGGCGCCAGCACGTATCGATTCGCCCGGCCAGTGACCCGGCAAGGGCGCCAGCCACGCGCGGGCTTGGCGTGTCAACCGCATGCGCTTCTACGGGACCGCGAGTTACCGCTGTATGGGCCGTGGCCAGGAGCGATGAACGCGATGGCCGCAATTGCTCGCCATGCTCGCAAGCGGCGGTCCCCACGAGGCCGCGCAAGGTCGATTGGCTGGCGGTGAGCGTTCTGTCTTCACGCCGTCGACGCGCAGGACGCAAGAGTGCCCGCTCGTTGTCGTTGGCGAGCAGGTTGAGCGGCATCGATTGCGATCCGCGTGGCGGCCTGGTGGGCCCCGGTCGCACGCTGCAGGAGGCCCAGCTCGTTGAGGGCACCGGCCTGCCCGGCCCGGTCCCCAGCCTGGCGCGCGGCGGCCAGGGCGGCCTGGTGCAGGGCCGCAGACTGGTCCCAGTGACCCCGGGCGAACAAGAAGCCGCTGATCGCAGTAGCGATGGCGATCGCAGGCCCGGGCCGCCCGCTCGCGGCGGCGTAGCCGGCCGCCGCGTGCAGGTTCGCCCACTCGGCGTCCAGCCAGGCCGCGGCCTGCCCGGGCGTGGATAGCCGCGGGGCGACGGCCGGCCGGTCGCCGGGCGGCGCCCGGCCGGCGAGGGTGTGCCGGGTGGCGATGTGCTGGCCGGCCGCCGCGGCGGTGTGCAGGTAGTAATCCAGCAGCCGCCCGGCCGCGGCGTCGGCGTCCGCCGGGTCGCCGTCCGCGGCCAGCGCGCGGGCGTGCTCGCGGAGCAGGTCGTGCAGCCGGTACCGGCCGCGGGCCGGCTCGGTCAGCAGGTACTGATCGTAGAGGCCGTCCAGGTGACGGCCGGCGGTGGCCAGGTCGGTGCCGTCCAGGGCGGCCGCGGCGTAGGCGTCGATGTCGGTGCCGGGGTGCACGCCCAGGCGGCTGAACAGCCGCTGCTGGCCCGGGGTCAGGTCCTGGTAGGACAGGTCGAACGCGGCCGCCACCGACAGGTTCTCCGCGCGCATCAGCTCCAGCCGGCCCGCCTCGGCGGCCAGCTCGGCGGCCAGCCCCGCCGCGGTCCAGGCCGGGTGATGGTGCAGCTGGCGGGCCAGCATCCCGATCGCCAGCGGCAGGTACCCGCACAGCCGGGTGATCTCGTCGGCCGGCCCGTCCCCCGGGCCCAGCCCGGAGCGGCCGGCCAGCCGGGCCAGCAGCGCCGCCGCCTCCCCCGGCGCCAGCGTCTCCAGGCTGATCGCTGCGGCGTCGGCCAGCGCGGTCAGGTGCCGGCGGCTGGTCACCAGCACCACGCTGCCTCCGGTGCCCGGCAGCAGCGGGGTGACCTGCTCATGTCCGGCCGCGTCATCCAGCACCAGCAGCACCTTCTTGCCGGCCAGGTAATCACGCCACCGCGCGGCCCGGGCCGCCAGGCCGGGCGGGATCTGCTGCGCCCCGACCCCGACGGTCAGCAGCAAGCTGGCCAGCGCGTCGGCCGGGTCGACCGGCCGCTGCCCCGGCGTGTGCGCGTGCAGCGGCAGGAAGAACTGCCCGTCCGGGAAATTCCCGGCCAGCCGGTGCGCCGCGTGCACCGCGAACGCGGTTTTGCCGACCCCGGCCATCCCGCCGATCGCGTGGATCCCCACCACCCCCCCGCCGGCCGCGGCCGCGCTGGTCACCACGCCGGCCAGCTGCGCCAGCTCGGCCGCGCGGCCGGTGAAGCTGGCGATATCACGGGGCAGCGTCCGGGTCGCCGCCGCCGCCGCGCCTTGCCCGGCGGCCAGCACCTGGCCCGCCGGGGCCCGCCCGCGCGCCGCCGCCTCGAACAGCGCCCGCTGCGGCCCGGTCAGGCCCAGCGCCCCGGCCAGCAGCCGGGCCGTGTCGTGGCGGGCGGTCTGGTTCACGCCCCGCTCCAGGTCACTGACCGATCGCGGGGACAGGCTCGCCGCCTCCGCCAGCTCCTCCTGCGTCAGCCCGGCATCGTCCCGCAGCCGCCGCAGCAGCCCGGCGAAACTCAGCGCAGGCTGCTCCGCCACCGGCCCATCGCCCCTCATGAACCCCGTCCGCCGTTCACCCGGCCCGGCCGGCCAGGGCGCGGACAGAACCCTGTCGGCAAGCCTACAAGCGCGCCGGCCGCACGCCCGGCGTGATCCGGCTCACAGCACCCGCGCCAGGGCCCGGCCCGCCACCGCCGACGGCCCGGTCCCGGGCGTCTCCGCCCCCTGGCCGAAGTCCCAGCACCGCCCGCGGCCGCGCCCAGCCAGGACCCGGGCGGCACGACCAGCAGGCCAGCCAGCCGCCTTTGGCGGCGGCGCCCCGGCGCCGCCCGGTCCTGTGGGTCTCCTGTGGCCGACATGTGTGGTGATCGTCCTGGCCGGCAGGCAGCGTGGCAACCAACGGCGGGACCCTCCCGCCGTTGTCTGAGCAGGCAGGAGACGGCCATGTTCACCTACCGCTGTCCCGGCACCGGGCTCGTCCGCGAGCGGCATCCCGCCGCCCCGGGCGACCGGGCCGTGACGACACGCGACCGGGCGATCTACGAGCCGATGCGGCTTAGCGAGGCGGAGGCTGACTTCAGCCGTCGGTACCCCGGATTCGACCCGGACGGGGCTTTTGCGGAGCTGCGGCGTTCCGAATACGCCCGCCTCGACGAGGGCGGCCAGATCTACCTCGACTACACCGGCGGCGGCCTGCACGCGGCGAGCCAGATCGAGGCGCACGCCGAGCTGATACGCGCGCGCGTTCTTGGCAACCCGCATTCGAACTCTCCGTCATCGCTCGCGTCGACCGAGCTCGTCGAGGGCGCGCGCCGCGTCGTCCTCAAGTTCTTCAACGCCCCGCCAGATGACTACCTGTGCGTGTTCACGGCCAATGCCAGTGCCGCGCTGCGCCTGGTCGGAGAGTCGTACCGCTTCGCGCCCGGCAGCACGTTCGCGCTGACCGCCGACAACCACAACTCGGTCAACGGCATCCGGGAGTTCGCCCGGCGCCAGGGCGCCGAGGTCGCCTACGTCCCGGTGACGGCGCCCGAGCTGCGACTCGACCAAGCGGCGATGAGCCGGGTCCTGCAGGCCGCGCAACCCGGCGCCCGCAACCTGCTGGCCTTCCCGGCGCAGTCCAACTTCTCCGGCGTGCAGCATCGCCTGGACCTCGTCGACGAGGCTCATGCCGCGGGGTGGGACGTGCTGGTCGACGCGGCGGCCTTCGCGCCCACCAACCGCTTCGACGTGGCTAAGGTCTGCCCGGACTTCGCGACGTTCTCGTTCTACAAGATCATGGGCTTCCCGACCGGCATCGGGTGCCTGCTGATGCGCCGGGACCGGGCCGGCGTCCTGTCGCGGCCGTGGTTCGCGGGCGGCACGATCACGATCGCGTCGGTGGCGGGCGAAGGCCATTACCTGCGCCGCGACGAGGCGGCGTTCGAGGACGGGACGGTCGACTACCTCAATCTGCCCGCCGTGACGACCGGGCTGCAGCACATCGGTCGGGTCGGCCTGGACGCGATCCACCGCCGGGCGGGCTGCCTGACCGGCTGGCTGCTCGATGCCCTCGACGGCCTGCGCCACCAGGGCGGACAGCGGCTTGTGCAGATCCACGGACCCCGCGGGATCGTAGAGCGCGGCGGCACAGTGACCTTCTCGATCCATGACCGTAACGGCCAGCGGATCGACGACCTGCGGGTAGAGCAGCTGGCGAACCGGGGCGGCATCTCGCTGCGCACCGGGTGCTTCTGCAACCCGGGCGCCTCAGAGGCGGCGCACCGGCTCGGCCCCGAGCACATGCGCCCGTGGTACGGCCGCGCCGCACCGGTGTCATACCTCGAGCTCCGCGACCGGATCCGGATCGAGCACGGCCGGCTCCCGTCGGCCATCCGGATCTCCGTCGGCGTGGCGACCAACTTCGCTGACGCCTACCGGTTCGTGTGTTTCCTTCAGGGATTCGCGGACCGGTCGGTGGCCGAGATCGACCAGCCGGCGTTCGCCGCCGGCCCCTCACGCTGCTGGCCCCGTCGGCGTGACCCGCACCTGCAAACAAGAACAAAGGAGATCTGCCATGTCGAATCAGTTTGCCAGCGACGTTCTGGAGGCCCGCACCGCCGGCGGCAGGCCGGTGGTCGCGTTCGAGATCCGCGCCCATGGCGCGTGCGACGTCACCCGCCGGCGGAGCGCATCATGACCCGCCGGACGCGGATTCTCGTGCTCGGGGCGGGCTTTGGCGGCCTGGAACTGTCGGCGACGCTGTCATCGGCGCTGGGCCCGGACGCGGACATCATCTTGATGGACAAGGGCGAGGGCTTCGTGTTCGGGTTCTCCAAGCTCGACGTCATGTTCGGCAAGCGGCCGCCCGCGGAGGTGTTTCATCCCTACCACGACATCGACAAGCCAGGACTGCGGTTCGTCCGGACTGCCATCGGCTCGATCGACCCGCAGGCCAAGCGGGTCGAGACCGACGCAGGCTCCTTCCAGGGCGACATCATCGTCGTCGCCTTGGGCGCCGACCTCGATCCGTCGGCGACGCCCGGACTGGTCGAGGCCGGATACGAGTTCTACACCAATCAAGGCGCGTTCGCGGTGCGGGATGTACTGGCACGCTTCGGCGGCGGCCAGGTGATCGTCGGCGTGACCTCCACCCCGTTCAAGTGCCCCCCGGCACCGAGCGAGACCGCTCTGCTGACGCACGACTACCTCACCGAGCGCGGCCTGCGCCGCGACTCCGCCATCTCGCTCGTCATGCCCCTCGGGGCACCCCTTCCGCCGTCACCACCAGCATCGAAGGCGCTGCTGACCGCGTTCGCCGAGCGGGGGATCGCCTGGCATCCGGACCGGCTCGTCCAAAGGCTCGACCCCGGCCGCAAGGTCGCTGTGCTCAGCGACGGGACCCAGCTGCCGTTCGACCTGTTCCTGGGGGTGCCCCGCCACACGGTCCCCCCGGTGATCGAAGAGTCGGGCCTGGCCGTCGACGGGTGGGTCCCGGTCAACCCGCTCACCCTGGAGACCGAATTCCCCGACGTGTACGCGGTCGGCGACGTCACCAGCGTGGGAACTCCCAAAGCAGGAGTCTTCTCCGAGGGCCAGGCCTCGGTAGCGGCCTACCAGATCATCTCCCGGCTGCGCGGCGCGCCCGGCGCCATCACCTACGACGGGCAAGGCACGTGCTACCTGGAGTTCGGCCACAACCTCGTCGGCCGGGTCAACGTCACCTTCCTCAGCGGCCAGGCTCCCTTCGGTGATCTCCAGGGACCCTCAGAGCTGATCGCCGCCGACAAGGCCGACTTCGGCACCAGCCGGATCCGGCGCTGGTTCGATCGCCCCTGGGACCACGGCCACAGACCGGCCTCGAAGCCGTCAAAAGTCCGGGAACAGTAGGAACCCGGATCGTTCACGTCATAGCACCCTCTTCGGGCACCTAAGCAGGGCCAAGCTGATCGCGCTCTACGGCCCGGCCGTAAGAAGCAGCCCCGTTTTGTCGGGCAACTCACCAGCACGCACTACTCACCCAACGAAAACGCACTACTCATCCAACGAAAGAGGAAAGACGAAATGAACCTTCGAATTGGCGACACCGCGCCGGACTTCCAGGCCGAGACCACCGAGGGAAGACTGAGCTTCCACGACTGGATCGGGGACTCCTGGGCGGTGCTGTTCTCACACCCAAAGGACTTCACCCCGATATGCACCACCGAGCTGGGGTACCTGGCGAAGCTCAAGCCCGAGTTCGACCGCCGGGACGTGAAGATCATCGGGCTGTCCGTCGACCCCATCGACCACCACGCCGAATGGGCCGCCGACATCGAGCAAACCCAAGGGCAGGCGCTGAACTACCCCGTGATCGGCGACGGCGATTTCCACGTCTCCAAGCTCTACGGAATGCTGCCCGCCGCCACGGCCGGCGATCCCGGGCAGCGGACCCCGGCCGACAACCAGACCGTACGCAACGTGTTCGTGATCGGCCCGGACAAGAAGATCAAGCTGATCCTGGTCTACCCGATGACCACGGGCCGCAACTTCGACGAGGTACTGCGGGTGATCGACTCGCTGCAGCGGACCGCCGGGCACCGCGTCGCCACACCGGTCCAATGGGTCCCGGGCCAGGACGTGATCATCGCCGGATCAGTCTCCAACGAGGAGGCCAGGACCATCTACCCGGACGGCTGGAAGGCGCCCCGCCCGTACCTGCGCATCGTGCCCGATCCGCGCGGACGCGAATCGGTAGCGTCCTGACCACCAGCACGCCATTCTCAGCCGGGACGATCACGGCCGCCTGGCCGCGGCCGCCTCTCAGCCGACGGCACCCGGCGCCGTCACGAACCCCGGAGTTACCATGCGCCCCCAGCCGGGTGGGGTGCTGGCGCGGCGCACGAGCCCAGCATGACCACGATCACCAGGAGAGGCAGCACAGGGCCCGCGGAGCGGGCCGACCACCCGCGCCCGAACCTCGACGCGGCCACGCACTCCTTGACCTGCCGGACCGGCTGGCCGGCCGGGCGCGGACAGCATCCGGGTGCACCCGGATTCCCCGGCGACAGCATCACGGATCACATCACGGGCGACCCTCTGCCGGTTCACCTGTGCCCGCTTACCGCAGCGGCCCCGCCGAGGCGTGAGTGCGCACGGCGGGGCCTTGACCCCATCCCTCCGCCTAACCGAGAGGACAGGACCATGACTGAAACCGTAGACCAGGCGCAGGCCCAGCCGCCACGCACCCTGGCCGACATCATCGGCGGCCGTCTTGTGCTTCAGGACGTACCCCGCCTCAGTCAGGCCGGACCGCGGCCGCCCGGCAGCATGGCCGTAATAATCATCTACCCCGTGTGGATGTGGCTCTCAGCCGCTGCGCTGTTCAGCACCGGACTCGAACCGGGACGCGCCACCGCCCCTCGCAGGCGAGTAGCAGACCATTCGCCGGGCTGAGGCAACGGGGGAACTGCGCAAGAGCGGGAGAACACCCTACACAGCCGCTGCTAGCCTCCGGCGCCGGGTGGACGCTGTCCGTGGCAGTCTGGGTACACCATCAGCGTGTCCCCGGCGCACGGCAGCGCCGGAACGCGGACATGCCGCGAGCGAACGCGGACGAGGAGGTGGGCGCATGCAGGCAGCCGTCGGGGACCGGCTCCACGTGCATGGCAACATCGTGGGCCATCCGGATCGGGCGGGCGAGATCGTCGAGGTCCGCGGAGCGGGCGGGGAGCCGCCCTACCTGGTGCGCTTCGACGACGGTCACACGGGCCTGGTGTTCCCCGGCCCGGACGCGATCATCGAGCATCCGCACACCAAGGGCAAGAAGGGCCCGGCGAAAGGCTGAGCAGCCCCGCGAACCGGTACCCGCCGCACCTACTCAGATTGATGCGCGCTCATGCCGCCGGCCGGGCGTGGAGACGATTCCAGTGCAACTCGTTCAGTCTCGCCGGGTACTGGGGATCAGGCCTCAACGTCATCACCGGCCGGAGGCATCTACAAGCCGCCTGAACCGGGTACACGTCGCTGGATAGTTCGTCATTCACGCCTCGTGGTACGCTGATAGTGCAACGGAACGGGCCGAACGGCCAGCGCGGCCAGCAGCCTGGCAGCCATACGGTATAAGTCCCAAATTGCGGTGAATGCGCGCCCGCCCGCTCCGTTGTGCGCAGACCTCGCCCCCGGGTAATGGGGGCCTGTGCGTGTCGGCCGTCATTCGGCCTGGGAACATGCGTGATCGCCGCTGGATGCGGTCTGCTGATGGGCTCGTTCGTCCATCAGCGCGCTGTCTGCTGGCACACCCCCGACATTGACCTCTCATGCCGCGGACCGGGCGAACCACCTGAGCCCGGTACTGAGTGATAATCAGCGCCTCATATCCGGTGACGCGGATTCCCAGCAGGCTCAGCGGAGAGATTCCTCGGTATGGCTCACTGCCCGGATCGGGTGTCGCCCCACATGCCGTTCAGGCGGTCACCTTCTGTAACAGCGATGAGGTCGTACGCGCACAAGTAGCCGCCGCTATGCGCGGCAACCTGGTTGCCCAGACGACTGGCTCGCGCCGCGCCGAACTGGATGTTCTGCGTCCGGTCACTCCCGCAGCCCAACGGCCCTGCCAACGCTTTGGATCTGCCGGTGAGCGCGCACACTCGCCGCGACGGGCCTGGCTGTCGCTCCACCGGGCGATCAGTGGCTGCGGCGATCCGGTCAGCCACGAGGACCGGGCTTCACGTCCGGTCCAGGACGCGCTGCCCCGCGTCCCCGGCTCAGGCCGGTGCGCAGATCCGCGTTGTCAGACCGCCGCCAAGGCAGGTCCTGCTCTAGCGCTGCGGGCCGCCTTCGATCAGGCGCAGCCGGGACATCACCGCCGGCCATCAGCCTGGCGGAGCATCGCGTCGAGTTCGGGGTCGGCCCCGATCTCCCGGACCTCTTGCGCGCAGCGGCAGGCGACGGCGATCTTGGCAGCCCACTGCAGCGCCTCCTCGCGTGAGGGCACCTCGACGAGCGTGAATCCGCCGATGGCCTCCGGGTACGGGCCGCCGGTGACCGCCCCGCCGGTGGCCACGATGCTCGCCGGCTGGTTTTCCAGCCCGCCGGCGGACACGTACACGCCGGCGTTGATAGCCTCCTGGACCGTCGCGTGCGCGGCCCTGGCCACGGCGGGCGCGTCCTCGTCGGGGATATGGTCCATCGCGTGGGCGCCGAACGAGATCAGGTACTGCGTCATCCACGACTCCGTTGTCCCGGCGGCCTGCTCCGGCCGTGTCTGACTCACAGACGAACGACTCGCCCGGATCCCATCGTTTTGCCAGAAGAAATTTCTCACGGTTCCCCGCCGTTCGATCCCGCGAGCGTCATGTGACCCGTGTTCGCGGAGATCATCGCCGCTGCCGCCGACTACGAGCAGTCCAACCGCACTCATCTAATGCCGCGATAGCAGCGTCAGTCCGGTTATGCCGCCGCGCAGAACTGGGGCATCTGCTCACAGGTGCCGTGCCGTGGCAGACCGAGCGTCGACCGCGAATATTCGGCGACAGGCCGCCGCGAGCGCATCGCCTCGTGGCTACGTTCCGTCATCAACCTTGGCTGACGGCTTGCGACCGATATCCGCCTTGGGGGTCTCCATTTAACCGGAGTAGTGCAGGTCAGGGCCACGCCACGAGCAACCGGACGAACGGGCACTTTGGAGCCATGACCAGCGCTAATGTCGGTTACCTCCCACCCGCAGGTCCGCTTAGGTGGAGAGCCCAAATCCGCCTAATGCGCGGGCAGCAGCTCATGCAGCGTGATCGCGAAGGCGGTGCAGAACAGGTCAATCTGAGCGTGGCCGCCGGGCGAGAGGAGGCGCTGGAAAGCGGTGATGGTAGACGCCCGAATCGGTGACCGGTTGGCGCTTGGCCCGGCTTTCCTGCATGGGCACGCCGGGTGGGTTTGCGGAGGGCTGGGCATCTGGCTGGTCCAGCAGCTGAGGATTGCAGCGTGTGGGCGCGGCTAGGGGTGGGGCTGCCTGGCTGGTTTCACGTTGGCGTAGTGGCTGAGGCCGCCCCAGGTGGGGAAGGCCCGGGCAAGGTCCAGCGGCCCGCAGATCGCGAGCCGGCCGCTCTTGGTGGCCTGGGCGAAGTCCAGCCGCCCGCGGTGGACCTCGGTCAGCGTGACCGAGTCCGTGGTCACGACGAGGTCCTCATCGAGGCCAGGGTTCCTGACGCAGACCTCCGGCTCTGGGCGCTGGAGCAGCATCCAGTAGCGCTTGTTGGTGTCGTCGCTGATGTCGAAGCGAACGACAACCCGGTGGGCAGGCAGGCGGTCGGTGTCGACGAATTTGGCCCAGGCCCACAGGACGACCGCGGCGTCGTAGTCCGCCGCATCCAGGTCGAGCCAGCGGGCGCCCCAGGTGCCCATCTGCAGCACCACTTCGGCCAGCTCCTGGTCGGCCGAGGTCAGGTAGTAGCGGGAGCCGGGGCCGGCCGGGGCCGCCACCCGCTCGATGACCTGCGCCCGCTCCAGGGCCCGCAGGCGCTGCGCGAGCAGCGTGCTCGACATCCGGGGACAGCCACGGTGAATGTCGCTGAAGGAGTGCGACCGCAGGTAGATGTTACGGACGATCAGCGGCGTCCACCGCTCGGCCAAGATCTCAGCCGCCTTGGCGATCGGGCAATACTCGCCGTATCCGCGTCCCACGGTTACGAGTATCCCGGCCCGCACAGCCAGGGCAAGTACAGATTTTGTTCTTCCCTGGGCGCAGGATCGGGCAAATGCTGTAGGCATGCGACTACTCAGCACATCAGCTGGCTTCGAGGGGGAGCTGATCCGGCCCGGCGATGCCGCCTATGACCAGGCCAGGCGGCTGTGGAACGGGGCCATCGACCGGCACCCGGCGCTGATCGCCCGTTGCAGCGGCCCGGGCGACGCCGCCGCCGCGCTTACGCACGCGCTGGAGGCGCGAGCCGCGGTGACGGTCCGCGGCGGTGGCCACAACGTCGGCGGCTGGGCGCTGGCTGACGGCGGCGTAGCGATCGATTTCTCGGCCACGCGCGGCGTCCAGGTTGACGGGCCCGGCCGGCGCGCCCGGGTCCAGCCGGGCGCCTTGTGGGGCGACTTCGACGCCGCCACCCAGGGGTCCGGGCTGGGGGCTCCGGCGGGGATCGTGACCCACACCGGCGTGGCCGGGCTGACGCTCGGCGGCGGCTTCGGCTGGCTGAGCCGACGGTTCGGCCTGGTCAGTGACAACCTAGTCGCGGCGGAAGTGCTGCTCGCCAGCGGGGAACGAGTCCGCGCCAGCCAGCAAGACCATCCAGACCTGTTCTGGGCCATCCGCGGCGGGGCGGGAACTTCGGCATCGTCACCGAGTTCGAGTTCCAGCTCCACAACGCCGGGACGCAGGTCCTGGCCGGCCCCATCTTCCACACCGCCGACCGCGCCCGCGAGGTGCTGCGCTTCTACCGCGACTTCATCGACGACGCCCCCGACGAGCTCAGCGTGTACGCCAACCTCCGCACCGCGCCCAATCTGGACTGGGTACCAGCTGACCTGCGCGGCAAGGCAGTTGTCACGCTGCTGCCGTTCTACTCCGGTGACCTCGGTGAGGGGGAACGGCTGCTGCGGCCGCTGCGCAGCTTCGGCCCGCCGGCCGCCGACCTGGTCCAGCGCAAGCCCTACACCGCTCACCAGGCCATGTTCGACGCCACCGTCCCCCACGGCTGGGGCTACTACTGGAAATCCCACTACCTCCCGCCCCTCACCGACGCCGCCATCGACACCCTGGCCGAACACGCCTGGCGCAAGACGTCGGGTGCCTCCTACACGCTCTTGTTTCACCTGGGCGGGCAGATAGCCCGCCTCCCCGGCGACTGCTCCGCGGCCAGCGGCCGCGACGCCGGCCACGCGCTCGTGATCAACGCAGCGTGGCCCGAGGGCGGCCCAGCCCACCCCGACATCGGCTGGTGCCGTGACACCTTCCGCGCCCTACAGCCATTCGCCACCGGCGCGGTATACGTGAACTTTCTCCACAACGACGAAGATGACGCGCGCGTGCGCACCGCCTACGGCCCGCGCTATCAGCGCCTCACGCACCTCAAAGCGCGCTACGACCCCCGCAACATCTTCCGCAATAACCAGAACATCCCACCCGCACCGCCGGGACGCCTGGGCCAGCCCGATAGTGCACACCCCGCAGAGCAGAACTGGACGATCAGCGCGCCAACTGCGCCGACCAGGTTGTCAACTGAATGAGCGCCGATTCGGCGATCCGTTCACGGAGTTGGCATATTCTTGCTGCGCTGCGTAATCGGCTTTATGTCCAGATGGCGCTGGCCAGCCCGTCGCTGAATAGTTCGGGTGGATCGGGGTGGGGCCGGGCCTGGTCGCAGACGACCCGCAAAGCGGTCCCGGCCGCCGCGGCAGCGTCCAGGACGTCATCGACGCCGGCCTTCTCGCCGGCCAGACCGAGATCCTCAGGAAGGACGATACCGGCTCCGGCGAGGAGCTGACGTCGCCCGGCGATGCCGGCCCAGGTTGACTTGGGGGACTGCAGGGGCGCTCCGGCGAGCTGCGCGAAGCTGGCTTCGGGATGGACTTCCACAACGCGGTGCGGGGTCTGCCGTACCCAGCGGTCGACCTGGAGGATCTTGGCCTGCAAACCGAAGGCCTGACGGGAGATGCCCTCGCCTGCCAGGCGGAGACTGAGGGCGGCAGCGGAGGCGTAATCGCTTGCTTCCAGGGCCGGACGGACCGGTGTCACGAACACCGACGCCCACCGCGGCCCGACGGCCTTGCGGACGAGCAGGTCGGCCTGACGGCGCCCCGTGTCGGGCAAGCCGATCGGGATGTCGATCGCGATCACCGCCAGCGGGACGGCGCTCGGGCGGATATCGTCGCCGCCCGCGGAGCCAAGGCGGCCGTAGTCGACCTCTACGATCGGCCCGCGGTGGTGAGCCTGCTCGAGGATTCCGACGGAGCCATTCACACGGCCAGCCCGGGCGACGCCACCACTGCAGACCTGGACTCCGCGGTGGCCGATGCGGCGATCGATGCGTTCGCCGGCACCGGCAAACCCTACATCGAGATCAGCGGCCTGTGGGTCTACGGGGCCAACACCGCCATCACCGAAGAGTCTCCCTTCCATGCGCCCGCGCTGGTGGCGTGGAAGGAGCCGATCGAACGCCGAGTCCTCGGCGCCAAAGACATGCGCGCAGTCGTGATCGTCTCCGGCACCGCCTACGGTGACGGCGGCGGAGCGATTCCCAGGGCGCTTCTCGCCTCCCCCCACGACGACGCCGGCAACTTGATCATGATCGGCGCCGGGCAACAGCACTGGTCGACGGTGCACGTCGCGGATCTGGCCGATTTCTTCCGGCGCGTTCTGGAAGATGACGCGGCTTGTGGCCGCTACGTCATCGGCGACGGAGTGCACTCGACCGTTGCTGAACTGACGGAGGCAGCCGCGGTCGCCGTCGACGCGCCGGGAGCGGTACCCGGCTCCGAGCGGGAGGCCCGGGGCCGCCTGGGTGACTATTTCGCCGAAGTCCTGCTGCTCGATCAGGGCACCGGCGCAGCCAAGGCCCGGGCCGAACTCGGCTGGTCCCCGTCCCATCCGTCGCTTGCCGACGAGTTCCGCCATGGCAGCTCCGGCACGGCATCGCCGACTCCCCGGACAACTACACCCGCTTTGTGGTGCTCTCGGCGGCGGCGACTCCGGTCGACGTGCGGATCGCCTGCAAGACGAGCCTGATCCTGATCACCCGGCACGAGGAGGGCGCGCTTTTGCGCTGCCTCGAGATCTTGTCCGGCAGCGGCCACTCGATGACCAAGCTTGAGTCCCGGCCTCGTCCCGGCAGGCCCTGGGAGTACCTGTTCTTCCTGGACTTCGAAGGAAACGCAGCCGAGCCGCGGACGGCTGCGGCGCTGGACGAACTCCGGCTGGCAGCGCAATACCTCAAGGTCCTCGGCAGTTACCCGGCCAAGGCGTTGCGCCATCCCGCCCATCCGGGCAGCCTGCCGGACGCTGCGGCGGCGGAGGCGCCAGCCGAGACGCTGGAGGCTGTCGCCGCCGGCCGGGCAACCGGGGGGCGCCGCTCCCGGCAGTACCGGCTTGTCGACCGGGCGAGCCGGGCAGCCGACACGCTAGTCCAGGTCGGAGACCTGCTTGTCGGCGGCAGCGGATTCGCGGTGATGGCCGGCCCCTGCTCGGTGGAAAGCGCCGGGCAGATCGCCGCCACAGCGAAATTCGTCCGCGATCACGGTGCGCACGTCCTGCGTGGCGGCGTGTTCAAGCCCCGGACGTCGCCCTACGCCTTCCAGGGCCTCGGCTGGAAGGGGCTGGAACTGCTGGCAGCGGCCGGGCGTGAGACCGGGCTTCCCGTTGTCACCGAAGTGATGGCCGTGGAACAGGCGCAGCGGATGGCGAAAGACGCCGGCATCCTTCAGATCGGCGCGCGCAACATGCAGAATTTCGACCTGCTGCGCGAGGTCGGGAAGCTGGACCGGCCTGTGCTGCTCAAGCGGGGCCTGTCCAGCACGATCGAGGAATGGCTCGCGGCTGCCGAATACATCCTCGCGCAAGGCAATCAGCAGGTGATTTTGTGCGAGCGCGGCATCCGGACCTTCGAGAGCGCCACCCGGAACACCCTCGACCTGTCCGCTGTCCCGGTCGTCCGGGAGCGATCGCACCTGCCCGTTATCGTCGACCCGAGCCATAGCACCGGACAACGAGGCTACGTCGCGCCGATGGCATGGGCCGCCCGCGCCGCCGGAGCTCATGGCCTGCTGATAGAAGTCCACCCGGCGCCGGACAAGGCACTGTCCGACGCCGAGCAGAGCCTGTCTTTCGCCGAGTTCGCCGCGCTCATGAGCCAGCTGGCCGCCATCCCCGGACCTAACCAAACGACCGTCAAAGCGCAAAATTCCAGCTCGCCGTGACCAATGCCCCGCAGCCGCCCAGCCTGAATATTCATGCACGCAGTCCTCTGCACGAACAATTCCCTTAACTGCCGCGTACAGGGTCGAGCGCCAGGGCACGGCGCGAGACCTCGGCCATGCCCACGTAGTCAGTCTCTGGACATCAGCCGGCGGCCGTGAACTCTGCCGACCGAGGACGAAGGCCGACGGGAAGCCTCTCACGGAGAGCGACTTGAGTCTCGCGCGCCCGCGCAAAGAGCCGCCGCTATGTGCGGCAGCTGGTGCATGACGAGGCGCCTGAAGTCCACGCAGAGCTGGCTGTTCTGTCTCGTCTACGCCGCCGGGAGACGCCTCACTAGCCGTGGTGCATGATGAGGATCGGGGCTCGCGGGCAGCCGGCTGATGACGCTGGGCGGCTAGTGGCAGCCGGCCAGCGCCGTTCCTTCGAAACGTCGCCGAAACCAGTGCCCAATAGAGTGTCGCCGAAACCAGTGCCCAATAGAGTGGTGTCTATGCCGTTGTTCCACATCACGTTGAGAGAGCACACCTACACCGGGCAGTTCTATAACGACGTCGTGGAGGCCGGGTCCTTCGCAGAGGCGCTGCGACTGGCCGCCCGGCAGGCCGCGGCGCCCCAGCCGCCGCCTGGTTCCAGGCCGCGATCGTTCAGCGTCACGTTGAGAGAGCACAGCTACGCCGGGCGGTTGTATAACGACGTCGTGGAGGCCGGGTCCTTCGCAGAGGCGCTGCGACTGGCCGCCGGGCAGGCCGCGGCGCCCCAGCCGCCGCCTGGTTCCAGGCCGCAGCCAGACGGCGTGAATCGCCGGCGGTGTCCCGATGTCTGGATCCACTCCCTGTTGCACTGCGAGCTGGCAGAGGGGCACGATCCGCCGCACAGGGCCGTCGCGCGGGGCTACTGGCGTCCGGTGAGATGGGTGAGGGATGATCGCGGCCTCGCCTGCACGACCGAAGCCGCCAGGCCTGCATGATTTTCCCCGGCCGTTCACCCTCGGGGGGCCAGCAGGCCGAGAAGATCCCCATCCCGGCCTGGCGGCAAGCGTTCACCCCTCCTCGGCGCTTATCCCGGTCGGCCCGGAGCGGACACCACCAGCGCCCCGGGCATCGTGAACCTCCGGGCAGCAGCGGGTTCACGCTCCTCGGCAGACATGGCTTCGGGCCAAGCCTGCGCGAGGCGGGCGGCTATCTGATGGTCTTCACGCCGTCGGCGGACGCCCGGAACGATGCCGGCGGGGTAAGGCACCGGCAGGACGTGCAGGATAGGGTGTGATGGCCGGACTGGGATCGAGGGCCCGGGCTGCCGGTCCCGGCCGCCCCCTCCCGGCCCGTGCCGTCAGGCCAGCACAGCGGAGGCGAAGTGATCAAGTCCAGGGGAGCCAAGGGCAAGGCCCACGTCACGTTCACCGTTGATCCCCGGGCGGGCGCCCAGACGGCGGCAGTGTGCGGGGAGTGGAACGACTGGTCGGCCGACGCCGGCGTGATGCACCGCGACGCCGAGGGAGGGTTCAGCCTGACCGTTGACCTGGACCCGGGGCGTGCCTACCGGTTCCGCTATCTCCTGGATGGCGATCGATGGGACAACGACTGGGCCGCCGACGCCTACGTCCGCAACGACTTCGCCGGGGATGACTCGGTCGTGGACCTGACCGCGCTGGCCGCGGCGGTCCCGCCGGCCGGGAGGAAAGCGAAGGCGCCAGCCACAAAGGACGCGGTGAAGAAGCCGGCGCCAGCGCAGGCTGCCAAGAAGGCCGCAGCGTCTGCGGCAAAGCCGGCCGGGACGACGAAGAAGAAGAAGAAATAGCAGGGGCGAGGGCGGGACGGTGCTGGAGACGATCCGGCGGCCGGGGACTGATCCCCCAACGCGCGGCTGGCCCCTCCGGCTTCGGGCATCCAGCTCGTGCGGTACGCAGGACCGCCGCGTCATGCGCCGGGAGGACCGGCCCATGCGGCCGGTGGATCCCCCCGCGCCTTCCTGGCCGCAGGCTGGGTCCTGCGCGGCGGGCGGACGGGGGTCTGGAGGGGTATCTGTTTGTGCTGCCCGGTCCGGGAGCGGGTCCCGGCGGCCAGGCGGGTGCGGCCGTTGATGAGGCGATATGGTGTCCTGCGGGGTGCCGCAGGCGGCTGAAGGCCGGGCCGCGGCCGAGGTTTCCGGGGTTCTTCTGACGCCGTTGGGTGGGTTGTGTACATCGTTATGGTCGCGCCTGAGTGCGCTCCGGTGGCAAAGGCGGGCGGGCTCGGGGACGTGGTGTTCGGCTTGAGCCGTGAGCTGGAGATCCGCGGTAACACGGTCGAGATCGTGCTGCCGAAGTACGCGGGCATGCGCTACGGCGACATCTGGGGCCTGCAGCCCAGCCACCACGACTTGTGGGTGCCGTGGTGCGGCGGGGCGGTGCGCTGCACCGTCTGGTTCGGCTTCGTGCACGGCCGCAAGTGCTTCTTCATCGAGCCGCACTCGGCGGATAACTTCTTCGGCCGGGACCTGCTGTACGGCTATGGCGATGACGTGGCGCGGTTCGCCTTCTTCTCCAAGGCGGCGGTGGAGTTCCTGCTGCAGTCCGGCAAGCGCCCTGAGGTCATCCACTGCCACGACTGGCACACCGGCCTGGTCCCGGTGCTGCTGTGTGAGCAGTACCGGCAGGCGATGCCGGACCAGCGGGTCTGCTACACGGTGCACAACTTCCGCCATCAGGGCATCACCGGCCCGCAGGTGCTGAGGGCCACCCAGCTGGGCCGGCCGGAGCACTTCCTGCACGCCGACCGGCTGGGCGACGACACCCACTACCGGGCCGTGAACCTGATGAAGGGCGGCGTGGTGTACGCCAACTTCGTCACCACCGTGTCACCCAGCCACGCCGGCGAGGCCCGGTTCGGCCACGGCGGCTTCGGCCTCAGCTGCGCCCTGGATGCGCATCAGGTCAAGTTCGGCGGCGTCCTTAACGGGGTGGACTACGACGTGTGGAACCCGGAGACCGACCCGTTCCTGCCGGCCCGTTACACGGTGCGGGACATCGACCGCAAGTACCGTAACAAGGAGGCGCTGCGGGACCGGTTCTGGCTGCGCAAGACCTGGAGCCCGGTCGTGGCGTACGTGGGGCGGCTGGATCAGCAGAAGGGCATGCACCTCGTTCACCACGCCCTGTTTTTCACGCTGGCCCGCGGCGGGCAGTTCGTGCTGCTCGGCGACGCGAACCACCACGATGGGATCAAGAACCATTTCTGGCATCTCAAGCATCACCTCAACAACAACCCGGACTGCCATCTGGAGATCGGATACCGGGAGGAACTCGCTCACCTGGTCTACGCCGGCGCGGACCTGCTGGTGGTGCCCAGCTTGTTCGAGCCGTGCGGGCTGGCCCCGATGACCGCGATGCGGTACGGCACGGTGCCGGTGGTCCGCGCGGCCGGCGGCATGATCGACACCGTGTTCGACCGGGACTTCTCGGCGCGCCCGCCCGCCGAGCGCAACGGGTACGTCTTCCACCAGGACGACAACCACGCCATCGAGTCCGCGCTGGACCGCGCGCTCGGGCTGTGGCTCGGCTATCCAGCCGAATTCCGCCAGCTCATGGGCGCCTCGATGCGGTCAGACTACTCATGGGCCCGGCCCGGCCAGGACTACCTCAACATCTACGACTACATCCGCCACAAGTGAGCCAGCCCAGGCAGCCGAGCCGACGGAACCCCTGCCGGGCTCCCCGACGGCAGGCCCAGCCTGTGCGGCCAGGAGCCGCTGACCTGCCAGGCGGCGCACGCAGATAGCGCCAGAACCGGGTGTTCTGTACCGCTCGGCTGCGGCGAACCCACTCTCGACAAGTGGCGCATAGTCGGCAGCGTCTTGCCGAGCGGGCACTTGGTTACGGTCGGTGGTCCGCGCGGGTAATCGCCTCGCGATCCAGATCCGCCTAAGATATGAGCGGTCAGCTGGTCCCTAGCGTGGCCGCCTTTGCCGCGCCCGAACGGGTGTTCCGTCGCATCGAGGCCCGCCAGTGCCTACACTAGCGCGTTCGAGTCGTTGCCGACGGCCACGGGTGGCTAGATCCAGGTGATGGCGGTGATGTTCAGTCCTGCCCGGGGCGGGCGGGAGGAGCCAGCCGTACCGGCAGCCGCCGGGGCCCCAGGTCCCCGGGGACCGTCAAATACCTCGGGCATTCGCGTGCCGCAGCTCAGGCACCGACCGTCGCCGGTGAGCCGCCAGGCACCCAGCCGGCACCAGTCGCGCTCGATCACCACTTCGCCGCATGCATGGCAACGGGTGCTCTGGCCCGCCGGGTCGCGGACATTGCCGGTGTAGGCGTAGCGGACGCCGTTCTCCAAGGCGATGCGCCGGGCCCGGGCCAGCGTCGCCGGCGGCGTGGGCGGCCGGTCCCGCATCTTGAAGTCCGGGTGGAACGCGGTGAAGTGCACCGGCACCTCCGGCCCGAGCCGCCCCGCCACCCACCGGGTCATCGCGTCGAGTTCAGTATCGGAATCGTTGACCCCCGGGATCAGCAGGTTCGTGATCTCCAGCCACACGCCGGTCTCGTGCCTGAGGTACAGCAGGGTCCTGCAGCACCGGGTCCAGGGCGGCCAAGCACACCCGGTGATAGAAATCACCCGTGAATCCTTCAGGTCCACGTTCGCCGCGTCGACGTGCCGGTAGAACTCCGCCCGCGGCTCCGGTGACGTGTATCCGGCCGTCACCGCCACCGCCTTGACGTCCCCGACCAGGACGCGCGACAGTCATCTACCCGTACCGGCCAGAATTTCGCTGGCCGTCCGCGGCCTCGTTGCCCACAGCCGCCCATGCCTCCTGCCTGTCTCCAAGCATGGCGATCTGGAAGGGGACACGAATTTCACAACCGCGAGATCCGCCTGATTGTGCGCCACTACGAACGACTGGCTGCCGCCATCTGTGCGGCACCGAATGCCGTTATGCGCGCCTGTTCAGGGGAACCGCCCGCACAGGCGAGCTGGATCAGGGTAGCTGGCGGTCAGCTGGTGGCGGGATCGGGCACCGCTGAGCGCGCTGAGGATTTCTGGGCGATCACCGCGGACCGGTCCGCGGCCGTGGGGCGGCACGTCACGGCGGCGAAGCCCGCCTCCTGCAGCATCAGGGTCAGCTCGCTGGTCGACCAGCATTTGCCGGGGGTGGAGTGCATCAGGAACACCGAATACTCCGCGGCGGCCAGCGGGCCGGTCTTGGTGGCGTTCATGTGCACGTCGTGGTCGACGAGGAACCCGCCAGGCGGCAGCGCCGCGTAAGAGGCGGTGAGCAGCGAGCGGACGCTCTCTTCCCCCCAGTCGTGCAGCACGTGCGAGAAAAGGTGCAGGTCGAAGCCGGCCGGCAGCGGATCGGTGAACATGTCTCCGCTGATCACCTTGATCCGGCCGGCCTGCC
>CAWGPP010000014.1:0-66038 GCA_963824545.1 uncultured Actinomycetes bacterium | reverse complement strand
TACTGCCGAAAACGCTGCCCGTAAGTCGTGGTATCCCTGCCGGGGAGCGGATCCTGGAGCCGGTAGGCCCCGGATTGACGCATCGAGGATCTCGGCGGTGTGCGCGATCGCGATGGTCTCGCCCCGTGCCTCGAGGGCGGAAGCGATCTGCAGCGAGCACCCCGGGTTGGCGGAGATGAGCAGCGGCGCCCCGGTCTGGTGCACCGAGGCGGCCTTCCGCTGCCCCAGTTCGCGGGCCGCCTCCGGCTGCAGCAGGTTGTAGACCCCGGCCGAGCCGCAGCACATCCCGGCGTCCGGGATTTCCGTCAGCTCGAGTCCGGGGATGCTGCCCAGCAGTGCGCGCGGGGACGCGGTGATCTGCTGGGCGTGCCCAAGGTGGCAGGCGTCGTGGTAGGCGGCCCGGATCGGCAACGGATGCCGCGCCGCGACCGGGCCACCCGAGTTCTCGAACAGGCCAGCCAGGAACTCGGCGAAGTCGCGGACCTTAGCGCTGAGCGCGGCGGCCCGGGCGGCCCACGCCGGATCGTCGGCGAGCAGGTCGGCGTACTCCTTCATCGCCGAACCGCAGCCGGCCGAGTTCACCACGATCGCGTCGACGCCCGTCTGCTCGAACGTCTGGATCGCGTGCCGGGCGAAACCGGCCGCTTCCCCGGCGCGGCCCGAATGCAGGGACAGCGCGCCGCAGCAGGCCTGGCCGCGCGGAATCACCACATCGCAGCCCTCGGCCGCCAGCACGCGCGCGGTCGCGATGTTGACCTCGGGGAAGAAGACGGATTGCACGCAGCCGGTGAGCATCCCCACCACCGCGCGCCGCGTCCCGCGGGCCGGCACCCGCTCGGGCAGCCGGCCCGCCGGCACCGAAGCGGACGGCCGCGGGGCCAGGTTCATCGCCGCGCCGAGGACGGGGGAGACGCGGCCCGGCAGCCCGCTGCGCGCGACCACCCGGTCTAGGCCGGTGCGCTGCAGCATGCGGAGCGGGGCCGCCATCGCGCGCAGCCGCCGTGGATAAGGGAACACCGCGAAGATCGCCGCCCGGGCGGCCCGGTCCTGCCACGGCCGGTGCCGCCCCCCGCCCACCGGGATCCCGCCCACCGGGATCCCGCCCACCGGGATCCCGCCCACCGGGATCCCGCCCACCGGGATCCCGCCCACCGGGATCCCGCCCGCAGGAGTCCCGCCCGCAGGAATCCCGCCCGCAGAAGGTCCGCCCGCCCGCGCGCTGCCCACCGGAGTCCCGCCTGCCACATCGGCGGCCAGATGGCCACCGCTGGCCTCTCCCGGCCCATCTACCCCGGCTACCTCGTGGATATCGGCGGTGCCCGTTCCGGCGTCGGCGGCCGGAGCGTGGGCCGGGTCATCGGTCCAGGCCCGCGCCGCCTCGATCAGCCGGTCGTACTGCACGCCGGACGGGCACGCGGTCATGCACGCCATGCAGCCCAGGCACCGGTCGAAGTGCTCGGCCGCGGCGGGGGTGAGCTCGGCGCCGTCCAGCACCTGCGTGACCAGGTGGATCCGCCCGCGCGGGGAGTCCATCTCCTCGCCCCACAGCGCGTAGGTCGGGCACGCGGGCAGGCAGAACCCGCAGTGCACACAGTCGCTGGCCAGCGCGCGCAGCTTGCCGTTGTCCACTCAGATCCCTCCGGCGAAACGTCCCGGCGCCATCGCGCAGCCCGGGTCGAACTGGCGCTTGACCGCGCGCATCAGGGCGAGCCCGGGAACGGGTCCCCACATGTCCACGGACGCCTGCACGGCAGCGGGCGCGGTCAGTATGACGACGCTGCCCCGCGCTAGCGCACCGGGGTCATCGGCCCGGCCGTGCCCGGTCGCGGCGCGCAGCGCTCGGACGAACACGGCCACCTGGTCTGCGTCCTCGCCCGCGTCCAGCGAGACGTACAGGACTCCGGCCCCCGCCGAACCGTTCACCGCCGGGGCCACGCCGGCGTCGACCGCGACCGCGTTGATCGCGTCAAGGACCCGCCGGAGTTCCGCGGCCCAGAAGGCGACCCGGACCAGGGTGCCGCCCACCGGGCCGGCCGAGGCCTCGCCCTGCTGCCCCCACCATCCGGGCGCCTCCAGGGCGGCCTGCGCGCCGTTACCGAGCAGTCCGGCCATCCGGCCGGCGCGCTCGCGGACGCCGGACGCGTTGCCTTCGAGCATGATGCCGGCCCGAACCGGCGCGCCCGGCTCCGGGCGGCTGATTTCCGCCGCCGACGCCTGCAGCGGCGAGGCCGCGGCGGCCAGCACGGCCGATGCGGCGGCCGCCGCATCGTCATAGTCCCGGGTCACGTACGTGGTGAACGCCGCCAGCGGGTGCAACCGGAACGTCGCCTCGGTGATCAGGCCCAGCGTGCCACGGGAGCCGGCGAACAGTTTCCCGATGTCGTAGCCGGCCACGTTCTTGACGACCTTCCCGCCGGCGTGCGCCACTCGGCCGTCAGGGCGCACCACGGTGATCCCGATCAGCAGGTCGCGGGGGGTGCCGTACCGCAGCCGAAGCGGCCCGGCCGCGCCCATGGCGACCACGCCGCCGATCGTCGCGCCCGGGGGTGCGTCCAGCGCGAGCCGCTGGCCCTTCTCCGCGAGGACCTTCGCCAGCTGCCCCAGGGTGACCCCGGCCTCGGCCCGTACCACCAGGTCACCGGACGCGTGCTCGAGGATCCGGTCCATCCGGGTCATGTCGGTGATCACGTCGCAGCGTGCGGGCGGCGGTCCCCAGGAGATCGTCCGCCCGCTGCCGCGCGGCACCACGGTCATCCCGAGGCCGGCCACGGCGGTCATCACCCCCGCAGCCTGCTCCACCGTGCCGGGGTAGGCCACGCAGGCGGGCGTAACCCTGGCCACCGCGTCGGCGGGGCTGGCCTCGCCGACCACGGCTCCGGTCCCGGCGAGCGCCACCGCGATCTCCGCACCACTGGTCAACGCGGCACCCCATCCCGTCCGGTCACCTTCAGCGGTCCCGCACCCCCGCGCGCCTGGCCGCCCCAGCCGCGTGTATGCAGAGGCGCCTTTACCGTCACCCGGGTGAGGGGAGAGGCACCTCTACGTACAACGGAGCTGGGGGCGAGGGGGGCGAGGGGGGCGAGGGGGGCGAGGGGGGCGAGGGAGTGCTCGCTAAGGGGTTGAGCGGCATGCGGGGCAGGTGCCGGAGGCGGGGCAGGGGCGGGTGCCGGAGGCGGGGCAGGGGCGGGTGCCGGAGGCGGGGCGGGCATCAGAAGAGGTCCACGTCGCCGCTGGCCACGGCCGGGTGCGGCGCACGCCGGACGCCAGGGACTTCCCCGCACAGCCGCGGAGTGGGGAACACCTTGCCCGGGTTGCACAGGTTGCGCGGGTTGAACGCGCAACGCAGCAACTGCATGGTGTCCAGGTCGTCGTCGCCGAACATCTTCGTCATGTACCGCGACTTGTCGACGCCGACGCCGTGCTCCCCGGTGATCGAGCCGCCGGCCTGGATGCACAGGTCCAGGATCTGGCCGGACACCTCCTTGGCCGCCTGGCCCGCCCCCGCGATGCTGTCGTCGAACAGCACCAGCGGGTGCAGGTTGCCGTCGCCGGCGTGGAACACGTTGGCCACCCGCACGCCCTCCACCGCGGCGGACAGCTCCGAGATCTTGGCCAGGACCTCCGACAGCGCGGTGCGCGGCACCACCCCGTCCTGCACGATGTAGGCGGGGCTGATCCGGCCTACCGCGGCGAACGCGGATTTCCGGCCGGCCCAGATCCGGGCCCGCTCAGCGGGGTCGTCGGCTACCCGGATCTCACGCGCACCCGCCTGCTCGCACAGCTGGCGGACGGCGGTCCGGTCCGTTTCCACGTCGGCGGCCGGCCCGTCCAGCTCGACGACCAGCACCGCGCCGGCGCCTGCGGGATAGTTGCAGTGCACGGCGGCCTCGGCGGCCTCGATGGACAGCGCGTCCATCATCTCGATCGCGGCCGGGACGATGCCCGCCGCGATGATCGAGGACACCGCCGCCCCCCCGGCGCTGGTGCTGTCGAACGCGGCCAGCAGGCAGGTGACCGCCTCCGGCAGCGGCGTCAGCTTCACCACGATCTTGGTAGCGATGCCGAGCGTGCCCTCGGACCCGGTGAACGCGCCGATCAGGTCGTAACCCGGGCTGGCCCCGGTGCCGTCGCCGAGCCAGAGCAGCTCACCGTCCGGGGTGACGATCTCCAGTCCCATCACGTGGTGCACGGTGAAGCCGTGCTTCAGGCAGTGCGCGCCGCCGGAGTTTTCCGCGACGTTGCCGCCCACCGAGCAGATCACCTGGCTGGACGGGTCCGGGGCGTAGAAGAACCCGTACGGCTCGACGGCCTTGCTGACCGAGAGGTTCGTGACCCCCGGCTCCACGATGGCGCGCCGGCTGACCGGGTCGATCTCCAGGATCTGCCGCATCCGCGAGGTAACGATGAGCACCCCGTCCGACCGGGGCAGCGCGCCGCCGGACAGCCCGGTGCCGGAGCCGCGGGCGACGAATGGGACGCTCGCCGCGGCGCAGGCCCGGACCACCTCGGCGACCTGCTCCGCGGTGTCCGGCAGCACCACCAGGCCCGGCGCCGTGCGGTGCGAGGTCAGCCCGTCGCATTCGTAGGTGCACAGGTCACGCGGGTCCGAGACCACCCCGGCGGTCCCGCAGATCCGCGTCATGACCGGGATCAGCGCGGCCGTGGCCACCCCGGCGACCGGCAGCCCCTTCTCGTCCAGCGCCGGCCACCGCGGCCCGCCCCCGCCCAGCGCCGGTGCCGGCTGCTGTCCCCGTGCCGCGCCCGGCGCGCCCCCCGCGTCCGGAGCGTGCGCGGCCATCAGGGCATGCGTTCGTAGGCGGGGATCGTCAGGAAGTTGACGTAGTTGTCGGCCAGCGCGACCTCCGTGAACAGCGCCGTGGCCTGGCCAAACCGTTCCGCGTTGAACTCCTCGCCGTACTGCTCGCGGATATTGGCCAGCTCCTCGTCGATCAGGGCCTCGACCCGTTCCCGGGTCACCTTCGGGCCGTCCTCGAGCAGGATGTCGTTGTGCAGCCACTGCCACACCTGGGAGCGCGCGATCTCCGCGGTCGCGGCGTCCTCCATCAGGTTGTAGATGCCGACCGCGCCGTCCCCGCCGAGCCAGGACGCGAGGTACTGGATGCCCACGCTGATGTCGTTGCGCAGGCCCGCCTCGGTGATCGTGCCGGGTGTCTTGCTGACGGCGAGCAGGTCCGCGGCGCTCACGCTCACCTCATCCCGTAGCCGATCCAGCTGGTTGGGCTTGCTGCCCAGCACGCCATCGAAGATCTCGCGGCAGACCGGCACCAGGTCCGGGTGCGCCACCCAGGACCCGTCGAACCCGTCGGACGACTCGCGCGTCTTGTCGTCGCGCACCTTGGCCAGCGCCTTCTCGTTGACCTCGGGGTCCCGCGGGCTCGGGATGAACGCCGCCATCCCGCCGATGGCGTGCGCGCCGCGCCCGTGGCAGGTCTTGACCAGCAGTTCGGTGTACGCGCGCATGAACGGCGCGGTCATCGTCACCTGGTTCCGGTCCGGCAGGACGAACTCGCGCCCCCGGGTACGGAACTTCTTGATGATGCTGAACAGGTAGTCCCAGCGGCCCGCGTTCAGCCCGGCCGAATGCTCACGGAGCTCAAAGAGGATCTCCTCCATCTCGAATGCGGCCGGGATGGTCTCGATCAGCACGGTGGCCCGGATGGTGCCGCGCGGGATGCCGAGCAGATCCTGCGCGATGATGAAGGCGTCGTTCCACAGCCGGGCCTCGAGGTGGCTCTCCGTCTTGGCCAGGTAGAAGTAGGGGCCCTTGCCCATCTCCAGCTGCTTGCGCGCGCTCGTGGCCATATACAGCGCGAAGTCGGTCAGGCTGCCGGAGGCGCGCCGCCCGTCGACCAGGATGTGCTTCTCGTCCAGGTGCCAGCCGCGCGGCCGGACCACGATCGTGGCCAGCTCATTGTCGGGGCGCAGCTTGTAGTCCTTGCCGTCCGCGGAGGTGAAGTCGATCGTGCGTTCCAGCACGTCCTTGAGGTTCAGCTGGCCGGTGATCATGTTGTCCCACAGCGGGGAGTTGGCGTCCTCGAAGTCGGCCAGCCACACCTTGGCGCCCGAGTTCAGCGCGTTGATCGCCATCTTCTTCTCGGTGGGGCCGGTGATCTCCACCCGCCGGTCGGCTAGGCCTGCCGCGGGCAGCGCGACCTGCCAGGCCGGGTCCTCACGGATGTGCTTGGTCTCGGGCAGGAAGTCGAAGCTCCCGCCGGCGATGATCTCCGCCTGCCGTTGCTCCCGCGCGGCGAGTGCCTCGGCCCGCCGGCCGGCCAGTTCGCCGTGCAGCGTCGCGAGCAGGCGGATCGCCGAGGGAGTGAAAATCTCTTCGTAACGATCCCCGGAAGGGCCGGTGATCTCAACGCCATTGGTGCCCGGCATGTCAAACTCCTCCGCAGTCTGCGTACCATCCTAGGCAGATCGGGTCCCACGGTACGAGACCTGTACCTGCGGCCTTACTTACCTTGCCGCGGCGGCCCGGCGCACGCGGCCTGGCGGTCTACCGCGAACCATGCGCTTTATTACCCGCCAGTAATGGTGCCGCCCGGTAACGCTATCGGTGCGGGTACACGGGGTCAACGAGGGGCCAGCGGGGGCCGTGGGGCCAGCGGGGGCCGTAGGCCGGCGGGGCCGTGGGCGGGCGGAAGGGGTGGGCGAGCGGGAGCCGTGGGCCGCCGGAAGGGGTGGGGCCAGCGAGGGCTGGCCCGTCGCGCCCGGGAATGCGCCGAGGGCGGACAACGCTAATGACGAGGGCAAAGCCGCTGTCTGTTATGCTCGTATGTCCGCGCGATGAGCCCTGGCAATTAACTGAATTGAGCGAGAGTATAGCAACGAATATGCCGGATCGTCAAACTGAGTCTGCTCTTTCTGAGTCCATTCGGAACGAGCAGGATTACGTTTCCATGCTCTACGGGCTGCTGGATGCGGCGCGCGAGCGGAGCGACGCAGCCCTGCGTGAAGTGCACGGTCGCGGCGGTGCGGGGGGAACCTTCGCCGCCCGCTTCGAGCGCGAAGTCTCCGCCGTTGAGCAGGCCAGAAGGCTTACCCAGCTGAATGGCGTCGAGCGTGGCCTTTGCTTCGGCCGGATGGACGACACCGATCACCGCACTTTCTATATCGGCCGGATCGGGTTGCACGATGACGAGTACGAGCCTGTTCTTATCGACTGGCGAGCCCCGGCCGCGCGCCCTTTTTACGCGGCCACGCCGAACGACCCGGCCGGCCTTCTCCGCAGGCGGCATCTTTATACCCGCGGCCGTACCGTCGTGGGGCTGGATGACGAGGTATTCGACCTGGACAGCTTGAGCGAAGACGACCGGCGGGGGCTGGTCGGCGAGGCCATGCTGCTGGCCACGATCCGGCGCGGGCGTACCGGGCGGATGAACGACGTGGTCGCCACCATCCAGGCCGAGCAGGACCGGGTGATCCGTTCCGCGCTGGCCGGCGTCCTGGTCGTGCAGGGCGGTCCCGGCACCGGCAAGACCGTAGCCGCGCTGCACCGCGCGGCGTACTTGCTGTATACGCACCGCAAGACGCTGGAGCGGCGCGGCGTCCTCATCGTCGGCCCGAACGCCACCTTCCTGCGTTACATCAGCCAGGTGCTCCCGTCGCTAGGTGAGACCGACGTGGTGATGTCCTCGCTCGGTGAGCTGTTCCCCGGCGTCCGCGCGACCGCCGAGGGCACCACGGAAGCCGCCGTCCTCAAGGGCGACCTGCGGATGGTCCGGATCCTGCGCGCCGCCGTCCGGGACCGGCAGCGGGTACCGCAGGGTGACCTGGAGATCAGCATCGACGGCGTGACGGTCCGCGTGCCGGCCGACGTCTGCGAGCGGGCCCGGATCAAGGCCCGCGGCATGCGGCGGCCGCACAACGTCGCCCGCAAGCTGTTCGTCACCGAGATGCTCGACGCGCTGGCCGCGGCCGAAGCCGAAGCGCTCGGGCGCAGCCTTGACGCCGAAGACATGCCTTACGTCCGCGCGCGGCTGTGGGACGAGGACCCGGTCCGCGAGGCCCTCGACGCGCTGTGGCCGTTCCTGACTCCGCAGCAGCTTCTCGCCGGGCTGTTCGGCGAGGAAGCGTCCCTGCACCGGGCCGCTCCGGGTCTTTCCCAAACCGAACGAAACGAGTTGCTGCGTCCCTCCCCCGTGGAACTGAACGGGGAGAGGGGACCGGTTGCCGACAACGCCCGGGCCTCCCGCAACGGTTCGGCGCCCCGCAACGGTCCGGCCCCCGGTAACGGTCCGGCGCCCCGCAACGGTCCGGCCCCCGGCAACGGTCCGGCCTCCGGCAACGGTCCGGCGCCCGGCAACGGTCCGGCGCCCGTCAACGGATCAGCCTTGGCCAACGGATCGGCTCTCCGCAACGGCTCGGCCCCCGCCGACGGCGGGTGGACGGTGGCGGATGTCCCGCTGCTGGATGAGGCCGCCGACCTTCTCGGTGCCGACGACACGGCCGAGAAGGCCATGCGCCGCGCCGCGGAGCGCCAGCGCCGCGAGGAAGAGGAGTACGCCCAGGGCGTACTGGAGCTCACCGGCCTGGCCGGCCAGGGCCTGGTGGACGCCGCGACGATCGCCGGCCGCAACCGCGACGTCGGCCCGGATCTGACCACCGCCGAACGCGCCGCCGCGGACCGGTCCTGGGCCTACGGGCACGTCATCGTGGACGAGGCGCAGGAACTGTCCGAGATGGCGTGGCGGATGCTCATGCGCCGGGTCCCTACCCGCTCGATGACCGTCGTCGGCGACGTGGCCCAGACCGGTAACGCCGCCGGGGCGCATTCGTGGGGCGAGATGCTCGACCGCTACGTCAAGGGGCGCTGGCGGGAAGAGCGGCTGACCGTGAACTATCGCACCCCGGCCGAGATCATGACCGTGGCCTCCGGCGTGCTGGCCGCCGTCGCCCCGGGCGAGCACCCGCCCGAGTCGGTCCGCGAGGAAGGCGCCGTCCCCCGCATGGTCCGCGCGGCTTCCCCGGAGGAGTTCGGCCGGGAGGTGGCCACTGTGGTGGACGAGGAACTGGCCGGGCTGACCGCCGTGGAGGAAGGCCGGCTGGCGGTGATCGCCCCCGCCGCCCGGCTGGCCGAACTGGCCGCCGCGCTCCCGTCCGCCGTCACCGGCGACCGGGCCGAGGCGCTCGACTCGCCCGTCGCTCTGCTCACCGTCACCCAGGCCAAGGGCCTCGAGTTCGACCGGGTCGTGCTGGCCGACCCGGCCGGGATCATTGCCCAGTCGCCCAAGGGCGGCCAGGACCTCTACGTCGCGATCACCCGCGCCACCCACCGCCTCGCCGTCGTCTACACCGGCGACCTCCTCCCCATCCTCACCCCCTCCCCCTAACCCCAGGGCAGCAAAGGGACCAGCGTTGTCGCCATCGCGACCACGTTGATCCCATCGTGGACGTTGCGGGCGGGGGATGGCGGCGGGGGAGAGTGGCGGGCGGAAAGGGGCGGGCACAGATGGGGCTCAGCCGTTGTTTAAGTAAGCGACAATCCGGAGTGCCCGTGGCACTATCGGGACAACGAGCTTCATCTGGCGCCCAGGTGGGCGCCCCGTCCTTGGAGGACAATGACCGCATTCAGCGAGCGGCCGGACCCGATGGCAACCGATTCCGTGCTCGCCGAGGCCGACGCATTCACGCTGGCTGAGCCAGCCGGCCCCGGCCGCCCGCACGGATCGCCCGAGCAGGCCGCCGCCCCCGGTGAACTCGACCTGGAAGATCGTCAGGCGCTCCGCCGGGTAGCCGGCCTGTCGACCGAGCTCGAGGACATCACCGAAGTCGAGTACCGGTCCCTGCGCCTGGAGCAGGTGGTCCTCATCGGTGTCTGGGCCGAAGGCCGCCTCGCCAGCGCGGAGAACTCGCTGCGCGAGCTGAGCCGGCTCGCCGAGACCGCCGGATCTGAGGTCCTTGAGGGTCTCATCCAGCGGCGCAGCCGGCCCGATTCCGCGACCTACGTCGGCGCGGGCAAGGCCGCGGAGCTGGCCGACATCGTGGCGTCCGTCGGCGCGGACACCGTGATCTGCGACGGCGAGCTGTCGCCCAGCCAGCTGCGCCGGCTGGAGAGCATCGTCAAGGTTAAGGTGATCGACCGCACCGCGCTGATCCTCGACATCTTCGCCCAGCACGCGCGCAGCCGGGAAGGCAAGGTCCAGGTCGAGCTGGCCCAGCTCTCGTACATGCTTCCCCGGCTCCGCGGCTGGGGTGAGTCGCTGTCCCGGCAGGCCGGCGGCCGGGTCGCGGGCGGCGGCGGGATCGGGACCCGCGGCCCCGGCGAGACCAAGATCGAAACCGACCGGCGCCGCATCCGCACCCGGATGGCCAGGCTCCGCCGGGAGATCTCCGGGATGGCCACCGGGCGGGAGGTCCAGCGCGGCCAGCGCCGCCGCCGTGACGTTCCGTCCGTCGTCATCGCCGGTTACACCAACGCGGGCAAGTCGAGCCTGCTGAACCGGCTCACCGGAGCCGGCGTGCTGGTCGAGGACGCGCTGTTCGCCACGCTGGACCCGGCCGTCCGGCGAGCCCGGACCCCGTCCGGCCGGGCGCTGACGCTCACCGACACCGTCGGGTTCGTCCGGCACCTGCCGCACCAGCTGGTGGAGGCGTTCCGCTCGACCCTGGAGGAGACGGCCGACGCCGACCTGATCCTGCACGTGGTCGACGGGTCCGACCCGGAACCGGAAGCGCAGATCGCCGCGGTCCGGGGGGTGCTGGCCGAGATCGGTGCCGGGAACGTGCCCGAGCTGGTCGTCATCAACAAGTCGGACGCCGCCGACCCGATCGTGGTGGAGGGCCTGCGGCTGCGTGAGCGCAACTGCGTGCTGGTCTCGGCGCGGACCGGCGCCGGCCTGGACAAGCTGCGGGATGCCCTGGAAGAAGCGCTGCCCCGCCGCGACCGCGAGGTCGAGGCCCTGGTCCCCTACAGCCGGGGTGACCTGATCGCCCGGGCGCACCGTGACGGTGAGGTGCTGCACGTCGGCCACGGCGCGGACGGCACGCACCTGCAGGCCCGGGTTCCCCCGGCACTGGCCACCGAGCTTGAGTGCTTCGCGGTCGCCCACGCCCGTGTGGCGGCCGCCCCCTCCGGCTGACGCCGCGGCCGCCTCGCCCGGGCGAACTGACGGGCTGCCCTCCGGCTGACGCCGCGGCCGCCTCGCCCGGGCGAACTGACGGGCTGCCCTCCGGCTGACGCCGCGGCCGCCTCGCCCGGCTGAACGCGGCCGCCTCGCCCGGCTGAACGCGGCCGCCTCGCCCGGCCTGGCCGACGCGGCTGCCCCTACGGCTGACTCGGCTGCCTCCCCCCGGGCCAGCTGAGGCAGTCGCCTCGCCTGGGCCGGGCTTAGGCACTTGATGCCAATTGCTGCGGCGTGAACGCTCATAACCCGACAATGTCGCCGGCTTTTCCGGGATCATGAGCGCTCACTCGCACGCCTACGCGCATCGCCGCGGAAGCGCCCGCCGCCGCCGGTGCGGCATAGGTAAGGCATAGGTAAGGCATAGGTATTCGGCGTCATCGGCATTCCCGCCCGCGGGACGTCCCCGGTACCTCGCGGCGCCGGTCACCGTCCAAGGATGAGGGCGGTGGCGAGGCCGCCCGCGCGGCGGTGCGGGCCGCAGGCACGGTGTGTTACCGTCTCAGGTCGCGGTTCCCAGCTGGCAACGGTCCGCAGTCAGAGCGCTCAGCGCCTATCTGTTAACGGTTCGTTCACGTGGCTTAATGCCCGCCACAGCGAAAAGCGGCCGCCAATCCCGTCACTCTTCGTGAGCGAAATGCCGAGGGAGACAGCTCCGGATCTAACCCTGAGATAACGGGATATTATTCGTTCTGTGATCTGCATGCGCTGCTATCGATTGCAGACAAGATCGGGTTTGTCGATTTTCTTACACATTCCCGGTGTGTGTGCGGGATGGCGCGTCGCCGGCTCCCTTCATCGCGGTTCACCGGATCCGCCGTTCGCGCCTATTTCGGGGCGATAAAGTGTATTGTCTTCACTACGCACAGGCGAGTGCTGATCAGCGCCTGCCTGCGTCGCTCGCCCTCGGACTGCCGCGTCCGGCGTGCATGTGCAACTGCATGTGCGCCTTGGCTGCACGGGCATTGGCCCGTATCCAGAAGGTACGCAGAAGCCAGAGGTGAGCGCCCGTCAGCGGTGCTGTAGGGCAGTGTCGGACAAGCCGTCAGAGTGCCGTCAGGGGTGCTCTGAGCAGGTTCGAGATGAGCAGAACCTCGCGGGCCGCTGAGAAAGGGCTGTGTTTTGCCAAAAGCCTTGTACGAGGTCCTTGGGGTGCAATACGGTAACGGAATCGATATGTTGGCTGGCGCATGCGCGCGTGAAGCCTTGTAACGTAGGCGCGCGATCCGCTTCCAGGAGTACGTGACGGCCACTCCGCCGGGCGTACGACTCACGGCAGGTGACCGCTCATGACGAACGGAACCATCACCCCAGGTTCCCGATGTGTAGGGGTTTACCGTTGACTGTCCGTTTGATGACCAACATCGGTCGCCTCTGGACAGGGTCAGAGATCCTGAGCAACGCAGCCATCCTTACCAAGGATGAGCGCATCGCCTGGGTCGGCCCTGCGGCCGAGTTGCCTCAGCGCATACCTGGCGTAGTAGACGACATCGTTGACGTCGATCACGTCGAGAACCTGGGCGGCGCCCTGGTGACGCCGGGTCTCATCGATGCGCACAGTCATCCGGTTTACGCAGGCAACCGCTGGGCCGAGCTCACCATGCTGTCGGGCGGCTCGACCGCTGCGGAGATCAACTCGGCGGGCGGCGGTATCTCCTCCACCGTGACCGTGACCCGCGGAACCGATCCATGGACGCTCTGCAATGGGGTGCGCGAGCGTCTCAACGGCTGGCTGACGTCCGGCACCACCACGGTCGAGGCGAAGACCGGGTATCACCTGACCCGGGACGGCGAGCTTGCCGATGTCCGCATGCTCCGCTCGCTCGAAAGCGAGCCCGGCATGCCGCGGATCCACGTGACGTTCCTCGCCGCACATTCGGTGCCGCCGGAGTTCTTCGGCCGCCGCGCCGACTACATCGACGCCGTGAGCTCGTGGTGTCCCGACGCGGCCGCCGCCGGCGCCGACAGCGTGGACGTCTACTGCGAGGACGGCCGTTTCACCGAGGCCGAGGCCCGCTGGATCCTCAGCGCGGGCCGCAGGTCCGGCCTGCTGCCGCGGATCCACGCCTGTGGCCAGTCCCGCATCGGCGCGGCCCGGCTGGCCGCCGAAATAGGCTGCGCCTCCGCGGACATGCTGCACGAAGCCGACGACGATGATGTGGCCGCGCTCGCCAGGGCCGGGGTCGCCGCGGTCGTCTGCCCGGCCACCTCGCTGCAGACGCACGGCGCGCCGCCGGTCCGCGCGCTGCTGGATAAGGGCGTGGCGGTGGCGCTCGGCTCGGATCACACCCCGGGCGGCAACGGCATCACGTCGATGGCGCTGGTGATCTCGCTGGCGATCTGGCACTTTGGGATGAGCGTCACCGAGGCTCTGCGCGCCGCGACCATCGGCGGCGCGCACGCTCTCCGGGCCCCGGATCGCGGCGCGATGGCCCGCGGCCGGTACGCGGACATCGTGCAGTGGGACGCCGATCACGAGGGCGCGTTCGTCTGGGCCTACGGGCTGAAGCCGTACCGCATCTGGCGCGGCGGCGAGCCCGTCCTGCCGGCAGCCCTCTGACTGTCCTTATCCCGGCCGTCCCTTCCCGGCCGTCTTCGCTGGCCGTGTGCGACCGCAGCCGAATCCATGGCATGCTGCGAGGCATGACCGCGCGCCCAGACGGTCCGGCCGGCGCACCCGGTGCGGTTCCCGCTCCCGTCAACGTCGTCGTCGGCGAGGAGGAGTTGCTCGTCGAGCGGTCCGTCAGTGCCCTGGTCGCCGCCGCCCGGCACGCGCTGGCCACCGACGACGGCCTGGCCGGCCTGGCCGGTCCGGCCGGCCCGGATGACGGAACGGGTGCGGGCGACCCAGCCACCACACCGGGAGACATCCATGATGTGGCGGGCGGCAGCCTCGCCGTGGGCGAGCTGACCTCGCTCATCTCCCCGTCGCTGTTCGGCGGGGGAACGGTGGTGGTGATCCGCGCGGCCCAGGACGCCGGTAAGGACGTCGCCGACGAGATCGCCCGCTACGCCGCTGATCCGGCGCCCGATGCGGTCCTGATCATGACGCACGTCGGCGGGGCCAAGGGCAAGGCGCTGCTGACGTCGCTGAAGAAGTCGTCCCGGACCGTGCAGATGACCGAATGCCCAAAGGTCACCCGGTTCTCGGACCGGCTGGATTTCGTCCGTGGCGAGTTCCGCCGGGCGGGGCGGGTCGCTGACGAGGGTGGCCTGCGGGCGCTGCTCGACGCGGTGGGCTCCGACCTCAGGGAAATTGCCGCCGCCTGCAGCCAGCTCGCCGCCGACGTGGAGGGCCATATCGGAGAGGAGGCCGTGTCCCGTTACTATCACGGCCGGGCGGAGGCGAGCGGATTCACGGTCTCCGACCGCGCGGTGGAGGGACGGCTGGCCCCCGCGCTTGAGCAGCTCCGCTGGGCGCTGGCCACCGGGGTGCCGCCGGTCCTGATCACCAGCGCGCTCGCCCAGGGCATCCGGCTGCTCGGCCGGGTCGGTGCCGCGCCGCGGGGCAAGAACAGCGCCGTGCTCGCCGCCGAGGTGGGCGCACCGCCCTGGAAGATCGACCGCGTCCGCCAGCAGTTGCGGGGCTGGGCCCCGGACGGCGTCGCCCAGGCCCTGCAGGCGGTCGCCGAGGCGGACGCGCAGATCAAGGGGGAGGCCGCGAGCCCCGGTTTCGCCCTGGAGCGCGCCATCCGCCGGATCGTCGCCTGCCGCAGCTAACCCCGCAGGCCCGCGGCTCCGTTCCTGCGGCACCGCTTCCGAGCTGGCCCTGCTCCAACCGACCCGGCCGGCCGCGCCGCCACGACCCGCGTCCCCACGGCCCCACGGCCTCGCCTCAGGAGGCCAGGAGAGGCCAGGCACAGCAAGAAGCCGCACCGGCACGAGGGCCAGGCGGCTTCCAGGGCTGGGCTGCTAGCTGTTCTGCAGCTCGGCGGTGCGCTTGGTGATCGCAGACTTGCGGTTGGCCGCCTGCTTCTTGTGGATGACGCCCTTGCTCGCTGCCTTGTCAAGCTCACGGCACGCGGTGCGCATCGCGTCGGTCGCGCGGTCCGCGTCGCCCGCGTCCGCGGCCTCGCGGAAGTTGCGGACGTACGTCTTGAGAGACGACTTGACCGCCTTGTTGCGCTGGCGGCGCTCTTCGTTCTGCCGGTTGCGCTTGATCTGGCTCTTGATATTCGCCACGCGAAAGCCTCGCTCGAAATCTGTTGAGGTCGTCCTACGGTCTGCTGAAACAACGCCGCGTCCGGCGCGACCGCGTACGGCCAGGCGCGACTAGGCGACGACGAAGGATATCCGAGATAGGCCCGGATACTCAAACCGGCGGTGCCGCTCGTCCGCGACGACGGGCTCATGCACGCGGGTGACGTCAGGCGCTATCCAGGTCATCGCGCCATGATCCGCCACCGTGCCGTCGCCGACAACGCCATTACCGGGTACGGGCATGCGCCCGCACATGGGACCATGGATAAAGGCGGGGCAGTCCCCGCACCGGCCCGGTGCCCCGGCGGCTGCCATAGGGTAGCGGCGGACGGCCATGGCGGCCGGCCATCACCGGGGACGCGGCTCACGCTGCGGTGGCCTGGCGGCCAGGAGTCGTCACGGGACACCGCGCCACGGCTGTGCGACCGCCCGGCCGACAGTACGTAATCTCACCAAGACGGATGCCTGTGCCAGCAACGACGGACTCGGCCGGAGACGCCCCGCGCGTCCAGCCGGGACGCACCGACCCCGTGGTGATCCGCAACTTCTGCATCATCGCGCACATCGACCACGGCAAGTCGACCCTGGCCGACCGGATGCTGCAGCTCACCGGCGTGGTCGCCGGCCGGAACATGCGCGCCCAGTACCTGGACCGGATGGATATCGAGCGGGAACGCGGCATCACCATCAAGAGCCAGGCGGTCCGGCTGCCGTGGACCGGCGAGGACGGCCGCCCGTACGTGCTGAACCTCATCGACACCCCCGGCCACGTCGACTTCTCCTACGAGGTGTCGCGCTCGCTCGCGGCGTGCGAGGGCGCCGTGCTGCTCGTCGACGCGGCGCAGGGCATCGAGGCGCAGACGCTGGCCAACCTCTATATGGCCCTCGAGGCGGACCTGCAGATCATCCCGGTGCTGAACAAGATCGACCTGCCCGCGGCGCAGCCCGAGCGGTACGCGGAGGAGATCGCCCACATCATCGGCTGCGACCCCGGCGACGTGCTGCGCGTCTCGGCCAAGACGGGGGAGGGTGTCCGGGAACTGCTGCACGCGATCGTCAGCCAGGTTCCCGCGCCGGCCGGTGATCCGGCCGCGCCGGCCCGCGCGCTGATCTTTGACTCGGTGTACGACACCTACCGGGGCGTCGTTACGTACGTCCGGGTGGTCGACGGGCTGCTGTCCAAGCGCGAGCGCAGCCTGATGATGTCGACCGGCACCGCGCACGAGACGCTCGAAGTTGGCGTGATCTCCCCGGAACCCCAGCCGTCCGACGGCCTGGGTGCCGGCGAGGTCGGCTACCTCATCACCGGCGTGAAGGACGTCCGGCAGGCGCGGGTCGGCGACACGGTGACCGCGGCGGTCCACGGGGCGACCCAGCCGCTGCCGGGTTACGACCACCCTCGCCCGATGGTGTTCTCCGGCCTGTACCCGGTGGACGGCGACGATTACCCGGACCTGCGCGACGCGCTGGACAAGCTGCGGCTGAACGACGCCGCCCTGGTCTACGAGCCGGAAACGTCCGCGGCGCTGGGCTTCGGCTTCCGCTGCGGCTTCCTCGGGCTGCTGCACATGGAGATCGTGCGGGAACGGCTGGAGCGGGAGTTCGGCCTGGAGCTGATCTCCACCGCGCCGAACGTCGTCTACCGCGTCGTCATGGAGTCCGGGGTCGAGCTGCGGGTGACCAACCCGAGCGATTTCCCCAGCTTCGGCGGCCCCAGCGCGATCGTGCCGGGTAACGCCACCGGCCCGGACGGCAAGGCCGTGGGCGGGAAGATCGCCAGAGTGTACGAGCCGATCGTCCGGGCCACCGTGATCTCGCCGAGCGACTACATCGGCACGATCATGGACCTGTGCCAGAGCCGGCGCGGTGTGCTGGGCGGCATGGAGTACCTGTCGTCCGACCGGGTCGAGATCCGCTACACGATGCCGCTGGCAGAGATCATCTTCGACTTCTTCGACCAGCTCAAGTCGCGGACCCGCGGGTACGCGTCGCTGGACTACGAGCCGGCCGGCGAGCAGGAGGCGGACCTGGTCAAGGTCGACATCCTGCTGCAGGGCCAGCCGGTCGACGCGTTCAGCCAGATCGTGCACGCCGACAACGCGCGCGAGTACGGGCTGTCGATGACGTCGAAGCTGAAGGAACTCATCCCGCGCCAGCAGTACGAGGTGCCGATCCAGGCAGCCGTCGGCGCCCGGATCATCGCCCGGGAGAACATCCGCGCGCTGCGCAAGGACGTTCTGGCCAAGTGCTACGGCGGTGACATCACCCGGAAGCGCAAGCTGCTGGAGAAGCAGAAGGAGGGCAAGCGCCGGATGAAGACGATCGGCCGCGTCGACGTCCCGCAGGAGGCCTTCGTCGCGGCCCTGTCGACCCAGCCGAGCAGCGAGAAGAAGCGCTAAGCGCCGCCGGGCTCTGGCCTGGCGCGGGCTCCGGCGCCGCGCGTTACCATGGCGTCAGTGGCTCGCGTTGCCGGGCGTGACGGCGACCCCGTGCCGGATCACGGGCATCAGCTGGGCGTTCGGGCGGGTGCCCATGAAGTGCGGGACGCTCCCGGTCGCGCCGCCGCTACGCGTGGTCATCGCCACGGATGCCAGGATCGCCACCGCGATGAGCACTGCGAACAAGCCGATCGCGGCCCAGCCGAGCACGAGGCCGGTGGTCGCCATCCCGCTGCCCCGCTCCCCGGTCAACCGGATCTGGCGGCGCGCCTTATGCCCCAGGATCACCGCGGGGATTGCCGTCAGCCCCACGGTGAAGAACTCCATCAGGCCGAAGATCATCGACGCGATCGCCATCGAGTTCGTCGGCGGCAGCGGCCGGTACGCGGTGAAACCGCCCGGAACGCCCGACGGCAGGTCGCCGGCCAGCGTCGCGAGCTCGCCGTATGTCTTCGCGGTGTAGGCGCGCTCCATACGGTCGTTGTACTCGTCCTGGCTCAGCCTGCCCTCGGTGAACGCCTCTTTGAGCACGTCAACGAGTTGCTCACGGTCGGCGTCCGACGCGCGGAGCGACGGATGCATGCCCCCTGGGCCATGCGGCCCGAACAGCTGGGGACGAGGACGAAATGCCGGTTGGTCTGCCACCAGAACCTCCCGCCAGGTGCGACGCTCTGATTCTAGCTAACTCTCGACCCAAGTAACGGACAAGAAGCCCGCCGAGTGCCCGCCGGCCGCCCCCGATGGGCCGCCGGCCTCGGGCTTAACGGGTCGACTTGGGTTTCCGCGTCGGTTAGCCTGCGCTACGTGGACAGCGGGCAAGTCGTCTCCGTCAGCACGGGACGCGTGGTTCCGGCCCAATGGGCCGGCGGCGCCGGGCGTACCGCGATCGACAAGCGCCCCGTGGCGGGCGCCGTCCGGGTGGGCCGGCTCGGCCTCGACGGCGACGAGCAGGCTGACCTGGTTGACCACGGTGGCCCGGAGCAGGCCATTTACGTCTACGCGCGTGAGGACCTCGACTGGTGGTCCCGCCAGCTGGGCCGGGAGATCCGGGACGGCGCGTTCGGCGAGAACATCGTGACCCGCGGCCTGGACATCACCGGCGCGTTGATCGGCGAACGCTGGCGCCTCGGCTCCGCCGTCGTCCAGATCACCTCCTGCCGCATTCCCTGCGGCACGTTCCGCCAGTGGACGCAGGAGAAAGGCTGGGTGAAGCGGTTCGCCCGAGAGGGGCGGCCCGGTGCCTACCTGCGCGTGCTCGAGGAGGGCATGGTCGCGGCGGGCGACACGGTGACCGTGCTCGGCCGGCCCGCCCAGCGGGTGACGATCGCGGAGTCGATGGCCGCCTACTACGGCGACGAGGAGCTGATGCGCCGCCTGTCCGCCGTGCCGGAGCGCAGCGCCAAATGGGACTCGATCGCCGAGGGCATCCGGGCCCAGCTGCTCCCCGGGCCGGGGACCAGCTGACCGTGCCCGGCGCTCTCCCCGACGGCGAGCCCGTCCCCGCAGACGGGTCCCTGCCCGCCACCGCCCTCGGCGGCCTGGGCCGCGAGCCGTTCGGCTTGTATGTGCACGTGCCGTTCTGCGTCACCCGCTGCGGCTATTGCGACTTCAACACCTACACCGCCGCGGAACTCGGTGGCGGCGCCTCCCGCGACACCTACCCGGCCCTGGCGGCGGCCGAGATCAGGCTCGCCCGCCGCGTCCTTGGCCCCGCGGAAATCCCGGTCCGCAGCGTGTTCATCGGCGGCGGCACACCCACCGTGCTGCCGCCCGCCCGGCTGGGCGAGATCCTGCGCGTCATCGACGGCGAGTTCGGGCTGGCGGCAGGCGCCGAAGTGACCGTCGAGGCCAATCCGGAAACAGTAACGGAACGGGACCTGGCGGTGCTGCGCACGAACGGCGTCACCCGTCTTTCGTTCGGTATGCAGTCCGCCCTCCCGCACGTACTGGCCACACTCGACCGCGTGCATGAACCAGGGCGGCCTGCCCAGTGCGTCGCGTGGGCCCGCGCCGCGGGGTTCGGACACGTGAGCCTGGACCTGATCTACGGGACACCGGGGGAGAGCGACGAGGACTGGCGCCGGTCGCTGGAGACGGCGCTGGCGGCGGGCCCGGATCACATCTCCGCGTACGCCCTCATCGTGGAGGAGGGCACCCGGCTAGCGGCGCGTATCCGGCGCGGCGAACTGGCCGCGCCGGACGACGACGCGATGGCCGACCGGTACCTGATCGCCGAGGAGGTGCTCACCGCGCACGGGCTCGGCTGGTACGAGGTGTCCAACTGGGCCGCCTCCGCGCAGGCTCAGTGCGCGCACAACATGCTGTACTGGACGGGCGGCAACTGGTGGGGGATCGGCCCGGGCGCGCACAGCCACGTCGGCGGCACCCGGTGGTGGAACGTGAAGCACCCGGCGGCCTACGCCGCGCGGCTCGCCGCCGGCGCCAGCCCGGGGCACGCGCGGGAGACGCTGACCGCCGGCGAGCAGCAGATGGAGAGGATCATGCTGTTGACGCGGCTGGCCGCGGGATGCCCGGTGAACGAGCTGGATGACGCCGGCCGCAAAGCGGCGGACGCCGCGGTGGCGGACGGCCTCGCGGACCCGGCCGCCCTGGCCGTCGGCCGGGTAGTTCTCACCCTGACCGGCCGTCTGCTCGCCGACGCCATCATCCGCGACCTCACCGGCTGAGCCCGCCCGGCTGTCCCGCCCGGCTGAGCCCGCCCGGCTGTCCCGCCCGGCTGAGCCCGCCCGGCTGAGCCCGCCCGGCTGAGCCCGCCCGGCTGAGCCCGCCCGGCTGAGCCCGCCCGGCTGAGCCCGCCCGGCTGAGCCCGCCCGGCTGAGCCCGCCCGGCTGAGCCCGCCCGGCTGAGCCCGCCCGGCTGAGCCCGCCCGGCTGTCCCACCCGCCAAAGGACGCCTCGGTACCCACTGCTTACCCGGCTCGCCCTTCAATGCCTTCCTGTCACATCAGCACCACAGATCACGCGAGTATCGTGACTACTTTCAGCACATGTGCGGAAAGCGTCGCGATCACGGGAGCTGGGCCTGCTGCCCCGGCGTGACCAGCCCTGTCTCGTAGCCGAGCACGACGAGCTGGGCGCGGTCGCGCGCGGACAGCTTTGTCATGATCCGGCTCACGTGTGTCTTCGCCGTCAGCGGGCTCAGGTACAGCCGGGCGGCGATCTCATCGTTGGACAGTCCCCCGGCAACCAGCGCCATGACCTCCCGTTCCCGGTCGGTCAGTGCGGACAGCGCCTTGGTCGCGGCGGGCGCCGGTCCGGCCGGGCGGGTAGCCAGGTCGGTGATCAGTCGGCGGGTCACGCTCGGCGACAGAAGGGCGTCGCCGCGCGCGACGACCCGGACCGCCTGCAGCAGGTCCGCGGGTTCAGTGTCCTTGACCAGGAAGCCGCTCGCGCCGGAGCGGATGGCCTGGAACACGTACTCGTCGGACTCGAATGTGGTCAGGATGATCACCTTGACCCCGGCGAGATCCTCGTCCGCCGCGATCCGCCGGGTCGCCTCCAGCCCGTCGACGCCCGGCATCCGGATGTCCATGAGGACCACGTTGGCGCGTGCCTTGCGTGCCAGTTCGACCGCCTGCTGGCCGTCCACGGCCTCACCGACCACCTCCAAGTCGGCGGCGGCCTCAAGCAATACCCGGAACCCGGCCCGGATCAACGCCTGATCGTCCGCGAGCAGGACCCGGATCACGACGCATCGCTCCCTATCGGCCTGCCCGGCACCACAGCCCCACGACCAACCCCGGCCGCGCTGCCCACCCCTTCAGCCCGGCCGGTCTCACTGCCAGCTCCAGCCCCGTCGCCCCCGCTCACCCCTTCAGCCCGGCCACCCCTGCTGCCCACTCCGGCCTTGCTGCCAGCTCCAGCTCCAGCCCCGTCGCCCCCGCTCACCCCTTCAGCCCGGCCACCCCTGCTGCCCACTCCGGCCTCACTGTCAGCTCCAGCTTCGCCAGTCCCATTCGCATCTTCAGTCCGGTCAGTCTCGCCATTCGCCTCAGCCTCGTCAGCCGCTGTGGTCTCGTCGGCTTCGTGAGCCTTGCCAGCCACTCCAGTCTCTGTGGCCGCTACGGGTGTGGCAGTTGCACGGGTCACTCCAGCAGCGGACGGGGCGGGGGCGGGCAGCCGGGCCGCGACCCGGAAGCCGCCGTCGGCCTGCGGGCCGGCCTCGACCGTGCCCCCGACCGACGCGGCCCGCTCGCGCATCCCGGCCAGCCCGTGACCGGTCCCCGGCACCAGGTCCGGAACGTTCCCGTCTTGCGCGTTCCCCGCCGCTGCGGCCGGGACGGCCCCCGCCACCGGGCCCGCCCCGGCCGGTTTCCCGCCGCCGGTGTCGGTCACTTCGACTCGCAGTTCGCCGTCTAGATAGCTGAGCGACACGGCGGCGGTCGCCGGCCCGGCGTGCCGGATCGTATTGGTCAGCGACTCTTGCACGATCCGGTAGGCCGCCAGCTCGACGGCAGCGCACAGCGGCCGCTGCTCGCCGGCCACGCTGACCGTGGTCGCCACGCCAGCCTGCCGGGCGCGCTCGGCCAGCACCCCCACCTGGGCGATGCCCGGAGTGGGCTGAATGGGGTCGGCCTCGTCGGCGCGGCGCAGCACGTTCAGGATGGCGCGCAGTTCCCGCAGGCCGTCCTTGCTCGCCGCCTTGATGGTCTGCAGCGCTTCCACGGCCACTTCCGGGCGTTCGGCGGCCACGTGCGCGGCCGTGCCGGCTTGCACGTTGATCGTCGCCATGGTGTGCGCGACCACATCGTGCAAGTCGCGCGCGATCCGCAGCCGTTCCTCGTCGATCCGGCGCTGAGCGTCCTGCTCGGCTCGCGCCTCGATCGAGACGACGTAGGCCCGCCGGCTGGCGACGGCGATGCCGGCCAGGCAGGCGACCGCGATCATGCCCGGGATGAGGTAGAAACCGCCTCCGGTCGGCCCGAACGGATTGTGCAGGCCGGTCGCGGTCATCAGCGCCGCCGTGGCCAGCACGGCCCACCCGATGGCCCGGTGCGCGGTGGTCTTCGTGGCCACGGTGTACACGGCGATAACCGGGGCAATCTGGGCCGCGCCGGCGACGTACCCGAGCGCCGCGTACACCGTCACGGCGGCCACCGACACGGCCAGCACCCCCAGTGGCCAGCGGTTGCGGACGGCCAGGGCGAGGCAGGCGACCACGACCAGGAGTAGCGCGGCCGTGGGCATGTGCGCCGCCACGGAGTGCGCCGGGAGCTGGTCGCTGATCTGCCTCGGGTGCGCCTCGCCGTAGGAACCGAAGACGGTGATGGCGGTGATCAGGATGGCGTAGACGGTGTCCCGTGCGGACGAGCGCCGCGACCACCACGGCACCTGCGCTCTGTCCATGGGGCAAGCGTAGGCCCCGATGCCGGCGTGTGACGTCCTCCTGCGGGTGGTGCCCGGCTACTCCGCGCGAAGTAAGCCGGGCGGGTGCCGAAGCGCGACTCATCCCCACTAACCGGAAAATCCCCGGATCTTCACGCCTGCGCGGCGTCCCCGCAGGGATACCAAGACTACGGGCAGAGTTTTGGGCCCGCCGGGCAAATGCTGCCCAAAACTCTGCCCGTAAGTCGTTCTGCCGGCTGACCCGGCGTGAAAATGGCGGGGTACCGCCCTGACGCCGGTGACTTCTTGGTGCGGTGAGGCCGTCCGTAAGTCAGCGACGGGTCGGGCTGGGCGGCCAGAGCCTTAGCGGAGGGCGGTGACGCAGATCCAGCCGGGGACTTCGTAGAACTCGTCCCGGCTGGCCGAGCTGGCCGCGCGGATGACGTACACGAGCACCACGATCCAGAACGCAAGCAACACCGGCCCCATGACGAAGAGCGCGACCTTGGGGCTGTCCAGGGCCAGCAGGCCGGCCACGATGCCGCCCGAGAAGGCGAACAGCGTAGCGGTCAGGGTCAGGTTGAACGCCTGGGCCGCGTGCGTCCGTACGAAAAGTGACTGTTTCCGCTTGATGAGGTAGATGAACATCGGCGCCAGCAGCCAGAAGAAGATCGCGCCCAGGTAGCAGGCCATCGCCCACCGGTCGTCCCGGTCTGGAACCACCTGGCCTCCCGTCTCGCCGTGGCGTGCGGTGCCAGCCTGCGCGGTCCCTGTAGGGGTTGGGTTCCCGGGACCAGAGTTGACCGGCGTGGGGTTCACCGGCGGGGAGTGCACGGGCGGGGAGTTGACCGGCGTGGGGTTCACCGACGTGGGGTGCACGGGCGGGGAGTTGACCGGCGTGGGGTTCACCGACGTGGAGTGTACGGGCGCGAAGTTGGCGGCCCCGGGTTCCGCAGGCCAGGGGCCTGGGCGGGTGTCCGGGACCGGACGCCCGCCGGAAGCAGGCCGGCCCCGGCGCGCGGTGGCCGCTTCGAACCAGCCCCGGAGCCTCCCGGGGCCGATCGCGTTCGCCGGGCTGACAGCGTGTTCTGGGGCGGCCGTGTTCGCTGGGGTGGCGGCGTGTTCTGGGGCGGCCGTGTTCGCTGGGGCGGCGGCGTGTTCTGGGGCGGCCGTGTTCGCTGGGGTGGCGGCGTGTTCTGGGGCGGGCGTGTTCGCTGGGGCGGCGGCGCATTCCGGACCGTCGGCCTGGCCTCGGCCGCCGGCCTGCCCTGGCTCGGCGGCGATCCCCTGGTCAGGCGCATGTCCTGGGGGGACTTTCGTCTCCGCGTTTCCCAATCCGTCCGCCATGAGCGCGGGCTCGGCCGGGAGTGGCTGGCCCAGCGTCCAGCTCTCGTGGTGTTCTTGCAGGCCACGCGGCTTCACGGGGGTGCCCTCTGCCCACGGCGGGATCTCAGGTTCCCACGCCGGTACCTCGGTCCCCCACGCCGAAGGCTGAGCTGGATCGGTCATCGTCCCTCGCGTTGTGTCCCTGCCCCCGTCACGTTACCCGGTACCGCCCGCGCCGGGCAGGCTGCCGCGCCGGGCAGGCTGCCGCGCCGGGCTGGCCGCCGCGCGGTGAGCCCCGCGCGTGCCCGCACTGGGCGGCCCTGGGCGGCCCTGGGCGACGCCGCGATCAGCTCGTCCCGGCGTCGGTAACGAAGTCGATAAGCTCCTCCACTCGGCCGAGCAGTTCCGGCTCCAGATCGGCGAAGGTGCCGACCGACCGGAGGATGCGCTGCCAGCCGGCGGCCGGGTTGTCGTCCCAGCCGATGGCGCGCAGCACCCCTTCCTTCCACGGTATCCCGCGCGGAACCTCCGGCCAGCGGGCAATCCCGATGACCGACGGCCTCACGGCTTGCCAGATGTCGATGAACGGGTGCCCCACGATCAGGACGTCGTTGCGCGCCAGCCCGGCGGCGATCCGGCTCTCCTTCGAGCCCGGCACGAGATGGTCGACGAGCACGCCCAGCCGCCGCCCCGGCCCGGGCCGGAACTCGGCCATGATCTCCGGCAGGTGATCGACGCCCTCCAGGTATTCGACGACCACGCCGACGTCCCGCAGGTCATCGCCCCAGATCTTTTCCACCAGTTCGGCGTCGTGCCGACCCTCGACGTAGATCCGGCTGGCCCGGGCCACCCGGGCGCGCGAGGAAGGCGCCGGCACCGACCCGGAGGCCGTCCGCGTGGCGACGGCCGGGACCGCGACCGGGGCCGGCCGTATCAGGGTCACGGGCTTGCCCTCGAACAGGAAGGCTGCGGGCGTGAGCGGGAACACGCGCCGTTTGCCATGCCGGTCCTCGAGCGTGACCGCGCCCTTGTCGCAGCTCACGATGGCACCGCAGAACCGGCCTTCGGCGTCCTCGACCACCAGGCCGCGGTCCGCCTCCAGTTGCGGGACCGGCGGGCGGCGGCGCCGCCCGCCCGCGAGGACGTCGGATCCGTATTCATGGCTTCGCATGGGGACACCTCCGCTAGGCCGGGACCGTACCGGATCGTCCCCCCGCCGCCGGTACGCCACGCCGCAGGCAAGGTGACCGTGAACCCGTTAAAAATCATCCGGAGCGGCCGCGCCACCCGCCGGCCGCGCCACCCGCCACCCGCCGGCCACGCCACCACGGGCCCCGAAGCCGCCGCGGGCTCCGCCAAAGTGGCCCACATCACTCGCGGGAGCGGTCCGGATCACCGGTGGGGAGCGGCCCGGATCACCAGCCGGATAAGTGCAGGCGCAAAGCCACTCGTGGGACAATAGACTTAGCACTCGGAAATGGTGAGTGCCAGGGAGGTGAACACGTGCTCGACGAGCGGAAGCTTGCTGTCCTCCGCGCGATAGTGGAGGACTACGTGTCCACCCACGAACCGGTGGGGTCCAAATCGCTTGTCGACCGGCATAACCTCGACGTGTCGCCGGCGACCATACGCAACGACATGGCGGCACTCGAAGAGCAGGGGTACATCACCCAGCCGCACACGAGCGCCGGGCGCGTTCCGACGGACAAGGGTTACCGCCTCTTCGTGGACCGGCTGTCGCACATGCGGCCGCTGTCCGCTACCGAACGGCGCGCGATCCAGACCTACTTGGCACAGGCCTACGGGCTCGACGACGTGGTGATGCGCACGGTGCGGCTGCTGGCGCAGCTCACCCAGCAGGTGGCCGTGGTCCAGTATCCGTCGCTGAGCCGCGCGGTGGTCCGGCATATCGAGCTGGTCCAGCTGGCCCCGGAGAAGCTGCTGGTGGTGCTGATCACCGACACGGGCCGGGTCGAACAGCGGACGGTGGACCTGCCGGACCCCTGCGAGAACGAGGACGTCGCGCACCTGCGTGCGCTGCTCAACGCCAGCCTGGACGGGCGGCGGCTGACCGAGGCAGTCAAGATCGTCGCTAGCCTGACCGAGGCGGTTCCGCGGGGCGGGCGGGCGAACGCGGCGGCGGTGTTCTCCGTCATCATGGAGAACCTCATGGAGCGGAACGAGGAGCGGATCGTCTTCGGCGGGACGGCCAACCTCGCGGCGCCGGACTTCTCGCAGGGGCTCCGTGAGGTCCTGCAGGCCCTTGAGGAGCAGGTCGTGCTGATGCGGCTGCTCGGCGAGGCGAGCGACGAATCGCTGCTGACCGTACTGATCGGCACGGAAAACCCTGTCGAGGGGCTGCAGACCACATCGCTGGTGACCAGCGCGTACGGTTCGGGCGGGGAAACCCTGGCCAAGCTCGCCGTGCTCGGCCCGACACGGATGGATTACCCGGGGACGATGGGAGCGGTAAGCGCGGTGGCACGGTATGTCGGCGAAATCCTAATGGAGAAGTAGTGGCGACCGAGTACTACTCCGTCCTCGGAGTCCGCCGCGACGCGGCGCCGGATGAGATCAAGAGGGCGTACCGGCGGCTCGCCCGGGAGCTCCACCCCGACGTCAATCCCGACCCGCAGACCCAGGAGCGGTTCAAGGAGATCACGCAGGCCTACGAGGTGCTCTCCGATCCGGAGAAGCGCCAGATGTACGACATGGGCGGCGATCCGTTCGGCCGGGCCGACGCCGGGCCGGCCGGTGCGGGCGGATTCGGGCCGGGATTCCCGTTCAGCGACATCATGGATGCGTTCTTCGGGGCCGGCGCCGCGGGAGCGACGGCCCGCGGCCCGCGCAGCCGCGCCCGCCGCGGCCGGAACGCGACGATCCGGGTCGAACTCGACCTGTCCGAGTGCGCGTTCGGCGCGACCCGTGAGCTGACCGTCGACACCGCCGTGGTCTGCCCGACCTGCTCCGGCGAGGGCACCGCGCCGGGCACCCACCCGGAGACCTGTGATGTCTGCGGCGGCCGCGGTGAGGTCAGCCGGGTGGCCCGGTCGTTCCTCGGCCAGGTCGTCACGTCCCAGCCGTGCCCGCGCTGCGGCGGGTTCGGCACGCTGCTGCCCCGGCCGTGCCCGGAGTGCGACGGCGACGGGCGGGTCCGCACCCGCCGCACGATCAAGGTCCGCATCCCGGCCGGCGTCGAGGACGGGACGCATATCCAGCTCGCCGGCGAGGGCGAGGTCGGCCCGGGCGGTGGCCCGCCCGGTGACCTGTTCCTGGAGATCGCCCAGCGCCCGCACCCCATCTTCGAGCGCCAGGGCGACGACCTGCACTGCACGGTGACGATCCCGATGGTGGCCGCCGCGCTGGGGGCCACGCTGTCGGTGGAGAGCCTGGACGGCCCCGTCGACATCGACATCCGGCCCGGCACCCAGTCCGGGCAGGTCATTCCGCTCTACAACCACGGCGTCCAGCACCTGAACAGCTCGGGCCGCGGCGATCTGATCATTCATGTAACGGTGGAGACGCCCGCCCGCCTCGACCCCGAGCAGGAGAAGCTGCTCCGGGACTTGGCGAAGATGCGCGGCGAGGAAGCGCCCCCTGGCAAGTTCTCTCCCGGGCAGCACGGCTTCTTCTCCCGGCTGCGCGACGCGTTCAACGGCCGGTAATGCCGGTGCCGGTCACGTGACGGCGCCGGTCTTCCTGGCCGACGGCGCGGATCTGGGCGGCGACGTAATCGTGCTGACCGGCCCGGAGGGCCGGCACGCCGCGACCGTCCGCCGGATCCGGCCCGGTGAGCGCGCCGACGTGACCGACGGGCAGGGCCTGCTGGCCGAGTGCGTCGTCACAGCGGCGGGCGGCGGCCAGGTCGAGCTGAGGGTCCAGGCCCGCCGCGAGGTGCCGGCTCCCGACCCGCGGATCGCCGTCGTGCAGGCCATCCCCAAGGGTGAGCGGGCCGAGCTGGCCGTCGAGACGATGACCGAGGTCGGGGTCGACGTCATCGTGCCTTGGGAAGCGGAACGCTGTGTCGCCCGCTGGCCAGGCGACCGGGCGGCCAAGGCGCTGGGGCGGTGGCGTTCGGCCGCCCGGGAGGCGGCCAAGCAGGCCCGGCGGGCCCGGGTGCCCGAGGTGACAACGGCGGCTTCCGCGGCCGACGTCGCGGCCCGGATCGCGGGTGCGGCCTGTGCCGTGGTCCTGGAGCCGGGCGCCACCCAGGCGCTGTCCCGGCTGGCGGTCCCGCTGAGCGGGGACATCGTGCTGGTGGTGGGGCCCGAAGGCGGGATCAGCCCCGCCGAGTTGACCGCCTTCACCCAGGCGGGCGCGGTCCCGGCCCGGCTGGGTGATTCCGTGCTGCGGACCTCGACCGCCGGGGCGGTCGCCGCCGCCGTGCTGATGACCGCCACCGGCCGCTGGTGAGGCGCCGCCCGCAGGCCGCCTGACCCCGCCAAGGCTGGTACCGGGCCGTCGGCCGCCAGCCCGCCGCGGACCATTGAGCGCCGCGGCATAGCCGGGAGACGGGTGTAGCCGGGAGACGGGGCGTAGCCGGGAAACGGGGCGTCAGCAGGCGAGACGGCGCGTCAGCAGGCTTTGTGGTGGTGCTGCTGCGTGCAGGCCGCTCCGGTGGCGGGCGTGATTCCCGCCGCGGGACCGTCTGCGGTGGGCGACGTGGACGTGGGACTGTCTGCGGTGGGCGACGTGGACGCGGCGTCACCGGTTCGCGGCGTCTGGGCGGCGGCGGATTTGGTGCTGCTCGCCGACGACGACGTTCCGGACGACCCGGACACGGTGGGGGTCGTCACCGGCTTTGTCGGCTTCTGCACCGGCGCTTGCACCGGCGCTTTCACCGGGGCTTCCGTCGCCGTCGCCGGGGCCGTGGTCGGCGGCATCTTGGACGCCGAGGCGGACGCCGGCTGGGCCGGAGTGGCGGACGGCGGCGTCGGGCCCGTGCACATCTTGCCCTTGACCCGGTAAGCGCTCTGGGTCGCCTGGCTGGACGAACCGGAACTGGACGCCGTTGAGGTGTCGGTCGGGGTCGGGGCAGCTGAGTCGGTTGGCGTGGGCGTCGCCGGCGTCGTGGTCGCCGTCACCGGTGGCGCGGTCGTCGGGACGCTGGACGCCGGCTGCGTAGCCGCTGAGGTCGGCTGCACTCCGCCCGCCTGGTTGGGGGAGGTCGCGGCCTTCGGCGGCGTCTTGGCGGACGTGGAGCACGTGGGACTGGGGGACGGGCCGGTGGCCGCGACGCTCCCGTTTCCCCTCGATCCGGTGCCGTTGCCCTGGCCGCCGGGGATTTGCTGGCCGGTGCCGTTGCTGTTGGCCCCGCCGGTTCCGGTCGCCGACCTGCCGCCGCTGGACGAGGAGGAGCCGATGTTCACGATCGCGTGCCGGACCCCCGGTACCGCCATGGCGGTACCGGCGAACAGGAAGACGGCGGCCACGGCCAGCACGGGCCGCAGCCACGCCGTGCCGAACCGCTGGTAAGTGCCGTGGACGCGGGAACCGGCCGCGGCCACCGCGTGCCGCCCGGCCGCAGGCACGCTGCGCGCGGCGAGGGTGGCGCGGGCGGCCAGTGTGGCAGGTGTGGCTACCTGGGTCCCCGGCGGATTCTTCCGGCCCCGCCGGGCCAGCCTAAAAAGCCATGCCAGAGCCTCCGCGGCGACGTAGCGAAGGCGGTAGCCGTAGCGCTCCGCGTCCACGCGGAGGCCGCCCCACAGCGGGAAAAGAGTACGAGACCTTAGCCGCTCGCGAATCTGGCTGAGGCCATCCTCGGCGAACGTGAACCTGGCCGCTTCGGCGTGCAGTTCGCGTCGTAGCAGCCGGCTGAGGTCGTCGTCGTCAGGCGAGGTCATGTTGGTAGGTCTCCGTCATGCATTCTGCTCCAGAACCGTACGGAGCGATGACATCCCCCTCGCGGTGTGGCTCTTAACCGCACCCTTGCTGATCCCCATCATTTCCGCGATCTGTGCCTCCGACATGTCGGCGTAGTACCGCAGCACCAGCGCCTGCCGTTGCCGGTCCGGCAGCCCCCGCAGCGCGGTGATGACCGCGCTGCGCTCCAGCAGCGAGATCGCTCCCTGCTCGGCGCTGGGCATGTCCGGCGCCGGTTTCGGAGCGTTACGGTCGATGACGCTGCGGTGCCGCAGCACCGACCGGGACCGGTTCACCACCGCCTGCTTCAAGTAGGAAAGCGCCTTCTCCTCGTCCCGCAGCCGGTGCCAGCCGTCGTGCATGGCGATGAAGCACTCCTGCACCACTTCTTCGGCGGTCGGCTCGTCCCGCACCAGCAGCACTGCCAGCCGGACCAGCGAACGGTAGTTGCCGCTGTACAGCTGGGTGACTGCTTGGTCAGCAGCCATATCCAGTTTCGCAGATGCCGTCACGCCGCCGGCCACAAGGGTCTCGGTCGTCACAGATGTTGGACGCGCATCCCCCCCGGCCGGTTCACCCACAGCCATTGGTGATTTCCACCGCCGAAGTCCCGCCCATCTCGATCCGCAGACAGCAGCAACTGCCCAACTAGCCCACCCCACCCGAGTTGGCGCTCAACGGCCGCCCCCCAGCGCCTCCCCGACGCCCGGCGGCCGCCACCGCAGGCGCATTGTGCCAGATCAGCAAGCCACAGAACGTGGCATTGTTGGACTCTCGCACAGAAACGCCCCAGATTCCGTTGGCAAGCCTATCCGCGCAGCACGACATAAGACACTGCGAGATCAGATCAAGCGCCTATTCGCCCGTAGTCAGGACTTTGGTCCCAAAACGTACAAAACGGGCATATCATCTCATATGGGGCGGGAAGGCAGGGCGTTGATCTGCGCAAACGCCGATCGTGCCGAGGGGGCCGGGGCAGGCTCACGCGAGGCGTGGCGCTACGATCGGCGAGTGCCAGACTGCCTGTTCTGCGCTATCGCTTCCGGCCAGATCCCAGCGAAAACCGTGGGTGAAAACTCGCGTACTATCGCGTTCCGCGGACATCAATCCGCAAGCTCTCACACATATTTTGGTCATACCGAAGAAACATTATGTCGATGTTGCCGCGGTGGCCGACGCGGGAGCCGCGCTGCTCGACGAAATGGCAAGCCTAGCGCACCGCGTCGCGGTCGACGGGCGAATCGTCGATTCGGGTTACCGCCTCATCTTCAACAGCGGCCCGCACGCCGGCCAGGAGGTGCCGCACGCCCATGCCCACCTCATCGGTGGCCGCCCGCTCACCTGGCCTCCCGGGTAACCGATCACTTGCCCTGGCCCCGTGGCTAGCCGGCCGCCTGCCTGGCCTCCTGGATAATTGAGCGCTTGCCTGGTCCCCTGAGTAGGCGGCCGCCTGCCTGGCCTCCTGGGTAACCGTGACATGCGTCTCAGGTCGGCCGGATACGATGGGCGGAGCCTGGAAAACAGTCCGGCGGGCGAGCCGCCGGATCTCCGAGAGCGACCAATTGACAGATATCTCAAGTGATCTACGTGGCAGCGGGCAAGGCGATGGACGGCCGGGTAACGGGCAGTCCCAGGTAAGGATCGTCATCCCGGCCGACCACTCGATGGTGAGCCTGCTCGGTTCGCGCGACGAGCTCCTGCGGGTCATCGAGCGGGAGTTTGCCGCCGATATCCACGTCCGCGGCAACGAAATCACCGTAACCGGCCGGCCGGAAGAGACCGCCCTGGTGTCCGGGCTGTTCGAGGAGCTCATTGAACTGCTGGCGAACGGCGCCGAGCTCTCGGCGGACGCCGTGGAGCGGGCTGCGGCGATGCTCCGCCGGGAGCGGGGCATCCGGCCCGCCGAAGTCCTGACGCTGGACATTCTCTCCTCCCGCGGCCGCACCATCCGGCCGAAGACCCTCAACCAGAAGCGGTACGTGGACGCGATTGACAAGCACACGATCGTGTTCGCGATCGGGCCGGCCGGTACCGGGAAGACCTATCTCGCCATGGCCAAGGCCGTGAAGGCGCTGCAGGCCAAGGAGGTCAACCGGATCATCCTGACCCGGCCCGCGGTGGAGGCGGGGGAACGGCTCGGCTTCCTGCCCGGGACGCTCTACGAGAAGATCGATCCGTACCTGCGGCCGCTGTATGACGCGCTGCACGACATGCTCGACCCTGACTCGATCCCGCGGCTCACTGCGGCCGGGACCATCGAGGTCGCGCCGCTGGCCTATATGCGGGGCCGTACGCTGAACGACTCGTTCATCATCCTGGACGAGGCGCAGAACACCTCGGCCGAGCAGATGAAGATGTTCCTCACCCGGCTCGGGTTCGGCTCCCGCGTCGTGGTCACGGGTGACGTGACCCAGGTGGACCTGCCGAGCGGTCAGGTCAGCGGCCTGCGCGTCGTCCAGGACATCCTGGAAGGCATCCCGGACATTCACTTCTGCCGGCTGAACAGCCACGACGTGGTGCGGCACCGGCTGGTGGGCGACATCGTCGACGCCTACGAGCGGTATGACGCCCGGCAGCGCGACGACGAGGAGCTGTCCGGCCCGGGCGGTTCCGGCGGTCGCCGGCCCGGCGGCCAGCGGGGAGCGGCACGCGGAGGGGGGAAGCGCGGTCAGTGACCGCGCGAACCTGGTGAGCATTGATATCGCCAACGAATCCGGCCTGGCCGTCGACGAGGTGGCCCTGGCCGCGATCGCCCGCTACGTACTGGACGAGATGCGCATCCATCCGCTCGCGGAACTTTCCGTGCTGCTGGTGGACGAGAAAGCCATGACCGAGCTGCACGAGCGCTGGATGGGGGAGCCCGGGCCGACCGATGTCCTCGCCTTCCCCATGGACGAGCTGAGGCCGCCGCACCTGGCCGGGGGCAACGCCGGCCGCGCGGGCGCGGAAGAGCCGGGGCCCGATCCCGGCCTGCTCGGTGACGTGGTGCTGTGCCCGCAGGTCGCCGCGGTCCAGGCCCGGGACGCGGGTCACAGCACCCAGGAGGAGCTGGAGCTTCTCGCCGTGCACGGCATCTTGCACCTGCTCGGTTACGATCACGCGGACCCGGGGGAGCGGACCGAGATGTTCAGCCTGCAGGACCGGCTGCTGCGCTCCTGGCGGTCCGGCCGCCAGGAGGATGCCGCCCCGGAGATCTCTGTTTCTCCCGAGGCTGGCGGCGCGGGCGATACCCCGGGGGCTGAGCCCGTTTCGGGTGTCAGTGATGTCCTTAGGCCGGACAGCGCTGCCGAGGCTCTCGGCGCTGCTGAGACCGACGGTTCCGCTGGGGCTGGTGGTTTCGCCGAGGCTGGTGATGCTGCTGAGGCTGGTGAGACCGCTGAGTCCGACGCCGCTGGGGCTGCCGAGGCTGCCGGTGCTGCCGGTGCTGCCGGTACCGCCGAGGCTGCCGGTGCTGCTGAGACCGACGGTTCCGCTGGGGCTGGTGGTGCTGCTGAGGCTGATGGGGCTGGTGAGGGGGGACCCTCGGACGCCGGGGATGGCGCACCCGCGGAGAGCCTCGGAAGGCAGGAAGGTTCGGGGTTATGTCGCCCCAGGGCTGGCTGGTAGCCGCCGCGATCGTGCTTGTCCTCATGGCTGGCTGGTGGGCGAGCGCGGAGGCCACCCTGGTCCGCCTGTCGGCCGTGGGAGCGGAACAGCTCGTTGGCTCGGCCCGCCCGGCGTCGAAGCGGCTGCAAGCGGTGTTCGCCGACCTGCCGCGTTACCTCAACATCCTTCTCCTGCTCCGGGTCATCTGTGAGACATCGGCGACCGTCCTGGTGGTGGCCGCGTTCGTGCACTGGTTCGGGGCCGGCTGGAAGGGATTCCTGCTCGCGCTGGCGGTCATGGTGTTCGTCGGCTATCTCGTGGTGGGCATCAGCCCGGTACCGCTCGGCCGGCGCGGCGCCGAGCGCGTCGCCCTGGCCGCGGCCACCGTGCTGTATCCGATCGGCGTGCTGCTTGGCCCCATACCGAGGCTGCTGGTCGCCGCGGGCAGCGCGCTCACCCGCGGCAAGGGCACCACGGCCAGCCCGCTGGCCGGTAAGTCCGAGCTGCGGGGTCTCGTCGACTTCCTCGAGCAGCGCAGCGTCATCGAGCCGGGTGAGCGGGAAATGGTCCGGTCGGTCTTCGAGCTCGGAGACACGATCGTCCGCGAGGTGATGGTGCCCCGGACGGAGATGGTCTTCGTCGAGCGGGACAAGACGCTCGGCCAGGCGCTGTCGCTGCACCTGCGCAGCGGGTTCTCGCGGATCCCGGTTGCGGGCGAGAACGAGGACGACGTAGTCGGCATCGCCTACCTGAAGGACATCGTGGCGTGGAGTCGCGAGCGCCCCGGCTCCGAGTCGGCCGACATGGTGGACCAGGTGATGCGCCCCGCCACCTACGTGCCGGACAGCAAGCCCATCGATGAGCTGCTCCGCCAGATGCAGGCCCTGCAGATCCACGTCGCGATCGTGATCGACGAGTACGGCGGCACGGCGGGCCTGGTCACCATCGAGGACATCCTGGAGGAGATCGTCGGGGAGATCACCGACGAGTACGACCAGGAACAGCCGCCGGTCGAATGGCTGTCCCCGGACGTGGCCCGGGTCACCGCGCGCCTGCCGCTGACCGAGCTGGCGGAGATCTTCGGCGTCACGATCGACGCCGAGGACGTCGAGACCACCGGGGGCCTGCTCGCGCACGCCCTGGGCCGGGTCCCGATCGCGGGCTCGCAGGGCACCGTGGGCGGCCTGCGGCTGACCGCCGAGAGCCTGTCCGGGCGCCGCAACCGTATCGGCTCCGTCCTGGTCGAGCGCCTTCCCCCAGAGGAAGCCGGCCAGGCCGATGAAGCCGAACGCTCCGCCAGCTGACCCCCCGGACCCCAGGGCAGCGTTGGCACTTGCGCAGTCGCTACAGCGACAACGATGGCACCAACGTGACGCTAGGACCGGTCCGCGCAGGAGCCGGCTGGCGGGCGGATCGGGGCGGACCGCGACCCTCCCCGTACCTTCACTCTCATACGACCCACCCACCACATGCACCCCACGCCTACTCGCGCTCCTTTGTACGTAGAGGTGCCTTTGCCGCGACCCGGGTGTACGTAGAGGTGCCTTTGCCGCGACCCGGGTGTATACAGAGGTGTCTTTGCCGCGGTTCGGGTGTACGTAGAGGTGCCTGCGCGTAGTACGGCTCGGCGCGGGCGGCCCGCCACGACGCGGTCCCGGCCTGGCACAGGGCGGCCCCGGCAGAGGGGACGGCGGCACAGGGCGATCCCTGCACAGGGTGATCCCGGCAGAGGGGACGGCGGCACAGGGCGATCCCTGCACAGGGTGATCCCGGCAGAGGGGACGGCGGCACAGGGCGATCCCTGCGCAGGGTGATCCCGGCCCAGGGCGAACCGGGCATAGGGCGATCCCTGTCCAGGGTGATCCCGGCCCAGGGCGAACCGGGCATAGGGTGACCTGGCGCAGGGTGATCCTGGCGCAGGGTGATCCTGGCGCAGGGTGATCCTGGCGCAGGGCGCCACGCCGACGCTGCGCGGCTTGGGGCGGGGCAACGCGGGCGCCGGGACGGACCCCTACACTCATCCGGGTGACCGACGTGCAGCTAGGCCCCGAGGACCAGAAGATCATCACGCTGGCCCGGTCGACCCGGGCGCGGGTGGCGGCCCCGGAGGGTGCGGCCGTCCGGGACGAGACCGGCCGGACGTACGCGGCCGCCGCCGTGGCCCTCCCATCGCTGCACCTGTCCGCGCTCCGCCTGGCCGTGGCGATGGCCGTGTCCAGCGGGGCGTCCGCTTTGGAAGCGGCGGCCCTGGTCAGCGACGCTGAACAGCCGGACCCCAGCGACCTCGCCGCCGTGCGCGACATCGGCCCCGGTGCCACGGTGTTCCATGCCGCCTCCGACGGTACGCTCCGCGCCACGTTGCATCCCTAGGGCCGGCACCTCGGCCCGCACCAGCCCGCGTCCTGGCCGGCATGCCACGCCGGGTCAGCCGCGCTCACCAGGGCGGACACGCTGCCCAGATCCCCGCCCGTGGCCCGCGAATCGCCAGGCGCTCAGCCGATGCGCGAGAATCGGGGGGTGATGTCGTCGCAGGAAGCCGCGGACGCCGGCGCGCGCGCGGGCTTCCGCTCGGGTTTCGCCTGTTTTACCGGACGGCCGAACGTCGGGAAGTCGACGTTGATGAACGCTCTGGTCGGTGCGAAGGTGGCGATCACCAGTAGCCGCCCTCAGACCACCCGCCGGGTGATCCGGGGCATCGTGCACCGGCCGGACGCCCAGCTGATCGTGGTGGACACGCCGGGCCTGCACAAGCCGCGCACGCTGCTGGGCGAGCGGCTGGACAGCCTGGTGCGCTCCACGCTGACCGAGGTTGATGTGATCGGCTTCTGCGTTCCGGCCAGCGAGCCGGTCGGGCCCGGCGACCGGTATCTCGCCCGTGAGCTGGCCGCGATCAAGGGCACGCCGGTCGCGGCGATCGTGACGAAGACCGACGCGGTGCCGCCGGACCGGGTGGTCGCGCAACTCGCGGCGGTGGCCGAACTGGGGGAGTGGGCGGACGTGGTGCCGGTCTCTGCCGTTACCGGTTTCAACCTTGGGGAGCTGGCCGACGTACTGGTCTCGCATCTGCCCGAGGGTGTTCCGCTGTATCCCGAAGGCGAGCTGACCGACGAGCCCGAACGGGTCATGGTCGCCGAACTGATCCGCGAGGCGGCACTGGAAGGCGTACGCGAGGAGCTTCCGCACTCGATCGCGGTGGTCGTGGAGGAGATGGGTCCGCGCGCCGGCCAAGAGGACCTCACCGACGTGTACGCGGAGATGTACGTCGAGCGGCCCAGCCAGAAGGCGATCGTTATCGGCACCAAGGGCGCCCGCCTCAAGGACGTCGGCAGCCGCGCCCGCCAGCAGATCGAGGCGCTGCTGGGTACCAAGGTCTACCTCGACCTACACGTCAAAGTGGCCAAGGACTGGCAGCGCAACCCCAAGCAGCTCCGCCGCCTGGGCTTCTACGACTGACCTGCCGCGAGCCGGCCGTCCGCCGTCACCGCCCCGGCCCCGATCCTGGGCCCCGGCCGCGGTGCCCATGGCGCTCACGCAGCCGGGGCCGTCGGCATCTCCCAGAACGTCAGCCGCCCCGTCACCTGGAAACCAAGCGTCTCGTTGATGCCCACCATCTGCGCGTTCGCGTCGGCGTTGAAGGTCTCGATCGTCTCCAGCTGTGGCTCCCGTTCCGCCAGCAGTTCGAGCATGGCGACCTTGAGCAGCAGACCCAGCCGGTGCCCACGGTGCGCACGGGCCACCACGGTCATCCCCTGATGCGCCCAGTGCAGGTGGGCTGGATCGATGGAGACGTCGGTCAGCCCGGCCAGTTCGCCGGTCGCCTCCGCCTGCGCCGCCACCGAATAGTTCCGGAGTCCCTGCCGCACGGCCCGCCGCCCGACCTCGCGGACCCGCTCGGCGTCCCAGCGTTGCGCCTCCACACTGTCGCCGTGCGGCGCGTCGTGCATGGCCTCGTTCAGCCGGGCCACCGCGTCGAGGTAGGTCTCGGGTGCCGGGCCGGCCCAGGCCAGCAGCCTGTAACCCGCGGCCGCGCCCTTCGCCGCCGCGCGCAGCTCACCCAGCCGCCCCGAAGGAATCGCCCGGACGTCCAGCGTGCGGCGAGCCTCGGTCAGCTCCGCCGTCGCCCCGGCCGCGCGGGCAAAACCGTCGCCCGGCGTCCCCTCGAGCACCTCGCCGGTTATCCTGACCCGGCCGAGGGCCCGGGCCCGGCCGGTGCCGTGCCGGAGCAGGGCCGTACCGAGCCCGGCGCGCCGCTGACCCGGGACCACCAGGATCGAAAGCCCGGCCCGGTGACGGTTCTCCTGATCCGGCAGCTCCAGCGAGTACGCGCCCGCCACGGCGGCTCCTGGCTCCCGGTGCGCGAGCCAGTTCTCCCGCGGCTCGCCGCTCCAACCCTGCACCATCAGGCCGCCAAACATCGCCGGTGACATCGGCGGGCTGCCCGGCCAGTCACCCGGCGCCCCCGCCCGGTAGATGTCGTACACGGCGCGGACCGCAGCCACGTCGGCCGCAGCGTCAAACCGTTCAATACGCACCCCGTCAGGTAAACACCGACCCTCCAGTCACCGCACCAGGTTTTTCGCCAGCCACCACCCCCGGTGCTGCTACTGTGGGTACATCATGCTGCGCGAGCTGCTCCTCCTTAGCAGCCGCGGCGAGGCCCGTTAACGGCCTGCTCCCTCGCCGCGGAGTCTTCGCGTGACCGCTGGCCAGATCGCGGCCGGGCCCCGGCCGGATCCTCCGCAGCCTCGACGAGGAGCAGCATCCATCATGAATCCGCAGCAGCCGCCTGCGCCCAGCGAACCCGGCGCGCCCCCTGCGCCCAGCGAACCCGGCGCGCCCAGCCAGCCCGGCAACCACAGTGGCCAGCCCGTATCGCCGCCCCCCGCACGCCGGCCCGTACGCCAGCGGTCCATCGGGGCCGGCGCGATCCAGCCGCAGCCAAGCGGCATGCCGTGTCACCGTTATACGCCGTTCAGGGCCGTCGACCTCCCGGACCGGACCTGGCCGGCCAAGGCCGTCACGAAGGCCCCCCGATGGCTGTCCACCGACCTGCGCGACGGCAACCAGGCGCTGATCGACCCGATGAGCCCGGCGCGCAAGCGCACGATGTTCGACCTGCTGATCCAGATGGGCTACAAGGAGATCGAGGTCGGCTTCCCGTCCGCGAGCCAGACTGACTTCGACTTCGTCCGTGAGCTGATCGAGGGCGGCCGGATCCCGGACGACGTGCAGATCTCGGTGCTCACCCAGGCCCGGGACGACCTCATCGAGCGGACCGTCGAGTCGCTGCGCGGGGCGCCGCGCGCGACGGTGCACATGTACAACGCGACCGCGCCGCTGTTCCGCCGGGTGGTGTTCGGCGTGGACCGGGAGCAGTGCAAGGCGCTGGCCGTCGACGGGACCGTCTCCGTCCTTCGGCACGCCGAACGGCTCCTGCCGGACTGTGATTTCGGCTACGAGTACTCCCCGGAGATCTTCGTCGACACCGAGCTGGACTTCGCCATCGACGTGTGCGAGGCGGTCTCCGGCGTCTGGCAGCCGGAAGCCGGCCGGGAGATCATCTTCAACCTGCCGTGCACGGTCGAGCGGTCCACCCCGAACGTCTACGCCGACCAGATCGAGTGGATGAGCCGCCAGTTCTCCCGCCGTGAGCACGTCTGCCTCTCGGTGCACACGCACAACGACCGGGGCACCGCGGTGGCCGACGCCGAGCTGGCGATCATGGCCGGGGCGGACCGGGTCGAGGGCTGCCTGTTCGGCAACGGCGAACGCACCGGCAACGTCTGCCTGGTCACGCTGGGGATGAACCTGTTCAGCCAGGGCATCGACCCGATGATCGACTTCTCCGACATCGATGAGGTCCGCCGCACCGTCGAGTACTGCAACCAGCTGCCCGTGCACCCGCGGCACCCGTACGCCGGCGACCTGGTCTACACCGCGTTCTCCGGTTCCCACCAGGACGCGATCAAGAAGGGTTTCGAGGCGCTCGAGGCCGAGGCCGCCACGGCGGGGGTGCCCTTCGCCGACTACCCGTGGGCCGTGCCGTACCTGGCCATCGACCCGCGCGACGTGGGCCGCACGTACGAGGCCGTGATCCGGGTGAATTCCCAGTCCGGCAAGGGCGGCGTCGCGTACGTGATGAAGACCGAGCACCAGCTCGACCTGCCCCGGCGGCTGCAGATCGAGTTCTCCCGGGTCATCCAGGCGCGCACCGATGCCGATGGCGGCGAGGTGACGCCGGGCGAGATGTGGGAGCTGTTCTCGGCCGAGTACCTGTCCGACGGCCCGGTCGCGTTGCTCGGGCACCGCGCCTCCTCGGTGATCGAGTCCAAGCACGTGCTGACCGCCGAAGTGCGCGTGGACGGCGAGGCCCGGCAGATCGAGGGGTCGGGCAACGGCCCGATCTCCGCGTTCTGCGACGCACTGAACACGGTCGGCGTGAAGACGCGCGTGCTCGACTACACCGAGCACGCGCTCTCGGCCGGCTCCGACGCACAGGCCGCGGCGTACGTCGAATGCGAGATCGACGGCCAGCCGCTCTGGGGTGTCGGCGTGGACGAGGACACCACCGGTGCGTCCATGCGCGCCGTGCTCTCCGCCGTCAACCGAACCCGCCGCGGCTGATCGTCGTGCGCGGCTGAGCGGCTTCGTCGCGATGCCCGCGGATCGGCCTATGGTCCCTGCGGGCATCGCGACGCCGAGTCTTCAACCGCAACGAAACGGGATTCGCTGCGCCTCCACGCGTCGCTGTCCGGGTTCGGGAGCCGGCTGGCCCGTTCTCCACGATCGGCTGTTCCGGCGTCGGGAACCTGGCGGGCCGCCGGAAGCTGGGCCGCTTCGCCCCTTACCGGGCGGCTGTCGGGAACCTGCCGGGCCGCCGGAAGCCGGGCCGCTTCGCCCCTTACCGGGCGGGCTTACCGCGCGGCCAGGCCCGGGTTGAGCCGGACCAGCCGCGCCGAGTTGGTCTCGTCGAGCTCGGCGACCGCTTCCCGCGACTTCACGAAGTCGGAGAACGAACGGTAACCCAGTGCCTTCTCGCTGAACGACGGGTCCATGCGCTTCATCTGGTTCTTCACCGTGGAGCTGTGCAGCCAGTCCGCGTCGTCCTTTTCCTGGCCGAGCCGCAGCGCCCGCTCCAGCAGCTGGGTCGCCAGCTCTTGCGGGTCTTCGGCATCGAGGTCCGGCTCGTCGGCCACGTCCGCGACGACGGCCACGGGCCGCCGGGTACGCCGCGTCGTGCGGGGCCGGCGCGCTGCTGGGCTCCCTTTCTTCTGCCGGTACGCCCGCCGTCTCCGCGGCGGCCTGCGGAGCGCCGATGGGCCTGATGCCCGGCAGGGCGTCGTACGTCACGAGCTCGTCGCAGGCCGCGGCGAGCGCCCGGCTGGTCGATCCGGCGACGCCGACCCCGACGACGTAACGGCCCAGCCGCCTGCACCGCTGGGCCAGGGCGATGTAGTCCGAATCGCCGGCCACGATCACCACGTGCGTCAGGTCGGGCAGCCGGAACATGTCCTCCACGGCGTCCACGGCCAGCCTGATGTCGGCCCCGTTCTTGGCGTAGGCGGCGGTGGGGAACAGCTGCACCAGGTCCACCGCGCGGCTGACCAGCTGCCCGCGGTAGCCGGCGTTCACCGGCGCTGACCAGTCCGCGTAGGCGCGGGTCAGCACCAGCGTGCCGAACGAGGAGGCAAAGTCGATGATCGCGCCGACGTCCACGGTGGCGCGCCGGAGCTTCTCCGCGACGTCGGGATCGGCGGACTTGTCGGCCAGATCGAACCCGCGCGCCTTGTCCCGCTGGAACTGGTTCCGCCCGTGCACCTGGTCGTAGCGCGAAATCACGATGTTGTCGAAGTCGATGTAGACGGCCACACGGGTGACGCCCGGGTCGTTCATGCCTGCTCTTCTCGTCGGGACGCCCTCGCGAAAAAGCATCGCCAGCTGGGAAAGTGCGAGGATCCTTCTCCGGTCAGGCAGGAGCGTGGCCCGCGAGGCCCTGCACAGGAACAAGGAACCGGGCCTCGTTAGATTCTATGGGGGCCCGCCGGGCCCGTCCGGTCATGCGCGCGATGCGCACCGGCATTCCGCGGCGGGCGGCATCGGCCGGGACGGAGCGGGCACGGGAACGGCACGGGGACGGTGCGGCGGCGCACGGTTGTCACCCCGGTGCGGGACAATGGGGACATGCAGCTGTACCGGGACGATGCGGTGGTGCTGCGCACGCAGAAGCTCGGCGAGGCCGACCGGATCATCACCCTGCTGGCGCGGAAGACCGGGCGCGTCCGCGCCGTGGCCAAGGGCGTGCGGCGCACCAAGTCCCGGTTCGGGGCGCGGCTGGAGCCGTTCACGCACGTGGACCTGATGCTGTATCCCGGGCGGTCGCTCGACGTGATCACCCAGGCGGAGGTGATCCGCCCGTACGGTGCGCCGCTGACGTCGGACTATCCGCGGTACACGGCCGGGATCGCGATGCTGGAGACGGCGGAGCGGTTCACCCCGGAGGACAAGGAGCCGTCCCTGCGGCAATTCCTGCTGCTGATCGGCGGCCTGCGGGCGCTGGCGGACGGCAGCCACGTTCCCGGCCTGGTGCTCGACGCCTACCTGCTCCGGTCGCTGGCGGTCGCCGGGTACGCGCCGGCCCTGACGGAGTGCGCCCGGTGCGGGGCCGACGGCCGGCTGCCCGCGTTCGCGATCCCGTCGGGCGGGATGGTCTGCGCGTCCTGCCGGCCGCCGGGGGCGGCGGCGCCCGGGCCCGCGACCGTGGCCCTGATGGCCGCGCTGCTCCAGGGCGATTGGCACAGCGCGGATCAGAGCGACCGGAGGCACCAGGTAGAGTGCAGTGGCTTGGTGGCTGCCTACCTGCAGTGGCACCTTGAGCACTCCATCCGTTCGTTGCGTCATGTGGAGCGTGTGTGACCGTCCGGCCGCCCGATCCCCATCCGAGTGGTGTTCGCCCGCCCGCGATCCCGCCCGATCTCGTGCCCCGGCACGTGGCCATCGTCATGGACGGGGACGGCCGCTGGGCTAAGCAGCGCGGGCTGCCCCGGACCGAGGGGCACAAGGTCGGCGAGTCCGCGCTGCTCGACGTGATCATGGGCGCGATCGAGCTCGGCATCCCGTACCTGTCCGCCTATGCGTTCTCCACCGAGAACTGGCGGCGGTCCCCCGATGAGGTCCGCTTCCTGATGGGCTTCAACCGCGACGTCATCCATCGCCGCCGTGACCTGCTGAACGAGATGGGGGTCCGGATCCGCTGGGCCGGGCGCCGCCGGCGGCTGTGGCGCAGCGTGATCAGCGAACTGGAGGCGGCCGAGCGGATGTCGGCCGGCAACTCCGTCCTCACCCTGCAGTTCTGCGTGAACTACGGCGGCCGGGCGGAGATCGCGGACGCGGCCGCCGCGATCGCCGCCGACGTGGCCGCGGGCAAGCTCCGCCCGGACAAGGTGGACGAGAAGCTGTTCGCCCGCTACCTCGACGAGCCCGAGATGCCCGACGTCGACCTGTTCGTCCGGTCATCCGGCGAGCACCGGACCTCGAACTTCCTCATCTGGCAGGCGCACTACGCCGAACTGGTCTTCCTGGACACGCTCTGGCCCGACTTCGACCGCCGCCATCTCTGGCAGGCCTGCGAGATCTACGCCAGCCGGGACCGCCGCTACGGCGGCGCCATCCCCAACCAGGTCGGCACCCCGGTCTCCCCCGGCGCCCGCCCCGCAGGCGCCCCGGCCTAGCCCGGCGCCCACCCCGGGGGTGCCCCGGCCTCGCCCGGCGTCGCGCATCCCGCAGGCGGACCCCGCGGCCTAGGCCCATCCCACGACTTATGGGCAGAGTTTTGGGCAGTATATGACCAAAAGTCTGCCCATAAGCGCCGGAGAGCCGTTAGCTGAGCGGCGTCAGTCAACGCCGTCCCTTATCGGCCTTTCTGCCGGGACGCGGCGCAAATTTCGGTCAGATTTATTTATCGAGCTTGGCGTCCGCAAGGCGGCCGGAGAAAGGAATGCTTTATCCGGCTTTTCCCCGCAAGTTATCTGTGTGTTGCCCTGAATGCCGTTAGGCGCGCCCGCGATGCGGGCCAGTGTGCGCCAATGTGTGCCTTGCCCCGGTTCACATTACGGGCGCATGGAAAAAGGCAGGGGTAGCTCCGTAACGGCCTGGGCACAACAGGATGGGGCGCCGCCTGTAATTACATGACGGGGGTACTGGCTGCGCCGGAGAAATCCGGCTGGGCGCCCGCGGTCAGGCGAGTCATCACCGGGGGGTGTTGATGCGTCGCACAGCAACGGCCGTCATTAGCTTTGGGTGCGCGATGGGGGTACTCACGGCGGCAGGCATAAGCCCGGCCAGCGCCAGTGCGGCCGGCCGGGGCGAGTCCGGCGGCAGCGTATCCGGCGCGGGGGCGCCGGCTCGCGCAGCCGAGGGCGTGCCCGCTGACCATACGAAGGGTGCGCTCACGCGCGGCACCAAGGCGGCGGCCGCCAGCAAGCTGAAAACGATCGAGTACGACGGCTACTCGATCAACGTGCCGTCCAGCTGGCAAGTCTTCCATCTCGACACCGATCCAAGTCAGTGCGTTCGTTACGACATCAATGCCGTCTATCTCGGCAACCCTGGCGCCAACCAGAACTGTCCTTCGAATCTTATCGGCCGAGCGCAGACAATCACCTTTACCGACGCCGGCGTGTCGGGTACACCGCCGACGCTCTACCAGCGGGCCGCGGTCGCCCACGGCGGGCTCGGGGCCGGTCTCCCGGCCAGCAGTGCCCGCCATCGCGTCTCGTCCGTGCCGTCCACGTTCAGCACACTGGATCAGTACGGCCAGCAGCACGAGCTCCAGGCCTCGGTGGCCCACTCGAATATGTCCGTAACTGGCACCTACGCCGGTGACGCGACCCAGGTCGAGAACATCATCCGCGGCATGCGGAAACTGGCGGCCCAGCTGCCCGGCGCCGGAGCACCGGGTGCCGCAGACGAATCGTCCCAGGCCAGCGGCGGGCCGGCCGGGGAAACTGAGGCGATCGCCAACGCGCGATCCCGGACGCTGCCCATCAAGGTGGGCGGGGTGGGCGGGGCGGCCAGGCTGGCGGCCACCCCGACATCCACGGCAGCGCCGACGCCCACGCCCGCGCCTACGTCCACGCTCACGCCGTCGACCGCGTCCACGTCCACGCCGTCGACCGCGTCCACGTCCACGTCCACTCCGTCGCCGTCCAGCACCCTGGCCTCGAACCGCAAGCCGCACGTCCCGCCCTCGCCGATCGACGGCTTCGACACCTGCACCGCGCCGTCGCTCAACGCAATGCGGGCGTGGAAAGCGAAGTATTCCGGCATCGGCGTCTACATCGGCGGCATGAACATGGCCTGCGATTACGGGAACCTGTCCGCGTCGTGGGTTAAAGCCACCCATAAGATGGGGTGGAACCTGCTCCCGCTGTACGTCGGCCTGCAGGCCCCCTGTAATCAATTCCCGGCCAAGATCAACCCCAGCACCGCAGCTGGCCAGGCGAAAGGCGCCGCGGACGCCGCGGTTGCCGATGCGGTCAATTTCGGCATGCGGAAGGGCGCACCGATCTATTTCGACATGGAGTCGTACAACAATTCGAATAGGAACTGCCGGTACGCGGTCCTCACTTTCCTGGACGCATGGACCCGTGAATTGCACGCCCGCGGTTACGCGTCCGGCGTCTATTCCAGCGCTTCGTCCGGGGTGAGCGATCTGGTATCCACCAACACGCTCAACGGTCATTCTTTCGCCGAGCCCGATGCCCTGTGGTTCGCCCTGTGGGACAAGAACGACAATCTGGTCGGCACGCCCTATCTGCCGCCCGCCCGCTGGCCGTCCGACCGGGACAAGCAGTACGCCGGCAACAAAACGCAGAAGATCGGGGGGTACACGATCAACATTGACGCCGACCGGATCGGCGGCGCCGTCTCGGGCCCCGGTAACCCCTGACCGGGTAATTACCGACCGGTCACGCTGGGCCAGCCGGGGGCGGATAACCCGGCCCGCCCGGGACGGGCATTCGATTCGCATTGGGAGGCCGGTGGCCCTAGGCTTAGGCCCACCGGCCTCCCGGCACGGCCGCTGGCCGTGCGTGCGTGTGTCAACGGGGAAGCGCCCGCGTGGCGCCGCCCTGGGACGGCCCTTAACGCGGCTATCCGGCCCTGTGCTGAACACGGCCTGATGCCAGCGGGGGATGGGCGCTGCAGCCGACATCGTTGTGGTCGGCTGGAGCGTCATGCGGAGGCCGGCCAGCACGTATCAAACGACGCCGACCGCCAGCCGGATGGAGACCTCGATGGCAGCACGCAGTGACCGCATGGACGCGATCGTCAGCCTTTCCAAGCGACGGGGATTTGTCTACCCGTCGAGTGAGATCTACGGCGGGCTGCGCGCCTCCTGGGACTACGGTCCCCTCGGCGTCGAGCTGAAGAACAACATCAAGCGGCTGTGGTGGCGCTCCATGGTGATGGAGCGCGACGACATTGTTGGCCTGGACTCCAGCGTCATCCTGGCTCGCGAGGTGTGGGAGGCCAGCGGCCATGTCACCGAGTTCGTGGACCCGCTGACCGAGTGCACGTCCTGCCACAAGCGGTTCCGCACGGACCACCTGATCGAGGCGTACGAGGCCAAGCACGGCCACCCGCCGGAGAACGGCCTGGCCGGCCTCACCTGCCCGAACTGTGGCAACAAGGGCACGTTCACCGAGCCGCGCATGTTCAGCGGCCTGCTGCGCACGTACCTGGGCCCGGTGGAAGACGAGTCGGGGCTGGCGTACCTGCGGCCGGAAACCGCGCAGGGCATCTTCATCAACTACAAGAACGTGCTGCAGAGCTCGCGGAAGAAGCTGCCGTTCGGCATAGGCCAGATCGGCAAGTCGTTTCGTAACGAGATAACGCCCGGCAACTTCATCTTCCGTACCCGCGAATTCGAGCAGATGGAGATGGAGTTCTTCGTCCGGCCCGGCACCGACGAGGACTGGCACCAGACCTGGATCGACACCCGCTTCGCCTGGTACAGCGATCTCGGCATCCGCAAGGAGAACCTGCGGCTGTTCGAGCACCCGAAGGACAAGCTCGCGCACTACAGCAAGCGCACCGTGGACGTCGAGTACCGGTTCGGCTTCCAGGGCTCGGAGTGGGGCGAGTTGGAGGGCATCGCCAACCGCACCGACTTCGACCTGACCACGCACGGCCGCGCGTCCGGGGTGGACATGTCCTACCTGGACCAGGAGTCCGGTGAGCGCTTCATCCCGTTCGTGATCGAGCCGGCCGCCGGGGTGGACCGGGCCGCGCTGGTTTTCCTGCTGGACGGCTACACCGAGGACGAGGCGCCGGACGCCAAGGGCAACCTGGAGAAGCGGACCGTGCTGCGGCTCGACCCCCGGGTCGCGCCGGTCAAGGCGGCGGTGCTCCCGCTGTCCCGCAATGCCGACCTGTCCCCGCTGGCCCGTGACCTGGCCGTGGCCCTGCGCAAGCGGTGGAACACCGACTTCGACGACGCCAGCGCCATCGGCCGCCGGTACCGCCGCCAGGACGAGATCGGCACGCCGTACTGCGTCACCGTCGATTTCGACACGCTCAAGGATCAGGCCGTCACGGTACGCGAACGTGACTCGATGCGGCAGGAGCGGGTCAGCATCAGCCAGCTCGAGGCGTACCTGGGCGAGCGGCTCCCGTTCTTCTAGGCGGGACCGCGGGGTCCCCGGCCGGGCACTGCGCGTCGGCCCGGAGCCGCGCGGGCTCGGCCCGGGTCCCGGTCGGCCAGACCTGCGCGTCGGCCCCGGAGCCGGCCGGGACGGCTGGCCCCGGGTACCGGCGCGGGCTCCTCAGCGCTCCAGCAGGGCCTCGATGACCATTTCCACAAGGTCAAACGGTGCGGTTCCGGCCAGTGTGTCCGGGTCGCGCCGGGGGGAGCGGCGGAAGACCTCCGCGGCGGCCAGGTGGAAACCGTCCGGCAGGCCGGCGGCGGCCATCGCGGCGGCGATCTCGGTCATCTCGGCGTCCCAGCGCCAGCCCTTGGCCGCCGCCGAGCGCGCCGCCCCCTGCACCTGGCCGGCCAGGGCGGGCTGGGACAGGGCCCACTCCTCCAGCAGCGTGCCTTCCACCTGCTCCTGGTGCGCCAGCGCCCGTGCCGCCAGCAGCAGCGCTGTCGTGCCCTTGGTCCAGGCGGCGTAGGCCATCTTCACGGCCGACGCCGCCCCGATGCGGCCGTCCACGACCCGCGCGCCGACGGGCGTGCCGGCGAACAGCGCCGCGACCTCGTCCGCCGGCTCGCCCGCCAGGTACAGCCGCGTCCCGTTCCCCGCTGCCGGATCCGCCCCCGGCGCCGGCGGCGGCCCGATGATCCCGCCGTCCACGAACCTGGCCGCGCCGAGCACGGCCGCTACGGACCGTGCGGTCTGCGGCGCGATGGCGTTGGCGTCCACGAACAGGCCGCTGAATCCGGCCACACTCCGCGCGACCTCCAGCGCCGCGTGCGGCGGGCAGACGGACAGGATGACCTCGGCGCGGGCGGCCACCTCCGCCACGGTCCCCGCGTCGGTCAGCCCCGCGGCCGCGGCGCGCGCCGCGGTGGCCGGCCCACGGCCCTGGGACGCCCACAGCACGGTGTACCCGCGACCGGTGAGGCATTTCCCAATGGCGGCGCCCATCTCGCCTGGATACAGCACTCCAAGGCTTATTCGGCTCATGTTCATCTGTCTCCCTCGCGGTGCGTCGTGCCGAAGGCCCGCAGGCCAGCACTTCGCCCTGTCGTGCCGCAGGCGCGCGCAACGGCACAGCGGTCGGCTGGTCCTCCGCGCCGGGACACCGCTTCGGCCCTGGCGGGCCTGCGCGACGGCGTCTGCTGGCATGCCTCCGGCATGACGCCCGGAGGCGCGCCCAAGGGCGCGGCGGCCTGGCGCCTGCCGCCGCTAGCCTGTGCGACGGAACACACACCTGGGACGCAGGTTCCCTGTCGTGTCTACGGTGTCACAGCGGACTTGACCAGTGCACGGGGAGGGGACCTTCGCCCCGGTGTCGCGTCTGCTCGGGGACCGGTAGAGTCCGAACCAAAATAAAGGTGCTCTCATCAGCCACGCCGCACGAGGAGCGTTCAGTGCCGAAGCTCGTTTATGACTTCACCGAAGGCAACAAGGACCAGAAGGACCTGCTAGGTGGTAAGGGTGCCAACCTGGCCGAAATGACCAACATTGGTCTTCCGGTCCCGCCCGGGTTCATTATCTCTACCGAAGCCTGCCGCGCCTTCCTGCGCGACGGGACCACGCCCGCGGGGCTGGACGACGAGGTCACCGAGCACCTCCGGCAGCTTGAGTCGGCGATGGGCCGCAAGCTCGGTGACCCGGCCGACCCGCTGCTGGTCAGCGTGCGGTCCGGTGCGAAGTTCTCAATGCCGGGCATGATGGACACGGTCCTCAACATCGGCCTGTCAGACAAGTCGGTGGAGGGCCTGGCCAAGCAGGCCGGCAACGAGCGGTTTGCCTGGGACTCCTACCGGCGGCTGCTCCAGATGTTCGGCAAGACCGTGCTGGACATCGACGGCGAGGCCTTCGAGCAGGCCATCGATAACGCCAAGAAGGCCAAGGGCATCAAGAACGACCTCGACCTGGACGCTGACGACCTGCAGCAGCTGGTCGGCGCGTTCAAGCAGATCGTGCGCGAGCAGACCGGCCGCGACTTCCCGCAGGAGCCGCGGGAGCAGCTGGACATGGCGGTTAAGGCGGTCTTCAACTCCTGGAACTCCGACCGCGCCATCCTCTACCGTCGCCAGGAGCGCATCCCGACCGACCTCGGCACGGCCGTCAACGTGGTCGCGATGGTCTTCGGCAACATCAGCGACGACTCCGGCACCGGCGTCGCGTTCACCCGCGACCCGGGCACCGGCCAGCAGGGAACCTACGGCGACTACCTCCAGAACGCCCAAGGCGAGGACGTGGTGGCCGGCATCCGCAACACGGTGCCGCTGCAGGATCTCGAGCGGATCGACAAGATCTCCTATGACCAGCTCATGGACATCATGCGGACGCTGGAGAACCACTACCGCGACCTGTGTGACATCGAGTTCACCATCGAGCGCGGCAAGCTCTGGATGCTGCAGACCCGCGTCGGCAAGCGGACCGCCGCCGCCGCGTTCCGGATCGCCATGCAGCTCGTCGAGCAGGGCCTGATCGACATGGACGAGGCGCTCACCCGCGTCAGCGGTGAAGAGCTCGCCCGGCTGATGTTCCCCCGGTTCGACACCGGCACCGGCGCCAAGAAGATCGCCCAGGGGATCAGCGCCTCGCCGGGTGCCGCGGTCGGCAAGGTCGTCTTCGAATCCGCGCGCGCGGTGGAGCTGGCCGACCAGGGTGAGGACGTCATCCTCGTCCGCCGCGAGACCAACCCCGACGACCTGCACGGCATGATCGCCGCGCGCGGCATTCTGACCAGCCGGGGCGGCAAGACCAGCCACGCCGCCGTGGTCGCCCGCGGCATGGGCAAGACCTGTGTCTGCGGCGCCGACGAGCTGGAGGTCGACGTCCGCGGCGGCCGCTTCACCGCCCCCGCCGGCGTCATCGTGTCCGAGGGTGACGTGATCTCCATCGACGGCACGTCCGGCGCGGTCTACCTCGGCGAGGTGCCGGTCGAGCCGTCGCCGGTCGTCCAGTACTTCGAGGGCGGCCTGGCCCCGGAGTCCGACGAGCTGGTTGCGGCGGTGCACGCGCTGATGACGCACGCGGACGCCAGGCGCCGGCTCGGCGTCTGGGCCAACGCGGACAACGGCCCCGACTGCGCGCGGGCCCGCCGGTTCGGCGCGGGCGGCGTCGGCCTGGTGCGGACCGAGCACATGTTCCTCGGTGACCGCCGCCAGCTCGTCGAGCGGCTCATCCTGGCCGAGAACGAGGCGGAGCAGCAGGCGGCGCTGGACGCGCTGGAGCCGCTGCAGCGCGGCGACTTCGTGGAGATCCTCGAGGCGATGGACGGCCTGCCGGTGACGATCCGGCTGATCGACCCGCCGCTGCACGAGTTCCTGCCCGACCTCACCGACCTGTCGGTCAGGCTCGCGCTGGCTGGCGACAGCGCGACCGACAAGGACAAGAAGCTGCTGGATGCCGTTCGCCGGCTGCACGAGCAGAACCCCATGCTCGGCCTGCGCGGGGTGCGGCTCAGCCTGGTCATCCCGGGCCTGCTCGACATGCAGGTACGGGCGATCGCGCACGCCGCCGCCGACCGCAGGCGGGCCGGCGGCAACCCGCGCCCCGAGGTGATGATCCCGCTGGTCGGCGCGGTGCAGGAGCTGGAGATCGCCCGCGATCGGACCGCGAAGGTCCTCAAGCAGGTCGCCGAGGAGACCGGCGCCGACGTGCACACGCTCATCGGCACGATGATCGAGGTCCCGCGGGCCGCGCTCACCGCCGGGCAGATCGCGCAGCCGGCCGAGTTCTTCTCCTTCGGCACCAACGACCTGACCCAGATGACGTGGGGCTTCTCCCGCGACGACGTGGAAGGGGCGTTCTTCAGCCGTTACATCCAGCTCGGCATATTCGGCGTCTCGCCGTTCGAGACGATCGACCGGAACGGAGTGGGCCGGCTGGTCCGCCTCGCCGTCGAGGAGGGCCGCGCCACCCGGCCGGACCTTCAGGTCGGCGTCTGCGGCGAGCACGGCGGTGACCCGGACTCGGTGCACTTCTTCCACGACGCGGGCCTGGACTACGTGTCCTGCTCGCCGTTCCGGGTGCCGGTCGCCCGGCTGGAGGCAGGCCGCGCCGAGATCGATTCCGAGCGGGCCGCCGCGGGCGGCACGGGCGGCAGCGACAGCAGGTGAGCTGACGTCCGGAACAGAGAACACAACCGGTTACGACGCGCACGCCACGGCCCGCTGGGCGGCAGAACCGCCCAAGCGGGCCGGGCGGAGCGCGTTCGAGCGTGACCGGGCGCGTGTCCTGCACAGCGCGTCGCTGCGCAGGCTGGCGGCCAAGACGCAGGTGGTGGCGGTCGGGGACGCGGATTTCCCGCGGACCCGGCTGACCCATTCGCTGGAATGCGCGCAGATCGGCCGGGGGATCGGCGCCGCGATCGGCTGCGATCCCGATCTGGTGGAAACCGCGTGCCTGGCGCACGACATCGGCCACCCGCCGTTCGGCCACAACGGGGAGATGGCCCTCGCCGACCTGGCCGCGGGGTGCGGCGGGTTCGAGGGCAATGCGCAGACCCTGCGCCTGCTCACCCGGCTGGAGACCAAGGTGCGCGGCGCGGGCCTGAACCTGACCCGGGCGTCGCTGGACGCCACGCTCAAGTACCCATGGCCCGCGCCGCCGCGCGGGGTGACGGCACCGTCGGTCGGTGCGGTCCCGGCCCCGCCCAAGTTCAACTACTACGCCGACGACGCGGCCGTTTTCGACTGGATCCGGCTCGGCGCGCCGGCCCGCCGCCGTTGCCTGGAGGCCCAGGTCATGGACTGGGCCGACGACGTGGCCTATTCGGTGCACGACGTGGAGGACGGCCTGCACGCCGGGATGATCACCTTCGCGCAGCTGTGGGATCCCGCCGAACGGGACGTGGTGGCGCTGGTCGCCCAGCGTTTCTACGCCGAGCCGGGCGACGCCTCGGCCGCCGAACTGCGCGCGGTGTTCGATGACCTGATGGCGCTGGATTGCTGGCCGAAGAGCTTCGACGGCGGCCCGGATGCCCTCGCCGCGCTGAAGAACCTCACCAGCGAACTGGTCGGCCGGTTCTGCGTCGCCGCGCAGGAAGCCACCCGCGCCGCCTGCGACGGCCACGCCACACCCAGCGCGCTCACCATACCCGCCACACTGGCCACATCCACCACATCCACCACGCCCGCCCCACCCACCGCATCCACCGCATCCACCACGCCCGCCGCATCCACCGCCCCCAGCACACCCACCGCGCCCGCCGCATCCGCCGTATCCACCGTGCCCGCCGTATCCACCGTGCCCGCCGCATCCACCGTGCCCGCCGTATCCACCGCGCCCGCCGCGCCCGCCGCATCCACCGCGCCCGCCGCATCCACCGCGCCCGCCGCACCGGGCACATCCGCCGCACTCGGCACATCCGCCGCACTCGGCACACCCGCCGCACCCGGCACACCCGGCACACCCGGCGGGGAGCGGGCCGATGGGCGCCGGGGGAGCGGCGCAGCGAGGCTGACCCGGTACGCGTGCGACCTGGCCGTCCCGCGCATTCAGCGGCTGGAGTGCGCGCTGCTCAAGGCGGTCGCCGCGCACTATGTGATGACGCGGGCGGGCGCCGCCGCCGCGCAGGCCCGCGAGCGTGAGCTGATCGCCGAGCTCGCAGCCACCGTCCAGATCGGTGCGCCGGGAACCCTGGACCCGCTGTTCCGCCCGGCCTGGGACGCGGCGCCCTCCGACGCCGCGCGCCGCCGCGTGGTCATCGACCAGATCGCCTCGCTGACCGACACCTCGGCCATCGCCTGGCACCGCCGCCTCTGCCGCACTCCGCCCGCCCTCCTGACCGCCCGCTCGCCCGGGGCGACCGTACGGCCGCGGTAGCCGCCATCACCCGGGCCCTTGCCCGCGATCCCGACGACCTGCCGATGCGGGCACTGCTGCTTCCCGCCCAGGTGGAGATCGCGCTCGCGGTCGCGGACCTGCCGCTGGCTGCCGATGCGAGCCGGGAAATCGACGCGCTCGGCGTCAGGATCGGCCGCCCCGGCATCGCGGCCGAAGCGGCGACTGCCCGCGGGGCGGTGTTGCTGGCGCGGCAGGAGCCTGGAGCGGCCGGCCGCGCGCTGATGGCGGCGCTGGACCTGTGGATGCAAGTCGACGCACCATACGAAGCGGCCCGGACCAGGGCGCTGCTCTCCAGGGCTCGCCGGGCCGAGGGCGACCTTGACGCGGCCCGCCTCGAGCTGGACGCCGCCTGCCAGATGTTCCGGCGGATCGGGGCGATTCGCGACGCCGGGCTCGCCGAGCATGAGCTCGCCCAGATGAATCGCCGGATGCCGACAGCTCTTACCAGCCGCCAGCTTGACGTCGCTGAACTGATCGCGTCGGGGCTCAGCAACCGCGACATCGCCCGGCGCATGTTCATCTCGGACCGCACGGCCGAATACCACGTCCGGCAGATCATGACCAGGCTCGGCGTCAATTCACGAGCGCAGATCGCGGCCTGGTACAGCGCTTACGCCGCGTCGAAATAACTAGCGTCAAGACCAGGGCCATCCCCTAGTGCCTTCCCCGGGGGCAGCGAAGCGTCGGCGGCCTAACCTGACGACCTATCTGCCGCGAGTAGCTGCGGAAACTCGTGGCGTCCGATCGCTCAGGAGGCAATCATGTCCGTTACCGTCGACAGCGTCTCAGCTGATCGCGCGCTCAAGCAGCGCCATCGGGTGATGTGGGCCCTCGGCGACTACCCCGCCGTCGCCGTCCAGCTCATCCCGGACCTCGGAGGGATCCTGGTCCAGGCATGCGGGATCGGCCCAGGTGATCGGGTCCTGGACGTCGCTGCCGGTGCGGGGAACGCAGCCATCCCCGCCGCCCTGGCCGGCGCGAGCGTAGCGGCCTGTGACCTGACCCCGGAGCTGCTTGACGCCGGGCGGGCATCGGCAGCGGAGCGGGGCGCCCAGATGGAATGGCGGCTCGGTGATGCGGAGGACCTCCCGTTCGCCGACGGCGAATTCGACGTGGTCATGTCGTGTCTCGGGGTCATGTTCGCGCCACACCACCAGGCCAGCGCGGACGAGCTGGCCAGGGTATGTCGGCCGGGCGGCACGATCGGGCTGCTCAGCTGGACGCCGGCCGGGTTCGTCGGGCAGATGTTCGCGACAATGAAGCCCTATGTGCCGCCGCCAGCTGGGGTGCAGCCGCCGCCGTTGTGGGGCAGCGAAGACCACGTCCGGACCTTGCTTGGCGACAACGTCTCCGACGTCGACGCGCACCGGCAGACCGTGCGCATCGGCCGGTTCGCCAGCCCGCAAGAGTTCCTCGACTACTTCAAGGCAAATTACGGACCGACGATCGCCGCCTACCGCAGCATCGCTGATGACCAGGACCGGGTCGCCGCGCTCGACCGCGACCTCGCCGACCTGGCCGAACGACACCAGCGCGCAGCCGGGAGCACCGCGATGGAGTGGGAGTACCTGTTGCTGACCGCGCGGAAGCGTGGCTGACGCCCGGCAGGATCGGCTGACGCCCGGCCGGGCTACCGGTTCCTATTCATGGGGGGTGCCGTTCCCACCCGCCTCACCCGCTCCTGCCGCCCCCGCGCCGGTTGTACGTAGAGGTACCTTTGCCGCGACCCGGGTGTACGCAGAGGTACCTTTGCCGCGACCCGGGTGTGTGCAGAGGCACCTGTCCGACACCGGATGGGGGCAGGCCCGTTCACCGGGAAGGCTGCCCGGATGCTACTTCCAGGCGAAGACGGGCTGCTCGAAGTGGGCCACCCGGGTGTCCTGACCGTGCAGGGCGACCTGGCAGAACTGGTAGATGATGGCGGCGGTCGGTGCGTGCAGGTACCCGCCGAGCAGCGGCAGCTGGATGACCGGGAACTCGGACTCGGGGATGCGCAGTAGCCGGGGGGCGACGTCGAAGTCCGCCAGCGGGATCACGTGGATCTGGGCGACCTCGGCGGTCGGCCCGCTCATTGCCCCGCTCACCGGGCCACCCCAGATCACCACGGGGGATATGACGTAACCCGACCGGGTGACGTAATCGTCGAGCATCCCGAGCACGTCGCCCGGCCTGACCTCGACGCCCGTTTCCTCGCGCAGTTCCCGTCGGGCCGCTTCCTCGATCGACTCCCCGGCGTCGCGCCCGCCGCCGGGCAACGCCCACTGGCCGGCGTGGTTGCGCAGGCCGGCCGCTCTCCTGGTGATCAGCAGGGACGGCACGTCATCCGCCAGTACGACACAGACGGCCACGGACGCGGGCTTCAGGCCGGCGGCGGGGGCCTCGGTCCGGCGGAGGCGGGCGACGTTCGCGGCCAGCTCGGCCGGGGCGCCCGCGGCCGCTGGCGTCACCATGGCGTGCCCTCCTTACGGCTGCCCGGCCTGCGGCGGCTGCCCGGCCTGCGGCGGCTGCCCGGCCTGCGGCGGCTGCCCGGCCTGCGGCGGTGCCTGCCCGGCCAGGATGGCGGCCAGCACACGAGGCGTGTCGGACAGATCCGGCAGGATGACGTGCGCGCCCGCGCTGGCCAGGTCCGCTTCGGTGTAGCCGCCGGTGGCCACGCCCACCGCGCGGGCCCCGGTCGCGAGGGCCGCCGCCACGTCCAGCGGCGTGTCCCCGATCAGCACCGTCAGCTCGCCCGCGAAGCCGCTGCCGCTGCCGCCCGCGAAGCCGCTGCCGGTGCCGGTCGCCGCGCGGGCGCGCTCCCGGGCCACGTGCACCAGCTCGGAACGGGCCTCGTGGTTCTCGCCGTACGCCCCGATGTCCAGCTCCAGGAACCCGGTCAGGCCGAACGCGCCCAGCTTGACCTCGGCCAGCGGCCGGATGTTGCCTGTCAGCACGGACTGGTGCACCGCGCCGGTCCCGTTCGTCCCGCCCCCGGCGGCCAGCGCGGCCAGCGCGGTCAGGGCCGCCACCGCGCCCGGCAGCACGTGCCCGCGCCGGCGGACCAGCTCCCCGTAGGCGGGGGCCTGCCGGGTCATCGCGGCCATGAACGCGGCCACGTGACGGCGCGGGTCGGGAACCCCCGCCATCGTGAGCGTCTCGGTGATGATGGCCCGGTCCGTGCGGCCCGCCATCGGGGCCGTCTCGGTCAGCTCGCGCCCGAACAGCTCGGCGAACACGGCTCTGTACAGCTGCGGGCTCATGCCGCCCGCATTCAGCAGCGTGCGATCGACGTCCCACAGAACCAGGAGTCCGGGCGCGGCCATGACACCCAAGGTTACGGGCCGCGACGCGCTTGCCGTGAATGACCCGAGCCGGGCCTCCCGCGAGCGATAATTTAGCCAGAGATATCCCGGGAGCCGCCGCTCCCGGCGGACGCAGGGTGCAGAGCGGAGGCGGACCATGGCAGGCCGGATCCGCGACGAGGACATCGCGGCGGTCCGCGATCGCTCGCCGATCGATGAGGTGATCGGTGAGCACCTTCAGCTGCGCAGCGCCGGAGGCGACTCGCTCAAGGGCCTGTGCCCGTTCCACGATGAGAAGACACCCTCCTTCAACGTGACCCCCGCGCGAGGCCTCTTCTACTGTTTCTCGTGCGGGGAAGGCGGGGACGTCATCAAGTTCCTGCAGAAGATCGACGGCCTCACGTTCGTCGAGGCGGTCGAGCGGCTGGCCCGGCGGGCCGGCATCGATCTGCGCTACGAGCAGGGCGGCTACGTGCCGGGCCAGGAGCAGAGCCGCCGCCGGCGGCTGCTGGACGCGCACCGGGCCGCGGCCGTCTTTTATGCCGGGAAGCTGCAGGGCCCCGACGCGGCGCCCGGGCGTGCGTTCCTCGCCGAGCGCGGTTTCGAGGCCGCCGACGCGGAGCGGTTCGGCGTCGGTTACGCACCCGCGGCGTGGGAGGAACTCACCCGGCATCTGCGGGCGCGCGGGTTCACCGATGAGGAACTGATCAGCGGCGGGCTGGCGCGGGAAGGCCGCCGTGGCCCGGTGGACCGGTTCCGCGGCCGGCTCATGTGGCCCATTCGCGACCTGTCCGGGGACGTCATCGCGTTCGGCGCGCGGAAACTGGATCCCAATGACGACGGGCCGAAATACCTTAATACGCCGGAAACACCGCTGTTCCGGAAGAGCACGGTCCTCTACGGCGCGGATCTGGCCAAGCGCGAGATCTCGCACCGCCGCCAGGCCGTCATCGTCGAGGGCTACACCGACGTCATGGCCTGTCACCTCGCCGATATCCCCACCGCCGTGGCCACCTGCGGTACGTCGTTCGGCGACGACCACATCAAGGTGCTGCGGCGGCTGCTGATGGATACCGACCGCGTAGTCGGCGACGTGATCTTCACCTTCGACGGTGACGCCGCCGGGCAGAAGGCGGCGCTGCGTGCGTTCAACATGGAGGGCCGGTTCGTTAACCAGACGTTCGTAACGGTCCAGCCGGACGGCCTCGACCCGTGCGACCTGCGGCTCGCTCGCGGCGACGCCGCGGTCCGCGACCTGATCGCCCGCCGCGTGCCGCTGTTCGAGTTCGCCATCCGCGGTGTGCTGGGCAGGCACGACCTGGACAGCACCGAAGGCCAGCTCGCTGCGCTGGACGAGGCCGCCCCAATCGTGGCGAAGATCAAGGACAAGGGGTTGCGAGCCCGCTACGCGGTCAACCTCGACCGCTGGCTTGGCCTGATGGACGAGAGCTTTGTCCTGGCCCGTGTCCGCCAGCACGCCGACGACGGGCCGGGCGGCGAGCCGAGGCGGGGCGGTGCGTGGTCCGGGCGTCGGGACCCGGCGCGCCCGGACGCCGCGGGCCATGGGCGCCACAAGCCCGCTGGGCCCGGGCCGTACGGCGGCGCAGGGCCAGGCAGCAACGGGAACGGGGACGCCAGCCACCAGGCACAGGGGAACGGCCGGAGTCCGGCGTCTACCGCGCCCAGCGCCGCCGGAGAGGTGGGTTACGACCCGTCCGATCCCGTCGTCAAGGTCGAGCGGGAAGCGCTCAAGCTGGCCGTGCAGCGGCCGGGACTGTGCGGGCCCGAGTTCGACGCTCTGGGGGCCGAGGCGTTCACCGTCCCCGCGCACGCGGCGGTGTTCCGGCTTATCGCCAAGTCGGGTGGCACGAGCACGGCCGCGGACGGCCGCCGATGGGCGGCCCGGCTACGCGACGACGCGCCGAATGACCAAGCCCGCGCCTTCATCACCCGGCTGGCCGTAGAACCGCCCCAGTTCAACGGAGAACCTGATGCCCGGTACGTGGACAAAGTCCTGGCCAGGGTCGGCGAGCTGGCCGTGAGCCGTGAGATTGCCGTGGTCAAGTCGAAGCTGCAGCGGATGAACCCGGTGCAGCAGCAGGTCCCCTACAACCAGCTCTTCGGCGATCTGGTGGGGCTGGAGCAACGGCGCAAGGCGCTGCTCGACCGGGCCGCCGGCAGCTGACGGCTCAGGGGGCGGCGGCGGCCAGCGGGGCCGACGGCCAGCCCCCCGTTACGGTTCCTGTCGCCAGGCGCCGGGCGGGCCAAATAATCCGCCTTCGCCAGGTTACGGACACCCAAGCCGCACCGTAACTACCGGCAAGGTGACAAAATTAGGTCCCCCGTAACCGGGGGTTCGTGTCGCACACTGGGTTGCGTGAGCCTCAGCGTACTGACAAGCGGGCCTTCGCTGGCCGATCAGATGACTCATCTCGTGGCGCTTGGGAGGGAGCGGGGGTCCCTCACGATGGCGGACGTCGCTTCCGCCCTGGACCGCCACGAACTCTCACCCGACGCACTCGGCGATGTCGTGCGGCTGCTGGGCGACGAAGGCATCGAGCTTCTTGACGCGCCCCCGGAGGAGATAGAGGAGGAGCCCAGACCCACGGGGGAGGTGGATCTGGGCAGACCGGCCGCGACCAGCGATCTGGTCCGTATCTACCTGCGCGAGATCGGCCGGGTCCCGCTGCTGACCGCCGAGGATGAGGTGGAGCTGGCCAAGTCGATCGAGGCGGGCCTGTTCGCCGACGAGAAGCTGCGGGAAGGCTCGCTGCGGGCGCCCGAGTCGGTGGACCTGCAGATCCTGGTGGCCGAGGGCGACCGGTCCAAGCAGCGGCTGATCGAGGCGAACCTGCGCCTGGTCGTGTCCATCGCCAAGCGGTACATCGGCCGCGGCCTGGTCTTCCTGGACCTGATCCAGGAGGGGAATCTGGGCCTGATCCGCGCCGTGGAGAAGTTCGACTACACGCGGGGCTACAAGTTCTCCACCTACGCCACCTGGTGGATCCGCCAGGCCATTACCCGCGCGATCGCCGACCAGGCGCGCACGATCCGGGTGCCGGTACACATGGTGGAAACCATCAACAAGCTGGCCCGCGTGCAGCGTCAGCTGCATCAGGACCTGGGCCGGGAAGCCACGCCGGACGAGATCGCGGCGGAGATGGGCATCGAGCCGGAGCGGGTCGCCGACATCCAGCGCATCGCCCAGGAGCCGGTATCGCTGCAGTCGCCCATCGGTGAGGAAGAGTCGGACCTGGGCGACTTCATCGAGGACGCGGACGCCGTGGTGCCGATCGAGGCCGCGGCGTTCATCATGCTGCAGGACCAGCTGGAGCGGGTGCTTGACGACCTGTCCCGGCGGGAGCAGCGGATCATCCAGCTGCGATTCGGGCTGACCGACGGCCACCCGCGCACGCTGGAGGAAGTGGGCCGGGAGTTCGGCGTGACCCGGGAGCGCATCCGCCAGATCGAGTCCAAGACGCTGGCCAAGCTCCGCCACCCGAGCCGCGCGCAGATGCTCCGGGAGTACCTCGACTGACGGCTCGGCGGGACAGCCGGGCGGGCCATGCTGTTCCCGCTACCGCCTGGCCTGACGCCCCAAGGCGGGACGGCCGGGCGCCGCGGCCTCTTGCTACCGCCCAGCCCGACGCCCGGTGGCCGCGGACGGTGCCACCGGGCGGTTCGCTGTGCCGCGTCAGGTGCCGTCCGGGAACGCGGATCCCGTCGCCGGCGGCGGGTTGTAGAGGTCCGCCCCGTCATTGGCGTAGTCCTTCGACCCGTTCACCCGGCCGCGCAGGCCCGGGATCGTGCTGGCCTTGCTCATCGCCGTCTGGGCGAAGCCCGGCATCTTCTCGCTGGCCTTGTCCTTGGCCGTCTTGCCCAGCTCGGCCGCCTTCGCGCTGACCGCGCCCGTGGCCTTCTGCACGGGCGGACTGCCCGCCGCCCGCTGGCTCAGGTTCTTCATCTGGTCATAACGTTCCCGGCCGGCCCGTGCGCCGAGGACGTACCCGGCGGCGAACCCGGCAACGAACGTGAATCGGTACCGCATGGTGTGCCTCTCTTAACCGTGTGGTCGTGCAGAGTTGACTTCCCCGCCAACCGCCTTCCTACTCCTCCCGCCTATAGCACCCGAAAGCAGCCCGCGGGGCAACACCGCCACCCCGCCGGCCTCCGCCACGCCGGACGCGGCGGCGGCCCGGCCCGGTACGGAACGGCGCAACCCGGGCACCGGAAAGACCTTCGGCGCCGCGGCGCGCACGGCTACTCCGCGGGTACGCTACTCTTAGGTCCCGGTACGGACGGGCGGGCCGTCGGCACAGCGGTACACCCGCTGGGCTGCCCGGCAGGGCAGCCGCGCTGGCCGGTCCCGCGCCCCCGTGCCACGCGGTCCCGCGTAGCTCAATTCGGCAGAGCGTCCGGCTGTTAACCGGCAGGTTATAGGTTCGAGTCCTATCGCGGGAGCCACCGAGCTGTCAGGCGTCAGCCCTCCTGCCTGCGGAAACGCAGGAAGAGAGGGAACCCGCATGGCGCAGTCAGCGCCCGCGGTCTTCAAGATCCCCACAAAATCCCCACAACCGGCCCGCGGCAAGCCCGGACGCCCGGCCGGGCGGGCGAAGGCCGGCCGCCCGGCACCCGGCCGGGTCCTCGCGAGCGGGACCGGGCGCGCGGCCACCCGGGGCGGCGGCGAGGTCATCGAGCTGGAGTACGGCATCACGGTGTACCCGGCCCGCGAGGAACACGGCCGCTGGCGGGCGGTCTGGTACGAGAACGGCGAGCGGCAGCAGTGCGAGGCGGCCAGCGAGGAGAAGCTGGCCGCCAGGCTGGAGAAGGTCAACGAGCGGCTCGAAGCCGACGCGCCGAACATGAAGCGGCCCGGCGCGGACCTGATCGCCCATTACCTGGACCCTGACCGGCTCCCCGTCGATGAGCGGTGGTCCCGCAAGCACGCACACACCCAGCGCCGGCTGTGCGAGCGGTTCGCCGCCCCGGTCATCGACGCGGTCACCTGCCAGGACATCAAGACCGGGCACATGCAGAAGATCGTCAACGCCGCCCCCACGCCGGGGGAGGGCGACCGGGTCCAGGGGATGATCTCGGCCCTGGTCAGCGCCGGCCTGGACGGCGGGTACCTGGCCAACCCGCGGCTGGCCAAGGTGCACTGGCAGGCCGGGGACCGCCCGCTGCCCGCGCCCCGGGTCAGCACAGCCGGGGAATCGGGGCTGTGGGTCGACCCCGCCGAGATCCCGGCCGGCGGCGACATCGGCAAGCTCGGCCGGGCGCTGGCCGCCGGGCGGCACGGCGAGCGGGACGAGCTGATGGCCAGCACCGCCGCCTACAGCGGGCTGCGGTGGGGCGAGCTGACCGCGCTCACCATCCCGCAGATCGACCAGGCAGCCCGGGTGATCACGGTGGACCGCAAGGTGGTCGAGGTCGCCGGGCACCTCTATGTAGAGGCGCCGAAGAACCGCAAGTTCCGCCGGACGATCTACCCCCGCCGCACGCCCGCCGGCTACCCGCTCGCCGAGCGGCTCGCCGCCCGGATCGAGCACGCCCGCGCCGAGCAGGCGGCCGGCATCAACCCGCTCGGGCTGATCTTCCCCTCGCCGACGGGCAAGCACTGGCGGTCCTCCAACTTCAACCGCAACGTCCTCCAGCGCGCCTACCTCGCAATCGGGTGGCGCGACGCCGACGGCAACGGCCGGTGGACCTGGCACAGCCTGCGCCACGTGTTCTGCACCACCGCCCTGTTCACCTGGAAGCTCGACCCCACCGACGTGTCCCGCATGGCCGGCCACGCCAACTACCGCATCACGCTCGACATGTACGTCGGCTCCACCGCCGGCGTCCTCGACCGCGCACGCACGGCCACCGAGTAACCATGCCCGGCCGCGATGAGGGGCCGGGCATGGTTCACGCAGGCCGTGACCTGCCCGGTTCCTCCTCGCCCTCCTGGGAGGAACAGCATGCCTGAGACTGATCTCCATCAGCCCGACCTCGGCCCGCTGCGCGCGGCAGCCGAGGCCGCAGAACTCGCGCAGGCAGCGTCCGGGCTGGCCAGCGCCTACGGGTACCGCCTTGCGGACCGTGACCTGCTCGCACCGCTCGCCCGCGATATCGCCCGCTCGATGACCGAGGCGGGCCTGCCCGTGCACCGCTGCGCGCCGCATGACCCGCGGCTCGGCTTCCTGCTGCAGGTACCGGCGGACGCCGTGGCGGGATCGCGGTGTCGTGGACCACGCACAGCCTGCTGCTGCTGGACTGGGGAAGGTACGGCACCTGTACCGGCACCCAGCAGGCCATGAACACGGCGCTCGGCGGCATCCTGCGCGCCTTCGGGTACGCGATCGCGCCGTCCGGCTCCGGCGGCGCATGGCTGGTCACCGGCCGCCACAGGCAGGAAACGGAGGCAGGACGGTGACCGCTCTCGCACTCGCCCCGGACACGAGGCACCGGCTACGAGCCCGCCGCGACCGCAGGCGTGGACCGGGCGATCCGGGTGTCCACGGCGATCGCCGTCCTGGCCGTGGCCGGGGTCGCGGCGTACGTCTCGTACTGGCACGCCTACGCCGTCGTCTGCGCGCACGGCGAGACCGGCGTCACCGCCCGGCTGGAGCCGGCCACGATCGACGGGCTCGTGTACGCCAGTTCGATGGTCAACCTCTACGCCGCGCGGCACCGGCTCCCGGTACCCGCCCTGGCCCGCTGGCTGCTCGCGCTCGGCATCGTCGCGACGCTGGCCGCCAACATGGCCCAGGGCTGGTCCCACGGACCAGTCGGCGCGGTCATCGCGGCCTGGCCAGCGGTCAGCCTGGTGGGCAGCTATGAGCTGCTGGTCTGGATCATCCGGACCGCAGCGGCGGGTGACCTGGACCGCGGGCCAGCCGCGGACCACGGCGGACCGCAGGCGGACCACTACGGTACCAGCCTCCGGCTCGCTGCTGCTCAGGGGCCTGATGCCGGACCGGGAAACCTGATCAGGCAGGATACTGGCCTTACGCCCGGCGGTGCGGACGGCCCGCTTCCCGTGCCCGGGATGGCGGGCGCGGGCCAGGCAAGCGGACCGGGCTGGAACGCGGCGGACCAGACGGACCAGATGCCGGGCCAGCGCTCCGGCTCACCAGGGCTGACTGCCGCCGCCGGACGGCGACATCAACGCCGCCGCGGTGGCCGCCTACCGCGCCAGCCTCCAGGCGGGCAGCCGCTGTCTGAGCGCAAGCTGGCCGGGCAGTTCGGCAAGACCTCCCGGCGCTGGGCACGTAACCGGATGGCCGAAGCACGGCAGAGCCCGGCACCGGCCTAGCGCCGAGCGGGCGCCACCGCAGGAGCGGAAAACCCTGCCGGCACATGATCCTGGCGGGGTTTCCCGCTCGATGGGGAGTCACTCGGGTTATTCGGTTGCTTTCCGGGCGCGGTCGAGGACGCCGGCGGTGGTGCCGACGTACATCAGCAGGGTGGTGCGGACGTTCGCGTGGCCGGCCATGCAGGACACGTCGGTGGCCTCCAGCTTCCAGGTGAACAGGGCGGTGGTGCAGAACACGTGCCGCAGGCTGTGCCAGGTCCACCAGCCGTTGCCGTTCTGGTCGCGCCAGCCGGCGGCCTGGTAGGCGGGCTTGAGGACGTTCCGGCTGAAGTTGGAGGACCACCATAGCTTGAACTTCGGGCTGGGAAAGATCAGCCCGAGCGGGTTGACACCGGCTGCCTGCTCGGCGCGGGCCTGCTCGATGCGGGCCGCGAGCCGCTCAGCGAGGGGGTAGCCGGCGGGTGTGGTGCGGGGTAGATCGTCTTGCGGGACTTGCGGCCCTTGGGTGCCTCTATATAGAGGTGCCCGGCGACCTCGATGACCTTGCGGTCTACCGTGATCACCCTGGCGTCGGTGTCGATCTGGGGGATAGTCGAGGGCGGTCAGCTCGCCCCACCGCAGCCCGCTATAGGCGGCGGTGTTGGCCATCAGTTCGTAGAGGTCCCCGTGTGTGCCGTGGGCCAGCGCCTGGCCGAGCTTGCCGATGTCGTCGTCGGCCGGGATCTCGGCTGGGTCGACCCACAGCGCCGATTCCCCGGCCACGGTGACCTGGGCGGGGAAGCTGGCGGCCAGCGGCCTGCCAGTGCACCTTCGCCAGCCGCGGGTTAGCCAGGTAGCCGCCCTCGATGCCCGCGCCGACCAGGGCGGAGATCATGCCAGCCACCCGGGCGCCCTCTCCTGCGGTGGGTGCGGCGTTGACGATCTGCTGCATGTGCCGGGTCTTGATGTCCTGGCAGGTCACCGTCCCGATGACCGGGGCGGCGAACCGCTCGCACAGCCTGCGCTGGGTGTGCGCGTGCTTGCGGGACCACTGCCCGTCGGGTGACAACCGGTCAGGGTCCAGGTAGTGCGCGATCAGGTCGGCGCCGGCGCCTCATGTTCGGCGCGTCGGCTTCCAGCCGCTCGTTGACCTTCTCCAGCTTGGCGGCCAGCTTCTCCTCGGTCACCGACTCGCACTGCTGCCGCTGGCCTTCCTCGTACCACACCGCCCGCCACCGATCGGCCGTCTCTTCCGCCCGGTTCCTCTCCGGTACCGGCCGCGGCGGGTACACCGTGATCCCGAAGTCAAGCTCAATCACCACACGGCCGGGCGCATTGGGGTCAGTCACGATGCTTCCTAGGTTGAGGCGCTCGGCGTTGTCCATTTCTGTTATGTCCTGCTCCGGTGTGCTCACTGCTCGCAGGCCCCCTATCTGGTGAGAACCCCGTCCTCTCGATCTCCGGAATGGCTCGGCTGGCAGTGAGTTCGCCGGTGGTGCCTGCCGGGTATCGCCTGCCTGCGGCAGATCATGTGCGCCGCCCGCTGTGGTGTTGATCGGCGGCGGGCTTCGCTCGCGCCTCGGCAGGCTGCCCTGATCCTGCTGATGCGCCGCTACTGTGCGGGCTGCCTGGCGCGGGCCGTTCCGGGAAGTCGCGCGATGCCAGGTGGACGGGAGAGACGGCTGATGACGGGTCCTGAGCGGCTGCTTTATACGCGTCGGCGTACGCGGTCACCAGGTGAAGGCGGTACGGATGATTCGCGTCTGTCATCCATTCGGTTTCGCCGAACGCGAGCATCAGCTCGGTTGCGTCCCCATCGATATCGAGGCCGCAATACGGCTGGCCGCCGGCGTGCTGGTGCTCGTGCCCTAGCTCGGCAGCCTTATCTGGTCCCCGTTCGATCGCCGCGATCCTCGCTTCGATCTGCGGAGTGAGCTGAATGATGAACTGTTTCTGTGGAAGGACCGCACATCTCGCCGAGGGCGCGGCTCAGGGCTGCCAGATCGTCCTCGTCCACGCTCGTAGGGGTATTCCGGAGCATGTCTG
>CAWGPP010000013.1:0-162866 GCA_963824545.1 uncultured Actinomycetes bacterium | reverse complement strand
CACTGCCGCTCATCGAACCAGACCGGCGCGGAGGCGGTCTGCCCGGCCAGGCCGGTGGTGACCGCGTAGATCCGCCACGCCCACCACAAGCCACCGATCGCCAGCCCGGCCGGGACCGCGACCGGGGCCACCAGCAGGCCCGCGCGCACGCCCGCGTGGGCGGCCAGCAGCCGCCACGCGTCGGCCCAGTCGTTCACCGGGGCCAGCGCGGACGGCGGGCCAGGACCGGAGCCGCAGGCCCTGGCCGATGGCGTAGACGGCGGTCATCGGCAGCACGAGCAGGCGGCGTGCCACAGCCGGGCCGGGGCCAGCCCCGCAGCCACGCGGCCGGATACCCGGCCGCGGCCACGACAGTAACCGGCCAGGCGGTGACGGCGACCCCGGCCACGATCAGCCAGCCGGCCACCTTGAGGAGCTTGCGGAACAGCCAGATGGCGATGGTGAGTTTCAGCCAGCCCCGACGCTCACCGCAGGGCACCCGGCGGCAGGTCGCGGGCGACCATCCGGTGCTGCAACGGGTCCGGGAGCGCGCCGATCGCGCGGGTTACGACCGAGGCGGCGGCGGGGGCGGAGAGGTAGACGATCTGGGCGTAACGGGCGTCCAGGCCGGCCGGCTCGGCGGGGCCGTAGTCGCTGGTGCGGGTCAGCCATCGCCCGCATGATCCCGGTGGTGCGAGCCAGCGGCTTGGGCGTCAGCTCGGCTTCGATCGCCCACATCTGCCCGGCATATGAGCACCCGTCCAGCTGGGCCAGTGGATTTCGGCGTCGGGGACGTGCGCGACGCCGACCCGGGCGCCGGCACGGTGCGGATTCGGCGTTCGCTGCGCCACCACGCCCGCCCCTCCCGGTAGACCTCACCGCTTTGTAGCCACAGCCGGCCGCCAGCACGGCGCGGATGTGGGCCAGCCGGGCCACGGCGCGTCCCGGGAGGCTGTAATGCAACCCGAGCAGCCGCATCCCGGCCGGCGTCAGCCAGCACCACGCCGGCCCTTTGCCCAGCACGCCGGTCTCCCCGCCCAGCCGGCGTGCTGCCAGCGGGCCAGGATGGCCCGCAGCCGCTCGGGCCGCATGTCCAGGGCATCAGCGAGCAGGTCAACAGGGGCGCCGTACTGGTCGGCGCACAACGTCAGGCCGGTGATGTCCCGGTCGGTGATCTTCACGGTCCCGGCGTTGGTGCGGCGCGGCCGCGCCGCACCGGTCGTTCGTGCGGCAGGCATGCCAGCCGTTGTAGCCGGACCGGCCCGATGCCGGTCACCGGAACGGCCTTTCTTCGGCAATGCCGGTGTTTTCGGCAGCGTCGGCCCGGCAGCAGGGGCGGGTGCTGCCCGGCGACGGCCCGGGGGTTCAGGGCGGGGGCGGGCAGCGGTGCGGGGGTGCGGTGTGAGCGGGCCGGTACCGGAGCGGGAACCGGAGTACGGCAGCAAGCTGGCCGGTCACGGGAAATACTCAGTCCAGGTGAAGGCGGCGCGGATGACGGGGGCAATCACGTCGATCAGAGCGCCGGGGTCGCCGTGGAAGGCGGCGCGGTAGTCGCACTCCCATTCGATGTGGCCGTTGTCGCTGAGCCGCACGGTGCCCAGCCAGGGGCGGGCCGGGCTGTTTACCTCGATGTCGGTGGTGGCCTCGAATGATTCCAGGTCCTCACTCACTTGCAGGGTGACGGTCAGGCCCCGGTCTTGCAGGCACCGTCCCACGATGCCCCTTGAGCGGGAACGCCCGGCAGGGGTCCGCATCGGGGGTGGTGCCGGCGGTGTGCGGTGCTCTGAGGATGTGGGTGATGATCCCGGTGAGGCTGGCCGCGCTGGTGGCTGCGCCGGCTGCGGGTTCGTAGTGCCATTGGCTGTAGCCGTCGCCGGTGAGGGTGAGGCAGCAGCGGGCCGGGGTGATGTCCAGGATGATCAGCTGGTGCCGGTCGGCTGCTGGGTGGCGTGTACGGTCAGCCCGGCGGCGGTCAGCTGCCGGGTGATCGCCGGTGCGGGTTCGGCCGGGGAACCGGGCCTGGGCGGCGGGGGCGCGGCCCGGTCTGGTGCCGGCCTCATCGGCTGGCCTCGATTTCATCGAGCCGGTCCAGCAGTGTCTTCAGGGACGTTTTGGCGACGATGTGCCGTGTCGCGCCGTCGTGTTTTTCGGCGGTGAAGTGGCGTCCCTCGTCCTCGGCGTGAATGGACCACTGCGGATGCGCGCGGATGAACCGGTCGTGCCTGAGTTGCTGGTCGTAGGGCACTGCCATCACTGTTTCCCTGCCCGGACCCGTAAGCGGCCTGCCGGGCCGTGCCCGGTACGGGTCGGCACCGGGCACGGCATACCAAGTCTACATCGCGACGCATCGCAATGCGGCGCGATACGAGCGTTTACCCTGGTAAACGGCCCTATAAGGTTTGCCGCATGGCAGCTGAGCGGCCGGTATTCGACTTCGGGTCCGTGGTCCCGCTGTATGAGCAAGCAGCCGACTACATACAGGCACAGATCGAATCCGGTGCGCTCCAGCCAGGCGACCGCTTCCCGGACATGCGCAAGCTGGCCGAAGACTGGGGGATCGCGTACCAGACCGTCCGCCGCACGATGCAAGAACTCCGGGACCGCGGCCTTGTCGTCAGCAGAGTAGGCAAGGGAACCTTCGTCAAGGAGCACAGGTAACCCCGGGCGCGGATTGCTGCGTCCGGCCGGACGCCACTGAATGGCTTGCACCTTCCGCCGGCCGTGGTGTGTGCCGGTACCGGGGTGTTGTGCTGGTTCCCCGGTCACGTCCGCGGTGGGTCAGGTGCGTGGTCTTGCTTGCTGTTTCCCCGGTCATCGGTGGGTGCGGTACCACCGTGGGTTTTGACCTTGACCTTGACCTTGAGCTTGACCTTGACCTTGACCTTGATTTTGATTTTGATTTGTTTTCCTGGCTGGGTGTTGTTCTGTGGAGCTGGAGTTTTCCTGACCTCGGCCGCACGAAGTGGGGGTGAGGTCAGGAAAACGGAGGCGGAACGGTTAGAACGGCATCCAGCCAGGCCAGCGGCGGTAGCCGCTGTCTTTGGGGGCCGTACAGTGCCGCACGCGCTGGCGGGTGGGTGGGTGGTTAGTGTGCGGCCGTTGTGCGGGTCCTGTGGGCACACGACCAATGATGAAATCAGTCCTTGGCCGGTTGATCGCCGGGTTCTGCGGGCGGGCCTGCCTCAATGTGTGGAACGCCGAGGCTTTGGTGAACGCCGCCTCGGATCCGGCGAGTTCTTTCCGAGCGCGCTCTTGTAGCCCGATGCTGCGGATGACTGGCAATCCGATCTTTTCAAGGATTGCGTTGTCCTCGGGTATCGGAACGAGGATGTCCTTTACGTGGTCCGGCTCGATGTGATCCACGATGGCGCCGTAGATATTGGCTTTAAGCTGGTCTTGGCCGAGCTTGGACGACAGGAACTGGTAGAGATAACCTCTCAGGGCGTCGTTTTCTGTGACAACTCTGATAAGATTGTTGGTCCCGACGGCTTCGTCATGGTAGCTGGTTGCGTAGATTACGCGGCCAATTGTGCCGGAGTCCGTGACAAGAATCATGCCGCTGTGGAGATACAGCTTGTTAATCATTTTGAGCTGATGGGGCTTAGCTTTCGCTAGGTCAAGGTACTTGACGTTTTCGCCACGGGTTTGGGTCACGGCGTTACCCGTGAAGTAGCGGACTATGCCCGGGCCGGACTGGATGCCTTTGTCGGCATAGGGCCGCTTGAATCGGGGGCCATTGAACACTTGGGTGATTGCCCCGAGTTTCTCCACCTTCCAGCCCGGCTTCTCGCCGATTTCGAGGACAAGGCGGCGCGACTCTGCGTAACGCGGGAGATAGCGTACCGGATTAAGGTTGAGGTTGTCGCTAATCTGACCCGGAGGGATCGTGAAGTAGTACTCAGACGGAGAGGGCTTGCCCTTACCGATGCTCTCCCAAGCGCGGTATATGTCGTCTGTGTCTTCGTCGAGGACTGGTTGGCCATTCTGGAGGATGACGTCTCCCTTCGCGTCCGTCTTGTATACGGGCGCGCCGACACCGTTGTGGCCGATTCCCTGGGAGATCGCCATAAAGATGAGCGGATCGGGCTCCTTTGGGCCTTCCGGCTTTCTCTTCTGGAGGACAAGCAAAGCTGCTTTTGCGTCGGTGTAAGGCTTGAAGGTGTCGTCGTGGCAATTGACCACGGCCAGTACCTTTGTGTCCCTGAAAATGAGGGTTCGCAGGGCGAGCGCCTTGTCGTTGTCGAGCAGCCCGCGCGGTACTACGATGCCGATCTTTCCGCCAGGAGCGACCCATTTGATGCATCGCTCCACGAACAGGTACTCGGGCGGGACTCCCTCTGCTATGAGAGTGGTGGTGGGCCCAAATTGATCCGCGTCAAGTTTCCAGACGTGAGCGACTTCGAACTGTGAAACAAGTTGCGGTTCGCGCTCGGGCGTGATCTTGTGTTCGGATGTAGCGCCGAATGGCGGATTGGTGAGAATGACTGTGGGGATCCCTGGCCCAACGACCTTGAGGAAGTCTTCGGGGAGCCGGGTCGGAGGTTCGAGGCTGTCAGCTCTTATCAATCCTGAGTGGCCATCGCTCGCTAGGATCATGTTTGTCCGGGCGACCTTGACCAGCTTCGGGGATTTGTCGATTCCGTAGAGCTGGCGGTAAATCTCATGGATAGCGTTGTTTTTGGCGGCTGCTGATCGCTTTCCTGCCATGATCTGCGCGCTAATGTTGCGCATCGCGCGGATAAGGAATCCTCCCGATCCCATGGCAGGGTCGAATACCTTGTCACGCTCGGTCGGGTTCACAAGCCGGACCAGCAGGCCGACTATGAGGCGGTGGGTAAAGTACTGGCCGCGGTCGCCCTTTAGATGTGAGCCTATGTAGACCTCATATGCTGCACCGACGACGTCGTAAATCTCCTGCGAGTCCAGCGCGGTCACGAACCGGAAATCTTGTAGCTCAGAAACTACGGTGGCTATCTCTCGGTCGCCTGCGGTAATTACCTCGTGCTTGTCGAATACATCGAGGTGTGCATTACGGACTTGTTCGAACAGGTGCCGGACACGTTCAGCGACGCGGTGACGGCCGGAAGAGGATTGGAGTTCTAGCGGTGTGACTCGGAATTCCGGGGTCTCACCTTCGCTACTCTCGTCCCGGTACTTCGCTAGGATGATCCTCACCATGTCCATAGCGATGTCTTCGGAGTCGATGCCTACCTTGTATAGGGCGTTATGGCATCGTTTGAAGGTTTCAACGAGATTGTGAGGAGTTCGAAGATCGGCTTTGGTTTGGCTTCCGATCGATTCCCAGTTCTCGTCATCGCGAGGAATTCCGGGCCATTCTTTTAGCTGGCCGCTAGGCTGGCGGTAGTAGTACTTTGGCGGATCCTCTTGATTTACCCAGACGCCGCCTTCGGCCGAGCTGGCCGAGATATAGGAGACTAGCTGTCCGTGCCCCGTCTTTTCATCCGGGGCTTTAGTCTCGACTATGAGCTTGATACGGCCCTGGTCCTGGAGCTGAGCGGCTGCCATGTCGTCGTATATGACAATGTCCGCAAAGCGGCGCTCTGAGCCAACATAGATGGGTGCGCCGAGGGCCATCACCGATGTGGGGTACCCATATTGGTAGTGGAGGGCGCGGACAAAGTTCTGGCGCACTCGCTCTTCGGGCGTGTTGGCTCTGGTGGTTGATGGCTTGACAAAGTCGATGATTCGGCCGTCGCCCGTAAGCGTGAGGCGATCTGTGACGCGGCGATCCGGTGTTGGCAGGTCGTCGGAGGCGACGGCAGTCATGAGCGGCCCTTTGGTGTGGTCGGGGTGATTGTGCGCGGCGTGTTCCAGTAGGGGCTGTGGCAACGGGGGCACACGGTCGGGTTGGGCTTGCGGGGCCTCCAGAACGTGGTCGCATCGTTCACATCTGAATCCCGGGATGGCTACCTTCGGCACAGTGCGGAGTTTTGTCGCGCAGGTCAGTCAGGTCAAGTCATACACGCTAAGTACGTTGTCGCATGTGGTGGTTGGTTTGGCGCGCGGGACGATCCTGTCACGGGCTGATGACATTCCAATCGGCTTTCCGGCCGCTGTCGGAGGGAGGGTGCGGCAGGGACCCGGCAAAGTCGTTCATGCGGTCTGAAGCAGCTTTAGCGTCCGCTGCGGGTCGCGGGCGTGGTGGCGGTTGGCGGCGGCGATGTTGGCGTGGCCGTCCAGGCGCAGCAAGCTGATGGCCAGGCTGCGCAGCGACGCCATCACGCGAGGCGCGTTTCCCGCCCTGACCAGCGATTTGTCCTCCTGATAGGTCACGTCCCTCACCCAGTGAAGACGGTTTTCTATCTCCCAGTGGCTGCGGACCCAGGCGGCCAGGGCGGCGGGATCGGCGTCGCGGTCGCTGGTGATCAGGTAGACGACCTCGACGGTCTTCCTGCCGTTTTTCGTGACGGTGCGGCGCAGCTGCGCGACCTGGGCGGCGCCGGCGAACCCGATCCAGGCCGGCGCCAGCGCGGCCTTGATGGTGCGGCGGGCCCGGCGGCCGTGGTCCGTGCTCACGTCCGAGACGGCGGGAACGGCGGCCCAGGGCAGTTTCTTCAGCTGCTTGTACAAGGTGGGCATGTTGCCCTTGACGGTCATCACGTAGTCGGCGCCCCGGCTGAGGATGACCTGCGCGGTGTCGCCCTGCGTGTGCATGGCATCGATCGTGATAACCGCGGCGGCGAGGCTGGTGAATGCTTTCAGCAGGTCGCGCACCGCGGGGATCTCGTTGGACTTCGCGTCCACGGCGACCTGGCCGAGGACCGTGCCGATGCCGTGCGCCAGGGCCGCGACCAGGTGCGGTGCCCTCCCGGCCTTATCCTTCGCGCCGCGGACGGTCTTGCCGTCAATGGCGATCACCAGCCGGCCGCCGGCCCGCGCCGCCCGGGTGTGCAGCCAGGCGCCGAGAACCCGGTCGAGCACGTTGGCGCTGACCAGGGCAAACGCGCGCCGGAAGGTGGACTCCTCCGCCGGGCCGCGGGCCGCGCCCAGCTCGGCCAGCACCTCCGGGCCGGCATCGGCGGCCCACTGCCCGATCGCGGCGAACGACCGCGCGCCCGCGATCACCGCCGCGATCCCGGTGGCCAGCAGCCCCGCCAGCGGATGACGGCGGCCGCGTCTCTTCCGCGGGTCCGGGACCTGGGCAAGCAGATCAAGCAGGTACTGGCTGCGGGCAGCCGTCATAGACGAAGATGTCATCGGCGGGCGGGTGTCCCTCGCGGCAGAAGATGGTGAGCGTGAGAACTTCCATCGTTCCGCCCGGGCCCTGCCCGCCACCCGAGGACACGCCGGGCGCATCACCTGCCGTTACGACATAGCAGGTCACAGCCTCAATTCACGACTTTGCCGGGTCCCTGGAGGGTGCGGGGGCCGGGTGTGTTGAAGTGCGCCCCAAAGAGACATGTCTTGGGTCGTTACAGCGTGACGGCCCGGAGGGTAGTCGGCGCCGTTAGGCGCCGCTGGAAGGAGTGCCCGGAGGGCGCCGACAGGGTTTTGCCTGGGAGCCGGTCGTGTTCGCGTTAGGTGGTGTTCAGAGCGGACGGGACCGGCTCCCAGGGGGGTGGGCGGGCGGGCCGCCTCCCTTGTTGCTGCTGTTTCCGTGCCCGGTGGGCGCGGCCGGGGACGAGTGCGGCGGCGCTTGCCCCCGGCCTGCGCGCGGTGTGCCTTCCTCGGTGCCTGCCTTTCCCCGGCCGGCGTGGCCGGTGATCCCCGGCCGCGCTAGCGTTGTGGTCTCAGAGCTGGGCCATCCACTCGATAACTAAGCGGCGGCCCCGTGTGCCTGGGGCTGGTTCCTTCTGCATCCCTATCCCTATCGGTGCGGGTCTTCCCTGGCGTGTTGTCCCCGTTTGGCGGATCGGGCGGTGCATGGCGGCGACAATGGGCGTGTGATGGGGGGACGGCGGTGGGCGGCGCTGTCGTTGGCTGCTGGGCTGGCGGGAGCTGGTGCGGTCGTTGCTTTAATTCTGGCTGGCGGGCGCTGGGCTCCTGTGGGTGCGGCGGCCGGTGCCGTCAGTGGCGCTTTCGCTCCGTCGCTGTATGAAGGTTTGCTCGGCAGGGGTGCTCGCCGTGAGTCCTGGCGGCGGACGGTGGAGCCTGCGGTGCCGCGAAGCTGGGCGCGGCTGCTGGATCCCCGCCGTGAGGTGGTCACGTTCGTTGGCCGTGATGATGAGCTCGCGGCGCTGGTGGCCTGGTGTGAACAGGATTCGGCGTCCCGGCTGCGGCTGGTGACCGGCGCGGGCGGTGTCGGCAAGACCCGGCTCGCGGTGGAGCTGGCGGACCGGTTGCGGCAGCTGGGATGGACCTGCGAACGGGTTGCCAGCGGGGAGGAAGCCGGCGCGGTGCCCGCGCTGCGGCAGGCGACCGATCACCGTGCGCTGCTGGTGGTTGACTACGCCGAGACGCGGCCGGGGCTAAGCCATCTGGTCAGTGAGCTGGCCGGCCCTCAGCGGACTGGTGTACGGGTGCTGCTGCTGGCCCGCTCCGCGGGAGAGTGGTGGGACCAGCTCGGCATTGACGACCCGGCCGCCTGGGACCTGGTGCAGGCCGCCCGGGCCGCCACCATCGAGCTGCCCGCTGCCGTGGCCGCTGACCTGCCGGACACCGAGGTGGTCGCCATGGCTGCCCGCGTCGTTCGCGGCCGAACTGGGCGTACCGGTCAAGACGGTGGGCATCCGTGAAGCTGCGGCCGGCAGACGGGTGCTGGATCTGCATGCGGCGGCGCTGGTCGGCCTGCTGGACGAGACTGGCACTCAGCTGGTGCAGGTCAACGTCGGTGACGTGCTGGGTGAGCTGCTGCGTCACGAGCAGCACTTCTGGTACGAAAGCGCCCGGACGGCCGGGCTCACCGGCGGCCAGGCCGGGATCACGCAACGGCAGCTGCGGGAGGTGATCGCGACGGCCTGCCTGCTCGGGGCGGCCACCGAGCAAGAAGCGCGCGTCTTGCCGGGGCGGGTGCCGGGACTATCGCCGTCGGTAAAGATCGCCGAATGGCTGAAGGTGCTGTACCCGCCGGGTCCCGGTGAGACGGACTGGATCGGGTCGCTGCAACCTGACCGGCTGGCCGAGCTGCATACCCTGCGTGAGCTAACGGAGTCCCCAGAACTCGCCCAAGCTTGCCTGACCAGCCTGAACCCCCGCCAGGCGCTGCGGGCGGTGACCCTGCTCGCCCGCGCCGCATCCGATTACCCAAAGGCCGAGGAACTGCTCAGGCAGATATTGCCGTCCATCGCCGATGTCGTCGCTGACCTGCACGCACCAGCGGAAACGCTGACCGTCATTTACAACGCCATCCCCTATCCCACGATTATTCTGGCTCCCGCCGCTGCAGCACTATGCCAGCGAATCATTTCCCTCCTGCCTGGGGACACGAGCCCTGCCGTCCGTGCATTCTGGCTGTCCAGCCTGGGCGTCTGGTTCTCGGCGCTGGGCCGCCCGGCCGACGCACTGCCGGTCACCGAGGAAGCGGTCGCGATCCGGCGCGAGCTGGCCGCCGCGATGCCCGACCGCTACCGTCCCGACCTCGCCGACTCGCTGTCCAACCTCGGCGTCTTGTTCTCCGAGCTGGGCCGCCCGGCCGACGCACTGCCGGTCACCGAGGAGGCCGTCGCGATCCGGCGGGAGCTGGCCGCCGCGAGCCCGACCGCTACCGCCCCGACCTGGCCACCTCGCTGTCCAACCTCGGCGTCTTGTTCTCGGCGCTGGGCCGCCCGGCCGACGCACTGCCGGTCACCGAGGAAGCCGTCGCGATCCGCCGCGAGCTGGCCGCCGCCAGCCCGGACCGCTACCGCCCCGACCTCGCCGATTCGCTGTCCAACCTCGGCGTCTGGTTCTCGGCGCTGGGCCGCCCGGCCGACGCACTGCCGGTCACCGAGGAGGCGGTCGCGATCCGCCGCGAGCTGGCCGCCGCGAGCCCGGACCGCTACCGCCCCGACCTGGCCGACTCGCTGACCAACCTCGGCGTCCGGTTCTCCGAGCTGGGCCGCCCGGCCGACGCACTGCCAGTCACCGAGGAGGCCGTCGCGATCCGCCGCGAGCTGGCCGCCGCCAGCCCGACCGCTACCGCCCCGACCTCGCCGATTCGCTGACCAACCTCGGCGTCCGGTTCTCGGAGCTGGGCCGCCCGGCCGACGCACTGCCGGTCACCGAGGAAGCCGTCGCGATCTACCGCGAGCTGGCCGCCGCCAGCCCGACCGCTACCGCCCCGACCTCGCCACCTCGCTGACCAACCTCGGCATCTGGTTCTCCGAGCTGGGCCGCCCCGCCGACGCGCTGCCGGCCACCAGGAGGCGGTCGCGATCCGGCGCGAGCTGGCCGCCGCGATGCCCGACCGCTACCGCCCCGACCTGGCCACTCGCTGTCCAACCTCGGCGTCCGGTTCTCGGCGCTGGGCCGCCCGGCCGACGCACTGCCGGTCACCGAGGAGGCTGTCGCGATCCGCCGCGAGCTGGCCGCCGCGATGCCCGACCGCTACCGCCCCGACCTGGCCACCTCGCTATCCAACCTCGGCATCCGGTTCTCGGAGCTGGGCCGCCCGGCCGACGCACTGCCGGTCACCGAGGAGGCGGTCGCGATCCGGCGCGAGCTGGCCGCCGCGATGCCCGACCGCTACCGCCCCGACCTGGCCACCTCGCTATCCAACCTGGGCATCTGGTTCTCGGAGCTGGGCCGCCCCGCCGACGCACTGCCGGTCACCGAGGAGGCGGTCGCGATCCGGCGCGAGCTGGCCGCCGCGATGCCCGACCGCTACCGCCCCGACCTGGCCACCTCGCTATCCAACCTGGGCATCTGGTTCTCTGAGCTGGGCCGCCCGGCCGACGCACTGCCGGTCACCGAGGAGGCGGTCGCGATCCGGCGCGAGCTGGCCGCCGCGATGCCCGACCGCTACCGCCCCAACCTGGCCACCTCGCTATCCAACCTGGGCATCTGGTTCTCTGAGCTGGGCCGGCCCGCCGACGCACTGCCGGTCACCGAGGAGGCGGTCGCGATCCGGCGCGAGCTGGCCGCCGCGATGCCCGACCGCTACCGCCCCGACCTGGCCACCTCGCTGTCCAACCTGGCGAAAGTACTAGGCTCCCTTGACCGTGCAGAGGAGGCCGGCACCGTTCAGGCTGAGGCGGATGAGATCGCTAATCGTAGAGACTGACACTGACAAGCACCTGAGCAGCGCTGCTGTGCCACGGATAGGCGCTTAGCCCGCTGACTAAGACGCAGGCGCATCTGGTGCTGGGGTGCACTAGGCGGCAGTCCGTCCGGCCCGGGGCCGGTGGGGTGGGTTGGCCGTCCCTCTGATTGCTGCTCCTTCCGTGCCGATGGGTGCGGCCGGGGGCCGGTGCGGCAAGCGCTTGGCCCCGGCCTGCCTGCGTGTCCTTCCTCGCCGCCTGTCTTACTAGCCTGCGCAGAAGATCAAGCGGCTTAGCGTTAGCGCTGACGGCTTAGCTGGGCCGTCCACTCAATGACCAGTTAGCGGTTCGTCTGGGCTGGGTAGGGATTGTTTTGCATCCCTATGGGGAGCGAACCTGGAACCTCGCTGTCACTGCTGGTCTGCCTCGCTCGCTGCGAACTCGGGTCACAGATCGGCGGTCCACTCGATCATCAGGCGTCGGCTTGCGCCGGGTGTTTGCCATTTGGAGTGGGGCGACCCCCCGGAACCCCCCGCTGCGCTCCGCGCCCCGCGGTGGTACTTCACCGACACACCGGCCACTCGCCGGGCACAAGGCCCGGCTCGTTAGCCGGTAATGAGCACCTCGCCGTAACCCTCTGTGGTGACCGTTGGGTTTCACGCCAGGTCTGGGGAGAAGCGCATGAGTTTGCGGGCGGCTTCGGCGAGGCTGCCGGACAGGGAGGGGTAGACGGTGAAGGTCTGCGCCAGCTGATCGACGGTGAGCCGCTGCTCGACCGCGATCGACACGGGCAGGATGAGCTCGCTGGCGCGGGGCGCGACGATCACGCCGCCCAGCACGACCGAGGTGTCGGGGCGGGCGTACAGCTTGACGAACCCGTCCCGGATCCCGGCCATCTTCGCACGCGGATTGCCGGCCAGCGGAAGCTTGACCACCGTGGCCGGGGTCTCGCCGCTGTCCACCGCGGAGGCCGTGACGCCCACGGTGGCGATCTCCGGATCGGTGAAAATCGTCGCGGCCACGTGGCCCAGCCGGATCGGGTGCACGGCCTCACCGAGCGCGTGCCACATCGCGATACGGCCCTGCATGGCCGCGACCGACGCGAGCATCAGCACGCCGGTGCAGTCACCCGCGGCGTACACGCCGGGCGCGGAGGTCCGGGACACCCGGTCGACGTTCACGAACCCGTGGTCGTCGAGCTTGACGCCGGCGTCCTCCAGGCCGAGCCCCTGCACACTCGGTTCCATGCCCACGGTGAGCAGGCAGTGCGAGCCGCGCACCACCCGGCCGTCGGTGAGCGTGACGGCAACCCGGTCGCCCTTCCGCTGGACCGAGGCGGCCCGGGACCGGCCGAGGACCGTCATCCCGCGGCGCCGGAACACCTCCTCGATGACGACGGCCGCGTCGACATCCTCGTGCGGCAGCACCCGCTGGCGCGACGACACCAGGGTCACCGCCGATCCCAGCGACTGGTAGGCGCTGGCGAACTCCGCGCCGGTCACCCCGGAGCCCACCACGATCAGCTCCTCGGGAATCTCCGGCAGATCGTACAGCTGGCGCCAGTTCAGGATGCGTTCGCCGTCCGGGGCGCAATCGGGCAGTACGCGCGGGTGCGCCCCGACGGCGATGAGCACAGCGTCCGCGGCGATGTCATGGCCGTCCGCGCGCACGGTCCCCGGCCCGGCCAGGCACGCGGGCCCCTCGATGACCTCGACGCCCTCCGCCGCCACCCGCGCGGCCACGTCCGCGGACTGCGCCCGCGCCAGGGCCTTGATCCGGCCGTGCAACCGGCCCGCGTCGACCATCGGCCGGCCTCCGGCTGTCCCGACACCGGCCCGGATGCCCAGATCGGCCGAGCCGTTCAGCACCGTGACCGTGCTGGAGGTCTCGATCAGGGTCTTGGAGGGAACGCAGTCGGTCAGCACGCAGGCCCCGCCGAGGCCGTCGCGCTCGGCCAGCGTCACCTCGGCACCGAGGTGCGCGGCCACTAGCGCGGCCTCATAACCGCCCGGCCCCCCGCCAATGATCGCGATGCGCATGCGTGACTGCCTCACGATCCGCAATTCTCCCCGATGGGTCAGGCCGCCGCGCCGGGGAGGGGCTCGGAGGTGATCCGGGTGTTGTCGTCCCACAGCGCGTTGAGCGCGGTCGCGGCCATCACGTGCACGCCGACGCCGATGGCGCGCTCGTCCACGTCGAACGTGGGCTGGTGGATGTCCAGTTCCTGGGGGGCACCGGGCGTGCGCACCCCGAGCCGGGCGTAGGAGCCGGGAACGGACTCCAGGTACCAGGCAAAGTCCTCACCGCCCAGGCTCTGCGGCGTGCTGACCACGGCATCCGGCCCGATCGTCTGCTCGGCGGCGGCGGCGAACATGGCCGAGCACACCGGGTCATTAACGGTGGGCGGCACGTTCCGCGAGTAGCTCATCTCGGCGTAGACGCCGTAGGCGGCGGCCACCGAGTCGATGAGCTCCTTGAGCAGATCGGGGGCGCCGTGCCAGGCGTCGTCGTCCAGGCACCGGATGGTGCCCTCGGCGATCCCCTCGTCCGGGATGGCGTTGGCGGTCGTGCCGGCGCTCACCCGGCCCCAGACCAGGCTCAGGCTGGACCGCGGGTCCACCCGCCGGGACAGCGCGGCGGGCAGCTCGGTAACGATCTTGCCGAGCGCGTACACCAGGTCGGCGGTCAGATGAGGCCGCGCGGTGTGCCCGCCCGGCCCGGTGACGCGCACGGAGATCCGGTCGCAGGCCGCGGTAATGGGCCCGTTCCTGATGCCGATCTTGCCGACGTCGATCTTGGGGTCGCAGTGCAGCGCGAAGATGCGGCCGACGGAGGTGATACCGCCCGCAGCGAGGACGTCGAGCGCTCCGCCGGGCACCTCCTCGGCCGGCTGGAAGATCAGCCGGACCCGCCCGGGCAGCAGCCCCTGGGCGGCCTGCTCGGCCAGGAACAGCCCCGCGCCGAGCAGCACCGTGGTGTGCACGTCGTGCCCGCAGGCGTGGCAGACGTTGGGCACGGTTGAACGGTACGGGACGTTCTTTTCGTCGGGCATCGCCAGAGCGTCAATGTCGGCACGGAGCGCGATGACCGGGCGCGGCGGGCCCTGGCTATCCAGGTCGCTGCCGCCGATGTCGACGATCAGCCCGGTGCCCTTGGGCAGAATCACCGGGCGGAGGCCGGCCGAGGCCAGCCGCAACGCTATGCGACGCGTCGTCCGGTATTCGGCGTAGCCGACTTCCGGATGGGCATGCAGGTCACGGCGGAACTCGATGAGCTCGGCCTTATGGGAGGCGACAAAGGCTTCGAGGTCGCCCGCCAGGTCATTTCCTTCCATGCCCGCCTTCCCCCGGGATGACGAAACGGTCCTCGGCAAACTCTGTGACAAGCGCGTCTATGACGTCGGTCATCTCGCCGGCACGAGTGAGAACGGCACGCTGTCTTTCGTAAGAAGCCCCGTATTCAAGCACTTCCGAGGCTACCTGCAGCTCTTCAAGACAACCAAGCCGATCGGCGGCGGGCTCAAGCTCCCGAATGAGCTCGTACACCTCATCGCGTAGCGGCGCCGTCGTCCCTGACTCATCGGTGATCACCGTCGCGTCAAGACCATATCTCGTCGCACGCCATTTGTTGTCGCGAACGACCCAAGACGATGGACTGGGCAGCTGGTAACCGCGGTCCAGCTGGGCGTCGAAGAGCTGGACCAGGCTCTGGGAGAGGGCCGCGACCATGCCGACCTCGCGGGCCGTCGGCAGGCCGTCGAACATGCGGATTTCCACGGTGCCCAGATCCGGATGGGGGCGGATGTCCCACCACACCTCCTTGATGCTGCGGATCGTCCGGGCCCGCATCAGCGTGCCCATGTACTCCTCGAAATCGCCCCAGTTGGAGAGCCGGTGCGGGGGACCCGCGGTCGGCAGGTCGCCGAAAATGATGGCCCTGGTCGAGGCGAGCCCGGTGTCCTGCCCGCTCCAGAACGGGCTGGACGCCGTGAGCGCCAGGAAATGCGGCAGGTACGTGGCGAGCGCATTGACCACGGGAATTGCCTTGTGCCCATCCCGCAGCCCCACATGGACGTGCACACCGAAAGTCTGAATCCTGCGCGCGAGCCATTGCATTTGCTCGACAAGTTCCGCATAGCGGACAATAGGCGCCATCTTAGCGTCGCGCCAGTCGCTGATGGGATGTGTCCCGGCGCAGGCCAATAGAATACCGCGGTCATCGGAGATTCTCTGGAGCTCCCCGATTGCCTTTCCCAGGTCGGCCTTGGCTTCCGACACGGTGCTGCAAATACCGGTCACGATCTCCACGGTCGACTGCATGAGCTCATGCCGGATCTGCGGGTGCTCACCGCTCGCGTCGAGACCGGGCAGTGCCGCCAGGACCATGTCCGCGTCCTGTCGCAGCATCCTGGTCTGGGCATCGATGAGCTGAAGCTCCCACTCGATGCCGAGGGTCGGGCCCCGGGACGGATTCCAGCTGATGGCCACGGCCGACCTCCATGCGCGCATGCGTTGCGACATAAGCGCGGCATAAGATGCCTATAAAAAGGCGGAACAAGTTATTTAACCAAGGGTAAATGCGTTCCGCCCGATTAGTAAGCGTCTGGCGGCCGGTAAATACCCCAGACCGCGCGGAGCGCGTCACAGACCTCGCCGAGCGTGGCCTCTGCGCGCAGCGCTTCGCGGAGCGGGTACAGAACGTTCCCGGTACCTTCTGCGGTGGCCTTCAGGTCCGATATCCGGCGGGTGAATTCCGCCGCGTTACGGCGGCCGCGGATCTGGTCGAGCCGGTCGGCCTGCTCCGCCTCGATAGCCGGGTCGACCGACAGCGGCTCGTAGGGCTCCTCGCCATCGGAGACGAACTTGTTCACCCCGACCACGACCCGGTCGCCCGCGTCGATCTGCCGGGCCACATCGTAGGCGGCGCGCTCGATCTCGGCCTTCTGGAAACCGCGCTCGATCGCTTCCACGGCCCCGCCCATGTCCTCGATGGTGGTCATCAGCGCCGCGGCGGCTTCCTCGATGCCGTCCGTCATGGACTCGATCGCGTAGGAGCCGGCGAACGGGTCCACCGTGGCGGTCAGGTCGGTCTCGTTGGCCAGTACCTGCTGGGTCCGCACCGCGAGCCGGGCGGCGTTCTGGCTGGGCAGGGCGATGGCCTCATCGAAGGAATTGGTGTGCAGCGACTGGGTGCCGCCGAGCACCGCCGCGAGGGCCTGGACGGTCACCCGGACGACGTTCACGTCGGGCTGCTGCGCGGTCAGCTGGACACCCGCGGTCTGGGTGTGGAACCGGAGCATCTGTGACCGCGGATCGGCCGCGCCGAACTCGTCCCGCATGATCCGCGCCCACAGCCGCCGGGCGGCGCGGAACTTCGCCACCTCTTCCAGCAGGGTCGTGCGCGCCACGAAGAAGAACGACAGCCGCGGCGCGAACTCGTCGACGGCCAGCCCGGCCTTGATCGCGGCCCGGACGTACTCGCGGGCGTTCGCGAGCGTGAAGGCGACCTCCTGCACCGGGGTCGCGCCCGCCTCGGCCATGTGATAGCCGGAGATGGAGATGGTGTTCCAGCGGGGCAGTTCCTTGCGGCAGTAGGCGAAGCTGTCCGCGACCAGGCGCAGGGACGGGCGCGGCGGGTAGATGTAGGTGCCGCGCGCGATGTACTCCTTGAGCACGTCGTTCTGGATCGTCCCGGTCAGCGCACCCGGGCTGGCCCCCTGCTCCTCCCCCACCATCTGGTAGAGCGTGAGCAGCACCGCGGCGGGGGCGTTGATCGTCATCGAGGTGGACACCTCGCCGAGCGGTATGCCGTCGAAGAGCCGGCGCATGTCGTCGATCGAGTCGATCGCGACCCCTACCTTGCCCACCTCGCCGCGCGCGACCGGGGCGTCGGAGTCGTATCCCATCTGCGTCGGCAGGTCGAAGGCGACCGACAGGCCGGTAGTCCCGGCCTCGATCAGCTGCTGGAAACGCCGGTTGGACTCCGCGGCGCTGGCGAATCCGGCGTACTGCCGCATCGTCCAGGGACGCTCGGTGTACATCGTCGGATAGACGCCGCGGGTAAATGGATACGCTCCTGGCTCGCCCAGCTTCTCTCCGGGAAGGAAATTTGTAAGCTGTCTCTCGTCGTAGACGGGGTCGATGGGCAATCCGGATTCCGACATGCGCTCCATAAGCACAGGTTACGGCTTGGGGCCGCGTTTAGCGCGGGGGGCGTCGTAGCATCCGCTGCGGGCCGCCCCGGCGTGCGCGCCGCGCCGGCCGGAAGCCGCAGGGTGAGCCCGGGAGCATCAGGGCAGAAAAGTCAGGAGAAACTGGGTGGACGCGAGGGAATTTTGGTGACAGAGCGTATCCGTTCGGCTCTGCTCGGGGGTTGCGCCCTCGTTGCGGCCTGCTGCGTGGCCGGTTCCGCGGTGCTGTGCGCACCCGCCCAGGCCCAGCAGGCGTCCCCGCGGGAAGGCCGGACCGGCACCCCGGCTCAGCCGGGCACGCCACCGCAGGCGAGCACGGCGCGGCCGGCGGGCGCCGAATCACCCCAGCAGCAGGCGGCGGCCGCGGCGCTGCTGCAGCAGGCCCGCACGGGCGGCCGCCCGGCCAGCCCCGCCACGGTGGGCGGCCCGCAAATGGCCGGCCCCGGGGTGGTCGTGAACTACCCGGCCGGGCACGCGCTGCGGCTGCCCGCCGTGCCCGCCGTGGCGTACGTGGTCGCGGACGCCGGGACCGGGCAGGTGCTCGCGGCCAAGGACCCGCACGGCCTGCTGCGCCCCGCCAGCACGCTGAAGATGCTGACGGCGGTCACGCTGGTCCCGCTGCTGAACCCGGACGCCACCGTGGTGGCGTCCGCGCAGGACACCAACGTCACGCCGAACGTCGCCGGGCTGGTGCGCGGCCAGCCGTACAAGGTGGCCGACCTGTTCCGCGCGCTGCTGATGATCTCGGCGAACGACGCCGCGATCGCGCTGGCGCAGGCGACCGGTTCGCTGGGCCACGGCATCGCCCTGATGAACGCGGAAGCGCACCACCTGCAGGCCTATGACGTCATGGCGGCGGACCCGAACGGCCTGGACGCTCCCGGCCAGCACGTCTCCGCCTACGACCTGGCACTCATCGCCCGGCAGGCGCTGGCCACAGCCGCGCTGATGGGGTACGACGCGACGCGGGTCGCGAACTTCCCGGTGACGGCGCGTACATCGGAGACGCTCGTCAACCAGAACGACCTCCTGACCCGGTACCCAGGAGGCGTCGGCGGCAAGATCGGCTGGACGAACGCGGCCGGCGCCACCTACATCGGGATGGCCCGCCGGAACGGCGTCACGCTGATCGTGACCATCCTGCACTGCACGCCGCTGACCGAGGTGACCTACGCGTCGAAGCTGCTGGACTGGGGATTCGCCCAGGACGGCCGGGTCAGGCCGATCGGCGCGCTGGTCAGCCCGGTCACGCCCGCCCCGGCCCAGCCGTCCCCGGCAGCGACCGCCCGCTCCGCGCAGCGCCCTCCGGTCACCGCGGGCACCATCACAGGGCCCTCGGGCGGGCTGGCGGCCGCGTCGATCACGCTGATCGTTCTCGCGGCCGCGGCCGCCGTCATCCTGATCCTGCTGCGACGCCGCGCCCCGTCACGCCGTTAGGCGTCCATCCGGGGCACGAAGCCGACCCGGTCCCGCACGAGGGTCATGGTCTCGCGGGCCACGCGGCCGGCCCGGGCGGCCCCGTCGGCGAGGATCTTGTCCAGCCCGGCCTCGTCGGCGAGCACCTGCCCGGTCCGCTCCCGGACCGGGGCGAACGCCGCGACCACGACCTCGGCCAGGTCCTTCTTGAACTTCCCGTAACCTCCGCTGCCGTAGGCCTGCTCGATCGAGGCGATCGATTCGCCGGTCAGCGCCGAGTAGATACGCAGCAGGTTCGTAACGCCGGGCTTGGCGTCGGCGTCGGCACGCACCTCACTGCCGGCGTCGGTGACGGCCCGGGCGATCTTCCGGCGGATCACGGCGGGGTCGTCGAGAACGTCGACGATGCCCTGCGGGGTGGAACCGGACTTGCTCATCTTGCTGGCCGGATCCTGCAGGTCGCCGATCTTGGCCACGGCCGCCAGGATGTACGGGTCGGGCAGCCGGAACGTCGCGCCGAACCGGTGGTTGAACCGCTGCGCCAGGTCCCTGGTCAGCTCGAGGTGCTGGCGCTGGTCCTCACCGACCGGTACCTGGTCCGCCTGGTACAGGAGGATGTCGGCGGCCTGCAGGATCGGGTAGGTGAACAGGCCGACGGACGCCTGCTCCGACCCGCCCTTGGCCGACTTGTCCTTGAACTGCGTCATCCGGCTCGCCTCACCGAAGCCGGTGATACAGCTGAGAATCCAGGCGAGCTCCGCGTGCTCCGGCACGTGGCTCTGCACGAACAGCGTGCAGCGGTCCGGATCCAGGCCGGCCCCGATCAGCTGAGCTGCGGCCACCCGCGTCCGGCGGCGCAGCAGGACGGGCTCGTGCCCCATCGTGATCGCGTGCAGATCCACGACACAGTAGAACGCGTCGTGGTCCTCCTGCAGCCGCACCCACTGCCGGACAGCGCCAAGGTAGTTGCCGAGATGAAACGAGTCGGCCGTGGGCTGGATGCCGGACAGCACGCGTGGCTGGTTCATGCCGCAGAGTCTACGAACAGGGCCCGGCCGAACGCGACTCAGTACCCGCCGGTCAGCGAACCCGCGGAATCGGGCCGGTGGCGTTGAGCGTGCCCATCGCGTTCTGCGGGCCGTGGGCGTCGCGGGGCGCGCCGGGAGCCACCACGACCTCGACGCGCTGGAACTCCTTCAGGTCCGAGTAACCCGCCGTGGCGATGGTCCGGCGCAGCGCGCCCATGAGGTTCATCGAGCCGTCCGGGACCTCCGACGGCCCGTGCAGGATCCGCTCGATGGTCCCGGCGGTGCCCACGTTGACCCGGACCCCGCGCGGCACCTCCGGGTGGCTGGCCTCGCTGCCCCAGTGATAGCCGCGGCCCGGCGCCTGTTCGGCCCGGGCCAGCGGCGAGCCGACCATCACCGCGTCCGCGCCGCAGGCCAGGGCCTTGGCCATGTCGCCGCTGCGGGTCATGCTGCCGTCGGCGATCACGTGCACGTACCGGCCGCCGGACTCATCCAGGTAGTCGCGCCGGGCCGCCGCCACGTCGGCGATGGCCGTCGCCATCGGCACCGCGACGCCGAGCACCGCCGCCGTCGTGTGGCCGGAACCGCCGCCGAAGCCGACCAGGACGCCCGCGGCCCCGGTGCGCATGAGGTGCAGGGCGGCGGTGTAGGTGGCACAGCCGCCGACGATCACGGGCACGTCGAGCTCGTAGATGAACTGCTTCAGGTTCAGCGGCTCGGCCCGGCCGGACACGTGCTCCGCGGACACCGTGGTGCCCCGGATCACGAAGATGTCGGCGCCCGCGTCGATGACCGCCTTGTAGAACCGGGCCGTCCGCTGCGGGGACAGCCGGGCCGCGGTGGTCACCCCGGCCCGGCGGATCTCGTGGATCCGCTGGCCGATCAGCTCTTCCCTGATCGGCGCCGCGTACATTTCCTGCAGCCGGCGGGTGGCGGCCTGCTCGTCGAGCTCGGTGACCTCGGCGATGAGCGGATCCGGGTCGGTGTACCGGGTCCACAGGCCTTCCAGGTCCAGCACGCCCAGGCCGCCCAGCCGGCCGATCTGGATGGCGGTCCGCGGGGAGACCACACTGTCCATCGGGCAGGCGATCAGCGGCAGCTCGAACCGGTAGGCGTCGATCTGCCAGGCGATCGATACTTCCTCGGGGTCCCTGGTCCGCCGGGACGGGACGATGCCGATCTCGTCGAGCGAGTACGCGCGGCGGCCGCTCTTACCCCGTCCGATTTCCACGTGAGTCACGCTGCCCTATCTCTCGCCTACGGCCGGTGGCCGCTGTAGTTCGGCGCCTCGACCGTCATCTGGACGTCGTGCGGGTGGCTCTCCTTCAGGCCGGCCGCGGTGATCCGGACGAACTGCGCCTGCTGAAGGTCGGCGATGGTCCGCGTGCCGCAGTAGCCCATGGCGGCGCGCAGGCCGCCCACGAGCTGGGTGGCGACGGCAGCCAGCGGGCCGCGGTAAGGGACCTGGCCCTCGACGCCCTCCGGCACCAGCTTGTCCTCGCGCAGCACGTCGTCCTGGAAGTAGCGGTCCTTGGAGTAGGAGCGGCCGCCCCGTTCCCGGTTGCGCATCGCGCCGAGCGAGCCCATGCCCCGGTAGAGCTTGTACTGCTTGCCGTTGATGAACACCATCTCGCCGGGGGTCTCCTCGCACCCGGCGAGCAGGCTGCCGAGCATGACCGTGTCGGCGCCCGCGGCGATGGCCTTGGCGATGTCGCCGGAATACTGCAGGCCGCCGTCCCCGATCAGCGGGACACCGGCCGGGTGCGCGGCGCGAGCGGCCTCGTAGATCGCGGTGACCTGGGGGACGCCCACGCCGGCCACGACCCGGGTGGTGCAGATCGACCCGGGGCCCACGCCGACCTTCACGCCGTCCGCGCCCGCGTCGATCAGCGCCTGCGCGCCGTCCCGGGTGGCCACGTTGCCGCCGATCACCTCGACGCCGGTGTTGGCCTTGAGCTGAGCGATCATCTCCAGGACCGGCCGGGCGTGACCGTGCGCGGTGTCTACGATGAGGAAGTCCACCCCGGCGTCGATCAGTGCCTGCGCGCGCCGCTTGGCGTCCTCGCCCACGCCGACCGCCGCACCGACCACGAGCCGGCCACCGGGGTCCTTGGTCGCCAGCGGGTACTCCTCGCTCTTGGCGAAGTCCTTGACCGTGATGAGCCCGCGCAGCAGGCCGGCGTCGTCGATGAGCGGCAGCTTCTCGACCTTGTTGCGGCGCAGCAGGTCCAGCGCCTGATCCGGGCTGACCCCGACGCGGGCGGTGATGAGCGGCATCGGCGTCATGACCTCGGCCACCTTGCGGTCCCTTACGGTCTCGAACCTGATGTCGCGGTTGGTCACAATGCCGAGCAGCACGCCGTCTTCGCTGGTCACGGGGAGACCGGAGATGCGGTACCGGCCGCAGATCCGGTCGACGTCCCCCACGGTGGCGTCCGGGGTACAGGTGACCGGGTCGGTGATCATGCCCGCCTCGGACCGCTTGACCACGTCCACCTGCTGGGCCTGATCCTCGATGGCGAGGTTGCGGTGCAGCACGCCGACACCGCCCTGGCGGGCCATGGCCACGGCCATCCGCGCCTCGGTCACGGTGTCCATGGCCGACGACACCAGCGGCATCCGCAGGCTGATCCGCCGGGTGATCCGGGTCCTGGTGTCGGCCTCCGCGGGCAGCACGTTGGACGCGGCCGGGAGCAGCAGTACGTCGTCGAACGTCAGGCCGGGAGGAGCGAACTTATCTGACTCGATCATGGCACCTTCAGCGACGCGGCGGCTAGGGGAACATCTTCCATCCTAATGAGCGCCCGGGACGCGGCGGGTTGATGCGGCCAAGGCGGTCCGTTACGCGGCGAGAGGCCCGTTATGTGCCAGCGGCGGGCCAGCCCCGAGGGGCCGGCCCGCCGCGTGGAACAGCAGCCGTGCGGTCAGTGCATGTGACCGTGGCTGTGGCCGTGACCGGAAGACGCGTCGTCCTCGTCCTCCGGCTTGTCCACCACAAGCGCCTCGGTGGTGAGGAGCATACCGGCGATGGAGGCCGCGTTCTGCACCGCGGAGCGCGTCACCTTGACCGGGTCGATCACGCCCTGGGCGATCAGGTCGCCGTACTCGCCGGTGGCGGCGTTGTAGCCGTGCCCGGCCGGGAGTGTGGCCACCTTGGCCGCGACCACGGAACCCTCGGCGCCGGCGTTGATGGCGATCCACCGGCACGGCTCCGACAGCGACTTCCGCACGATGCTCACGCCGGTCGCCTCGTCGCCGGTCCGGCCGAGGTCGTCGAGCTCGGTGGCGATCGCCACGAGCGCGCTGCCGCCGCCCGCCACGATGCCCTCCTCGATCGCCGCCCTCGTCGCGGAGATGGCGTCCTCGAGACGGTGCTTCTTCTCCTTGAGCTCCACCTCGGTGGCCGCACCCGCACGCAGCACGCACACGCCGCCGGACAGCTTGGCCAGCCGCTCCTGCAGCTTCTCGCGGTCCCAGTCGGAGTCGGTGTTGTCGATCTCGGTACGGATCTGCCGGATCCGGTCCTGGATCGCCGCCTGGTCGCCGTCGCCGTCGATGACCGTCGTGTTGTCCTTGGTCACCACGATCCGGCGCGCCCGGCCGAGGTCGTCCAGGCTGATGTTGTCCAGCCGCAGGCCGAGCGCCTCGCTGACGACCTGGCCGCCGGTCAGGACGGCCATGTCGGCGAGCATCGCCTTACGACGGTCGCCGAAGCCGGGCGCCTTCACCGCGACCACGTTGAGCAGGCCGCGGATCTTGTTCACGACCAGCGTGGACAGGGCCTCGCCCTCGACGTCCTCGGCGACCACGAGCAGCGGCCGCTTGGACTCGGCGATCTTCTCCAGCAGCGGCAGGAACTCGCTCATCGAGGAAACCTTGCCCTCGGTGATGAGGACGTAGCCGTCCTCGAGCACGGCCTCGAGCCGGTCCTGGTCGGTGATGAAGTACGGCGAGATGTATCCCTTGTCGAACTGGAGACCCTCGGTGAACTCCAGCTCAAGGCCCATCGTCGGGGCCTCCTCGACGGTGATGACGCCGTCCTTGCCCACCTTGCTGAACGCCTCGGCGATCAGTTCGCCGATCTTCTCGTCCTGCGCGGAGACGGTGGCGACGTGCGCGATCTCGTTCTGCTCCTCGACGTCACGCGCGACGGCCAGCAGCCGGGTGGAGACCTCCGCGGCCGCGGCGTCGATACCGCGCTTGAGCTCGATCGGGCTGGCACCGGCGGCGACGGAACGGAGGCCGTTGTGCACCATGGCCTGGGCCAGCACGGTCGCCGTGGTGGTGCCGTCACCGGCTACGTCGTTGGTCTTGGTGGCGACTTCCTTGGCGAGCTGGGCGCCGAGGTTCTCGTAATGGTCCTCGAGCTCCACCTCCCGCGCCACGGTAACGCCGTCGTTGGTGATCGTGGGCGCGCCCCACTTCTTGTCGATCACGACGTTCCGGCCCCGTGGGCCGAGCGTGACCTTGACGGTGTTGGCCAGCTTGTCGACACCGCGCTCCAGCGCGGAGCGCGCATCCGCGCTGAACTCCAGGATCTTGGGCATTGATGTACTACCTCACCCTACAAATTTTCATGAGAAGTCCGCGTTATCGGGCCACGCGGCAAGGGCGCCAGGCCAGTAAACGGCCTGGCGCCCTTATCCGCGCATCCTCTGCGTTCTTACTTGTCGACGATGGCGAGTACGTCGCGGGCGGAGAGCACGAGGTACTCCTCGCCCGAGTACTTCACCTCGGTGCCGCCGTACTTGCTGTAGAGGACAACGTCCCCGACCTTGACGTCCAGGGGCACGCGCTTGGCGCCCGAGTCGTCGAATCGGCCGGGGCCAACCGCCAGGACTTCGCCCTCCTGGGGCTTCTCCTTGGCGGTGTCCGGGATTACCAGGCCGGACGCCGTGGTCTGCTCCGCTTCAAGCGGACGAACCACGATCCGGTCCTCAAGCGGCTTGAGAACAACCTTGGTGGCGGTCGTCACGATCTGACCTCCCCCTCCGGAAGGCTAAAAGGTAAATTGCTAGAGAGGGCGAGCACGGCGGCCTGCCGTCGCGGGTGCCAGACCTGCCTCGTCGCATTAGCACTCTGACAGTCAGAGTGCTAGTCAGACAGTATCCAGCCCGCGCCAGGTCGTCAACATGGACGCCATCACGCCCGGCAGTCCGTCCTGACTGATTTCACTTTCCGTACACGCTTGATTACTTTCTGCTACTAGAGTGTGTGCGTCCGCAGAAGGGGCACTCGCCAGGGGCCATCTCACTCGTACGGCCGGCGGCGGCCCGCGCCCGCGGATCTGGGCCAGTCCGGAACGTGCCCCCGGCCACGGCCGGCGCGGCGGTAACACCCTTGGCTAAGGAGCATCCCCCATGGATCAGTCGGCTAACCACATTTTGCTTCGCGGCGGCCAGCCCGGCGCCGCCGACCGCATGCGCGATCTGCTTGCCCGCACGGTCCAGGATCACGTGACCGACCAGCGCTCACACGCGAGCGCGCTGGAGGAGATCCGCAAGCACCTGGAAGGACTGGAGTGGCTGGTCAAGGAGGTCAGGCAGCACGAGCTGGCCGGCCTGTCGGGTCAGCTGACGGCGCAAACCGAAGGATTGCTGCGGCAGCTGACCGAGGCCCGGGAGTACACGCCGGACTGGGCGGAGGCGCTGGAGCAGCCCATTCGTGCGATCTCCGCCCAGGTCAAGCCGGTCGCCGAGCTTCCTGCGCTGTGGGCCGACCTCGGTGTGATGGCGGAGAACGTCGATCAGGTCCTGCCCCGCGTACAGGCCGCCTGTGACATGCTCACCCAGGCGACCAGCACGCTCCGGGCCCAGGAGGAGCGCCTCACCGCGCTGCAGCGCAATGACGTCCGGCTGCAGCAGAGCATGGAGGCGGCGGCGGGGCGGTTCAGCCGCCTCGACAAGGCCCTGGCCGAGATGGCACAGCGCGCGGGCTATCTGGACAAGGAGATGTCCGCCGTCAAGGGCCGGATCGATCAGGGGTTCGCCGCGCAGGCGACCCGGTTCGAGCAGGATGTGACCGTGTTGTCGGGCACCGTGGAGGAGGGCCTGGCCGGGGCGGCCGCGACAGTGGACGGCCTGGCCGCCGGGGTGAGCGGGCTGACCGGCCAGGTCGACCTGATCGGCGGGCAGGTCCAGGTGGCGCACGGCCGGCTGGAACGGCTGGAGGACCGGCTCGGGGACGCCGACGACAAGATCGGCACGGTGGACAACAAGCTCGGCGCGCTGGACGCCAAGCTGACCGGCACCGACGGCAAGGTGGGGGCCCTGGCCAACCGGATCGACCGGCTGGATGACCGGATCGGCGACACCGACGACCGGATCGGCCTCGTCAACGAGCGGATGTCCTCGATCGACGACCGCATCGGCTCGATCGACGGCCACATCAGCCTCGTCGACGAGCGTACGGCTCCGCTGGACAGCCGGCTCGAGGGGCTGGACGGGCGACTTGTGAGGCTGGACGGACGCCTCGAAGGGCTGGACGGGCAGATCGGTGCGCACGCCGAGCAGGTCGGGTGCGTGGACGAGCACGTCACCGCCGTCGACCACAAGCTTGGCGCGCTGGACGGGCGGATGGACGGCCTGGACGGTCGCCTGGAGGGCCTCGGCGGCCGGATCGAGGGCATGACCGCGAAGTTCGACTCGGTGGACGGGCGGATGGAGGCCGTCGGCGGCCACTTCGCCGGGGTCGACGGCCGGATCAAGGCCCTCGGCGATCACCTCGCGGCCGTCAGCGGCCGGCTGGAGGCGGTCAGCCAGCAACTCGGCCAGCTGCCCACCTCGCTCGGTCTGGAGGAGGCCCAGCAGCGGCTGGCCGAACTGGCCGGCCGGTCCGCCACCGAGATGACGGCGCGGCTCGGCGCCCTCGACGGGCGGCTCTCCGAGGCGCTGGCGCCGCTGGCCGACGAACTGCGGCTGCGGCCCGGGCACTCCGAGGTTGAAGAGGTCGTCACGAAGGTGGTCAGCGCCGCGCAGGCGGAGATGACGACCCGGCTGGACTCGCTGGAGGAGACCGTGCTCACGCTGGCCGAGGCGCTGCTCCGCCCGTCCCGCCGCCTGTCGGACCAGCGCCGCGACAACGGCCGCGGCTAAACGGGCCTACTCCCACTCGATGGTGCCGGGCGGCTTGCTCGTCACGTCCAGCACGACCCGGTTCACCTGCGGGACCTCGTTGGTGATGCGGGTGGAGATGTGCGCCAGGACGTCATCGGGCAGTCGCGCCCAGTCCGCGGTCATCGCGTCCTCGCTGGTGACCGGGCGGAGCACCACCGGGTGGCCGTAGGTGCGACCGTCGCCCTGCACGCCGACCGACCGGACGTCGGCCAGCAGCACGACCGGGCACTGCCAGATGCGGCGGTCCAGGCCGGCCCGGGACAGTTCCTCCCGGACGATCGCGTCGGCGTCGCGGAGCACGCTGAGCCGGTCCGCGGTCACCTCGCCGATGATCCGGATGGCGAGTCCCGGGCCGGGGAAAGGCTGCCGCCAGACGATGTTGTGCGGCAGGCCCAGCTCCTCGCCGACCCGGCGCACCTCGTCCTTGAACAGCGACCGGAGCGGCTCCACCAGCTTGAACTTCAGGTCGCTGGGCAGCCCGCCGACGTTGTGGTGGGATTTGATGTTGGCCGCGCCGGTCCCGCCGCCGGACTCGACGACGTCCGGGTACAGCGTGCCCTGGACCAGGAAGCCGGCGGACTCCCCATGGCTCTGCGCGTCCTCGGAGATCTCCACCGCGGCCCGCTCGAAGGCGCGGATGAACTCGCGCCCGATGACCTTCCGCTTCTGCTCCGGGTCGGTCACTCCGGCCAGGGCGCCCAGGAACTGTGCGGCCGCCTCGACGACCGTCAGCCGCACGCCCGTCGCGGCCACGAAGTCGTTTTCCACCTGCTCGGCCTCGCCCTTGCGGAGCAGACCATGGTCCACGAACACGCAGGACAGCCGGTCGCCGATGGCGCGCTGCACCAGCGCGGCCGCGACCGCGGAGTCCACACCGCCGGACAGCCCGCAGACGGCCACGGCCCCGCCGACCTGCTCCCGGATGCGCTCGACCTGCTCATCGATGATGCCGCGGGTGGTCCAGCCCGGCTGGCAGCCGGCCGCGTCGAGGAAGCGCTGCAGGATGGCGGTGCCATGGTCGGTGTGCATGACCTCGGGATGGAACTGCACGCCGTAGAGCTTGCGCCGCGGATCTTCGATCGCTGCGACGGGGGTGGCCGCGGTCCGCGCGCTGACGGCGAACCCGTCCGGCGCCCCCACGCAGGTGTCCCCGTGCGACATCCAGACCCGCTGCCGCCCGGGCAGCCCGGCCAGCAGGCCTCCGCCGCCGGTCGCCTCGAGCGTGGTCGCGCCGTACTCCGCGGCACCGGTGCGGCGGACGGTACCGCCGAGCCCCTGGACCATGAGCTGGAAGCCGTAGCAGATGCCGAGCACCGGGACGCCCGCGCTGAACAGGTCCGGTGGCCCGCCCGGGGCGGGCGGCGCGCCGTCGGCGTACACCGACGCGGGGCCACCGGAGAGGATGATCGCCTTCGGTTTGCGCGCCAGCATCTCGGCGACGGGCATCGTATGCGGGACGATCTCCGAGTACACGTGGCACTCACGGACACGGCGCGCGATCAGCTGCGCGTACTGGGCGCCGAAGTCCACCACGAGGACGGTGTCGAAACTATCGGACGAGCTCACCCGCCGAGTTTAGGGCATCTCCCCCGGCCTGCCCGCTGAGCTGGGAAGCTGCCCGTTCCGGCCGGCGGGGGTGTCCGGCCCGTGGCCGTTCAGCTGCTCCCGGGGCGGTGCCTGGCCGCTCCGTGCCCCGGCGCCGGGAGGCGGGGCCGTCACGGGGCCGTCCGGGGAGGCGGGGCCAGCCGCCGGCTCGGCTGTGGCGGGGCCGTCCGCCGGCTCGGGACCACCGCCCGCCGGGGCGATCCTGAGCCGGGCGATGCGCCGGCCATCCATTTCGGTGACGGTGATCCGGTGATCGGCCACCTCCACCGATTCGCCCACCGCGGGGACCTCCCCGAGGCGGGCGAGCACGAAGCCGGCGGCCGTCTCGTACGGGCCCTCGGGCAGGTCGATGCCGGCCTGCTCGGCGAACTCATGCAGGTTGAGCAGGCCTTCGACCTCGACCTCACCGCCGCGCAGCCGCCGTGTCTGGTCGTCAGCGACGTCATACTCGTCGCGGATGTCGCCGATCAGCTCCTCGACCAGGTCCTCCAGCGTGACGATGCCGGCGGTGCCGCCGTACTCATCGACCACGATCGCCAGGTGCGCCTGCTCCCGGCGCATCTCCGACAGGGCGGTCAGCACGGTCTTGCTGATCGGCAGGAATTTAACGTGCCGGGAGACCTGCCCCACGGTGAGCGGGCGGTGCGCGCGGGCCGGATCGAGCAGATCCCGGATATGAACAAAACCGATCACATTGTCGTAAGAGTCACGGTAGACGGGCAGCCGCGAGTACGGCACGCTGACCGCAAGCTGGGCGGCCTCGCTGAGCGGGATGTCGGCCGAGACGAATTCCACCTCAGTCCGGGGCAGCAACACCTCACGTAGCTGCCGTTTCCCCGCATCGAAGACGTCCCCCACGATCTCCCGCTCGTCCTGGCTGAGCGCCGCGTTGCTGGCGAGGAGGTCGCGCAGTTCCTCCTCGGTCATGACGTTGCGGTTGGCCCGCGGGTTCCCGCCCAGGATGGTCACCACAAAGTTGGTCGACCTGGACAGGATCCACACGAGCGGCCGGGCCAGCGTGGCGATGCGATCCAGGATCGGTGCGGAGAATAGCGCGACGCGCTCGACCCGTTGCAGCGCGATCCGCTTGGGCGCCAGCTCGCCCAGGATCAGGGTGACGTAGGTGATCGCCACGGTGACCAGGGCGAACGAAAGCGGGGCGGCCAGATCCCTGGCCAAATGCGCACGGACCAGCGCCGAGGTCAGCATGCCGGCCAGGGTCGCGGCGCCGTACGCGCCGGTGAACAGGGTCGCGAGCGTTACCCCGATCTGGACCGCGGACAGGAACCGGTTCGGGTCCTGCGCGAGCTTCGCGGCCCGCTGACCGCGCTTACCTCGCCGAGCCAGCTTGCGCACCTGGCCCTCACGCAGCGAGACCAGCGACATCTCGGCGGCCGCGAAGAAACCGCCGATGAGCACGATGACGAGGATGATGACAATATCCCCGATGAGCTTGCTCACGACGATCCCCGGATTCTCCGAGTGCGCTGCCAGCTGGGCGGCGGCCACTGGGCACTGTGTGCGGCCAGTCTAAGTGCAGGTGTTCGTATGCTGGGTGAAGTGGTGGGCACGCCTGCGGCATGCCGTCGGCCAGGCCCCATGGCCCGGCGGAGCGCTCCGCGTCCCGGCCGGCGTCGAGGTGCCCCTTGAGGCCGATAGTGTGCGATCACAGAACGGTCCTGTGTGATCAAGAGCGTTTTGCCGGAGACCAAGATCGTGGAAACCCGGTAGCGTATGGGTGCTGTGGGTACCGAATCGATGCAGGCTGACGACCAGATACCAGCGGGTGGCGGCCATCTGACGTGGCAGCACAGCGCACACCTGGCGGACGGCCGCGAGATCATATATTTCGACGAGGCTCCGGGCCTGAACCGGGGGCTGGCCCGTGATCTGCGCGAAGGCCTGGCCCCGGTGCCCGTACCGGGTGCCTGGAGCCCGGAGCAGGCCGTCCGCTGGGATCCGCTGCTCGGCGAGTGGGTGATCATCGCCGCCCAGCGCCAGGAACGCACCTTCCTGCCACCTCCCGATCAGTGCCCGCTCGACCCGTCCGCACCCGGCCGGCCCACCGAAGTACCCGCCGACAGTTACGACGTTGTGGTCTTTGAGAACCGGTTCCCTTCTTTGCGCGGCGCAAGCGCCATTCCCGGGGCTAGTCACCTCCCGCTTCCTCCCGGCCTGGACGACGGCATGTCGCCGCAGCGTTCCGGTTACGGCCGCTGTGAAGTGGTCTGCTTCACCTCCGACCACAGCGCCTCGTTCGCGAGCCTGACGCCGCGGCGGGTCCGGACCGTGATGGAGGCGTGGGCGGACCGCACCGCCGCGCTCAGCGCCATGGACGGCGTGGAGCAGGTCTACTGCTTCGAGAACCGCGGCGAGGAGATCGGCGTCACCCTGCACCATCCGCACGGCCAGATCTACGCGTTCCCGTTCGTGACGCCGCGCACCCGGCAGATGGCCGCGCAGGCACGGTCCTACGCGGCACAGGCCGGCCGGAACCTCTTCGACGACCTGGTCGCCGCGGAGCAGGCGGACGGCGCGCGGATGGTGGCCGCCAACGACCAGTGGACGGCATTCGTCCCACCCGCCGCCCGCTGGCCGTACGAGGTGCTGATCTTCCCCGTGCGGCGGGTGCCCGACCTCGCAGCGCTGGACGACGCGGCCCGCGCGGCGTTCGGTGTCCTGTATCTTGATGTGCTCCGCCGGTTCGACCGGCTCTTCGATACCCCCGCGCCCTACATCGCGGCGTGGCACCAGGCCCCGGTCAACGACGCCGGTGCGCGCCGGGACTTCGGGCTGCACGTGCAGGTCTTCACCGTCCGCCGCGCCCCCGGCAAGCTCAAGTACCTCGCGGGGACGGAGTCGGGCATGGGCGTATGGGTCAACGACATCGTGCCGGAAACCGCGGCGCGCAGACTTCGGGAGGCATGATGAGGCTGCTCGTCACGGGCGGCGCGGGATACATCGGCAGCGTGGTGGCCGCATCGCTGATCGAGGCCGGTCACGACGTGACGGTGCTCGACGACCTGTCTACCGGGCACGCGGACGCGTTGCCGGCCAAGGCGTCCTTCGTTCGCGGCACGCTGCGCGACGATGCGGCGCGGGTGCTGTCGGAAGGCATCGACGCGGTGCTGCATTTCGCGGCGAAGTCACTGGTGGGCGAGTCGGTGGCGTTCCCCGGCATGTACTGGTCACACAACCTGGGCGGCAGCCTCGCACTGCTGGAGGCGATGCGGGAAACCGGAGTCGCCCGGATTGTCTTCTCCTCCACCGCGGCGGTCTACGGCGAGCCGGAACGTACGCCGATCGAGGAGACTGACCCAACCCGGCCCACCAGTCCCTACGGCGCTTCCAAGCTCGCCGTGGATACCAGCCTCACCGAGTACGCGCGGATGTTTGGCCTCGGCGCCGGCAGCCTGCGGTATTTCAACGTGGCGGGCGCGCACGAGGACTCCGGCGGCCAATGGTACGGGGAGCAACACTCACCGGAGACCCATTTGATTCCGAACGTGCTGGCGATGGCGATCCCCGGGGCCGCAGGGGTCGGCGCGGTCAAGATCTTCGGGGACGACTACCCGACGCCCGACGGGACCTGCGTCCGCGACTACATCCACGTCGCCGACCTCGCCGTTGCCCACCTGCTGGCGCTGGACGCCTGCGAGCCGGGCGAGCACCAGGTCTACAACCTCGGCAACGGGACCGGTTCTTCGGTCCGCGAGGTGATCGACGTCTGCCGCGAGGTGACCGGCGTCGACATCCCGGCCCAGGTGGCCCCGCGCCGCAGCGGCGACCCCGCGGTCCTGGTCGCCTCGTCGGAGCGCATCAGCTCGCAGCTCGGCTGGCACGCCTCGCGTGATCTCCGGGCCATAGTGGCCGACGCCTGGACGTTTGCGCAGGCGGTCGCGGCGCGGGATGAGGCAGGCAGCCGATGACCTCCGGCCCGGCGGCCAGGGTGGCGGCGGGCCGGCGTTCCATCGCCGTACAGGCGGCGGACTGGTTCCGCGCATGCTACAGGGATGCGCCGCGGGGCGTGTGGCTCGCCCCGGGACGGGTCAACCTGGTCGGCGAGCACACCGACTACAACGACGGCTTCGTGCTGCCTTTCGCTCTCGGCCAGGGCGTCGCGGCCGCCGCGGCGCCCCGCGATGATGACGTTCTCGCGCTGCGCACCCGGCGGGACCCGCCCGCCACGGTGGACATCCCGCTGGACCTGCTGCGGCCGCGGCCCGGCGGGGAACCGCCCGCGGCCGGAGATATCCCCGGCTGGGCCAGGTACCCGGCCGGCGTCGCCTGGTCGCTGCTCGCCGCAGGGCACCCCGTCCGCGGTGCCAGCGTGGCCATCGACTCGTGCCTGGCCGACGGGGCCGGCCTATCGTCGTCGGCCGCGCTGGAATGTTCGGTCGCTCTCGCGCTCACAGAACTGACCGGCGCGGGCGCCGTGCCCCGCCGGGAGCTGGCGGCCATCGCGCGCCGGGCCGAGAACGAGTTCGCCGGGGTCCCGTCCGGGATCATGGACCAGTCCGCCTCGCTGCTGTGCGAGGCGGGCCACGCGCTGCTCCTGGACTGCCAGTCGCTGGAGATCAGCCAGGTGCCGTTCGATCCCGCCGCGGCCGGGATCCGCATCCTGGTGATCGACACCCGGGCCAAGCACGAACTGGCCGACGGCGAGTACGGCAGCAGGCAGACCGAATGCCAGGAAGCCGCCCGGCGTCTCGGCGTACCGTCGCTGCGCGCGATCACGGACGTGAGCCAGCTGGCCGGGCTGGACGACCCGGTGCTGGTGCGCCGCGCCCGCCATGTCGTCACGGACAATCAGCGCGTGCTCCAGGTGGCCGCCTTGCTGCGCTCGTCCGGCGGCGGCGACCCCCGCAAGCTTAGCGAGGTCGGCGTGCTGCTGACCCAATCGCACGCGTCGCTGCGCGATGACTTCGAGGTGTCCTGGCCGGAAGCCGACGTTGCCGTGGAGGTGGCCGTGGCCGCCGGCGCGCTGGGAGCCCGGATGACCGGCGGGGGTTTCGGCGGCTCCGCGATCGCCCTCGTCCCGGACGCCGCTGCCGGCCGGGTCGAGGCGCAGATCCGGGCCGCCTACGCCGACCGCGCCTGGACCGAACCGGAGTTCATGACCGCGACCCCCTCGGACGCCGCCCGCCGCATGCTCTGATCTCCCGTGAGCCTCGTGCCCGGCGCGGGGGTGTCGCCGCTGGTCAGGCGGCTTGCTGGGGTGGGCTGTGACTGTGCAGGGTGCGTCCGTCGGGTGCGGTGGCGGTGCAGGTGCCGTCGGGGTGGCGAATAATGGCCCAGCCCCAGCGGTGTATCGCTATCTGATGATGGAATCTGCACAGCAGGATCAGGTTGGGCAGGCTGGTGGGGCCGTCGTGGGCCCAGTGGATCAGGTGGTGCACCTCGCACACCGATGCGGGCTGCCGGCACCGCGGGAACTGGCAGTGCTGGTCGCGGAGGGTGACGGCGGTGCGCAGGTGGGGCGGGATGGTGCGGGTGGTGCGGCCGATGTCCAGTGGCTGGCTGAGGGTGGAGAACGGTGCGTTGAGCAGCGCGCCGCGCAGGTAGGAGGCCACCCCGCCGGGTCCGGAGACGACGTCGATGCAGGCTTGCAGGAGGGTGGCCTGCAGCCGGGCCCGGGTCTCGGCCGGCAGCGGGCCGCGCGGGATCGCCTGCCCGCCGCCGTCGCGGGCTTGGCCGTCGCTGCCGCCGCCGCGGGCTTGGCCGTCGCTGCCGCCGCCGCGGGCTTGGCCGTCGCTGCCGCCGCCGCGGTGGCTGTCGCTGGGGGGCTGGCCCGGGCCGTCGCCGGGGTCCTGACCGTCGCCGGTGGCCTGGCTGTCGCCCGGGTTCTGGCTGTTACCGGGGGCCTGGCCGGGGCTGCCGGCCGGGTCCTGGCCGTGGCCGTCACCCTGGTGGCTGTTACCAGGGGCCTGGCCGGGGCCGCCGTCGGGCTGGCGGTCATCGCCCGGGGCCTGGCGGCCGGCGGGGGCGTGGTCGTGGGTCTGCAGGGTGAGCCACAGACCGGTGAGGTGGTGCAGGGCGGTCTGGTCGATTTGCCCGGTCACCATCGGGGTCAGGATCGCGTCGCAGGCGGCGGCCTCGGCGGCGGCGCCGGTCAGGTACACCGATCCCGGGCCGGCCGCGGCGCGGGCGGCGGTCCAGGATCGTTCCAGCGGTGAGCGGCCGCGCAGATCGTGCAGGTCCACGTGCACGATCAGGTGGGCGGGCTGGCCGTCCCGGCCGGGGATCAGCTGCCCGGCGATCAGCCGCCGGCAGGCCTCTTCGACCGCGTCGTGGCGGCGCTGCGCGGTGGTGCGGGTATCTTCCGGCCCGGCCTTCTGCCCGAGCGCGTCCAGCACCACCGTGAGGGCGGCCGCGCAGGCGGGGGTCAGGTCCCCCTGCAGCCGCCCGGCGCCGCCGAACGTGGTGCCCAGCCACAGCGCCCGTTCCTCGAACCCGTCCTCGCCGGTGTCCGGGCCGGTTTGGGCGCGTTCGAGCATTTCCCGGGCCAGCCGCGCCAGGTCATGCTGATCCGCGCCGCCCAAAACGGCCGCGAGCAGGATCCCGTCCGCGTCATCCCGGAACTCTTCCGGCAGCCGATCGGTCCAGTCGCAGATCAGCCGGGCCAGCGAGACCGGCAGCTGCCCCGCCGCGAGCGCCGCGGCGATCACCGGGTGGCCGGCGAGCCGCCGCGCCCACCCGGTGGCTGCCCCGGCCGCGCCCCTGGTGACCCGGGTGATGGCGCGCAGCCAGGCGGCGGCGCCGTACTGGCCGTCGGCTTCATAGCCGTGCTGGGCGGTGAACGCGGAAAGGATCGCCGCCCGGGCGGCGGTGTGCTGGGCTTCGGCGGCTTCCAGCCCGGTCAGCGCCGCGGCCTGCGCGGCGGTGCCCAGCGACCCGGCGTCACAGCTGGCCAGGTAGCCGAGCCCGGCCCGGACCATCGCCAGGGCCTGCCCGGTGCTGGCGGGCGCGGCGGGCTCGGTCGTGGTGCACATCGGGGCAGGTCACCTCCCCAGGGCCAGGAACGGCTCGTTAATCGATTTCTAGTTCGATCCTAACCGGGGGGTCCGACAGTTCCGGGGCCAGCGCGACCCGGGCCGCAAAGAGTTTTGGCACTAGGCAGCCCGACCAGAGAGCCGGGACGTCACCGCCGTTACCGATGGGGCAGAGGAGAACTGAGGCGGGCGCTAGAACTGGGCCTTCAGTTCGTCGATCTCCCGGGCCCGCTCACGGAGCTTGGCGTAGGCCGGCCGCTCGCGGATCCGGGCCAGCGCCCATCGCACGGCCTCGGCCCGGTTGGCGGCGATACCCGCCGTGATCAGCGTGTCTACCGTCTCAAGGTCTGCCGGCCCGAGCCGGGCCATCACCGGGACGAGCGGAGAGGCACCGATGCCATCCCCTTCCAGGTGCATTGCGCTGGCCCCCCACCGCATCCTGGGCTGGAGATCTTCGCTGTCGCCGCCCGCGATGATCTCGAAAGGGCCAATCCCGCGGATCATGTTCAGGTCGTGCCGGACCTCCGTCAAGGCTGACGAGTGATGCCTTTCGAAGTCCTCAAGAGCCTGCTTGCGCTCCTCCGGCCCACCCGCAGCCACGATAAACACGCGGACCAGCAGTTCTCCCGGCTCGACTTCCGGGTCATCACCGTACTGAAGGACCGACACACTGCGCACCTCGCCATCCGGGAAGTGCTTCCTGACCAGACGGTCCATCTGTGTCTGCACATGATCCAGTTCAGCGCGTTCCATGGCTACCTCCTGATTACCCAGTAATCAGGGTAACGCTAGCTACTGAAGGAACGCGAGCCGCGTTCTGGCCGACGATACGGTCCCGGTGAACGCGCATCGGGTATCCCGCGTGGCGAACGCGCGCACCGAGGACGATCGGCCGCCTGGCGGGTGTGGGATTATCCGGGAATGATCGCGAGAATCCGGCGTGGTGCGGTCCGGGCAGAAGACGCAGCCGAATACGCCGCACCAGCCGGATGAGGTACCGGCCGGACGAGGCACCAGCCGAGCGCACCGCACCAACCGGACGAGGCACGACGAAGCACCAGCCGGACGAGGCACCAGCCGAGCGCACCGCAAGGGACAACCGGGACGCGACCCCGGGAGAGGACGAACCAATGGCGCTACGTGAGGACGCTGCCGCGATCGCCGGTCAGCTCGCCGAGTTGCGGCACGCCATCCACCGGGAGCCGGAGATCGGGCTGGACCTGCCGCTGACGCAGGAAAAGGTGCTCGCGGCCCTCGATGGCCTGCCGCTGGAGGTGACCACCGGCCGGAAACTCACCTCGGTGACGGCGGTGCTGCGCGGCGAGGCGGGCAACGACGGAGGGGTCGCTGAGAGCGGGGACATGGCCAGGCCGTCGGTGCTGCTGCGCGGGGATATGGACGCGCTGCCGGTCACGGAGGCAACGGCGCTGCCGTACGCCTCGCGGTTCGCCGGGGTGATGCACGCCTGCGGCCACGACCTGCATACGGCGATGCTGGCCGGGGCGGCGAGGCTGCTTTGCGCCCGGCGGCCCGAGCTGCGGGGAGACGTGATCTTCATGTTCCAGCCCGGCGAGGAGGGCTACCGGGGCGCGGACAAGATGATCGGCGAGGGCGTGCTGGCCGCCGCCGGGGAGCGCTGGCCGGTCGCCGCGTACGCGCTGCACGTCTCCTCGACCCAGCTCCCGTGCGGCGTGTTCACGACGAAACCGGGGCCGATGCTGGCCGCCGCCGACATCATCCGGGTGACGGTGCGGGGCCGCGGCGGGCACGCGTCCCAGCCGCATCTGGCCGCCGATCCGATCACGGCAGCCTGCGCGATGGTGACCGCGATGCAGACCCTTGTGACACGGCAATTCGACGTGTTCGACCCGGTCGTCATCACGGTGGGGAGCTTCCACGCGGGGACGATCGACAACGTGATCCCGGACGAGGCGCTGTTCCTGGGCACGGCGCGGTCCTACAGCGCGGCCGCGCGGGCGAAGCTCCGGGAGATGATCCCCCAGTTGTGCCACGGCATCGCCGGGGCCCACGGCCTGACCGTGCAGGCCGAATACATCGAGGAGTATCCGGTCACCGTGAACGACGAGACCGAAGCCGCCTTCGCGCAGACGGTCGCGGCGGAGGCGTTCGGCGAGCTGCGGTCGGTGCCGAAGCGGCACCCGATGACGGGGGCCGAGGACTTCTCCTACATCCTGCAGCACGTGCCCGGCGCGTTCGTCTCGCTGGGCGCGTGCCCGCTGGACCGGGACCCGGCGACCGCGCCGTCGAACCACTCGGCCGAAGCGGTGTTCGACGACGCGGTCCTCGCCGACGGGTCCGCGCTCTACGCGGAGCTGGCGATGCGCCGTCTCGGCGTGGCCTGACCGGTCCCGCACGGGCCCGCCCCGGGGCCGGCCTTACCGGCCGGCCGCGGGACAGCGGGCCGCGGTGTCAGAGGCTGGCTACATCGGCCTGCTTGGCGCGCACCGCGTCGGCGGCCTGCCGGAGCCCGGACAGCTCCGACTCGGTGAGGTCACGCTCGACCACGCGCTTGACCCCGCCGGCGCCGATCTCCGCCTCGACGCCCAGGTACACACCGGAAATCCCGTACTGGCCGTCCACCCACGCGCAGACCGGCATGACCGCGCCGGCGTCCTCGGCCACCGCGCGGGCCATCCGCGCCGCCGCGGCCGACGGCGCATAATACGCCGAACCGGTCTTCAGCAGGGCCACGACCTCGGCCCCGCCGTTGCGGGTGCGGGTAACCAGCTCATCGATGTCCCCGGCGGCCATCAGGTCCGTCAGCGGCTTGCCGTCCACCGTGCAGGCCGACGGCACCGGCACCATGGTGTCGCCGTGCGAGCCGAGGGTCAGCGTGCGTACGGAGCCCACCGGGACGCCGAGCTTTTCCGCCACGAAGTTGGTGAACCGGGCCGTGTCGAGCATGCCGGCCTGGCCAATCACCCGCTCAGAGGGGAACCCGGACACCTTGGCCGCCAGCGCCGTCATCTCGTCCAGCGGGTTCGAGACGACGATCAGCACGGCCTCGGGCGCGTGCTTGACCACGTTCTCTGCGACGTTGCGGACGATCTTCGCGTTGGTCTCGATCAGGTCCATCCGGCTCATGCCAGGCTTGCGCGGCAGGCCGGCGGTGATGACGACGATGTCCGACCCGCCGATCGCCTCGTAACCCTCGCCGCCGGCCCCGGTCGTCTGCCCGGTGACCTTGGTCTCGAAGCCCTCGATCGGCCGCGACTGGTTCATGTCCAGCGCGAGGCCTTCCGGCTTCCCATCGACAATGTCGGTCAGTACGACCTCGTCGAAGATGTCGTACTCGGCGAGCCGCTGTGCGGTGGTCGAGCCGTAGAAGCCGGCCCCGACGACGGTCACCTTCCCCTTGCGTGCCATGTCCGGAGATCTCCTTTGTTCTCGGTATTTTCGGAAGGTGCAGCCGCTCAGACGGCCAGTTCCTTGCGCAGGTTCTCGCCCACGGCGGTCAGAAACTCCTCCGTGGACAGGTAAGGCGTTTCTGGGCCAACAAGCAAGGCCAGGTCCTTCGTCATCTGGCCACCCTCGATCGTCTGCACGCATACCCGCTCAAGCGCGTGCGCGAAGTCCGACACCTCCGGCGTCCCGTCCAGCTGCCCGCGGTGGGCGAGGCCGCGCGTCCAGGCGAAGATGGACGCCACCGAGTTGGTGGAGGTGGGCTTGCCCTGCTGGTGCTGCCGGTAATGCCGGGTAACGGTGCCGTGCGCGGCCTCCGCCTCCACGGTCTTGCCATCCGGCGTCATGAGGACGCTCGTCATCAGGCCGAGCGAGCCGAAGCCCTGGGCCACGATGTCGGACTGCACGTCACCGTCGTAGTTCTTGGTCGCCCAGACGATACCGCCGTCCCATTTGAGCACCTGGGCCACCATGTCGTCGATCAGCCGGTGCTCGTAGGTGATGCCGATGGCCTCGAAGTCGGCCTTGAACTCGGATTCGAAGATCTCCGCGAACAGGTCCTTGAACCGGCCGTCGTAGGCCTTCAGGATCGTGTTCTTCGTCGACAGATAGAGCGGGTACCGGCGGTTCAGCGCGTACCGCATCGTGGCCCGCGCAAAGTCGCGGATCGAGTCGTCAAAGTTGTACATGCCCATCGCGACGCCGCCGCCGGCGAACTTGGCCACCTCCATCTCGATGGGGCGGTCGTCGCCGTCGGGCACGTAGGAGATCGTCACCGTGCCGGGCCCCGGAACAACGAAGTCAGACGCCTTGTACTGGTCGGCGTGGGCGTGCCTGCCGATGATGATCGGCTTCGTCCAGCCGGGGACGAGCTTGGGAATATTAGAAACGACGATCGGCTCGCGGAAGACGACGCCGCCCAGGATGTTACGGATGGTGCCGTTGGGCGACTTCCACATCTTCTTCAGCCCGAACTCAGTGACCCGGGCCTCATCCGGCGTGATCGTGGCGCATTTAACGCCGACGCCGTGCCGTTTGATCGCGTTCGCCGCGTCGATGGTCACCTCGTCGTCGGTCGCGTCCCGGTTCTCGACCGAAAGGTCGTAATAATCCAGATTGATATCCAGGTGCGGCAGAATCAGCTCATCCTTGATGAGCTGCCAGATGATCCGTGTCATCTCGTCGCCGTCAAGTTCGACGACCGGATTCGCCACCTTGATCTTGGGCATGCTAGGTCAGTCCCTTCATCTGCTGGCCAGGTACCTTGTGAGGTTCGCCGGCCACGGGGCCGCGCGCCGTGTTCACGTCGGCGGCAGCACGAGTGCGAGCACCAGCAACCCGGCCCCGAAGGCGCCGAGTGCCAGCACGTCAGCGAACCGCCGCCGGCTGGCGAGCAGTCCCACTGCGCTTTGCGGCAGCGCGAGCCGGGCGATGGCGGCGGCGAGCACTGCCCCGCCGACGACCCCGGCGCCGTTACCGACGTCATGTGATCCGCGCCAGGCCCACCAGATGCCAACCGCCGCGATGAGCAGGACGACCACGTAGGGCACCTGGGCCAGCGCTCCCGTCCCGGCGCGATGGGGCGGGCCCGCGTCGCGCGACGCGGGCCGGCCGGTGACCGCCACCGGCGGCGCGGCGGGCGGCTGGAGGCCAGCCCGGCGGGGCGCCGGCTGGCCGGGACGGACCGTGGCGGGCCGCGGGCCGAGGCTGCGCGAGCCGGCTTCTCCCGGACGGACGGCCGCGGGGCCCGGCCGGCGCGGTGCTGATCCCGGGCGCGGCGGTTCCGGGGCGGCGCCCCAGGCGGCGCCCCCGGTGGCCGGGCGCCGGGCCGAATACCGGAGCGCTTCGTCGTTCGCCAGAACCTCCGCCTCGCCGGGAGCGGTCCAGTCCGGGCGGTTGTCCCCCGGGTGGCGGCGCGCCAGGGGGCCGGTAACCCGGGGGAAGCCGTCAGCCGGCGTGTCCTCCGTGTTCCGCACCGCTGCTCCCGGTCTCCGAGGGATAGTCGCTGGCAGTTTACCGGCGCATTCGCCAATCGATCGCCGATGCGCCTGCCTGTGGCCGGCCGAACCCGGACAGTGCCAGGACGGCGGTATGCCGGGCGTGTGCCGGGGTAACTCATAGGTGATGGACAGCTCACGGCTCCGATAGGCGGGAGGCCCGTAGTGGATACACCCTTCATTCGCGTCGAGGACACCGGCGACGTGGTGCCACTGGCCGGTGAGGTGACAACCGTCGGACGCGGGCGGGCAGTAGACGTGCGCCTCAATGACCCGAGCGTATCGCTGCTGCACGCGGAGATCATCCGCCGCGGGCCCTATGCGTACGTCGCTGACCTGGGATTATCACGTAACGGAACCCGGGTGAACGGCCGGCCGGCGGGCCGCCGGGTGCTGGAGGACGGCGACGTGCTGGCGTTCGGCGCGGCCCGGTGCCGGATCGGCGGCCTGCCGCGCGAGGACCTGCCCACCGAAGCCGAGCTGCGGCGTCCCGCGGTACCGGAGTTGACCCGCCGGGAACTTGACGTGCTGGCCGCCCTCTGCCGGCCCGCGCTGTCGGACGACGCGTTCGTGGCGCCCGCCACAGCCCGTGAGATCGCCGCCGATCTCGTCGTCACGGAGGCGGCGGTTAAGCAGCATCTGCTGCGGCTGTACCAGAAGTTCCGTATTTCCGGTGGCCTGAACCGGCGAATCCGGCTGGCCAACGAGGTGGTCGCGCTCGGCCTGGTCAGGCCGGCCGGTCAGCCGGCCGCTCAGCCGGCCCCGCCGGGGTATGTGCCGGAGGCGCGGTTGCCCGCCGACTCCGAGGTGACCAAGCCCTGCGCCTGACCGGCTCGGTGCATGGCGCTCAGCCGAGGCGGGACCGGCCCACGCCGAAGTGCGGCAGATGCGGAAGGCCGTGCGCCAGGTGCGGCAGATGCAGGACGTTGCTGACGTTGGGCAGGTGCGGCAGCACCCCGGCGAGCGAGGGCCAGTACAGCGCGGGCTGGGCGGCCGCGGTGGCGATGGCGGCGGCCGCCAGGCAGCACATCGCGAGGGTCACGATCGCCGCTGCGCCCCGGGTCCGCGCGACCGCGCCGAACAGCCGGTCCATCTCCCGCCGCGCGCCGCCCGATCCCGGCCCGGTGGCGTAGAACGCCACGGCCGCGCCGGCCGCGTAGGACCCGGCCAGCGGCAGCGAGTCCGCGGTGGTCATGATCAGCGTAACCACGAGCGCGGCCGCCGCGACCAGCGCGGCGACCGGGAGGATCAGGACCGTGGTGAGCAGCGAGCGCGCGATGGCCCAGGGGGCGGTCACCACCCCGATCAGGATGTCGGCCGTGCTGGGCCCGCGCACCGATCGCCGCACGGTGAGGGCGCTGCTGGCCCGGTCACCCGCGCGCAGCAGGGTGATGACGGCGAGCGCGCCGATCGTCCCGGCGATCGGCAGCATCACGCTGACCGCGATGGCGATCACCATCGTGGCCAGGCCGAGCAGCCGCGACGGCCGGGCGCGCTGGGCGCCTTGAGCGCTGCCCGCCGGCGGGGCGGGTGCGTCGGGGCGGATGGCGCCGGCCGGCGGGGCAGCGTAGCCAGGGCCCTGGACGGCCCCGCCCTGGATGGCTCCGTACGGGGCGGCCGCGGCGGGCCGGGCCCGGGCGGCGCCTGCGGGCGCGTACTGGACCGGGGGCAGCAGGTCAGCGAATTCGCTGGGGCGGATGGCCTGCGGCGAGCCGTTCCTGGCCGGTACGCCTCCCGCCCCGTACCCGGCGCTGCCCGCAGACCCGGCACCGGGCGCATATCCGGTGCCCGGCGCGTAGACGGTGGAGGCCCCGCCGACGGCCGCGGCCGCAGCGCCGGCCGAACCATAGGCGACGCCGTTGCCGTAGCCCGGGGCCTGCGTGGTAGCACCGTGCAGGACAGGCGGCCCGGCGGCCAGGCCGGGCGACGCGCACTGGGCACACAGCGCCGCTGCCGTCGGCCGGCTCCGCGGATCCCGGCTCAGCGCCGCCGAGACCAGCTGCGCGAGCGGTCCGGGCAGGCCGGCGATGTCGGCGTTGCCCTGCACGATGCGGTAGAAGATGTTCTCGAACGACCCGCTGCCGAAGGGCGGCCGTCCGGTGGCGGCGTAGGCGATGGTGGCGCCCCAGGAGTGAATGTCGGACGCCTCGGTGCTGGGCTGGCCCTCGATCACCTCGGGGGCCAGGTAGCCGGGCGTCCCCATGAACATCCCGGTCTGAGTGAGCCGGGTCGCGTCGCCGGTGTGCGCGATGCCGAAGTCGATGACAACCGGATCGCCGTCGTGCAGCATGACGTTGCCCGGCTTCAGGTCACGGTGCACCACCCCGGCCGCGTGCACGGCGGCCAGCGCCTGCGACAGGCCTCTGGCCAGCCGCTCGAGCGCCCAGCCCGGCAGCGGCCCCTGCCGGCGCACCACGTCATCCAGCGTGTGCCCAGGCACGTACCTGGTCACGATGTAGGGAAACTTGCCGGTGACGTCCGCGTCGAGGACCTCCGCCACGAACGGGCTGCGGACGCGGCGCATGGCCTCCACCTCGCGCGCCAGGCGGCGCCGAGCGTTCGGCTCCTCGGCGACCCGGGAGTGCAGCACCTTCACCGCGACCATCCGGCGTTCACGGTCGCGGGCAAGGTAGACCGCTCCCATGCCGCCTTCGCCGAGCCGCTCACGCAAGCGGTACGGCCCGAGCCTGTCCGGTATCCGGTCCTGAGAGGCCATCGCCTCACCAGACTACGGTGCAGGCGCAAACATGCAGAAGCGAACGAGCATGTGCACAGGTCGGGCGGCTGGTCGCGGCGCGCCGACCGGTCAGCGGAGCCCGTCAGGGGGCCGCGAGCGGCCCGTCCGGGCGCCATCAACCGGCGCGTCAGCTGCCCGCGACGAGCTTCCGCAGGGCCTGGGCGGCGATCGCGTTGCGCTCCGCGTGCGTGACCAGCGCGCTGGCCAGGGTGGCGGTCCATTCGTGCAGCGGGACCGGGGTCCGGGACAGCACCACACCCCGGACCTCCCGGCAGATCTCGGCGGCGGGCTGACCGCGCTGCACGCTCAGCGTCATAACCCGGTCGTCCAGCCGGACCACGATCTTGGACACCTCGCCCGGGCGGCCGCGCATCCGGTCCGACACGGAGCGCTCGCGCTCCACGCTGACCGTGCCGGGCGGCAGCGCCTCACTCAGCGACTCGGTGAGCACCCGCGCGTAGATCGCCACGTCGGCACTGTCCGCCCGCAGGGCCGCCGTGACCAGGTCCAGGGAGAGACCGTCATCGGCTTCGCTCATGAACTCTCCCGTCCAGGATGCCGCGCTAGGCGCACGTGTCACCGGCCACTGAACGTCGCTTTCCCCGGTCCGTTCTCCAGGAAACTGCGCATCCCGTTCTCTTGGTCCTCGGTGGCGAACAGCCCGGTGAACGCCAATCGCTCGATCTCCAGGCCCGCGTCCAGGTCCCGTTCCAGGCCGTCGTCGATAGCCTGCTTGGCGGCCCGCAGCGCCAGCGGGGCGGTGCCCGCGAAGCTCGCCGCGAGCTTCCGGGCCGCCTCGTACACCTCGGCGTCGGGCACCACGCGGTCGGCCAGGCCGATACGGAGTGCCTCGGCCGCGTCCGCGATCCGCCCGCTGAAGACGAGGTCCTTGGCCCGGGACGGGCCGATCAGCCGGGGCAGCCGCTGGGTGCCGCCCGCGCCGGGGATGACGCCGAGCAGGATCTCCGGCTGCCCGACCTTGGCGCGCTCGCCCAGCACCCGGAAGTCGGCGCACAGCGCCAACTCCAGGCCGCCGCCGAGCGCGGGCCCGATGATCGCTGCGATGACCGGCTTGGGGATCCGGGCCACCGCCTTGAAGGCGTTCTGGATGCCTGCGCCGAATTCCAGGATCCGGGCGTGGCTGGCCGCGGCCATCTCCTTGACGTCGGCGCCGGCCGCGAAGACCTTCTCCCCGCCGTAGAGGATGACCGCGTGCACGTCCGGATCCGCTCCGGCCTGCGCGGCGGCCGCGCCGATCTCGGCGGTCATCTGGGCGTTGATCGCGTTCATCGGCGGCCGGTCCAGCCGGATGGTCGCGATTCCCGCATCGGTCTCTACGCGGACGAAGTCACCCATGACAGTCCTCCACCTTCATTCCGGTGTAACCGGCTCTGGCCCCCAGCCTCTCAGGAAAACCGGGGCGGCCGGGAGGCCAGGCCGGCGGTCCGGCTCAGCGGAGGTCGCCGTTGGTCATCCCGGCCGGCGCGTCCGGCGCGGTCACCAGGCCGAGCTCGGCCCGGCTGGCCAGCAGAGGATGGCTGGGCAGCACCCGGATCGTGTAGCCGAACGGGCCCGGCTGGCCGAGGTCGATCGCACCCGAGTAGCGGACGACCGCGCCCGGCTGGGCTTCGCCGGCGTCGGCGCCCTCCGGTGACAGCGGCACGTACGAGGGGTCGACCAGCTCGTCGTGCTCGTTGGCCCGGCCGGAGACCGCCTCGACGCAGACGTCGTCCGGGGTCAGGTCGCCGAGCGCCACCGCGGCGCGCACGGTGAGCGGCGTGCCGAGCCGCGGCTCGCCCGCGTCGGCCTCGACGTGCTCGATGTGCACGTGCGGCCAGGCCAGCGTGACCCGGCGCTTCCACGCGGCCAACTCGCGGGCGGCCCGGTAGGTGCCGCCGTCGGCCAGGGCCCGGGACGAGCCGGTGGCCGGGGCGTACAGCGTGGTGACGTAGTCCCGGACCATCCGCTCGGCCGGCACCCGGGGGCCGAGCACCCGGAGCGTGTGCCGGATCATCTCGACCCAGCCGCCCGGTACGCCGCCGGGGCCGGTGTTGTAGAACAGCGGCGCCACCGACGTGCCGAGCAGTTCGTACAGGGCCAGGGCCTCCAGTTCGTCGCGGCGGCCGGGGTTCGGCACGCCGTCGGCGGACGGGATAGCCCAGCCGTTGCCGCCGTCGTACCACTCATCCCACCAGCCGTCGCGGACCGACAGGTTCAGGCCGCCGTTCAGGGCCGCCTTCATCCCGGAGGTCCCGCACGCCTCGAGCGGCCGCAGCGGGTTGTTCAGCCAGACGTCACACCCGCGCACCAGGGCGCGCGCCATCTCCATGTCGTAGTCGGGCAGGAACACGATGCGGTGCCGCACCCGCGGATCGTCGGTGAACTGGACCATCTGCTGGATCAGCCGCTTGCCGCCCTCGTCGGCCGGGTGCGCCTTGCCGGCGATCACGATCTGGATCGGCCGCTCGGGGTCCAGCAGCAGCCCGGTCAGCCGGTCCGGGTCGTGCAGCATCAGCGTGAGGCGCTTGTACGACGGGACCCGGCGGGCGAAGCCGATGGTGAGCGTGTCCGCGTCGAACACGTCGTCGATCCAGGTCAGCTCGGCCTCGCTGGCGCCGCGCTGGCGCCAGGAGGCGCGCAGGCGCTTCCTGGTCTCCCCCACCAGGCTGGCCCGCAGCGCCCGGCGCGCGGACCAGATCCGGCTGTCCGGCAGGTCGGCCGCCCGCTCCCAGTCCCAGTTGCCGCCCTCACTCAGCGTGCGCTCGCCCGGGTCGGCGAGCTCCAGGACCCCGCTGGCGACCCAGGTCGCCGGGTGCACACCGTTGGTGATGGAGCCGATCGGAACCTCGGCTTCCTCGAACCCGGGCCACAGGCCGGAGAACATCTCACGGCTCACGGCGCCGTGCAGCTTGCTGACGCCGTTCACCCGCTGGGCGAGCCGCATGCCCATCACGGCCATGTTGAACACGTGCGGGTCCCCGCCCGGATAGGTCTCGGCCCCGAGCGCCAGCACGCGCTCCACCGGCAGCGCCGGGTCGCCGGCCTCCTTGCTGAAGTAGCGCTCGACCAGATCGCGGGGGAACCGGTCGATGCCGGCCGGGACCGGGGTGTGCGTGGTGAACACGGTCCCCGCCCGGCACGCCTCCAGGGCTTCGTCGAAGTTCAGGTCCTGCGCGGCGTAGGTGCGGATGCGCTCCAGGCCGAGGAAACCGGCGTGCCCCTCGTTGGTGTGGAACACCTCAGGCTCCGCGTGCCCGGTGATCGCGCAGAAGGCCCGGACGGCACGCATGCCGCCGATGCCGAGCAGCAGTTCCTGCCGGAGCCGGTGCTCGGTGCCGCCGCCGTACAGCCGGTCGGTGACGTCGTGCAGCGCCGGCTCGTTCTCTTCCACGTAGGAGTCGAGGAGCAGCAGCGGCACGCGGCCCACCCGGGCCAGCCAGACCTGGGCGGACAGCACGTGGCCCTCGGCCATGGTCACGGTGATCCGCACCGGGGCCCCAGCTGCGTCGCGGAGCAGGTCGAGCGGCATGCCGTTCGGGTCGGTGGCCGGGTAGCGCTCACCCTGCCAGCCGTCCGCGGACAGCGACTGGGTGAAGTAGCCGTGCCGGTACAGCAGCCCGACACCGATCAGCGGCACACCCAGGTCGCTCGCGGCCTTGAGGTGGTCGCCGGCCAGGATGCCGAGGCCACCGGAGTACTCCGGCAGGACCTCGGTGATGCCGTACTCGGGCGAAAAGTAGGCGATCGCGGACGGCGCCGTGGCCAGCGGCCCGTTCCCGGCGGTGCGCTGGAACCAGCGCGGCCCGGTCAGGTAGCCGCCCAGGATCTGCGCCGCGGCGTCCAGGCGGGCCAGGAAGCCCTGATCGGCTGCGAGCGCGGTCAGCCGCTCTGGGCGCAAGGCGGACAGCATGGTGATCGGGTCACCGCCGGACGCGTCCCACGCGGCCGGGTCGATCGACGCGAACAGGTCTACGGTTTCAGGGTGCCACGACCAGCGGAGGTTGAGCATGAGGTCGCGCAGGGGAGTCAGTGGCTCGGGCAGCACGGTGCGGACGGTGAACCGGCGGATCGCTTTCACGATGAGTGACCCTAGTGCGTCTGTGCCAGTGCGGGGGAACCAGCCGCCGGTTCCGTGCCGCTTGTCACATCCCGGCCAGCCTGCGGTGCTTTCAGCAAGAGAATCACGCCCAATCGTGCGAAACGAGCTCGTTGTGGCCGTCTCTAGCACACCTCGCCGCCGCCGTGGCAGGGTCCAAGACCAGTAATTCGGAGGCGGGGCCGGATAGGGTCGTCAACCGTCAGCGCCGGATTTGTTAAGTCTTTGTGACTCATTGTCGCGCATGCCTCAGAGGTGTCACAGAGCACATCAGGCCCGTTCAGCATCTGCAAGGCGGACGGCCGGGCCGGGGCGCGTGCGGAAGTTACCGAGCCAGAGTGGCACCGCACTGGCACGTCTACCAGCGGTCTCGATAGCGTGACTGCCGTGATCGGACGAATCCCCATTCTCGATGTTCAGCCCGCCGTCGACTGTGCCCGGCGCCCGGCCAAGGCGGTAACCGGCGAGACCTTCCTCGCGAGCGCGACCGTGTTCCGCGAGGGGCACGGCATCATTGCCACAGGCGTGGTCCTGCGCGACCCCGACGGCGGCACCCGGCCGATGGAGATGATGCAGGCGCTCGCGCCGGGCACCGACCGGTACGGCACCGAGATCGCCGCGGACCGCGAGGGCGGCTGGTCCTTCCGCATCGAGGCGTGGGCGGATCCGATCGCCGACTGGCACCATGACGCGGCCATCAAGGTGCCGCGTGGCCAGGACATCGAGCTGATGATGGCCGAGGGCGCGCTGCTGTTCGAGCAGGCGTCGAAGTCGATCATCCGGTCGTCCCGGATCCGGCTGCCCGATCCGGGTCCCGATGACCCCGCTGCGGACGGTAAGCCGATCCCGCCGGACGTGGCGCGGGCCGCGCTCGCCGAGGTGGCGACGCTGCTCCGGGACCCTGGCCTCGCGCCGTGGGACCGGCTGGCGGCGACCCGGGAGCCTGAGATCACCCGTTTGCTGTGGGCCTACCCGCTGCGCAAACTGGTCACCCGGTCCCGGCGGATGCCGCTGACCGTCGACCGGGAGCGGGCGCTGTACGGCTCCTGGTACGAGTTCTTCCCGCGGTCCGAGGGCGTGCAGATCGACCCGATAGGGCACCAGGAGCCGGTGTCGGGCACGCTGCGCACCGCGGCACGGCGGCTGGACGCGATCGCGGAGATGGGATTCGACGTCGTCTACCTGCCGCCGGTCCACCCCATCGGCACGGCGTTCCGCAAGGGCCGAAACAACACCCTGGACCCGCAGCCCGGTGACCCGGGATCGCCGTGGGCGATCGGCTCGGCCGACGGCGGCCACGACGCCATCCACCCGGATCTGGGGACCTTCGACGACTTCGACGCGTTCGTGGCCCGGACCCGCGAGCTCGGCATGGAGGTGGCGCTCGACTTCGCGCTGCAGGCGTCACCGGATCACCCGTGGGTGAAAGAGCATCCGGAGTGGTTCACGACCCGGGCCGACGGCACCATCGCCTATGCGGAGAATCCGCCCAAGAAATATCAGGACATTTACCCGATTAACTTCGACAATGACCCGGCGGGAATCTACGCGGAGTCGCTCCGGATCGTCCGCTTGTGGATGGATCACGGCGTCCGGATCTTCCGGGTGGACAACCCGCACACCAAGCCGCTGGCGTTCTGGGAGCGGCTGCTGGCCGAGGTGCGCGCGACCGATCCGGACGTGCTGTTCCTAGCCGAGGCGTTCACCCGGCCGGCCATGATGCGCGCGCTGGCCGCGGTCGGCTTCCACCAGTCCTACACGTACTTCACCTGGCGGAACCATGCCGAAGAGCTGGCCAAATACCTGCGTGAGCTGGCCGGGGAAACGGCGCCGTACATGCGGCCCAACTTCTTCACGAACACCCCGGACATCCTGCACGAATACCTGCAGCAAGGCGGCCGTGCGGCCTTCGAGATAAGGGCAATCCTGGCCGCCATGCTTTCACCGACCTGGGGTATCTACTCGGGGTACGAACTGTGCGAGAACATACCGCTACGGCCTGGTAGCGAGGAGTACATGGACTCGGAAAAATACCAGTACCGCCTCCGCGACTGGGATCAGGCCGCGCGCGACAACATGGGTATCGCCCCACTCATTACGTCTCTCAATAGAATCCGTAAATCACACCCTGCACTCCACCGGCTGCGTAACCTACGCTTTCATACAGTTGATCAGCCGGACTGGCTCTGCTTCTCCAAACGCGTTACCCCGCGGGAGGCGGCCGCGGAACGGTCCGGTGATGCAGGTTCCGGTCACGGCCGGGCCGACACCGTCCTGGTGATCGTGAACCTCGATCCCCACCGGGCGCGTGAGGCCACCGTCTGGCTGGACCTGCCGGCGCTGGGGATGGACTGGGGAGCCGAGTTCACCGTTACTGATGAGCTCACAGGCGAGTCCTACCGATGGGGGCAGTCCGATTACGTTCGCCTGGACCCGTCAGCCACGCCGGCGCACATCTTCTCGGTCAGCGCCGATCGGCCAGGAATGTAACAGCAAGCACACGCAGGAGAAGCAGTCGTGACAGAGCTCGACGCGGCGCGGGGCCGGCCCAGCAGCACCCCCCAGCAGCCCGGATTCACGGCGTCGCCCGGCGAGCCGGTGCCCGATCCCTTCTCCTTCGACCGGCCCAGGGACCCGGACTGGTACAAGCGGGCCGTGTTCTACGAGGTGCTGGTGCGCGGCTTCCAGGACTCCATCGGCGACGGCACCGGCGATGTCCGGGGGCTGACCTCGCGGCTGGACTACCTGCAGTGGCTCGGCATCGACTGCCTGTGGCTGCTGCCGATCTACGAGTCGCCGCTGAAGGACGGCGGCTACGACATCTCCGACTTCATGAAGGTGCTGGGCGACTACGGCACCATCGGGGACTTCGTGGAGCTCGTGGAAGAGGCGCACAAGCGCGGCATCCGTGTCATCGCCGACCTGGTGATGAACCACACCAGCGACCAGCATCCCTGGTTCCAGGCGTCCCGGGCCGAGCCGGACGGGCCGTTCGGTGACTTCTACGTGTGGTCGAACACCGATGACAAGTACGCCGAGGCGCGGGTCATCTTCGTCGACACCGAGCAGTCGAACTGGACCTACGACCCGATGCGCGGCCAGTACTACTGGCACCGGTTCTTCTCCCACCAGCCCGACCTGAACTTCGAGAACCCGGCCGTCGCGGACGCGATGATCGAGGTCCTGCGGTTCTGGCTGGACCTGGGGATCGACGGCTTCCGGCTGGACGCGGTTCCCTACCTGTACGAGCGGGAGGGCACCAACTGCGAGAACCTCAAAGAGACGCACGAGTACCTGAAGCGGATCCGCGCCGAGGTGGACCGGCTGTACCCGGACCGGGTGCTGCTGGCCGAGGCGAACCAGTGGCCGGCCGACGTGGTGGAGTACTTCGGCGACCCGACCACCGGCGGCGACGAGTGCCACATGGCGTTCCACTTCCCGCTGATGCCGCGCATCTTCATGGCCGTCCGGCGGGAGCAGCGCTACCCGATCTCGGAGATCATGGCGCAGACCCCGCAGATCCCGTCCCGCTGCCAGTGGGGGATCTTCCTGCGCAACCACGACGAGCTGACGCTCGAGATGGTGACCGACGACGAGCGCGACTACATGTGGACCGAGTACGCCAAGGATCCCCGGATGAAGGCCAACATCGGGATCCGGCGCCGGCTCGCGCCGCTGCTCGACAACGACCGGAACCAGCTCGAGCTGTTCACCGCGCTGCTGCTGTCGCTGCCGGGCTCGCCGGTGCTGTACTACGGTGACGAGATCGGCATGGGTGACAACATCTGGCTCGGTGACCGGGACGGTGTCCGCACCCCCATGCAGTGGACCCCGGACCGCAACGGCGGCTTTTCCAGCTGCGACCCGCAGCGGCTGTACCTGCCGCCGATCATGGACCCGATCTACGGCTTCCAGGCGCTGAACGTGGAGTCGCAGACGCGCAACCCCGGTTCGCTGCTGCACTGGACCCGGCGCATGATCGAGATCCGTAAGCGGCACCCGGTCTTCGGCACCGGCGCGTACATCGAACTCGTCTCGTCCAACCCCAGCGTGCTCGCGTTCGTACGGACCACCGCCGAGACCGACCAGGGGCCGGACGGGTCGGACATGATCCTGTGCGTGAACAACTTGTCCCGGTTCCCGCAGCCGGTCGAGCTGGACCTGCGCCGGTTCCGCGGGGTGACTCCGGTGGAGTGCATGGGCGGCGTCACGTTCCCCCGCATCGGCGAGCTGAACTACCTGCTCACGCTGCCGGGTCATGGTTTCTACTGGTTCCAGCTCCCCCCGCCTCGGGAGGAACACGAACACTAGGGAACGATAGAGGCCGCAAGGGCCCGCGCGCCGGTGGCTCCCTACTGGAACCGGGCCTGACCGGCCTGACCAGAACGCCGCGCCCGAATCATCCCGGGGCACTGGATTCCCGGGGGTTTCAGGAAACCCTTCAGGGGGAGTGGGTATGTCAAGGTGATGAGACTCGAGGATGCACTCGCGAGCTGGCTGCTGGAACAGCGCTGGTTCGCCGGTAAAGGCCGGACCCTGCGTGACCTGGCCGTAGTGGCCGATACCGAGGTCGCGGCGGGCGATCCTGCGCTGCGGCATCTGATCGTCCTGGTCTCGCACGGTACGACCGCCGACCACTACCAGATTCTGATCGGGCTGCGCTCGTACCTGCCCGACTGGCTGGAGCATGCGCGGATCGGCATGACGGACGACGGCAGGCACGTCTACGACGCGCTGCACGATCCGGCGCTGACCCGCCATCTGCTCCGCGCGATCGCGGCCGACGAGACCGTCGAGTCCCTGCGCTTCTCTCGCGAGCCCGGCACCGAGATCGAGACCGAACTGGACAGCATCGTGCTCACCGCGGAGCAGAGCAACACCAGCCTGGTGTTCGGCGAGCAGTCGATCCTGAAGGTCTTCCGCCGGGTCTCCCCGGGCCCCAACCCCGACCTGGAGGTCACGTCCGCGCTGTCCCAGCTGGGATCGCCGCACGTGGCCGAGCCGTTCGGCTCCGTCGAGACGCTGATGGACGGGGTCACCACGACGCTGGCGATCCTGTCCAAGTACCTGCGGACGGCCACCGACGGCTGGACGCTCGCGGCGACCAGCGTCCGCGACCTGTACGCCAGCGACCTGTACGCGAACGACTCCACCGGCCCGTTCCCCCTACTGACCGGCGCCGGTGAGCTGGCCACCGGGACCAGCGCGGCCGGCGCGGGTGGCGACTTCGCCGGAGAGGCGCACCGGCTCGGCGCCGCGACCGCTGAGGTACACCAGGATCTCGCCGACGCATTCGGCACCGACGTGCTGGCCCTTGACGCGCTGCACGATATGGCCGAGCAGATGTACCGCCGCCTCGACCTGGCCACCGCGGCCGTACCCGAATTGGCCAGGTACGCCGACATGATCGGCAACGCCTACTCCCGCCTGGCCAAGATCGACGAGCCGGTGCCGGCGCAGCGGGTGCACGGCGACTACCACCTGGGCCAGGTCATGCGGACCGAGACCGGCTGGATCCTGCTCGACTTCGAGGGTGAGCCCGCCAGCCCGCTGGCCCAGCGGCGGGCCCGCTCGTCCCCGATGCGCGACGTGGCCGGCATGCTCCGCTCGTTCGACTACGCGGCCCGGTTCCAGCTGCTCACCCACCCGGACGCCGACCGGCTTCGCGGGGTGGCCCGGGAATGGATACGGCGCAACAGCGACGCGTTCTGCGCCGGGTACGCCGAGGCCGGCGGGCTCGACCCGGTCGCCCACGAGGTCCTGCTGCGTGCCCTGCAACTCGACAAGGCGGTATACGAAGTGATGTACGAAGCCAGGCACCGGCCATCCTGGCTGCAGATCCCGCTGGAATCACTGGCCGACTTCCCTAACTGACCGACGGCGATCTGATCATCATGAAAACTGACGACGGTGTACCGCGCAGCCCCGTGACCAACCGCAGCCCCGTGACCAGCCGCAGCCCCGTAACCAACCGCAGCCCCGTGACCAACCGCAGCCCGGTCGCCGACGGCGGCCCGGGGACGGGCAGTAGCCCCGTGACCGGCAGCGGCCCGGTGCCCGGTGCGGCGCCTGAGCCGGCGCAGCCACGGCAGGCGGCGGCCGCCGCCGGGGTCAACCTGGGCGAGATCGAGCGCATCGTCGCGGGCCGCCATCACGACCCGCACTCAATCCTCGGCGTGCACCCCGGGCCGGACGGCTTCGTGATCCGCACGCTCCGGCCGTTCGCGGCGACCGTCTCGGTCCTCCTCGAGGACGGCCGCCGGTACCCGATGGAACACGTGCACCTGGGCGTGTTCGCGGCGACCGTGCCATTCGGGGACACGGCCGGCGGTCCCGGCGCGGCCCCGGCGTACCGGATCGCCGTCGCCTACCCCGGCCCGGACGGCATCGCCGACCCGGAGATCATCTCCGACGACCCCTACCGGCACCTGCCCACCCTGGGCGAATTCGACCTGTACCTGATCGGTGAGGGACGGCACGAGGAACTGTGGCGCGTGCTGGGGGCGCACGTCCGCCACCTCGGCTCCGACGGCCTCGGGGACATCACCGGCACCTCGTTCGCGGTCTGGGCGCCCAACGCCCGCGGCGTCCGGGTCATCGGCGACTTCGACCACTGGAACGGCCAGGGTTACCCGATGCGATCGCTGGGCGGCTCGGGCATCTGGGAGCTGTTCGTGCCCGATGTGGGCGAGGGCGCCCGGTACAAATACGAGATCTGCGGGCCGGATGGCGTATGGCGAGCCAAGGCCGACCCGATGGCGCGAGGCACCGAGACGCCGCCGGCCACCGCGTCCTTGGTGGTGTCGGCGCACCATGACTGGCAGGACGGCGCCTGGATGACCGAACGGCCCCGGCGCAACGCCGTGCGCGAGCCGCTGAGCATCTACGAGGTGCACCTCGGCTCCTGGCGGCCGGGACTGTCGTACCGCCAGCTGGCGGAGGAGCTCCCGGCCTACGTCACCAGCCTGGGATTCACGCACGTGGAATTCCTCCCGGTGGCCGAGCATCCCTTCGGCGGGTCCTGGGGGTACCAGGTCACGTCCTACTACGCCCCGACATCCCGGTTCGGCAGCCCGGACGACTTCCGTTACCTGGTGGACAAGCTGCACCGGGCCGACATCGGCGTGATCATCGACTGGGTGCCCGCGCACTTCCCGCGGGACGACTGGGCGCTGGCCCGGTTCGACGGGACCCCGCTGTACGAGCACCCCGACCCGCGGCGCGGCAGCCACCCGGACTGGGGCACGCTGATCTTCAACTACGGCCGGACCGAGGTGCGCAACTTCCTGGTGGCCAACGCGCTGTACTGGCTGTCGGAGTTCCACATCGACGGCCTGCGGGTCGACGCGGTGGCCTCGATGCTGTACCTGGACTACTCCCGGGAGCCCGGCCAGTGGACGCCCAACCAGTTCGGCGGGCGGGAGAACCTGGAGGCCGTGTCGTTCCTGCAAGAGGTCAACGCCACCTGCTACCGGCGCGAGCCGGGGATCATGATGATCGCGGAGGAGTCCACCGCCTGGCCCGGTGTGACCCGGCCGACCCACCTCGGCGGCCTCGGGTTCGGCTTCAAGTGGAACATGGGCTGGATGAACGACATCCTGACCTACCTGCGGCGTGACCCGGTCTACCGGCAGTACCACCAGAACGAGCTGACGTTCTCGCTGATCTACGCGTTCAGCGAGAACTACATCCTGCCGCTGTCGCACGACGAGGTGGTGCACGGCAAGGGCTCGCTGCTCGGCAAGATGCCCGGCGACGACTGGCGCCGGTTCGCGGGCCTGCGCACCCTGCTCGCCTACATGTGGGCCCACCCGGGCAAGCAGCTACTGTTCATGGGGTCGGAGTTCGGGCAGGGCGCGGAATGGTCCGAGGAGCGCGGCCTGGACTGGTGGGTGCTCGGTGACGAGTACCACGCCGGCGTCCAGCAGCTCGTCCGCGACATGAACGCGTTCTACCGCGCCTCACCGGCGCTATGGGCGCTGGACTCTTCCCCCGACGGGTTCAGCTGGATCGACGCCAACGACGCGGCCGGCAATACGCTGTCCTTCCTGCGGTTCGCGGCGCCCGCCCCGTCCGAGGCCCCGGCACCGCCTCCCGTCCCGTCCTGGCTGGTCGCGCAGCAGGCCGGATCGGCGGCCCCGGCGCCAGGCCCGGCCGTGGCGCCCCCGGAGGCGACGGCACTGGCGGACCCGATCGGTTTCCCGCCCACCGCTCAGGGCGCGACGACGATCGCCGTCGTGGCGAACTTCTCCGGCGGCCCGCACGAGAAGTACAAGATCGGCCTGCCGCACGCCGGGCGCTGGCGGGAGGTCCTCAACACCGACGCGGTGATCTACGGCGGCAGCGGCGTGGGCAACCTGGGCGCCGTGACAGCGGTCGAGGAGGAGTGGCACGGCCGGCCCGCCTCGGCCACCATCACCGTCCCGCCGCTCGGTGTTCTCTGGCTCGCCCCCGAGCCCTAGACCGCAAGCCCAGGCTCCTGAGAACGCTGCCCGAACCGGGATGTGCGGCGGCCGGACGTAGTCTGGGCTATCCCGGCGGGCAACGGGCCCGGCGGTGTGAAGGGCGGGAGCCGTTAAGCAGCAACGCGGCCAATGGGCGGCAGCCTCCTGGTGTCCCGCCCCGGCCGGCGGGCGGCCAGCAGCTCCGGCTCAGTTCGCTGGGGCGGCCGAACTCGATCGTCAATCAGTTCAGCTTCTGGGACGACCGGTACGAGGGACGGCGGCTGTTCGCCGAGGTGCTCGGCACCTTCTTCCTGGTTCTGGTGGCCGCGGGCGGCGGGATGGTGAACGCCAGGTTCGGCGGCCACGCCGTCCCGGCCAGCGCCCGCGTGGTCGCCCCGGCCCTGATGGTGATGGCGATCATCCTGTTCATGGGTACCGTGTCGGGCGCACACCTCAACCCGGCGGTCAGTGCCGCGTTCGCGCTGCGCGGCGACTTTCCCTGGAAGCGGGTGCCGGCCTACGTCAGCGCGCAGTTCGCCGGCGCCGTGCTGGCCGCGCTGGTCCTGTGGGGGCTGATCGGGCGGCACGGCAGCGCCGGGCTCACCCTGCCGGGAGCGGGCATCAGCACGCCGGTCGCCATGATCTGGGAGATGGTGCTGACCACCGGGCTGGTCAGCGTGATCCTGGGCACCGCGTCCGGGGCCCAGCAGGTGGGGGCGTTCGCCGCAATCGGGGTGGGCAGCTATATCGCGCTGGCGGGACTGTGGGGGTCACCGGTCAGCGGGGCCTCGATGAACCCCGCCCGCTCACTCGGGCCCGCCCTCGTGCTCGGCGACTGGACCGCCTGGTGGGCCTACCTGGCGGGCCCGGTGGCGGGCGCCGCGCTGGCCGTCGGCATCGCATGGATCTTGCGGGGTCCGGGTGGCGGCAGGCAGAGCCGCTGGGCCGCGCAGGGCACGCTGGGGACACTGTGGCGGCCGGGATCCGCCGAGGCCCCGCCGGACCCGGGCCGCCGCGGGTGACCCGGCCGGCCCGCCGTTTGTGTCGCCTTTCACCTGGCCACCATGGGACGGCCGCTGCGGCGGCGATCTCCTGGCGCGAGCTGACCGAGGAGAAGATCGCGGCGATCCCGCTGCTTACCGCGATGCGGCCACGCTGATCTCATCGGGCAGGAAATGATCATCAGTTTCGCGGCCTTGCAACGTCCCGGTGTGCTCATACAGCGTTTCTGATAAATTTCCGCAACATATCTTGGTAAATGCGCAATGGGGAGGGAGCCGGGGGGATGCCTGACGGACTACGTGTATCGCCGAAGGTGACGGACATCAGCTCCGAGAGCGAGCTGCTTTGCTACGCCGCCGCCGGTCAGCTAGCGCAGCTGCACCAGAAGCTGCCGGACATCAGCCAGGCCAAGGTCGCACTCGGGGCAGGCTTTGGCAGCACTTTGCGGAATGCGGCGCCGGTTCTATCCAAAGCCCTGCGGGAAGGGCCGACACTTCGCCAGCTGGAGCAGCTGGATGAAATCATCGGTGCGCTTGTCCCGGACGTGGACCGGACCGGGGGCTTGTGCTCGCTGGCCCTGCGGCTGTCCACTGACCGGCGTAGCCGCGTCACGCGCAGCATGACCGCTCATATTCCGCCTAGCTGGACGGGAAAGATACTCAAAGATCCCCCGGCCAGCGAGGTCGAGGTCCTGGTCCAGGCGGCCGCTCTGCTGGCCGCATTCATGGCCGCGGACAAGATGGACCCGGCCGGCCGGAGCGTGGCCGCCGTTCGTGACCGCTACCACAATGAGCTGGATCTACTGGCCCATCGGCTCATTCTTATCTCGGTCGCCCCGCCAGCGACGACGAACCACGATGCACAGATCCTGCTCGGCAGCCTGGCCAGCTATGCCTTTGAGCAAATGCGAGAGCACCTGGATTACCAGCTGCGGTATTCACCTTTGGGGTTCCGGGTCTGGCGTGCGATCACCAAGCTGGTCATGCTGACCACGAGGAAGGAGCATGCCCCCGCACTGCAGGCATGGGTCCGCGGGCTCGTACGCGATTCGGAAAATCTGCGGAGGCACAGCGTCTACGCGGGCAGAAGCCTTGACGTTGAACTCGCGATCTCCATCCCGGCTGATTGGTCACCGCCGGGAGATGACTGGGTCCATGACGCCCTGCTCACCAGGGCAAGGAACACCGACGCCACCATCCGGGAACGCGGCACAGCCGCCATGGGACTATGGCAGCGAGCGGTTAACCAGGCTCCGCCCGATCGCGACAATGCCAGGGAAGAGCTCCGCCAGCTGGTCGCCGAGTTCAGGAATCCCGACGATCGGCGTGACGCGGCCGCCGGGCTCCGGTGGGCCGCGGCCACACTGGAACATGTCCTCGAAAAGGGAGAGGGCGTATGCAACGATTGGCCGGCCGTCGACGAACCCTGGTTTGCCCATGTTCAGCAGGCGGCGGCTGTGCTCGACACTCCCGGCCAAATTCCCGACCATCTCCGCGACGGCACGAAAAGCCTATTCCTCCATATGATCTTGCAAAATGCGGGTGTCTACCGCCGCCAGGCGATCGAAACGGTGATCACGGGCGGCTGGAGCGGCCCGGTCGCCGGAGCCCTGGGGGTCTTGCTGGACAAGGAAAAGAACGAAGCCTGGCTTCGTATCCGGGCTGAGTTCGCACTTGGCTTCCTGCAAAGACGTGACCGCACGGTCGAGGAACACCTGGTGCGTTCCTGCTTGCGGGCGTACAAAGTCCTGCAGGCGGACGGGATGGCGGCGGACGGCAAGCCGCCGCCGAGGGCGCATATCACCGAGTTGCACTCTTCACTGTTCGCTATCGGTGACTGCTTTGGCGGCACGGATGCTGAAGAGTCCGCAAAGAGAGTCCGCGAGCGACTGCGTCAGGTCCTTACCGATCTGGCCAGCATGGAAGGTGATCAGGCGCTGATCCTGAAGGGCCCTGCGCGAGCGGCTGCCTACCTGCTGATGGCGACCGCACAGCGCCGGCAAGGCAAGGACAAGGACTTCTCCCAGGAATTGCTCGAGAATCTGAGTAAACACCCGGACGAGGGGACCGCGGGCCTCAGCGATTGGGCGCTGAACTTCCGGTTTTCCCCCGACGGGGACGTGCGCCCACTGCTCGACGCTAAGTAGCCCGCCCTGGGCTCTTGCGCGTGAGGCTGTAGGCCTTCTCCGCGTGGTGAATTCCCGCTACCAGGATCGCAAGGACCCCGGCCACGGCGCCCACGGTAACCAGGACCGCCGCGAGCACCAAGGTAAGGATCACGATGTCCTCCCTGCCGCGGCGGCCTGAGCGGGCTGCCGTTGGCCGGCCCCGGCCGGCCGGCGTCCGGGGCTGCCGCGGGCCTGCACCAGGGTCGCCGGGGGCGGCCCGGGAAGTCTGTGCGCGGAGTTCGTCTCCATTGTGTTCTCACTTTCTGGCCCGCTGGGCCTGCTGAGGGCGGGAGTCTCGCGATGCTGGATCACTGTTGAGCCGGGCCCCTGAACGGGCCCTCATTGGCACCCCCGGGCTCGCCGGCCCCGCCGTTGGCAAGCGGCGGGGCCGGCGGGCGCAGCTTGCCCGGGCCGAGGCGTCGTCAAAGGAATTGGACAAGCTGGGTCTGTCCCGTCTTACCATCCCGGATCATCACCTGGTCGCCGGCATTCAGGTGGCTTTCGAAGAACGCGTACGACGTGATCGCGCGATTCGCGAGATCTGTCTTGGACATCTTCGTCCGCTCCTGAAGCCGGCGGAGATCGTCCTGGACCGCCGGGATCAGGGCAACCGTGATACGGCCGCCCGCTGCCTGTGGCCACGCAACGTTCCTGGCCAGGCTGGCGGTCATGCTGTTCACCTCCTTGGGGGTCGTCGCCCCGGCTGTACCTGGCATACTCGCTAGCAGCTTGTGACTGCCTTCCCTCCTCCCCTCAACCAGTTTTTCTGTGAGGCATTGACATGAATATACAGCGCTGAAAGCAGTCTAGCAACATCTAGAGTGCAGTTTTTTTACAGAGAAGACATGCTAACGGCTCTGCCCCTGGGCAGCTTGCGGTCCGAGCCGCCTGCTGCCTGCCCCCGCGAGCACGCAAAGCGGCGAGAGCATCGCGCGGCGGGTTAACCACGGGTCGCCAGGCTACGGCGATGGCTCAGCCGGCCGAAGGGGGCCATATGACGGCACAGCCGCCAGGATGCCTTCCGGCCTGGAGAGGCAAGGAGGAAGGTCCTGTTCAGTGGAGCCTCTGGCAGAGATAAGCTGCGAAGTTGGTCAGGGGAATGGAGTATTTTTACAGTAATTTTCTGTCGACGGTCTGTACAACCGCACAGGCGTTGCTATCGTGGATAGCAACGAAGCAGCTTCGATGCACAACATCGGCCGCTACTTCATGCAACATTCGGTAGCCGGATCCACAACAAGCCTCCGCACCGGACCGCTCGATGGTCTGATACTGGCCAAGCGGGGGCCCAGGGCGTGCTCTGGGGTCCTTGGAAGGAGATTCACGATGGCCGCCACCGCGGACAACCACACACCGGTTGTTGAGCGAATCACGGTTGCCCTGGTACCAAAGGTCGCGGAGGAACTCCAGCGCCTTCAGAACAGGACCAACTTGTCCAAGACAGATCTCGCGAATCGCGCGATCACCTTGTATGACTTCATCGACACCCAGATCAGCGCCGGCCGGGAGGTGCTCATCCGGGACAAGGCGACAGGAGAGACCCAGGCCGTCGTAATCCTGTAGCTGGCTTCACGGGGGATCAGACGCCAGAGGGAAATCCCTGCCGCTTTGGTGCCGCGGGGAAGGCCCCTTTCTGTGCACGCAGCGAGGCAAGCCGTTCGGCGGCGCCGCTGAGATGCCTTCGAGACTCTGGGGACGGCGTCCCTGCTGGGCCGCCCTTGATGCCCTATCACTGCTGTGGGCAGCTGCCGCTGGCTGGCCGCGGGGGGCTGGTGCCTATGCGTCCTCGTCCGGGATGGGCACGACCCTGATCGTCATCTCCGCGGACAACGTTGGCTCCTCGCCGCCCGGTCGTTCTTGCCTGGATGAGTCGCCTCCCCTGGCGTGCACGGCCCGCGTAGGGCAGCCGGCCCGTGCTCGCCGGGTGGCGGTCGTTCCCTCCTGTGAGCACTTCACCGTCGCCGCTCCCCTCTGTTTGTTCGCCCCGCGCGGTCGAGCAGGGTAATATGAACCTACTCACATGACATTCTCACTGCAAGTCGGATGCCGGAAAAAGCTAAAGATCTTTTTGCAAGCCTCGTTTTCCCATTATCTCAGTTGGGAATAATATGCCTACAGAGATCGTTCATGGGCCGCGGGAGCAGGGTGGTCTGGCTATGCAGCACGACCAGTTTCAGCATCTGCTGGACAAACTCGTCAGGCACTCGGGCATTGGCCAGGAGGTCCTGGGCGAGGTGCTGGCGCGCACATCCTTGCGGGCGCCGGAGGAGACATCCCGGGTGCAGATCTCGGCCGGTAACCCCGCGGCCCGCCGCGTCGTCGACCAGCGCGCTATTCCCCAAGGCACGGTCAGCAAGGCAGTAAAGGCACTGATCGACGAGGGCCTGCTTGAAGACGGCGAGAAGCTCCTGCGCAACTCCGATGGCCGGACCCTCTCACCGCTTCGCCTGGGGAGCCTGTATGCGACCGCAGGGGTAAAGGTGATGCAGGCCAAAGAACGGCCTACGCACGTAACAACAGCGTTGTTCGGGCTGGACAGCTCGCGAGTGCTCGGCAAAGCCCACGACCCGGCTGACAGCTGGGACCAGGTAGCTGAACTCGCACACCGGCACGTGACGTTGCTCAAGAACGCGTGTGACAAGGACAGAGCAGACCGCGGGCTGGAACCATTGCGGCTGTTCGGGATGGGTGTGGAAGTTGCGGCACCCGCTTATAACGGCCAGGTCATGCCGCAGTCGAACGACCGGTCCGTGCGTCCCGTCTCGCTGGCAGAGAAGCTGCACCACCTCTTCGAGGCTGACCCGTGCTTCGAGCGGCCCATCCCCGTGATAGTTGAGAACGACGTCAACGCCTTGGCGGTGCTGGCCACCCAGCAGATCCACTACACCGAGCCGGATCTCGTAGTGGTCGGTGTCTTTGATGAGGGAGTCGGCGGCGGCCTGGTCATGGACGGCCGGCTGCGCCGGGGGGGCAATGGCCGGGCCATGGAAATAGGCCATCTCGCCGTCGGCTTCGCCCCGGGCCAGGAGCCCGAATCTCAGGACCCTATGGGCAGTGGATTCAAGGCGCGCTGCCCCTGCGGTCAGTTCGGGCATGTCGACACGTTTGCGCCTCCGCGCCGAATCGAGGAGGAACTCGGCGGCACCCTGGAGCAGATAAGCGAGATCGATTCGCTCAGCCCGGAGTTCCAGCGAGCACAGGAGATCTTCGCGCGTAGCGGCGCTGCTCTTGGCCGCGCCCTGGCCCATGTCAGTAACACCGTCAATCCCAACAGGATCATCACTTACCTGCCTGCCGCCCTCGCTGAACCGAAGCCCGATACCGCTGCCGCCGCTTACCTCGCCGCGGTCAGAACAGAGGTCACCCGGGCGTTCGCGGGAAGCAGCGATCCCGATTACCTCAGGGTCCGTCCATTCCCGGCGAACCCACAGGATGCCGCACTGCTGGGAGCTGAGGCCGTCGCCGTGTGCGTACTGGAGAGCTTCATCGAGCACGCACTGCGGCTCGACAGCTGCGGGCCCAGTTCTCGACGCGCCGCTGCCGCCGCTCCCGCCGCCGCCGGATAAATAATCGGCAGCGGCAGCCGACACAGGCCTTTGCACCGTGCAGAGCTCCGCAGAGGGGCCGCTCGGCGCCCGTTCATCGGGTTAGGACGGTGAACGCAGTTAATCACTGCTTGTCTTCCAGCTAGTTTACAGATATTCTATGCGTATCCATGGCACACCGTCTCAACAGGAGGTTCCATGTACATACGCCGGCCAGTGCTCCTGCACGGGCCGCTGACCTGTCCGCGGAAGAGCTAGCCGTGGCCAGGCCCCCCGCCGTACCCAGCCCGCACCCCCCGCAGAGGCCGGCCGGGGACGAACAGCCCAGCGCCAAGGCCGAACTCCATGTGGTCCTTCTGCCCGAGCGGTGCAACTTCGAGTTCAAGGCCCCGGGCTGGCTCGGCGGAATGTCTATAAAGCTGGGCACAGAGACATTCGGCGGATCTTCGCTGGCCACGGCCATCGCCGCTGTCCTGCTTACTATTTCCGGCTGTTTCATCGCGGGCACCGCCGCGGCCGTCGGCGCACCGGCGTGGGTGACCATCGGGGGCCTGTTGCTACCGGCCGGCGTCTTTGCCATTGTCCGTGCGCTTCACCGGGCGAAGTAAGCCGCCGACGCGGCGGCGGCCGCCCGCGACCCCGCGACGCTGGAAGATGTGCCCTTGGTCTGCATCAGCCGGCCAGCGGGCACGTCACCGTCGGTGCTGCAAGCGGGTCAGCATGAGTTAATGAAATGAGATGATTTATCAGTTATTGTCACCTTTGGCTTGATTGCCGATTTTCTCACATCATTGTCGTGAGCTTGTCTCAGGCTTTATTCTTTCTGCTCATAAGGTGGGGCAGGATGTTAAAGATCTTGGGGGGCGGATTGATGACGCATGCTGGGTTAACGCATGCCTACGAAGTGGCGCTGGGGCCGGCGGCGCTCGTGGCGATCTTGCGCCTGACGGGGGAACGCCGGCGTCAACTCGGCGAAGCGTTGCGGCACGAACTCATAGCAGGCCCGAATGCCCATATGGAAGTCCGGTATGACTCCGATATGCGGGCTTGGCGGGGCCGCTCTGCCGAGGCGGCGCCGGACGGCGTGATCTACACCGCCACTCCACTCAGCCATGGAGGCTATACGGCGGTTCACCGCCCTATGGACAGCCATGAGCTTAAGTGGTGGCGGCACGAGCATGGGTATGCTGCCGACAAGGGCGTCTATGTCTTCGACATCTTGTCGGCCACGGCGGCGTTCACCCGTTCTGTGCCGCCGCGCCTGCCGTAACCCGGGTCAGCGTTCCCCGGAGGGGGCTTCCGCCGGGATGCCGGAACCTTCACAATCTCGCTGCTGCGGGAAACGCCAGGCCACCTTATCAAGGTTGGGCCGCGGCGCAGTCATCCCTGGAAGCGGCCGCTGGCGGGGAGGGCGAGCCTGGATTCTTCTCCGGCGGATCAAGTACCTCATCGAGACTGGTCAGCTTGCCGGTGACCCGGAGCTGCATTTCACCGCGGGTGATGTTGGCTAGGGCGCGGGAAACGTTCTGCTCGATGAGGAATTCCACCAGCCCCTGGGTGACAGGGATCATGATCCCGATTAGCTCCCGCTCATGCGTAATCGCCAGCGTCTGTCCCGCCTGACCCGCCTTTTCGATCAGACCAGCGGAGAGGTCACCGATCCGCACGGTACGCACGGACGTCGGGCTATCTCCCTCGGCTCCGTGTGGCCGGGGAGGAGCTAGCGCCGATCGCAGCTGCTCGAGAACCTCCTGGCCCCCAGCAGACTGGGCAAGCGCCTCACCGGTCAGTGCCGCGAAGAGCGGCGCCGCCATTGTTTCCGGCATATCAGGTACGGGCCCCGGGCCGGGGGCAGAATCGCCGACGGCGGGAAACACGTCCTCCAGCCTGATCATCGGCTGGCCTTCCGCGAGCGCCCGGTCGCCTTCCGCGATGCTCTGCCGGACGTGTGACCAGTTGTAGTCAATGAGCTGCTCGACCCAGGCCGCCGCGACGGGAATGAGGACACCGATCAGGGCACGGTGGTTAGTTATCGCTAGCGGCTTGCCGCTCGCTGCTTTCTCGCGAAGTGCCTTCCCTCGCAGGTTGCGGATGCTGATTGTTTCCATGGCAACGCTCTTCCTGTGCAACGCACCCAGGCTAGGCCTCTCGGGTGCTGCCCCCCAAACGCCCTGCCGGTCACGGCGGACCGGAGCCGGGCGGCCGCGTCCATCGGCGCGGGCTTTGTCCTGCTCTTCCGTTCTTCGGCCCAGCCTGGCAGGGCCTGCGGGCAAAAGAATAAGGCAGGAGGATCACCGTGAGCTCCGCGGCAGTTGTGGGCGCCTCCGCGGCGGGCGGATCTGCCTGCGCGGGTACGGCGGAAGCGGAGTTCTTAACGCGGGCCTGCGGCGCCGCTGAGTGCAGGCGCACTCGCGGCCAGCGCGGCGGGCGCCTTCCCGTCTCGCGGTTCCGGCTGCCTTTCAAACGGCCGAAAATGCGGGCCGGGAGGATCACAAGTTCCGCGGCAGAGGTAGGTTCCTCGTCATCCCGGCCGGAGGGGACGGCTGGATCGGAGATGTTCATTGGGCCTGCTTCTCTTTCTCTTCCTTAAGGTCCTTAAGGTTACTTTCCGTGACAATCCGTTTCCCGGTTTGCTGGTGACGCCGGGACTCACGCAGTGTCCGGTCATGACCCTTCCCTTCATGCAGTTGTCTCGCGCGCTGGGCTTCGCCGCTGATCGCCATTTCTAGCCCGTCTACGTATGTCTTCAAACGTCGACAAGCGTCATCATACCCTTCAGGGGAGCGTCCAGGAAACCCCGAGCGGCCAGAAGAATGCCGTCGGGTGCCTCGATGCGCCTGATGAGGCTGGCGAGGCGAAGCCTGCGCAGGTCGTAGGCCATCTGGCCGGGGGGTGCAGGGGCCGGCCGAAGATGATCTCGACGTTCTCCGGGCGGCCGAGGTCCAGGTAGCAGGTCACCGGACCTCACCCACGGATCCCGTTGGATGACGGGTAAGACGCCACCGCCCTACGGAACCGGGTCCCGATGTGCTCCATCAGCGCCGGCGAGGGGATCGGCATGCCCGTCCAGGAGCTCCCCGGGCTGTCACGATATGCGCTACTTTGACCACCCAGAGCAACCCCGCCCTACGATGGTCGTGATGCGGCAGCCCGCACTGGCGCACCCTGCACGTCGGTGCTGACGGTGAGGCGGCTGTCCGTGCGGGTCCGCTCCCGCATTTGGGTGCACTCACGCCTCGCCGAGGAGCGGCGTTGCCGAAGTCAGCGCGTGGGAGGCCGCCGCGTAGCTCCGCAGCGTAGGCCGTCGAGGAGGACTGCACCGATGTGCTGACTGTATTCGGGTCCTCGTCGCTGCGGTCGGCGTAGAGGGCGACCGTGCCGTCCAGGTCGCGGGCGATCGCGGCGAGGTTCCACCACCGGCGCGCCTGCGTTGCCGACGCGTCGAACACGCGCGGTGAGCGCTGGGCCCGCCGCATCCCCAGTCCTGTTCCTGCTCATCGCGAGCCCCCCGGCATTTAGTGGACGCTGTCCACTTTGTTATCCCGCGACGCCGTCAGGGCAGCTGGCCGAGGCCTTAGACGCCCCGGCCAGCTGCTGGCCTCCGCAGGCACAAGCCACGATCACCGGATCGTCGCCCCCGGACCGGGAGGGCGGAAATCCTGGCGGTAATACCGGGCTTCCTGGATGACTCCCGGGAAGCGGGCGTGCATGCCGTTCGCGACCCGCACCCCGGCCGCGACCCGGCCCGGCGGGTGAATCGTCATGCTGTAGCGGGCTTCCTCACGATGAATTCCCCACGAGACCACCACCATGAAGCCCGCGACGGCGCCGGCAGCGACCAGCGCCACCGCGATGATCAGGTACAGCGTGATCATGACGATTCCTCCTTTCGGGCAGCCCGGCCCAGATCCCAGTACCAGGGAGGTCCCGCGCCCTTCCGTGGGCCCGGGCGCCCCGGTAGCGACACCCAGGGCTGCTGCGGCTAGCCGGCATGGCCGGCGTACCAGGCAGCCCATGGCGCTCATAAATAGAGATCGTGGTCATTGACGTTCTCCTTTCCGGCCTTCCGGCCTGCTGCTAGCGGGAAGGGCTGGCCGCCAGGCCAGCCCGGGATGTCTTTGCCTGCTGACGAATGGGTCGATAGTTCAGGTGCCGCCGCGGGACGCCGGCTCCGCCTGGCGAAGTGGGAGCGGAACCGGCGTCCCTGGCTTCCCTGCGGGGGTTCACCTCCTTGGTAGCCCCAGGTGATGGGCACGGTGAAAGTGACGTATGAGGCAGCCGCAAGCTGCTCATTTTACAGCTCTTACTGCTCAACCTCCCTTCGTTCTGCCATCAATCTAGCATCACCCTTCAGCAAGTACAACATCTAATCAGCATAATTTTTACAGCAGATATACGCCCGGGGCGTGCTGACTGGTCCGGCGCCGGATGGTGACGGTTCCTTGCTTTCTGCTTGCGGCCGCCGTCCCCGTACGGCGTGCCATCAGGCCCCCCGCTGCGCGGACATCTGAGTGGTGGCCAACTGGCCTGTTCAAGGGGCAGAACGACGCTGAGCAGGTTGTCCCGGCACACGAAGGCATGCCAGTGAGACAGAGGAAGATCAAGGGTGCGGCAGGCGCCGTGGCCGGGCTGCCCGACTCTGGGACTCGCCATCAGCGGCCCGAGGCCGCCTGGTCGGCGGCCGCGCGCTCCCGCTTGCCTGGTCGGCCGTACATCACGGCTGCGTACGGCTAGATTGCAGCTTATACATGTATTAAACTAGCTTTTGAAGCAGTCAACAGCTGCTTAAGGCCGTTCCAGAGGGCTCGTCACCGATGCCCTCAGGCGACGAGCAGTCCAGGCCATACCACGGCATGGCTGCAGGCGGCCATCCACCCGGTCTCTACGACCTAGATGCACGCGCCGGGCCCCCTTTACCGACTCTCAAGGAGGCACCCCTTAATGACCGACCCCGCTGAGCGGCCTACCCCAGCCGCCCAGCTCAAGATCGAGGTCCAGCCCACACGGGTAACTGCAGAAGGAACCGTTCCGTTCGCCGAAACCAGTCATTTCATCGGTGCGTTCGGGATTCTGACGTGCGTCACGATGGGAATCGCTGGCGCGGTTCTCACGTTGCGTGCCAGTTCCAGCCTTACCGTCCTGGCCATGGCCGAGCTTGGGCTCGCGTTTGTGGGGGCAGCGCTGATTGCCCTCTCCAGTCAGGCCCGGACCCCGGATCAGTCAGGCCAGGCAGAAGGGAGGATGCCCGAGTAGTCCCTGGGAGCAGAGAGCACCCAGCAGCAAAAAAGCACCACATCCAGGCTAAGCCCAGGTGGGTGCCAGTTATCGAGCTATAGGGCAGGAGGGCATCCATACGCATGCGTGACGGCAGATCCTGGATACCCTCCCACGGCCTGCATGCCCGCACTGACAATGCCGTACCAGGCCGGGACCGTTCCTGTCGGCCCAGCAGCCGCGGTCTACAAGAACCGGACGAGCTCGGTCTTCTCGGTCTTCGGGTCACGCACCAGCAGATCCTTCCCCGCCTTCTGCTGGGCGTCGATGAACTCGTACATCGTGATCGCACGGTTCACAATGTCCGTCTTGGAATAGCCAGTCCTGTCCTGGAGGGCCTGGAGATCTTCTGCCGCCCTCCGGATCAGAGCAACGGTGATCCGGTCTATCGCCCCCTGCGCCCGGGTGCCATCGTCCTTCTCCGCCCTACTGCCCGCGTTGGTAGCCATCGCGGTTCCTCCTCTCAGGGCAAGCAGGTATCCGCATCAAGGGCCCTCTCGCCGCATCACCAGCGCACACCTGTTGTCAGGTGAAGCTGTAGCTGTTGCAGACAGGGCCCACCTGTATTGCAGGCCAGCCCTGTCTCGTTGCGTGTACTGTTAGCATACATGCGTCACCTGGGGGCCAGTCAATATATGGTTCTGGGAACCATATGCTAGATTGGCCGTTTTGGGTCTCGTCAGCTGCGATATGCCATGCGAAGCGCACACCGAGATGCCCGCCCTGGCCTGCGGATCGGATGACTGGGCAGCAGACCCCTTACCCCAGACGCCAGCCTGCACAAGCCGGGGCAGCCCCGGCCTCAGTCACTGGCCGGGTTCTACGCGCTCCAGCCTTATGGCCAGCTCAGCCATCGGGGAGGGCTGCTCAGTATCCCCAGATGGCCCGTAATCGTCGTCGTCAGAGAAGCCTGCCAGGCTTTGCGCCACCTTTCCCATGTTCCCTCCCCTTCTCAGCCTCAAGGTGCGGACCAAGTTGCGACATCGACTGGACTGAAGTCGAACCTAACATCGAATATTAGCTTTGTACAGCAGAGTCAGAGTGAACAATTAGCTATCATAGTTCGCGGCCGGATAGCTACTCCCGGTAGATACAAGACGTTGGCAGTGCCGGAAAGAACGAACAAGCCGAACATATGCAGCGAGTGCTTCGCGACCGCCCGAACTGGTGCGACAGTATCCCCTTACCCCCTGGGGCCACCGCCGATCCCCCGCCAGGCCGCGTGGAGGCCATGCCGGAGCAGCCGTGCGGGCCAGCGGTCCCGAGCGATGACTTCATGGTCAGGCGGAAGCAATATGAGGACGAGTTCAGCCGCTGCCGTCGGCGCCTGCAGTGCCAGCACAGGCTCGGCCGGCCGGTCCGCAGCAGGCTTCTCGCCACCCTGGTTGGGCAGTCCGGCACCGGCGGGGAGGCTTTCTGGCGGCTCCATGGGCACCTCCTGTCAGGCAGCAGCCGACACATTTCGTCAGTATAGCTGTATCAGAGACAGCTGAACTACATCTATTTACCACACGGGGCTCTACATTTATGCTGCACATTGACTGTATAGTGCATCTCCGTAGTGCGGGAGACGATCCTGTCCGTCAACATCAGGGAGGTAGGGACAACCATGGGTGGTCGTACACACGGCGCCACGCCGCGTCTCGTGGCGGCAGCGCCGCCGGATACCGCAGGGGCGGCATCCGGCCCAGCTGCAGACCCACCATCAGCCACGGCCGATTGCGCACCCGAGCAGGCCGGGGAAGCGCCACATAGCACCGGCAGCTCTGGTCCGCTACGGGAACTGGCCCCCGTAGCGGACCAGATAACTGTTCCGCTCATTGACAAGGCGGCAGCAGACCTTCAGCGCACCCACGACAGAACCGACCTATCCAGGACCGACATCGTCAACAGGGCACTGTCCCTCTACGAGTACATCGACGCTGTGCTCAACGCCGGGGCAGAAATCATCGTCCGCCAGGACGGCCATGCCAACCTGCTCAAACTGCTCTGACACACGGCTAGCCAGAGCCGCGAGAGCGCCGGCCACGAGGAGGCAACGGAGATGACCAGTACACCGGCAACAGCACGCGCAACAAGTGCGGCCTTGACCCTGATCGCATCGTTCGTGATGGCTGCCAGTCCCTGGGCGCGGTCCCGCCCTTCCCCTCCCGCGCGGCACCACCAAGCCGCGGCCGGCCACGTATCCCATCGCTCAAGCCAATAACCCGGTGCGCGTCCGCCCGCGGCATCAGGCGCCCCGGGCGGACGCGCAGAGCCAGCCCAGCCGAAGCGCAAAAGCCCGAGGGGAAGTTCGCCGCGATCCCGCCGCTGACCACGCGCCGGCCTGCTGGCGAAGCGGCCGGACGGCAGAGGCCAGGAGCCGCGGCGGCCCTGCGAGCCGACTGCCTTCAGGCCGCGCCGCTGATCTTGAAGACCGGGTGGTCGGGAGAAATCCGGCGCAGCTCGGTCTCCGGGGAGTCCGGGCCAACGCCACCGAAGAACACGCCGACCTCGGCCTTCCACCGGCGCAGGTAGGCGCGCAAGATCGCGGGCTTGGCGTCGTCGGAGACCTCCTCGGCGGTGAACGGCTCCACCCGCCGCCCGAGGCGCAGCTCACCCTGGCCGGAGACCCTCAGGTTGCGGACCCACTGCGTGTGGCCGCGCGGTGCGACCAGGTAGCGATGGCCGTCGATGATCAGGAGATTGACCGGCGTGGTGCGCCACTCGCCGCTCTTACGGCCCCGGACGGCCAGGATGCGCGACCCCATGATGGGGATGCCCAGCCCGGTCAGGCCGGCGACGGCCTTGTTGAACACATTGCGGGTGAACCAGCCCGCCTCCTGGTAGTGCTGCGGCGTCTCGGTCATGGTGGGCCTCCTTGGTTCCGTGCTCCCGGCTGGGCCCGGCCCGGTTCGAGAGCACTGCTCTGTCTCAAGAGCAGCTAACACCGTTACTGCGCAATCTGTCAAGAGCACTGCTCACAAAAAAGATGTACGTTCACTGAGGGACGGTCAGCTGACCGGGACGATGCGGGCCTGCCGGAGGCGGCCCGCCGAGATCGTGAGCAGGCCGATCGTGCCGCGCGGCTGGCGGCGGCGGTCGGTGGGTGAGCCGGGGTTGAAGATGCGCAAGCCGTCGGCGGACTGGTCGAGCGGGATATGTGAGTGGCCGAACACCACCAGCCCGGCGCCCGGGAAGCGGCGGCGCATCCGCGCGATGCGCCCGGCCGCCTGGCCGCTGTCGTGGATCATGGCCAGCTGGAGCCCGTCCAGGTCAAACTGGACGGTCTCAGGGGCACCCCAGGCCGCGACGTCCGGGCCGTCGTTGTTGCCCAGCACGACCCGGACCGGCGCGTAGGCGGACAGCTCTTCGAGCACGCCGACGGTGCATACATCGCCGGCGTGCAGGATGAGGTCGGCCCCGCGCAGGTGCGCCGCGACCCGCGGCGGGCACGATCGCCAGCGCCAGGGCGCGTGCGTATCCGACAGCGCGACGATCTTCATCCTGCCATCATGCCGCCCCCGCGGCACGGGGACACGGCCGGAGCAGGAGTCAGACGCGGCGGGGGCCGCGATCGTGGATGGCCGGCATGACCGACGTCAGCGCGGCGCTCGCCTCCTGGCGGGCTCTTCGCTCCTGTTCCCTGGCCTCAGCCCCGGCCGCGGCTGCGGCCAGGCGTTTTTCGGCCTGACGACGGCGGCGGGCCCGCTTTCTGGCCTTCGTACTGCGGTCGACGACGGCCACCGCAAGGGCGAGCAGGAGGACAAGGAGAACAATGAGCGCAACCATCAGCATTTTCGGTGGAGGGGGCTTTCGGGGGGCCCTCTCAGACTATGCGCTGCGCGGCCGCCACCGCCGGTACGGCACCGGGATCCATATCACAGCAAGGCATCGGGATCCATGTCACAGCAAGGCATACAGCCAGGACGGCCCGGCCACCTGCGCCCCCACGGCCAGGCAGCGGCGGCGCAGTTCACGGTCGGCCGTCACGACGATGCGGCGGCCGGGCCGGGCCCGGGCCAGCCGGACGATTTCGTCGTCGCCGGAACCCGGTGCGGACACGACCTGGACCGTCCCGCCGTCCCCCTCGCCCGGCCGGCTGACGTTCGCGGACCGCGGCGCGGTCTGGGCCGCCACCCGGGCACGTTCGGCGATCCGCGGCCCCGCCGCCCGGGCCGCTCCTTCCAGCACCAGGATCACCCCGACGGTGACCAGGGCGGGGGGACCGGGCCGGACGCCCGCGCCGGGGCGCCCGGGCCCGCGATCAGCGTCGGTGGCCAGTTGCTCCGCCGGGATGCCGGCGGCACCGCGCGCCGCCAGCTTGGCCAGCTCGTCGTGCAGGCGGACCGCGGCTCCGGCCCGGTCCCGCCACCAGCCGTCGGGGCGTGAGCCCACCACGTTGGCGCCATCCACGATGACGGTCAGCTCCGGCCCGTGGCCGGACTCGCCACCGGGGCCGTTATGAAGGCTGGCATCGTTGCCTGCGGTCATCGCCCGGCCTCTCCCGTTTAGCGCTGATGGACCGACGATAACCCGGTCACGTGGCAATCGGGGACCCGCGCCTCTCCGCGCCGCGAACGTGGCCGCCTAAGCTGGCCGCATGGTCGATGCGATGTTTGCCGGGCAGATCACCAAACTGTGCCAGCGGCGGACCGCGCCGCTGATCCTCGAACTGGATCTCACGCAGGGCATCGCGGAAGGGCCGCCGGCCGACCCGGTGGCGGCCCTGCTGTCCCGGCACAAGACGCGGCTCGCCGACGTACTCGACGGCCTGCGGCGGGCCGAGGATGACCGCCGGGTCAAGGCGCTCATCGCCAAGGTCGGTGGCCAGCACCTCGGCCTGGCCACGGTGCAGGAACTGCGGGAGGCCGTGGGGCGGTTCCGCGCGTCGGGCAAGCCGGCGTACGCCTGGGCCGAATCGTTCGGGGAGTTCTCGCAGGGGAACATGCCCTACTACCTCGCCACCGCGTTCGACCAGATCTACCTGCAGCCGTCCGGCGCCCTGGGGCTCACCGGCATCACGGTCGAGCAGCTGTTTCTCCGGTCCGCGCTGGACAAGGCCGGGATCAGCTTCGAGGCCGCCCAGCGGGAGGAGTACAAGACGGCAGCGCATCCGCTGACCGAACGCGGCTTCACCGCGCCCGCCCGGGAGGAAAACGCCCACCTGGCCGCGTCCATCGCCGGGCAGCTCACCAGCGCTATCGCCGAACGGCGCGGGAAGACGCCGGCCGAGGCGCGGGCCCTGCTGGACCGTGGCCCGTTCCTGCCGCACCAAGCGCTCGCCGAAGGCCTCGTCGACGTGGTGGGCTACCGCGACGAGGTCTACGCGGCGGTCCGCGCGCAGGCCGGGCCGGAAGCGATCCTGCAGTACGTGGGGCGATATCAGCGGACGCGCACCCTGGCGCAGCGGGCCCGCCAGCTGCCGAACCCCCGCCAGCGGTACGTGGCGGTCATCTACGCCTCCGGGCCGATCCGGCAGGGCCGCAGCGGCCGGGGACCGATGTCCGGGCCCGCCATCGGTTCCGACACCGTGGCCGGTGCGGTGCGCGCTGCGGCCGCCGACGAGCGCGCGGCGGCCATCCTGCTCCGGGTCAACAGCCCCGGCGGCTCATCCACGGCGTCCGACACGATCTGGCGCGAAGTCGTGCGCGCCCGGGCCGGCGGCACGCCGGTCGTGGTGTCCATGGGCGACGTCGCGGCGTCCGGCGGGTACTACATCGCGATGGCCGCGGACGAGATCATCGCGCAGCCGGGGACGATCACCGGATCGATCGGCGTGGTGACCGGCAAGCCCGTCGTCGAGGACCTGCTGAGCCGGGCCGGGATCACCACCGACCGGGTGACCGAGGGCGCGCACGGGCGGATGTTCGGCCCGATCCACCCGTTCAGCGAAGACGAATGGGCCATCGTCAACGCATGGCTGGACCACATCTACGCCGACTTCACCAGCAAGGTGGCGGACGGCCGCGGGATGTCCGGCGAGCGGGTGCGGGAGGTGGCCCGGGGACGCGTCTGGACCGGCGCCGACGCCGTGCAGAACGGCCTGGCCGACTCGCTCGGCGGGCTGGCGGAGGCGGCGCAGGCGGCCCGGCGCCGGGGCGGCCTGCCCGCGGACGCACCGCTCCGGGCCTTCCCGCGGGTCACCCCGCTGGATCAGCTGCGCCCGCACGAATCGAGCGAGGACCGCGCGGCGCAGGCGGCCGGCGGCCTGCCGTCTCTCGTGGCCGGGCTGATGCCCAGCCTGGTCCCCGGGCTCGGGCCACTCGCCGAGGCCTGGGGCCGGCCTGGCAGCTGGCGGCGCAGGCGGGCCTGTCGCCGTACGGGCCGCTGATGCTGCCCGGCTTCTGGAGAATCGATTGACCGAACGCGCCGATCACGGGCGTGCCGCCGCTGCCGCCCCGGCTGGCTTTTCCGGCGTGCTGTCCGCCTACGCGGCCGGCGTCACGCTGGTCACGATCGCGGATGGCCGCGATGACATCGGCACGACGGTCACCGCGTTCTGCCCCATCTCGCTGGACCCTCCGCTGGTGCTCGTCTCACTGATGGCCGCGTCCTACCCCGCCGAACTGCTCGGCGGCGTCACCCCGGACGGCACGCCGGCCGGGCCGGGGCGGGCCGGCGGGGCGGTGGACCGGTTCGCCGTCTGCCTGCTGGCCGCGAGCCAGCGCATGCTGGCGGGCCGTTTCGCGGTCGCGGGACGGCCGAACGCCCGGCGGATGCTGGACGCGGTGCCGCACACACGCGGCTTGCTGTCCGGCGCGCTGATCCCCCACGGCGGCCTGGCCGCGCTGGAATGTGAGGTCGCCAAGCGCCTCCCGGCCGGAGATCACCTGGTCATCATGGCCCGCGTGCTCGCGGTCCCGTACCAGGCGCCATCGGGCGATCCGCTGATCAGGTTCCGCGGCCGCTATCCGGCGCTCCGCTGAGCCGCCGTGGTGATTGCGCCCGCGCCGGGGCCGGAGTTGGATATCCGTTAACAAACCGGACCGACGTGTACGCGGTGCTCGCGGTCGGCCTGGGCTGCGTGAACCTGACCCGGATCAGCCGGCTGCGGATGGCGCGCCGGTACCGCCGGCTCACCACGGCGGAGAAAGCCGAGCTGGACGCGGCCGGCCCGCGCGACCTCGCCGCGGCCCGGTGGTACGGCTGGGTCCAGGCCGCTGGGCTGATCCTGGTGGCGTTCTATTTCGTGCGGTTCTTCGCCCCGCTGATCCTCTCGATCATCCGGTGGGTCGTCACGGGGCTGCTGCACAGCACACCGGCGCATCCCGGCTTCTGGGCGGTCCTGGTGTCCGGGTGCGCCGCTCTGGTGCCGCCCGCGACCGCAGCGTTCACCTTCATCCGCGATCACCGCGGGCACCGGCGAGCACGGGAAGGGAGGGCAGCGCGTGAAGAAGATCAAGGTCAAGAAGGTTGAGAAGATCCTGGCGACCGCCACGGCGATCGAATACGGATGACCTGAACCGGGCCCCCGGCGGTGTTTCCGCGCCGCCCGGGGGCCTCTGGCAGATCTACGCGGCGCGCTTGTAGGCGCGGACGGCAAGCGGCCCGAAGACGATGAAGATCCCGGCCAGCCAGGCCAGGCTCTTCCACAGGTTCCCCCCGATCGGGAGGCCCAGCGCCAGGGCGCGCATCGTGTCGACAACGTACGTGACCGGCTGGTTGTTGGCGAAGGCCTGCAGCCAGCCCGGCATGGTCGCGATGGGCACGAACGCCGAGCTGAGGAACGTGATCGGGAACAGCCAGATCAGCCCGAAGGCCTGCACCGACTCCTCGTCGCCGATGGCCAGGCCGGTGTACGCGGCGATGAGGCAGATCGAGACCCCGAACAGGATGGACAGCAGGATCATGGCGATGGCCGCCAGCGCCCCGCCCTCGAACCGGAAACCCACCGCGTAGCCGACCCCGACCACGACCAGGATGGTCACCGTCATCCGGCCGGTGTCCGCCACCAGCCGACCGGCCAGCACCGCGGAACGCGCCATCGGCATCGACCGCAGCCGGTCGATGACCCCCTTCTGCAGCTCCTGAGCCAGTGCGATGGCCGTGCCGAAGCTAGCGAACGCGGCGGTCTGGGCGATGATGCCGGGCATCAGGAAGTTGACGTAGCCGCCCTTGACGGGCACATGGATCGCACCGCCGAAGACGTACCGGAACATCAGCACGAAGATGACCGGCTGGATCACGGTGAACACGATGTAGGCCGGGACCCGCGCCCAGACCAGCAGGTTCCGTTTGGCGATGGTGAGGGTGTCGGTAACGGCCCAGCGGGCCTGGGTGGGCAGGCTCGGGCTGTCGTCCCGCAGCGGCTGCACGGCGATGGCGGTCATGACGATGCCCTCTCCACGTTGTCGACGTTCTCGGGCCCCTTACGGCGGCCGCGGCGGCGCTTGCCGCCCTGGTCCTCGTCCTCGGCGGCGTGCCCCGTCAGGGCCAGGAACACGTCGTCCAGCGAGGGGCGGCGCAGGCCCAGCCCGCTGGTCTCGACGCCGGCGTCGTCCAGGGCGCGGACGGCCTGGACGAGCGCCTCGGAGCCGTTGCCGCCGACGCCCACGCTCACCACGCCGGTCCCCTCATCGACGTGCGGGTCACCCTCGGCCAGCTTGGCCACGGCCGTGACCGCGTCCGGCACCCGGGGGCGGTCCGGGACGGTGAACTCCAGCACGTCGCCGCCGATACGGCCCTTGAGCTCGGCCGAGGTGCCGGCCGCGATCACCAGGCCGCGATCGATGACCACGATCTCGTTGGCCAGCTCGTCGGCCTCGTCCAGGTACTGGGTGGTCAGCAGCAGCGTCGTGCCCCCAGCCACCAGGGACCGGATGATCTCCCACATGCCGAGCCGGGACCGCGGGTCGAGGCCGGTGGTCGGCTCGTCCAGGAACAGCACCTTGGGCAGGCCGACCAGGCTGGCGGCCAGGTCCAGGCGGCGCTGCATGCCGCCGGAGAAGCCCTTGGCCGGCCGGTCGGCCGCGTCCGACAGGTCGAACTGCTCCAGCAGTTCGGCGGCGCGGGCTCTGGTGGCCTTGCGGTCCAGGTGGTACAGCCGCCCGATGATCTCCAGATTCTCCCGGCCGGTCAGCTCCAGCTGGATGGCGGCGGACTGCCCGGACAGCCCGATCGAGCGGCGGACGGCGGACGCCTGCCGCACCACGTCGTGTCCCTCCACCAGAGCGCGCCCCGCGTCCGGCTGTAGCAACGTCGTCAGGATGCGCACGGCGGTCGTCTTGCCCGCGCCGTTCGGGCCGAGCACGCCGAGCACCGTCCCGCGCGGCACCGACAGGTCAATCCCGCGCAGCGCGTGCACCTCGCCGAACGATTTCGTCAGGTTCTCCACGAGAATCGCCGGTCCTGAGCCGTTTTGTGACACCACACCCTCCTCAGCGGCCCGCTGCCCCGTGGCCGGCCGCGCGCCATGAAACCTACGCCAATGCGCTCCTGGCCGCGAACGAAAAAAACGCTCTTGGCTAGCATGCCCGAGGGGTATGACGAAACGGCGGCCGGATCCTCATCGGCCGTCGTCGGCCCTCGTCGGCCCTGGTCGGCCCGGTGCGCCGGGGCCCGTCAGCGGGCCAGAACCTGCGGGCGCGCGGCGGCCAGGCGGCCCTCGCGCCAGACGGCGGCGGTCAGCGGCACGCCGGGCCGGTACGCCAGGTAGGTGTGCGAGGGGGCGTCGAGCATCAGCACGTCGGCCCGGGCACCGGCGCCGAGGTACCCCACATCGGCCCGGCGCAGCGCGCGGGCGCCGCCGGCGGTTGCCGACCAGACCGCTTCCCGCGTGGTCATGCCCATCTCGCGGACGGCCAGCGCGACGCACAGCGCCATGCTCGACGTGTAGCACGACCCGGGGTTGCAGTCGGTGGCGATGGCCACGGTGACGCCCGCGCCGAGCAGCCGCCGCGCGTCCGGGTACGGCTGACGGCAGGAGAACTCGACCCCGGGCAGCAGCGTGGCAACCGTGCCAGAGGACGCGAGCAGGTCGACGTCCGCATCGGTCAGGTAGGTGCAGTGGTCGGCGGAGGCCGCGCCGGCCTGCACCGCGACACGGACACCCGGCCCGGGCCCGAGCTGCCCTGCGTGCACGCGCGGGAGCAGGCCACGCGCCCGCCCGGCGGCCAGCACGGCGGCCGCCTCGCCGGCGCCGAACGCGCCGTCCTCGCAGAACACGTCGATCCACCGGGCGTACGGTGCGCACGCGTCCAGCATCGGGCCGCACACCAGGTCCAGGTACCCCGCGGTGTCGCCGGCGAACTCCGGCGGGACGACGTGCGCTCCCAGGTACGTGGACTCGGGGGTGACCTCGGCGGCCAGCATCAGGCTGCGCGCCTCGTCCCGCACGGTCAGCCCGTAGCCCGACTTGCATTCGTACGTCGTCGTGCCCTGGCGGAGCATCTCGTCGGCCAGCCGGCGCAGGCCGGCCCGGAGCGTCACGTCGGAGGCGGCCCGGGTCGCCATGACCGTCGCGGTGATGCCGCCGGCCGTGTAGGGCTGCCCGGCCATCCGCGCGGCGAACTCGCCGCCGCGCTCGCCGGCGAAGACGAGGTGGGCGTGCGAGTCAACGAATCCCGGCAGGACGGCACGCCCGGCCGCGTCCACGATGTCGTCGGCGGCGGGGGCCTGGCCCGCGGCACCGGTCCAGGTGATCGTGCCGCCGTCGATGACCAGGGCGGCCGCGGTGAGGAGCGCGAACTCCCCCGGTCCGGCGCCGGGGCCGTCCGCCGGGGCGTTCGTCACCAGCTCCCCGATGTTCGTGATCAGCGTGCTCATCCGCCGGTCACCCCGGGCCCGCCAGCACGGAGCGGATGGAGCTGGCCAGCTCCCCCGGGACGTCGGCCACGAGCAGGTGACGCCCGTCGCGGACCACGTCCCGCCCGCCGACGACCACGTGCCGGACATCGGCCGCGGTGGCGGCGAACACCACGCTGTCCAGGACGGCGGCCGCCTCATCAACGCCGGGGCCGGCGGCCAGCCCGGCACCCGCCAGCCGCGGGCTGTCCAGCCCGATCGTGACCAGGTCGGCCAGCGCACCGGGCATGATCTCCCCGGCGCCAGGCCAGCCCAGGCAGGCGTGACCGGCCACGGTGGCGGCGCGGGCGAGTTCACCCGCGGTGAAGTGGACACGCCGCCTGCTCGCCAGCCGCTGCGTCAGTTCCAGCCAGCGTGCCTCGGCGAGCAGGTCGATCACCGCGTTACTATCGCTGCCCAGGCTGATCGGGCAGCCCGCCGCAGCCAGGGCCCGGGCCGGCCCGATCCCGTCGGCCAGGTCCGCCTCGGTGGTCGGGCACAGGCAGCATGACGTCTGGGTCGCCCCGAGCACGTCGATGTCCTCGCGCAGCAGGTGCGTGGCGTGCACGACGGTGCTGCGCGGGCCGAGCGCGCCCGCGTCGTTGAGCACCTGGGCGGGGGTGCGGCCGTACGCGGCCAGGCACTCCTCGTTCTCGGCGGGCTGCTCGGACAGGTGCGCGTGAACCGGCGCGCCGTACGCATGCGACCAGCTCATCACCTCGTGCATCTGGCCCGGCGGGACCGCACGGACCGAATGGATGGCCGCGCCCGCCCGCGCGGTGGGGCTCAGCCGCCCGCGGGCGTCGGCGCCCAGGCCGGCCACCCGCGCCGCCCACCGGGCGGCGTCCCCGTCACCGAACCGCAGCTGCACGTCCCGCAGTGGCCGGGAGGTGCCGTCCGGGCGCAGGCCCGCCGACAGATAGCAGGTGTCGAGCAGCGTGATCCGCAGCCCGGCGTCCGCCGCGGCCCGCAGCAGCGCCCGCCCCATCTCGTTGGGGTCGGCGTAGGGCGCCCCGCCGGGACCGTGGTGCAGGTAGTGGAACTCGCCGACGCAGGTGATGCCGGCCAGCGTCATCTCGGCGTACACCGCGCGGGCCAGCGCATAGTAGCTGGCCGGGTCCAGCGCGGCGGCGAGCCGGTACATTCGCGTCCGCCACGTCCAGAACGTGCCCTCGTCGGCCTCCACGGAGCCGCGGAGGCCCCGGTGGAACGCGTGGGAGTGCGCGTTGGCCAGGCCGGGCAGGGTCAGCCCGGTGAGCGTATGCGTGCCGGCCGGCAGGCCGTCGCGTGGAACGCCGGGCTTGACGGCGGTGAAGCGGTCCCCGGCCGCCTCGATCAGCACGTCGCGCTGGACCCCGCCGGCGGGCAGCCAGGCGAATTCCGCGTGCCAGCGCCGGGTACCGCCCCCGGCGGCCGGATCGGCATCAGGGCCGAGCCGGCCGGGATCCGGCACGCCGGGCGGCCAGTCGCCGACGGGGGCGGGCGGCCCGTGGCCGGACCGGCCCGGTCCCGCGGCGGCGGGCCCGCGGGGCGCGTGCCCGGCACGTCCGGGTCCCTTCATCGCGCGGGCGCCGCCGGCGCCATCGGGATGCGCACGCCGCGCTCGGCCGCGACCTTCTCCGCGATCTCGTATCCCGCGTCGGCGTGCCTCATCACACCCATCCCCGGATCGTTGGTGAGGACCCGTTCGAGCTTGGCCGCGGCCAGGTCCGTGCCGTCTGCCACGCACACCTGGCCGGCGTGGATGGACCGGCCGATGCCGACGCCGCCGCCGTGGTGCACGCTGACCCACGACGCGCCGGACGCGGTGTTGACCAGGGCGTTGAGGATCGGCCAGTCCGCGATCGCGTCCGAGCCGTCCGCCATGCTCTCGGTCTCGCGGTACGGGGAGGCGACCGAGCCGCAGTCCAGATGGTCGCGGCCGAGCACGATCGGCGCGCTGACGTCGCCGCGCCGGACGAGATCGTTGAACCGTTCCCCGGCCAGGTTCCGCTCGCCGTAGCCGAGCCAGCAGATCCGGGCCGGGAGCCCCTGATAGTGCACCTTCTCCTGGGCCATCCGGATCCAGCGGGCCAGCGGCTCGTTGGCAGGGAACAGGTCGAGCACCGCGGCGTCGGTCGCCGCGATGTCCCCCGGGTCGCCGGACAGCGCGGCCCAGCGGAACGGCCCCTTGCCCTCGCAGAACAGCGGCCGGATGTAGGCCGGCACGAAGCCGGGGAAGTCGAAGGCGCGGCGGTAGCCGGCCTTCTGCGCCTCGCCGCGGATCGAGTTGCCGTAGTCGAAAACCTCGGCGCCGGCGTCCATGAAACCGACCATGGCCTCGACGTGGATCGCCATGGACTCCTCGGCCCGCCGGGTGAACCCGGCCGGGTCCTCCGCGCGCAGCGCCGCCATGTCCCCCAGGGCCACGCCGCGGGGCAGGTAGGTCAGCGGGTCGTGCGCCGACGTCTGATCGGTCACGATGTCGGCCGGGAAGCCCATCTCCAGCAGCGCCGGTAGGACGTCCGCCGCGTTGCCGAGCACGCCGATGGACAGCGGCCGGCCCGCGTCGCGCGCCGCGATCGCGCGGCGCACCGCATCGTCCAGGCCGTCGGCGGCCTCGTCCAGGTAGCCCTGCTCGATACGGCGGCTGATCCGGCTCGGATCGCATTCCACGCAGAGGGCCACGCCGCCGTTCATGGTCACCGCGAGCGGCTGCGCGCCGCCCATCCCGCCGAGCCCGGCGGTGAGGGTGATCGTCCCGGCGAGGGTCCCGCCGAACCGCTTCGCCGCGACCGCGGCGAAGGTCTCGTACGTGCCCTGCAGGATGCCCTGCGTGCCGATGTAGATCCACGAGCCCGCGGTCATCTGGCCGTACATGGTCAGGCCGAGGGCTTCCAGGCGGCGGAACTCCTCCCAGGTGGCCCACTCCGGCACGAGCAGCGAGTTGGCGATCAGCACCCGCGGCGCCCACTCGTGGGTGCGCACGATGCCGACCGGCTTGCCGGACTGGACGAGCAGGGTCTCATCGCCGGCCAGGCCCTGCAGCGACGCCACGATGGCGTCAAAGGCGGCCCAGCTGCGGGCCGCGCGGCCGGAGCCGCCGTAGACAATGAGCTGGTCCGGATGCTCGGCGACCTCGGGATCGAGGTTGTTCATCAGCATCCGCATGGCGGCCTCCTGCGGCCATCCCTGACAGCAGAGCGCCGTCCCGCGCGGGGCGCGGACCGCGCGCGGGCCCGCTCCTGGCCCAGACGATTCAGTGTGCATGATCCATCATTGCCCGCCTGGGCCAGGCGCGTACCGTCACGCCGGTATCTGGTTTCGGCGCGTTACTTCAGGCCCTCCTGGGAGAGGAAGCCGCTGGCCACCTGGGTGTAGCTGGCGTGGTCGATGGTCAGGGCCTTGTCCATCTGCAGCAGCGCTTCCGTGGTCAGCGCGGCGGACACCGCGTTCAGCGTGCTGACGATGGTGGAGTTCACGCCCTTCGTGTAGACGAGCGGCGTCACGTTCTGCGCCGCGAAGTTGTTCTTCGGGTCGGCGAGCGAGACGAAGTGGTCGGTGACGATCTGCGGCGTGGTGGTGAACACGTCGGCCGCCTGGACCTTCCCGCTCTGCAGCGCGGTGATCGTGATCGGGCCGGACGTGTCCAGCGGGCTGAAGGACTTGAAGGTCAGGCCGTAGTTCTTCTGCAGCCCGGGGATGCCGTCGGCGCGGGTCTTGAACTCCGGCGGCCCGCCGAAGACGAAGTCCTTCGCCACCGGGGCCAGGTCGGCGATCGACGTCAAGTGGTACTTGGTCGCGGTCGCCTGGGTGACCGTGACCGAGTCCTTGTCCTGCGCGGACGAAGAGCTGAGGATCTCCACCGAGCTGGGCAGCTTGGCCTTCAGCTCCGCGTTGACCGCCTCGGTGCTGGCCGCGGTGCTCTTCGGGTCCACCGACGTGGTCAGCAGGGCGCCGTTGTACTCGGGCATGACCGTGATCGCGCCCTTGACCACCTCGGGGTAGTAGACCTCGCGGGTGCCGATGTTGAACTTGGTCGTGACCTTGACGCCCTTGCCTTGCAGCGCGTCGGCGTAGATCTGGCCGAGCAGCTCAGATTCCGGGAAGTTCGCCGAGCCCACGACGACGGCGCCGGTGGCGGCCGGCGCGAGCGGGTTGGACGAGGAAGCGGGCTTGCTGCTGCCGCTGCTGCTGCACGCGGCGACGGCCAGGCAGGCGGCGGCGACGGCGGCGGTGCCGGCCGCGGCGGTTCTCCTGCTCGGCGCGCCCGGCCGGGCGCGGCGCGGTGACATGGTAGGCATAAGGGTCTTCCCTTCAATTCAGATCGGAAAAGACGTTATCAGGAGGCCTGCGCCTGGCGGCGCAGGCCCACCGGGACGATCAGCCATCGCAGCAGCATGAAGAGCGCCTGGATGGCGAGCGCGAGCAGGACGATCACGGCGGCTCCCCCGGCCACCACGTTGTATTCGCTGCGGTCCAGGCCGTCGATGATGTAACGGCCCAGACCGCCGAGCCCGATGTAGGCCGCGATCGTGGCCGTCGCGACGACCTGGATCGCGGAGATGCGCAGGCCGAGCAGGATGAGCGGCGTCGCGACCGGCATCTCGACTTTGCGCAGGATCTGCCATTCGGTCATGCCCATCCCGCGGGCCGCGTCGGTCAGATCAGCGTCCACCCCGAGCACTCCCTCATAGGTGTTCACCAGGATGGGCGGGATGGCCAGGAACGTCAGCGGGACCAGCCAGGAGGCGGGCGACCCGGAGGTCAGCACGAAGATCAGCACCAGCAGGCCGAGGGTGGGCAGCGCGCGGCCGAAGTTGGCCAGCGTGACCACGACGAAGCCGCCGCGCCGCAGGTGGCCCATGGCCAGCCCGGCGGGCAGCGCGATGACGATGGCGATGCCCAGCGCGATGCCGGTGTACGCCAGGTGCTGCGCGAGCCGCACGGGTATGCCGTTGCCGCCGTGCCACTGCTGGGCCGAGACGAGCCATTGCCAGGCGATGCTGAAGTAGCTCACATGGATCCCTCGGCGCGGGAACCGTGCCAGGCGGCGGAAAAAACGCGCCGCCGGTCGCGTGCGCTGCGGGCTCTCTCCCATGGGGTCAGCCACCGGCGGGCCAGCACCAGGAGCCCGTCGGCGAGAAAGGCCAGGATAACGATGAGGATCAGGGCGACGTAGATCTCGGTCGGGAAGTCGCGCTGCTCAACCCGTCGGTGAAGAAGTAGCCCGAGGCCGCCGATGCCGATCAGCTGGCCGACGCTGACCAGGCTGATGCTGGATACGGTGGCGACCCGCAGGCCCGCGATGATGATCGGGATGGCGAGCGGCAGCTCGACCTGCACGGTCAGGCGCAGCGTGCCGAAGCCCATCGCGGTCGCGGCCTGGCGTACCGGCTGCGGCACCGACCGGAGGCCGTCCACCACGCTCGGGATCAGCACCGACAGCGAGAACAGGGTGAGCGGGATGATCACCGTCCAGTCGGTCAGGCCGGTGTAGTCAATCAGGACGAGAAACAGGGCCAGCGAGGGCAACGCGTAGAAAATGCTGGTCAGGCTCAAAATGGGCGGCCAGGTCCAGCGGTAGCGCACGCACATGATGCCGACCGGGATGGACACGACGATGCCGAACAGGACCGGCATCAAGGCCAGGTACAAGTGCGAGACCAGCAGGTGCGCGAGCTGGTCGCGATTCGCCCAGGCCCAGCTCATGAGGTCCGGGCGCCTTCGCGGTCGGCGGCCTCCTCAGCGGCCTGGATCGCGGCCCGCAGCCGTTCGTAGGACGTGACCCCGACGACGTGGCCCGCAGCGTCGACACCGACGGCGAGCCCGGTGCGCGACAGCACGGTCGCGTCCAGCGCCGCGCGCAGCGAGTCCTGGCCCACCCGGAAGGTGTGACCGTAGGGAGCCAGCGTCAGCTGGCCGAGCGTCTCGTTCCCGTCGCGGGATTCGAGCTCCGCCAGCGCGGCCCAGCCGCGCGGCTGCCGTTCGGCGTCGGTGACCAGCACCCACGACTCACCCGCCCGCTTGGCGGCCTGGCGGGCCTGCTCGATCGTGGTGTCGTCACCGAGCACGGTCCCGGTCCCGAGGTCGAGCCCGGCCGCGGGGAAGAAGGCCAGCCGGCGGATGCCGCGGTCGAAGCCGAGGAAGCTCGCCACGTAGTCGTCGGCCGGGGCCCCGAGCAGGTGCTCCGGCGTATCGATCTGGGCGATCTTCCCGTGCGGATAGAAGACGGCGACCTGGTCCCCGACCTTGATCGCCTCCTCCACGTCGTGCGTGACGAGCACCACTGTCTTGTGCAGTTCCCCCTGCAGCCGGATGAGCTCATCCTGCAGCGTGCCCCGGACAATCGGGTCGACCGCGCTGAACGGCTCGTCCATGAGCAGGACGGGCGGGTCGGCGGCGAGCGCGCGGGCCACTCCGACCCGCTGCTGCTGGCCGCCGGACAGCTGGTACGGGTAGCGGCGCGCCATCGCCGGATCCAGGCCGACCAGGTCCATCAGCTCCCGGGCCCGGTCGCGGGCCTTGGCCTTGTGCCACCCGTTGAGCAGCGGCACGGTCGCGATGTTGTCCTCGATCGTGCGGTGCGGGAACAGGCCGGTCTGCTGGATCACGTAGCCGATCCCGCGCCGCAGCTGGGACGCCTCGGTCTGCGCGATGTCCTTGCCGTCCAGCAGAATCCGCCCCTCGGACGGGTCGATCAGCCGGTTGATCATCCGCAGCGTGGTCGTCTTGCCGCAGCCGCTGGGCCCGACCAGGACCATCGTCTTCCCGTCCGGGATCTCCAGGTCCAGCGCGTCAACCGCGATCGTTCCGCCGGGATAACGCTTCGTCACGCTCTCGAAGGTGATCAAAGCGTGGCCTCGCTCGTCGTCGGCGGAAGGTCCGTACCGGTGATCTATCCTCGGCGTCTGCCCACCTCGAGCGAGGATTCACCTGGACGGCAGGGGTGAATAGTTCTCTTCATGCTCTTGACCCCTGAAGAGGGTGTCAAGACGACGGCCTGCGGAGTATGCGAACTTGTTACGTGCGGGAGGGGCCGCCATGCCAGCGGGACAGCCACGGCAGGGCCGGTCAGCGGTCCAGGAAGACGCCCTGCCCGGCGGACATCTGCTCGTAATGACGCAGCCGGGCCCGCGCCCGGGCGGGCTCCGCGTCGGCCATGGCCTGGATGATCACCGCGGCCAGCACGGCCGGTGCCGCGTGCGGGTCGAAGACCAGGCCGGTGCCCACCCCGGCGGTCAGCAGGACGTCGGCGTCGCCGGCGAACGGCACGAAACGCACGTCGGTGATGACGGCGGTGCGCATGCCGAGGCTCCGCGCGAAACGGAGGGCCTGCACCGTCTCGGCCGGGTACCTGGGCAGGGCGACCGCGACCAGCCAGCGACCGCCCGCCTCGCTCACGTGCAGCAGGGCGTCAAAGACGACGCTGCCGCCGAAGCTGAGGCAGCGCACATCGGGGTGGAATCCGCCGGGCCGCGTACGCGAAATACTGGGCCAGCGGCGCGGACAGGCGGTGGCCAAGCACGGCCAGCGGCGCCGAGGCGGCCAGTTCGCGGCCCAGTTCGGCGACGGCCCGGGTATCGGCCAGCCCCTCGTGCAGCGTGCGGAGATGGACGATCTCGGCGGCCACCGCAGCCTGCATCTCGTTACCCGGAGCATCCCCGGCCGGGCGGCCGCCTGGGCCCGCGGTGACGGCGGCCGCGCCTGGTTCGCCGGGAGCGTGAGAGACCGGCAGCCCCAGCGCGATCGCGCGCAGCGCCTCGCGCAGCGCGGGATAACCGGAAAAGCCCAGGGCGGCCGCGAACCGGGTGACCGACGGCTGGCTGACCCCCGCCCGCTGGGCCAGCAGCACGCTGGACAGGAAGGCCGAATCGGGCATGTGGTCCAGCAGATACTGGGCGATACGTCGCTGCGCGGGAGACAGCCGGCGCCCGCCGAGCAGCCCGAGCAGAGCGTCGGCAGGGACGCTTTCGCCGTCGCGGCCCTCCATCGTCCCTCGCTCGCTGACCGACGTGTACAGACTGATTCACATCGTAAGTTCTCGCATGGGTTCATGCCAGAGCTGAGAACGCCGCACCCGGATCCCGCGGGGGCTGGGCGGATCCGCCGCCGCCCGCCGGGCGCGCCGGGCCGCGCGCACGCGCAGCAGGAGCACCGCGCAGGCCGCGACGGCCATCGCGGTGACGTGACCGACCGCCGCCACGTCCAGCGAGCTGAGGCCGGCGAAAATCCGCCCGCCGATGACCAGCACAGCCAAGTCCAGCGCCGCCGCTCCCCGGGCCGGCCAGGAGCCGGACGCCACCGCCACGACCGCCGCCGCCACCACGACGTAGGAGGGGCCGACGTCGAGCAGGTGCCGGGAGGACACCGGGAGCAGCCCCGCGTCCACCCGGTAGGCGACGATGCCCTCGCTGACGAGGGTGCCGATCACGTGCGCGGCGGCAAAGATCACCGCGGCCCGCACGCTGCCCAGCGCGCGGTTGGCGCCGAACAGGGCCAGCGCGATCAGCACCGGCCAGATGGCGGCGGAACCACCGGCGATGAAGGCCGACAGCACCAGCGAGGCGACCGGATGGTGTTCGAGGTTCGCCACGCTGGTACTCGCCCAGGCGGCCAGGGCCTGCCGGTCGCGGGACGGCAGGACCGCGTCGATGGCCGTGACGGCCAGAAAAGCGGCCAGGAAGACCGACGCCGTCAGGTACCGGCGGCGGATCACGCGCCCCAGTTTCCGCATCCGCATTGCCACTACTCGATGGTAAGGTTCGCAGCCTAGGACCTCAGGTGCGCAGGCAGAGCGGACGAGGATGGTGAACCGCGTGACCATCGTGAGCCGCCCGCTCCGGGTAGCACTGCTGTCCTACCGCAGCAAGGCGCACTGCGGCGGCCAGGGCGTGTACGTCCGCCACCTGAGCAGGGAACTCGCGGCGCTCGGGCATACCGTCGAGGTGCTGTCCGGGCAGCCCTACCCGGAGCTGGAGCCGGGGCCGGCGCTGCGGCCGGTGCCCAGCCTGGACCTGTACCGGGACGAGGATCCGTTCCGCACTCCGCGCCGGGACGAGTACCGGGACTGGATCGATGTACTGGAAACCGTCTCCATGTGGACGGGGGCCTTCCCCGAGCCGCTCACGTTCAGCCTGCGTGCCCTGCGGGAACTGCGCGCCCGGCGCGCCAGCTTCGACGTGGTGCACGACAACCAGGGGCTTGGCTACGGGCTGCTCGGCGTGCCCCGCCTGGGGCTGCCGCTGGTCACCAGCATCCACCATCCGATCAGCGTAGACCGGCGGATCGAACTGGCTGCCACCCGGGGGCTGGCCCGGCTGTCCCGGCGCCGCTGGTACAGCTTTGTCCGGATGCAGGCCCGGGTCGCGCGGCAGGCCGCCAAGGCCGGGCCGGTCATCACCGTCTCCGAATCGTCCCGCTGCGACATCTACCGTGACTTCGGGCTGCGCCCCGGGAGCGTGGACATCATCCCGCTCGGCGTCGACACGCGCGTCTTCCGTCCCCGCGGGCCCCGCGCGACCGCGCGCGTTCCTGGCCGGATCGTCACCGTGGCCAGCGCCGACTCCCCCGTCAAGGGGGTGGCCGTGCTGCTCCGCGCCGTCGCCAAGGTCGCGACCGAGCGCGACGTGCACCTCACGGTGGTCGGCAAGCCGGCCCCGCGCGGGGAGACCGAGCGGCTGGTCGCCGAGCTCTCGCTGGCCGACCGGGTCCGGTTCACCCCCGGCCTGCCAGAAGCCGACCTGGCCGCGCTGCTGGCCAGCGCGGAGATCGCCGTCGTGCCTTCGCTGTACGAGGGCTTCTCGCTGCCGGCGGTCGAGCACATGGCCTCGGGCACGCCGCTGGTGGCCAGCCGCGCGGGCGCGCTGCCCGAGGTCACCGGGGACGCCGCCGTGCTGGTGACGCCGGGCGACCCGGAGGAACTGGCGACGGCGCTGCGGCGGCTGCATGATTCGCCACGCGAACGCGACCGCCTGTCCGGCCTGGCCTGGCGGCGGGTGCAGGAGCAGTTCGCGTGGCCCGCGGTCGCCCAGGCCACCGCCGCCCGGTACGAACGGGCCATCGCCGCCCGCCGCCGGGCGCGCTGAGACCGCCGCCTCACTCGCTCACAGCGTCACGCCCACCAGGTGCCGGGAGGAACGAAACCTTGCTGACCGTCGATTACAGCCGGCTCCGGATCGCGCCGGGGCACCGTGTCCTGGACGTGGGCTGCGGTGCCGGGCGGCACGCGTTCGAGGCGTACCGGCACGGCGCGGACGTGGTGGCCTTCGACATGGACGAGGCGGAACTGCGCCCGGTCGCGGGCATGTGCGCGGCGATGCGCGCCGAGGGCCAGGTGCCCACGGCGGCGGCCAGCGCGGCCGTGTCCGGCGACGCCACCACGATGCCGTTCGCGGACGGGTCGTTCGACCGGATCATCGCGGCCGAGGTGTTCGAGCACATCCTCGACGACCAGCAGGCCATCAACGAGATCGCCCGGGTGCTGAAGCCCGGTGGCATCGCCGCCGTCACCGTGCCGGCCTGGCTGCCCGAGCGGATCTGCTGGGGCCTGTCTCGCGAGTACCACGAGGTGCCGGGCGGTCACGTACGCATCTACACCCGGGTGGAGCTGGAGGCCAAGCTGCGCCGGGCCGGTTTCGCGATCACCGGCCACCATCACGCGCACGGCTTGCACGCGCCCTACTGGTGGCTGAAATGCCTGGTCGGCGTGGGCAATGACGATCACCCGCTGGCGAAGGCCTACCACCGCATGCTGGTGTGGGACATCATGCGGCAGCCCGCCGCGACGCGGCTGGCCGAGCGCGCCCTCAACCCGCTCATCGGCAAGAGCGTGATCGTCTACGCCATCAGGCGGCTGGACGAGGCGGCGGTGGCCCCGGCGCCGGGAGCGGAGCAACGGGACGGCCCGGCGGGCCGCGGCGGGATACCGGCCGACACGGGGAAAGGTGACCCGGAGAAGACGCATGCGGCCGCCTGAGCCGCACGCACGAGCCGCTGTCCCGGCCGTCCCCGGGGTCCTCGGCACCGCCGACGTGCTGGCCACCGCGCGCAGCATCGAACACGCCCAGGAGCCTTCCGGCGCGGTTCGCTGGCCGGACGGGCACGTCGACGTGTGGGACCACATCGAGTGCGCGATGGCGCTGAGTGCCGCCGGGCTCAGCGGCCCGGCGCGGCGGGCCTACGACTGGCTGCGCCGGTCTCAGCGCGCTGACGGGTCCTGGCCGCGGACGTTCGTGGACGGCGCGGTGACCGACCCGGCGGCGGAGAGCAACCACGCCGCCTACGCGGCCGTCGGTGTCTGGCACGAGCTGCAGGTCAGCGGGGACGGCGAGTTCGCCGAGGCGATGTGGCCCACGGTCCGCCGGGCGGTCGGGTGGGTACTCGGCATGCAGGCCCCCGGCGGGGAGATCGTCTGGGAGCGGGATGCCCAGGGCGTGCTGGCGGACTACGCGCTGCTGACCGGGTGCTCGAGCATCCACCAGGGGCTGCGGTGCGCCGTCGCGCTCGCCGACTATGTGGGCGAGTCGCAGCCGGACTGGGAACTGGCCGCCGACCAGCTCGCGCACGTGGTCGCCTGCCACCCGGAGTCTTTCGCGGACAAGAGCCGGTACTCGATGGACTGGTACTACCCGGTGCTGGGCGGCGCGGTCCGCGGCGCGGCGGCGGCGCAGCGGCTCGCCGCGGGCTGGGAGACCTTCGTCGTGCCCGGGCTGGGCGTGCGCTGCGTCAGCGACCATTCGTGGGTCACCGGCGCCGAGAGCTGCGAGCTCGTGCTGGCCCTGGACGCGGTGGGCCAGCAGGCGGCCGCGGCCGCCCTGTTCGCCGACGTGCAGCATCTGCGGGACCGGGCCGGCGGCTACTGGACCGGCTGGCAGTTCGCCAACCGGCAGCACTACCCGGCAGAACGGAGCGCCTGGACGGCGGCGGCCGTTATCCTCGCGGCGGACGCGCTGTCCGGCAGCACCGGCGGCGCGGGGATCTTCAGGGAGCCGTGCGCCGGCGCCGTGACCGCGCGCGCCGCGGGCCCGGAAGGCGCGCCGGACCCGTACGGGTGCGGCTGCCCGGCCGGATCGGCCGGCGGCTCACCGGGCGGCCGAGCCGGTGCGTTCGAGCACCCGTAGTGAGCCCACCGCGCGGACCTCGGTAAAGCCGCCGGATTCCAGCGCCCGCCGGTAGATGCGGTAGGGCGCCTGGCCGCCCGCGGCCGGGTCAGGGAACACGTCGTGGATGGCCAGCGCGCCGCCGGCCGTTACCCACGGTGACCATCCGCCGTAGTCGGCCAGGGCGGCGTCGTCGGTATGGCCGCCGTCGATGAAGACCAGGCCGAGCGGCGTCCGCCACAGCCGGGCGACGTCCGCGGACCGGCCCACGACCGCGACGACGTAGTCCTCCAGGCCCGCCGCCGCGATCGCCGCGCGGAAGTGCGGCAGCGTGTCGATCCGCCCGGTGCGCGGATCGGCCAGACTGGCGTCGTGGTACTCCCAGCCGGGCTGGTGCTCCTCCGAGCCGCGGTGATGATCGACGGTGATGACCAGCTGCCCGCAGTCCCGCGCCGCCGCCGCCAGGTAGATCGTCGACTTCCCGCAGTACGTGCCGATCTCCAGGATCGGCCCGACCGGCGCGTATTCGGCGGCGGTCTCGTGCAGGGCGAGGCCCTCCTCCGGTGGCATGAATCCCCGGGCCGCTTCGGCGGCGCGAACCAGGTCAGCGTCCATCCAGCGTCGTGCCTCCTCGGCTAGTCTCCGCAGCGGCCCAGCCCAGCGGTACGGCCCAGCGGCCCAGCGGCCCAGCGGTATGCCCCAGCGGGGCCAGCTCAGCGGTGCAGGCTCAGCGGTGCAGGGCGGTGAGCCGGGACAGCGCCTCCTTCAGCACCTCGGGCCGCTTGCAGAAGGTAAACCGTACCTGGGTCCGGCCCGCCTCGCGGTCGTCATAGAACACGGCGCTCGGGATGGCGACGACGCCGGCCCGTTCCGGCAGCCGGGCGCAGAACTCGATGCCGTCCGTTTCCCCCAGGGGCCGGATGTCGGTCGTGACGAAGTAGGTCCCGTCCGACGGGTACACCTCGAACCCGAGCTCGGCCAGGCCGCCGCTGAGCAGGTCACGCTTCATCTGCAGGTCGTCACGCAAACCGGCGAAGTAGGAGTCCGGCTGCCCGAGCGCCTCGGCGATCGCGTACTGGAACGGCCCGCCGCTGACGTAGGTGAGGAACTGCTTGGCGGCCCGGACCGCGGCGACCAGTTCCGGCCGCGCGGTGACCCAGCCGATCTTCCAGCCGGTGAAGGAGAACGTCTTCCCGGCCGAGCCGATGGAGACGGTGCGGTCCGGCATCCCCGGCAGCGACGCGACCGGGACGTGCTCACCTGCGTAGACCAGGTGCTCGTACACCTCGTCGGTGATGACCAGCAGATCATGCTCGACGGCGATCCGCGCGATCGCGGTGATCTCCTCGCGGGTGAACACCGCGCCGGTCGGATTGTGCGGCGAGTTCAGCAGGATCGCCCGGGTCCGCGGGGTGACCGCGGCCCGCAGCGCGGCGGTATCCGGCCGGAATCCCGGCGGGCGCAGCGTCACCGGGACCCGGACCCCGCCGGCCATCGCGATCGACGCCGCGTAGGAGTCGTAGTAGGGCTCGAACGCGATGACCTCATCGCCGGGCTCGACCAGCCCCAGCATCGCCGCGGCGATCGCCTCGGTCGCGCCCGCGGTGACGAGGACCTCGGTGGCGGGGTCGTAGTCCAGGCCGTAGAACCGGTGCTGGTGGTCCGCGATCGCGCGGCGCAGCTCGGGAACACCGGGGCCGGGCGGGTACTGGTTGCCGCGGCCATCCAGGATCGCGCGCGCGGCCGCCTCGGCGATCGCGCGCGGGCCGTCGGTGTCGGGGAACCCCTGGCCGAGGTTTACCGACCCGGTCTCCAGGGCCAGCGCGGACATCTCGGCGAAAATGGTCGTGCCCATGCCGGTGAGGCGGCGGGTCAGCAATGGTCGGTGCACACCGACCATGACATCACGTCCGCGCACAGCCTAGGCCGCGGCGGCGGCTTAGGCTGTGCGCATGCGCGTCGCACTCGGCCAGATCCCGGTCAGCTCCCAGCCGTCGGTCAATCTTGACCGGGTCCGTTCGGCATTGTCCGAAGCGGCGGCGCGCGGCGCGGACCTCGCCGTCTTCCCGGAAGCGACGCAGATCCGCTTCGGCTGTGATCCGCGGCCGGTCGCGGCGCCACCGGACGGCCCCTTCGGCACGGCGCTGGCCGCCGCGGCGCGTGCGGCGGGCGTGGCCCTGGTGGCCGGGATTTTCGAGCCGGGCCCGGACGGCCGCGTGTTCAATACCGCCGTCGCGTTCGACCGGTCCGGTGAGCTGGTGGCCGCCTACCGCAAGCTGCACCTGTTCGACGCGCTCGGCCAGCGCGAATCCGACCTCATCGCGCCGGGCAGTGAGCCGGTGCTGGCCAAGCTGGCCGGGCTGACGGCCGGCCTGCAGCTCTGCTATGACCTGCGGTTCCCCGAGCTGACCCGGCTGCTGGCGGGGCGCGGCGCGGACCTGATCGTGCTGCCCGCGGCGTGGGGTGCCGGGCTGTTCAAGGAAGACCACTGGATCACGCTGGCCCGCGCCCGGGCCATCGAGAACACGGTATGGGTCGCCGCGGCCGGGCAGGTGCCCGACCCGGACGAGCCGCCGACCAGGGCGCCCACCGGGATCGGCCGCAGCGTGCTGATCGACCCGCTCGGTACCGTCCGGCTGGATCTGGGCCCATACCCGGGAGTGGCCGTCGGCGAGGTGGACCTTGACTTCACGGCGCGGGTCCGCGCGACCCTGCCGAGCCTCGAGCACCGCCGGGCCGACGTCTTCGGGCCCGCGGGCGAGACCGCCCGCCCCTGAGCGCGTCCCGCATCCCTGCCGGCCGCCCCCGCCCACCAGACCCTCAACTAACGATCGCTCTTCCCGAACTTGTGCAGTTCCTGCCGTGACAGCCGCAGAATTTGCACATTGATAGGAGTGTCCACCCGTTCAGCCCCGGATCGGGGACCGCCAGATGGTGGGGGTTTCGCCGGTCGGTGAGGCGGCGAAGCCGACGCCGGTCAGGGTGCTGCCGGAGACGGTCAGCGCGGTGATCTGCTGGATGCCCTGGCCGCCGAGGCCAGTCACCGACGGGGAGTTCGTCTTCCAGTTGAGCCCGTCGGCCGCCGTCCAGATGACGACATCCTGGTGCCCGTCGGCCCCGAACGTGCCGGTGGCGGTGAACCCGGCGCCGGTCGCGGTGACCGCGTTGACGGTGGCTGCCCCGCCGGGGGACGGCAGCAGGGACTCGGTCCAGGTGGCGCCGCCGTTGACGGACAGCGCGGCGAACGGCGCGGTCTGGCCGCCTGAGGTCGCTGACATCCCCGTGGCCACGATCCGGCGGCCGTTGATGGTCACCCGCTGGAGCTGTGCCCGGACCGAATTCATCGGCAGCGCGAGGGTTACCGGCCGCCAGGTGCGGCCATCCGGCGAGATCCACGCGGCCGGGCGGGCACCAGCGGCCCCGACGGCGACGAAGCCACCCGCGTCCGCGGTGGCCGCCAGCATCTGCCGGGATACCCCGGCCCCGTCCAGCGCCCCGGCGGCCGCGTCCGTGCCCCGCTGCCAGCCGGTGAGGCCGGCCGACCACCAGGCCGCGGCGACCGTGCGCCCCGCGACCTGCTGGCGCCCGACGATGACATAACCGTCCCGGCCGGCCGCGGCGGCGACGGTGAAGACCCCGGCGCCGGCGAAGGCGGGGGAAGTGTCGGCGGCCTGCCAGGCCTGGCCGGCCGCCGAAGTGACAACGACTGGGCGCTGGGCCGTCGCGGCCTGGACACCCCCGACCGCGACCCAGCCCGCGATGCCGTGCACGACGCTGGTCAGCGTCTGCAGGCCCGGCCGGGTCAGCGCGGCCGCGGGCGCACCGGTGCCACGCGTCCAGCTGGTTCCCGCGTTGGCGGAGAACCACGTCGCGGGGAAGCCGTTAGCGCTGCCGACGGCCACCTGGCTGCTGCCGTCGGCCGCGATGCCGCCGACGGCGACCTGGGGCTCGACGGCGCCCGGGATACGCGCGAAGTTGACCGGGGTGAGCCGTCCCGCGTTGTCGAGGGTCAGCGTGGGCTGCTGGCCGAGTGGCCCGGCCGCGGTGCTGCCCGCGGCAACGACGGCGCCGCCGGTGGTCACGGCTACCGCCGCGATGGTCCCGGCGGTGGCGCTGCCCAGCACGCCCACCGGCCGCCAGGCCGTGCCGCTGATGCTGGTGAACGCGAGCAGGTTGCCGGCGCTGCTGCCGGTGATCACCGCACCCGCCGGGCCGCCGTCCACGGTGGCCACGGTGAGCCCGGCGCCACCCTGGGCGGTGACGGTGGCGGCGAACTTCCAGGCCGCGCCGTCGGCGGACGTGAACACCACGGCGCCGGTCCCGGCCTTGGACTGGCCCGGCCGCACGGCCACCAGCCCGTTCGCCGTCGCCGCAAGCCCGCCGACCGCCGCGGTCGCCCCGTTGCTGACCGGAACGGTTACCGCGGTCCAGGTCGTGCCGTTGTCCGTGCTCCGCCACACCCCGGACGAGCGCACCGTGCCCTGAGCGACGTTGGCGGTGGTCACACCGGAAACGACGATGTTCTTCCCGGCCACAGCGGCGGAGGTGAGAGCCCCGGCCGTGCCGCCACCGGCCTTCAGATGCAGCTGGGCCGCGCCGAGCCGACGCCAGTTGACGCCGTTGGCGGATGTCCAGACGACGGGGCCCGCCGCCGCCGGATCTCCGGGCGGCACGTTCTCGCCGGCGGCGAGGAAGCCCCCGGCCGTCCGGCGCAGCACGTTCACCTGGTCCCCGTCCCGCAGCGGGGCGATCCCCTGAGCCGACGCCAGCGTCCAGGCCATGCCGTCGCGGCTGGTCCAGATCGCGCTGGGCCCGAGCGCGGCCCACTGGCCCTGACCGCCCGCGATCAGGGTCGCCGGGTGCCCGGGCGCCGGATCCCCGCCGCCAGCGGCCTGTTCGGTGCCGAGGGCCCAGGTCCGGCCGCCGTCGGCGGAGACGAAGAACTGCGCGCGGCCGATACGCGCGCCGACCTGTGAGCCGGCCGCGACCACCAGCGAGCCGGAACTGGCCACCTGCGTGAGGGCCTGGCTGATGCCACGCGCCGCGTCGGCCGGGGTGGTGGTGAAGTCGTTTCCGGCCGGCGTGGCGGGCGGGAAGCCCACCGATAGGTTCGCAGGCGCCGGGCCAATCCCGCCGTCGCCGCCCCCGAAGGCCGCGACGACCGCGACACCGACCGCGATCATGGACACCATCGGGAGCGCGGCGCGGACCGCCCACCGCTTGACGCCGGCCGCGGACAACGGTGAGGGGGCGGCGCTGTCCGCGGCGCCGCCGGACGTCCGGGGCGAGGAGACCAGGGCGCGCAGCCGTTCCCATCGCGTACCGCCGGCTCCGGGCCGGCCATCCTCGCCGTCCCCTCGGCCGTCCCGGTCCCGGGTGTCACCGGGCCGGCCGCCCGGGAGCGCCAGCAGCGGCCGCCGGGGCGGCGGCACCGTCCGGTTGCCCCGTGGCCGCCCGGAACCGGGGAACTCGAACCCGGGCGGTCCCGAACCGGGCGGCCCGGCCGGCGGGGTCATGGCCGGCGCGGAGGCGTACCCCGTCGGCCGGGTCCGGTAGGACGCGGCGGCGTCGTCATCAAGGCCGCCGGGAGCCCCGTCCGGCCGGGCGAAGTCACCGGGGGTTCCGTCCAGCGTGACGAAGCCGGCCTGCCCCGGCGGGGGCGCGTCGCCCGGGTAACCGAACTCATAACCGGGGGCGCTTTCGCGTGGTGCCGGCGGCCGCCCGGGTGGGCGGGCTGACGCGACCGTGTCGTCTGTCGCGCCGTAACCAGGTGCCGGCCCGTAGCCGGGCGGAGCTGAGGGGGCGTAAGGGCCAGGCACCGCATTACCTCCGCGGTCCGCGGTCCGCGGGCCGTAGCGTGCGAGGTTCTGGCCGTTGCCGGCGGGAACCGGCCGGTAACCCGGCCCATATTCGCCGTTGCCCGGGCCGGGCTGCTCCCGTTCGCCGGGGCCCGCAAGCGCGCGCGGGCCCGCCGACGGCGGGCCGCCTAGGCCGCCCGGGCCCGGTGCCGGCGCGTAGGGTTGCGGCGCCGCGCCAGGCGCGGCTTCCAACGCGTACGGGTAACCAGGTCCCGGTGCCGGTGGCCGCGCCGGGTACGGATATCCCGTCCGCGGCGCCTCGTACGGGTACACCGACGGCGGCTCGTACGGATAGGCCGGCGCCGGCTCGTAGGGATACGCGGCCGGTGGCTCGTACGTATACGGCGCCGGCGGCTCGTAGCGGTGGGCCGGCTGGGGCTCGTACGGGTAAGCCGCCTCCGGTTCGTACGGGTAACCAGAGGCCGACGCAGGGCGGGGAGGCGTCTGCCCGTAGGGATAGGAGGGCGTGGAAGGGTACGTTGCTCCGGCCTCACCGGAGTAGCCCGGGTAGCCAAGGTAGCCCGGCTCCGGGGCGGAGGGTCCGTAGGGGGAGCCCGGCCCGGCGGGATGCGTCGGCGGCGACGGCTCGTACGGGTACGCCTCGGACGGCTCGGACGGCTCGTACGGGTACGCCGACTCTGGCGGGTACGGGTAGCCCGGCACGGCCCCGGCGGTGCCCGGCTCGCCAGGCACAGAAGGCGTGTAGCGGCGGGCCGGCCCGGGCCCGAATTCGTCCGGGGAATCCGGCTCACGCCAGGCTTCCGCTCCCCCATGGTCGGGGCGACGGATCCGCACGCGGCGAGGACGCCGGGCGTCGCCATCCCAGGGGCTGCCTGTCGTACTCACCTTTTCCCTCGGAGTTGGACGGGGCACAAGCCTCGTCGAAACCGGATGGTGGCCTATGTCCCCTACGCCGCGATCGTACCTTCCGGCATCGTGATCGGACCGGGTATTCGAGGTCGCTGCAGCTCAGGGCCACACCGCAAGGGATGCCGACGCCGGCCAGGCGCCCCGGGGCCAGGCCGGCGCCCAGCGCCTTCGGCACTTATGGGCAGACTTTTCGCACATACTGCCCAAAACTCTGCCCATAACCTGGGACGGGCGGCCCAGTGCCTGGCGCCGCCGTTCTACGGGAGCGGCGGCCGTCTCATTCGCCATACAGGCCACGTGAGGTGACAGGTGCCACAGGCGTTACGGACGGGCCTTAATTTCTTCAGGCCCCCGGGCCAGAACTCCCAGGTAATCTTGATGCCGAGCAAAGATCGCATTCAAACTGCGGAAGTGGGCGATATCCGCCGTGTCTTCTGAGTCAACGCGTGCTAACGCGGACCTCAGCGAATCGGAGCAGGCCCGGACGGGGGCGGCGCAGGCCGCCGCGAGCCCGGACGGGTCCCTCAGAGCAAGCCAGCAGCCTCGTCAGGCGGCCAGCGCAGCGGCGGAGCGCACGCCTGGCCGGACGGCTGGGCCGCCCGCGACCGATCCGCACCTGAATGCGTCCGACTTCGGGGCGAACCAGTGGCTGGTGGACGAGCTATACCAGCGCTACCTCGCTGACCCCGAATCCGTCGACCAGGCCTGGTGGAGCTTCTTCTCTGACTACCGGTCCGGCACCACCACGGACGAGGAAACCGCCGTCCCCAACGGCGCGACGTCCGCCCCGGCGGCGTCCGCCCCGGCTTCGCCCGCGAGCCCGGCGCCAAGCGCCCCGGCCGCACCCGTGAGCCCAGCCGCTCCGGCGCCCCCGGCCGCGCCCCCGTCCCCGGCCGCTCCGGCGCCCGCCACGGCGGCTGCCCGGGCGCCTGCCCCTCCCGGCTCCGGGCCGACCAGGCCCGCCGCCCCCGCGCCGACACAGCCTCCGGCCGCACAGCCTCCGGCGGCGCAGCCCGCCGCGGGCCGGCTGCCCGGGCAGCGGAACCGGCTGCGCGGCACAGCCGCGCGGACGGCCTCGAACATGGCCAGCAGCCTGGTGGTGCCCACCGCGACCAGCGTCCGGGACATCCCGGCCAAGCTGCTGATCGACAACCGCATCGTGATCAACAACCATCTCCGGCGCGGCCGGGGCGGCAAGGTCTCGTTCACCCACCTGATCGGGTACGCGGTGGTCCGGGCGCTGGACGCCGTGCCGGCCATGAACGATTCCTTCGCCGAGGACGACGGTAAGCCGGTGCTGGTGGCCCCCGACCAGGTCAACCTCGGGATAGCCATCGACGTGAGCAAGGACGACGGCTCCCGCCAGCTGCTCGTGCCCAACATCAAGGGCGCGGAGACCATGGATTTCCGGCAGTTCTGGACCGCCTACGAGGACGTCGTGCGCAAGGCGCGCATCGGCAAGCTGGCGGTCGAGGATTTCGCGGGAACGACCATCAGCCTGACCAACCCGGGCACGATCGGGACCGTCCACTCCATCCCGCGGCTGATGCCGGGGCAGGGCTGCATCGTGGGAGTGGGGGCGATGGAATACCCGGCCGCCTACCAGGGCGCCGCGGAAGAGACCCTGGCCCGGCTGGCCATCAGCCGCCAGGTGACGCTGACCTCGACGTACGACCACCGGATCATCCAGGGTGCCCAGTCCGGGGAGTTCCTTAACCGGATTCACCAGCTGCTGCTGGGCGAGGACGGCTTCTACGACGACATCTTCACCGCGCTTCAGATCCCGTACGAACCGGTCCGCTGGGTCAAGGACATCTCCGCCGGGCACGAGGACGACATCACCAAGGCCGCCCGGGTGCAGGAACTCATCCACGCCTACCGGGTGCGCGGCCACCTGATGGCCGACACCAACCCGCTGGAGTTCCCCCTGCGCAAGCACCCCGACCTGGACATCAACCAGCACGGGCTGACGTTGTGGGACCTGGAGCGCGAATTCGCCACCGGCGGTTTCGGCGGCCGCCCGCTGATGAAGCTGCGCAAGATCCTCGGCGTGCTGCGCGACTCCTACTGCCGTACGGTCGGCGTCGAGTACATGCACATCCAGGAGCCGGACGAGCGCGCCTGGATCCAGGCGCGGATCGAGCGGCCGCACGAACGGCCCGGACATGACGAGCAGATCCGCATCCTGTCCCGCCTGAACGTCGCCGAGGCGTTCGAGATGTTCCTGCAGACGAAGTTCGTCGGGCAGCGCCGGTTCTCGCTCGAGGGCGCGGAGTCGCTGATTCCGCTGCTGGACGCGGTGATCACGGAAGCCGCGGAGGAGGGCCTGGACGAGGCGGTCCTGGGCATGGCGCACCGCGGCCGGCTGAACGTGCTAGCCAATATCGTGGGCAAGTCCTACGGGCAGATATTTAACGAGTTCGAGGGCAACATGGACCCCGGCAGCACGCAGGGATCCGGCGACGTGAAGTACCACCTCGGCGCGGACGGGGTGTTCAAGAGCCCGGACGGCTCGCAGATCACCACCACGCTGGTAGCCAACCCCAGCCATCTGGAAGCCGTCGACCCGGTGCTCGAGGGCGTGGTCCGGGCCAAGCAGGACGTCCTGGACAAGGGCGGCTCCGGCGGCTTCACGGTGCTGCCCGTGCTGATGCACGGCGACGCCGCGTTCGCCGGGCAGGGGGTGGTCGCGGAGACCCTGAACCTGTCCCAGCTGCGCGGTTACCGAACCGGCGGCACCGTGCACATCGTGGTCAACAACCAGCTCGGCTTCACCACCGGGCCGCAGTCCGGCCGGTCCACCGTGTACCCCACCGACGTGGCCCGGATGATCCAGGCACCGATCTTCCACGTGAACGGGGACGACCCGGAGGCGGTCGTCCGGGTCGGCAGGCTCGCCTTCGAGTACCGCCAGGCTTTCCACAAGGACGTCGTCATCGATATGGTCTGCTACCGCAGGCGCGGCCACAACGAGGCGGACAACCCCTCGTTCACCCAGCCGCTCATGTACGACCTCATCGAGGCCAAGCGCTCCACCCGGAAGCTCTACACCGAGTCGCTGATCGGCCGGGGCGACATCACGATGGAGGAGGCCGAGGCGGCGCTGCGCGACTACCAGCGCCAGCTCGAACGGGCCTTCACCGAGACGCGCGAGGCGACGCAGCGGCCGCCCGAGCCGGGCGCGGTCGTCCGGCCGGAACCCGAGGAACGGCCGGTCAACCACACCGCCGTCAACACGGCCATCACGATCGACACCGTCAAGCAGGTGATCGAGACCCAGGTCAGCATGCCCGACGGCTTCACGCCGCATCCGCGGCTGCAGCCGCAGCTGGCCCGGCGCGCGGCCATGGTCGCCGAGGACACCATCGACTGGGCGACCGGTGAGCTGCTGGCCTTTGGCGGCCTGCTGCTGGACGGCCATCCGGTCCGGCTCGTCGGGCAGGACAGCCGGCGTGGCACGTTCGGGCAGCGGCACGCGGTCGTGGTCGACCGGCGTAACGGCAACGAATACACGCCGCTCAAGCGGTTCGACAACGGGAGCTGCAAGTTCTACGTGTACGACTCGCTGTTGTCGGAGTTCGCGGCGGTGGGCTTCGAGTACGGGTACTCCGTGGCCCGGGAGGACGCGCTGGTGGCCTGGGAGGCCCAGTTCGGCGACTTCTTCAACGGCGCCCAGTCGATCATCGACGAGTTCATCAGCGCGGGCGAGCAGAAATGGGGGCAGCATTCCGGCGTCGTCCTGCTGCTGCCGCACGGGTACGAGGGCCAGGGACCCGACCACTCCTCGGCGCGGGTCGAGAGGTTCCTCACCCTCTGCGCGCAGGACAACATGACCGTCGCGATGCCGACCACCCCGGCCAGCTACTTCCACCTGCTGCGCTGGCAGGGGATGTCCGGGCGGCGCAAGCCGCTCATCGTGTTCACGCCCAAGTCGATGCTCCGGATGAAGGCGGCGACGTCGCCGGCCTCCGCCTTCACCAGCGGCTGGTTCCAGCCGCTGATCGGCGAGCCGGCCGAGTTCGACGCGGCGCGGGCGCGCAAGATCGTGCTCTGCTCGGGCAAGATCTACTGGGACCTGGTGGCACGGCGCGCCGCTGGGTCAACGACGGCGATCGTCCGGGTGGAGCGGCTCTACCCGCTGCCGCTGAACGAGCTCAAAGCCGAGCTGGCCCGGTACCCGCAGGCGGAGGAACTCGTGTGGGCCCAGGAAGAGCCAGAAAACATGGGCGCCTGGCCGCGGATGGCGCTGTGGCTGCCGGAACTGCTGGGCCGGAGGCTGGAGCTCGTATCGCTGCGGGCCAGCTCGGCACCGGCGACCGGATCGGCCAAGCAGCATGCCGCGACGCACAAGGAGCTGATCGAGGCGGCCCTGGCCTGATCGGGCCCTGGAACGGCACGGAGAACAGATGTACTTCACCGACCGCGGCATCGAGGAACTGGACGAGCAGCGGGGCGATGAGCAGGTCACCCTGTCCTGGCTAGCCGGGCGGCTGCGGGACTTCGTGGATTTGAACCCGGAGTTCGACACCGCGGTGGACCGGCTGGCCACCTGGCTGGCCCGGCTCGACGACGACGAATGACAGGGCCCGCGTTCCCGGTCCGGCCGGGAACGCGCGGTGTCCCCCGGGACACTCACGGCGTTACGATACATCTTGACGCGGTTAACACAAGATATATCGTGAGTATGCAGGAAGCCGGAACGCCACGGCGGACAGGAGACAGCCGATGCCGCAATGGACGGTGGACGCGCCCATGCGTCTCGCGTTCGACGACGTGACCGCGCTGAAGGTACGGACGATCGCCGGATCCGTCGCCATCCTGGCCACCAGCGAGACCCCGGCGCTGGATATCACCCGGATCAGCGGGCAGCCGCTGATTGTGAGCCACGAAGACGGTGTGCTGACCGTCAGTTACGAGGATCTGAGCTGGGACGGCCTGCTCGAATGGCTGCGGCCGCGCAGCCATTCCGCCGAGATGACCGTCACGGTGCCGCGAGACTGCCCCGCGCAGGTCGGCGTGGTCGCGGCGACCGCGGTGCTGTCCGGGGTCACCGCGCGCACCTCCGTCCGCAGCGTCTCCGGCGCGATCACGCTGGACGGCCTGGCCGGCAGCGTGGATGCGCACACGGTCGGGGGCGACGTCGAGGCGCAGGACATCAGCGGCAGCGTCACCTTCAATTCCGTGTCCGGTGACCTCACGCTCGCGGGCGGGTCGCTGGACCGGCTGGACGCCAAGACCGTCAGCGGCAGCGTGACCGCCGACGTCCATCTCGGTAAGCCGGGCAACGTGCGCGTCACCACGGTGTCATCCGACATCGCCCTGCGCCTGCCCGCCGACCCGGACGCGCGGGTCAACCTGCGGTCCGCCTCGGGGCGCGTGCTCAGCGAGTTTGACCGCCTCAGCAGCGCACACTCCGCTGCGTCGCGTTCGGTGAACGGTACGCTAGGCGCCGGGACCGGTCATATTTCGGTCACCACGCTGTCAGGCCGGGTGACGCTGCTCCGCCGCGTGCCGCACACCCGGCCGGCGCCGGATCGCCCCGCGGGCGCCGCGCCACCGCAGGACCGCGCAGCCGGCGGCCCGCCGCGGGACGGCTCGCGCGAGGCACCGGCCGGGGACGGCGCGGCGACGGCGGGCGACCCATGGGCGGCGGCCACCGATGCGGCGCCCACGGACGGGGCGGGGGCCCACGATGACGCACAGACGAAGGGCGACGGTCGATGAGTCCGGTTTTCCGCCACGGCAGGCTCCGGCTCTACCTGCTCCGGCTGCTCGACGAGGAGCCCCGGCACGGCTATGAGGTGATCCGGCTGCTGCGGGATCAGTTCATGGGCGTATACGCCCCCTCGCCCGGGACGATCTACCCGCGGCTGGCCCGGCTGGAGGAGGAAGGCCTGGTCACGCACGACGAAATGGACGGGCGGAAGGTCTACCGGATCACCGAGGCGGGCCGCCAGGAACTGCGGGACCGCGAAGACGAACTGGCCGAGCTTGAGCAGGAACTGTCGGACTCGGTGCGGGACATCGTCCGGGAGGTCAAAGAAGACGTCCGGGAGACCGTGCGCAGCCTGCGCGAGGAGCTGACCTGGGCCGCGCGTACCACCCGCCGCCCGGACGAGCCGGGCGAGGCGTCGCCGGACACGGCGCTGGCCCGCGACCGGGGGCCGGCGGAGGAGGCCAGGCAGCGCGCCCGCCGGGTCCGCGACGAGGCCCGAGAGCAGGCCCGGCGGATCCGCGAGGATGCGAAGGAATGGGCCCGGCAGGAACGCGAGCAGGGCCGGTCCGGCCGGGAGAGTGTCCCCTGGGCAGCCTGGGCTGACTGGCCGGGGCGCCGAGGCTGGCCGGGTGGGCATGGCGGACCCGACGCGGGGCTGCTGAAGGACCTGGAGCAGACGGTGAAGGGTTTCGTCCGCGACCTGAGTCGGCTCGCCTGGCAGTCGGGGGCGACGGCCGGTGAGGACGCCCTCGCCGAGCTGCGGATCATCCTGGACGAGACGCTCGACCGGGTCCGGAGCGAGATCTTCGACACGGGTCATGCCCCCCAGGACGCCCGGCCGGCACCGGACGCCGAGACGCAGGGACCGCCCGCCGACCCCGAGCCGCGGACCGGCCCTAGAGCGTAAAGACGATCTTCCCGAACTGCTCGCCCAGGGCCAGGGCCGCAAAGCCCTCGCGCGCCTCGGCCAGCGGCACGCGGGTATGGATCAGGGGACGCACGCCGGTCTGCTCGCAGAACTGCAGCAGCCGGCCCAGCTCGCCCTGGGTGCCCATGGTCGACCCGACCACGGACAGCTGCAGGAAGAAGATCCGCTGCAGCTCAGCCGGCGGGGCGTGGCCGCTGGTCGCGCCGGAGATCACGATCCGCCCGCCGGGCTTGAGGGACTTCACCGAGTGCGCCCAGGTCGCCGCGCCGACGGTCTCCATCACGACGTCCACCCGCTCGGGCAGCCGCGCGCCGGAGTCGAACGCCTGATCCGCGCCCAGATCGAGGGCCAGGCGGCGCTTGTCCGCACTGCGGCTGGTCACCCAGATCCGGTAGCCGGCCGCCCGGCCGAGCAGGATCAGCGCGGTGGCCACGCCACCGCTCGCCCCCTGGACCAGCAGCGTCGACCCCGGCTGGGCCCCGGACTTAACGAACAGCATCCGGTACGCCGTCAGGTACGCGGTGGGCAGGCAGGCGGCCTCCTCGAACGACAGCGCCGCCGGCTTGGGTACCAGGTTGCGGCGCGGCACCGCGACCCGTTCCGCGAACGTGCCGTCGTACCGCTCCGACAGCAGGCTGCGCCGCGGGTCCAGCGTCTCGTCGCCGTCCCCGGCGTCGGGGTCGCCCACCACCGAGTACACGACGACCTCGTTGCCGTCCTCGTCGATCCCGGCCGCGTCGCAGCCCAGCACGATCGGCAGCCGGTCGGGAGAAATGCCCACGCCACGCAGCGTCCACAGGTCGTGATGGTTCAGCGAGGCGGCCCGCACGCTGACCGTGGTCCAGCCGTCGGCCACCTTCGGCTCGGGCCGCTCTCCCAGCTCGAGGCCGTGCAGCGGATCTTCCTGGTCGATACGCGCAGCAGTGACAGCAAACATGGGATGAGAGTATCGCTGTGTTAGCCCGGGGGGGCGACCCCCCGGACCCCCCGCTGCGCTCCGCGCCCGCGCGGTGGTAACTCGCCGACACACCGGCCACTCGCCGGGCACAAGGCCCGGCTCGCTGGGCCGGTAACGGGCGCCTCGCCGTAACCCGTATGTGGTGCTCGCCGATAGCACCGGCCGCTCACCCGGGCCAAGGCCCGGCTCGCTGGGCCGGTAACGGGCGCCTCGCCGTAACCCGTATGTGGTGCTCGCCGATAGCACCGGCCGCTCACCCGGGCCAAGGCCCGGCTCGCTGGGCCGGTAACGGGCGCCTCGCCGTAACCCGTATGTGGTGCTCGCCGATAGCACCGGCCGCTCACCCGGGCCAAGGCCCGGGATCGCTGGGCCGGTAACGGGCGCACGGGGGAGGTTGGGGAGCAAAGTCAGGGAATACGACTGAGTTTGCTCCCCAACCTCGCGCTAGGTGCGGGCGACGCCTTCGGTGCGGGCCTGGGTGGCGACGGCGTTCGCGACGGCGGGGGCGACCCGGGGGTCGAAGGGGCCGGGGATCACGTAGCCGGGGGCCAGGTCGTCGACGACCAGCGCGGCGATGGCGTCCGCCGCGGCGAGCTTCATCCCCTCGGTGATCTCCGCGGCGCGGACGTCGAGCGCACCGCGGAACACCCCGGGAAAGGCCAGCACGTTATTGATCTGGTTCGGGAAGTCGCTCCGTCCCGTCGCCACCACCCGGGCGTGCACGTGGGCCGCTTCCGGCGACACCTCGGGGGTGGGGTTGGACAGGGCGAACACGATGGCGCCGGGCGCCATCGAGGGGATCGCCGACTCCGCCACGGCCGCGCCGGACAGGCCGATGAACACGTCGGCGCCGCGCAGCGCCGCCTCCGTCGAGCCCGCCAGGCGGCGGGTGTTGGTGACCTCCGCCAGCGCGGCCTTTACCGGGTTCAGGCTGTCCCGGCCCCGGTAGACCATGCCCTTGCTGTCGGAGACCGCGACGTCCCCGATACCCGCGCTGAGCAGGATCCGGGCCACCGCGATGCCCGACGCCCCGGCGCCGGCGATCACGGCCCGCAGGTCACCGAGGTCCCGGCCGGTCAGCCGGGCCGCCCCGCGCAGGGCCGCGAGGGTGACGATGGCGGTCCCATGCTGGTCGTCGTGGAAGACGGGAATGTCCAGCCGCTCGCGCAGCCGGTCCTCCACCTCGAAGCACCGCGGCGCGGAGATGTCCTCCAGATTGATGCCGCCGAAACTGGGCGCCAGGGCCGCGACCGTCTCGACCAGCTCATCGACGTCGGTGCAGGCCAGGCACAGCGGCACCGCGTCGACGCCGGCGAACCGCTTGAGCAGCGCGGCCTTACCCTCCATCACCGGCATCGCGGCGGCGGGGCCGATGTCTCCGAGGCCCAGCACCGCAGTGCCGTCCGAGACGACGGCGACCGTGTTGGCCACCCAGGTGTAGGCGCCGGCCAGTTCCGGCTGGTCGGCGATCGCGGTGCAGACCCGGGCCACACCGGGCGTGTAGGCCATCGACAGGTCATCCCGGTCGTCCAGCGGCACCGACAGGCTGACTTCGATCTTGCCGCCCCGGTGCAGCTGGAACACGGGATCGGCGGACAGGGCATCGCCGCAGGCAGCAGTGCCCGGCGGCGCGGAGAAGAGGGATGGCAAAAGCTGTGTCATGGTGAACCCCTTGGCACGGTGTCCGGACAGATTTCCGTTCGTGGCCAGCGCGGGCGGTCAGGTACGCCAGCGCCGTGCGGCCGTCTTCGGATCGTTCGGGGGTCACCCGTTAACTCATTGTGTCACGGCGGCGCCGGGCGCACGGCACGCGAGGGTATAAGACCCGGCACGGCGGGCAGGCCATTACATAACGGTTTGCCGCCCTATCGGCCGGCGTACGACTTCTCCCGCAGCCCGGGGAGCGGATGTGGACCTCGCCACATACGCGGAACTCGCCGTCAGGCTCGTCAACACGGCCTCCTACAACGAGGACAACCACGACCGGCTGGCCACCCTGGACGGCCTGCACACGCTCGTGGCCGACCGGGAGCATCTCAGCGGAAGCGCGTCCCGCCGGGACCTGGATGCGCTGCGCGCGCTCCGTTCCGAGTTCAGGAAGATCTTCAGCGCGTGCGCCGAGAGACAGGGCGAGGAGGTCGCCGCGCGGCTGAACTCGCTGCTCATCCGGCATCCGGTGCACCCCCAGCTGTCGGGGCACGACGGCCAGCGCTGGCACGTCCATTTCACAGACAGCGGCAGCGTCGCGGGCAACTACGCGGCCGGCGCCGCCATGGGGCTCGCGGTGCGCGTCACCGAGCTCGGCATCGAGCGGTTCGGCGTGTGCCAGGCCGCCCCGTGTCAGGGCGTCTTCATCGACACGAGCACCAGCCGGTCGCGCCGTTACTGTTCCGAGCGCTGCGCGAACCGGGCCAACGTCACCGCTTTCCGTGCCCGGCAGCGGAACAGCTCAGCCGGGGCCGAAACGGGACAGTCCGCGCAGGGCTAAGTCCGCCACTGTGCGCGTCCCGCCTGCGACCTCTTTGAAATGCGCCAGACATCGGTCGGTAATGGCAAGTGGGTAATTCCCTTACTGGCACCCAAAGGAGCAGTGGCCGGACCGGAGGGACATGGAGCCCCAAAGGGGGGTACAAGTCTGTGACCTGCGTTACCGAAACGACGCCAAGTCAGCGCTTCTCAGGTCAGAGCCGTATCTCTGCGATGTTCTCACTTAGCGCACACACAACGCGCACCTGCATCACGCGACGATCCGACACGCGGGTGGCACCCGCCCCACGGGGCACGATCGGAAAAGGACTCGACCATGGCAACTGATACTTCAGGGGTCGCCGTAACCCGGCCGACTGACGTCGGCCTCAAGCGAGAGCTCGGGTTGATCGGGGCCACTTGGGCGTCCGAGACGTCGATCATCGGCTCGGGGTGGCTGTTCGGCGCGCTGTACGCCGCGCAGGCGGTGGGCGGAGCCGCCGTCCTGGCCTGGGCCATCGCCGGAGTCGTGGTTGTCGTCCTGGCGCTCTGCCACGCCGAGCTCGGCGCGATGTACCCGGTCTCCGGCGGAACGGCCAGGTTCCCGCACTTCGCGTTCGGCAGCGTGGCAGGCATCTCGTTCGGCTTCTTCTCCTATGTGCAGGCGGTGACGATCGCGCCGATCGAGTGCTTCGCGTTCATGCAGTACGCCTCCTACTTCTGGCCCGGCCTCTACGACACGACGACGAAAAACGTCACTGGGGCCGGCTTCGTGTTCACCATCGTGCTGATGGCGGTCTTCGTTGCGGTCAACTTCCTGGCCATGCGCATCTTCGCCCGGGTCAACAACGTCATCACGTAGTGGAAGGTCGCGGTCCCGGTCCTGGCGATCATCGTGCTGCTGTTCAAGTTCCACGGCGGCAACTTCACCGCCGGGGGAGCAGGCTTCATGCCGGGCGGGATCAAGGCCCTGTTCGGCGCGCTCCCGGCCGCGGGTGTCATCTTCGCCTACTCCGGCTTCGAGCAGGCTGACCAGCTGGCCGGGGAGATCAAGAACCCGGGGCGCAACCTGCCGCGGGCGATCATCCTGGCCATCCTGATCGGCACCGCGATCTACATCCTGCTGCAGGTCGCGTTCATCGGCGCGATGCCCGCCAACCTGCTGGGCAAGGGCTTCCCGGGCATCACCAACACGGCCATCCTGTCCGGGCCGTTCGCCGGTCTCGCGGGCCTGGTCGCGCTCGGATGGCTGGCGTGGATCCTGCGGATTGACGCCTTCGTCTCGCCGTCCGGCACCGGCCTGATCTACACGACCGGAACGTCGCGGGTCAGCTACAGCCTGGCCAGGAACCGGTACTACCCGCAGATCTTCGGCAAGGTGGACCGGAACGGCATCCCGTGGGTCGGGCTGATCTTCGCGTTCCTGATCGGACTGCTCTTCCTGCTGCCGTTCCCCAGCTGGCACTCGCTGGTCGGCCTGATCACCGGTGCGAGCGTACTGATGTACGCCGGGGCCCCGCTGTCCCTGGGCGCGTTCCGCGGCCAGGTTCCCGAGGCATCCCGGCCATACCGGATGCCGGCCGCCGCCGTGCTCGGCCCGGCCGCGTTCATCTTCGCCGACCTGCTCATCTACTGGTCGGGCTTCGAGGTGGTCTGGAAGCTCGGCATCGTCCTGGTGCTCGGGTACGTGATCATGGGCGCGTTCATGGCGTTCGACCCGCAGCGGCCGCCGCTGGACTGGAAGTCCGCGGTGTGGCTGCCGGCGTGGCTGATCGGCCTGGGCATCCTCTCCTGGCAGGGCCAGTACAGCGGCGCGGCGTCAAGCGACAAGCACCCGCAGGCGCCCACCAACACCTTCAACATCCCATTCTGGTGGGACATACTGGCCGTCGCCGGGTTCAGCCTGCTCATCTACTACTGGGCGATGCGGGTGAAGCTGCCCAGGAACGAGATGCTGGACCTGGTGAACCGGCAGGCCGGCGAGGCGCCGGAGCCGAGGCTCGAGCACTGACCGCCTGAGCGCCGGAGACCCCATCCTGATCGCCAGGGTGGGGTCTCCGCGTTTCCCGCGGCCGGGAGCACTCCGCGCGGACGGCTGAGGGCCACCCGGCCCGTTCGGCATGGCACGGCTGATCAGCGGCGGGCGCGGCGGCGAAGCGGCCAGTAGCGGAGCAGGACCCGCCCTTCGATCAGCTCGTCCGGCACCGCGCCGAACCGCGCGCTGTCCACGGCGCCGGCGGCGGGGTTCGCCGATTCCAGCCACCAGCCACCGGCCTCGCGCCGCCCGGCCCGCTTGACGAGCAGCAGGGTGGGGCGCCCGGGGTGCCGGGCCAGCACGATCTGCCCCGGCCGGACCCGGCGGGTCCGCCGGACGAGCAGCCAGTCCCCCGGCCACAGCACGGGTTCCATGGACCGCTCGGCGACGGCGATCCGCAACAGCGGCCACTGCATGGAGGCCCTCCGGTGCCGGCTGGGGTGCGCGGGGTAGTGTCGGTGCTGTTATCCCTGACAGACACTACGGAAGGTGGATCGATGAGGCTGCTTGCACGCCTGCTCGAACCAAAGGCCGTCGCCTATGCGCACTGCGACCTGCCCTGCGGCGTCTACGACCCCGCGCAGGCCCGCATCGAGGCCGAATCCGTCAAGGCGATCGACGAGAAGTACCAGCAGAACACCGACCCCGAGTTCCGGGCCCGGGCGCTGATCATCAAGGAGCAGCGGTCGGAACTGGTCAAGCACCACCTGTGGGTGCTGTGGACCGACTACTTCAAGCCTCCGCACTTCGAGAAGTACCCCCAGCTGAACACGCTGTTCAACGAGGCGACGAAGCTGGCGGGCGGCGGTGGCGGCACCAAGTCCAGCACCGACCCGGCCGTGGCCGATCGGCTGCTCGCGAAGATCGACGAGATCAACAAGATCTTCTGGGAGACCAAGCAGGGCTGACCGCCCGCAGTCACATCCGCAGTCACATCGCCGACGCACCGTAGGAGGGGCCGCGACAGGATCGCGGCCCCTCGCGGTATATCCGGACGGCGTTATCCGGGGTATTTTCGGAGTAATCCCCCGGCCCGGACCGGCGCACACAGCACCGGCGGGCCGCTAACCTGACCCCATCCGGTCGCCAGCTGAGCGGCGGGCGGTGGCGTCAGTTCCGGGCGCTGCTGCCCGGTCTGCCCCGGGGCAGCGTGGCCCCGTCCCGCTCGCGCGCGTGCGATCATTGATCGCCGCCGCGGCACGCCGGAACCGGTGCGCCGCGGACGATAGGTTGCATGCGACCGGCAGGCTCAGCCCGCCTGAAGGAGTGACGTGACCGAAGAGACCACCGCAAGGCAGACCGGCCCGCGCGCCATGCCGGGCTCTGGTGCGGTCGCGGCCGACCGCGATGCCCGCGACCGCGTCCGGGTATGCATGCCCGCCGAGGGCGCGTACCTGTCGGTGCTGCGGACCGCGACCGCCGGCCTGGCCGCGCGGCTGGACTTCACCCTCGACGAGATCGAGGACCTGCGCATCGCCGTCGACGAAGCCTGCGCCATGCTGCTCGCCCAGGCCATCCCCGGCACCAACCTGGAATGCGACTTCGATCTCGGCGCGGACCAGATGACGATCACCGTGTCGGTGGTCGCGGCGCAGCCGCGCACCCCGGCCAGGGACACGTTCGCCTGGACCGTGCTGTCTGCGCTGGCCGGAGACGTCGACTCGCGGCTGGAGCCGGACGACCGGGTAGCCATCGTGCTGCGGAAGCAGCGCGGGGCGTCGGGGTCTTGATGGCAGATTTCGAGGTCCGGGTGACCGAAAGCGAGGTCCAGGTGACCGAAAAGGACGTCCGGGTGACGGAAGAGTACGAGGCGCGCCCCGCCGATGACACGCTCACCGCTGTCGCGCGGGACGACCACGCCGTCCCGGATCGTGCCCGGGCCAGGGAACTGTTCGAGCGGCTCGCGGCCCTGCCGGAGGGCAGCCGGGAACGGGAGCGGATCCGCGGCTCGCTGGTAGAGCTGCACTTGCCCCTGGTCGAGTACCTGGCGCGGCGGTTCCGCAACCGGGGCGAGTGGCTGGACGACCTGACGCAGGTGGCCACCATCGGCCTGATCAAGTCGATCGACCGGTTCGACCTCGAGCGTGGCGTGGAGTTCTCCACGTACGCGACGCCCACCATCGTGGGCGAGATCAAACGGCACTTCCGGGACAAGGGCTGGGCCGTACGCGTGCCGCGCCGGCTGCAGGAGCTCAAGCTCTCGCTGACCAAGGCGATCGGTGAGCTCGCCCAGCGCGAGGGACGCGCGCCAACCGTCAGCGAGCTCGCGGCGCACCTGCGAATGAGCGAGGAAGACGTGCTGGAGGGCCTGGAGTCGGCTAACGCCTATTCCACGGTCTCCCTGGACGCACCCGACTCCGGCGATGAAGACGCGCCCGCCGTCGCCGACTCACTCGGCATCGTCGACGAGGCGCTCGAGGGCGTCGAGTACCGGGAGTCGCTCAAGCCGCTGCTCGAGCGCCTGCCACCCCGGGAGAAGAAGATCCTGCTGCTCCGGTTCTTCGGCAACCTGACCCAGTCGCAGATCGCGGCCGAGCTGGGGATCTCCCAGATGCACGTTTCGCGCCTGCTGGCCCGGACCCTGACCCAGCTCCGCGACGGCCTCACCACCGACGAGTAGGACGGCTGCGGGCGGCGGTCAGCGGCGGCGCGAGGATGCCTTCTTGCCCGACGGGCGGGCGGTCCTGGCCGCCGGGGGAGCCGGGCGGGTGCCCGGCTGATCCTTGCGCACCGCGGCCTGGGTGGCCTTGCCGGGGACTTTGCCGGCTGGCTGGGCGGCGGGCGGGACGGCTGCCTCCCCGGGCTCCGCGCTCGCCGGCCCGGTGGCCAGGGCGCGGAGGCTGGGCGGGAGCAGGAGCCCGGTAAAGCCGACGATCGCCAGCAGGAGGGCCGGCACGCCCCAGTCGAGACGGTGGCCTTCCAGCAGGTAGACCCCGGTGGTCCCGACGAACAGCTGGGTGAGCAGCGCGGGTGTCCGGCTCCAGCGCCGGACACGGTAGATGCCCCACGCGATGAAAGCAACGATCCCCACCGCGCCGAACGCGATGACGGTCAGCGCGATCCCGCTGCTGCGCTCGTAGGAACGCCCGGCGGCGGTGTCCACGGCGCTCAGCACGGCGGCGGCCAGGAGCCCGGCAGCCTCGACGCCCTGGACCGCCGCGGCCAGCAGCAACGTCGGCGGACGTGGTCGCATGTATTGCACCCTTCTTCCCCGGGACTAGCCTATGCGCGTGCGCGCGCTGCTGATCGTTAACCCCCGGGCCACCACGACGACCAAACCCATCCTGGACTTCATCGCGGCCTCGCTGGCCGCCGAGGCCGACCTCGAGACGGTGGAAACACGTTACCGGGGGCACGCGCGGGACATCGCCGCCGCGGCCGCCGCCGAGGGCAGGGACGCGCTGCTGGTGCTCAGCGGCGACGGGACGATCAACGAGGTGGTCAACGGGCTGATGCAGGCGGCCACCGACCGCGCGGAGCGTTCGCCGGCGACGGCCGCGCAACTGCCCGCCATCGGCGCCATCCCGGGCGGGAACGCCAACGTCTTCACCCGTGATCTCGGGGTTCCCGCCGATCCGGTCGACGCCATCAAGGTGATCGGTGCCCGGCTGGCCGCCGGTACCACCCGGACGATCGGGCTCGGCCTGGCCGGGGACCGTTACTTCACGTTCAACGCCGGGCTGGGCTGGGACGCGGAGGTCGTCCGGGCGGTAGAGGACAAGCGCGCCCACGGCGGGCAGGCCTCCCCCGGCCTGTACATGCGGATGGCGCTGCGCGAGTACTACCTGCGCACCGACCGGCGTCATCCACGCCTGGCCCTGGAGACGGCGGATGGAACCGTCATCGAGCCCCTCGGCATGGCGCTGGTGTCCAACACCACACCCTGGTCCTACGTCGGCCGCCGTCCGGTCAGCCCCACCCCGGCCGCGTCGTTCGACACCGGCCTCGACGTGTTCGCGCTGCGGCGGCTGCGGACATTTTCCACCCTCAACGCGATGCGCCAGATGATGGGGTGGACGGGCCGGGCGCCAGCCGGGAAATACGTGGTGATCCGGCACGATGAGCCGCAGCTCACGATGCGTTCGGCGTGGCCGGCGGCCGTGCAGGTGGACGGGGAGTTCGTCGGTGAGGCGACGTCGGTGACATTTCGCTCGGTGCCCAAGGCGCTGCGGGTAATCGCCTGAGTCCGCCGCCCGGGATATTGCATGCTGCAAACTACCTGTTCGGGCATTAATTGTGATTCAGGTCACATTGAATTGCCGAAGATCACTGTTGTGGCCTCTTGCGTTCCCGGCGGCACGCTTGAGAAGCTTTAAACCATGCCGGGCGGGAGCCCTGCCAGGTGTTACCGGCACCAGGCACGTTCCCGGATTTCCCAAGTGTGCCTGGGCTAAGACGCAGCTCCGGGCAGCTCGCCAGCGGGCACAGCTTTATATGGGAAAGAATTGAAATCGATACGTTGCATAGCTCGTGAAATCATTCACAAGCCTTGATAGCCGGACGCACGGGAGCCAAAGCAGCCGACGTGCGGCCGTCGCGCCCCGAAGGAGTGACCTCATGGACTGGCGCCATAACGCCGCCTGCCGTGACGTGGATCCTGAGCTGTTCTTCCCCATCGGGAACACTGGTCCTGCGCTTCTCCAGATCGACGAAGCGAAGCGTGTTTGTCATCGTTGTCCGGTGATGGACTCGTGCCTGCACTGGGCCATCGACTCTGGCCAGGACGCCGGCGTGTGGGGCGGAATGAGCGAGGACGAACGGCGGGCCCTGAAGCGGCGCACGCTACGGCTCCGGGCCCGGGCGCACGCGCAGACCGTATCCGGCTGACGTCCGCACCGTCTCCCAGCGCGTCGCCTCCGGCGCATCGGCTAATCGCTGACGGGGCCGGGTCGGTCGTCCTCCGCTACCGGCAGGTCGACGAGTGCCTGTGTGCCGCCCTCCGCCCGGGGCGTGATCTCCAGCTTGCCGCCCAGCTCGCCGACCACCAGCGTCCGGACGATCTGCAGCCCCAGCGAGCTGGATGACTCCGGATCGAAATCCTCCGGCAGCCCGACCCCGTCGTCGACGACCACGACCGTCAGCCGGTCCGTCCCGCGGACGGCGCTGACCTCCACACTGCCGGTCGACCGCTGCGTCTCCCCGGCCACCGGCTCGGGGTAGGCGAAGCCATGCTGCAGCGCGTTCTGCAGCAGTTCGGTCAGCACCAGCGCGAGCGGCATCGCGATGTACGCCGGCAGCAGGCCGAACGTGCCGGTCAGCTTGGGTGTGACCCGGATCTCGGTTCCGGCGACCTCGGAGGCCATCATCACGACGCGGTCCGCGACCTCGTCGAAGGCGACGATCTCGTCGGGCGCGTGCGAGAGCGTCTCGTGCACGATCGCGATCGAGCCGACGCGGCGCACCGCGTCCTCGAGGGCCGCCCGCGCCTCCGGGCCGCGCAGCCTGCGGGCCTGCAGGCGGAGCAGCGCGGCCACCGTCTGCAGGTTGTTCTTGACGCGGTGATGGATCTCCCGGATCGTTGCGTCCTTGGTCATCAGCTCACGTTCGCGGCGGCGCAGCTCGGTCACGTCGCGCACCAGGATCAGGGCCCCGGTCCGGCTGCCGCCCACGATGAGCGGGATCGAGCGCAGCTGGACGATCGACCCGTTGCCCTCCATCTCCGCATCGCGCGGGACCCGGCCGTACGCCACCAGCATCAGCGACTCGTCCAGCGGGCCGCCGCAGGAGGCGCACAGCTTCGCGGTCAGCGACCCCAGCTCCGCGCCCACCAGGTCGGTGGCCAGCCCGAGCCGGCGGAACGCGGACAGCGCGTTGGGGCTCGCGTACGTGACGCGCCCGGCGCGGCCGAGGCGGAGCAGGCCGTCACCGACGCGCGGCGAACGGGCCAGCGTGGCCAGCTCACTGCCGAACGGGAACGTCCCCTCGGCCACCATCCGGGCCAGGTCGTCGGCACCCTGCAGGTACGTCAGTTCCAGGCGGCTCGGCGTGCGCGCGGAGTTGAGGTTGGTGTTCCGCTCGATCACGGCGATCACCCGGCCTGCCCGGGTCACCGGGATGGTCTCGGCACGCACGGGCACGCCCGTGGTCCAGTCCGGGTCACTCTCCCGCCAGATCCTGCGCTCGTCCCGCGCCGTCTCCAGCAGCATCCTGGCCCCCGGCTGGGCCAGCGTCCCGACCACGTCGTCCTGGAACGAGGTGGGCCCGGTGGTCGGGCGCATCTGGGCCAGCGCCACCCAGCCACTACCGTCACGGACCGGTGCCCATAGGATCAGATCGGCGAACGACAAGTCGGCCAGGAGCTGCCAATCCGACACCAGCGCGTGCAGGCACTCCAGGTCTGCGCTGGTCAGGTTGGTATGGCGGCTAGCCAGGTCGGTGAGCGTGGGCACCCGTCCATCATCGCACCCGCCGGGCCCTGATTGCCGCCGTGCACGGGTTCCCGTTCCCCCGCTGGGCGCGGGGATCCCGGGCCCTTCCCCCCTTGACGGCGGCCGCACGCTGGGGAAACCTATCAGGACCCATGAAGCCGCACCCGCTGCAACCAGCAGCACAGCCACCCCGGCGGCAGGCCCGGCCGGATCCGCTGGCGATGCTGGAGCAGGCCGCGCAGGCACGCCAGGCCGGCGGCCTGGGCCGGCGCCTGCACGCTCGTGCACCTGGCCCGGACGGGAGCGTCGACCTAGCGTCCAACGACTACCTGGGGCTATCGGGTGATGAGCGGCTGGCCGAGGCGGCGGCCGCCGCGGCGCGCCGGTGGGGCACCGGTTCCACCGGATCACGCCTGGTCACCGGGACAACGGAACTGCACACCGGGCTGGAAGACGATCTGGCCGCGTTCTGCGGGGCGGCCGCCGCGCTCGTCTTCTCCTCGGGGTACCTGGCCAACCTCGCGGTCATCACGGCCCTCGCGCAGGCCCTCGGTGCCGACCGCGCCGGCCCGGGCGTCCTCATCGTTTCCGACGCCGCGAACCACGCCTCGCTGATCGACGCCTGCCGGCTGGCCCGTGCCCGCGTCGTGGTCACCCCGCACGCCGACCCCCGTGCGGTCGGGCAGGCTCTCGCCTGCCGCGCCGAGCCCGCGGCCATCGTGGTGAGCGACACGGTGTTCTCCGTCTCCGGGAACCAGGCCCCCGTCGCCGACCTGCACCGGGCCGCCCGCGCGCACGGGGCGCTGCTCGTCCTGGACGAGGCCCACGCGTTCGGCGTGCTCGGCCCGGGCGGCCGCGGCGTGGCCGCCGCGGCCGGTATTGCGGGTGATCCGCACGTGGTCAGGACGCTCACCCTGTCCAAGTCACTGGCCGGCCAGGGCGGCGCGGTCACCGGCGCGGCCGGGATCATCGGCACGCTCGTCGACGTGGGCCGGGCATTCATCTTCGACACGGGCCTGGCGCCGCCGAGTGTGGCGGCCGCCCGCGCCGCGCTGGCCATCGTCCGCGGCGAGCCGGGCCTCGGCCGGCAGGCCCAGGCCAACGCGCGGCGCCTCGCAGCTATGGCCGCGGAGCTGGGCTTTAAGGTTACGGCGCCGGCCGCCGCCGTCGTCCGGATCACGCTCGGCGAACCAGGCGCCGCCCTGGAGGCCCAGCGGATCTGCGCTCGCCTCGGCGTCCGCGCGGGGTGCTTCCGGCCACCCTCGGTTCCCTCCGGCCACGCGTGCCTGCGCCTGACGGCCCGGGCCAACCTCACAGAAGTTGACCTCACTTCGGCATTCCGCGCACTGGGTGCGGTGAGAGATCATGTCCGGATAACCGCATGAGCGGGAAGGAAGTGGCCATGACCGTCTCCCCCGTCCCGATGTCTTCGGTCCCGCCGGAGAAAGCCGGCGGGCCCGGCCATCAAGCCACGGTCCCCGCCACGGCCCCGGTCAGGGAAAGCGCGCCCGGCGTTGCGCTGCCGAGCCCGCTGCCCCGGCTGCCCAAGTACTACACGGTCAAGCGCCAGCTGCTCGAGCTCATCGAAACGATGATTCCGGGCAGCCCCGTCCCGCCGGAACGCGAGCTCGCCCGCGATTACGGTACGTCACGCACCACGGTCCGGCAGGCCCTGGCGGAGCTGGTGGTCGAGGGGCGCCTGGTGCGCCAGCAGGGCAAGGGCACGTTCGTGGCCAAGCCCAAGGTGGCGCAGTCGCTGGAGCTGGCCAGTTACACCGAAGGGATGCGGGCACACGGCCTGCACCCGCAGACGAGAATCCTGGAGATCGGCTACATCGCCGCCGACGAGGACCTGGCCCTGCTGCTGGGCATCCGGCCCGGCGGCCGGGCGCTGCGCATCCACCGGCTGCGGCTGGCCGACGGCGAGCCGATGTCGGTAGACACCTCCCACCTGCCCGCCCGCCGCTTCCCTGGCCTGCGCAAGCAGCTCAACCGGCACAGCTCGCTGTACGAGGCCCTCGGCTCCGCCTACGGCGTCCGGCTGACCGAGGCCGAGGAAACGATCGAGACCGTGCTGGCCGATCCGCACACCGCCGACCTGCTGGGCGTCGACGCCGGCATGCCGCTGCTGCTGCTGTCCCGGCACGCGGTGGACGTGACCGGAGAGCCGGTCGAGTGGGCCCAGTCCTGGTACCGCGGCGACCGGTACAAGTTCGTTACCCGGCTGCGGCGGTTACCCCGGTGAGGCTGCTCGTGGTCAGCGGAACGGGGACGGACGTCGGCAAGACCATCACGACGGCTGCCATCGCGGCACTCGCGTGCTCCCGCGCCGAAAGTGTCGCCGTGGTCAAGCCGGCCCAGACCGGCGAGCCGCCGGGGGCGCCGGGCGATCTCGCCGCGGTCGCCGCGTGCACCGGCCTGACCGACCTGCACGAGCTTGCCCGCTACCCGGATCCGCTGTCGCCCGAGGCGGCCGCGCGGTCCGCGCGACGTCCTCCGCTGGACCTGCGGGCGGCGGCGAGCTACATCGCGGCGCTGGCCGAGGACCGGGATCTGGTCATCGTGGAGGGAGCCGGAGGGCTGCTGGTCCGGTACGATCCGGCCGGATCGACCGTCGCGGACCTGGCCGCCATGCTGGACGCGCCGGTGCTCATCGTGGCCGCGGCCGGCCTGGGCACGCTCAACCACACGGCCCTGACGCTGGAGGCGCTGGCCGCGCGCAAACTCAGCCGCGCGGGCGTGATCATCGGCCGCTGGCCCGCCGAGCCGGGCCTGGCTGAGCGGTCGAATCTGAGCGATCTGGCCACCGTGGCGGGCCAGCCGCTGGCCGGGAGGCTGCCGGAGGGATCCGGGCGGCTGCGCGGCGGCGCCTTCCTCGGCGCCGCCCGGCGCAGCCTGGCCCCCGCCCTCGGCGGGATGTTCGTACCGGACGCCGGCTAGCGCCCCGGGCCAGCCCGCAGCGGCCCGGTGCCGGTCCCCGCCGCCGCGTCCGCGTCGGGAGCACGCCCCGGCTCTCCCCCCGTCGGTTAACTCACTGGTAACATCGCCGCGTGAGCGATGACGCACCGTCCCCCCGGGTCCTGGCCGGGCACGGGGGGACGCTGGCGGTCGAGGCGGCACGGCGGCACGGCGTCACGGCCATGTTCACGCTGTCCGGCGGGCACGTTTTCCCGCTGTACGACGCCGCCGTGCACGCGGATCCCCCACTCCGGCTGATCGACGTCCGGCACGAGCAGACGGCGGTGTTCGCCGCGGAAGCGACGGCCCGGCTGACCCGGGCCCCGGGCCTGGCGGTGGTGACGGCAGGCCCCGGCGTGACCAACAGCCTCAGCGCGGTCGTGACGGCGCACTTCAACGGCGCGCCGGTCGTCGTGCTGGGCGGCCGGGCCCCCGACTACCGCTGGGGCGCGGGCAGCCTGCAGGAGATCGACCATCCGCCGCTGCTGGCCCCGGTCACCAAGCGGGCCTGGACCGAGCACACGACGGCGCACGTGGCGGCCTCGGTGGACGAGGCATTCCGGCTGGCGGCCGCACCGCACCGCGGGCCGGTGTTCCTGGACGTCTCTCTCGAGGCGCTGTACGGCAAGGCCGAGACCGAGCTGCCTGCCGCGGCCGCGGCGCCGCGGCCCGGGCCGGACCCGGCGGCGATCAGCCAGATCGCCGGGCTGCTGGCCGTGGCCGAGCGGCCGGTCCTGGTGCTCGGCTCGGACGTCTGGATGGACGGCGCGGAATCCGCGGCCCGCCGGGCCGCCGAGCAGCTGCAGATCCCGGTCATCGCCAACGGCCAGGGCCGCGGCATCATCCCGCCGGGCCATCCGCTGCTGGTCACCCGGGCCCGCTCGATAGCGTTCCGGGAGGCGGACCTGGTGCTGGTGGCCGGCGCACCGCTGGACTTCCGGCTTGGCTACGGGCAGTTCGGCCACGGCGACGGGGCCGCCCGGGTCGTGCACGTGGCCGATTCCCCCGGCCAGCTGGCGGCGCACCGCCCACTGGCCGGGTCGGCGGCCGGCGATCTCAGCGCGTTCTTCACCGGGCTGGCCGCCGAGCCCGGCGCGTCCCCAGCCCAGCCGGCCTGGCTGGGCCGGCTGCAGGAGACGGCGCGGGCCGCGATCGCCGCGGACGCCGGGCTGCTGGCCAGCGGTGCGCGGCCGATCCACCCGATGCGGATCTATGGTGAGCTGACCCGGCTGCTCGCCGATGACGCCGTGGTGATCGGCGACGGCGGGGACTTCGTTTCGTTCGCCGGCAAATACGTGGAACCGGCCCGCCCGGGGCACTGGCTCGACCCGGGTCCGTTCGGCTGCCTGGGCACCGGCCTCGGCTACGCGATCGCGGCCCGGCTGGCCTGGCCGTCGGCCCAGGTGGTGCTGCTGCTCGGGGACGGGGCGGCCGGTTTCTCGCTGATGGACGCCGACACGCTGGTCCGGCATGGCCTCCCGGTCGTCATGATCTGCGGCAACAACGGCGGCTGGGGACTGGAGAAGCACCCGATGCGCGCACTGTACGGGTATGACGTCGCCGCCGGACTCCAGCCAGCCTGCCGTTACGACGAGGTGGTGCGAGCCCTCGGTGGCGCGGGCGAACTGGTCACCGAGCCGGGCCAGGTCGGCCCGGCGCTGCGGCGGGCCCTGGCCGCGGGCGCCCCGTACCTGGTCAACGTCATCACCGATCCGGAGATCGCCTACCCGCGCTCGACCACGGGGGTCTGACCCGCCGGGCGCTCAGTCGAGCACGGCGATCAGGTCCCCCTCCTGGATGACGTCGCCCTCGGCCACGTGCAGCTTCGACACGGTACCCGCGTCCTCGGCGAGCACCGGGATCTCCATCTTCATGGATTCCAGGATCACCAGGGTGTCACCCGCGCCGACCTGCTGGCCCTCGGCGGCGACCACTTTCCAGACGTTCGCGACCATCTCCGCTCGGACCTCCGTCACCGCTCGCTCCCTTCCCCGCCCGGGCGCCGCCGCCGGCCCCGGTGCTGCCAGGCACTGAGCAGCATAGGACCCGCCGGATCCGGTCGGCCGGGCAGCATCGGCGGGGGCCGGTCAGGCGGGCAGCACCGACCGCCGGGCGATGATACGGCCGAGGGCACCGACGACCTCCGGGTCGTATTCGGCGCCGGCGTCCAGCCGGAGCCGGTCGATGACCGCCGTGGCCCGTGCCGCGTCGGCGGAGCTGCCCACCAGGTCGTCGAAGGCGTTCACGGCCCGGATGATCCGGCTGCTCAGCGGTGGCTCGCCCCGGCACGGTTCGCTCTGCAGGCGGACGATCTCAGCCACGCTGTCCTGCATGTCGGCCTGCTCGATGACCTCGGCGCCCAGTTCGGCGATCCGCCGCTGGTCGTCCGGCGACACCAGCACGGTGGCCCCGCCGGGGATCGGGTCCTGCAGCGACAGCTGCCCGATGTCGTGGATCAGCGCCGCGTACTGCAGTTCCAGCAGCTGCGGCTCGGGTACGCCCAGTTCCCGGCCGACCGCCACGGCGAGCCGGCTGACCCGGTCCGCGTGGCCGGTCTCGACGTAGCCGCCGATCTCGGTCACCCGCGCCAGCGCGCGCACCGTCTGCAGGTAGGTCGCCCGGATGCCGGCGTACCGGCGGAAAGCGACCTGCGTGACCAGCAGCGGCGCGATAAATACCGCCACCGCGAGCAGGCCCATGGCCTCAGCCGCGAACGAGATCAGCATCGCGGAGGCACCCACGGCCACGCCCAGCGGGGCCAGCACGCGGAACTCGTCGGTGAACGTGACCCAGAACCTGGCCCGCAACGCGGCGGTCCTGATGATCGCGGCGATGACCACGTCCACCAGCCAGGCCAGCGCGATCAGCAGCGCCATCACCGCCAGCGCCACCCACCAGTGCCGGACGATGCTGGGCCTGGCGGCCAGCGGGCGGAACACGAACGCGGCACACGACACCGCGAGCAGCCGCGTCGCCATGTCCGCGGTGCGGGCCGGGCGGCCCACGGCCAGATGCGGCAGCGCGCCGAGCGCCATGCCGACCCCGGTGACCGCCACGACCTGGAATGCGGAGTGCCGGGCCGGAACCGAGCCCACCCTGATCAGCAGGGCGTAGGCGAGCGCGCAGGCCGTCCCGATCGGCGCCGCTTCCCGGTCGCCCGGGAGGTTGAGACGGAGCAGTTCGCCCAGCGCGATCAGGGCCGCGAAGGCGATCGCGCTGCGGGTGGCCGCCACCCCGGTCACCAGCGACTGCGCAATACAGGCCGCGACCAGCAGCGCGGAGGCCACGACGAGCAAGCGCTGGCCGTGACCCTCACCTGACCGGCGCGAACGGGCCCGCAGGCCCGTGGTCGCTAGCCGGCTCTGACTAACGCTCACGAGTGCCCCGCACGTCAGCGGCTCCCCATCACGCGCAACGGCGCGGCCGGATCGTCGTGGTCATGGGCGGCCGCCCCGACCGGCTCACCCGGCGGCGGCACCGGTACCTCGGGAGTGTGCCAGCCCTCCCGCTCGACCGCGGCGACGAGGGCATCGACGAACGCGGGGTCGAACTGGGTTCCCGAGCACCGGCGCAGCTCGGTGATGGCCTCCTCCAGCGACCGCGCCCCCCGGTAGGACCGGGTGGACGTCATGCAGTCGAAGGCGTCCGCCACGGCCAGCACGCGGGCGAACTCCGGGATCTCGTCGCCGGCCAGGCCCATCGGGTAGCCGCGGCCGTCGATCCGCTCGTGGTGGTGCATGATCCCGGCGAGTGCCTCATCCAGGAAGCCGATCTCCCGGATGATCTCGAGCCCGCGCATCGGGTGCAGCTGGATGGCGGCATACTCCTCTTCGGTCAGCTTGCCGGTCTTCTGCAGGACCTTGGTCGGCACTCCCAGCTTGCCGACGTCATGCAGCATGCCCGCGTACCTGATGGCCTCGACGCGTTCCGGCCGCATCCCGATGGCGCGGGCGATCATCACCGAGCCCCTCGAGACCCGCTCACTGTGACCCCGGGTGTAGAAGTCCTTCGTCTCCACCGCCTGGCAGAGCACGCGCAGCGTGGCCTCATAGGCGCGCTGCTGGTCGGCGAACTGGGTGATCGCCCAGCGCGCCACGAACAGCGGGATCAGCACCAGGATCGCGGCGAACGGCCCGACGACGCTCCACAGGGCGGCGATCAGCAGGCCGAAGACGGCGTACCCGAGGTCGGGCAGCGGGAGCCGCAGATCCAGGACACGGCCACCCCGCTGGGCACGGTCGGGAGCGCTGGTCAGCCGCAGCACGCCGGCCACGAGCCCGTAGTTGGCGATGATGTGCGCCGCCGCCGCGCCCACGAACGCGCCGATGATCCGCGGGGACGAATTCCCCGCCGGGATACCGACGGTACCGCCGAGCAGCAGGAACACGCGCCCGGCACCATACGCGCTGAGCGCGTACATCGCGCCGTTGAAGAGCCGCTGCGGCGGGGTGGGCCCGCGGCGCAGGCAGAACGCGCTGACCACGCCGACCAGCGCGGCGCCGGTCGGGCCGAGCAGGACGACGGAGGCGAGAGTGGCGGCGTAGCCGGGAGACCAGGCCACACGGCGCGGCGTAATCGCCGTCGGCACGGACTCACATACGAGAAAGAGAACCGCGAGGACCGCGAGACGGCTCCATGAGATGCCCTGATACGGGCTGCGGGCGATTACGAACGCGGCGGCGGCCACCACTGTGCCGATGTAAAGCCACGTGGCCCGCGAGAGCCTGCCCAATTCCCCCCCTCACTTTGGGCGCGTGACGCTGCCGGTACACGGCACGGTAAACCCCAGGAAATCCCTAGTCGCACCACACCCGCGCCTCCCTCCCGGACTCAGGCCGCCACGGCGGACCGGGCCGGCGCTGCATCAAGGACCACCATTGTGAGGTGCACGCGGGCCGCCGGATGTCCGGCACGGCACCAGGGTGCCAGCGTAACCCCGCCGCATTAATCCGCGTAGGCCCAATGTTCATCGTGAGCAAATCGTGAACAACGAATCGCTCTTAGCGATCAGGACACCACGGCAGTTATCCGGCGTACCGGTCAGAACTCGATATGGGCGCGTACTTCCTGGATACGAACCAAGACCTTGGCACGCAGATCGGCCGGGGCCGGGTCACACCCGCAGTGCTTGCGCACCAGCCGCTTCACCGCATCCTCCAGGCCGTATTCGCGCAAGCAGGGACCGCACTCCTCGAGATGCTGGCGCACCTTCGAGCAGCCGGACTCGTCCAGCTCACCGTCCAGGTACGCGTAGATACGGTCCAGGACCTCGGTACACGGCACCTCGTGCGGCCTGCCGCAGCTCATCGGTCTTCCTCCCCGGGCACGCTATCCGCGGACGGCGCCGCAGAGCCAGTACCGGACGCCGAGCGGACGAGGCCGCGCTCGGCCGCGTAGTCCTGGAGCATGTCCCGCAGCTGCCTGCGCCCCCGGTGCAGGCGGGACATCACCGTGCCGATCGGTGTCCCCATGATGTCGGCGATCTCCTTATACGCGAAACCTTCCACGTCGGCCAGGTAGACCGCGATGCGGAACTCCTCAGGCAGGGCCTGCAGGGCCCGCTTGATGTCGGAATCGGGCAGCCGCTCGAGCGCTTCCGCCTCGGCGGATTTCAGGCCGCCGGAGGTATGCGAGGCGGCCCGCGCGAGCTGCCAGTCCTCCACCTCCTCGGCGCCAGAACGCTGCGGCTCCCGCTGCCTCTTCCGGTAGGTGTTGATGAACGTGTTGGTCAGGATGCGGAACAGCCACGCCTTCAAGTTCGTGCCCGGCTGGAACTGGTGGAAGGATGCGTACGCCTTGGCGAACGTTTCCTGCACGAGATCCTCGGCATCCGCCGGATTGCGGGTCATCCGGAGCCCGGCGGAGTACAGCTGATCCAGGTACGGCAGGACATCCTGCTCGAACCGTTCGTCGCGCTGCTCTAGTGTCTCCGGGACGGGACCCACCCCCTCGGGATAAAGCATGGCCGATCCGTGAAGACCGTATGGCCGGGAGGATACATGGCCGTCCTGACCCAGGCCGCCGCCCAGGTGCCCCTTGCCGCCATCGCGCGCGAACGCCTGACCACCGGCAGCGACACCGGCGGGGCTGGCCGGGCGTGAGCCACAAGCTACTGGCATGCGTCGTAGAACACGAACCCGGGCCGGGTCATTCCTGCTGCGCAGGTGAGGAACCGGCCCGGATGGGGAAGATAGAAAGCAAATCCACGCGGCGAGAACGGCCGCAGCCACGGCAGGAGTCACGGTGAGGCCTTCGGCCAGCGCCACGGCCGTCGGCGATCCCGGGTTGCTGTCGCCGTACTGGCGCTTTCACCAGGCGGTAGCCGAGGCACAGCTCGCATCCTGGCTGCCGCGCGAGAGCTGCCTGCTCGTCGACATCTCGGGACCGCGGGCGTGTGCCGCCGAGACAGCCGCCGCGGCCGGCCATACCGTGCTGCGCGTCACGGAGACAGCGGGCCTCCGGCCCGGGCCGCCCGGCGAGCTGCTGCCCCCGGTCTTCCCGTCGCCCGGCGCGCACGCCACGTCCAGCCGGATCGTCCAGCTGGCATCGGACCCGGCGAGCCTGTCGTTCCTGCGCGACGGGTGCGCGGACGGGGTGATCGCCGAGGACCGCACCCTGTCCCGGCAGCTCGCCGCGGAGAACCTGATCACCGACGTCGCCCGGGTGCTGCGGCCGGCCGGCCGCGTACTCGCCTGCGTCGACTCCCTCGTCCTGGGCATGGCCCTGCTCGCCGAGCAACGGCACTGGGCGGAGCTGACGGACCTGCCGCACGCCGAGGTAGTGCTCGTGCCGTGGCCGGACGGCACGATTACTCGCTGCTTCGGCGCCGAGCAGCTTCGCGAGCTGTTCGAGGACGCCGGGCTCACCGTCATGTGGATCCGGCCGCGCACCGTGCTCTCCCCGTCGACGGTCGCGCACGTGCTGCGCCGGGACCCCAAGGGCCTGCCGCGCCTGGTGGAAGCCGAGCTCGCGATGCAGCCCGACGAGTCCGTCGGCGTCCAGCTCGTCGTCTCGGCGCGTAAGCGGGTACCGCGCCGCGGCACGTAAGCGGGTACCGCGGCCGTTACCGGCCGTGGCCGGGGCCGCCGGCGGGCGCCTCAGCGCCGCCGGCGATCGTGCCTGCCCTGGCAGGCGACGCAGCGGGACGCGTCGGGCCGGGCCTCCAGGCGCCCCTCCGGCACCGGCTTGCCGCAGTCGACGCAGAGCCCGTAGGTGCCGTCGCTCACTCGCCGCAGCGCGGCCTGCACCTTCCCCCGCTGGCGCTGCGCGGAGTGCAGGACCGCCTCGGTGCGGTCCGTCTCGGACAGGTTGGCGCCCGCGTCCGCGGGGTCGAACGAGTAGGCCTGGCTGTCGCCCGGCGCCGGGCTCTCGCCCTTGAGGACGGCGATCGACCGGTCCAGGCCACTCAGCATTTCCTCCAGGCGCTTGCGCGTCACTGCAGTATCCACGGCAGCATTGCCTCCTGTCGTCCGCGCTCCGGCGGGCTGTCACGCTTGACCGGGCACGCTCCCGGCGGCCAGCGGAGTGAGAAGCTCCGGCCCGTCGTTGGCCACCGAGTTGACGGCGGTCGACACGGGACGCGTCGCCAGGCCGCCGGACGCGGCGGGGGCAATCACCGTGAGCAGGCGGTCCGCATCGCCGGCCGCGGGATCGAGCCATTCCTCCCAGTGACCGGGGCTGACCACCATCGGCATCCGGTCGTGGACCCAGCCGACGTCATCGGTCGCGCTGGTGGTGATGATCGCCGCGGTCCACAACCGCGCCCCTGGGTGATCGTCCGGCAGCGCCGCGTCCCGCCACAGCTCGTAGATGCCGGCGAACGCCATGCCGCGGCCGTCCGCCCGGTGGATGTAATAGGGCTGCTTGCGGGGACGTCCGTGCTCGCGGCCGCCGAGGGCCCGCCACTCGTAGTAGCCGTCGGCGGGAATCAGGCAGCGCCGGCGGGCGAAGGCGCTGCGGAACGAAGGCTTGACCGCGACGGTCTCGGCCCGCGCGTTGATCAGGCGCGCCCCACCGGAAGGATCCTTGGCCCACGAGGGCACCAGCCCCCAGCGGAGCAGGTGCAGCTCACGGACGGGCGGCCCGGGGCGCCCCGCGGCCGCGCCCGGCGCGGCACGGCCGCCCCGGGCCGCCCGGGTCAATACCGCAAAGATCGGATCGGTCGGGGCCACGTTGTAATCAGCGGCGGCATCCCGCGCCACCTGATCGCGCGAGACGCCGAACTCAGCAATGAGTTCCTGGCGCTGACGCGCAGAAACGAATCGACCGCACATGCCCCATATCCCGATAGTTAACGGCGAACGCACACGGATGCCGGAATGTGCCATTTCATAACCACAATGGCCGCCCGCCAAACCAGGAACCGGTTTATCGCCGCAATACGCTGCCGCAAACGCAGGTCCGGCGCGCAAGCCGGACGTCCCGGCGCCCGCGCCGGGAACCGGGAGGGCAGCCGCGCCGCCGCGGCGAGCGGTGCCGCAGCCGTTACGCTCACGGTATGCAACGCGAAACGGTACGGCAGGAGGCGGGATCCTGAGCCGACGCCCGTCCCACGCCGACCTCGACGAGGACGACGTGCGGGTGCGCCCCGGCCGCGGGACCCGGCCCCGCACCCGGCGCCGCCCGGCCCACGAGGACGCACCGGAAGGGTTCGTCACCGGCATCGACCGCGGCCGCTACGGGGTCCTGACCGGCGATCACGTGCTCATCGCGATGAAAGCGCGCGAGCTGGGCCACCGGAGCGTGGTCGTCGGCGACCGGGTCCTGCTGGCCGGTGACACGTCCGGCCAGCAGGGGACGCTCGCGCGCATCGTCCGGGTCCAGCCGCGTACCTCCGCGCTGCGCCGGTCCCCCGACGACACCGACCCGGTCGAGCGCGTCATCGTCGCCAACGCCGGGCAGCTGGGGATCGTCTGCTCACTGGCGCAGCCCGCGCCCAACCTGCGGTTCATCGACCGGTGCCTGGTCGCCGCCTACGACGCCGGCATCAGTCCGCTGCTGTGCCTGACCAAGGCCGACCTGGCCTCGCCAAGCGAGGTGCTCGGCGTCTACCAGCCTCTGGGCGTGGCCTGCCTGGTCACCCGCCGGCCGCTGACGGATGAGCAGACCACCGCGCTGCGCGCGGCGCTGTCCGGCCGCATCAGCGTGCTCATCGGCCAGTCCGGCGTGGGCAAGTCCACCCTGGTGAACGCGCTGGTACCGGACGCGCACCGGGTCACCGGGGTGGTGAACCCGGTCACCGGCCGCGGGCGGCACACCTCGTCGTCGGCGGTGGCCCTCCCCCTGCCCGGCGGGGGCTGGATCATCGACACCCCCGGGGTGCGCGGCTTCGGCCTGGGCCACGTGAGCCTGGAACGGGTACTGCAGGCCTTTCCCGATCTGGCCGGGCCGGCGGCCGGCTGCCCGCCCGGTGACGACCATCTCGGCCAGGACTGCGCGCTGGACGAGTGGGCACGCGAGCACGGCGCGCAGGCTCGGCTGGACTCGCTGCGCCGGCTGCTGCGCAGCCGCGAGGGCACGGAATCGTCCTGAATTCCCGCTGCTTATCTCACCGGCTGACGTCCACCGTCCCGCCGCTGCGCCAGTACACGCCCGCCTGCCGGGACAGGAACCCCTCGTCCACGAGGTAACGGCGCAGCGCCGCGTGATCGTCGCACAGCACCTTGAGGACATCGTCCACGGCCGCTTCCGGGAAGCGCAGCCCGGGCTCGAAAGCCTGCGCCACGCAGTCCAGCAGGAGCCGCCGCTTCGCGGGGCGGGCCGGCATCGCGACGATCCGGCCGTCCCGCACGTACGGCCTGAGTTGTTCCTCCCGGTCGAGCCGCCCGGCCACGACACGGCTCGCCGAATCGGCCGGCTTGCTGAGGCTGATATCGCCCATGCTGCTAGTGTGCCTGCCGCGCCGCTTCGCCGCTCGCCTGGTCACCGGACTCGCCGACGCGGTACGGTTTCGCGGGTGGCACGTTATGACGATGACCTGCGTTTCGCGCACGTCCTCGCTGACGCGGCCGATGACATCACAAGCCGGCGCTTCCGCGCGCTCAACCTGCAGGTCGAGACCAAACCCGACCTGACCCCGGTGACCGATGCCGACCGCGCCGCCGAGGACTCACTGCGGAACGTACTGCGCCGGGCCCGGCCCCGGGACGCGGTACTGGGCGAAGAATTCGGCCGGAGCGGCTACGGCCCGCGTTGCTGGGTCATCGACCCCATCGACGGCACGAAGAGTTTCGTTCGCGGTGTCCCGGTCTGGGCCACACTGATCGGTTTGATGGACGGGGACGAGGTCGTTGTCGGCGTGGTGTCGGCCCCCGCGCTCGGCCGCCGGTGGTGGGCGGCCGCGGGGAACGGCGCGTGGACCGGCCGCAGCCTGACCAAGGCCACCCGATGCGCGGTGTCGGGGGTGACCAGGCTCAGCGACGCGTCGCTGTCCTACTCGAGCCTGGGCGGCTGGGAGGACCGCGGGAAGCTCGACGGCTTCCTCGGCCTGACCCGCGCGGTGTGGCGGACCCGCGCCTACGGGGACTTCTGGTCGCACGTCCTGGTGGCCGAGGGCGCGGTGGACGTGTCGCTGGAGCCGGAGGTCTCGCTCTGGGACGTCGCCGCCCTGCAGGTCATCGTGGAGGAGGCGGGTGGCCGTTTCAGCGACGTCAGCGGTGCCCGGACACCCGACGGCGGCGGCGTCGTCTGCACGAACGGACATCTGCACGATGACGTGCTCACCCGGCTGAAAGCTTAAGAAAGCCCACTGAGCAGGTCAAACGGCGAGGACCGCGACAAGTGCGGATGTCCGCGGCCAAGGTCTTGCCCTCGCCCGGCTTTTCACCCATGCTGTTCGGGATGGCGGTCACAAGTTCACAAAGTACCGCCGTGTCCCGCGAGCATCCGGGGTGATGGACGATGAACGTACGAGACGGCATGTCGCACGTGGTGCTGACGATCGGGCCCACGCACACACTGCGCGACGCGGCCCGGATGATGTCAGCACGGCGTGTGGGCGCAGCGGTGGTGATCGACCCGGACCACGCGGGCGTCGGTATCCTCACCGAACGCGACGTGCTCGACTCGGTGGGCGCGGGCCAGGATCCTGACGCCGAACTGGCCGCGCACCACTGCACGTCAGATCTGGTCTTCGCCGCGCCGGCCTGGACGCTGGAGAAGGCCGCGGCCGCCATGGTCCGCGGCGGTTTCCGGCACCTGGTGGTGATCGACGGACACGAGGTCACCGGTTTGCTGTCGATGCGGGACATCGTCCGGTGCTGGTCAGGATCGGCGGTTCGCGCCCCGGGCCAGGCGGCGGCGAGCGAGCGCACCCCGTCCGGCCAGGAAGTAGCCGGCGCGCCGCGGTAACTCCGGCCTCCGCCGGACCGCCCCGGGATGAATTCCGGCCGGAAACGCGGGCCTGGTCGACGCACGCTCTAATGCCGTGCGCGTGACGGCCTCGGCCGTGGCCGTGGCCGTGGCCGTGCGCACAATATGCTCTCGGCAGGGACGGTAATTCCCCGCGGTTTGCGAAAACGGAACAGGCCGCGTTTCCGGTGCTGGTATTCGCCATGCCCGGTACATTCGGTCCCTTGCCGACGGCAGTTCGCGGAAGTAATGCCTGATCGCCTGATAACGGTCACGGTTACGGTTACGGGAGGAAGGCCATGACCCTCATGCCAGCCGCAGGGGCGGACGGGCCCTGCGTTCCCGGGCCGTTCAGCCAGACCGGTCACCGGGGCGCCCCCGGTGCGCCGGGTGGGCCGTCCGGCGCCGAGATGCGCGCAGCCCTGGAACGGCTGCCACCCGGCCATCCCTCATCACCCTGGGCCGCGAATGGTACGCGCCGGCCCCCGCCGCCGCGTCTGCACGACCTCGAACTCCCGCTGCCAGGTGTGTGGGCGGACAATCTTGACGAAGGCCCCAGCCCCGCTCCGGCCAGCGGCGATCGGCAAAATGATCCGGCCGCGCGGGAACCGCCGGCGCCATGAGATGCGTCATAGCTATGCCGGTGGCAAGAGGGCCGGGCCGACGAACCCCATCCTCGCCGGCCCGGCCCCCGCACGTTCCCGCGCTCTCACCGCCGCGCGTCGGCCGGCAGCTTAACGGCTCGCCCCCGGCAGGTGTTGATGAGACCGTGGAACGGTGGACAGCGAACGCGCGGAACGCCATCTCCGGCTGGCCGCTGAGGCGGCGCTGCGGCGCGCCCGGACGCTGCCCCGCGACGAGGTCCAGGTCCGCCCGCGGGAAATCTTCACCGAGTGCATCGCGCGGCTGCGCCGGGTGGCCACCACGCTGGTGACGGTCGGAGCCGTCGACGCGGGCCAGGCCGACATGATCATGGATGAGTTCCAGGCCGCGCTCGGCGTCCGGCACCTGCATCCCATCACGGCCAGCCCGCTGTTCATGCCGCGCCCGGAGCCACCCGGCCCGGCGGCCGGAGGGCCCGTGACCGCCGCGCCCAGCGAGCCCCTCCGGGTGATACCGGTCAGCCGGATGCTGCCGTTTCGCGACGAGGATCTCAGCGGCGAGCTGTACGTGATGTCGCTGGTGGTCACCGCCGCGCAGGCGGTCGCCCCGGCGGTGGCGCGGATCCGCTCCGTCTCCCGCGACGGGGGCCACGGGCGGGCGCCGCTGGGCTTCCCGGCACTGGATACGGTCATTGTCACCGACGACCGGGGCACGCCGTACCACGGCGGCTGGCACGGCGGCGGCACACCGGGCCGGTGGGCAGGCCACCTGCAGATCCGGCCCGCACCGCCGCCGGGAGCGCGGTGGCTTGACCTTGCCGGCGCGGGCCAGGCGAGCCTCCGGATCGCGCTCACCGGCGCGCGGCAGACCGCCAGTCTCACGGCCGAGCCCCGGCCCAGCGCGCCGGGTGAGCAGTTCCTGGCCAACGTCGCGCAGCAGATCCTGGCCACGGCGGCCGACGACGCCGGCATGGCCCGCCTGGCCGCCGCCAATCTCGGCGACACGGTCGCCGCGCTGGAGGCGGCGGGGGCGTTGTCACCGCTCAGCCCCACGCCCGGCCAGCTGGCGATGGTGTGCGAGCGGCTCGGCATCAGCCGGCACGGGATCACCGCCCGGCCCACCGCAGACCTGCCCGCACCGTGGCTGAGCGTACTGGCCCGCTACGGCCGCCGGCACCGGTCCGCGGTCCGGGACGGCGTCGCCACGGTCGCGCTGCCACTGCCCGAGATGGACGGGGCCCGGATCGCGCTGGGCGGCCTGCACAGCGTGGACGACCACAGTTACCTGCACGTCTTCGGGTGCGGGCTGCCGTCCGCGTGGACGTCCCGCCGCTACGGCCCGGAGGCCCGCCCCGCCTCCGGCTGGTGGCTACGGGACGACGCCGGCCACTGGCACGCGGCCGTGCCCTCGGAGTGCAGGGAAGATATCCGCGGGGAGATGGCGATCATGCTGCGCGTGCTGCCGCCGCTGGGCCAGGAGACGAACTCCGGCACGCTCTTCCTCACCCTCCCGGCCGGCCACGCCAGTGTCCATGTCCCGCTGTCCTGGTGGGCGTCGCCATGACCGGCGTTGGCGACGAGTCACCCGGGTCCGCCGCGGCCGCCGGGCCCTGGTGGCGCGCCCTTCCCGCGGTCCAGACGTGGATCCCGTGCGGGACGAGCCTGCACCCGGTCCGCTGGGAAGATGGCCGCCTCAGCCTGCCCGCCCATCCCGACATCGAAGGCGAACTCGTGTTCGCGGCCATGGGCGGGGAGAAAGCGGCCTGCGTGGACGTGGCCGAAGCGTGGCGGCGGCACGCCGACGACCTCGGTGTGCTCGCGCTCGGACCACGCGGTCCAGGCGACGACGTGGACGTCACCTGGGACGATGTGGAAGAGTTCCGCTCCGGCAGCCCGAACGCGTACCGCTGGCCGTCGTCCGGCACCAGGGCCGCGCGCGTCGTGCGCAGCCAGCCCATGCGCCCCGCCCGGCGCCAGGCGGCCGGCCCCGCGCCGGCGCCGGGCGGTACCCGGCCGTTCCCGGCCGGGGGATCGCGGCGCATGCCGCGCCTCGTGCCAGGCCACCCGGTCCCGGCCTGGCGCGAGGAACTGGAACGGACCCGGGCGCAGCGGCTGGACATCGTCCTGCTGTTCACGCTCGGGCCGGTGTTTCAGCTGCTGTTGTCCGGGATGGTCGCGGCCAGCTGGGCCGACGGCGGCGCCCGCGCCCCCGCGCGGCGGGAGCAGCGCCCCGCCCTGGAGGCCGCGCTGACCGGGCGGCTCGGGCTCGCGGCGGCCGAGTGGCTCGGCGTCGACCCGGATCAGGTGGACGCACGGCTGCACGAGGGCGCCGGCTGGGGCAGCCTGGAGCTGACCGGCACCGGCGGAGCGCGTTATCTGCGGGCCGGCCTGCCGGCCGGCTGGCTCGCCGCGGTGTGGGCCTGCGGCCTGGCCGTGGTGGATGGCCATCTCGTCGTGGCGGTCCAGCGCGCGGCGTGGCCGGATGCGACGGTCCTCGCCGTGCCCGAGCCGGGCTGCGACCCCGTGGTACTGACCGTCCGGGCCGCCGGGGAGACTGGCACTCCCGGTGACCGCGCACACTGGAAGACAACTGGCAGCCAGGCCGGACCCGCCGGAGAACGGGGCGGCCCGCCTGGTCAACCCTTGGGAGAGGCGGGCCCATCGTGAGCGTGGACGAGGAGCCGGCGGCCAGGGCCGCCGGACCGGGCTCGCCCCAGCCTGCCGTCCTGGCGGCTCCCGATCCGACCGTTGCCGCCCTGACCGTGGCCGTCGCCGCCAAGGTGCCGGTGCTGCTGTGGGGCGCGCCGGGAACCGGCAAGACGTCCGCGATCCGCGCGATGGCAGACGCCGCCGGGCTGCCGTGCGAGACCGTGATCGCCTCGATCCGCGAGCCGTCCGACTTCGCGGGCCTGCCGGTCGTGGTCGGCCAGGGCGTGCGGTTCGCTCCCCCGGCGTGGGCGCAGCGCCTGGCCGCGGCCGGGCGCGGGCTGCTGTTCCTCGACGAGCTGTCCACCGCGCCGCCGGCCGTGCAGGCAGCCCTGCTGCGGGTGGTACTGGAACGCGTCGTCGGCGATCTCGACCTGCCCGCGGACGTGGCGGTCGTCGCCGCGGCCAACCCGCCGGAGCAGGCCGCGGACGGCTGGGATCTGTCCGCGCCGCTGGCTAACCGGCTCTGCCATCTGGCCTGGGACATCAACCCCCGGGTGGTGGCCGACGGGCTGGCCGGCGGCTGGGCCGCACCGCAGGTGCCGGAGCTCAGCGGCGGCTGGGAGGCCGAGGAGATCCTCGCCCGTGGCCTGGTCGCGGCCTTCCTGCGGGCCCGGCCCGCGCTGGCGTGCGCGCCGCCGGATGACCCGGCGTCCGCGGGACGCGGCTGGCCGAGCCCCCGGACCTGGGAGATGACCGCACGGCTCTGGGCCGCGTCCGGCGCCGCGGCGGCCGGTGACGAGGCCCGTTCGGCCCTGGTCCGGGGCTGCGTGGGAGATGGGGCGGGTGCGGAGTTCCTCAGCTGGCTCATCGAGATGGATCTGCCCGACCCGGAGGAGGTCCTCGCGGACCCGGGCGCGTTCCGGCTGCCGGATCGCACGGACCGCGCCTACGCGGCGCTGGCCGCGATCGCCGCGGCGGTCACCGCGCAGCCCACGGCGGAGCGGTGGGCGGCCGCGTGGCGGGTGCTTGGCACGGCCGCCTCGGCGGCTCCCGACGTCGCCGCGGCGGCCGCCCGCGTACTGACCCGTCACCGGCCCGATGGCGCCCCGCTGCCGCCGGAGATCCACGTGTTCGCGCCGGTGCTTCGGGACGCCGGCCTGCTGGCGACATGAGCGCCGGGCCGATGCCGGGCCTGGGCGGGGCGCGGTTGTGGGCCGCCGCCCGGTTCCCGTACCTGGCCAGCGGAGTCTTCGCCACGCAGGTAGTGCCGGCGCCGGGCAGCGGCACCGTGACGGTGGACGAGGAGTGGCGGCTGCACGCGGACCCGGACGTCGCGGCCGGCTGGTCCCCCGCCCAGCTCGGCAGCGTGCTCATCCACCACGTGTGCCACCTGCTGCGCGCGCACGCAGAACGTGCCCACGCCCTGGGCATCCCTCCGGAGGACGGGCCCGCGTGGACGAGTGCCGCGGACGCGGAGATCAACGACGACCTGATACCGGCCGGCCTCGAGCTGCCCGGCGACCCGGTGCTGCCCCATCACCTCGGTGCCGAGCCGGGTGGCCTGGCCGAACAGTATTTCCGGGCTACCGCGGACCGCCGCCGGGGGCGCGGCAACGACTGCGGCAGCGGAGCCGACGGCCACCCGCGGCCGGGAGACCGGCCGGACGGCGCGTCCCAGCAGCCTGGGCTGCCCGGCTGGCAGGCGGACCTGCTGCGGCGCCTGGTGGCCGGTGAATGCCTCCGCTACGGGAAGGAGGCCGGAGCCGTTCCCGCCGGTCTGCTGCGCTGGGCCCAGCACACCCGCACGCCGGTGGTGGACTGGCGCCGGCTGCTCGCCGCCGAGCTGCGCCGGGCCATCGCCGACCGGGCCGGCGCGGCCGACTATTCCTACCGTCGGCCGTCCCGGCGCGCGGCGGTGACCGGCGACGTCGTGCTGCCGGCGCTGCGCCGCCCGGTCCCTGAGGTCGCCGTGGTCTGCGACACCTCCGGCAGCATGACCGACGAGCTGCTGGCCATGGTGCTGGCCGAGGTGGAGGGCCTGCTCCGCTCGCTCGGGGCAAGCCGGCAGCTGCGCGTGCTGGCCTGCGACGTCGCCGCCGGGGCAGCCCAGCGGGTGTCATCGGCCCGGCAGGTCGAGCTGGTCGGCGGCGGCGGCACCGACATGGGGGCCGGCATCGCGGCGGCGGCCCTGCTGCGCCCGCGCCCGGCGATCACCGTCGTGCTCACCGACGGCTTCACGCCATGGCCGGGCCGGCCGCCGAAAGGGATGCGCGTCCTGGTCGCCCTGCTCGGCGACGCGTCCCGGGGCGCTCCGGCGTGGGCCCGGACGGTCCGGGTGCCGGCCTCGCCAGCGCGATGAAGAATCAGTGCGATGAAGACGACGAACGCGGAGACGCCGGAGGCTGGGAGACGCGGCGCGGACCCGGTGCCACGCGCCCTGACGGCGATCTCGGTGCTGCTGACGATCGGCACCGCCGCCACGGACGTCGCCTGCTTCACCCGGCTCGGCAGCGTGTTCGCCAGCGTCATGACGTCCAACCTCGTCTTCCTCGGCCTTTCGGCCGCCCGCCACTCCGGCGCGCTGGCCGCGCGCTCCGGCGTCGCTGTGGCCGCCTACGTGATCGGCGTGGCGGCCGCGTCCCGGCTGGCCCGCGCCGCCCCGCCGGCCGGCCCCCCGGATGACCCGGCCGGCGCGGCCCGCCCGGGCGGCTCGGGCGGGCAGCCGTGGTCGGCGTGGATCGCCAGCACCCTGCTCGTTGAGATTGTCCTGCTGGCGACGTTCACGGCCGGGTGGGAGATCACCGGCACCAAGCCGGAGGGCGGCGCGCAACTGCTCCTTCTCGTGGCTGCCGCCGTGGCCATGGGCATCCAGAGCGCGGTGGTCGCCGTCCTGGGCATCGCCGGGGTGTCGACCACCTACCTGACCGGGACGCTCACGACGCTGATCGACGCGCTGGCCAGCCCGCAGCCACGGCCGGGGGTCAACGTGCGCCGCGCCGCCGCCTTGTGCGCACTGGTCGGCGGCGCGGCTCTCGGCGGTCTGCTCCTCGCCACCGTCCCGGCCGCGGTCCCGGCCGTCCCCCTGGCGACGCTGGCCGGCGCGATCATCGCCGGCACGCTCTGGCTCCGTCCCGCCCCGGCGGACAGGCGGCGGGCGAACCACCGGGCCCGGTAACGGAGAATGGTCCCGCTCCCTCATGGAAGGTGACGCCCGATGAGCAGCGACGCGACGTGGCCGCCGGCTGCGGTTCCGGGGCTGAGGCGCAGCGATCCGCACGGCCCGGGGATCACCCGTGAGCGGGACGGCACCGGCTTCCGGTACCGCGACCCGTCGGGTGCGGTCATCACGGACCCCGGCACGCTGCGGCGCATCGGCGCCATGGTGCTCCCGCCGGCCTGGCGCAGCGTCTGGATCTCCCCGGATCCGCTTGGGCACATCCAGGCCACCGGCATCGACAGCCGGGGCCGCGCGCAGTACCGCTATCACCAGATCTGGCGGGAACAGCGCGATACCCAGAAGTTCAGGCACATGCTGCGGTTCGCGGCCGCGCTGCCCGCGCTGCGCGCGGCCACGGTGCGCGATCTCAAACGCCGGGAGCTCGACCGGGACCGGGTCGCGGCCAGCGCGGTCCGGCTGATCGATCTGGGCCTGTTCCGGATCGGCGGCGAACGCTACGCCGAACTGGATCACCACTACGGCGCCGCGACACTCGAAAAACGGCACGTGAAGGTCATGCGCGACGGCATCACGTTCACGTACATCGCCAAAGAGGGCAAGCACCGGGAGATCACCGTCACCGACGGGGCGATCAGGCCGACGGTACGCGCCCTGACCCGGAACGGCAACGGGCTCGACGCGCTGTTCTCCTGGCAGGACGGCGACACCTGGCACGCACTGCACTCGCACGACGTGAGCAGCTACATCGCCAGCCACGCCGGGGCACACTTCACGGCCAAGGAGTTCCGGACCTGGAACGCCACCGTGCTGATGGCGCTGCTGCTCGCCAACGCCGGGCCGGCGCGGGACCCGCGGAGCCGCAAGAACGTCATCACGGCCAGCGTGCGCGGCGTGGCCGGCTGGCTGGGCGACACCCCGGCCGTGGCGCGGGCGTCCTACATCGACCCCAAATTGATCAGCCACTACGAGGCCGCCGGCGAGCTCCGCGCCGTCCCCGCGGTCCCCGTGGCCCTGCCCGCCGCGGCGGAAGCCGAGATCGCGGTGGTCACGCTGCTCCAGGCCGCGGGCTGATCAGCCCGTTTAGAAATCATGCCCGCAGGGAAATAACCGGCTGCAGAAGCTGTGTGCGGCAACGACAGGATCCTTCGTAACGCAAGAGGCAAGCAGTTTCATTACGGGGGCATGATCTGCAAGCGAGAAGGGCAGTCGCATGGCATTCTCCTCACGTATCTCCGGCCCACTGCGCGCGCTTGGTTCATGGGTCGCGGCGACGAAGCTGCTCGGCCGCAAATTCCGCAATAACGGCCGGCACGCCATGCGCGGCAAGGTCGTGCGCACGACGCCGTGAACGATGACCGCGGGATGACAGACCGGTAGGTTCGACCGGGCTGGCGGTCAGCTCTCCGCCGTCCCGAGCGACCGGCGCCTGCGCTCAAGAAGATCACGCTCGGCCGCGTTCTGGGTGGCCGCGATCGCCGCACGATACGCCTGGTCCGCTTCGCCCGGGCGGCCCAGCCGGCGCAGCAGGTCGGCGCGGATCGCGTGGAACAGGTAGTAGCTGCCCAGATCGAGTTCCCCGGTCAGCCGGAGCGCTTCGGCGGGGCCGTGCACTTCCGCGACCGCGACCGCGCGGTGCAGCGCCACCACCGGGCTCGGCGCCTGCGCCATCAGCTGGTCATACAGGCGCAGGATCTGCGGCCAGCCGGTGGCCGCGGCGGTTGGCGTGTCGCTGTGCACGGCGTTGATCGCCGCCTGGATCTGATACGGGCCGGGCTGATTGCGCCGCAGGCAGGCGCGCACGAGCGACTGCCCTTCCGCGATCTGATCGCGATCCCAGAGCCCGCGGTCCTGTTCGGCCAGCGGCACCAGGCCACCGCCGGGGGCGGTCCGGGCGTCGCGGCGGGAATCGATCAGCAGCATGAGCGCAAGCAGGCCGGTGACCTCGGGCTCGTCGGGCATGAGACCGGCCAGGAGGCGGCCGAGACGGATCGCCTCCTGGCAGAGTTCCGGCCGGATCAGCTGGTCACCCGAGCCGGCCGTGTAGCCCTCGTTGAAGATGAGGTAGACCACGGCCAGCACGGCCTTGAGCCGTTCCGGTAGATCGGCCTCGTGCGGGACGCGGTACGGAATTCCCGCGTCCCGGATCTTGCCCTTGGCCCGCACCAGCCGCTGCGCCATCGTCGGTTCCGGCACCAGGAAGGCGCGGGCGATTTCGGCGGTCGTGAGGCCGCCGAGCAGCCGGAGGGTCAGCGCGACCTGGGCTGCCACGGCAAGCGCCGGGTGACAGCAGGTGAAGATGAGGCGCAGCCGGTCGTCACGCACGGGCCCCTCCTCGGCTGGTTCAGCCGCCGCGTGCAGGAGCGCGGCCTGCGCGTGCCGGTCCTCGCGGGACGCCTCCTTGCGGAGACGGTCGATCGCCCGGTTCCGTGCCGTGGTGATGATCCATCCCGCCGGGCTGGGCGGGACTCCGGCTTGCGGCCACCGCTGCACCGCGGCCGTGAACGCCTCCTGCACCGCGTCTTCGGCCACGTCGATATCGCCGAAGACACGGACCAGGACGGCGACCGCGCGGCCGTACTCCTCGCGGAACACCCGCTCGATGCCCGGGCCCGGGCTGCTCGGCCCCGGGCGGGCCGGTGCCGGCGCGGCGGGGCACGGGCGCGTTCAGTCCGCGGCCTCGCCCTGGAAGGGCCGTACCTCCATCGGGAGGCCCGTCGTCTCGGCGTACCGCTGCCCCCAGGCCAGCGCCGTATCAAGGTCGGGCACCTTAATGATCATGAAGCCGCCCAGGTATTCCTTGCCCTCGGTGAACGGCCCGTCGATCACGAGCACCTCCCCGCCCTGCGACCGCAGCACGGTCGCCGTGTCCGGCGAGCACAGCCCATCGCCGAAGACCCAGGCGCCGGCGTCCTGCAGCTGCTGCCGGATGACCCCCAGCTTCTGCATGATCGGCTGCAGAATCTCGGGCGGCGGCGGGTCTCCCTGTGGCTGGTACATGCTGAGCAGGTACTGCTTCATCCCTGTGCTCCTTGTCCTGCAGGCCGGCTCCGCGCCGGCCTCTCATCCCCTATACGAACGGGGAACCGCCAGATCGACAGCCCCGCGCCTGCCCGCGCTCGCCCGGCAGGCCGCTGCCTACCCTGGCTGGGGCGGGTCCGGGCGTGTGACGGCCACGATGGGCAGCAGGTGCTCGAGCCCGGCGAAGTCTTCTGGGTTGGTGGTGAACAGGGGCAGGTCTTCGGCAATGGCGATCGACGCGATCATCAGGTCGGCGATCCTGCGCCTGGGCTTGCGCCCCGCGGCGATCACGGCGGCGTCGATCCAGCCGCGCAGGATCATGATAATAACGATTCGCTTCTGGTCGCTGAGCGGGTGTGCTGCTCCTCACAGGGAGCTTTGCCGGAGCCTGCCACGTCACGGCGGCCAGGTGGGACAAAGGTCAGGCTTCCCCCGTTGGCCGCCAGCGACGGCTAGGATGACCGTAATGCGCCAAACGCCTTGTGTGAGGTTCGTTCCTCGCGTTTAACTTCTGTCTGTCCAGGAATTTCTCAGGTAGGTTTCAGAATTTTCCCGGGTACGTTCTCCGTCATCGAGCCTTCATGTTGCGGGGGTAGACCTACGGCTCGGTGGGAGCAGTCACTACGAGCGCTCGGCAGGAGGTATGCGCGTGCCACGATCGGTACCACCGGGGCACTGGTACGACGACCATCTGCTGGAGCAGAACGGCCAGGCAGGCGGTCAGGAGTACGGCGAGCGTGATCCGCGCGTCCTAAGAGGTCCGTCGGAGCCCGCGGAGGGCACTCCGCCGGGCCGCGACCGCCGCGGTGCCGGCCCCGACGCGCCATCGGCCCACGCCCGGCCCGGCCCGCGTGACGACAGCCGGGGCACCCCGCCGGGCTACGATCCGCGCCAGCTCAGCCGCGGCTACCCACCGGGTTATGACTCCTCCAGCCGCGACACCGACGTCAACCAGGCTCAGCCGGGCTACGGCCCATCCAGGCGTGACACCCGCGACGCAGGCCGCCGCATCCCGCCGGGCTACGACCCGGCCGGCCAGGACACCCGCAACTTCCGCCAGGGTGCTCAGCCGGGCTACGGCCCCTCTGGATATGACCCCTCGGACTATGAGACGCAGCAATTTGCCCAGGGCGCGCCGCCTCGCTGGGACGGCCGTGACGCCGGCCACGGAACCCCGCCCGGCCGCGGCGGCCGAGGCGGCCCCGGCGGGCCTGACGGCCGCGGTGGCCCCGGCGGCCGCGGCGGGCCTGACGAGGCCGGTCGGGGCAGCCGGCACCGGCACGGCAAGCGCGGCAGGGCGGGCAAGCAACGCCGCCACCTGCTGCGCCGGCTCGTGTCCCACCGCAGCGTGCAGGCCGTGCTCCTGGCGCTGGTCATCTTTCTCGGCTGGGTCGGCTGGTCCATCGGCCAGGCGATGACAGCACCGGGGAACGGCAGCGTCTCGACCCGGCTGGCCGAATGGGCACGGGACCACTACCTGGGACCCGTTGTCACCTTGGGCGAGTGGCTGACCTACCAGGCGCCGAAGGTCGGAGGGAAGCCGCAGTTCTCGCTGACGGCCCCGACGAGCGGCGGCTCCGCAGCCCAGCCGAGGACCGGCCCCGCCACGATCACACCCGTCGTCCCGGCCAAGCTCTCGTCGCCGGCCGGCACACCGGTACCCGGTGAAGGGCAGTGGCGCGTGCTGGCCAGCGTGAACGGCGTGCCCGCCATTTACGGCACCTACCTGCGGCCGGACAGCGTGCACACCTCGTACGTGTCAGGCATCGCGTCCATGGACCAGCGGCTGCTCACGTTCCAGCTCCGGCCGGGCGCCGAGGACCCGGGGCCGGGCCGCTGGGGCTACTCGCCATGGCTGCCGCCGAACTCACGCACCGGGCTGCTCGCCACCTTCAACGGCGGCTTCAAGCTGGACGCCGCCGGCGGCGGCTTCTACCTCAACGGGCACACCAAGGGCGCCCTGACGCCGGGTGCCGCGTCGCTCGTCTACTACAAGGATGGCCACCTGGCCATCGGCAGCTGGGGACACGACGTCAGCATGACCTCTCAGGTCCTCGGCGTCCGGCAGAACCTCAAGCTGCTCGTCGACCATGGGGTCGTCCCCACCACGGTGGATTCGAACGTCCAGACCCAGTGGGGCGCCACCCTCGGTGGCGGTTACTACGTGTGGCGTTCCGGCATCGGCATCACCCGTGACGGGCGGGTCATCTGGGTCTACGGCCCCGCCCTGTCCGTGCGGACGCTGGCTGATCTGCTGCAGCGGGCCGGAGCCGTGGAAGGCATGCAGATGGACATCAACCCGGCCTGGATGTCTTACATGTACTACAAGCCAACGCCCAGCACGGCCGACCCCACGCCGGTCAACCTGCTGCCCAACCAGCCGGAGCCGGCCAACCGTTACTACTCGGTGAACAGCCGGGACTTCACGGCGGTATTCGCGCGGTGACCCGGCCCCTCCCCGAGGCCGTCGTCAGCCCGGCGGCCACCTCCAACGCGGTCACGTCCCCCGGCTGGATGCGCTGGCCGCTGGCCGTCCTGCGCACGGCGCGACCGCGGCAATGGCCGAAGAACCTGCTGGTGTTCGCGGCGCCGCTCGCGGGCACCTCCCTGGGCCGCCGCGATGGGCTGGCCTACGCGCTGGTCGCGGCGGCCGCGTTCTGCGTGGCGTCGGTCGCCGTGTACCTGGTGAACGACGTTGCCGACGCCGAGCGCGACCGGCGGCATCCGGTCAAGCGGCACCGCCCCATTGCCGCCGGTGAACTGTCGAAGTCGCATGCCGTCGCGGTGGCGGTGGCGTGCATCGCCGTCGCCGTGGCCGCGGGCTTCGCGATCCGGACGCCGCTGCTGTCCGTCATCATCGGCGGCTACGTGGCCTCGTCGCTGCTGTACAGCCTGGTCCTCAAGCACATCCCGGTGGTCGAGCTGCTGTTCGTGGCGTCCGGGTTCGTGCTGCGCGCCCTGGGCGGCGCGGCGGCGACCCGGGTGCCACCGTCGGGGTGGTTCCTGCTGGTCTGCAGCCTCGGCGCGCTCCTGGTGGCGACGGCCAAACGGTACACGGAGATGGCCGTGCTCGGGCCCGACGCCATCCGGCACCGGCCGTCAATGCGCTGGTACCGGCCCGCGGCCCTGCGCCTGACCCAGCGGATCACCGCGATCGCGATGATCACGGCCTACGTGCTGTGGGCGATGGGTGAGCACCGGGGCTGGATCCGGGGCTGGCACCTGGCCAGCGCGCTGCCGCTCGCGGGGACGCTGATCCGCTTCGACCACCTCACCGCGCAGGCCACCCCCAGGCCGGTCGAGGACCTTCTGGCGCGGGACGTTCCGATGGTCCTGCTGGAAATCGTCTGGCTGCTCACATTCGTGACCGGCCTATGGGAGCTTGTGTCATGAACCAGAACCCGGTCCAGCCGTCCAGGATCCTGCTGCTCGGCGGGACGAGCGAGATCGGGCTGGCCATCCTGGCCGCGCTCGGCGCGCCCCCCGAGACCGAGGTGCTGCTGGCCGGCCGTGACCAGGCCGCGCTCGAGGCGGCCGGCAAGACGCTGCCCTACGTGATACGCACCTACCGCTACGACGCCACGGAAACCGCGTCCCACGACGGGCTCATCCGCGACGTCTTCGCCGGCGGCCCGGTGGACACCGTGATCTCCGCCGCCGGGGTGCTGATCCCCCAGCCGGTGCTGGACCGGGATCCGCAGCAGGCCGCCGCGCTCGTCGACACCAACTTCACCAGCCATGTCACGACCCTGCTGGCGTCGGCGGCGCGGATGCGCGCCCAGGGACACGGCACGATCGTCGTCCTCTCCTCCGTCGCCGCGATCCGGCCACGCAAAGCCAACATGGTCTACGGGGCCGCCAAGGCGGGCCTGGACGCCTTCGCGCGCGGCCTGGCGGATTCGCTGCACGGCAGCGGCGTGCGGGTGCTGCTGGTCCGGCCGGGATTCGTCACCGGGCGGATGACCGCGGGCATGGATCCCGCGCCCATGGCCACCACACCCGGCGCCGTCGGCACGGCCGTCGCGGCCGCCCTCGCCGCAGGGAGCGGCAAGACGGTGTGGGTGCCACGGGCGCTGGCGGGCATGGCCACCGGCCTGCGGCTGATTCCGCGGCCGATGTGGCGGCGGATCTCCCGGTAGGCCACGGCGCAGGCATGCCGGGCCAGGGCTCCCATCCCGACGACGCGGCGAAGGTAGATTCGGTCACTGTGAGGGTGCTGCTGGCCGAGGACGACCGTGGGCTGGGCGAAGTCATCGGCCGCGGGCTGCGCGAAAACGGCTACGTCGTGGACGTGGTGCCCGACGGGGACGCGGCATTGCGGTTCCTGCGGACGTACGAGTACTCCGTCGCCGTGCTGGACTGGCGGATGCCGGGCATCTCCGGTCTCGAAGTGGTGCAGCGGATGCGGCGGGCCCGGTCCGCGACACCCGTCCTGATGCTGACGGCACGGGACACCCCCGCCGACCGGGTCGCGGGACTGGACGCGGGCGCCGACGATTATCTCGTCAAGCCGTTTGACTTCACCGAACTGCTGGCCCGGCTCCGGGCACTGCAACGCAGGCCGCCTCAGGTCCAGCCGCCGCTGCTGGTCGTGGGCGATCTGGAGTTTGATCCCGCGGCCCGGAGCGCCAGGATCGGCTCGGACACCCCGGCGCTGACCGCCACCGAGCTGGGCATACTGGAAATGCTGATGCGCCGCTCGCCGGCCGTGGTCGACCGGCGGTCGATCGCCCAGCACGTATGGGACAACGAGTCCGACGCGTTCGGCTCCAACACCATCGATGTCCATCTGGCCCGGCTCCGGTCCAAGCTGGCCGGTGGCCGGGTGCGGATTGAGACGGTACGCGGCATCGGTTACCGGATGACGGCCAGCTAAGCCGGATGACATGAGAACCAGGCGCCGCATTCTCCCCCGCCGCCTTCTGCCACCCCAGTTCGCGCACGCCGCACGGGTCGCCGGCGCCGCCACCCTGATCATCGCCATCGTTTACACCGGATGCGTCACGGCCCTGAACCTCGTGGTCGCGCACCGGCTCACCGGCCAGACCGACGCCCGGCTCAGTGACCGCCTCACCGAGGCCAGCCGGTCCCGCATCACCGTCCTGCCGGCCAAGGACGGTGATGATGATGGCGATGTCGACGATGCGCCGCTCTTCCTCTGGCTCGTCAGTCCCGGCGGCCACGTCAGCCCGCTCAGCTCGGACGCCCCCGCGCTCCCCGGTGGGCTGCGGCCCGGCGCGGGCTGGCCGGTGACCACGGTCATCGGGGGGAGCCCGTTCCGGCTCGCCGCCCGGCGCACCGGAAGCCAGTGGATCGTCGCGGGCCAGAGCCTGGCCCAGAACAGGCACACCGAATCGGTCCTGCTGGACAGCGAGCTCGCGGCGGCCCCGCTGCTGCTGATAGCCATGTTCCTCGGCTCGCTGACCGTCGGCCTGAAGGCTTTGGGCCCGGTCGAGCAGTCCCGCCGGCGGCAGCTGGAGTTCACCGCTGACGCGTCGCACGAGCTGCGGACGCCGCTGAGCGTGATCAGCGCCGAAGCGGACATCGCCCTGGCCAGCCCGCGCGGCGCGGCTGAGTACCAGGGGGCGCTGACCCGGATTCAGGGTGAGGGCAAGCGGCTGCGCCGGATCGTCGAGGACCTGCTGTGGCTGGCCCGGTTCGACTCCCAGCCGCCGCCACCCGGCGATGAGCCGCTCGATGTGGCCACGATCGCCGGCACGTGCGCGAGCCGGTTCTGCGCGGTCGCGCGCGCCCGCTCGATCACTCTCGTGGCCGACACCGATACACCGGCGCCCGCGCTGATCAGCGCGCCACCCGAATGGATCGACCGGCTCGCGGGCGTGCTGATGGACAACGCCTGCCGCTACGCCGGCCCCGGCGGCCAGGTCCGGATCAGCGTGGACGCGGTGGCCAGCCGGGTCAGCCTGACCGTCGAGGACAGCGGGCCAGGCATCCCGGAGACCGAACGCGGGAGGCTGTTCGACCGCTTCCACCGCGCGTCCGGTGACGGCCAGGGCGCGGGGCTGGGATTGGCCATCGCGGACTCGATCGCCCGGTCAACCGGCGGCCGCTGGAGCGTCGGCGGCTCGGCATCGCTCGGCGGAGCCCGGATGGCCGTATCGTGGCGCCGGCACCAGCCCCGGCATCAGCCCGTGGGCCCCGCGCCGTCCGCACCGCCCTGGTATCCGGGGGCCAGCGCGGCCGACGAGTAGCGCTCGCCGGTGAGCCCGGACTGAGGCATCCGGTCAGAGCAGGTCGGCCGATGCCGGGAAACTGCCCGACGGGTAGCCCGAACCGGATCCGCTCAGCTGGCTCGCGATCGCGTGGAGCAGGGCGCGGATCGTCGTATCCGCCACCCGTCCGGTCACCGTGGCATCGGGATCGTCACTCAGGTCAACGAACGGGACACGGTAAATGCCCGCCAGCGCCAGCCGGCTGCCCACGTGGCCCTCCGCGGCCAGCGTGACATCGGCGTCGAGCACCGGGAAGAGCCCAGCCGGTGGGCCGCTGGCCTCCCAGCGCAGCCCCGTCGTCACCCGGTCCGTGCTCTGCGACGGCTGAAGCGAGCGGACCCGCATCAGGGGGGCCGGGCCGGGCAGGCGGCCGGAGGACGTACGGGCCAGCCCTTTGTCGTAGGCCGCCCGTGACACGCTGGTCAGGAGGCGGCCAGCCAGCAGGTTCATCAGCCGTGGCCGGGCCGTGACAAAGGGGACGTCGAACGAGACGTCATGGGCGACGAACATTTTGGAATCCTGCCAGTGGCGGCGGACGGCCTGCCAGGGACCAACGTCACCAGCTGCGGCGCAGCCCGTCAGGGGGGCGTGGCAGGGTGGACGGCGTGGACGTGCTGGCGGAGCTGCGCCGGGCTGGTGTGGCCCGCGGGGACCTGGTCGGGCTGGCCGCCAGCCCAGGCGTGGGCCTCGGGCTGGCGGCCGCCGGGAGCACCTGGCCGGTCCCGGCGGCCGGCAGCGAGGCCACCGTCCGGCTCATCGAGGCCGGCCTGCGGCCCCGCTGGGTGGTGTGGCCGGGCGGGGCCCAGGGCGTGCGCCTGACGACCTGCTGGGACATCGGCGCGGTCCACCGGCTGCTGTTCGGCGGGTGGCGCGCCGACCCGGGCTGGGCGTGGGCGCACCTGCGCGACCTGGCGCCCGCGACGATCCCGGCCGCAGGCCAGGCCGACCTGTTCGAGCAGGGCGAAGCCGGCGACCCCGCCGATCCGGTCGGGCCCGGCGGGCATCTGCAGCCCGAATGGGCGGACGGCGGCTGGGCGGCCAGCCCCGGCCGGCTTACCCGGTGGGCGGAGCTGGCGGTCACGGCCGCGGGCCTCCAGCAGGCGGCGCTGGCCCGGCTGGGCCGGGCGGCGCTGGCCACGGCCCGATCGGAATCCACGGCCGAACTGCTGTGCACGGAGCTGTCGGCGGAGGGCCTGCCGATGGACCGGGCCGCCGCCGAGCGGGTGCTGGCCGCGTTCATCGGCCCGCGGCCGCGCAACGCGGCCGAGGCGGCCAGGAACCGGGCGGCCCGGGACGCCGCGGTACTGCGGTACGCGCCGCCCGGTGTCTCCGCCGACCTGCGCAGCCCCGCCCAGGTGCGCACGCTGCTGGGCAGCGTCGGCGTGGACGTGCCCGACACCCGGGCCTGGCGGCTGCGCGCGTTCCGCGACGCGCACCCGCTGGTAGCCGCGCTGCTGGAGTGGCGCAGGGCGGAACGGATCGCGACCACGTACGGCTACCGGTGGCTGGATGCCCACCTCGGGGCCGATGGCCGGCTACGCGGGACCTGGACCGGCTCGGACGGCGCGGCCGGCCGGATGACCGCCTCCGGCGGCCTGCACAACATGCCGGCCGTGATGCGGCAGGCGGTCACGGCCGAGCCCGGGCACGTGTTCGTCCGGGCCGACCTCGGCCAGATCGAGCCGCGGGTGCTCGCCGCGGTCTCCGGGGATGCGGCCCTTGCCGCCGCGACCGCCGCCGACGACCTGTACGCCCCGGTGGCAGCGCAGCTTGGCGTGGACCGGGCCACCGCCAAGGTCGCCGTGCTGGGCGCCATGTACGGGCAGACGACCGGTCACGGCGCTCAGGCGCTCCGCGGGCTCACCCGTGCCTACCCGGTGGCCATGGGATACCTGGAGGACGCGGACCGCGCCGCGCGGGCCGGCCGGGACCTGCGCACCTACGGCGGCCGGCGCATCCCGATGACCGCTGCCGCGGCGGAGACCACGGCCCGGGCCGCCGCGCGCGGACGGTACGGCCGGAACGCGCTCGTCCAGGGCGCCGCGGCGGAGCTGTTCAAGATGTGGGCGGTGACGGTCCGGGCGCGTGGCGCGCCGCTCGGCGCCCGTATCGTGCTGTGCCTGCACGACGAACTGCTCGTGCACACCCCGGCCGCCCAGGGCGCGGCCACCGCCGGGCTCGTCGATGCGTGCCTGCACGAGGCCGCGCGGCGGTGGGCGCCAGGCAGCGCCGTGCGCTTCATCTCCGACACCAGCGTCGTCCGCACGTGGTCGGACGCCAAGGCCACGGCGCCCGCCGGCGAAGAGCTGCCCAGCTAAGCAGCACAGCTGAGCAGCGTGGCCGGGCGAGCCGCCCGGGACGCGGGCGCGCGCGGCCCCGGAGGGACCTACTCGCCCAGCAGCCAGCAGCCGGGGGCGATGAGGTCGCGCGCCTCGGCCGGCCCCCAGGAACCCGGCCGGTAGGAGGCAGCCTGCGGCGGATTGGACAGCAGCGGCGCGGCCACCTTCCATACCGCGGCCAGCCCGTCCGGGCGGGTGAACAGCGACCGGTCGCCGAGGATCACGTCGTGGATCAGCCGGACGTACGGCGGCAGCGGGTCGCCGCCGGGCAGACTGGACAGCGGGATCGAGGTGTGCGCCTCGTCGGTGTCCAGCGTCGGCCCGGGCTTCTTGGCCACGAGCGACAGGTCGATCTCGCCGTCGCCTGCCAGCGAGAACGACAGAACGTTGGAGTTGTTCGCCAGGTGCCCGGCGAGCGGGCCGGCCGTCGCGCAAGATCAGGCTGACCCGCTGCTGCGAGGCGGCGAGCCGCTTGCCGGTACGCAGGTAGAACGGCACGCCACGCCAGCGCGGGTTGTCGATCCACAGCCGGGCCGCGACGAATGTGTCCCGGGTGGAGTTCGGCGCCACCCCGGGCACGTCCCGGTACCCGTCGAACTGGCCCAGCACCACCTCGGCCGGGTCGAGCGGCCGGAACGAGTTGATCACCTTCTCCCTGGCGGCCTGCAGATCGAGCGCGCCCAGGCTGGCCGGGGGCTCCATGGCCACCTCCGCCGCCACCTGGAACAGGTGCGTGATCAGCATGTCCAGCACCGCGCCGGTGGCGTCGTAGAACGCCGACCGGTCGGTGATGCCGAGCTTCTCCGGCACGTCGATCTGCACGGACTCGACGTACTCGCGGTTCCACATCGCGGAGAACAGTCCGTTGGCGAAGCGGAGCAGGTGCAGATCCTGGGTCGCCTCCTTACCCAGGAAGTGGTCGATCCGGTACACCTGCTGCTCGTCGAGGACGGAGTGGACGACCCGGTCGAGGGCGTGGAAGCCCTGCTGGGAGGTGCCGAACGGCTTCTCGTAGACCACCCGGGCGCCCCCAGCCAGGCGGTGCTGGCCTAGTGCCCTGGTCAGCTCGGTGAAGGCGACCGGGGGGACCGCGAGGTAGTGGACCAGCTGCGGCTCGCCGCCGAGCGACTCGCGCGCCTCGGCCAGGACGTCCAGCAGGCTGCCGGGATCATCGCTGTTGAAACCGCCGCCCGCGAAGAAGACCCGCTGGGCGAACTCATCCCACTGGGCCTTCTCCGGCTTGGGCCCGAACTCGGTGAGCACCCCGTGCACGTGGCCGCGGAAGTCCTCGTGCGCGACGTCGCCGCGGCCGTTCCCGACCAGCCGCCACTGCCGGGGCAGCAGCCCCTCGATGGCCAGCCGGTAAAACGCCGGCAGGACCATCCGCTTGGCCAGGTCGCCGGTCGCGCCGAAGAGGACGAACACGGTGGGAGCGGGGCTGGATGTGCGGGGACGAGGCACCATGGCTCCTTAACCTACGTGAGTCAGCCTGGGTCACCAGCCTCTCCCCTGGATAAGTCTGCCTCCGCTCTTGCCAGGACCCGCCCGCGCTAGGCAGGTTGGACGGTATGGGCGTGCCAGACCTGAACAGGAAGACCGCCGCGGCGGCGATCGCGGGGCGGATGGCGGCCGCGGCGGCCGCGTGGCTAGAAGCGCTGGACCCGGAGCAGCGGGCGGCCGCGACCGGAGCGGTGCCCGGGAGCGCGTCGGACGACGAGCGGCAGCGCTGGTTCTACACGCCGACCGATCACGGCGGCCTGCCTCTCGGCGCGCAGCGCCCGGCTCAGCAGCGGCTCGCGCACGCACTCGCGGCCACCGGGCTGTCGACGGCCGGGTACGTCACGATGGCCACGATCATCGGGCTGGAGAACGTGCTCGACCACTCCGAGGGCTGGAGCGTCGACTGGGGCCGTGAGCGGGGCCCCGACCCGGGCCTGTACTACCTGCGCGTCTTCGGCGAGCCCGGCGGAACCGCGCCGTGGGGCTGGCGCTTCGGCGGCCACCACGTATCGCTGAACAACCTCATCGCCGGCGGCGAGGTCCGCGCGGTGACCCCGTGCTTCCTGGGCGCCGACCCCGCCGTCTCGCCCCTGCTGGGCCCGGCGCCGCTGCGGCCGCTGGGCGGGGCGGAGGACCTGGCCCGGGAGCTGATGCGCTCTCTCGGCCCGGAGGCGGAAGCTGAGGCGACGCTGCTGAACCGCGCCCCGTCGGACATCATCGGCGGCAACCGGGCCCGGCTCACCGACGGCGATCAGATGACCCATCTGCCCGACCTGTGGGAGCGGCCCTTCACCGAGCCGGGGCTCGCCCGGGACATCGCCCGCGCGGACACCGGCAGTGAGTCCGCCGCCGGACACGACGGCGGCGACCACGCCCGGCTCGCCCTGAGCACCGCACCGAAAGGGCTGGCCGCCCGCGAGCTGGAGGACGGCCAGCGGACCCTGCTGCGCCGGCTGCTGGCCGCCTACCTCGGGCGGGTCCCGGCCGGCCTGTCGCCGCTGCACGATTACGACGATGACGACGCCCTGGACGCCGTGCACCTGGCCTGGGCCGGGCCGCTGGCGGCGGGCCAGCCGCACTACTACCGGCTGCAGGGCCCTGGGCTGCTCATCGAGTACGACAACGTGCAGCGCCTGGCCAATCACGCGCATTCGGTGTGGCGCAACCCGGAGTCCGACTTCGGCCTCGACGTGCTGGCCGCGCACCGGTCCGCGCACCACCGCTGAGTTGCCGCATCAGCGGCGCGCGCCGGTGTCACGGCTCGACCAGGTCCTCCGGGGGACGGCGGGCGGTCGCGTGCGCGGCGTGCGCGAGGCCGAGCTGCATCACCATCTGAGGGGCACCGGGCAGGTTCAGCCGGTCCCGGATCAGGGCCCGGACCGAGGCGGTCTCCAGCGGCTGGGTGTGCAGGCTCGCGAAGACCCACGCGGCCGCCGCATGGGTCAGCACCCGCTGCAGCGCCTGGCCGGCCCGGAGCCAGTCGGCGCGGCGGTCACCGGACGTGAGCAGCACCGCCGTCGCCGCAGGTGGTGGCCCGTCGGTCGGCAGCAACCCGAGGCTGCGGCCCAGATCGAAGTCACGCTGCGGGAGACGGCCGGCCTGGCGGCGGCTCCCGGCGGTGAACGCGCTCGCGGGGACGCCATCGCGCGCTTCGTCGTCCGGGTCCCGGCTCCAGCTCCGGATCTCCTCCTGCGCGTCCTCGTCCCGGTGCAGCCGGCGGTCGGCGGCGCTGGTGATGTCGGCCAGCCGCTGGTAGGCGAGCCCCCGGTCGATGAGCGCCAGCGTGGCGCCTTCGGCCAGCGCGTCGTGCTGAAGCCCGGCCAGCAGCCCCGCGGGCAGCGCGCCGGCGGCGAACGGGCCCCGGTGCGTATGACGCAACGGCAGGGCTTCCAGCCAGTGGCGTTCAGCGGAGCCCATCGGGACGGCCCCGCCCAGCGTCACCCGGGCCAGCAGCCGCATCTGGGGCGGATCGGGGAACAGTTCCACGACCGGCACGTAGCCCAGCGACCGCACCGCCAGCCGCAGCCCATACAGGGCGGCACCGCAGCTGATGAGCATCTCCCGGCCGTCCCGGTCGACCCGCAGTTTGCGGCGCGGATCGCAGTACAGATCGATCGCATAGTCGCTGGCGCGGAACCGCCACGGCTGGGTGTTGTGCACGGACGGCGCGCGGGCCGCCGTTGAGATCAGGTAGTTCACCTGGTCGGCTGGGATGCGCACTGGCTGGTTGCTGGCGTCGGTGGTCATAGCCTCACCTGCCCTCTTGACCGCCGAGAGTTACCCAGCGTGGTGGTAAAGCAACAGGCCCTAAAGCGGGTGCACCGGGGGACGAAGGTCCCCTGGTCCGGTCCAGGCGGGATTGCTGCCACTACACGCGCATCGCGCGCCAGACGGCTCTTCCCAGGAATCACCGGTCGATCAAGGCCGGATTTGCCCCACCCGATCGCCGGGGTGGACAGCATCGGTGACATGGGCCTGCTGCGGCATGGGGCGATGCGCGCGCTGTTCGGCGGGATCCGGGCGCCGTCCACGCTGGGATCGTTTCTGCGCGCCTTCACCTGGGGCAACGTGCTGCAGGTGGAGAAGGTGAGCCGGCTGCTGCTAGCGGACCTGGCCCGCCGTTCCCGCTGCTGCCCGGCAAGGACACGGTGGCGTTCGTGGACATCGACTCGACGCAAGAGCGGGTCCATGGGCACAAGAAGCAGGGCGCGGCGTTCGGCCACGCCAAGATCCAGGGGAACAGCCTGCTGGTGCGCGGGCTGAACGCGCTGGCCGCCACGATCAGCACGCCTCTGGCGGCGCCGGTGATCGCCGCCACCCGGAGAACAGCGTCGACCAGGACCGCTGTCCGGCGGGAACTCCTTTCGTTGCTGTCGGCTCGGCGGGCAATACGGAAGACACCGGGACGTCGCCTGACGCTGCCCGCCCGCAGAGCGGGCATATTTATCTATCTCATTTTATGACTGCTGAGATAAAGTTATCGACCAGGGTCTCGGGTGTGCCGCAATTATTTATCCATGAAACCGTGGTACGGTCCATAAGTCGCCTGTAGTGCCGTTCTTCGCGCAGCTTGTCCTCTTCTGTCGTCAGGATCAGCGATCCATTGAAGAAGCCCTCGTGATGGTGCGCGGAACCCACGTTACCTTCGCTCTCAATCTCCCTCACCGCCTCGGCCCCCTGGCCCGGCGGCGACCAGCCCGGCGGTTCCCGCACCACCACGGCCACATGCTCGACCACCGCCGACGAGGTGGTCCAGGCCATCCCGTACACGCTTTCCGGCGGCACCAGCATCCGGGCCGCCCGGTCCCGTTCGGAGAGATCACGCGCATATGAGCCGGCCGGCACGTCCGTGTAGAAGCCGGGGCGCAGGGCCAGCACGCTGCTTGACTTCATGTGCAGCATCCGCTCTCCCGTGCTGACCGAATCTCCGGAATCCAGTGAAATGGGACCCCAGTCGTCGTTCAGCACCGCCACGGAACACTCAGAATGCCGCAGCAGTCCCGCGACCAGCGTCGTCTTCCCCGCCCCGGAACTGCCCGTGATGACCACTCCGCGCTTAACATCCCCCGCTCCCAGGGACAATGCGCATCCGTGCATGAACAATGTGTCGTCCCCGCTCACGGCGGAACAAATGCCCCGGACGCACACCTTGGCCAGGCGATAGGAGCCGAATCCGAAGACCACCATCGTTTTCTGGTTGCGCGACCACCAGCGCGCCCCGTCCCACCGTTTATCAAGCCCGTAGCAGCCGGCCGACTGGGTCAGCGCGTAAAGGGTGGCGTCCGGTTCCTGGCCCGTCTCCACCTGAGCCCAGTTGGCCGCGAACATGTGGCTGAGCCGGGCGCTGTCAGATATGAAGGCGACAACGATCCGGCCCGCGGGCACGCGAATCGAGGCGAGCACCCGGTGCGGAAGCCGGAGACCGGCCAGCACGGCCTGCAGGCCGTCCCCAGGCTCACGTACCGGCAAAAGCGCGTCGTAGTAGCTGGCACTCATCTCATCGCACTCCTTGCCCACACCATGGGGGACGGGCGGCCGCCACGGCAGCGACGTTCAGCCACCGCAACCGGGTCCTTGGTCCTTACGTCCGGGTGCGGGTGCGGGTGCGGGTCCCGTAGCGCAGGCACCGTGTAGCAGGATGAGCACATGCTGGTTGTTCATGTTCATGCGCGCGTCCGGCCGGAACGGGTCGAGGATTTCCTGGCCGCTACCTTGGTCAACGCGCGGGCATCCGTGGCCGAGCCCGGCGTCCTGCGTTTCGACGTCATCCAGGATCAGGCCGACCCGGAGCACGTGGTGCTGGTGGAGGTCTACCGCGACGACGACGCCCCGGCGGCGCACAAGCTGACGCCCCACTATGCCGCCTGGCGGGATTCTGTGGCCGAAATGATGGCGGCGCCACGCGCCTCCACCAGGTATTCCGCGGTGTTCCCAGCGGACAGTGAGGGCTGGGCGAGCGGCTCGTCATGACGGCCTTCGAGTTCGCCACCGCTGGCCGCATTGTCTTCGGGGCCGGCCGGGTGGCGGAACTGCCGGGGGTTCTCGCCGGGCTCGGTTCCCGGTTGCTGGTGTGCACGGGCGCGGACCCCGCGCGGCACGCCGGGCTGCTGGCCGGGCTGGGGTTGCCGACCGCGGTGTTCCCGGTGGCCGGCGAGCCCACGGTCGAACTGGCCCGGGCCGGCACCGCCGCCGGACGCGAGCACGGTGCCGACGTCGTCGCCGCGATCGGCGGCGGCAGCGTCATCGACACCGCCAAGGCCATCGCGATGCTGCTGGGCAACGGCGGTGACCCGCTCGACTATCTGGAGGTCGTCGGGTCCGGCGGGGCCATCACCCAGCCGGCCGTGCCCTGCATCGCGGTGCCCACCACCGCGGGCACCGGAGCGGAGGTAACGGCCAACGCCGTGCTCGCCTCACCAGCGCACCGGGTCAAGGCGAGCCTGCGCAGCACGCTGATGATCCCCCGGGTCGCACTGGTCGATCCCGAGCTCACCACCTCCTGCCCGCCGCAGGTTACCGCCGCCAGCGGCCTGGACGCGCTCACCCAGTGCCTGGAACCGTTCGTCTCGGTCCGGGCGAATCCGGTGACCGACGGCCTGGCCCGCGAGGGGCTTCGCCGCGCGGCGACCGGGCTGCGCGCCGCCTACGCCGACGGCAGCGACCTGAGTGCCCGGACGGACATGGCGGTGTGCAGCCTGCTGGGCGGGATCGCGCTGGCCAACGCGAAGCTCGGTGCCGTCCACGGCCTGGCCGGCGTCATCGGCGGCACCGCGGACGTGCCGCACGGCGTGGCCTGCGCCGCGCTGCTGGCTCCCGTCATGGAAGCCAACGTGCAGGTCCTGCGGTCCGCCCAGCCGGAACATCCCGCGCTGCACCGCTACACCGAAGCGTCCCGGATGCTCACCGGGAAACCCGGCGCGTCCATCCAAGACGGCCTTACCTGGATACACGAGACGATCACCCTGCTCGCGATACCGGGCCTGGCCGCGTTCGGCATCCGGCCCCAGGACGCCGACGACATCGCCGCCAAAGCGGCCAGATCAAGCAGCATGCAGGGCAACCCTGTCGCCCTCAGCCCCAGCGACCTGCGGGCCATCCTGCTGGAGGCCGGCTGAGCCAGGGCAAGCCCCGGTCCCGGGCGGCTGGGATCGGCGTCTGGCGGGCCGGGCGCGGCGCCGTGCCGGGTGTATCCGCCGCGGCGCGGGGTTCAGTGGTGGACGGCGGCGAGCAGCGCCGCATAACAGCGCACGAGCGCCGCGTGCTCTTGCGCGAGCAGCGGGCTGGCGGGGTGGCAGCCATCCTCGACCCACTGATCGGACACGTCCATCGCCCAGGCGCGGTGCACGGCGGCCGGCCGGACCGCCGGCTCCGGCTCGCCATAGAGGTAGGAGTACAGCCGGGTCACCGATTCCACCAGCTCATCGCCCGCCGCTCTGGGCTGCGTCGAGTACGGCAGCTCACGGTGCACCCGCCACCAGTCCACCTCCAGCTCGGCCGCCTTGGCCGGGTTGGCCGGCTCGCCGTGGCTGAGCCGGATCAGGGCGTAGAACCGGCGCATGCACTCCCGCGCGCCATCGGCGTCGTTACCGGGAACCGGCGCCCACAGCTGGTTGGCGCGCAGCACAAGCCAGGCACCGTGCAGGGTCCGGGTCACGTCCATGCCGAAACCGGCCCGGACCAGCCCCACCGATGCGGCCAGCACCCGGGGCCAGTCACGCCGGTAGTAGCCCACCCACGCCTGGTACTCCAGGTTAGCCATCCGGCACGGGTCAAACGACCGCAACGGGCCCGGCCGTCCAGCGACAGCCCCCCGACCGGAACCCGCGCCCCTATCAACGGCGATAACCTGCCCACCTGACCGATGACGCGGTGGACCAGCCATGCCTGCCTCCTTTGCCGGGAACACCCTCCGTCAGCTGGGGTACGGCGCCAGGGCCCGGTCCGGATCACTGCGCGCGGGACAGGCGGCACCTGAGATGTCGCGGTCGGCGAGGGTCCGTCCGATCCGGTCTCCATCGGCATCGTCACGGACGCCGTCGGGTTCTGCCGCCTGGTCGCCAACCGGGTCACTCCCGCCGACCTTGACCTGCACGTCACCGGCGACCCCCGCCGCGCCGCCGGGGTACTGGCCGCGGCCGCGGCACTGGCCCTCGATTGAAGCCACTCCGCGGGCTCAGTGATCCGCGGCTGGCCGCGGCGACGTATCCCTGCCAGGAAGCTGCGAGCCTTCAGGCGCGCAGGACTCAGGGAGGGGTCGGACATTGAGCGTTTTGGTCACCGGAAAATTCCAGGGCGATACCGCCATCTTCCGCCAGGCTCTTGCTGACCGGGCCGGCGAGTTCGCGAAGATAGCCGAAATGGCCCAGGCGGCAGGAGGGATTCACCATCGTTTCGGGGTGGGTGACGGATTCGTCGTGCTCGTCGATGAGTGGGAGACCGCCGGGCAGTTCCAGCAGTTCTTCTCCAACCCCGACCTCCAGGCCTTCATCGGGTCGGTCGGCGCCGCTCCGGCTCCGCCGGAGATCACCATCACGGAGGCAGTCGCCTCACCGGACCAGTACTGAGCCCCGGCCTCTGCCGTCGCACTGCCACAGGCCTATGTCACCGGATGCGGCCGACCAGGTACCGGCCGGCCGCATCCGCACGGCCAGATGGAAGGTTAGGGGCATTCCGATCTCCTGAGAGATCACAAGCAACCGCGTTAGCACGATCGGAATCGGCTGTCCTTGGAAGTGCCAACGCGGCGTAAACGCCGGGTCAGTGGCCCGTGTAGCCGATCGCGGACCGGTGCACGAGGGAATGCCCTCGGCGCAGTGACCGCGAGCCCGGCGATGGCACGCGGAAAGGACGGCTTCGTGCAGCTTCGGCGGTGTCCGGGTGATCGCAATCGAACGGCGGAAGCTGTCCACCTGGGTCGGCTGATGGCGGGCGCCCGGATGCCTGGCCGCCCGCGCCGGGCGCTAGCCGCCTCGGTGGCTGCCCGCCGGAACGTTTCTCACGCCGGTCGGCGACCGCGATACCGGCAACTACGAGCACGACGTACACGTAGGCGAGGGTGAGCATGGGAACCAGGATGATTGCCCCGGTGATCTCGCCCTCGGCATTCCTAGGCCAGGGAAAGAGGAGCGCGAACACCCACATGCTCGCACAAAGCGTGGTCGCCACCGTGATCACCCGGCCGGGCCGCACTGGCCGCTCGCCCTGGGCACGGACGGGCTCGGGTGGCTGCGCGGCGGGGAGGTCAGCGGTGAGTGCGGCCAGCTCCGCGTTTGTCCGCGACGCGAACGTCAGGCCCACCCGCAGGTCGAATTCGTCTTTGGCCAGCACGCCCCGCACGAACGCGGTCTTGAGGATGTCGATCACCTGCTCGCGGTCCGCGTTCGACGCCCGCAGGCACCTGCGGCGCGCCGCGCCCGCTGCCATCTCGTCACCAGGTCCTGCCATCCCCGGCGCCTCCCCCCACCAGCACGACGCACACAGAGCCTAGCGCGTCTGCCCTTCAGCTGGCCATCCTCCGGTCTGCTGTTCCGTAGCAGGATCAGGGGCTGTCCCTAGCCGTCTCTGGGTTTGCAGTCACAGCGTGTCCGGCAGGATCGGCCCGCGTCAGCACCTGAAGCGCCAGGCATGCCAGCGGCCCCTGGTCGTAATCGGTGAAGATTATATTAGAATTACTCACTGCAAGACATCCTTGTAAATGCTGGAAAACCTAAAGTATGACTCCTGATTAGTCCTGAATATGCGAGTCCGCGAACCGGCTAAAAGCCCATAACGGCGAAGGTTACGGACTCGGATGGCCAAGCACGTGAAACGCTAGTGGGTGCTCTGGACTCGGACCCGGCGGACGAGGATGCCGCGGTTTCGGCTCGTGACGACCGGCTGATTGGCTCGCCCGCATGAGACGCTCAGCCAGAACGGCCGGCCCAAAGCCCCCGGCGACCGCAGCGCCGACGCCCACGGATTCTTCATCGTGGAGAGCCACTCCCTTGCTTTCCGAGGGACGGCCCTGATCGAGTTTGTCCGGCCACGTAACTCCTGTCTCGCCAATTCAGCCGAACAGCATCCAGTCACGAACTGTCTCCACCCGGTCGGGAGCCAATTGCGCGTAGGCGGACAGCTCTTCGGGGCTGCCGAACCTGCCAAGCTGATCCCGGGTCGCGGCAACGGCCGCGGATTCGGCCGGTGTCAGCCCCAGGGAGGAAGCGAGCACGTCGGCGGGCACGTGGTTCACATCGACCAGCCCGCCGTCGTCGTAGTCGTGGGGCACATCCGGCCTGCCGATTGCTAGCTCGCGCGCGAGCACAGGGTTGTCCTGGGCAAGCCGGCGGGCCTGCTGCCTGCGGTGCATCCGGGCACGGGCCGTGGTGAGGGCTAGCTCACTGGCGCTCGCGCCGCCTGCCACCTCGGGCATGGGGCGGAACGCGACGAACGCGTGCACGGCCCCCACCCCCATAACCAGTATGGCCAGGACACCGGCGACGGCGCCACCCACGTCGTTGGGCCCGGGGAGGGACGCCAGGACCACCATTGAGACGGCGGCCGCCAGATAGGCGGCAAACACCACCCAGTCCCGCACCCTGCGCCGGAGAAATGCAAGCCGCAGGAACGGCGCGAACGCCAGCAGCGAAAACGACCATAGGGGCACCGACGCCCACGCGAGCTGCCGCAGCCGGCCAGAGATGCTGCCACCGTGTAGCCGATCTGGCGGCCGGCCGCCCGGCATCGGTGCAAGCGGCACTGCGCCGCCGCCTGATTGGCCTGCAATCGGCGTGGTCATGGCATATGCCCCCAAATACAGGTGGAGTCTCATGCGGGAACCCCTCATATGACCATCGCGCGACCATGGCTGACCGCTAGGGCCGTCCGCCCATCAGGCAACGCCGAAGGTCCTGCCTGGCATGTCGCGTTTATGGCAGACGGCCTGGGACCGGCTGGGTCTGGGGGCCGCGCCCGGCCGCCGCGACGGTGCGCTCATATGCTGCGCGAAGGTCTGCGGCGTCGGCGGGATCGGTGCGCCATGCGGTGCCGGCCGGAGCACCACGAAGTCGGGGTGGCGAACCGAGATCGGCACGTAGTGGATGAACGTGACGCGCTCCGCGGCTGTCCACTCCAGTTGCTGGTGACCCCCTGCTTGCAAAATCCACACAGGCTGTCCCGCATCGTCCATGGCCTGCGCTGACCGCTTCCGCCGGTCTGCTGACATCCACCAGAATCCGGGCTCCTTGGTGTCAGCCATGGGGGTCAGGCGCTGTGCGGCCAAAATGCGGCCACCCAATTGGAGTCGCTCGTTAGGCTGATCGCCCGCCGGGCGTCAACCGATCGTTGACAACGCCAATTTAGTCCTTTACTCGTAAAATTCGGCTTCCGTCACGGTAAACGTTTCTGCCGGGCGCTACAGGGATGTATCCGACAAATCTTGTTGTGCCGCCTCGATTAGTTCAGCTTTCTTGGAGCGTCTTTCCTTATATACTTTATCGTAGTCTTCCTGATGAAAGAATGCACCTTCGTCGGATTTTTTGGCACAAGTTGCCATAGCGGCCATTTCCCGTGCAAATACTGCTGCCATATTTCTAGCAGTAGATGAGAACTTGGCTGATCCTTCGAGGAGCACGACGTCTACCAGCGGCCTAAGTGCGTTAAGCTCGTCTTTTAATGGACCGAAGAAAGGGTCATCGAACTCGCCTGTCGTTGCTGACAACTCAGAATACGACGCGGTGTCCAATGCTAGCTCAACCTTGCTAAGCTGGTTCAGATACTGCACATATGCGTCACGGCGAATTTGACGTCTTGCGAGTGCGAATTGATTCTTTGCTTGCGAACGGCTTATTGAAAATGCAATATAACCGCTGATGCTTGCGCCTGCGAGTGTAGATATAGACGTGATCAGCGCGACAGCAACCGTTGAGTTCATATAACAGTAGTATGCCAGTCAAACGCGCGGTGTATCCGCCCGTCGCAAGGATTTGCCGCGCGCCGCTCGGGCCTGGCCTTGGCCATCACGGCGGCTAAGGCGTACCGGCTGCTCCGCGCCGTTTTCAACACTGCGCTCGATGACGGGCTGATCCGTTTCTTATGGGGGACGCCGCCAGGACCCGGATTTGTGGGATTTTTGTGGGGGGGCGCGGACGCGCAGGTCAGCGAGATAGCTGCGGTACGGCCGCACCGGGAAGGCGCATGCGGTTAACGCGATGGAGCTTCCGAGGGAAGCGAGCAGCCATTCCTGTCGTCCAGGCCAGCATCTTGAACTAGCTGAGCCGCGGCTGGAAGAGGCGGCAGCCTTCCCCGGGCAGTGGTCAACGGGTGGCCTGATGGCGGCTGCGCAGGTCAGATGTGTACTGTGCCGTCACGGTTGATGGTCCAGTCAGGGTTATGGGCCACTTCCCACACGTAGCCATCGGGGTCGGCGAACGCGCCCGTTGTTCCGCCCCAGTCAGCCGGCGCCGCCGGGCGGATGATGGTGCCTCCGGCGCGCTTGGCCGCGGCGAGCACGGGGCCAACGTCCTCGGGTGAGCGCACGTTGTGGGCGAGTTCGACCCCGGGGGCGCCGTGGCCGCCGAGCGCGGTCCACAGCCCGAAGACCATTCCGCCGACCTGAAAGAAGCAGACCTCGTCGTCTGGCTGCTTGGCCCCGCTCCAGCCAAGCGCTTCGTAGAAGGCGCGAGCCCGGACGAGGTTGGCGACGCCGAGCGTTACCAGGCTGATCCGCTGTTCCATCGTCGCGGTCCTTTCTTGATCAAGTCATGCGTGCTAGGCGTTCCGGACGCCGGACCGGCGGCGTGTATGGCTTCGGCCAGCAGCCGGCCTGGCCCAGGCCACCCGCGGACGGAAACAGCAGCACGTCGCTGCAGCTCGCCGCCGGCATCGACCCAGCATCATCATGTCTGCCCGGCACAGCTGCCGGCAGCCCGGTCCCTGCTCTCATGTCAGGCATCCTCCGGCCCGTCGCCATCCGATGTCTTGAACGTAACGGACATGACGAGGTTTTACTTGCTGCCGCCCCGCCGCGGCGGTCAGTCCCTGGCCAGGGCGTAGCTGAGGTTCAGCACACCGGTCTTGAAGGTATAGGCGGTCACCAGCTCGAGGCCGCATCTGCGAGAGAGGGCCCGGGGCCAGCGGCGCCGCGTAAGCCTCGCGGGTCAGGCCGCGGTATCCAGCCAGGAACCCGGCTAGCGCGAGCCGTGGGAGGCTGGCGGGCCTTGGCCTGCGGGCCGGCTGGTATCGTGCGGGGTCCGCCGTCCGCGGCCGGGGACGCATCCGGGTGAGGTGCTGCTGTGGCGGCGCGGGGTGATCCAGCCCCTTGCGTAACAAGACCGGGGGGTATGGCCGGCCTGGCGTGCGGCTGGGCTGGTTACGGGCGGATCGCGCGGAGCAGCAGATAATCGATGATCTGGCGTTGCCAGAGGAGGGTGGCCTGCCTGAGCAGCAGGCGGGCGGCGGCGCGCTGCCCGGCGGGTGCGGCTGTGGTGTTCTTCAGCCGCTCTGCCGTGAGCCGCAGTGCGGGCGCGATGACGCGGTTGCCGCATCGCCGGACCTGCACCTCGGCCAGGCCGGCCGCGCGCGCTTCCGCGGCGATCTGCCCCGCCGTGATGGCCATGGTGCGCCGCAGCCCGAACACCCGCAGCTGCGTCAGGCCGGCCAGCAGCTCGGCGGGAGTGACCGGCCATCGCTGAACCGAGATGTCGGAGACACTCAGCACACCGCCGGGCCGCAGCACCCGGTGACACTCGGCGAAGAACGCCTTCCGGGAGCGGAAGTGGAAGGCGGCCTCCACGCTGATGATCCCGTCCACGGCCTGGCCGGCGATCGGCAGCTGGGCGGCGTCGCCCGCCACCGGCGCGGCCGCGGCGTCCCTGAGCCGGTCCCGGCCCGCCGTCAGCTGCCACTCGGTGATGTTCACCGCCACCAGCCGGCGCGGCCGGGACGTCTCGGCGATCAGGCGGTCCTGGGTGCCCAGCCCATTGCCCACATCCAGGATCACCCCACCGGTGGGCAGCGCGGAGGCGAGCGTCGCGACCAGCGCGCGGCAGGCCTGCCCGGCCTCACGTTCCGAACCCGGCCCCTCCCATAGCCCCAGATTCAGCCAGCCCGGCGCCACCGCCAGGAAAAAGTCCGGCCCGATGCTCTCATACACGCGCGCGGCCGGGTTCCCGCCCTGCTTAAGCACTCCGGCGGCATGCCGCGCGTGCTGGGCCGTCCAGCCCGCCATCCACGCCGGCCCGGCTGCCATCTCACACCCCCCCTCTACCGGAGGCTTCCCGGCCACCGGGCTGACGACACCTCACCGGAACCACCGGGACGGATCAGCCTGCCGCCGACAACGCTGCGATGGGTCCCCGGCAGCGAGTGGGACTT
>CAWGPP010000012.1:0-178024 GCA_963824545.1 uncultured Actinomycetes bacterium | reverse complement strand
CGGCGGCACGAGCGCGGAGGCGGGCACCGTAGCTGCGCGGCTCATGGCCGGTGATCACGTCGCCCTGGTTCCGGGGCCCGATGTGCCGGCCCCGGGCAGGCCGGATTAAAGCCGGGCCAGTCAAGGGTTCCTCCTGGCTCCGCTTGGGAAGGTGACCGGCTGAGTTATCCGGGCGCCTAAGCCGCGCCGCAGGGCACCATGCCGAGCTGGGCTCTAGCACGGTCATCCGCGATTGCGCTGCCTCAGGGCCAGCTGACAGGCGCGGCTCCGGCCGGGCGTGCTGCCGGCCATCGCCTCGATCTCGGCGCGGAGGCCGCGGTACCGGAAACCCCTGGCGGGATGCCAGCCCCGGGAACATGCCGGGCTGGCACTGGCCGGACCCGGTGCATCCATCCCGGGTGATGCCCGCATGCGGGCTGAGGTCAAGCCGGTGACCGCGGCAGGTCAGACATGACCAGCTGGAGACGCCGTGCCGCCGGGACCCGCACCCGGAAACCGTCGGCCGCCAGCCCAGGCAAGTCCGCGGCGGGACCACGGACGCCCAGCCCAGCCGGGACAGCCAGGCCACCAGCTCCGTGCAGCATGCGGCCTCGGCAACGGCCTTCAGGTCACCATCGGCGTAGCTCACCCGCGTAGCCAACCGTGCAAACAGGGCAACCCGGAAGAGTTTCCCGTATCCCCAGCTGCGGCAGGGATACGAGCCGGGAAACGCAGGATGCCGCCGGGCGCGGCAAGACCAGCAGCCTGATCCCATGGGAAGCTAGAGCCGCGTCGAGGTCGTCGTCACCACCGGCACGAGCGCCCCCTGGCCTCCGCCTCGGTCTGCATTACACGGCGGCGAGCACCTGTTCGTTCGCAGCACGCACTGACAGCAATCCTCCGGCCCTCCGGCCCCGTCCAGTAAATATCCGGGGCAAGCGCCAACTCGAACTCGCTAAACAATCACGCCGCGGTGCCGGCTGGCACGCGCCAGCCTGCGGACCTGCCGCAACCTGGAAGCGAGCGACCTGGGACGCCGGGGATCTGGAGTCCGGGGCTACTGGCCGCCGAAGCTGAGCCGCGGTACATCGTAAAGCGCGGGGTCAGCGGGCCGGGTCATGGCCGGGGCGGCTACCTCGACCAGGATCATCTCGACCAGGAACTGGACGCGGGCATCGAGTAGGTGGCTGGTGTAGCCGTCAGCGGCGCGCTCTTTCAGCCCGAGCGTGACGTGGACGTGCGGCAGGATGCGCCCGGCCTGCTGGTCGTAGGCGATGGTGCCGCAGCCGAGCGCCTCGGCGTTGGTCAGGTGCACTGTGGACCAGACCGGCGCGTCCGGGTTGTCGAGCTTGCCGCAGGCGCCGACGACGTTGGCTTCGGCGAAGGCGGCCAGGAACATCGGGATGTAGCCGTGGCGGATGTGGTGACTGTCGCAGAACTCTGCCAGGGCCGGGAAGAAGCTCTCACCGGGATCGAACCGGATACCGAAGGTCCGGCCGGCGGTCAGCTCGTGGCTGTGCATGCAGATCCCGCCCTTTCCGCGTCCGGCGGTCCTGGCGTCTGTTCAGCGTGGGCCTCGCGTACGCCGAGGACGTCGAAGGCGGTGGTGATCTGGCCGCGGTCAGCGCCACCTGCCAGCAGGAGGTGCAGCAAGAGCCGTGCCTTGAGGGGGTCGAGGAACCCCGCGCTGATCAGCCCCCTGCCCAGCAGGTCTTGCTCGGATCCGGCGAAACCGTAGGTGGCGGCCAGGACGCTGCCGGCTCCGGTGCGGGAGGCCAGCACGACCGGGATCCGCGCTGCCAGCCTGGCCAGGACGGGGACGGTGGCGGCGGGCACGTGCCCGGCACCGAACGCGGCGACGATCAGGCCGTCGAACCGCCCCTCGGCCGCGCGGAGCATCTCGCCGTCGTCGCCGAGGGTCATGGTCACGATGCCGACCCGCGCCGGGCGGTCCGGGCTGCCGGGCGGCAGGGACGGCGGGCGCTGGGGGTGCCACAGCAGGCGGGGACGGCCTTCGATGAGATACCCGGCTGGCCCGGCTGCGGGTGAGGTGAACGCGGTCAGGCTGGTGGCGTGTGTCTTGCGCACCCAGCGGGCGGCGTGGATCTGGTCGGCGAACACGACGACGCAGCCGATCCCCCGGCACGCCGGGCTGGCGGCCGCCTGGATGGCGGCGAGGATGTTGGCCGGGCCGTCATGGCCGGCCAGCGCCGGGTTGCGCATGGCCCCGGTGACCGCGACCGGCGCCGGGCCGTCGTAGAGCAGGTCGAGCAGGAAGACGGTCTCCTCGATGGTGTCAGTTCCCTGCGTCACCACGGCCCCCGCGGCGCCGGAGTTGACGGACTGGCGGATCAGCCCGGCCAGCTCGATGACGTCGGCGATCTCCAGCGACGCGCCGGGAACCTGCCGCACCTCATGGACGTGGACCTCGGTTCCGGTGGCGGCGAGCCCGGGCACCGCGGCCAGGAGCTGTTCCCCGCTCAGCGCCGGGACCGCGCCGGTGTCCCGGCCGGGTTCCCGCGTCATGGCGATCGTCCCGCCCAGGGAGAAGACATCGACACGGCAGGGCGCCGGACGCGCGGTGGCCACAACGTGTATCCCTTCACCTCAACACGGGCAAGCCGGGGGCGGCGTGCCAGCCTAACGCGTCCCGGCTGGCTGCGTCGCGGAGATGCTCCCGGCGAAACGCAGCGCCGCGTCGACGCCCTGGGTGGATAGCAGCCGGCTGTGCGGCTGGATCAGCCCGGCGCAGCCGACCCGGCCGAGCCCGGCGCAACGGCGCGCAAGCCAGGCCACGTCCAGCGCGAGATACTCGGCCAGCAGCCGGAGCCTGCCCGCGGGCGTGGCGTCGTCGGTGACCGAGTGGGCGGTCACATACCCGGCGACCTCGCTGAAGTTCCGCAGGTCCGGGGCGCGGGTGGTCTGCCCGGCGTACCAGATGCCCTCGGCCCGGATCCATGTCGCTATCACGGCGCGGTCTCCCGGCACGAGCACGAATCCGTCGGTGCCCGCGTAGCCGGGGTCGGCGCAGATCTTCACCCAGATGCCCAGCGATTCCATCAGCGCGGCAGCCAGCCACAGCAAGACCCTCTCCCACCGCGGCAGCGTCCCGGTGACCTGCTCCGGTATGCAGAAGCCGCGGACCAGCGGACTGCCGTCGCGGCCGTACATGGCGCTGAGGCGGGTGAGGTAGTCCAGCTTATGGCGGAACTGCGGCCAGGTGCAGGCTTCCTCTCCTGTCTGCTCACGTGTCCAGAACACCGGAGACGCAGCGGGTTCGCTCAGGTTGCGCAGTATATGGCCGGCGCAGAAGCTGGAGCCGAGCCACATCCGGGCCGCCGATGCACGGGACCGGCCCACGGCGCAGCGTTTTGTGCACCTCCCGGGCCGCAGCGACGGTGTTGAAAACGGCCAGCGTGAGCGTGCCCGTCCGGTGCATGTCCGCGACCGCCGCCGCGACCGACGGGTAGTCGCCGGGCTCAGCGGCCAGCGGCGACACAATACGGGCAGCGTCCAGCCGCGTGGCGAGTTCACCGGTCCGCTCGGACGGCTCGATCGCCACCACCTCACCCGGGCCGGGCACCGGGTTGTCTACCGTGTCCAGCAGCCCGGCCGGCACCGTGGCCGACATGCAGGTCAGGCCGAACGGCTCGGCCGTGCCGAAAGCCTTTGTGAACCCGGCGAGCTGCCGCAAGGTGGTCGTCGACTCGGGGCAGAGCTGGATCTCGTCGATGACCCAATGCGCGCCGTTGGTGACCAGCGCGAAGTCAATCGGGTACGCCGCCCGCGCGATCCCGTATCCGCGGTTCAGCGCCTTGCTGACCAGAGAGTCGACGGTACCCACCACAATCGCCGGCCGGTACATGTCCAGCCGCCACTGCCGCTGCGTCTCCCCGGCGCCCCCCATCACCACGTGCAGCGCGACCTCATCGGCCATGCCAAGGTTGGCCAGCCACTGGCCTGCCTGCCCTGCGACCTGCTCAACAAGGCTTCGCTGCGGGAGCGCGTAAATGAGCCGACGTGGCACCGAATCCGGGTCCGGACCGTACAGCCGTCGCCACAGCCACGCAAGAACGACCCCGGTCTTGCCGCATCCGGTAGGAGCACGGACCACGGCAGGAAGCCCGTCACGGGCCAGCCGTTCCTGGTACGTGTACGGCGACTGCCCGGTCGCCGCATGGAAGAAACTATCGAATGAGCGCATGTCAAGCCTCTTTACGCGTGCGCTATTGGGTGCGATTGCCGGTAGGCGGCCCGCCAGGATTGCCTAGGTCCGCGTCAAGCTGGCGGCGATCGCTTGATCCAGGGAGACCAGCCCTCACCGCTCCTCCTTCGTCGCCAGTGCGATCGAATGCACCATGCCACGAAGGTGTGACATTTAGTGCCCGCCATAACAGACGCCGCAATGCCCGGTCCGGTGTACCGCAGCACCGGCATGGTGAGACCGGCCCGGGCAGGGGCGGCGGGCGCTCAGGGGGAGGCGGCGGGAGCGCTTTCCGGGCGCGGCAGGCCTGCGCCCGGCACGGCGATCGCCTGATCGAGCAGGGGGCGCTCATCATCCCCAGGACCGGCGTCGAGCCAGGTGATGCGGGGGTCGCGGCGGAACCAGGATTCCTGGCGGCGGGCGAACCGGCGGGTCGCCCGGACGGTCTCGTCGTGGGCTTGCTCCAGGGTCCACTCCCCCGCCAGGTGCCGCAGCATCTGCGCGTAGCCGAGCGCGCGGCTCGCCGTCCGGCCCTCGCGCAGGCCGTCGCGTTCGAGGCGGCGTACCTCGTCCTCCAGGCCGGCGCGCCACATCGCCTCCACCCGGGCCGTGATGCGGCGGTCGAGTTCGTCGCGGGGAACGCGCACGCCGATCTGCACGGTGATCTGCCGGATGATCTGCCCGGCGGGGCGGGACGACTCGTACGCGGGGAGCGTCGCGGTGAAGGGGCGGCCGGAGATCTCGATGACTTCGAGCGCGCGGACGATCCGGCGGCCGTTGCTGGGCAGGATCGCCGCGGCCGCGGCCGGGTCGAGGGCGGCCAGCCGGGCGTGCAGGGCGGCGGCGCCATCGGCGGCCAGTTCGGTTTCCAGGCGGTCGCGGACGGCGGGGTCGGTGCCGGGGAAGTTCAGGTCGCCGAGGGCGCCGCGAATGTAAAGGCCGGACCCGCCGACGAGGATCGGTACCCGGCCGCGCGCGGTGACCTCATCGATGACGGCGCGGGCCAGCCGCTGGTAGTCGGCCACGTTGGCGGGCTGGCGGACGTCCCAGATGTCCAGCAGGTGGTGCGGTACGCCCCGCCGTTCCGGCGCGGTGAGCTTGGCGGTCCCGATGTCCATGCCCCGGTAGAGCTGCATCGAGTCGGCGTTGATCACCTCACCGCCGAGGGCGAGCGCCAGGCTGACCGCGAGCGCCGACTTGCCCGCCGCGGTCGGGCCCACCACGGCGACGACCTGGCCGGCGCGGGCCGCCCGGGCTGGCTGGCCCGGCGGCCAGGCGAGGCCCCGTTGCGTGGTGAGCGCCCCGTCTCCCGGTATTCCGGCCGTCATCGAGCGGCGGTCTTCAGGCGGGGCGGGACAGGGCCGGCATGCCGAGCGTTACTGGCCCCGGCCGGGACGCGCCGGACGTGGGGTGAGCCCCGGCCAGGTCCCGTTTCGTTACATCATCACGGCCCTGGCGGGACTCCCATGCGTCACCGGCACGCGTCCGCCGGACCACGCGCGGCGCTCCGTCGGCGACCAGGTAGTGCGGCGCGGCGCGGGTGATGGCGACCGTGACCACGTTGCCCGGGCGGGGGGTGGTGTCCTGCGGCGTGAAGTGGACCAGGCGGTTGTCGCGGGCGCGGCCGGACATGCGGTGCGTCGCGGCGTCCTTGCGGCCCTCGCCCTCCGCGACCAGCACCTCGGCGGCGGTGCCGACCAGCCGCCGGTTCTCGGCCCAGGTGACCTCGCTGACCAGCGCGACGAGCCGGTCGTAGCGCTCCTGCACGACCTCGGGCGGCACCTGCGCGTCCATCGTCGCGGCGGGGGTGCCGCGGCGAGGTGAGTAGAGGAACGTGAACGCGCCCGCGAACCGCGCCTCGCGCACCACGTCGAGGGTCTCGCCGAAGTCCTGCTCGGTCTCGCCGGGGAAGCCGACGATGATGTCGGTGGTGATGGCGGCGTCCGGGATGGCGGCGCGCACGCGGTCCAGGATCGACAGGTAACGGTCCCGCCGGTAGGCGCGGCGCATGGCCTTCAGCATCGTGTCCGAGCCGGACTGCAGCGGCATGTGCAGGTGCGGCATGACGTTCGGCGTTTCCGCCATCGCCTCGATCACGTCGTCGGTGAAGTCTCGCGGATGCGGCGAGGTGAACCGGATCCGCTCCAGGCCGCCGATCTGCCCGCAGCTGCGGAGCAGCTTGCCGAACGCCGTCTTGTCGCCGAACTCGGCGCCGTAGGAGTTCACGTTCTGGCCGAGCAGCGTCACCTCGATGACGCCGTCCGCCGCCAGCGCGCCGACCTCGGCGAGCACGTCGCCGGGACGGCGGTCCTTCTCCTTGCCGCGCAGGCTCGGCACGATGCAGAACGTGCACGTGTTGTTGCAGCCCACCGAGATGGCGACCCAGGCGGCGTAGGCGGACTGGCGGCGGGCGGGCAGCACCGACGGGAACGTCTCCAGCGTTTCCTCGAACTCGGCCTGGGCTTCCTCCCGCTCGCGGGCGCGTTCGAGCAGCGCGGGCAGCGAGCCGATGTTGTGCGTGCCGAACACCACGTCGACCCAGGGCGCGCGCTGGGTGATGGACGTGCGCTCCATCTGGGCCAGGCAGCCACCTACCGCGATCTGCATGCCGGGGGTGGCGTTCTTGACCGGGAGCAGATGGCCGAGGTTGCCGTACAGCCGGTCGGCGGCGTTCTCGCGCACGGCGCAGGTGTTGAACACGAGCACGTCCGGTGTGGCACCACCCGGGGCACGCCGATAGCCGGCGTCCTCGAGCAAGCCGGCCAGCCGCTCGGAGTCGTGCGCGTTCATCTGGCACCCGTAGGTGCGGATCTCATACGTGCGAGGACAGGCGTTCATGACGGTTACGAGGGTACGCGCCCGGGGCGCTGGCTGCGGAGCCGCTGGTTGCTGAGTTGCCGGGGCGGGCCGGGTTAGCGGGCGAACTCCATGGCGCGGGACTCGCGGACCACGGTGATCCGGATCTGGCCCGGGTAGGTCAGCTCCTCCTCCACCTGCTTGGCGATGTCACGCGCGATCACCTGGGCCTGGATGTCGTCGACGCTGTCCGGCTTGACCATGACCCGGATCTCCCGGCCGGCCTGCATCGCAAACACCTTCTCCACACCCTCGTGCGCGGTGGCGATCTGCTCCAGCCGCTCGAGCCGCCGGACGTAGGACTCCAGGGACTCGCGCCGGGCGCCGGGGCGGCCCCCGCTGATCGCGTCGGCGGCCTGGGTCAGCACCGCCTCCACGGTGCGCGCCTCGACCTCGTTATGGTGCGCCTCGATCGCGTGCACCACGTCGTCCGGCTCACCGTAACGGCGGGCGATCTCCGCGCCGATCAGCGCGTGGCTGCCCTCGACCTCGTGGGTGAGCGCCTTGCCGATGTCGTGCAGCACCGTGCAGCGCTTGAGCAGCCCCGCGTCCATGCCCAGCTCGCTGCCCATCATCCCGGCGATATGCGCCGACTCGACCAGGTGCTTGAGCACGTTCTGCCCGTAGGAGGTGCGGTAGCGGAGCCGCCCGAGGAGCGACACCAGCTCGCCGTGCATGCCGGTGATGCCCAGCTCGACCAGGGCGTCCTCGCCGGAACGCACGCAGAGCTGCTCGATCTCGGCCTTGCCGCGTTCGTAGGCCTCCTCGATGCGCTGCGGGTGGATGCGGCCGTCGAGGACCAGCCGTTCCAGGGTCAGCCGGGCGATCTCCCGCCGGACCGGGTTGAAGCAGGACAGCAGGACCGCTTCGGGCGTGTCGTCAATGATCAGGTTGACGCCGGTGACGGACTCGAAGGCGCGAATGTTCCGGCCTTCACGGCCGATGATCCGGCCCTTCATCTCGTCGCCCGGCAGGTGCAGCACGGAGACGACGGACTCGCTGGTCTGATCGGTGGCCACGCGCTGGATGGCCAGCGAAACCACCTTCCGCGCGCGCTTTTCCCCCTCGGCCCGGGCCTGGTGCTCGATGTCCCTGATCATCAGGGCGGCTTCACGTTTGGCCTGGTTCCCGATCGCCGAGACCAGCTCGGCCTTCGCCTGCACGGCGGTCAGCCCGGCCACCCGCTCCAGCGTGGCGGCCCGCTGCTCGTCGAGGCGGCCGATCTCGGCCGCGCGGCGCTCCAGCTCGTGGTGCCGCTCGTCCAGTTCGGCGGACCGGTCTTCCAGCCGGTGCAGCTCCTTGTCGAGCCGCTGCTCGCGGTCGGCCAGCCGGTTCTCCCGGCGCTCGAGGTCACTGCGCAGCTCGCGGATCTCGTCTTTGACGGCCCGTATCTCGTCCTCGACCTCACGGCGCCCCTGGGCGGCCTGGACGGCGGCTTCCTTGGCCTGGGCGCGGATCTGCCCGGCCTCGGTTTCGGCCTGCGCGCGGATCCGCTCGGCCTCGCGGGCCGCTTCCTGGGTGCTGGCCGCGGTACTGGCTGGCGCCGACGCCGAGCCGGTGATCCCGGGCGGGGCAGCGCCCGGCGGGGCTTTCAGGGTGCCTGTGGCGGACCTGCGAAAGACGATGATGAGCGCAAACACCGTAGCGAGCAGCGCGAGCAGCCCGATCACCATGAACGCGAGTGCAATTCCGCCGCTCACAGTCACCCCTTTCCGCTCATCAGGTCCCGTCTCCGGGCACTGCACGTGCGTTACCAGGGGTATGCCCTGGCGCGAGGGGTACTGCACGCGAACGTGTGCGGCCGGTCATAAAGGGTCGCTGACATGGACCGCTGGCTGCGGCCAGGCATTATATGAAGTTCTGACTATGATCATCCGCGCTGCGCGGAGTAACACCTCGCTGCCGTGAGGTTAAGCGTAGATAACGTTTTGAGCAAGCTGCGAGGACTTGAGTCCCCGGCGTGGCGGACAACGAACGACGGCCTCTGGCAAACGTTTTCCCAGGTGAGAGAGGCGAAGTCAGTACGGAGAGCTTTCTGGGCTGATGTCAAGATCCGGCTCCGCGATGTCCGCTGTGATGTCCGTTTCCTCGGCCTCAAGAGCCTCAACTCCGCCAGCCTCCGCTCCCTCAGCTCCCTCAGCTCCCTCGGCTCCCTCCGCCTCGAGGGCCTCGCGCACGACGCGGTACGCCAGGGCGGGCCCGTACCCCTTCCGCGCGAGCACGCCCATGAGCTTGCGGAGCCGTGCCACCGCGGGCTGGCCCCGGGTGGACCGGACCTTGCCGGCGATGAGCCGCCGCGCCGTGGCCGCCTCCTGGTCGTCGTCAACCAGCTCGATCGCATCGTGGACGTCTTCATCGGCCACGCCCCGCCGGTGCAGCTCGGCAGACAGCGCGCGGCGGGAAAGACCGCGGCTGTGGTGCCTCGACTCCACCCAGGCCCGGGCGAAGGCCGGATCGTCGATCAGGCCCGCCCGGGTGAACCGGTCGAGAACCGCCTCGGCGGCCGGCCCGGGGATGTGCCGCCGCCGCAGCGCCTCCGCGAGCTGGGAGCGGCTCCGCGGCTCAATGGTGAGCAGCCGCAGACAGATCTGCCGGGCGGCGGCCTCCGGGTCTTCAGGTGCCCGCGGGGACGCCTCCGGGTCCTCAGGGGCCTGGAGGGACGCGCCCGGGCCACCCCGAGGCCCCGTTATGTCTGGGGGCTCCAGGACATCCTGGACGTCCGGGGACGGCTGGGCCTCCAGGGGCCAGCCAGCCTCTAGGGCGCTTCGGGCCCCTGGCGGCCACTGGGCCTCCATGGCGCCTTGGGCGTCCGAGGCCCACGAGGCGTCCGGGCCGTTGTGCGTGTCTCGGGTCCCCTGGGCTCCCGGCGCCCGCTGGGGGCGCCGGGAGTTCGCGGAACGGGGTGATTGCCGCCTAGACGGCACCGCCCGTGCCTCCGCTGGCGCTCACGTTCGGGATCCGGCCAGCACCCGCAGCGGCCGGTGACCGGCCCGCCCCGGTGGCGGCCTTGCCGGCGGCTCCCGCGGTCACACCGGCAGGGCCACCGGCCGGGCGGCCGTTCGCCGCCCCGGCGGCGGGGACGCCGCTCGCGGCCGCGGTGGGCGCATTGGGGTCGGCATCGAGGCGCGGCCCGACACCGAGCTTCTCCTTGATCTTCTTCTCGATCTCGTTAGCGGTGTCCGGGTTTTCCTTGAGGAACGTGCGGGCGTTCTCCTTACCCTGGCCGAGCTGGTCGCCCTCGTAGGTGTACCAGGCGCCGGCCTTGCGGACGATGCCCTGCTCCACGCCGAGGTCGATGAGGCTGCCCTCACGGCTGATGCCGACGCCGTAAAGAATGTCGAACTCCGCCACCTTGAACGGCGGACTGCACTTGTTCTTGACGACCTTGACCCGGGTCCGGTTGCCGACCGCGTCCGTGCCGTCCTTGAGCGTCTCGATGCGCCGCACGTCCAGCCGGACGGAGGCGTAGAACTTCAGCGCCTTCCCGCCGGAGGTGGTCTCGGGACTGTTGTGGACCATGACGCCATCGACGAAGTAGTTGTGCGACCCCTCGACCTCGATGTCAAAGCGGTTCATCGAGCGGGTCGGCGGCTTGACGTGGATGTCCAGCACCCGCGCGGGCACCGGCCGGAGCTTCGGCGGGACGAATTCGGGCTGAACCGCGAACGTCCCGCGGAACCGCGGCAGCAGCTTGTACTCCATCGATGGGTGAATGTACGGCGCGATGATCCGCTGGAACTTCTCCGAGGACGCGGTGGTGAACTGAAGAACATTCATCTTCCTGGCCCCCCGCGAGACGACCTTGACGTCGAGCCCGTGGGTGTCCCGCAGGTAGCTGGCGAGCCGCTCCCGCGACCCGGCGCTCATGGCCTCGACGCAGATCTCGATCCGGCCGGTGCCTCCCCTGGTCCGCTCCTGGACTCCCTTGGAGCGCACCGTGAAGCAGCCGTCGTCCATGTACCAGACCGCGAGCGCGAGCGGGCTGATGCTCTTGAGGTAGTCCCAGCTGAGGTGCTTGCGACCGTCACCGAAGTAGACCGCCTCGTGGAGCTCTCCCAGCTCGGCCAGCGGGGTGAAGTCAGCGAAGACGGCGCCCTTGGCGTTCGACGTCGTGCTGTGCGGGACGTTCCCCAGCAGGGAGACCTTCCAGTCCAGGTAGGCGGCCTGGGCCGCGCCATGCCCCATGCGGAACCGGGCACCGGCCCGGTCGTGCCGGTTCGGGGAAAGGTTGCCGTCCCCCATGAGCGAACCGAGGATGACCTGGACCTGCTGCGTGCTCAGCAACTGCTGCTCAGCAACGACGACCCGGTCGCCGGGAATCAGCTCACCAGCCGGGCGCCAGCCACCGACCGTACGGATGAGATGGTTCTCTGTCGCGGCGAACTGCGCCCGGCCGTTCTTCCCCGACTTGGCCACGGTGAACTGAAGGAAGCGCTCTGCCTTGCCGTTGTTGTACCAGTTGACGATCTTACGGGGGATGACACGGTTGGTTTCCGCATCGTAGGAAAGGACCTCTACATCCATCCGCTGGTTGACGATCTTGCCGATCTTCTCCTGTGTGCCGTCCGTCAGCGTGACCCTCGTCGCATAAGCCATGCAGCCGAACATCACACCTACCTTCTCGCGGAGCTGGTTGGTGAAGATGGCGGTGGTCTTGGCCTGGTTCAGCGCACCGGTGATCTTGCGGAGGGCCTGGGACATGAGGCGGGCCTGCAGGCCGACGTGGCTGTCCCCCATCTCGCCCTCGATCTCGGCCCGCGGCACGAGCGCGGCCACCGAGTCGACCACGACGATGTTGATGGCACCGGACCGGATCAGCATGTCCATGATCTCCAGCGCCTGCTCGCCGGTGTCCGGCTGGGAGACGAGCAGCTGATCGGTGTCCACGCCCAGCTTCTTGGCGTAGTCGGGGTCGAGCGCGTGCTCGGCGTCGATGAACGCGGCGATGCCGCCGGCGCGCTGCGCGTTCGCCACCGCGTGCAGCGCCACGGTGGTTTTCCCGCTGCTCTCAGGTCCGTATATCTCGACGATGCGGCCGCGCGGCAGCCCGCCGATGCCGAGCGCCACGTCCAGCGAGATCGATCCCGTGGGGATGGTCTCGACGGGCACGTGCCCTTCCTGGCCGAGCCGCATGACCGAGCCCTTGCCGAACTGCCGCTCAATCTGGACGAGGGCGGCCTCGAGGGCCTTGTCCCTATCCCCGGCCCGCTCCACGCTCGGCCTGGTGTTCGCTGCCATCGGAACTCCCTGTCGGGTTCGTTGCTATCTGAATCCGCCGGCCTGCGCCTGCGGTGCCAATGCCAGACGTTACGCGCGCCCACTGACATTCTCCGGGCATCCGCGCCTACTGTAGGCGAACTACTGTTCGATGCTATACACGACACGCCGGTCGGGGCACGCCCTCCCGGGTGTACTAGCCTGCTGCCTGCCCAGATAAGGGCGCGGCCGGACAACAGCACAGACAGCACAGACAGCACAGGGGGGACAGACGCGATGGCGCTCGACGCGGACACCGTACGCCTCGCCAAGGGGAAGAACCTGGCGACCGTGGTCACGCTGATGCCGAACGGCCAGCCGCAGGCGCTGCCGACGTGGATCGACACCGACGGCGAGCATCTGCTGGTGAACACGGAGCCGGTCCGGCAGCGCTCGAAGAACCTGGCCCGTGACCCGCGGATCACCGTCCTCATCCAGTCCAGCGGGGACCCGTGGGACTGGTCCGAGGTGCGCGGGCACGTCGTGGAGACGATCGGCGGCACGGTGGCGCGCCAGCACATCGACGAGCTGTCCATGCGGTACGTCGGCACCGAGTACCGCGTCCCGGTCGGGCCGGAGGGCCGGATCATCTTCAAGATCGCCCCGGATAAGGTCAACACCGCCAAGAGCCGCTAATGCGCTGACCAGAGACGTTTACCGGGTCTGGGCCTCGGCGGGCGGGGCGGCCAGACCGCATCCGAGCCTGGCCGCCGCTGGTACCTTGCCCGCCTAACCGCGAGGCCTGCGGGTCACGACGCCGTAGGGGCCTTGTTGTCCACGCCGAACACGCGGTCGGCGTGCAGCGTGTCGGTGAAGTTGCGGACCTGCGAGATCAGCCCGTCGCGGCAGGTGTAGACCCAGCAATAGTCGTTAACGTAATACTCTCCGCCGTGCGTCATGGCGGTCTTCGACTCCAGCGCCACCGCGGTGTCGCCATCCACGACGATCCCGGTGACCTTCCGCTTGATCGTGGAGATGTCCAGCCAGTTGTCCGCCGCGGCGCCGGCGAGGGCGGCACTGACCTGCTCGGCCCCGGTGAACGGGCCGACGCCAGCCGAGGGCGGCAGGTGCCACGTTGCGTCGTCGGTGATCAGCTCCCTGATCGCCTGGGCGTCGGCGCGCTCGTGCGCCTCCAGAAAGCGTGCGATCAGCTGCCGCGTTCCCTGCGTGGTGGTCGCCGTCATGGCCATTTCCTCCTCAGAGGTCACGCTTGATGGGCTCATGACGTGAGCGTGTCCCCTCCCCCAAGGGGAGAGTCAAGCGCGGCGGGCGATGCCGTCCGCACGCACGCACGACCTGCGGCTGCGCCAGCGCCGCAACGCGCCTCAGCCGAGCCGGCTGCACCGGCCAGGGCGGCCCTCAGCGCGCCGGTTCGGCGTCATCTCAGCGCAGATTCTCCGGCACGTTGAAGGAATTGCACACCGCGTGCCATATCTTTCGCGCGTCCTCGCCGTCGGCGAGAGCGCGTTCGACGGTCCGGCCGCCCAGGTCAGCCAGCACGAAGTCCTTGGCCACACTGTGCGCGTAGGCCTCGCCGAACTGCGCATTCATCCGCTGCCAGAACTCCGTGAGCCGCACCCGGCCAGGCTACAGCGAGCCCGGGAAGGCTTTCCCCCGGCCGCTGCGCGGGCACGGCAGATGATTTTGGGTCAGCCGCGAGAAGATTCTGCGCGGCTGGGTACATACCCACAACGAAGATCGTTCTGTAGATAGAACGCCGGTCACTGACGCAAATACGCAGGTGCGCACGCTCAGGCACGGCACGATGGCAGACTTTCGGAGCGCGGATGTCGTCACCAGCACAGGGCACGCAGACACCGGCCGATGAGGGCAGTGGCGGCCTTCCCCCGGCCACGGGACCGCGCCGGCACCGGCGGATCGCGACCGTGGGCCTGATCGCGGTGGGCGTCTGCGTTGTTCTCGGCGCGGCGGCGGGCATCACCGCCTGGCTCACGCACGGCTTCCGCGGGCAGCTCATCGTCCACTACCGGCAGGCCGCCGTCTTCAGCCTGCGGACCGGTGATTGTGTCGACCTGACTCCGAACGGGACGGAGGTACGCGTCGTCCCCTGCGCGGGCAGCCACGATGCCGAGGTGTTCGGCACCTTCCACCTCAGCGGCACGGAGTGGCCTGGGACGGCGGCGGTACAGCAGCGCGCCGCGTCCGGCTGCGCGGGCCTGCTCACCGGCTACCTGAACCCGCAGCTCGCCACGAACCTGGCGCAGTCGTACGTGTACCCGGGGCAGCAGGCGTGGGACAGCGGTGAGCGGTCGGTGGTCTGTGAGGTGCGCGCGACCAGCGGGCAGCTCACCGGCTCGGTGCGCAGCGGCGGCTGACCGCCGCTCGCGTTGCGCCTGGCGGGCGCGTTCAGCTGACGGCTAAGCGGCGGCTATGCGGGGGCGGACGGAACTGTCAGTGGTGCGAGGCAGTATGGAGGAATGCCGCAACGCCCTGATACCCCCGGCGGCGCGTCGCTGGAGAGCTTCTCCGCCGCGACCCGCGCCTGGTTCACGGGCGTCTTCGCCGAGCCGACGCAGGCGCAGGCGCAGGCCTGGACGGCCATCGGCAAGGGCGATGACACTCTGGTCATCGCGCCGACCGGCTCCGGCAAGACGCTGGCGGCCTTCCTGTGGGCGCTGGACCGGCTCGCGGCGACCCCGCCGCCCGCCGACCCGAAGCGGCGGTGCCGGATTCTCTATATCTCCCCGCTCAAGGCGCTGGCCACCGACATCGAGCGGAACCTGCGCGCCCCGCTGACCGGTATCCGGCACGCGGCCCGCAACCTGGGCCTGGCCGAGCCGGACATCCACGTTGCCGTGCGGACCGGTGACACCGCCGCCGACGAGCGCAGGAAGCTGGCCAGCAAGCCGCCCGACGTGCTGATCACCACGCCGGAGTCGCTGTTCCTGCTGCTTACCTCCAAGGCGCGGGACACGCTGCGGGGGGTGGAGACGGTCATCGTAGACGAGGTGCACGCGCTGGCCGGCAACAAGCGCGGCGCGCACCTGGCGGTCTCGCTGGAGCGCCTCGACGCGTTGCGGACGGCCGGATCCGGGCCGGACGCGGTGCGCGGCCCGGCCCAGCGGATCGGGCTGTCGGCCACGGTGCGGCCGGTCGCGGAGGTCGCGGGCTTCCTCGGCGGCGCACGCCAGGTCACGGTGGTACAGCCGCCGAGCGAGAAACGGCTCGAGCTGAACGTGGTCGTCCCGGTCGAGGACATGACCGAGATCGGCGGCCCGCCGGTGAGCGCCCGCCGGGATCCGGGTGCCCCGCGCCCGCCGGGTGCCCCGGGGGCGCCATCGCCCGGGCCGCTGGGGGACGACCCGGAGCGGCAGCGGTCGATCTGGCCGCACGTCGAGGAACGGGTGCTCGACCTCATCGAGGAGCACCGCTCCACGATCGTGTTCGCCAACTCCCGGCGGCTGGCCGAGCGGCTGTGCGCGCGGCTCAACGAGCTCGCCGCCGAGCGCGCGGCGGAGGCCGCAGAAGAGGCCATTGAACGTAACGGGATCGGCGGCCCGGACGGGTTCGGTGTGCCGGACGGGATCGGCGGCCCGGACGGGTTCGGTGCGCGGGACGGGGGCGGCCGGCCGGACGCGGGCGGCGGGCGGCTGGCCCCGGCGCAGGTCATGGCGCAGGCGGGGAGCACGACGGGCGCACCCGCGGAGGTCGCGCGGGCCCACCACGGGTCGGTCTCGCGGCAGGAACGGGCGCAGATCGAGGAGGCGCTGAAGCGGGGCACGCTGCCTGCGGTCGTTGCCACCTCCAGCCTGGAACTGGGCATCGACATGGGCGCCGTGGACCTGGTTGTCCAGGTCGAGGCGCCGCCGTCGGTGGCGAGCGGGCTGCAGCGGATCGGCCGGGCCGGGCACAACGTGGGAGACGTCTCGCGCGGCGTGATCTTCCCCAAGTACCAGGGTGACCTGGTGCAGGCCACGGTCGTGGCCGAGCGGATGCACGGTGGCCACATCGAGGAGCTGCGCGGCCCGCGCAATCCGCTGGACGTGCTGGCTCAGCAGATCGTGGCCATGACGTCGATGGACGACTGGGCGGTGGATGAGCTGGAGCGCGTCATCCGCCGCGCGGCCCCGTTCGCCGGACTGACCAGGCCGGTACTCGACGCGGTGCTGGACATGCTGGCGGGCCGGTACCCGAGCGAGGAGTTCGCCGGGCTGCGGCCCCGGGTGGTGTGGGACCGGCTGACCGGTGTGGTGCACGGTCGGCCGGGCGGCCAGCGGCTCGCGGTGACGAGTGGCGGGACGATCCCCGACCGGGGGCTGTTCGGCGTGTTCCTGGCCGGTTCGTCCGCGCCTGGCCCGGGTGGCTCACGCCGGCATTCGCGGCGGGTGGGCGAACTCGACGAGGAGATGGTCTACGAGTCGCGCGTCGGCGACGTGTTCGTGCTCGGCGCGACCTCGTGGCGGATCGAGGACATCACCGCCGACAGCGTGCTGGTCACGCCGGCCCCGGGCCAGCCAGGCAAGCTGCCGTTCTGGCACGGCGACGCGCTGGGGCGGCCCGCCGAGCTCGGCGCCGCGATCGGCGGCAAGATCCGCGAGCTGGCCGGGGCCAGCCCGGAGGACGCGGCCGCCATGCTGGCCGCGGCGGGCCTGGACGAGCTGGCCGCGGGCAACCTGCTCCGTTACCTGGCCGACCAGCGGGAGGCCACCGGCGCGGTGCCCGACGACCGGACCCTGATCGTCGAGCGGTTCCGGGACGAGCTGGGTGACTGGCGGGTGGTGCTGCACAGTCCGTACGGGGCGCGCGTGCACGGCCCGTGGGCACTGGCCATCGCGGCGCGGTTGCGCGAGCGGTACGGCGGTATGGACGTGCAGGCGGTGCACACCGACGACGGGATCATCGTCCGGGTGCCAGACGCCGATGAGCCGCCGCCGGCCGGGCTCGCGCTGATCGAGCCCGAGGAGATCAGCGAGATCGTCACCGCGGAGATCGGCGCGTCCGCGCTGTTCGCCTCCCGGTTCCGTGAGTGCGCGGCGCGGGCGATGCTGCTGCCCCGGCGGCAGCCCGGCCGGCGGTCGCCGCTCTGGCAGCAACGGCAGCGTTCGGCGCAGCTGCTGGAGGTCGCACGGCAGTACCCGTCGTTCCCGATCGTGCTGGAAACGGTGCGCGAATGCCTGCAAGACGTCTTCGACGTGCCCGCGCTGGTGAACCTGCTGCGCGACCTGGGCAGCCGCAAGATCCGCATCGCCGAGGTGGAGACGCCGAGCCCGTCGCCGTTCAGCCGGTCACTGCTCTTCCGTTACGTTGGCGCGTTCATGTACGAGGGGGACGCGCCGCTCGCGGAACGGCGCGCCCAGGCGCTGACCCTCGACTCGACGCTGCTGGCCGACCTGCTCGGCCAGGCCGACCTGCGCGAGCTGCTGGACCCGGCCGTCGTGACCGACACCGAACGGGAGCTGCAGCGGCTCGCGCCGGACCGCACGTGCCGGGACGTGGAGGGGCTGGCCGACCTGCTGCGCACCATCGGGCCGCTGACGGCCGAGGAGGTGGCGGCGCGGTGCACGGTGCCGGAGGCGGCCGCGGGCTGGCTGGCCGAACTGGCCCGCGCGCGCCGCGCGCTTGAGGTCCGGGTGGGCGGCCGGGCGCGCTGGGCGGCGATCGAGGACGCCGGGCGGCTGCGCGACGCGCTGGGCGTGCCGCTGCCGCCCGGGATCCCGGAGGCGTTCACCGAGCCGCTACCCGACCCGCTCGGCGACCTGGTCGCGCGGTACGCACGGAGCCACGGGCCGTTCGGCGCGGATGCGATCGCATCGCGGTACGCGCTGGGCGTGGCGGTGGTCACCGGCACCCTGCGGCGGCTCGCGGCGGCGGGCCGGATCGTGGAGGGCGAGTTCCTGCCGCACGGACGCGGCACCGAATGGTGCGACGCCGAGGTGCTGCGGCTGCTGCGCCGGCGCTGCCTCGCCCGGCTGCGGAAAGAGGTCGAGCCGGCGCCGCCGGTCGCCCTGGCCCGGCTGCTACCCGCGTGGCAGGGAGTCCGGCCCATCGAGGCGGTCACCGGGCGCGGCGGGTATCCGGCGCGGCCCCGGGTGCCCGCCAGCATGACCGGCCCCGGCGCGGTCCTCGACGCCATCGATCAGCTCGCCGGTGCCTTGGTGCCGGCGTCCGTGCTGGAGACGCTGGTGCTGCCCGGGCGCGTTCCCGGCTACTCCCCCGCCATGCTGGACGAGCTGACCACGGCCGGGGAGGTCGTCTGGACCGGGGCGGGAGGGCTGCCTGGCGGCGACGGTTGGCTCGTGCTCGCACCGGCCGAGTCCGCGCCGCTGCTGCTCCCCGCGCCGTCGGAGATCACGATGACGCCGCTGCACGAGGCGGTGCTCACGGCGCTCGCCGACGGCGGCGCGGTGTTCTTCCGCATGCTGCACGAACGGGTGTCCAGTCAGCTCGCGGCGGCGGAAGGCACCGCCAAGGCGCCGTCCGACGCCGACGTTGCCGCGGCGGTCTGGGACCTGCTGTGGGCGGGCCACCTGACCAACGACACGCTCGGGCCGCTGCGGACGGTCCTGGGCGGCGGGCAGCCGCGCCGCGGGGGCACGGCCGCGGCGCCGGGCCGGGGCCGCGGGCTGCGGTCCGGCAGCCGCCGGCCCGCCTACGGCCGCCCGGTCATGCCCTCGCGGACCGGGCCGCCGAACGTGAGCGGCCGGTGGTCACTGCTGCCGGCGCTCACCCGCGACGCCACCATGTACGCGCACGCGCTGGCCCAGTCCCTGCTCGACCGGTACGGGATCCTGACCAAGGGGGCGGTGGCGGCGGAACGGATACCGGGCGGGTTCGCCGCGGTATACCCGGTGCTGCGGGCCATGGAGGAAGCTGGCCGGGCCCGCCGGGGGTACTTCGTGGAAGGCCTCGGCGCGGCCCAGTTCGCCGTCCCCGGGGCCGTGGACCGGATGCGTGCCCTGGCGCGGCCGCCGTCTGACGGCGACGACCCGGTGGCCAGCATCACCCGGGGGCGGCCGGCGCCGTACGGGTCGGGCGGCGGGCCCGCTGGTTACGGCACGGCTGGTTATGGCGGGCGCGCGTCGGGAGGCGATGGCGCGTCCAGTGACCTCAGCGAGATCTGGGAGTACGAGCGGGACGCGGCGAGCGGGACCCGCGATGAAAGCGGAGCCGGCGATGAGAGCGGAGCCGGCGAAGACGGCTCCGGGGCAGACGGCTCCGGGGCAGACGAGGGCAGGACGGCCGCCGGGACCGGAGCCGGCGGCGGTCCCGGGAGCAGGGCCGGCGGCGGGGCCGGGAGCGGGGCGGGCGGGCGTCCGGGGCCGGCGCAGCGGGCGCAGGTGATCGTGCTGGCGGCCGCGGACCCGGCCAACGCGTACGGCGCGTCGCTGCCGTGGCCGCCGCGCCCGGATGAGACACCGGGTGGCCACCGGCCCGGCCGGAAGGCCGGTGCCCTGGTCGTGCTGGCCGACGGGGAGCTGGTCCTGTACGTGGAACGCGGCGGGCGCACGTTCCTGTCCTGGACCGATGATCCGGATCAGCTCGCCCCGGCGGCGGCGGCGCTGGCGGCCGCCGTGCGGGCCGGGGCGCTGGGCCGGCTGACCGTCGAGCGCGCAGACGGCGGCGGGGTGTACGACTCCCCGCTGGCCAAGGCGCTGGAGGAGGCCGGCTTCCGGCCTACCCCGAAGGGCCTGCGGCTGCGCGGCTGACGCGTCCAGGCGCGGGCCCTGGCCCAGCACGATCGCCGGCTGGCTGTCATGCGTGGCGGCCTGGTCAGGACGCGCCGGCACGGCAGCCCGCCGCCGATTCGCAAGGACGGCTCCACCCAGGGGTTGAGGCTGGGCATCAACCCGGACTCCCACCCGTGGGCCGACGCCGCGCAGGGGGGCCCGGAGGCACGCTGACGGCATGAACAACATCAGCATGTACCTGATCAACGCAATCCTCATTCTCATGGTCATCCGCCAGATCCGCGAGCACCCGCTCGATGCACGGTCCCTGGCCACTCCGGTGCTCGCGGTCGGCTGCGCCGCGCTGCTGTTCCTGCATTCGGTGCCTGCTGGCGGCAGCGACCTCATGCTGGAGGCGGCGTGCGTGCTGACCGGCGCGGTGATGGGCGGGCTCGGCGGCCTGGCCACCCGGCTGCGCCTGGGCACGGACGGCCGGCCCCTGGGCCGCGCGGGTGTGGTGGCGGCCAGCATGTGGGTCGGCGGCGTGGGCGCCCGGCTGGCCTTCGCGGTCGCCGCGAGCAACGGCGCGGGCCCGGCCATCGCGCGGTTCAGCGTCGCGCACCACATCACCGGCTCGGCGGCCTGGGTGGCGGCGCTGGTGATGATGGCCCTGGCCGACGTGCTGACCCGGCTGGTCGTTATTTACCTGCGCGGACGCCGGCTGGCGGCGGCCCCGGCGGCCACCGTCGCTAGCATCCGGGCAGGCGTCCGTGCCTGATCTGGAATCGCGGCCCGCCGCGGTCCACACTGTGTCTGTGATGGCACGGCTGGCCGCGGCGGGCCTTCGTCATGGCGCTGGACGGCCTGGTTCGCCTCCGGCTGCGGACGGTGGCGAGCACGCTTCGGCCCGGGTGGCTGAAGCGCGGTCTCGCGCCCGCGAGCGGGGGGACCGGCAGCGGCAGGCGCTGCGGCCGCTGGGCGTGGTGTTCCTGGCAGTCGTGGTGACCTTGAGCGCGCAGGCTCATCCCGCGCCGGGCCTGAACGGCGCTGGCCTGGCGGTGGCCCTTGTGCTGGCGGTGTACGCCGTGGCGGTCGCCACTGGGGTCAGCGTCGGCTGGGCCCGCCGCGGCCCGGCCGCGCAGGCCGCGGTCATCGCGTTGATCGGCGGCTGCGGGGTAGCGCTGGCTGTCTTGCAGCCGCACGGCCCGGTCGAGATAGCGGCCAGCATGGGAGTGTGGATCGCTGCGGTGAGGCTGCCGGCCGTCCCAGCCGCGCTCGCCGCTGGGGCGATCACGGCCGCCCTCGCCGTGGCTGTCGGCCTGACGGAGCAGCCTGCTGCCCAGTCGGCCATCACCGCGGTGCTGCTGTGCGTGCTGCTCGCGGTAACGGGCCAGTTCATCCGGCGCGGCCGGGAGAGCCAGGACCGCACCGAGCTGCTGCTGGCCCAGCTCCAGGACGCGCGGGAGGCCGAGGCCGCCGCGGCCGCGCTGGCCGAGCGCAGCCGCATTGCCGGTGAGCTGCACGATGTGCTCGCCCACTCGCTGTCCGGCCTGGCCATCCAGCTCCAAGGCGCCCGCAAGCTCGCCGGGCGGGAAGCGGTCAGCGAGGCCCTGCGCGCCGCCATCGAGCGGTCCGCCGAGTTGACCAAGGCCGGGCTGGCGGATGCCCGGCAGGCGGTCAGCGCGCTGCGCGGCGAGCAGTTGCCCACCCTGGCCCAGCTGGGTGCCCTGGTGGAAGATTTCCGCCGCGACACCGGGGCCGATGCCACCTTGCGGACTAACGGGACGGGTCGGCCGCTGCCCGCCGAGGCCAGCCTGGCGCTGTTCCGCGGCGCCCAGGAGGCGCTGACCAACATCACCCGCTACGCGCCCGGCGCCACCACCGCCGTTACCGTGAGCTACCAGGCGGACCGAACGGTGGTCACCATCGAGGATCACGTCCGCTCAGCCGGGGCCGATCCAGGCCCGGCCCCGGCGCCCCGGCCCGGACTGCTGGCTGGCGCGGGCGGCGGACATGGCCTGACCGCGATGCGCGAGCGAGCCCAGCGGGCGGGCGGCACCGCCAGGGCCGGGCCGACCGCCGGCGGATGGCTGGTCGAGCTCGAGGTGCCCGGATGACCGGCGCACCCGGCCCGGGCCCGATCCGGGTCCTGATCGCCGACGACCAGCGGGTCGTCCGGGATGGGCTGAGCATGCTGGTGGGGCTCATCGACGGCGTGGAGGTCGTGGGCACGGCGTGCGACGGAGCCGAAGCGGTGCGCCTCGCTGAGGATCACCGCCCCGACGTGGTCCTGATGGACCTGGGCATGCCGGGCACCGACGGCACCGCCGCCACCGCGGACCTGCGCCAGAGGCTGCCGGCCACCCGGGTCCTGGTACTGACGACCTACGCGGATGAGGACGCGATCGTGCCCGCGTTGCAGGCGGGAGCCCGGGGTTACCTGACCAAGGACGCCAGCGCCGAGCAGATCGAGGCGGCGATCCGCGCGGTCCACGCCGGGCAGACCCATCTCGACCCCGTCGTGCAGGAACGCCTGGTGACCGCGGTTACCAGCCGCGCCCCGCCCGCCGCGCCGGCTGCTCCTGGCCCGGGGCAAAAGCCACCGGGCGGGCTCACCGCCCGCGAGGCTGAGGTGCTCACCCTGCTCGCGGCGGGGCTGAGCAACGCCGAGATCGGCACGCGCCTCTACCTCAGCAACGCCACGGTAAAGACCCACATCAACCGGATCTTCGCCAAGACCGGCGCCCGCGACCGGGCCCAGGCCGTCCGGTACGCCTACCAGCACGGCCTGGCGACCCCGGCTCAGTGACACAGCGCCGTCCGCGGCCGGCGGACGTTTCTCGTTACGACGTTAGCTGGCGCTGCGCGCCGCGGCCGGGCCGTGGGCGCCGGGCCCGGCTCAGAGCTGGCGCAGCAGAGCGGCCGCGTCGGTGCCGCGGTCCCAGTCGACGAACAGGTGGTCGTGGTGAAAGCCGGCGATCACGTTGCAGCTGATGCCGGCGCTGGCCAGGACGCGGCTCACGGTGGCGGTCAGCCCGGTCGCGCTGAGGGCGGAGCCGATCGTCAGGGTGACGCGGGCGGCCACGTACTGGTACGGCAGGCCGGCCTGGTCCGCCTGGCCACGGGTGACGACCAGGGTGCACCCCTCGTCTTCCCGGATGAACGCGAACGGCTCAAGGCCCGGCGGCGGCTCCGGGACCGTGACGAAAACGTAGGGCTCGGGGTACAGGGCGGGCTGGATGCCTGTCCACCCGGGTGCGGCGGGCACGCCGGGCGCGGACGGTATGGTCTGCGCCGCCGCTGGGCGGCCGCTTGCCCCGTCACCAGCGCCGGCTCCCGGTGCCGGATGGCCCGGCGGGGCGGCGATCCATTTGTCCATGAAGATCACGCGGCGGGGATGGAACCCGAGCCGCTCGTAGAACGGGACGACGTTCTCGTTATCCGGCTCGACCAGCAGGTTGATCTTCACGCACCCCTTGGCCAGCAGGCGGCGTTCCAGGTCGCGTACCAGGGCGGTGGCGATCCCCTTCCCGCGCCGGTCCGGGCTAGTGGCCAGCCGGTTCAGCCAGCCGCGGCGCCCGTCGAACGTGCCGAAGACGGCGCCGGCCAGCCCGGTAGGCGGTTCGTCCGCAACGATCACGAGGTCGGGGTGGCGCGCCAGCGCGGCGTGGAGTTCCCGCTCGACGTATTCGCCCCGGAAGTGCAGCCCCGCAGCGTTCCACAGGGCCGCCAGCGCCGCGGCGTCCTCCGGCCGCGCCGATCTCATCACCATTCACACGGTGCTATCACACCGCGCACGGGGGTCGCGCCGCCGGCGCCTCCCCGGCCCGTGATGCCGCCCGGCTGGGCCGGGTAGGCCGGGTGGGCCGACTACGGGCAGAGTTTTGGGCAGTATGGCCTCGTCTGTTATCAACTTCGGGCGTGTCGCGACGGCGACACCTCGAACGTGGCCGCCAGCGTCGCTACAGGAGCCCAGGTCAGCCGCCGTCTACCACATCCTGGCGCGCCAGAACCGGAAACAACTACTTAATAACCGACGCGCCCTATGTGCCGAAAAGTCTGCCCGTAGAGGCGATTCGAGCGGGCGGGGTCACGGGACGAGCGCTTCGTTCCACTCGCGGATGTGCCAGTGACGGACGACGCCGTTGCGGACGAAGGGGTCTCCCTTGACGAACTCCTCGGCCGCGTCGCGGGTGGTGAACACCGCCATGGCGCTCTCGGTGCCCGCGTCGGCGAAGGGGCCGATCATGAGCAGCAGGCCGCGTTCGCGGAAGCTCATGTACCAGGCCTGGTGGGCCGGGAAATGCTCCCGGGCCTGAGCGCGGGCCTCATCCGGCGACTGGTAAAGTACGACGTGCTTCACGCGCCGTCCCCCGCCGATGAGCGGTCGTCGACGGCGGCCGAGAGGCAGGCCAGGATGCGGGCCCAGCCGCGGTCGAACGAGCCGCCCGCGTAGCCGCCGCTCAGCGCGCAATCCGCGGCGAGCTGCTCCTCGGTCAGCGCGTCCCAGCCCCGGTGCTCGACCGCCACCCGGGTCAGCGCCGGGCCGAGCGCGGTGAACCGCAGCTCCACCTCGGTGGCGGCGGACGTGATGCGCCAGCTCATCACGAACCGCTCCGGCGGCTCCCAGGCACGCAGCGTGCCCCAGTCCACCTGGGTTCCGTCGGCCCAGGTCTCGTAGACGCGGCCGCCCAGGCGGCGCTCGAACGTGACGTCGCGGACCCGGTCTTGGCCGGCCGAGAACGGGGTCACCGGCCACCAGACGCCGATGGTCCGCACGAACGTGTCGAACGTGTGGCCGACGTCGCTGCGCACCACCGTGGACTGGCGCACCGGCGGGCGGCGCATTGCCGTCACCGTGTTCGCCCGGGCTTGCCCGTCAGTCGCCATGCTCGTCCTCCCGCGCGTCAGCCTGCCTCGGCGGAGCGGCCGCTGTCGTGAATCCCGCGCTCGGACTCGACCAGCCGCCGGGCCACCTCGAGGGATTCCCCCCACATATCGTCCAGGAACTGCTTGAGGCCCGCCAGCCCTTCGGGCCGGGCCCGGTACAGGCGGCGGGTGCCGTCCCGGCGCTCGGTGAGCAGCCCCGCGTTCTTCAGCACGGTAAGGTGCTGGCTGACCGCGGTCCTGGTCACCTCGAAGGCCGCGGCGATCTCGCCAGCCGCGAGCTCGTCGCGGGCCACGAGCCGCAGGATGGCACGGCGGCGCGGCTCGGCCAGCGCGCGCAGCGCCTCATCGGTGGCCGCATCCGCCGCGCCGCCGGTCCCGCCATCCTGCGGTCCGCCGCTGCTCATGGGATCGTCATGCCCATAGTCCGACGCGGTTGCCGTCCGGGTCGGCGATCACCGCGATCGTGCCGAAGTCACCGGGCAGCGCCATCGGCGGCATAACGCGGGTCCCGCCCAGTTCCTCCGCCCGGCTCAGGTAGGTGTCCAGGTTGTCGACGCGGATGTAGATCTTGACCCCGGCGTCCCCCGGCTCGGTCGACGCCCCGATGCCGCCGCCGATGGCACCGTCGCCGGCGCGCGTGTCGACCAGCGCGTAGCCGCCCATGGCCGGGTCCGCGTTGACCTGCCAGCCGAACAGTTCGGCGTAAAACTTCTGAGCACGCTCCTGGTTCGGGCTGATGACCTCGAAAAACGCTACCGGCTGCCCCATGACGGCCCTCCTTCGATCAAGCGTTCGTTTCTGCTAACGTTAGTCAGCGCTAACGCATTAGGTCAAGGGGCGCTGCGGAGTCTTTGTACGCGCAGGCGCCTTTCCCGCGACCCCGCTGTACGCAGCAGGCGCCTCTCCCGCGACCCCGCTGTACGCAGAGGCGCCTCTCCCGCGACCCCGCTGTACGCAGAGGCGCCTCTCCCGCGACCCCGCTGTACGCAGAGGCGCCTCTCCCGCGACCCCGCTGTACGCAGAGGCGCCTCTCCCGCGACCCCGCTGTACGCAGAGGCGCCTCTCCCGCGACCCCGCTGTACGCAGAGGCGCCTCTCCCGCGACCCCGCTGTACGCAGAGGCGCCTTTGGGTACCCGAGGGCAGGGGGGTACTGAGTTGGGGGGACGTCGCAGGGGGAAGCCGCCGTATTGGGCAAGGCCCGTTAGGGAGGTCGTGATCTGCCGGCGACGGGCCGGCGGGGCCGTCAGACGGAATCGAGCAGATCGGCGCGGGCGTGGTCGACGGCGGCGAGCATGGCGCCGCGCAGCACCGGGGCGCCGCTCACGCTGGTGGGGACGACGCGGGGGCTGGCCGGGCAAATGCGGGCCACCTCGGCCGCGACCCGGTCGGCGAGGGCGGCACCGCCCGCCAGGCCGACGTCGCCGCCGAGAACGACGAGGCCAGGATCGAGGACGACGGAGACCGAGGCGACCCCGATCGCGACGCGGCGGGCCAGTTCACCGAGGAACTCCTGCGCGCGGGCCGCGGTCCCGGACGCCGCGGCGCCGTTCGCGCCGGCCGCGGCGCCGTGGCCGCCGGCCGCCCGGACGGCCGCGCGGACGGCCTCCTCGGCGGTGGGGGCGGCGAAGCCGAAGACCCCGGCCAGCATGCGGACGACGCTCGCGCCGACCAGCGACTGCAGGCCGCCCTTGGCCGGATGGCGGACGTCCTCCTGCAGCGGCGCCCCGGGTACGGGCAGGTAACCGATCTCGCCGGCGGCCCCGGCGGCACCCCGGTGCACCTTGCCGCCCAGGAAGGCCGCCATGCCGAGGCCGCCGCCGATCCATACGAGCACGAAATCCTCCAGGCCGCGCGCGGCGCCGACGGAGCGCTCGGCCAGCGCGGCCAGGTTCACGTCGTTCTCGATGATGACCGGCCGGTTCAGCGCGCCGCGCAGCGCGGCGAGAACGCCCTCGTGCCAGTCGGGCAGGTTGATCGCGAGCCGCGGGTCACCGGTCTGGGGGTCCACGACGCCTGGGCTGCCGATGACCAACGCGCTCAGCCGGCTCATCTCCACCCCGGCGGTCCGGCAGGCCCGGTCGACCGCGCCGCGGACCAGTTCCACCGGGTCGGCCGAGCCGTTGGGGTTCACGCTGATCTCGGCGACCACGCGCCCGGTGACGTCGGCCACGCCGGCACTGACGCCATCCAGTTCGACGTAGAGCCCGGCGACGTAGGCGCTGGACGGGACGACGGAGTACAGCGCGGCGTTCGGCCCGCGGCCGCCTTCCTGCTGGCCGACGACCATGACCAGGCCGCGCTCCTCGAGCCGGGCCAGCATCTGGGCCACGGTCACCTTGGAGACCTTCGTCTGCTCACTGATCTGCGTGCGGGTCAGCGGAGTTCCGGGCAGCAGCAGGTCAAGGGCGGCGCGGTCGTTCAGCTCGCGCAGCAGACTCGGCGTACCCGGTCGGCGCTCCATTGCGGTCCCTCTCCTGTCCCCCACGGCCCCATTGCCCGGGTCCTGTGTTTCAATCCGGCAACGGCCCTATCTTATAGGAAAGTTTCCGATTAGTTTTCTCAGTACGGCCGTGTCTCCCCTATCTCTACAGCGTCCCCCCGGGGGGAAGGAGAGCCAGCAGTGAGACCCAGAAAATCTATCGTCAGGCGCACCGGGCGCACGGGACGTGCCGGTCCCGCTGGGCTCGGCGCGGTGGCGCTGTGCGCGACGGCCGCGCTCGCGGTCGCCGGCTGCGGCTCGGTCTCGGGCTCGTCGGCGTCGTCCGGTTCCGCAGCTCCTGCCTCGCTCACCGTATGGCGGATGGGCGCGTCGACGCCAGCCCAGGTGACCTGGATGAACGGCGTCGTGTCGCAGTTCCACAAGGCCTACCCGGCCTACGCCAAGACCAAGGTCAACGTCGTCTACGTGCCGTGGACGAACGCGACCACCGAATTCACGAACGCGCTGTCCAGCGGCAAGAACGCGCCCGACGTCACCGAGATGGCAACACCGAGACGCCGACTAACGCCTCACTCGGCATGCTCGCCAACATCACCAGCAACGTGAACGCCTGGTCGAACAAGTCTGACGTCGTCTCCGGCATGCTGGCCAACGACACCCAGAACGGCAGCATCTACGGCTGCCGTGGTTCGGCGGCGTCCGGGGCGTCTTCTACCGCACGGACCAGTTCAAGGCGGCCGGCATCACGTCCACCCCGACCACGTGGTCCGAGCTGGTCAGCGACGCGCAGAAGCTGCAGCAGAAGTTCCCCGGCACGTACGGCCTGGGCGCGCCCAGCGACTACACCAACGCGATCGTCAGCTTCATCTGGGGCGCCGGGGGCCAGGTGGCGGTGCAGAAGAACGGCAAGTGGGCCGCCGAGCTGAACTCGCCGCAGTCCGAGGCTGGGCTGAAGTTCTACGCCGACCTCTACCTCACCGACAAGGTCTCCCCGGCCAAGTACATCGGCCAGACCGAGCTGGGCAACCCGGGCGCGACATCCGGCGGCACGAACGAGGACTTCGCGCTGGGCAAGCTGGACATGTACATCGACGGCCCGTGGGACGAGGCCGCACTCGAGCAGGTGAGCACCACGTACAAGTCCGACTGGGCGGCGTTCCCGATCCCCAGCCAGAACGGCCCCAGCCCGGCACCGGCCTTTGCCGGAGGCTCCGACCTTGCCGTCTGGACGAGCAGCAAGTACAAGACCGCCGACTGGGACCTGATCAAGGAGATGGACGGCACGTCCAACGCCACCTCCTTCGCCAACCTGCAGGGCTTCTTCCCCCGTACACGTCGCAATTGACCGGCGGCGCCTACTCCGGCAGCCGAACCATGTCCGGTTTCGCCAAGGCCGCCACGGTGACCCAGATCTCGCCGCTGAACGCTAAGAACTGGTCCACCGCGGACCAGACCGACCAGATCATTCCCACGATGATGAAGTCCCTTATGAAGGGAGCGGACTTCACCAGTACTGTGGACAAGGCCAACACCCAGCTGCAGAACGTGCTCAACGCCGGATCGTCGAGCTGAGCACGGCGGATGGCTGAGAGTGTTGAAAGCCCCGGGCGCCGGCGACTAACCCCCCCAGCCGTCGGCGCCCGGCCAGGACAGCGTGGCCGGCCCGGGCTCCCCGCCCGGGCCGGCGCGCGCCGGGCGGGGATCGGGCCCAGCGGGTCCGGCGGGCGGGCGAAGGCGGCCGCGTTCATCCGCCGCCACCGGCTCGGGCCCTACCTGCTGCTGTTGCCGTCGCTGATCGGCATCGGGCTGGTCCTGCTGTGGCCGACCATCCAGGTCGGCATCCTTTCGTTCCAGAATTTCGGGCTGGGGCAGCTCTCCGGCGCGCCGCCCACGCAATGGGTGGGCTTCAGCAACTTCACGAACGTGCTGACCGACGGGGAGTTCTGGCTCGCGCTGCGGATCACCGTGGTGTTCGCCGCCGTCGTGGTGAGCCTCACGCTGCTGGTCGGCACGGCGGTCGGGGTGCTGCTGCTGTCGATCATCTGGGACTTCGGGGTCTTCACCCAGACGTACCTGATCACCGGCGAGCTCGGGAACCGTGACGAGTACAACCTGTCCCTCTACGCCTACGACAAGGCGTTCCAGATGCCGCCGAGCTACGGCCTGGGCGCCGCCCTCGCGCTCATCCTCACCGTCATCCTGCTCATGATCACGGTCGGCTACGTCCGTGCCTCCGTCCGCCAGGGAGCGATCTCTTGACCGCACTGCCACAGGCCCGCCCGTCACCGCGGCGACGTTCGGCCCGTTCGGCCCGCGCGGCGCGGACGACGCGCCGCTTCGCGCTCAACGGCCTCGGCGTCGTGGTCGCCCTGGTGACGCTGTTCCCGATCCTGTGGATGGTCTCGACCGCGTTCAAGCCGGCCGGCGAGCTGTTCTCGCTGACCCCGCACCCGCTGCCCGCGCACCCGACGCTGCGCAACTTCGCCAACGTCATGAACGGGCACGCGGCCGGGCTGGGCATCTCGTTCTGGACGTTCGCGCGCAACAGCGTGTACGTAACGGCGGTGACCGTGGTCCTCGCCTCGGTCGTCTCGCTGCTGGCGGCCGTCGCGGTGGCGCGCTTCCGGTTCCGGTTCCGCGCCGCCTACCTGGTCATGCTGCTGATCGTGCAGATGCTGCCGGCCCAGGCGCTGGTCATCCCGCTGTTCGTCGACTTCCGTGGCCTCGGGCTGCTGGACAACCTGACCGGCCTGATCCTCATCTACACCGCGCAGGCGCTGCCGATCTCGATCTGGCTGCTGCGCAACTTCGTCGCGGCTGTCCCGCGGGACCTGGAGGAGGCGGCCGCCATCGACGGGGCCGGGCCGGCCCGCGTGTTCTGGCGCATCCTGTTCCCGCTGGTCGCGCCCGGCCTGGTGGCAACGAGCATCTTCTCGTTCATCACGGCCTGGAACGAGTTCATCTTCGCGCTGACGTTCCTCGGCAACGACCAGGGCAAGTTCACCCTGCCGATCTATGTCCAGTTCTTCTTCGGGCGGGGAACCGCGGACTGGGGGGGAGTCATGGCCGCCTCGACGCTCTACACGATCCCGGTGGTGGTGTTTTTCCTGTTCGTCCAGCGCCGCATGGTGGGCGGGCTCGTTGCTGGGGCGGTGAAGGGATGATCCGCGACCCCGAACTGGCCCGCCTCGCCGAAGCCGTCCTCATCCCGCCGTTTTCCGGGCACACCCCGCCGCCATGGATTCTCGCCGCGCTGGACAGCGGGCTGGCCGGGGTGACGCTCTTCGGGCCGAACGTCGCTGACCCGGAGCAGATCGCGCTGCTGACCGCCACCCTGCGTTCGGCGGCCGCCGAGCCCGTGATCGCGATCGACGAGGAGGGCGGGGACGTCACCCGGGTGACGTACTGGAGCGGCAGCCTCTACCCGGGCAACGCGGCCCTGGGCGCGATCGACGACCCCGGCCTGACCGAGCAGGTGCACGAGGCGATCGGCACCGACCTGGCCGCGCTCGGGATCAACGTGAACCTCGCGCCGTGCGTGGACGTCCTCGACGGGGCGGAAAACCCCGCTATCGGCACGCGTTCCTTCGGCGCGGATCCCGCGCTGGTGTCCCGGCACGCCGCCGCCGCGGTGGCCGGCCTGCAGTCGGCGGGGGTCGCGGCGTGCGCCAAGCACTTCCCCGGCCACGGCAGCACCCGGACCGACACCCACGAGGTGCTGGCCGCGATCACCGGCGGGATGGCCGAACTCCGGCAGCGTGACCTGCCGCCCTTCCAGGCCGCGATCGCGGCGGGCGCCGCTGCGGTCATGCCAGGCCACCTGCGGCTGCCCGAACTGACCGGGGACCTGCCGGCTAGCCTGTCGGCCGCGGCGATGAGCGGCCTGCTCCGCGGCGAGCTGGGCTTCACCGGCGTGATCATCTCGGACGCGCTGGAGATGCGCGCTGTCAGCGACCCGTTCGGGATTCCCGAGGCGGCCGTGCTGGCCGTGATGGCCGGCGTCGACCTGCTCTGCCTGGGCCGGGACACCAGCGAGGAGGTCTACCACGCGGTGATGGCCGCGCTGGCGGACGCGGTGCGGACGGGACGGCTGCCTGGCCAGCGGCTGGAAGACGCCGCGGACCGGGTCGCGGCGCTCCGGTCCTGGCTGGCGTCGGCCCGGGCCGGCCGGTGGGCGGCCGGCGACGGCGGCCGGGCCGCGACGGGACCGAACGGGACAGACATCGGGCTGCGCGCGGCGCGGCGGGCGGTCCGGCTGTCCGGTGCGCCGCCGGCCCTGACGGACCCGGTGATCGTGGAGATTGAACCGCAGCGGAACGTCGCGGTGGGGCGGGCCGCGTGGGGCCTGGCCCCCTGGGCGCCGCCCGGCAGCTTGCGCCGCATCTCCTCCGCGCCGCTGGCCGTGGTCGCGGTGGACACCGCCCCCGACGCTGGGCAGGACGAGGATACGACCGCGGGCGGGCGGCCGCCCGCGGCGATCGCCGCAGACGGGGCCCCGGCGGAAACGGGCACGGCCGCGGAAATCCTCGCGGCCGCCGCCGGGCGCTCCCTGGTCCTCGTGGTCCGCGGCGCCCACCGCAGCGAGAGCACCCAGGACCTGGTGACGTCCGTGCTCGCGGACCGGCCGGATGCCGTCCTGGTCGAGATGGGCCTGCCGGTCTGGCAGCCCCCGGCCGGACGTTACCGGGCCTATGTGGCCACCTACGGCGCCTCGCGCGCCAACGGGCGGGCCGCCGCCGAAGTCCTCGGCCTCACCAGCCGGTAGGCCGGGCGTCGGCCGCCCGCTGGCCCCCCGCGGTCGGAAACTTGTGCATTTTCTGCGGTAGACGCGGCAGAGACTGCACAAGTTCGGCCGAGGTCGGGCGGGGCGGACGGTTCAGCGGGGGCGGGCGGCCCTCGGGGGCGAGGAGGAGGGAGGCGATGGTCAGCCGGCCGGGAGTTGGCCGCGTTCGGCTTCGCGGGCCAGCTTGCGGCTCTCCTTGAGGGAACGGCCGCGCGCTTCGGCGGGCAGGCGCCAGATCGTGTTGCCGCCCATCAGGTTGAAGCTGCGGATATGGACGACCGGCGCACCTTGGCGCGGCTCGTACGGGGCGCCGCGTTCTGTGTTCCCGCCCATGATCGAGAAGCCGCTGATCTCCACGTCGACGGTGCTGGGCAGGTAGATCGTCGAGCCGCCCATGATCGCGTACATATTCAGCGTGAGGCCGTTGGCGTCGATCTCCGCATCGCGCAGGTCGATCTCGTCCCCGCCCATGATCGCCACGGTGTTGATCACCGAGGCGGGGCGCAGCCGGCCGCGCCGCTGTGAGCCGCCCATGATGGCCACGAACCACCGGGTGGTCCGGGGGCGCTGGGCGGGGCCAGTGGCCACGGCGGACTGGGCGACGGCCGGTGGCTGGCTGACGTCCGGCAGGTCACGCGTGACGGCGGCCAGGTCGGCCCGGGTCTTGGCCGCGAGCACCAGCGAGGCGCGTTCCTCGTGCTCGTCCAGGGTGAGGCGGCCGGCCGCCGCATGCTGGCCGATTACCTCCAGCATGGCGTCCCGGTCCTGGTCCGAGACGCGTAGCTCTCCTTCGGGTACCGGGGGCTGTGCTGGTCCGGTCACGACCGTTTCCTCCGTCAGGCCAGTCCCGGCGGACTATTCCGCAGGTTCCCCACCAGATTGGCCTGCCCGGGGCTGGCTGGCAAACTGCCTCGCTGCCCGGCGCGGCGGTGAGGCCCGGCGGGCGGAAAATGGCGGCGTGGCCGCGCGTGGCGGCGGCGTGGCCACGCGTAGCGCCGGCCGTCGGCGCGGGCGGCGCGTGCCCGGCGACGTGCCGGTGCGCGCCGATGCGGGCTTTAGGGCTGCGAGGCTGCATAATGCTGGGCATGCGGCTTTCAGCCCGCGCGGACTACGCGTTGCGCGCGGCAATCGAACTCGCCTCGGCTAAAGACAGCCATGTGACGGCGGATCGAATCGCACGCGCACAGCAGATTCCGGGCAAGTTCCTGGAGACGATCCTGACCCAGTTGCGGCGCGCTGGGCTGATCCGCAGCCAGCGCGGGCCGGAAGGCGGCTTCTGGCTGGCCCGGCCGGCCAACGAGATTTCGCTGGCCGACATCATCCGCGCCATTGACGGCCCGCTGCTCGGCGTCCGCGGCGAGCGCCCGGAGAACATCGAATACCCCGGGGTCGCCGAGCCCCTGCAGCAGGTGTGGATCGCGCTGCGGGCCAACGAGCGGGCCATCCTCGAAGAGGTCACGCTCGGGCACATCGTCGCGGGAGAACTCCCGCTCAGCGTGCGCACGCTGGCCGCCGACCCGCAAGCCTGGGTCTGACCGGAGCCAACTCCGGCCCTTACGGGCAGACTTTTCGGCAGTATTTGCCCGGCGGCCGCCAAAAGTCTGCCCGTAGCCGGGGGATGGGCTGGGGCGGGCTGTAGGCGGGCCGTAGGCCGGGATGTGCGGGGCGCGCCGTCGGCCGGGATGCGCGGGGCGCGCCGTCGGCCGGGATGCGGGGGCGGGCCGGGGCGGGGATGGGCGGGGGCGGGAATGCGAACGGCGGGCGTGGCCTCGCCACGCCCGCCGCATCGCGGTATCAGTTCAGGGGAGCCGGTTACACCGGCACCATGTCGGTTACTCCATGTACGTGGGACTCAACCGCGCCGAACTCACCAGCAGGGCCGGAGGTCATGTCATCGGAGCTGAACCCTGCGTTGCGCACCACGCCAATGGTGACCTCGCCGCCGGCCGGCAGCTTCGGCTCCCTTGGCGCCTCCAGCACCGGCTCGTTCTGCAGCTCAGCCAGCGCGAAGTTATCCGCAACCTCGCGGAAGACCTGTGAAAGCGGTATCCCGAGCGCGCTGCAGATGGCAGCGAGCAGCTCAGAGGACGCCTCTTTCTGCCCCCGTTCAACTTCTGACAGGTAACCCAGCGAGACCCGCGCGGAGGCTGACACCTCTCTCAGGGTCCGACCCTGCCGCAGGCGTAGCCGACGCAGCACGTCACCGAGCAAGTGACGAAGCAAGACCATCGTCGCACTCCTTCCCGAGGCAGAACCGTTACCCCTCCACGGTACCCGTCCGCATGGTCAGTCCGGGAGTCCGCAACGGCCCGTTTCGCTTCTGACGTAACGCTGTAATCAGCGGATGTCTTCCCGAAGCCGACCGAGCAGGAGGGCAAGTGACTGCTCTACCGTCAGCGTACGGATCCGGTCTCGGTCCCCGTCAAGCGCCAGCGTGCGGACGACCGTGTCGCCGTCCGCGCTGACCGCGATGTGCACGGTCCCGACGGGCTGGCCGTCCTGCGGGTCCGGGCCGGCCACGCCGGTGGTGCCCACGCCGAAGGTGGCATTCAGCCGCTGGCGGGCGCCGTCGGCCATGGCCGCGGCCACGCCCGGGTACACCGCGCCGTGCACGTCCAGCATGACCTGGTCCACGCCGAGCAGGGCCGCCTTGAGGTCGGTGGCGTAGGCCACGATCCCGCCGCGCACGGCGTAGGACGCCCCGGGGACCGTCGTCAGGCCCGCCGCCACCAGCCCGCCGGTCAGCGATTCGGCGGCGGCGACGGTCTGCCCGGCGTCCCGCAGCAGGGCGATCACCTGGCCAGCCAGGGCACGCGTATCGTCGCTTAGCGGGTCATTTTCGGTCATTTCCTCCCCTGCTCTCCCATGGCTGCTTTTCGCCGCCGGCCGGGATGAGACAGTCACCTGCCTGGCGTCAGCGGGGCGCGCTGGGGCGCTGCAGCCGGGCCGCGCGCAGCACGTAGTCGGCGCCCGTGACCACCGTCACCACGACGGCGATGCCCATCAGGACGGGGCGGGCGGCCCCGAACGGCCCCGGCAGCACGTACAGGCTGATCGCCACCATCTGCAGCAGCGTCTTGAGCTTGCCGCCCCGGCTCGCCGCGATCACCCCGCGCTTGATGACGGCGAACCGCAGCACGGTGACGCCAACCTCGCGAACCAGGATCACCGCGGTGACCCACCAGGACAGCTCGTGCATCACCGACAGCGTGACCAGTGCCGCCCCGGTCAGCGCCTTGTCCGCGATGGGGTCGGCGATCTTGCCGAAGTCGGTGACCAGCCCGCGCTGCCGGGCCAGGCGCCCGTCCAGGAAATCCGTGGCGGAAGCGATCCAGAACAGCACGAAGGCCGTGATGCGCGCCGTGGTGCCCCCGGCGGCGAGGCAGGCGACGAACACGGGTACCAGGACGATGCGCAGCGCAGTCAGCATGTTCGCCACGTTGACGAGACCGGGCGCGTCCGGTGCCGGGGCAGCCCCGGAGGGCCGCTGAGCCGCCCCTGGCGGCCCGGGAGGCTGTGAAGCCGCCCCGGGGGAGGTCAACGCCGGTCCGCCAGCGAGCGGGTGGCCGGGGGCTCCGCCGAGCCGGCGGAGGTGCGGGCCGCGGCGACCAGGTCGACCCCGTCGGAGGCGACGACCGTGGCCTGGACCAGTTGCCCAGGGTGCAGATCTGCGCTGGCGTGCACGGTGGTGGTTCCGTCGACTTCGGGGGCCTGATGCGCCGCGCGGCCCTCGAACTCGCCGTCACCGAGACGCTCCTCGATGAGCACGTCGACGGTCTCGCCGATGCGGTCGGCCCCTCGCTGCGCCATCAGTTCCTCGGCGAGGGCGGCGATCTCCTCGACCCGCCGGGCCACCTCCGCCTCGGGGAGCTTGCCCGGCAGCGAGGCGGCCTCGGTGCCGTCCTCATCGGAGTAGCCGAACACCCCGATCGCGTCCAGCCGCGCGCTGCTGAGGAACAGCTCCAGCTCGCGCAGGTCATCGGGGGTCTCGCCGGGGAAGCCGACGATAAAATTGGACCGCGCGCCGGCCTGCGGGGCGACCGCCCGCACCCGCTCGAGCAGATCCAGGAAACGCGTGCGGTCGCCGAACCGGCGCATCGCGCGCAGCAGCGGGCCGCTGGCGTGCTGGAAGGACAGGTCGAAGTACGGGGCCACGCCCGGCGTGCCTGCGATGGCCTCGATGAGACCGGGCCGGAGCTCGGCCGGCTGCAGGTAGCTGATCCGCACCCGGTCGATGCCGGGAACCGCCGCCAGGGCGGGGAGCACCTCCTCCAGCAGGCGCAGGTTGCCAAGGTCCTTGCCGTAGGAGGTGGAGTTCTCGCTGACCAGGTACAGTTCCCTGACACCCTGGCCCGCCAGCCATTCGGCCTCCGCGAGCAGCTCGGGCGGACGGCGCGACAGATAGGCCCCGCGGAACGCCGGGATGGCGCAGAAGGAGCACCGCCGGTCGCAGCCGGAAGCGATCTTGAGGGGCGCGACGACCCCGTGCGACAGCCGTCGGCGCGGCGTGCGCGGGCCCGACGGCGGCGCGAGACCCTCCGGCAGGTCACCGGCCACCGCGGCGCCAGCGCCGGGGGCGGCGGGGGTGCCAGGGGCGGCGGGGGTGCCAGGGGCGGCGGGGGCGGCCGAGACAGAAGGGGCGGCGGGGGCGGCGGCACCGGAGGCCGCCGCGGTTGGGGCGGCGGGGCCGGAAGGGCGGTCAGCGGGGCTGATCGGTAGCAGGGTGCGGCGGTCCCGCGGGGTGTGCGCGGTCTTGCGCCGCCCGGCCAGCACGTCATCCAGCCGGGTCGCGATGTCGCCGTAGTCGTCGAAACTGAGGATCTGGGCCTCGGGCAGCGCGCCGGCGAGCTCGCGGCCGTAGCGTTCGGCCAGGCAGCCGACGGCGGCGACCTTGGCCCCCGATTCGGCCGCGCTGAGCAGCTCGTCGATAGATTCCTGCTTGGCCGCCTGTATGAAGCCGCAGGTGTTGACCATGACGACGCTGGCGTCCTCCCCCTCGGCGGCGAGTTCCCAGCCGCCTGCGGCCAGCCGCCCGGCCAGTTCCTCGGAGTCGACCTCGTTGCGCGCGCAGCCGAGTGTGATCAGGCTGACCGTGCGGCGGGAACCGCCACCGTCATCCGGCACGGCGGTACCCGGAACGTGAGTGCCCGAGGGCTTGCGGGGTGTGGAAGGCACACCGGCAGATTACGGCACACCCGCTGATGCGGCGGTCATGAACGTTCACCCGGCGGTCCCTGGCCGGGGCCGGAGCCCAGCAATTCCGTTAAGAAAGATACGCGGCGGGCCGCGGACGCTAGCCGGCGGAGCCGGTCACCGGCTGGCCGGGGACCTTGTGGGCCGGCCCCAGGGTGAGCGTGACCGGCTGGCTTGTGCCGGGCGATTCCTTCTTCCCGTCGACGGTCAGCACGATGCCGGCCGGGTTGCCGAGGCGCAGGTTTACCGCCTGAGTCTCCTTCCACGTCTGCGTGGAGCCGGCCGGGACGACGCCGCTGTAGATCGTGGCGCCCTGGCCACTGGTCAGGTAGACCCAGCAGTCCTCGACCGCGGTCAGCTGGATGACCACCTCGCCCCCGGCCGGCGCGGTGGGCGATGCCGACGGGGCCGGTGCGGACGGGGCGGCCGACGGGTGACGCGTGGGAGCGATCGCGGCGGCGGCCGGTTTATGCGGGGAGCCCGACGCCGACACCAGGTGGTAGGCGCTGTAGCCGATGACCACCAGCAGCGCGATGATCATGACGACGCTCCAGTTCAGCGAGCGGCGTTCCTTGATCCGCAGGGGGGTGGACGGCTCGAACACGTCGGCCGCCCTGATCGCTTCCGGCGCACCGTGCACCTCGTCGTACTCCCGGATCAGCGGGCCCGGATCGGCGCCGACCACGGCGGCGACGCTCCGGATGTGCCCCCGGGTATAGAAGTCACCGCCGCAGGCCGAGAAATCGTCCTGCTCGATACCCCGGATGATCGTTTCCCTGATCCGGGTCCGCTCGCTGACCTGCGTCACGGTGAGACCGGACTGCCGACGTGCCTCTGCCAGCGTGTCACCGATACTCACGCTGCGCCTCCACTGGCGTATCTCGTACCTATTATCTCCGCGTGCGGGAGTCATCACTAAGTGTAGACATCCCGGCGTCTGCCGGAGATGACGCCACTGTTGCCTGTTGATGACCTGTTACCGGCGATCCGGAAAGCAATGGACAACCCTCCCGAATCCCCCCGCCCAGCCTAAGCCGGCCGCCCGCCCGTTGGGCTCCCGGGCAGGTTACCGCCCCGCGGCCCCGCCGCCGGCTATTCACCGCGAAGGCCGGTCAGCACCTCACCCAGTTCGTCGGGCTTGATGAGGACATCTCGCGCTTTGGAACCCTCGCTGGGCCCGACGATGCCGCGGCTTTCCAGCAGGTCCATCAGCCAGGCCTTGGCGAACCCGACCCGCAGCTTGCGCTGGAGCATCGACGTGGACCCGAACTGGGTGCTGACGATCAGCTCCGCCGCCTGGACCAGCAGCTCAAGGTCGTCGCCGATGTCGGAGTCGAGTTCCCGGGACCGCTCGGGTGCGACGGCAACGTCCTCGCGGTACTCCGGCTCGGCCTGCTTCTTGCAGTGAGCGACGATATCCCGGATTTCCTTCTCCGAGACGAACGCGTTCTGCAGCCGCATCGGCTTGCTGGCGCCCATAGGCAGGAACAGCGCGTCACCCTGCCCAACCAGCTTCTCCGCGCCGGGCTGGTCCAGCACAACCCGGCTGTCGGTGAGGCTGGAGGTGGCGAACGCGAGCCGGGACGGCACGTTGGCCTTGATCAGCCCGGTTACCACGTCCACGCTCGGCCGCTGGGTGGCCAGCACGAGGTGGATGCCGGCGGCCCGGGCGAGCTGGGTGATCCGGACGACGGAATCCTCCACGTCGCGCGGCGCGACCATCATCAGGTCGGCCAATTCGTCCACGATGGCCAGCAGGTAGGGGTAGGGCCGGTAGACGCGCTCGCTGGCCGGGGGCGCGGTCAGCTTGCCGGCCCGCACCGCCTTGTTGAAGTCGTCGACGTGCCGGAACCCGGAGGCGGCCAGGTCGTCGTAGCGCCGCTCCATCTCCCCTACCACCCAGTCCAGCGCTTCGGCCGCCTTCTTGGGGTTGGTGATGATCGGCGTGATCAGGTGCGGGATGCCCTCGTAGATGCTGAGCTCGACCCGCTTGGGGTCAACCAGGATCATCCGGACCTCATCCGGGGTGGCGCGGGTCAGCACCGACGTGATCAGCCCATTTATGCAAACACTTTTCCCTGACCCAGTTGCTCCGGCTATGAGCATATGAGGCATCTTGGCCACGTTCGCGACCACCGTGTGGCCTTCGACGTCCTTGCCAAGCCCGACCACCATCGGATGGTGGTCGGTGATCGCCACCTGCGACTTCAGCACATCACCGAGGCTGACGATCTCCTTGTCCAGGTTCGGGATCTCCACCCCGATCGCGGACTTGCCGGGGATCGGGGAGATGATCCGCACCTCGGCGCTCTTGACCGCGTAGGAGATGTTCTTGCTCAGCGCGGTGACCCGCTCGACCTTGACCGCGGGACCCAGCTCGATCTCATACCGGGTCACCGTGGGCCCCCGGGCGAACCCGGTGACCTGCGCGTCCACATTGAACTGTTCCAGCACCTCGGACAGCGCCGCGACCATGGTGTCGTTCGCCTTGGTCCGGGCCTTCGGCGCGGAACCGGGGCGCAGCAGCGCGGCCGGGGGAAGCGTATAACTGCCGTCGGTCGCGCCGGTGAGCGTCAGCTGCTCCGGCCGCCGAAAGGGCTCGTGCGGAGCCGGCGGCTTCACCGGCTGGGACGCGGGCGGCACGGTCCCGGAGTGCCCGGCCGCGGCACCGTCACCGGGATCGTCGCCGGCGGAGGTGCCCGGCGTGCCCGGCAGGAAGCCGAGCGCCTCAAGCAACCCCTCGTCGGTTTCCGGGCCGGCGGTCCCCGCGGGCGCGGGCGCCGGGCCGTCGCCGCCGAGGCCGGCGGCGGGGTCTTCCAGGGGCCCGCGGCCCGGCCGTTTGTCCGGGGTCAGCACCGGCGAGTCGTACGGCTTGATCCGGTCGCCGCCCTCGATCGCCGCGCGGGCGCCGCGCCGGGCCCGGGAGAGCTGGCCGCGGATGCGCTTGCCGCCGCCCGTCAGTTCGCCGCCCGCCGCGCCGTCCTCGTCCAGCTCCTCGCCATAGTCCTCGCCGTCACCGAGGACCCGGGTCCGGCGGCCGAAGAACTCGCGAGCTTCTTCCATCCGCTCCGGGATCCGGTGCACCGGGGTGCCAGTGATCACCAGGATGCCGAAGCCCGCGAGCAGCGCGAGGATCGGCGCGGCGACCCACGCCGTCAGCACCTTGGCGAGCGGGGCGGACGCGGCGAACCCGACCAGGCCGCCGGCGTGCCGCATGGCCTCGGCGCCGTCGGAGGGCGCGGGCGTGCCGTTGGCGATATGCACCAGGCCGAGCACGCCGATGCTGAGCGCGGCCCAGCCGATGACGACGCGCCCGGTATCGGAGTTCCGGTCGGGGTGACGCAGGTAGCGCCAGGAGATCAGGACCGCGAGCACGGGGGTCAGCCAGGCCGCGGAGCCGGCCGCGCCGTGCATGAACGCGGAGATGGACCGGCCGACGGGGTTGCCCATCCGCCACCAGATGCTGGCCGCGAGCACGATGCCGATGGCCAGCCACAGCAGGCCGACCCCGTCCCGGCGGTGCTCGGGATCAAGGTCGCGGGCGCCGTTCCCGAACCGCCGCGCGGTGAACCCCGCGGTGCCGGCCACCACCATCCACGCCGCGGCGAGCGCGTGCCCGATCCACTGAATCAGGATCACGATGGGGTCACGGGTGGCGGGCTTCGCCGGCGGGCGCCGTCCCCTGGTGCGTTTGGCGGGCCGTTTCCTGCCGTTGCGCGGGCTGCGGTTGGCGGATGAGCTGCCCCGGCGCGCTGAGTTCGATCCCGAACGGGATTGAGCGGGACGTCCCGACGAGGTACGTGGTTTACGCTGGGCAGCCCGATCCGGCTCCGCACGGACGTCAGCGGAACTCTCGCCGCGCGGGCGGGTGAAACCCTTGGGCGCACGGGTGGCCATGATGACCACGCTAACGAATAAGCCCCGCAGGCCGAAGAACCCGCGTAGGCGTGTCGCCGCATTTCGCCGCTGGCTAACCCGCACTTCCGCCGGGTGGGCCGGCCGCTGCGCAGGCCGCTCACGGCGCGGGGCCGTCACGGCGCGCGCCCGTCGCTGGCATCGCCCGGATTCACCTAGGTGAATCCGGGCGATGGGCGATGCGAGCCCGGCGACGAGCGGGCGACACTCCACGGGTGACCGAAAGAGTTGCCCCGGGCACGCCAGGCGGCGGCTGACTCTTAGTCCGCGATCGGGTACACACCAGCTAGCGCGAAGGATCACCAGGCATGAGCGGAGCGAAGTCACCGGGCACCGGGCCAGTGCCAGTGCCAGACGGTCCGGCCGGCGCGCCGGAAGCTGATGAAGAGGTCGCCCGGTTGCGCGCTGAGCGTGATGCGGCGGTTTCCGCGCTGGATAAGGAAGGGCGGCGGCGCGCCCGCCGGGCGCGCGCCCGGCGGATAACGGCCGTCGTGCTGGTAGTCCTTTTCTCGATCTTGCTTCCCGTGACGATCACCGCGACCTGGGCCCACCGCACCGTGGTCAACACCGACGCCTACGTGGCCACGGTGACCCCGATCGCCGCGAGCCCGGTCGTGCAGGCCGCCGTGAGCACGGAGATCACCAACGAGGTCTATGCCGCCCTGAATCCGCAGCAGGTCATCGCCAACGCGCTCCCGCCCAAGGCGGCCAAGCTGGCCGGCCCGCTGAGCAACGGGGTCAAGGGATACCTGCAGCAGGGCATCAACAAGATTCTCGCCAGCCCGAAATTCCAGCAACTGTGGGTAACGGCGAACCAGTTTTCCCACGCCCAGCTCATCAGCGTGCTCAACGGCGACAGCAAGGCGGTCCAGACCACTAACGGCCAGGTGGTGCTCAATCTGGTGCCGCTGCTGAACGCGGCGCTCAAGGACGTGCAGACCCGGGCGTCCGCGCTGTTCGGCAAGAACATCACCCTGCCCACCATCAGCGGCAACACCGCGCCGGCCGCTGCGTGCCAGAAGATCGGCACGGCGATCGGGCGGCCGCTCCCGGCGACCTGCGGACAGATCCCGCTGTTCCCGGCATCGACGTTGACCAGCGCACAGCACGCCTACCGCGCCTTCAATCGCCTGGTGCTGCTCCTGCTGATCGTCACGCCCCTGGTGTTCGCCGGCGCGCTGTGGGCCTCACCCCGGCGGCGCCGCACCCTGCTGCAGTTGACCGCCTGCGGCATGCTCGGGCTGATCGTCATCCGGCGCGCCATGTACTGGCTCCAGTCCGACCTCACCGCCAAGGCCAAGCCCGCCAACCAGGCAGCGCTCACGGTGATCACCGGCCAGGTTCTGCACGGCCTGTTCACCGTCACCCTGTGGTTCCTGATCGGCGGCCTCATCCTCGCCGTCCTGGCGCTGCTGTCCGGCCCCTACCGCTGGGCCGTCGCGCTCCGGTCCTGGGTCCGCCACGCCGCCCGGGCCATCGCCGACCTGGCATCAGCGCTGGCCGGCCACGCCACCAGCGACGTAACGGTCGCCTGGATCCGCCGTCACCTCGACCTGTTGCGCATCGGCGGCGCCGTGATCGCGGCGCTGGCGCTGCTGATATTCAGCGTCAACTGGGTCGGCCTGCTCATCATCGCCGCCCTGCTCGCCCTCTATGAGTACGGTTTGCACCGGCTGCGCCAGCCAAAGCCGACCACCCCACCTCCCGCGCCCCCCAGCATCCCGCCACCGGCACAACCAGCCGCCCACGGCCCGGGTGGCAGCGCCACCGGCGGGGTCTCGCATTCAGGCTGACCTCCCGGCCCGAGGGAGCCCACCTCCCGGGCCGGACGGAGCTGGCTATGTGGCGGGAACCAGGCTCTCACGGTGGCTGCCGCAGCCCTCACCGGCACCCGCCCTCACCGGACCGGCGGCCGCCCTGGCGGGCACGGCTGACGGGGCCGGCCCCGCTGCGGAGGGAACAAGCACTGGTCAATGACCGAGGGGGAGACGATGCCGAGCCTGGAGGAGACGACCCCCCGACTGCGCCGCTCAATCATCGTGCGAACATTGCTGCGGGCGCTGCTGACCGCCACCCTGCTGGTGGTCTTGTACTACGTCGTGCCGATGGACACCGCCCTGGATACGCATACGGTGCTGCTACTGACAGTGTGCCTGGCCGTCTTTGCTGCCCTAGCCACCTGGCGGCTACGGCAGATCACCCAATCGGACTACCCGGGCCTGCGCGCGATCAACACGCTAGCCGCCGTGGTACCGCTCTACATCCTCGTGTTCGCCGCCACCTACTACCTCGCCGCACGGACACACAGCGGCTACTTCAGCCAGCCGATGACCCGCACCGGCGCCCTGTATTTCAGCATGACAATATTCTCAACCGTCGGGTTCGGCGACATCACCGCCAAGACCGACGCCGCCCGGCTGATCGTCACTGCACAGATGCTCCTCGACCTCATCCTGCTTGGCTTCGGCGCCAGAGCCGTCCTCGGCGCGGTGAACCTCGGACGGCAGCGGCAGGGGCCGCGCAAGCCAAAATGACGCGCTGAAGACAGAGCCGTGCTGGGCACGCGCTTCGGCGTACGCTTTGGACACCGCGTACGTTTCGCGGAACATCCTCCTGGAGGCTGACTCAGGTCGCAGGCATGGGCGCCGGCGGACATCGCCGCCGCACTCCGGGTAGGCGCGGCGGCGATGCTCGGAAGGTCAGGCCCCCTGGGACTCCGCTATGTCAATCGCCAGGCCGAGCGCCTCGACGATCTTGGCGGCCGCCGCCGCCGTCCGGGGGGTGCCGACGATCGGCGCCACCGCGACAAGAACGTCCTGGGCCTGATCCAGGGTCACGCCGACGTCCGCGGCGGGCCCGAGGTGAAGCAGGTACGACGAAACCGGAGCATCCACCGCGATGAGGGCTGCGAGCCGGACGAGAATCAGCGACGCCGGGTCCAGCTCGGTCCGCTCCAACGACACCGCGTTGATGTCAGCCAGCGCATCCAGCACCGGGGTATCTCCTTTGGCCATGGTCTGACTCCTCTCTGTTGTTCACGCGCGCCCAGTATCGTCTGCTCATCACACGGCGGACATCGCCCATCACCCTCGTTCACCTAGGTGACGCTGTCCACTTCGATGGCGATAACGCCGGCAAGCCGTTGCGGACCGCGCCTACCGTGATCTTCCACGGCCCGGTGCCGTGATTACCCGGCACGGTCCGGCTCCGGTAGCAGCGCAAGACCGAGTTCGCTCTGTCGATCGCGGCCTTCCTCGGGATGGCCCTGCTCGGACCGCCGGGGGCAGCCAGCCCACTCCGACGAGTCAGCACTGTGCGCTACCTTCTAGCTTGCTGCCTGGGCGGTTCCCAGACTGCTACGGCGGGAACCTGCTCCTTGGGATGGGGCAGCAGGCGGCACATGCTCATCACGCCAACTGGGGTGCCCCGGCCCGCGGCTCTCCGTTTAGCGGTCAATATTCTTGGTGTTTCCGGAATCGTCGGCGGGCGTCAGGCTCACGATCTCGATCCCGCGTCCGCCCAGCCAGTTGAGGATTCCGTGCAATTGCGGCTGGTCGATTATCTCGCCGGTGATCACGGAGAAGCCGTCCTCGATGCGCACCGACAGGCCCTCCAATGGCCCGGCATGTGTACAGGACGCCACCATCTCGCCGCGGACCACGATCCGGTAACGGATCGGCTTCCTCCCGGCGCGCCCGGCGACAGCTCTGTTCATGCACTGAGTGTCACCCGCCTATGACGAGGCCGGCATCGCCTATCACCCACCTTCACCTAGGGGAGCCTGCGGGCTGGGGGATGCTCGGCGCATCAGTCACGAGCAGACTCGTGGGCAGAGCTGGAGAAGCCATGGTGACGCCACCCGGCCAGGCGATAGCGCCGCGCCCCGGCGGGCACCTGATCACAGCGGAGCCGAGAGACGCGGAAGGAGCGGACCGATGGCCGTTCAGAGGGTCGAGCATCTGAGCCTGGCGGAACGCCGGGCACGAGGCAAGCAGGCCCGGGACCGCACGCCGCCGCCGGCTCATGCCGGTTGGGAGCCCGCCGCGGACCGCCCTGATCCGGTCAAGCTGCTGGAGGAGCAGAACACCACCCGGGAGCCGGATCTGGTGCCTGTGCGGCATGGCCGGATGATGGTCTCGCCGTTCACGTTCTACCGGGGATCGGCGAAGATCATGGCATCCGATCTGGCCGGTTCCCCCACGGCAGGCCTGGGGGTCCAGCTGTGCGGTGACGCGCACTTGTCGAATTTCGGCCTGTTCGCTTCGCCGGAGCGGATGCTGCTGTTCGACGTCAACGATTTCGATGAGACGCTGCCGGGCCCGTTCGAATACGACGTGAAGCGGCTGGCGGCGAGCTTCACGATCGCGGCCCGCAATAACGGCTTCTCGACGGCGACAGCTCGTGAGGTGACGATGACGTGCGTGGCCGCCTACCGGGAGGCGATGGCCGGCTTCGCCGGGATGCGCGCGCTGGATGTCTGGTACGCGCGCCTGGAAGAGGATGAGCTGGAGACCGCGATGCGCCGGGCGGCCCGGCAGATGGCGAAGGACAAGGCTGCTAAGCGGACGGCGAAGGACAAGAAGGCCGCGAAGCCCGCGAAGGATCCGAAGGAGGCCGAGAAGCTGGTCAGACGCGGCATGAAGACCGCGCAGAAGGCGCACACCCGGGACAGCCTGCAGGCCCTGTCCAAGCTCGGCGAGATGGCCGGTGGCCGGTACCGGATCGTCAGCATGCCCCCGGTCGTGGTGCCGTTCCGTGAGCTGCACACGATGTACGGGATCTCGCCCGACGAGCTGCAGAACATGATCCGCCACCAGTTCCAGGAGTACCGCGCGACACTGCAGGCGGACAGACGCCAGTTGCTGGAACGGTTCGAGATAGTAGACATGGCCCGCAAGGTCGTAGGGGTGGGCAGCGTCGGCACCCGCGCGTTCATCGCGCTGCTGCAGGGCCAAGACGAGGGCGATCCGCTGTTCCTTCAGGTGAAGGAGGCCACCGCCTCGGTGCTCGAAGATCACCTGCCCAAGAGCCGCTACCGCCAGCCCGGCGAGCGGGTCGTGCAGGGGCAGCGGCTGATGCAGGCCTCCAGCGACATCTTCCTGGGCTGGTCCAAGGGCGAGCAGGCCGGCCGCTATTTCTACTGGCGCCAGCTGCGTGACATGAAGGGATCGGCAGAGGTCGAGATGATGGTGCCCGAGGGCCTGGCGTTCTACGCGCGCATCTGCGGCTGGACGCTCGCGCGTGCGCACGCCCGGTCCGGCGATCCGGTCGCGATCGCCGCCTACCTTGGGACCAGTGACCGGTTCGACGAGTCGATCACCGGCTTCTCCGAGCGCTACGCCGACCAGAACGAGCGCGACTATCAGGCCTTCACCGACGCGGCCCGCGCCGGCCGGATCAGCGCACACGAAGGCGTCTGAGGTGGGCCGCGGCGCGCTCCGTCTCTCGGACACGTTCTCCCCGAGCGATGATGACACCCCGCAAGAACTCGCACGGCCCACGCCTCCCTCCCCAGACGGGCCCGACGCCGGCCACTGACAACGCCGTCGGCCTGCAGCCACCGGCTCGTGCCTATGCCGAATGGCGCTTCTTGCCTCCCGTATGTGTCATGTACCAGTCCAAGCCGGGGGTTCCGCGCTCGTTCCCCAGGCTTGCCGCCGCGGTCACCCCGAGCGCAAGCACGAGGACGCCCACCAGGGTGCGCTTATCCACTGTCATACGGGCCGCCGCAGCCAGCATGACGAACCTGATCACACGCTGCCGTCGCTTCGCCTCGCGCGCCTGACGCGCCGCTGCCGAGAAGGGGGCAGGCTTTGCCGATCCGATGTTTGCCGATCCGATGCTGGTCGTCATTTCATCTCGCTCTCCCCGGAACCCCTCCGCAGGTGCGCCCGGATTTCGGTACTGGCAGAACGCCGGGATTCAGGTCGTGGGTGTCCCGTGAGCACGAGCCTGCCCGCGATTGATGCAGGCGACATCGCCCTCTCCCGGGATTCACCTAGGTGAATCCCGGCGATAGGCGACAGATGCCGTCGATGAGCTCGGTATCGCGGACGATGTTGATCTTCGTCTGGAACTCCGACAACGGCGCGGAGGAGACGTTCCGCTACTGCGCACGCCTGGGTCCTGCATCCGAGGTGAACGCGCGGGTGAGGCGATGTCCCCGGGATCGGCCGCGCGCAGGCTCATACTCGGAGCACGGCGCAGCACGGCGAGGGGGTCTGATGAGTGGTCTGACTGCTCTGGCCGTTCTGGTGGCGGTTTACACCCTCATGGCGTCCAAGCTTGACCGGTGGTGGATCACGGCCCCGATGGTGTTCGTCGCCGCGGGCACGATCCTGGGCCCTGGCGTGCTGAATGTTCTGCCCTTCTCGCTGAGCAACGAGACGATCCTCACCATCACTGAGCTGACGCTGGCCCTGCTGCTGTTCTCCGATGCCTCCACGGTCCGGCTGCGTGACGTCGAGGGCGACGCCAGCCTGCCCAACCGGCTGCTTTTTGTGGGGCTGCCACTCACGATCGCGGCCGGCGCGCTGGTGGCATATCTCGTTCTCTCCGGTGTCGAGTGGGCGCCGGCCGCGCTGCTCGCCACCATCCTGGCGCCCACCGACGCGGCGCTCGGCCTGGCGGTCGTGACCAACCGGGCTGTTCCGGTGCGGATCCGCCGGGCACTCAACGTCGAAAGCGGTCTCAACGACGGGATCGCGACGCCGTTCGTCACCTTTTTCATCGCGCTCGTCGCGGCCGAGGACGGTATCGGGGATAGGTCGTGGGGGCTGGAGGCACTGAAGCAGATCGGGCTGGCCATCGTCGCCGCGGTCGTCGTCGGATACCTCGGCGGGAAGCTCCTGGCCCTGGCCAACGACCATGGCTGGACCTCCGGGGTGTCCGAGCAGATCGGTATCCTCGCGCTCGCGCTGCTGGCGTACGAGGGGTCGGTGGCGATCGGCGGGAACGGGTTCATCGCGGCGTTCGCCGGGGGAATCTTGTTCGGGGCCGCAACCAAAGGGCGCCTGGAAGCGCCTACCCAGTTTACCGAGACGCTCGGGCTGGCCGCCTCGTTCCTGGTGTGGGCGATCTTCGGTGGGCTGTTCGTCAGCAAGCTGTTCACCGAGGAGTTCTCGGCTCAGCCCATCGTCTACGCGGTGCTCAGCCTGACGCTGATCAGGATGGTGCCGGTCGCGCTCGTGCTGTGGGGAACGCACCTGCGGCCTGCCACCGTGGCCTTCATGGGCTGGTTCGGCCCGCGCGGGCTGGCCTCCGTCGTCTTCACGCTCATCGCCCTGGAGGACCTCGCGCACGCTAGCGGAGGGACATTGCTGGTGCAGACCGCCACGTGGACGGTCCTGCTCTCCGTGGTCCTGCACGGTCTCTCGGCGTCGCCACTGGCGGCCCGGTACGGGGCGTCGATGGCGAAGGCGGGCGACATCCCGGAGCTGGTGCCGGCGGGTGAGCCCCGGATCCGCCTGCGCGACCTGGCGGGCCGCCATCGCGTCGCCGAGCAGCAGGCCCGCGCCGTGTCATGAGCCGTCACTCGCCCGGGCTTCCCCTGCTCGGCTGGGCTTCCCCTATGTGAAGCCCCGTGGTGGGGGATGCCTTAAGCCATGGATGAACGATCTCTGGGCCAGAGCCAGATTCCGGAGACGGGCATCACGGTTGAGAACGAAGATCCGGGAAACATCCGCCGATACAAGAGTCTAACCTGTACGAATCTTGACAATTGCGGTGCCAGGCTCCGGGACGAGCGGGTGAGACTCAAGCATGGGGGAAAGAGCCGTCGCCGGGCGCGCTGGTGACAGGCCAGTCCGTTACCGCATAGTCGTGCGCGGTGAGTTCACGTCCTCACGGACTGGGCCGCTGGAGGGCCTGTCGGTGCGATCGGCGGGCCGCTTCTCCGTGCTCAGCGGCGAGATCACGGACCAGTCCCAGCTCCTCGGGATCCTCAACTGGCTGGGTAGCCGCGGAATCGAGATCGTGAGCCTGATGCTCGAAGATCCGGAAGAGACCGGGGACACGGGCGGTTGACGGAGCCACCCGGAGCCGGCTCAGAGCAGTTCGAGTTGGTGTGCCCGGTCGATGGCTTCGTCGCGGCTGGTGACACCGAGGCGGGTGTATACCGATTTGGTGTGGGAGTGGATGGTGTGGAAGGACAGGAAAAGCTGCCGGGCGATCTCACGCTGGGTGAGGCCCTGGCCGAGCAGGCGAAGGACGTGAAGTTCACGGTCGGTCAGGTCGGCCCAGCCTTCACCGCGGCGGTGGGAGGCGGACAGGGCCCGGGCCACCCCGGGGACGAGGTCACCGATGATCGCGGTGCTGGCGCACTGCGCCAGCAGGGCCTTGGCCTCCTCCAGCAGGGCTCGTGCCCCGTCGATGTCGCCGAGCTGGCGCCGTACCGGGGCGCGCATCAGCCGGGCGTGCGCGGCCAGCAGCGGGCCCCAGTCGGCGAGCTGGCCGATGCCCGCGCCGAGCAGGTCATCGCCTTCCTCCAGGCGGCCCGCCCGGGCGATGGCAGCACCGAGGGTCGCCACGTAGTAGCCCACGTGCGGAAGGTCCAGAACACCGTGGGTCCCGGCCTGCTGCACTGAGCGAACCGCGAGGGCTTCAGCATCCTCGACGCGGTTCTGCACCAAGGCGACCTGGGTGCTGAATCCCAGCGCGTCGACCACCACCACCCAGCCTCCCAGGGCCATGGCAAGTTCGGCCGCGTGCTCCAATTCGGCGCGCGCCTCCTCATAGTTCCCGCCCATAAATTCTGCGACCCCGATCGCGAACGCGGCGACCGCCTGGAAGTCGGGCCGCAGCTCGCCGCGGAACTCCCGCACAGAGCAGGCCGCGCTGCGCTGCTCGTCCGCGTCGGTCTTCAGCGAGAACATCCCGTTGAACAGCGCGGCGGAATGCTCCACGGTCGTCGCCCCGTCGGGCAGCGGCCCGGTCGAGCCGGCCGTGAGCATGTCCCGGATGGACCGGCGAGCCGCGGCGTCGTGGCCGAGCAGGCCGTTCACCCACGCGCTGATCATCGACAGCGGCGCGCTGCGCGGGACATAGCCGCCCGGGAACCCTTCCAGCCACCCCAGCACCGTGGTAAGCCGCCCGGACGCCACCCGCGCCGTCCAGCCGCCGACCACCAGGCCGGCCGCGGCCTCCAGTTCCCCGGCCGCGATCGCGTGCCCGATCGCCTCATCGAGATGCCCTTGCCCGGCCAGCCAGCCCGACGCCTCCCGATGCAGGCCAGCCACCCGCTCCGGCATCACCAGCTGGAGCTGCTCGCGCAGCAGTTCGCCGAAGAGCTGATGGTAGCGATACCAGACCCGCTGATCATCCAGCGCGATCACAAACAAGTTCGACCGCTCCACGGTCTCCAGCATCGCGGTGGAGCCCTCCCCGCCGGTGACGGCGTCGCACAGCGGGCCGGACAGCTCGCTGAGGATCGAGGTCTCCAGCAGGAAGCGGCGGATATCCTCATCAACCGAATCGAGCACCACCTCGGTCAGGTAATCCACGATATGACGATTCGACCCGCCGAAGGAGGAAAGAAACCGCTCCCGGTCCCCGGCCGCCCGCAGCCCCAGCGCGGCCAGGTGCAGACCCGCCGGCCACCCCTCGGTACGCCCCTGCAGCAGCGCCAGTTCCCCGCCGGACAGGCCAAGGCCCATCGCGGTGTTCAGCAACTCCTCCGCTTCCTCCGCAGTGAACGCCAGGTCACTGCCGCGGATCTCCACCAGTTCCCCCGACGCCCGCAGCCTCCCAAGCGGAATCGCCGGGTCCACCCGGGTGGACACCACCAGGTGCGCCGCGCCGACCGGATGCGCGATCAGCGCCTCCACCGAAGCGTGGCAGGCGGGATTAACGATCACGTGATAATCGTCCAGCACGACCACGAGCGGCTCGGCCAGCTGGTCCAGCTCAGCCGCGATCCGCCGCACCAGTGGCCGCACCGCATTTCCCCCCACCGAATGCAGCATCGGCTCCACGCTGCGGCCGAACGAGGGCACCATCCCACGGACCGAACCCACCACGCAGTTCCACAGCTCCACCGGATCGTTTTCCGACGCCTCCAGCGACACAAACGCGAACCGGCGCGGATCAGCCGCCGCCCACTGGGCCAGCAAGGTCGACTTCCCAAACCCCGGCGGAGCCGTCACCACGGCAAGCCGGCCCGCGGCATCCATCAGCCGCCGTCTCAACCGGGGCCGCTCGACCAGCCCTGGCCGCAGCACCGGACGACGCAACTTCGGGCCAAACACGGCGGCGCGGCTCCCATCACCTGGCGCTGACGCACCATCCCGCCGGGCCGCCGGGGAACCTTCAAAAGAACCAGCTGCCACCCGCATCGCGCTCCGGCCGCCCATCACGGGAACCTGAGCCGGTTCGGAATCCGCCCGCTGAACCGGTGGCTGTCTTTGACCGCCGCAGGCGTGACAGATAGCGAATGACGAAAGATCGCTGCTGCGGGACCGGCCGCGCTTGATGACTCGGCCATTTCCACCCCCCCCGGGAGTTCACTCCGGCCAGAGCAGGACGCGCCGCCGAGGTCCGGAGCGGGGCGGTGACTCAAGCACCCTGCCTTGGCCCTGCGCAGATGCTTACGCACAAGTCACCTGGTCGTCACCCTAATGCCGCATTCCGGCCCCGCATAGGACCGGCTGATTGAGCCCGGCCATCACATCGCATCGATGTGCACACGGGACACATGGCTATCTGCGCCGTGATCAGCGGAGGGGCGCGGGCCGGGGGGTCAGGTGTTGGCGGGGAGGTGGGTGCCGGGGCCGCGGCGGCGGACCTTGACCAGGTCGCGCCGGTGCTCGGGGAGGGTCGGCTCGGCGGCGCCCTCGACGGTGAAGCCCGCGTCGGCGATCATCTCCAGGTCCTGCCGGCCCGCCTGGCCCTCGCTGGTGAGGTAGTCACCCAGGAACATCGAGTTGGCGATGTGCAGCGCGAGCGGCTGCAGGCTGCGCAGGTGAATCTCCCGGCCGCCGGCCAGCCGCACCTCCGCGTCCGGGTTGACGAACCGGACCATCGCGAGGATCCGCAGGCAGCGCTGCGGGGTGAGGGTCCACTTCCCGGCCAGTGGCGTCCCCTCGAACGGGATGAGGAAGTTGACCGGGACCGAGTCCGGGTTGAGCTCGCGCAGCGCGAAGGCCGCGTCCACCAGATCAGTGTCGCTCTCCCCCGTCCCGGCGATCAGGCCCGAGCAGGCGGACAGGCCGGCCTCGGTGGCCTGGCGTACGGTGCCGACCCGATCCTGGAAGCTGTGCGTGGTGCAGATGTCGCCGTAGTGCGCCTCGGCCGTGTTCAGGTTGTGGTTGTACGCGTCGGCCCCCGCGTCCCGCAGCCGGACCGCCTGGTCCTGGGTGAGCAGCCCCAGGCAGGCGCACAGTTCGACGTCGGGGTGCTGGTCCTTGAACGCGCCGATCATCTCCGACACCCGGCTAATGTCCCGGTCGGCAGGCCCGCGGCCGCTGGCGACGAGGCAGACCCGCTTCGCGCCGGCGGCCACCCCCGCCTCGGCGCTGGCCAGCACCTCGTCCGGCTTGAGCCAGGTGTACTTCAGCACGCCGGCGTCGGAACCGAGCCGCTGGGAGCAGTAAAAGCAGTCCTCCGGGCACATGCCGCTCTTGACGTTGATGAGGAAGTTGAGCTTGACCCGCCTGCCGAAATACCGCTGCCGCACCCGGTAAGCCGCCGCCACGACGTCGAGCAGGTCGTCGTCGCCGCTGGCGAGGACGGCGAGTGCTTCCTCCCGCGTCGCCAGCTCACGGTCGAGTGCCTTCGCGGCCAGCACGTCAAGCCATTGCATGGGGTCGCCGTCCTCTCGGTGAATGCCCGCCTATCAGGGCAGACGGTATCAGCCCGGCACCGGGTGCGGCCTGCGGCGGCGGGGCCCGGCACCGGGCTGGCCGGGAAACGGCTGGGGATCGTCGGGCTCGGCCGGATCGGTCAGCAGATCGCGGAATACGGCCGGGTGTTCGGCATGACCGTGTTGGCGTGGAGCCAGAATCTGGATCCTGGCCGGGCCCGGGACGCCCGCGTTGAACCGGTAAGCAAGGAGCAAATGTTCTCCTCTTCCGACATCGTCACCGTGCATTACAAGCTCAGCGAGCGCAGCACCGGGCTGATCGGGACGACGGAACTGAGCCTGATGAAGCGCTCGGCCTACCTGGTGAACACCTCGCGCGGCCCGCTCGTGGACCGCGCGGCGCTGATCGCGGCGCTGCGGAGCGGGCAGATCGCCGGTGCCGCCCTGGATGTTTACGACACCGAGCCGCTGCCGCTGGGTGATCCGTTGCGAACGGCGCCGAACACGGTGCTCACGCCGCACCTCGGCTACGTCACCGACGACACCTACCGGGTGTTCTTCGGCGACGCCGTGGAGGACATCGCGGCGTTTGCGGCCGGTGCTCCGGTCCGCGTCATCACCCCCTGACGATCGGCCGGAAACGGCGCATAATGAGGACACACGCCGCAGGTCACGCTGGACTGGGCCTCTTTCATAGTTTTCCAACCTGTTTAGTTGACTTTAGGCCGGATGCCCTGCTGAGGTTGGGGTGGTGAACGGTGGGTGGCCGGGATGTTCGGCTGGGCGCTGCCGCTGGCGGGCATGACCTGGTACGCGATCGGCCGCCGGGTGTTCGGGCTGGCGGTGCAGAAGGCGGACCCGCGGCGAGACGGTGACGGCGGCCCCGCGGGATGCCGGAACCCCGCGAAGCACCCGCTGGATCAGTGGCCCGTGACCGAGGCGGCGCTGCGGCTCGACGGCATCCGCACCGAGCTGGACCGGGTAATCGGGTGCTGGCAGCAGCGGACCGCGGCGGGCGGCGCCATCACCAGCCTCGATCCCGGTGGTCAGTGGCTGATCCGGCTGTTCACGGTCCGGCGCGCCGCGGCCGACGGGGCACAACGGGTTATCGAGCTGGCGGGGCAGATCACCGGACAGGCACGCCCGGTGGGACACTGCTGGCAAGGTTGGGCGGGTGACAATCAGCGAGCGGATCGAGGCGGGCCGGCGGGAGCGGCGAGTGCTGACGCGGGTCTCCCGGGCCGCGTGGCAGCTGGAGCATCGCCACCCAGCGTTACCCGGCCATGAGCACAGCTACACGTGATCGGCGGGTCACCGCAGCGGCTAGCCGCCTCCGAAGCACACGAACGGGCTGAATTCCTCGGTGAGGGAGGCTTCGGCGAGCGCCTTCGCGGGTCCGGCCCCGGCCGCGAGCAGTCGGTGGTAGGCGGTCATCATGCCTACTGCGGCGGCGTCCGCCACTCGGGTAACGCTGGAGATCACGGTCGCGGTGCCGATGTAGAGCAGGGCCGCGGTGAAGCCGAGCATCTCCTCGCCCGGACGCACGACCGTCCGCCCGACATCGCAGGAGGACAGGACCACGTGCCTGGGAGCGGCCGCGAGCTGCTGGATGTCGTAGGCCATGAGCGGGCCGTCGGCCAGGTCGAGCCGGGAGAACAGGAAGTTCTCGCGATCATGGTGCCCGTGCGCGGCCAGGTGGGCGAGCGCCGCGCCGTCGAGGGAGCGCAGCGTGGCGCTCACGGTGGCCATGTCCGCGACCAGCGGGCGGCAGCCCGGGTAGGCCTTCGCAATCTCGCTGACCTCCCGGGCCGCATGTTCCAGGTCAGGTCCGGCGACCAGGACCGGCGGCCCGGCTTGTGGCTCGGCCGCCGCCGCCTGGCCCCGGCGCCAGGCGGCCAGCCACGAGGACGCGGACGGGCCCACAGTGACCGGCCGGCCACGCAGGTCGGGCAGCATGCTCCACGGGATGCCGGTCAGCGGGCCCGACGGGACGAAGACGATGCCGTCGTCGCCGATCGAGGACCGCAGCGGCTCCATGATCTCGGCCGTGAGTACCTCCGTCTGGTGACGGATCGACTTCCTGATCACGGCCTCTAGCCGCGCGGGCAGCCGACCGGCCAGCGTGTCAAGGTCGGCGTTCAGCCGTCGGGCGGCCTCAACGGCCACCTCGCAATCGCCAAGCTCGGCAAGGCGCGCGGATCCGTGGCGCACCACCACCGCGAGCAGCCGCCCGTTCCGGGCCAGCATGCCCACCAGGCACTGCCCGCTCTCCTCGAGGGCGCCACTCACCTCGCCGAGACGTGCCTGCGGGGTGGCCTTGCCCAGGCCGCTGGCCTGCCAGTCATGCTGCCTCATCTCGCGCTGCAGCTCTGCGCGCCTGGCGATCATGGGCGGGTCGCGGGTGCCTTTCAGCTCGGCGGCCCGGATCAGGCGGCTGAGCTGACGCAGTTCGGCCAGGACGGCGGCGGCCTGCGGGTCGGCGGGCGGGCGCACCGGCCGGACTCGGAACGCCTGCGCCCGGGAGCGTTCCAGCCAGGCGAACACCAGCGCCGCCGATTTCCGGTCCAGCGCCAATCGCAAGCCCTCGGTGGCCAGCTGGGCGCCGAGGGCGGCGGTGCCGGTCTGCAGGTCGATGCTGCCGAGCCGGCCGCGTCTGGCCTGCACCATGGCCAGGGCCGTCCGCAGCTCGGCCAGCGCCGCCCGTGGCCGTCCTTCCCGCTCCGCCAGCTCGGCCCGGGCCAGGTGGCGCAGCAGGCTGATGGTCAGCGGCACCGCCGCCCCGCGCCGACGCACGACCACGATCAGCCGCCTCGCCTCATCCGGGCGCCCGGCCGCGAGCAATGCCCGGGCCGCGAGCAGTTCCGCCAAGTCCGCGTCGTTAGCCAGTGCGCACCCGCGCAGCCGGTCGGCGAGCAGCAACGCCTCGGCAGCGACGGACGCCTGGCGGCCTGGCGAAGCTGATCGTGCCCGCAGCCGGATGAGTTCGGCCACGCAGGCCAGCGCGTCGTTGCCGTGTCGGCGAAAGCGGCGCTCGGCTGCTGCCGCCCGGCGTGCGACGGTCGGCTCTCCGAGGGCCAACGCGGCCTCCGCTCGGGCCAGTTCCGCTTCCGCGAGATCGTAATCCAGCCGCTGCCGCCGGAACGAAGCCATCGCGTTGTCCAGCTCGCTGGCCGCATCACCTGCCAGGCCGGCCGCCAGTAGCGCGCGGGCCTTGTCCATCGCCAGAATCGGCAGAAAGCCGGGTGCGCTTACCCGGTAGGCGCTGGCAGCCGCGCTGAAGAGCTGCAGTGCAGCGGGAATATCGCCGGCCAGCAGATCGCAATAACCCAGGTTGTGCAGCGCCTTGGCCGCGATCATGTCATGTCCTCCGTCGGCCGCGACCCGCTGGCACCAGATGAGGTCGGGGCGCGCCCGCCGGACATCGCCGGCATTGAGGTGGGCGAAGCTGCGGTTGAGCAGCGCTGAGGCCAGCTTGTAGGTCTCCGCCGAGTTCCCCTCCAGCAGGGCTACCGCCTCGTCAAGTGCATTCAGCGCGTCATCTCCCCGCCAGGTCCGCATGAACAGAAGGCCCCGCTGGAGAAGCAGGAATCCCCGGTCATCCGCGGCGGCGAGGCCCTCGGCCTGGTCCAGGAGGCGCAGCCCATACTCGGTGCGGCCCTGCTCGGACTCCCATGCCGCCAAGGTCATCAGCAGCCGGGCCGCCAGGGCACGGTGTACCTCGTGCACCTGCCGCGCGTCCGGCTGTTTCCCGTCTTCCGCCCATCCCAGCTGGCGCAGTCCCGCGCGGATGTAACGGGCACCGACCGCTGGCCGGCCAGCGTTACCAGCCTGCAGGCCGCGCTCGCGCGCCTCGCGGGCCCGGCTCTCGGCGCGGGCGAGCGAGCGGTCGGAGCGGTCTGAGGACCGCTCGGCGCGGGGCATCCGGCAGGCGCCTCCCAGCTGGCCGGTCAGAGAGTGAGCGCGGGGGTCACCACGGATCGCCCGGCTCCGCTCGGCCCCGGCTCGGCCGGGCGGACAACAAGCTGAGCCGTCCCGCGCGGCACGCTGGCGAAGGCGAAGCGTCCCTGCTCGTCGCTGGCCACCGTCAGCGCATCCGCCGTGGTCTTCATCTCGATCTCGCGGCGCTGCGGCGGCGCCAGCCAGCCATCCACGCGTACCGTCCCGTCACGGTTCGCGTCGATCCGTATCATTATGGTCAGGCTGTCGCTGTCGAAGGTAATCGTCCGGTTCTGCTCCGCTCCGCGGGCGGCCAGGGCTGGCCGGTCCTCCTCCGCCGCGAGCCGGGCCACCTCGATCTCCAGGTCGCGGAGCTCCAGGGAGAAGCGGATCCGCTCCGGAAGATCCGCTGGCATCGGATCGGCGGCCTGGAACATCTCGCGGGTACCGTCCAGCAGCGCGAGATCGACGTCATCCAGCGACTCGTATGCCGAAAGCCAGCCGCCCGCGTCCCAGGGGGTCATCTCGGACTCCCTTCAGCGTCATGGCCCAGCAGGGCGCGGAGTTTGGCCAGGCACCGGCCGCGGCTGGGACCGATGCTCCCGACGGGCATACCGAGCTCGGCGGCCACCACAGCGTAATCCGGGCGCGGCACGAAAGCCACGATCCGCAGTAGTTCCTGGCATCGCTGAGGCAGCTGGCTGAAGGCGACCCACAGACTGCGGCGTTGTTCATTGACGATGACCTGTTCCTCCGCTCCAGGTCCTTGATCGGGCAGCGCGGCGAACAATTCCTGGTCCGCGGGACGCTGTCTTCGTTCCGCGGCGCTTACCCGCCACGCTTCCCGCCTCGTGGTGACGACCAGCCAGCCAGTGAGCGCCGCCGGAGTGTGGATGTCGTCAAGGTGAGCAAGCAGGCGCATCCAGACCGTCTGCAGCACGTCTTCCGCGTCACCGGAACTCAGCCCGGCCGCGCGTGCGGCATGCCACAGGAGCGGGCTGAGTTCGGTCACGATCTCGCCGAGCGCATCTTTGTTGCCCTGTTTGGCCGCGCTTACCAGGCCCGCCATGCGCGTGGCGCGGTCCGGCTCGCTCGCCCGCACCGTGACCCGCTCGCGGTCATCCATCGCGGTCAGCCCTGCCGGGGCAGATTATCCAGGGCGGCGGCCGCCCGCTCCCTGGCTGCTTGCTTCCCGGGAACGTCCAGTCGCAGGCCGGACCCGCTACGCGCTGCGCCCTCCAGCATCGATCTGGTGATGAGCGCGGCCAGGTAGGGAGCCGAGAACGACGTGCCGCTCCAGGCCGCGAAGCCGTCGGAGTAGTCATTCGGATCGAGTGCCTCACGTCCGGGCGGCACGTCCCCCAGTGGCCGCCGGTTGACAGGAATCCTGAGCTCGGGGGTGCGGCTGGCGTCCACGTCGATGGGGTAGGTACTGACCATGGCGGCGCCCCGGGCGTGGGCTGTCACCCAATGGCCATCGTTGCTGAAGACCGCCTTGGTGCCGTTCGGGTTGAGTGCGCCAACGCTGATCACGGGCACCTGACCGGCCGGGACGGTTTCCCCCGCGAAGGCCGCCGGGTAGAACCTGCGGCTCGTGGCGAAGTTTCCCGCAGCGGCGACGACGACGACGCCCAGGCTGAGCAGGACCTTGATCACCTTCCACAGCCCGGAAGTCAGCACCACGTCGTCGTGCCGGGATTCGCTGAAGTAGCCGAATGACAGCGAAACCACATCAACCATCGCCGCCAGGTCGCCTTCCTCAGCCAGCGCGATCCGCTTGGCCAGGTGGCGGAGCGCGCAGATGATGTCACCCTCGTTGAGAATGTCGTCGCTGTGCATGATCCGCACGGCTAGGACCTGGGCATCGGGTGTGACCTGGCGCACGATGCCTGCGATGAACGTAGAGTGACCGAGGGCTGGGTTGAGTTCACCAACCAGGCGGTTCGCTGTCATCGGCGTGTCCGAAGCGTCCTCGATAACCTGGCGGTGCTTATCGCCGTTGTCCGCCGCATGCTGGCCTTCCTTGCGGATGGCGTCCTGAATCTCCTCATCGATCTGGACGAAGCCATCGGGCTGGTCGGTTGTGTAGCCGCCCCCCGGCGCCGCCGTGACATCCAGCCAAGGATGAGCGCGGATACCCGAATCAAGCACCGCTATCGCCGGACGCCGACCGAAGATTTCCACGCAGGCGCCCTGCGACCTGCGCCCGGGCTTGTTCATGATGACCGCGATCGGAGTGCGCGGGTCGCCTCCGCTGAACAGGTAGGAGTCGGTCGGGGTGGGCTCGCTGACGTCGCCGCTGCTGCCCGGTCCCCCCGCGATGCCGCCCGAATTGCTGGCCGGAGTCCCGGTAATGGCCGAGCCGATCAGCAGATGCTCCAGCGAAATCTGCTCAACGACCGCCTTGTCCAGCACCGGACGCTCCGGGCCGGTGGCAGCCTCGTCCGACGCCGGTCGCCGCCGGACGGTGGCCGCGTGAAGCGCCTGCAAGGCCTCCCACGCGTCGACCACCACCGGGCGGCCTTCCACCGGTTCCAGGACCGTTGGCCGAGGCAGTTGCCGCAACGCCTCGAAGACGTCCCCTTCCTGGTCGCCCGTGCCGTCGAACGGCGTGGTCGGCTTCAGTTCCATCCCGACGTCGGCGAGGATCGTGTTGATCTTCTCGACGGTGGGCTGCTGCTGTAGTAAGTAGTCAGGTATCAGCAGCGTCCTGGCCCGGTACACCGTCGGCCGTGGTACCGGGAAGCCTGCTACCGCTGCGGCTTTCCCGGGGTCGAGCACCCGGGCGCCGTGCCGTTCCAGCAGAGCCGCCGGAAGGTCGATCAGGCCAGGCGCGGAGTCCCCCTCGTCGCCCCGCCCTGTTCCGTCACGGCCGCCGTGCCCTTCCCCGTCGCCAGGAGGCTGGAAGAACCATTTCATGCTCGGCTCCGGCATGTGTGATGCACCTCATCCTGAGTCCGGTCAGCGTAACGTTCAGCCGAAAGTGGGGCGGATGCCACCGATCTGTACAGAGCCAGTCCCGCGCCGCGAGATACGTCAGCCCATATAACGATTTGATAACGGCCAGTCTGAGGATCACCTGCGCGGCCGGCCCAGGGCTGGAAGGGCTGGTTCAGCGGGCGGTCCAGCCGCCGTCGAGGACCCAGGATGAGCCGTTGGCGAAGGACGTCCATTCACCGCAGAGGAACGCGACGAGCTCGGCGACTTCGGCGGGCTCGATGAGGCGCTTGATGGCCGGCTCGGACAGCATGATGTCGGTGACGACCCGGTCGGGCGGGATGCCGTGCGTGCGCGCCTGATCGTCGATCTGTTTCTCGACCAGCGGCGTGCGGACGTAGGCGGGGCAGATCGTATTGGAGGTGACGCCCCGGGGACCGCCCTCCAGCGCAATCACCTTGGACAGGCCTTCCAGCCCGTGCTTGGCCGCCACGTAGGCCGACTTGTACTCCGAGGCGCGCAGCCCGTGCACGGACGAGATGTGCACGATCCGCCCGAAGCCCTGCTCGTACATGTGCGGCAGCGCGGCCTGGCTGAGCCGGAACGGCGCCTCCAGCATCACGGCCAGCAGCAGCCGGAACTTCTCCGGCGGGAACTCGTGTACCGGGGAGACGAACTGTAGCCCCGCGCAGTTGATCAGGATGTCCGCCCGGCCGGCCAGGGACGCGGCGTCGAGATCCGGCGCGGCCAGATCGACCTGCACGGCCTCGCCGCCGATGCTGGCGGCCACGGCCAAGGCCCCGTCCATGTTCAGGTCCGCGACGACCACGCGGGCCCCGGCCTCGGCCAGCCGGGTGGCGCAGGCCGCGCCGATCCCGTTGGCGCCGCCGGTCACCACGGCCAGGCGGCCGCTCAGGTCGGGCCCCGGCATACTGCTGGGCGCGTGCCGGACATCAGGCATGCTCATCCCTGCTCCTCCCTGTTTCCCTGCTTACCGGCCGACGGCAGACACCGGCGGGGCCCCCGGCGGTGGGTGGCCCCGCCCCAGAATGTATCCGCTTGCCGCCGGATGGCCCAGACGGGTACGAGCCCTACCCGGCCCGTTACATAGCACCATCGGGGGCGGTGCGGCGGGCCAGCGGCGTGCGGCGGCTGGCTTAGACCTCGACGACCACCGGGATGATCATCGGGCGGCGGCGGTAGTTGTCGCTCACCCAGCGGCCCACCGCGCGGCGGACCAGCTGCTGGAGCTGGTGAGCGTCGGTGATGCCCTCGGCGGCCGCGCGGGCGAGCGCCTCCTCGATGCGCGGCCGGACCTCGTTGAAGGCCGACTCGTCGATACCCGAGCCACGGCCGTGCATCTCCGGCGGCGCAACCAGCTTGCCGCTGGTCGAGTCGATCACGAGGACCACGGACACGAAGCCCTCGTCGCCGAGGATCCGCCGGTCCTTGAGCTGCTCGTCGGTGACTTCGCCGACCGACAGGCCGTCCACGTAGACGTAGCCGCAGGGCACGGCGCCGGTGATCTTCGCCTGGCCGTCGATGAGGTCGACCACCACCCCGTCGTCGGCGATCACGATGTTGTCCTCGGGGACACCGCTGAGCGCGGCCAGCCGGGCGTGCGCGCGCAGGTGCCGCCACTCGCCGTGGATCGGCATGAAGTTGCCGGGCTTGGTCACGTTGAGGACGAACAGCAGTTCCCCGGCGTGCGCGTGCCCGGACACGTGCACCAGCGAGCTACCCTTGTGCACCACGCGGGCACCGAGCCGGGTGAGGCCGTTGATGACCCGGAACACGGCGGTCTCGTTGCCCGGGATCAGCGACGAGGCGAGGATGACGGTGTCCCCCTCGGCGATGCGGATCGGGTGGTCACGGCCCGCCATCCGGGACAGCGCGGACATCGGCTCGCCCTGTGACCCGGTCGAGATCAGCACCACGTCCTGCGGGCGCATCTCCTCGGCCTCACGCATGTCGACGAGCATGCCGCCCGGCACCTGCAGGTAACCGAGGTCGCGGGCGACACCCATGTTGCGCACCATGGAACGGCCGACGAACGCGACCTTGCGGCCGTGTTCGGCGGCGGCGTCCAGGACCTGCTGGACCCGGTGCACGTGGCTGGCGAAGCAGGCGACGATGACGCGCTTGGCGGCCGACGCGAAGACCTGGTCCAGTACGGGCGCGATCTCCCGCTCGCTGACCACGAACCCGGGCACTTCGGCATTGGTGGAGTCCGACATCAGCAGGTCGACGCCGTTGGCACCGAGCCGGGCGAACCCGCCGATGTCGGTGAGCCGGCGGTCCAGCGGCAACTGGTCCATCTTGAAGTCGCCGGTGTGCAGGATGAGGCCCGCCGGGGTGCGGATGGCAACCGCGAGGGCGTCCGGGATCGAGTGGTTGACCGAGAGAAACTCCAGGTCGAACGGGCCGACCTGCTGCCTGGTGCCTTCGGCGACCTCGTTGATGACGGGGGTTATGCGGTGCTCGGTCAGCTTGCTCTTGATCAGCGCCAGGGTCAGCCGGGACCCGATCAGCGGGATGTCGGCGCGTTCGCGCAGCAGGTACGGCAGCGCGCCAATGTGGTCCTCGTGCGCGTGGGTCAGGACCACCGCGTCGATGAGGTCGAAGCGGCCCTCGAGGTAACGGAAGTCGGGCAGGATCAAGTCGACGCCCGGCTGGTCCGGTTCGGGGAACAGGACGCCGCAGTCGACGATAAGCAGGCGGCCGTCGTACTCGAAGACGGTCATGTTCCGGCCGATTTCGCCGAGACCGCCGAGTGCGACGGCGCGCAGGCCGCCTTCGGCGAGCGGCGGCGGCAGGGGAAGCTCGGGATGAGGATGACTCACTAGGTTTATTCCGCTCTGTTCCAGATGCTCCCGGCCGATGTCGGTTTCAGGTCAGGGCCTCTGTCTGTCATACGTCTGTTCTCCACTTCAACCTCATCATTGGTCTAAACCTTCCCAGGGTCGAGCTGCGGGAAGGCGGGTCGAGCTGCGGGAAGGCGGGAAAGTCTCCGTAACGGGCCGTATCGGGCCCGGGACGGGTCGGGGCGGCCCCGGGTAGGGCTGCCCCCCATGGGGTGGCCCCGGTGAGGCGGCCCTGAGCGGGGCGGCGGCCGGAAGCGGCGCGGCGGGGCCACGATCAGGCGCTGGCGTCCGGCAGCTTCAACCCGCCTCGTTCAAGGTCCTCGCGCAGCCGCTGGATCTCGGCGGGGGTCGCGTTCGCCAGCGGCGGGCGGACCGGGCCGCCCGGCAGGCCGAGCATGGCCAGCGCGGCCTTGGCCATGACCAGTCCCTGGTTGCGGAACATCCCGGTATAGACGGGCAGCAGGGACAGGTGCAGTTCCCGGGCGCGGCCGGTCTGCCCGGCCTCGAACTCGTCGATCATCTCGTGCAGCAGGTCCCCGACGACGTGCCCGACCACGCTGACGAAACCAACGGCACCGAGCGACAGCCAGGGCAGGTTCAGCATGTCCGTGCCGCAGTAGTAGACCAGGTTGGTGCGGGCCAATACCTCCGATGTGGCCGCCACATCGTCCTTGGCGTCCTTCACCCCGACGATCCGGGGGTGCTCGGCCAGCTGGACCAGTGTCTCGGTCTTGATCGGCGTCCCGGTGCGGCCAGGGATGTCGTACAGCAGCACAGGCAGGTCAGCGGCGTCCGCGACCGTGCGGAAGTGGGCCAGCAGCGCATGCTGCGGCGGCTTGTTGTAATACGGGGTGACGACGAGCAGCCCGTCCGCGCCGGCCCGCTCGGCCTGGCGGGCGAGCTCGGTGGTGTGGGCGGTGTCGTTGGTCCCGACGCCGGCCACGATCGAGGCCCGGTCACCGACGGCCTCGACCACCGTACGCAGCAGCCAGTCCTTTTCCTCGTCGCTGGTGACGGGAGACTCGCCGGTAGTCCCGCTCACGACCAGGCCATCGTTGCGCATGTCGTCGACAAGGTACGACGCAAGACGCGCCGCCCCGTCGTAGTCAACGGCGCCCTCCGCGGTCATCGGAGTGATCATCGCCGTCAGCATCCGGCCGAACGGGGCCGTGGGCGGCGCCGCCGGCGCCTCGGCGGGCGTGGAAGTCGTCATGGTCCGACGTTACCCGCCGGCCGCATGAGTGCGTAGCCGACCTGCCGCCACATCCCGGCATGATCCTGCCAATCTGGACCTGCCGCAATGGTTCGGATGGGACACGGCCTGCCCGGATCAGAGGCCAGCCAGAGCTTCGGCCAGCGGGGCGAGATCGGCGAAGGAAAACCCGCCGTCGGGGCCGAGCGGCTGGAGCAGGACAGCGTTCGGGAGGTGGCGCCCAGATGCCGGTGCTGCTCAGGCTCTGGCGTAGGGCGGCGAGATTGCCGGTGTCCGGGGTGGTCATCGCGGCCCCTCTCGGTGCGTGCGGTGCGCCTGGTGCGTGCGGTGTTCAGAAGGCGTCGGTGATGGCGGCAACCTCGTTCTGGTCCAGCTTGATGCTGGCCGCGGCGATGTTCGCCTCGACGTGCTCGGGAGAGCCGGAGCCGGGGATAGGCAGGATCTGCGGCGACCGGGCCAGCAGCCAGGCGAGCACGATCTGGCGAGGGGTGTACCCATGGTTGCGGGCGGCGTAAGTGATCACGTCCACCTCGTCGGCCTCCTGGATCGGCGCCCACGGCAGGAACGCCAGCTCTTCCTGCTCACACAGGTCGACCATCGACTCCGACGCGCGGTCGACGACGTTGTAACGATTCTGCACGGACACGATCGGCGTGATCTTCTCGGCCCGCTGGAGCTGGACCTCCGTCACGTTCGAGACGCCAATGTGCCGGATCTTCCCCTGGTCCTTGAGTTCGGCGAGCGCGCCGACCGACTCCTCCAGCGGGACGTTCGGGTCGGGCCGGTGGAACTGGTACAGGTCGATCCGCTCGACCCTGAGCCGGGTCAGGCTGCCGTCGAGCGCCTCACGCAGATGCTCGGGACGCCCGTCCGGGTGCCACCGGCCGGGGCCTGGGCGGACCAGGCCGCCCTTGGTCGCGATCACCAGGTCGTCCGGGTAGGGGTAGAGGGTCTCGGCGATCAGCGTCTCGCTGACGTAGGGACCGTAGGAGTCCGCGGTGTCGATGAAGTTCACGCCCAGCTCGACCGCGCGCTTGATGGCCGCCTTGGCCTGGCCGAGGTCCGGTGGCTCGCCCCAGATGCCCTGTCCCGTGATCCGCATCGCGCCGAATCCGAGCCGGTTGACCGTCAGGTCACCGCCGACGTCGATCGTTCCTGCTTCCGCCGCATTGGGCTTTCCAGTCATCAGTACCTCCTCGGTAATGGTTCCAGCTTTTCAGGCGTGCCCCTGTCCACTGCGCGCGGGACCGTTATCGGGCCGTCGCCGGCCAGTGCGCCGACCGGTAAGCTGGCCGGACTGCTTTCCAGGACGCTGGCCCTGCCGCTGGCCGTGCCGCGAGCGGGTACCCGGCCGTCCGCGGGATGAATGAGGGCAGGCTGTGACCGCCACCAGCGAGTCAAACTAGTCACCAAGATTGCAAGCGACACCCGGCGCGCGGAATTCCAGGTTCCGGCAAGATTTTGCCTTCGAGCCGAACTTATCGGAGTCAACCGGCCGGTATCTGGCCGACGGCCCGACCGGCCCGCCCCAGCCCGGCTTTCCGCCCCAGCCCGGCTTTCTCGCGCTTATCGGCAGAGTTTTGGGCAAATACTGACCAAAAGTCTGCCCGTAGTGGAAGGGCTGGGGGTTGGGCGGCACTCTGCCCGTAGTGGGGGCTAGGCGGCGCTGGGCTCCCGGAGGTAGGTGGCCCACTGCGGGTCACCGTCGTGGGCCACGCCGATCAGCCGCCAGTGCGCCCCCCGGGGCACGGCAGGCGGCACCGCGAGCGTCCAGCCGAGTTCCTCAAGCAGCAGGTCGGCCTTCCGATGGTTGCACGTCGTGCAGGATGCGACGCAGTTCTCCCAGGAGTGGGGGCCGCCGCGGCTGCGTGGTATCACATGGTCGATGGTCTCGGCTTTCCGGTCGCAGTACGCGCACCGGTAGTTGTCCCGCCGCATCAACGCCGCCCGGGTCAGCGGTACCCGGTTCCGGTACGGGATGCGGACGTAGCGGCGGAGCCGGATAACCGACGGAGTGGCCAGGGTGACCGACGCGGAGTGCAGGGTCGCCCCGGCAGTGTCATCGTGAACGATTTCGGCTTTCCCGCTGAGCACTAGGCACACGGCGCGACGCAGCCCCACTGTGGTGAGCGGCTCATAAGTGACATTGAGCAGCAGGACTCGTCGCACTACCACCTCCGCCGGGCGGTTTCGCAAGAGAGGAGCACCGTGTTCCTAGTGTGTCCGCTGAATCGCGTTGCCGCTACTACATAAGAGTAAACACGCAGGAGAATCCCCGTGTCGCCGTTACATCCCCCACGGAACATCGGTGACCGCTTTGCTGCACGTCGTCACCGCCGGCGATTGGGCCGGGCCAGCCGGGTCAGCGGCCGGCGGACAACCGGAGCGACAGCCAGCTCGGCTGGGTCAGCGGCCGGCGGATCGGCGGCCGACAGGCAGCCAGAGATCCGGAGTGGGGTGGGCGCCGCCGCGCGGTCAGCGTTGGTGAGGCCGGAGGGGCGACCTGAACAGCGGGGACGGGCGGTTAGGGTCCTGTCATGACCGCAGATCAGTACCCGTCAACACGCCGCCTGGACGTTAGCGAGGATCTGTCCGGGCACCGGGTCAGTGACCCGTACCGATGGCTCGAAGACCCCGACAGTGACGAAACGCAAACCTGGCTCCGGGCGCAGGACGAACTGTTCCGCGGGTACGCCGACGTCCGGCCGGGTGTCGGCGCGCTGGCCGAACGGATCCTTGAGCTCACCGGGACGGGCCACATCGGGGTTCCGGTGTGGCGGGGCGGCCGCCGGTTCTTCACCCGGCGCATGCCCGGTCAGGAGCACGCGGTGCTGTGCACGACCGATCCGGGGGCGGGCACCGCCGATCCGGGGCCGGGCGCCGCCGAGCTTGTGGCGAGCGGGCCTGCCGATCCGGGAGCGGGCACGGGGACGGCTGAACCCGGGGCGGAGGTGGCGGATCCGGGTGCCGGGCGAGTCCTGATCGACCCAATGGTCGTCGACCCGACCGGGCGGACGACGCTCGACAGCTGGCAGCCGGACAAGGAGGGCCGGTCCCTGGCCTATCAGCTGTCGGAGGGCGGCAGCGAGGAGTCAATGCTGCGCGTGATGGACGTGGAGACCGGCGAGGTGGTGGACGGGCCGATCGACCGCTGCCGATACTCCCGTATCGCGTGGCTGCCGGGCGGCAAGGCGTTCTACTACACGCGGCGGCTGCCGCCGGACGAGGTGCCCGCGGGGGAAGCGCAGTACCACCGCCGCGTCTACCTGCACCGGGTCGGCTCACCGGCCGAGGACGATGTGCTGATCTTCGGCGAGGGACGCGACAAGACCACGTACTACTCGGCCGCGGTGAGCCGGGACGGCCGGTGGCTGACGATCAGCGCCGCCCGCGGTACCGAACCCCGCAACGATCTGTGGATCGCCGACCTGACGGCGTCCGACCTGACCGCGCCGGCCCTCCAGCCGGTACAGGTTGGTGCCGACGCCCGGACCGGCGTGCGGGTCGGGCGGGACGGCCGGCTGTACGTATACACCGACGCCGGGACGCCGCGGGGCCGGCTCGCCGTCGCGGATCCGGCGAACCCGGGCCCCGATGGATGGCAGGACCTGGTGCCCAGCGATCCTGAGGCGGTACTCGAGGGTTACGCCATCCTCGACGGCAGCCCCGAAACGGGGGCGCAGCCCGGCGGCCGGCCGGATAAAGGGGCGCAGCCCGGCGGCGGCCCCGAAACGGGGGCGCAGCCGGTCCTGCTGGTGATCTGGACCCGGCATGCCATCAGCGAGATCACCGTGCACGACCTGGGGACGGGTGAGCGGATCGGGACCGTGCCGCTGCCGGGGCCGGGCACCGTCGGCGGGATCAGCGAACGGCCGGAAGGCGGTCATGAGGGGTGGTTCGTCTACACCGACAACACGACGCCCGCGACGGTCCTGCACTATGACGCCCACGCGGACCGGACCCAGGTCTGGGCGCGGCCGCCTGGCGCGGTGGACACTCCGCCGGTGACAGCCCGCCAGGTCGCGTACCGCTCCGCGGACGGAACCGAAGTCCGCATGCTCGTCGTCAGCGGCGAGGACACCCGCGCGGCCGGGGACGGGGAGGGACGGCCGGCGGCGCCGCGCCCGACGATTCTGTACGGCTACGGCGGCTTCGGCATCAGCCTCACGCCCGGGTACTCCTCGACGGTCCTCGCGTGGGTGGAGGCGGGTGGTGTCTACGCCATCGCCGGGCTGCGCGGCGGCAGTGAGGAGGGCGAGGACTGGCACCGGGCCGGGATGCTCGGCCGGCGGCAGAACGTCTTTGACGACTTCCACGCCGCCGCCGAGAAACTTATCGCCGACGGCTGGACCACGCGGGAGCAGCTGGGCATCTACGGCGGGTCGAACGGCGGCCTGCTGGTCGGCGCGGCGATCACCCAGCGGCCTGACCTGTACGCCGCCGCCGTGTGCTCCGCACCGCTGCTCGACATGGTGCGGTACGAGCAGTTCGGCCTGGGTGAGACGTGGAACACCGAGTACGGCACGGCCGCTGACGCCGAGCAGCTGGGGTGGCTGGTGTCGTACTCGCCGTACCACCACGTCACCAAGGGCGTGCCCTACCCGGGCGTGCTGTTCACGGTTTTCGACAACGACACCCGGGTCGACCCGATGCACGCCCGCAAGATGTGCGCGGCGCTCCAGTACGCGACGTCCGCCCCGCGGGCGGAACGGCCGATCATGCTGCGCCGCGAGGCCGACGTGGGCCACTCCAGCCGCTCGGTCAGCCGCTCGGTGGCCCTGTCCGCGGACCTCCTGGCCTTCCTGGCCGCGCACACCGGCCTGCCGCTCGCCTGAGACCGGGACGCCTACCCGAGGGGTGGGGGCGCGAGTCGGCGAGGCGCCCCGCCGACCATCAGGGGCGCCCTCGGGGGGGTAGAGGGCATGATCGGCGGGGCGCGCTCTTGGGCTGTTTCAGGGCTGGCGTGTATGCCTTGGCCGGAAACAACCATGTGAAGAATCAAGGATCAGGCTGACCGTTCGCTGTAAGTTACCACTAAGTAATCTCAGTATTCGGTGAAAGTATTTTCCATTTCTGGGGACAGTGGGAGCCCGGCGAATTGCGAGGCCGGGGAGCGGCGTGGGACGGCAGTGAACTGGGGCCGACGGGCAGATACGCCCGCGACGCCGCCAGGCGGCAGGCGGGCCTGCACGGGCAGAGCATGACGGCCAGGCCCGCCACCAGAGCCGCCAGGCGGCAGCGAAACTGGGGCCGGCGGCAGATACGCCCGCGACGCCACCAGAGCCGCCAGGCGGCAGGCGGGCCTGCACGGGCGGGGCATGACGGCAACGCGCCCCCGGGCACCGGCGCGGACGCTATAGCGTGCCCAGAGGTGCCTCTGCGCACGCTGCCCCGTGTCCACCGAGAGCGCACGGAACCGGCCGGATACGCGCTCACGCCCGAAGAAGGATCTCGTGTTCTCTGACGTCCACCTCAAGGGCCTCGAATTCTCCCCGGCGCCCGCCACGCTGACCAGCAGTTGCGGACACAATCCGGGGATCGCGTGCAACCTCGTCTGGGACATAACCCACAACGGCACGGCCGCCCGGCTGACGGCCGTCTACCTGGCGGGTCCCGTCAACCTGGTGCTGCGGCTGGCGTGGCTGGTCATACTTGCGCTGGTCGCCCGCGCGCTCGTGCACCGGCTGATCAACCGGGTCACGATCCGGGCGGCGGACTCCCCGTTGCACAGCCGGCTGCGGCCGAACCGCGGCGCGCCGCGCCGGTGGAAGCTGTGGCGGCGCAAGCGCCGCGAGTCCACCGAGACGGTGCTGGCCGGCCCGGAAACGGCCGCCGACGGCCTGCCCCTCCCGCCTGCCGCCGCGGCGACGGCCGTGCACGAGGCGGCATCCGAACGGCGCCACCAGCGCGCCCATGCCCTCGGATCCATCCTCCGCAACGCCGCCTCGGTCACGATCTTCGCGATCGCCGTCGCGATCGGCCTGGGCGACCTGGGGGTCAACCTGGCCCCGGTCCTGGCCAGCGCCGGCGTGGTCGGCATCGCGGTGGGCTTCGGCGCGCAGAACCTGGTGCGGGACTTCCTGGCCGGGATCTTCATGCTGCTGGAGGACCAGTACGGCGTCGGTGACGTCATCAACATCGGCGACGCGACCGGCACCGTGGAGGCGGTGAGCCTGCGCACCACGCGGCTGCGCGACGTGAACGGGGTGGTCTGGCATCTGCGCAACGGCGCGCTGGAGAAGGTGGGCAACGAGTCCCAGGGCTGGGCGCGGGCCGTCGTCGACATCCCCATCCCGCCCGAGCTGGAGATCGGGGATACCCGCACGCTGATGGAGCACGCGGCGGTCAGCATGTGGAAGGAGCGGCGCTGGCGCAAGCTCATGCTGGAAAAACCCGAGGTCTGGGGGGTCCAGGACATCTCGGCGTCGCAGATCGTGATGCGGGTGGTGGCCAAGACGCTGCCGCTGCGGCAGTGGGAAGTGGGCCGTGAACTGCGGGAACGGGTGCTGTCCGCGATCGATGCCGCCGCCGTCGAGCAGGCCCGGCCTACCGCGGCCAGGATGCCGCGCCGGACCGCGACCGCGCTGGACCCGGGCACCGCCCGGAGCCGGACCAGGGCGCCCAAGGCCACGGTCACGGTCCGCGCCAGCCAGCCCGCCGATGACCTCGTCACGCCGGGCGAGGCTGGTGAAACCGCCGGACACGACGCTGGTCCACACGGCCCCTCCCGCAGGGCACGCGGCACCGGGGCGACGAGCGGCGCTCCCCCGGCCGGGGAGGACCCGGAGAGCGGGGAAAGCCCGGAGTCCGGAACGAAACGAGAGGCCGGATCGCCCACAGAAGAAGAAGCCGGGGGCCTCGGCCTGCGCCCCGCCGGGCAAGCGGCTGAGCACGAGCCGCCGGCTGCGCCATAAGCTGGAGGTCATCATGGACATTCAGCCGGCCCCATCCGCAGCGGGCGACAACACGCCTGCCAGCCCGGCCGCCGCTACGCCGGGCCGGGAGCCACACTCGTTCTACGAAGCCGTCGGCGGCGAGGACACGTTCACCCGGCTGGTACACCGGTTCTACGAGCTGGTGGCCGACGACCCGGAGCTGCGGCCGGTGTACCCGGCCCAGGATCTGGGGCCGGCCGAGGAACACCTCCGGCTGTTCCTCATCCAGTACTGGGGCGGCCCGCAGACCTACAACGAGCTGCGCGGGCACCCGCGGCTGAGGATGCGGCACGTGCGTTTCGTGATCGGCGAGGCCGAACGGGACGCCTGGCTCCGGCACATGCGGACCTCGCTGGATGAACTGGAGCTGGACGAGGCCCTGGACGCGCAGCTGTGGGACTACCTGGTCATGGCCGCGCACAGCCTGGTCAACCGCCCGTCGAACCCCGGCGCCCGCGACCTCGGGCTGACGCCGCACTAGCTCTCGCAGGCCCTGCCGGTTTTCGGCGTACCTGCGGGCGTTTCTGGCGGGGATACTGGTGCTATGGGCGGGGATCGTGCTGATTTCTTCGTTAGTCATGCCGGGGCGGACCGGGCGTGGGCGGAGTGGGTGGCCTGGCAGTTAATTGACGCCGGGTTCACGGTCGAGCTGGATGTGTGGGACTGGGGCGCCGGCCGGAATGTCGTGCTGGCGATGAGTGATGCGCTGGCCCGGTGCGACCGGGTGGTCGCGCTGTTCTCGGCGGCGTACTTCGACCGGTCCCGTTACACCACGGAGGAGTGGACGGCGGCGCTCCTGCACCGGCCCGGTGCCCAGAGCGGCCGCCTGGTGCCGGTCCGGGTGGCGGAGGTGCCGCCCGCGCAGATGCCGGACGTGCTGCAGCCGCTGCTGTTCTGCGACCTGTTCGGGGTCGACGCGGACGAGGCGCGGCGGATCTTGCTGGCGGCCGTCCGGGACCCGGAGCGCCCGGGCGGAGAACCGGCGTTCCCGGGCCGTGGTACGCCGGGTGGCCTGCGGAAGCTGGGAGGCTCGGGTCCGCGGCTGCCGGGCAGCGTGCCGCGGGTGTGGAACATCCCGGCCCGCAACCCCGGGTTCACCGGGCGGGACGAGCTGCTGGTGGCGGTGCGGGAGCGGCTGCTGGCCGGGGACGCAGCGGTGGTGCAGGCGTTCCAGGGGATGGGCGGGGTGGGCAAGACCCAGCTCGCGGCGGAGTACGCCCACCGGTTCGCCGGGGCCTACGACCTGGCCTGGTGGGTCAACTGTGAGCAGGCCGGGCTGATCGGCGATCAGTTCGCCGCCTTGGGCACCGCGCTGGGGTGCCTGCAGGCCGGGGCCGGCGCCGAGGTGGTGCGGGCGGCGGTGCTGGGCGAGCTGCGGGAGCGGGGCCGGTGGCTGCTGGTCTTCGACAACGCCGAGAAACCCGCCAACGTAGCCGGCTGGCTGCCCGGCGGCGGCCATGTGCTGATCACGTCACGGGAGCGCAAGTGGGCGGAGATCGCCGCGCCGGTCGAGGTGGATGTGCTGGCCCGGCCGGAATCGGTGGCGATCTTGCAGGGCCGGGTGACCGGGCTCGGCGCGGCCGATGCGGACCGGCTCGCCGGCCAGCTGGGTGACCTGCCGCTGGCCGTCGCGCAGGCGGCCGGGTTCATGGCCGAGACCGGCATGGCGGCCGCGGAGTACCTGGGGCTGTTGCGGACCCAGGCCGGGCGGTTGCTGGCGGAGGGGGCGCCGGGGTCCTATCCGCGGTCGCTGGCCGCGGCGACCCAGCTGATCGCCGACCGGCTCGACCATGATGACCCGGCCGCCGCCGAGCTGGCCGGCGTGTGCGCGTTCCTGGGCCCCGAACCGATTCCGGAGGACCTGTTCACCGGCGCCCCCGGCGGGCTGCCCGGCGACCTGGCGGCCCGGGCGGCCGATCCGCTGGCGTGGCGGCAGACCCTGGCGCAGCTGACCCGGCAGTCGCTGGCCCGGGTCGATCAGCGCGGCCTGGTGATGCACCGGCTCACCCAGGCCATCCTGCGCGACCGGCTGCCCCCCGCGCAGGCCGCCGCCACCCGCGAACGCGCCGAGGCGATCGTGGCCGCCAGCGACCCCGGCGAACCGGACAATCCGGTCACCTGGCCGAGATGGGCCGTGCTGACGCCGCACCTGCTGGCGACCGACCTGGCCGCCACCGGCAACCGCGGTCTGCGCTGGATGGCCTGCAACGCGTGCTACTACCTGCTGGCCCGCGGCGATACCCGCACCGGCCATGACCTGGCCCGCGATCTGCGTCAGCACTGGCGTGACCGGCTCGGCGACGACGACTACGACACGCTGACGACCGCCGACTATGCTGCCCTGGCGCTCCGCGCAATGGGGCACTACGCTGAGGCCCGCGACCTGGACCAGGACACCCTGGACCGCCGCCACCGGGCTCTGGGCGAGGACGACCCCCACACCCTGGCCACCGCCATTTACCTCGCCAGCGACCTGTACGCGCTGGGCGAGGTGCAGGCGGCCCGCGACCTGGACCAGGACACCCTGGACCGCCGCCGCCGGGTCCTAGGCGAGGACGACCCCAGCACCCTGGCCGCCGCCGGCAACCTCGCCAGCGACCTGCGCACGCTGGGCGAGGTGCAGGCCGCCCGCGACCTGGACCAGGACACCCTGGACCGAAGCCGCCGGGTCCTGGGCGACGACCACCCCAGCACCCTGACCTCCGCCAATAACCTCGCCAGCGACCTGCGCGCGCTGGGCGAGGCGCAGGCCGCCCGCGACCTGGACCAGGACACCCTGGACCGCCGCCGCCGGGTCCTGGGCGACGACCACCCCGCCACCCTAGCCTCCGCCAGCAACCTCGCCATCGACCTCCGCGCGCTGGGCGAGGTGCAGGCCGCCCGCGACCTGGACCAGGACACCCTGGACCGCCGCCGCCGCGTCCTGGGCGCCGACCACCCCGACACCCTAGCCTCAGCCAATAACCTCGCCATCGGCCTGCGTGCGCTGGGCGAGGCGGGTCTGACGGCGAATCCTGACGCACTCACCCGGCCGGGCAGCGAGGCCCGGGCGAGCGGCGCGGTCAGGTGCGGGTGAGCTTGCGGTAGGTGACGCGGTGCGGGCGGGCGGCTTCGGCGCCGAGACGGTCGATCTTGTTCTTCTCGTAGGCGTCGAAGTTGCCCTCGAACCAGAACCAGTTCGCCTCGCCTTCCCAGGCGAGGATGTGCGTGGCGATGCGGTCGAGGAACCACCGGTCGTGGCTCGTGATCACGGCGCAGCCGGGGAAGTCGAGCAGCGCGTTCTCCAGCGAGGAGAGCGTCTCCACGTCCAGGTCGTTGGTCGGCTCGTCCAGGAGCAGGAGGTTGCCGCCCTTCTTCAGGGTGAGCGCGAGGTTGACGCGGTTCCGCTCACCGCCGGAGAGGACCCCGGCCGGCTTCTGCTGGTCCGGGCCCTTGAAGCCGAACGCGGCCACGTAGGCGCGGCTCGGGATCTCGGTGTGGCCGACGTTGATGTGCGTCTCCCCGTCGGAGATCACCTGCCAGACGTTCTGGTCCGGGGCGATCCGCTCGCGGCTCTGGTCGACGTAGGAGATCTCCACCGTCTCGCCGACGCGGATGAGGCCGGCGTCCGGCTTCTCCTCGCCGACGATCATCTTGAACAAGGTCGTCTTGCCGACGCCGTTGGGGCCGATGACGCCGACGATGCCGTTGCGCGGCAGCGAGAAGCTCAGGCCGTCGAAAAGCACCCGCTCGCCGAACCCCTTGACCAGGCCCTCGGTCTCGACCACGAGGCTGCCGAGCCGCGGGCCCGGCGGGATCTGGATCTCCTCGAAGTCAAGCTTGCGGCGGGAGTCCGCCTCGGCGGCCATCTCCTCGTACCGCTGGAGCCGGGCCCGGCTCTTCGCCTGCCGTGCGCGCGGGTTGGACCGCACCCACTCCAGTTCGTCTTCGAGGCGCTTGCGCCGCTTGACGTCCTTGGCGCCCTCCACCTTGATACGGGATGCCTTGGTGTCCAGGTAGGTGGAGTAGTTGCCCTGGTAGGGGTAGGCGTGGCCACGGTCGAGCTCGAGGATCCACTGGGCCGCGTTCTCGAGGAAGTACCGGTCGTGGGTGACGGCCACCACCGTTCCGGCGTAGCTTTCCAGGTGCTGCTCCAGCCACTGGACGCTCTCCGCGTCGAGGTGGTTGGTGGGCTCGTCGAGCAGCAGCAGGTCCGGCTGGGACAGCAGCAGGCGGCACAGCGCGACCCGGCGCCGCTCACCGCCGGACAGTTGCGTCACGGTCGCGTCCGGGGGCGGGCAGCGCAGCGCGTCCATCGCCTGCTCGAGCTGGCTGTCGAGATCCCACCCGTCGCGGTGGTCGAGCTGCTCCTGCAGGCGGCCCATTTCCTCGAGCATCTCGTCGGAGTACTCGGTGGCCATCTTCTCGGCGATCTCGTTGTATTTGTCGAGCATCGCCTTGGTCTCGGCAACACCCTCCTCGACGTTGCCAAGAACCGTCTTGTCCTCGTTGAGCTGGGGCTCCTGGGAGAGTAGCCCCACCGTGTACCCGGGCATCAGCCGGGCCTCACCGTTGGAGGGCTGGTCGACCCCGGCCATCAGCCTCAGCAGCGTGGACTTGCCAGTACCGTTCGGCCCCACTACGCCGATCTTGGCTCCCGGCAGGAACGACAGCGTCACGTCGTCGAGGATTACCTTGTCGCCGTACGCCTTGCGCACGGCACGCATCTGGTAAATGAACTCCGGCATGGCCACTAGCGTATTCGGCCCAGCCGGCCAGCCAGGCCGCCGGGCTTACGGCTTACGCCGTGGAATCGCCCGTCTTGCCGCCGGTGTCCGCCGCGGGCCCCGGGTCCGGCGCGTCCTGGTTTAAGGCCGCCGGATCGGGGGTCTCCTCGCTGTGGCTTTCCAGCCGCGGCTGGCGGTCTGGTGAGTCCACGCAGACCTGGTCGCGCCCGGCGTCCTTGGCCTGGTAGAGCGCGAGGTCAGCGGCGGCGAGCAGCTCGAACAGGTCGCCGCCGTGCACGCCGAGGACCGCGATCCCGATCGATATCGTCACGCTGACCGCGTCGGTGTCCGCGTAGACCCCCATGACGCTGGCCCGGTGCCGCAGCCGTTCGGCGATCTTGCAGGCCTCGTCGGTGTCGGCGCGTGGCAGCAGGACGACGAACTCCTCGCCGCCGAACCGGCCCACCACGTCTGAGCCGCGTACCTGCTGGCGGAGTTCGGCGGCGAGGCCGCGCAGCACGTCATCCCCGGTCAGGTGGCCGTAGGTGTCGTTGACGCGCTTGAAGTGATCCACGTCGCAGAGCAGCAGCGCGAGGGGCTCCCCCGCCCGCCGCGCCCGCGCGATCTCGGTGTCGGCTTCCCGCTGCCACGCCATCGCGTTCAGCAGGCCGGTCTTGGCGTCGGTGCGCGCGGCGGCCTGCAGTTGCTGGTGCATCAGGCTGCGCTGCAGGACGATCACCGGGGGCAGCGCCACGCAGAGCAGGACCGGGCTCAGCGCGCAGGCGATCACCACAAGCACACCGACGCAGATCTCGGTCAGGTCCAGCAGCAGGCTTTCCCGGTCCCACAGCACCTCCGCCCAGCGGGCCTGCGGCTGAGCGGCGTGCGCGGCCACGGCCACCATGCCCGTGTTGAGCACGTTGAACAGGAGCCCGCAGCCGATCGCGGCCAGGACGGCCTCGGGCCGGGTAAACCAGGCGTGCGGCGCCGGATAGACAAGCCAGGGCACCGAGTGCGTCACCACCGCAGCCGGGCCGACGTGGCGGAACACCGTCGACGCCGACGCCCCGGCCAGCCCGAGCGCCGCCGAGCTGAACAGCCGCCGGTAGGCCGGCGTACGCCGGACCCGCACGTACAGCAGCGCGCCCAGGGCCATCGGGGCCATCAGCGCGTAGACCGGGGGCAGCAGCAGCGCGATCGGCAGCCACCACGCCGAGAGCAGGTCGCGGGAGACGCCGGTAGGCTGGCCCAGGCGCCGCGTCGCCTCGATGCAGATGGCCCCGCACATCAGCAGGGCCGCGAACAGCACCACGTCGGCCGTGCGTATCGGGGTGTGCAGGATCCCCCGCACGGTCAGGCCGAGGTCAGCGGAGATGATGGCGAAGACGTACCCGACGACGGCTGACGGCAGGGCAAAGAGCTGCCAGCTTCGCGGCCGGCCGAGACGGCGGAAGAAGCCGCGGGAGGGCACTCGCTGAGTCATGACCTGGTCGGCTGCCGACATGCCTCTCACCTGTCACTAATCGGTTCTGAATCGCAACTCTACGTGGCCGACTTGATGGTTGCATCACTTTCAGTAACATTAGGAAAACGTTCCGTGTGTTATCCGAAGCGGGCCGGTATGTTGAGGTCCACGCGGGATGGTGACACAGGCAGATGGCTTACCTGCGCAGCGTTACTCCACCCCGCACGGCCACCTGACCGCGCCCCCGCAGACACAGGTGCCTCGGAATGCGCAGGTGCAAAGGAGAGTGGGTTCGATGCGAGGGGTCGTCTGGACCTGACTCCGGTGCCATTGACCGCGCCCGGGCGGCGTCATCCGGCGGCCAGCTCTGCCGCTGATGACCGCGCCCGAGCGACATCATCCGTCACCGGGCGGTCGGCTGTGCCGCTGAGGACCGCGCCCGAGCGGCGTGATCCGGCGCCCGGCGGTCGGCTGTGCCGCCGACGACCGCGCCCGGGCGGCGTGATCCGGCGCCCGGCGGTCGGCTGTGCCGCCGACGACCGCGCCCGGGCGGCGTGATCCGGCGCCCGGCGGTCGGCTGTGCCGCCGACGACCGCAGGCGGCGGCGTTATCCGGCGGCGGGCTCTGCCGCTGACGTCTCCAGGTCATGCTGCAGCCCGGCGACGGCCTGGTCGCCGAACATCGCGTCGCCGTCGCCGGCTCCAGCCAGCGCGCCGGTCTCCTCCGGCCCGAAGTCGTCCGGCCCGAAGTCGTCTGGCCCGGGGTGGTCAAGCCCCGGATCGCCCGGCCCGGGGTCGTCCTCGTGTTCGAGGCCCGCCCTGATCGCCTCACCGCGGGCCAGTTCGGAAAGGCCCGCGGACGCGCGTTGATTCCAGCGGAACTCCGCGGTGCCGCGGCCCAGGTCATAGCCGATGGTGTCGGCCTCGACCTCGACGTCGAGCCGCTGCACACCGTTCCGGTCCTGGTAGCTGCGGGTACGGAGCTTCCCGGCCACGACGACGGGCTCTCCCTTGCGCAGGCATTTCTTCGCGTTGCGCGCCAGCGACCGCCGGCACTTGACCGAATAGAACGACGTCTCGCCGTTGCGCCACTCCCCCGTCGACCGATCGATCCAGCTGGCGGTCGACCCGATGCGCAGGTTCGCGACGTCGCCGTCGGCGAAGTTGCTCATCCTCGGCTCGGTGGCCACGAAGCCGACCAGCGTCACGTACCCGGGTTTGCTCATCTCGATCCTCCTGCGGTCTGGCGGCAGGGCGCCGCCGGTGCCCAGCCGCTGGGCGCCGCCGGTGCCCAGCCGCCCGGCGTTTCGGTTCGCCGGGCACTTCCACCCTGGCTGACCGCAGCGAGCCGCGAGAGCCCAGCCGCCTCCTTGTGGATAACCGCGCCGTTATCCACACACCGGCCAACGGAGGCTTCCAGCCCCGCCACCGGCGCGTCATAATGCCCCCCCGTTCAGCGCCGGGACAGGCCGTCCAGGAGGCTCATCTCCTCGGCGCTCAGCGAGAACCCGGACAGTGCGAAGTTGGCCGCGATCCGGGAAGGGTCAGCCGACTTCGGGATGACCGGGATGCCGTGCTGAAGGTGCCAGCGCAGCACGATCTGGGCGGGCGTCACGTGCTTCCGTTCGGCCAGTTGCGTCAGCGTCCGGTCGCGGAGGTTGGTGCCCTTGAGCGAGCTGTACCCCTCGACGACGACGCCGCGCTCCCGCATCGCGGCTAGCAGCTTGGGGTCGTAGCCGGGCAGGCTCCACGGGATCTGGTTGACCGGCGGAGTCTCGCCGCTGGTCCGGGTCAGCTCGTCGATCTGTGCGGTGTCGTAGTTGCTGACGCCCACGGCACGGGCCAGCCCCTGGTCGCGGATAGCGCGGAACTGCTCCCATACCCGCGGGGACGCCGGGCCCCGCGGCGGCCAGTGCACGAGCCACAGGTCCACGTAATCCGTGCCCAGCGCCTGGCGACTGGCGTCGATCGTCGCCCGCACACGGCCGGCGTCTCGCGGCTGCAGCTTGGTCGTGATGAACACGTCACGGCGATCGAGGCCGCTGTCCCGCACGGCGCGCCCCACTTCCGCCTCGTTCTGGTACATGGTCGCGGTGTCGACGTGCCGGTATCCGGTCTCCAGCGCGAACCGGACGGCGTCGTAGGCGTGCTGGCCGCGCAACCGCCACGTACCGAATCCCACCATCGGCATCGTCACCCCGCGGCCCAGGTCCACACCGGTGCCCGTCGCTTCGTCTGTCATACGTCAATCCTCTCAGCGTGCGCTGCCGCCCGGAAAAGGGATGGGCGCGTCCGGGGGCGGCTGATAATTTCCGGGTCGTGCGGCGAATCTCGGTAGTTGGCAACTCGGGGGCGGGAAAATCCACCGTCGCGCGCCATCTCGCCCGGAACCTCAGCGTGCCCTACGTGGAACTCGACGCGATCTATCACCAGCCAGACTGGGCTCCGCTGGGCGCCGACGAGTTCCGGGCCCGGGTCGCGGAGGTGACCGCGGGCGACGCCTGGGTTGTCGACGGAAACTACAGCGCCGTCCGGCCTCTGGTCTGGGCGCGCGCGGATACGGTGATCTGGCTCGACCCGCCCCGGCACCGCGTGATGCGCCAGGTCATCTGGCGCACGCTGCGCCGGGCCACCTTCCGCGTCGAACTGTGGAACGGTAACCGGGAGCGGTGGGCCAACCTGTTCACCTGGGTGCCGGAGGACTCGGTCATTTCGTGGGCGTGGCACCGGCACGCGGTCTACCGGCAGAGGTACGCCGCCGCGATGCACGACCCGGCTTACGCACACCTGAAGTTCGTTACATTGCGCAATCGCCGTGCGGTCCGGCAGCTTCTCGCCGAGGCCAGCCGGGCCGCGGCCGCCCTTCCGCGGGATCCGTGACCGCGCCGGGCACGCAGAGCGGCGGCTCAGGCGGCGACCAGTTCGGCTGGCTCGGCGATGACGTCGACCAGGGCCCCGTTCCGCATGACCGTGATCGCGAGCGGCTTGCCGATCGCTTCCGCGAACATCAGCCGCTGCAGGTCCTGGGCCGTGGCGACCGGGTTTCCCGCCGCCGACAGGAGCAGGTCACCGGGTCGCAGGCCGGCCCGGCTGGCCGGTCCGCCGGCGACGACTTCAGCCACCCGGAGCCCGCTGGCGCGGCCGATCCGCTCCTGCCAGGGCGCCGCCAGTGGAGCGGGCACCGTGACCAGGCCCAGGTAGGCGCGGCGGACGCGCCCGTCACGCATGAGCGTGGAGACGATCCGGCGGGTGGTGGTGTTAACGGGCACGGCCATGCCCAGGCCGACCCCGGCCACCGCGGTGTTGATGCCGACGACCCGGGCGCTGGCGTCGGCGAGCGCGCCGCCGGAGTTGCCGGGGTTGAGCGCCGCGTCGGTCTGGATGACGTCCTCGATGAGCCGTGTCGCGCCGCGGCCACCCGCGGGCATGGACCGGCCCAGCGCGCTGACCACGCCCGCGGTCACCGAACCCGCCAGGCCGAGCGGGTTGCCGACCGCCACGACGAGCTGGCCGACGACGAGATCGTCGGCCTCGCCGAGCTCGGCGGGCGGCGGGGTCGGGCCGGTCGCGCGGAGCACGGCCAGGTCGGACAGCGGGTCTGCGCCGACCACGCGGAAGGGGGCTGTCGTCCCGTCGGAAAACGACGCCGTGCCGCCCTGCGCCCGCCCGACGACGTGCGCGTTCGTCAGCAGAAAACCGTCGCCGGTGAAGACGACACCAGAACCGAGGCTCTCACCCGGTGAGCCGCTGCCGCGCGGGACGCGCAGGCTGGCCACCTTGGGCGTGAGCTTTTCGGCGACGCCGGAAACGATGAGTGAGTACGCGTCCAGTGGACGGTCTGTTGTCATTGACCGCCTCCATATGCGGGGTGATTACAGTATTACAAGCCAACAGACCCGCCCGTGCCCAGCTTCCGGCCGCTGTTATGCCCTCAGCAGAACGCCGAGCGGCCGTGGCCGTGGTCTGAGCCGTGACCGTGGTCTGAGCCGTGGCCGTGGCCGTAGTCGTGGTCTGGGCCGTGGCCGTGGCCGTGGTCTGGGCCGTGGCCGTGGCCGCGGTCTGGGCCGTAGCCGTGGTCCGGCTCACGCTCCCTCCCGCCCGGCACCGCCCCCTCCCTCGGTGGGCGGCCTAGACCGAACTTGTGCAATAAGGGCTGTCCCAGCAGCCCTTATTGCACACGAACGCCGTTCGATGATCGTTCGGGCGGTGCGGGGGGGGCGGGGCGGCAGGAGGGTGGGGGCAAGGGGCGGCGGCGGGGAGAGGCTGGCGAGGAGGGGAACCGAATTCGCGGTGCTACTGGGTCGGGGCGTGACGGTGGGGCTAGTGGCGGGCGGCGGCGGTCAGGCCGGCGCAGAAGCGGGCATATTCGGTGAGCTCGGCGCCGGTGGGGATGACCACGATGTCGCGGGCCACCGCGTCGATCCGTGATCGCATGACGGACGCCATCTGCTCGCGTTCCCGGTCGGAGGACAGCATCACCGCGTTCTGGCTGCCGGCGGCCGTGAGCCAGCCGAGCAGGAGCAGCGCCACGACCATGGCCGCCAGCCACGGGAGGAGCGCAACGCTGCCGATCAGCTCTGGCGGGTGCGCTCCCGCCGCGTGGAAGACGCCGACCACGAGGATGACGCCCATCCAGCCAATACCGGCGACCACCATGGCGACCAGCAGCCACTGCCAGGCGAACACCAGGCGCCACCAGGTGGGTATCCGCGCCCCGGCCGGCATGCTCTCGCTGATCGCCGCGCTGAGCGCGCCGCTGACCTCCCCGGCGCGGGATCGGGCCGCCGCACGTACCGTGCGGGGCCACGGATCGGGCAGGGTCTCGCCGACCGCCTCGGCGAACGCCGTGATGGCGCTGTCGATCTCGGCCTGCTGAACGTCGGCGCCGATGGTCACCGCGGCCCGGGCATCGCCGCTGACCCGGCCTAGGCGGACCGGGTCGCGGCCGGGGAACCACCCGGCCGCGTGCGCCAACGGCCAGCTCAGGTAGCGGGTGGCGTGGATCTCTCGGACGTCTTCCAGTGCGTCGGTAACGGCAGCCAGGCCGGCCGCGTGCGCGAAGGCGTCGGCAAGGTTCAGAGCCGGGCCCGCCGGGACGCTTTCGACCGCGCTCCTGGCCTGGCGGGGCGGAACCTCGGCGGCCGGCACCCCGGTCAGCGATGCGTGGTCCGAGGGGGGCCGGGTGGCCGCCGGGTCGGGCCACGCCGGATCGGCCGCGGAGACGGAAGAGGCCGCGGAGACGGAAGAGGCCGCGGCACCTTCGGGATGCGCTGCATCCCACGGCGGCCCGGCTTGCGCTGACGGGCCGGCCGCGGGTTCCGCGCCCAGGAGCGGCCCGGCGGTGGCCGGGTCACCAGCTGAACCGGCACGACCGGCTGGGGCGGACGGAACGGCTGAGGCGGAGGGGGCTGAAGTGGAGGGGGCTGAGGTGGAGGGGGCGAACGGGGCGGACGGGACGGCTGAGGTGGAAGGGGCGGGTGAGGCGGAAGGGTCCGCTGGGGCACCGGTCCGGCCCGGGCCGACGTCCGCGGCCCGCCGGGCGACCGCGGCGGGATCGGTGGCGTACACGGCGAACTTGGCGATGATGCTGTCGATGTCGGCCGCGATCCGGTCGGTCGCCGTCCGGCGGGCCGAGACCGCCTCGCCCAGGACCCGGCGCAGCTTGTCGATGCCCTCGCCGGTGGCCGCGGACACCAGGAGGACCCGGGCGTCGCCGTGCCCTTCGGAGTCGAGCAGCCGGCGCAGGTCCTCTTCGCAGTCCTTGGCCTGCTGCGCGGTGAGCAGGTCGCTCTGGTTGAGCGCCACGGTGGTTACGGTCGCGTGCCGCGCGAGCGGGGCCAGGAAGCGGTTGTGCACGGCGGCGTCCGCGTACTTCTGCGGATCCAGCACCCACACCATCAGGTCAGCCTGGCTGATCAGGCGATCCACGGCCGTGGCGGCCCCGGCCGCGACCGAATCGTGGTCGGGCAGGTCGAGCAGTACCAGCCCGCTCAGCGTGGACTCGCCGGCGTCCAGCGCGCTGGCCCGGGCGTAACGGTAGCGCCGCTCGATGCCCAGCCAGTCCAGCAGCGGCGCGGCGCCCTGCATCCCCCAGACGCACGCGTGGGCGTTCCGGGTCGCCGGGCGGGTCACCGCGGTCGGTGAGAAAGTGGCGCCGGCCAAGGCGTTGAACAGCGACGATTTGCCACAGCCGGTGCCTCCGGCCAGCGTCACGACGGTGTGCGCCGCGGACAGCGTGAGCCGCTCACCGGCCCGTTCGAGCAGTTCCTGGGCCTCGCCGAGCAATTCCGGGCTGAACCCGCCCGGGCCGCCGCGGGCCGCCGCGATCTGGACCAGGGACTCGAGGGCGGCCAGCCGGGCCGGCACCTCGGTATCCGGCAGCGCGGCGAATGGCGGCGCGCTGGTCGTCACTGCAGCGCCTCGAGCATGAAGGCGGCCTGGTACAGCCGGACTCCCGCGACCTCATCGCAGGTACCCGCGCCGTCGATCACCTCGGAGAACCGGCGAAGTTCCTCGTCGAGTAGCAAGCGCGCCCTCTCGTTAAGCTCAGCGCGGGCTGTCCGGAAGATGTCGTGTACCGCCTGCTCGCCCAGCACGGCCGTCAGGATGCGCCGGGGAAGGGTCAGGATGTCGCTGTCGTCCGCGCCCGCGACCGCGTGATGGCCGACAGCGTTCTCGCCAAGAATCGCGAGGACGGCGATCAGGGCCAGCGTATCGTCGTCCAGCGGGGTGGACCGGGTGAGCGACCGTTTCTGGTGCTCCGCGTTCTGCACGAGCCGCATGACGTGGTCCTGCCACGCGCTGATGGCCCGGGTCGCGCGCAGCGGCAGGTCCCCGGCGGATTTGGCCAGGTTCAGCTCGCGCGCGTCGGCGGCACCGGGCCCGGCGCCGAACACCGACTCATACAGCCAGTCCGCCTGCCGGCCGGACGCCCGGGCTTGCGTGGCGGCCTGCACCATCACCGCCCCGGCGGTATCGGCTCGCCATCGGCTGTCCGCCTCCTCGGCGGCGCGGTCGGCGGCGGAGATGACCGCCCCGTCCAGCGCTGACCGCAGCGCGGCCTTCATAGCGGCCCCGCGCTCCGGCGCCTGGCGTTTACGGGCCCGCTTGCCCTGCCGCGGCGCCTTGCGTGACCGCAGGGTCCGCATCAGGTCCCCGGTCACGACGAAGTCCTGCCAGCGGGCCTGCACCTCACCACGCAGCAGCGTGCCGTCCCGGGTGGTCCGCATGATCTCGTCGAGGCCCCCCCGGTAGGGCGCTTCGGCCTGCCCGCGCAGCCGGGAACGGACGCGCAGCTGCGCCTCGGCGTGCTCGGCGAGGGCGGGCACCCTGGCCCGGAACGTGTCGAGGACCCCGGACATGGTCTGGGTGAGGACCGCCACCCGGCGCTCGTCGCGGCGGGCGGTGTCCCTCAGCCACGTCCGGATCTGCCCGAACGCTTCCGGCGGGAGCATGCCGTCCGTGAGCCTGGTCTCCGGGATGACGAAACGGTCCGGCGCCTTGACGCCGTTCGCGTCGAGCATCGCGGTGAAGTGCCCGACCAGCTCGGACCGGGCCCCGGCCGGGACACGGGAAAGCACGATGCCGAGCGCCGCGCGGCGGTCCCGGGCGTGCTGGAGCATCCGCCAGACCAGCGCGTCCGCGTACCGGCTGGCCGAAGTGACGAACAGCCACAGGTCGGAGGCGTCAAGGAACTGGTAGGCGAACTCGTGGTGGGCCTGGACCACGGAATCGATGTCCGGAGTGTCGAGGACAGCGAGACCCTTCGGCATGCCTTCGGTCGCGGCGAGCACGAGTAGCCCGTCCCGGCCCGGCCGGGCCAGGCCTTCCTGGCGGACCCGGGGCAAGCTGGGCAGGAAGTTGTTCTCGGCGAACCAGTCAACGTCGTCAGGGTGGCAGGCCAGAACGGGGCTGTTGGTGGTGGGCCGGCGCACCCCGGTCGCGCTGACCTGCAGGCCGACGATGCTGTTGACCAGGGTGGACTTCCCGGAGCCGGTCGACCCGACCAGGGAGACGAGGATCGGGGCCGCGGACCGGCGCAGCCGGGGCAGCAGGTAGTCGTCGACCTGGCTGAGCAGTTTGACCCGTTCGGCCTTGGCCTCCGCCACGTTCGGGGCCTCGAAGACCAGCGGGACGGCGGCGATGCGCTTGCGCAGGTTGAGCAGCGCGCTCTCCAGGGCCCGCGCGTCCACCCTGACGTGCGGTTCGACCACGGAATCCGGGCCGACTGCGGAGCCCTCATCTTTATTAACGGGGGCGGCCGGCTTATCGGGGATGGCTGCCTTATCGGGGGCGGCGTCCTTCGCAACGGGAGCGGCCGGCCTATCGCGGGCGGCCGGCTTCTCCCGGGCAGCCGGCCTATCGCGGGCGGCCCGCTTCTCGCGGGCGGCCCGCTTCTCGCGGGCGGCCCGCTTCTCGCGGGCGGCCCGCTTCTCGCGGGCGGCCGGGTCGCCTGCCGTTCGGGCCGCCGCTGCCTCGGAGCCCGCCAGTCCGGGGCCCGCCGGCTCAGGCCCCGCCGACCGGGGGGTCACCGCCTCGGGGCCCGCCGGCTCGGGCCCCGCCGACCCGGGGGTCGCTGGCTCAGTGCCCGCCGGCCCGGGCCCCGCCGACCCGGGGGTCGCTGGCTCGGGGGTCGCTGGCTCGGGGGGCGCTGGCTCGGGGGTCGCTGGCTCGGGGGGCGCGGCTTTTTTCGCGCGGGCCGGTCTCCCGGCGGCGTGTTTCCCCGTCGGGGCGGGAGGCTCCGCGGCCGACGCGGCGAAACCGGCGGACGCGGCGGCAGGATCGGCGGGTACGGCGGTACCGGCCGGCGTGCGGGAAGGGGCCGCCGGATCGCCGGAGGCCGAGCCGACTCCTGTCGTGGCGGGACTACCGGGCGCAGGTTCGGCCGTCACGTTGCCGAGCGCCGGGGGGTGCCCGGTCACCTCCGGGGTGACGCTGCCTTCGGGCGCGGAGGGGGGTCTCACGCCTGGTCCGTCCCCTGCGCCGCCGTGCTCGCGGCATGGGCGCCCGCGGACTGGGTACCGCCCGAATGAGGGCCGGCCGAACGGGCAGCGGCGGGATAGGACCCGGCCTCGCCGGGCGTGCCGGACGGCAGGCCCCGCATGAGCCCGGCAATCTCGGCTGCGACGTTCACGACCTCACCTATCACGACTACGGCCGGTGGCCTGATCCCATCTTTCAATACCCTAAGCGCGAGTGTGTCCAGCGTTGTGACAATTGTGCGCTGAGTAGGCAGGGTACCGTCAGCGACCACCGAAACGGGAGTACTGCCGGAACGGCCGTACCGGATCAGCGTCTCCGCCACGGCGGCGAGCCGCTCCACGCCCATGAGCAGGATCAACGTTCCCTTGGTGGCCGCCAGGGCCGGCCAGTTCACCGTTGAGCGCTCATCGTCCGGCGCGACATGCACGGACACCACGCTGAATTCCTGCGCAACGCCACGGTGCGTGACCGGCACACCCGCCGCTGCGGGCACGGCCACTGCGCTCGTCACACCCGGCACTACCGTGACCGGGATCCCCGCACGCAGGCACGCGATGACCTCTTCCGCGCCCCGGCCGAATACGTACGGGTCGCCGCCCTTCAGGCGGACCACGAAACGGCCGGCCTGGGCGTGCTCGATCAGCGTGGCGTTGATGTGCTCCTGGGCCACGGAACGCCCGTAAGGAATCTTGGCCACGTCGACGACCTGCACGTCCGGGGGCAGTTCGTCGAGGACCGAGCGCGGCGCGAGGCGGTCCGTCACCACCACGTCGGCCTCCGCCAGCAACTGGCGGCCGCGCACGGTGAGCAGGCCGGGATCGCCCGGGCCGCCGCCGACCAGCGCGACGCCGGACCGGTGCCCGCGGCCGCGCCGGGCACCCAGGGTGCCGGACCGGAGGCCGGTAACGATTGCGTCCCGGATTCCGGCGCTATGCCGGGGATCGCCGCTGAGCACGCCGACACGCACATCACCGGCCACGCCGGACGCGGGGGTCCAGACGGACGACTGACTCGCGTCGTCAGCGCGGACACACCAGATCCGGCGGGCTTCTGCTTCCCCGGCGATACTCGCGTTCACGGCCGGGTCGCTGGTGCAGGCGCAGACGAGCCAGGCCCCGTCGATGTCCCCCGCGGCGTAACGGCGTGCGGCCCAGAGGATACGCCCGGCCTGGGCAAGGTCCTCCAGCGAGCCGGTCACGTCCGGTGACACCAGCAAGACGTCGGCGCCGGCGTCGAGCAGCGCGGGCACCCGGCGGTTAGCTACCGCGCCGCCCCCGGCCACCAGGACCCGCCGACCGCTCAGCCGCAGCCCCAGCAGGTACGGCGGATGGTCAGCGGTCGCAGCCATCAGGGCCGCTATCCGTCAGCACGGTGTCTGCCAGTACGGTGTCCGTCGGCACGATGTCCGTCAGCGCAGCGTCCCTCGGCGCAGTGTCCGTCGGCACGGTGTATATCGGCGCGGTATTCCCGTAGCACGGTGGTCCAGGCTCCTTCAAGCTTTCTTGTCGCTGACACCGGCCGAGTCGAACGTCGCCACGTCGCGGAGCGCGCGTGCCGCGCTCTGCACCAGTGGCAGCGCCAGCAGGGCCCCGGTGCCCTCCCCCAGCCGCAGGTCAAGCTCGACAAGTGGGCGCAGCTTCAAGAAACCAAGCGTAACGGCATGCCCGGGCTCGGTGCTGCGATGGCCGGCCAGGCAGGCGGCCGCCGCATCCGGGGCGATAGCCACCGCCGCCAGCGCCGCCGCCCCGGCGATGACCCCGTCCAGGATGACCGGCACCCGCAGCGCCGCCGCGCCCAGGATGAACCCGGCCAGCGCGGCGTGCTCGAAACCGCCCAACGCGGCGAGCACGCCAACTGGGTCGGCCGGGTCGGGCCGGTGCACCGCCAGCCCCAGCCGGATCGCCGCCGCCTTCCGTTCCTGCGCGGCCGCGTCCGCCCCGGCCCCCGGCCCCGTCACCACCGACGGGTTGCTGCCGGTGAAGGCGCAGATCAGCGCGGCTGAGGCGGTGGTGTTCGCGATCCCCATGTCCCCGGTGACCAGGCAGCGGTTACCGGCGGCGACCAGGTCCCTGGCGACCTCCAGGCCGGTGGTCAGCGCGGTCACGGCCTGGTCCCTCGTCATCGCGGGGCCGCGGGTGAAGTCGGCGGTGCCGTGCGCGACCTTGCGCGGCAGCAGGCCCGGCGCCGGTTCGAGGTCGGCGGCGACGCCGACGTCGATCACCACGACCTCGGCCCCGGCCTGCGCCGCGAACGCGTTGACAACCGCTCCCCCGGCCAGGAAGTTGGCGACCATCTGCGCGGTCACCTCCTGCGGCCAGGGCGTGACGCCCTGGGCGTGCACGCCGTGGTCGCCGGCGAAGATCGCGACCGCGGCCGGCTCGGGCAGCGGCGGCGGGCACTCTCCCGCCAGCCCGGCCAGCTGTACCGAGACGTCCTCGAGCACGCCCAGGGAACCGGGCGGCTTGGTCATCCGGTTCTGGCGCTCCCGCGCGGCGGCCACGGCCTCCGCGTCGAGCGGGCGGATCGCCGTCGTTACTTCGGCCAGCGCATCTACCGGTTCCTCGCCGGGCAGGCCGCGCTGACCGAACGCGCCCTCGTGCACCGCCCACGCGACCGGCCGGCGCCGCGCCCACCCGGTCGCCTCCAGTTCCGGCTCCGGCGCGAACTCGCGCACGTAACCGGCGCACAGGTACGCGACGACCGCCAGGTGGGCGGGCAGGGCGAGCTCCGCGGCCAGCACGCGCTCGTCAAAGAAGCTCACCCAGCCGACACCGATTCCTTCCGCGCGCGCGGCCAGCCAGAGGTTGGAAACGGCCAGCACACTGGAGAACGCGGCCGTCTCGGGCTGGCTGTGGCGGCCCAGCGTGTGCCGGCCGCCGCGGGTGGCGTCGCAGGTCACGACGATGTTGACCGGGGTGTCCAGGATGGATTCGACCTTGAGGTCCGCGAACGCGCGGGACCGTGCTCCGGGTAGCCCGGCCGCGTAGCCGTCCCGGTTGCGGCGGGCCAGCGCGGCGATCCGCTCGCGCTGGGCCCGGTCGGTGATCACGATGAAGTCCCACGGCTGGGAGAACCCGACCGACGGGGCCTGGTGGGCGGCGGCCAGCACGCGGCCCAGCACGGCGGCGGGCACCGGATCGGGCAGGAAGCCCTGGCGGACGTCGCGGCGCTCCGCGATCACCCGGTAGACGGCGGCTCGCTGATCTTCCGGGTAGGCACCGGCCCGCGGCGGCTGGTTGGCATGCTCGGTCATCTGGCCTCCAGGACGGCGGAAAGAGCGGCGGCGAAACGATCGTTGGTAGCCCGGTCACGGACCGCGACGCGGATCCAGCTGGGCCCGAGCCCCGGGAACGTGTCGCCCCGCCGGACGGCGAACCCGGCCGCGCGCAGCCGGTTCCGGACATCGCTCTCGCCGGGCGTATGCAGCAGGAGGAACGACGCGCGGGCGGGCGCGATCACCTCGACGCAGGACACCTGACGAAGGGCTGCGCCCAGCCGTTCCCGTTCACTATTCATGTCCGCGGCCCAGGCGGCCGCTTCGGCCACGGCGGCCGGTGCACAGCAGGCCACGACGGCCGCGAGCGCCGGGCCGGACACCGCCCACGGCGGGCGCGGGCCGGCCAGGGCGTGCACGGCCGGCGCGCTGGCCAGCAGGTAGCCGGCGCGGAGCCCGGCCAGGCCCCAGGTCTTGGTCAGGCTGCGGACGACGATCAGGCCCGGCACGTCACGCGCCCCGGCCAGGCTTTCCGGCTCACCGGGCACGCAGTCGGCGAACGCCTCGTCGACGACGAGCACGCGGCCGGGACGCGCCAGCGCCATGATCGCCGCGACCGGGTGCAGCACCGACGTCGGGTTCGTCGGGTTGCCGAGCACGACCAGATCCGCGTCCGGCGGGACCGCACCCGGATCGAGGGTGAAGCCGCCGCCGAGGATGACCCGCGACGTGGGATGCCCGGCCGCCCGCAGCGCCGCCTCCGGCTCGGTGAACTGCGGATGCACGACGACCGCATGACGCGGCCGGAAGGCCCGGGCGATCAGGGTGAACGCTTCGGCGGCGCCAGCCGTGACGAGAACCTCGGACGGGGGCCGACCGTGCCGGCGGGCGGCCGCCTCGGTCGCCGCCTGCGGGTCCGGATAGGCCGCGATGTCGCCGGCCGCCGCACGGATCTGCGCCAGCAGCCACGGCGGCGGTGTGCCCGGCCGGACGTTCACGGCCAGGTCGGTCAGGCCGTCCGCGAGTTCCCGGTCGCCGTGGAAGGACAGATCCGGGGCGGTCAGCTCGATGCCGGGGCTACGGTCAGCTCGCATCAAGCGGAGCCGCCTCGCCCGGCTCGGCCAGCTCGGCCGGCTCGGCTGACCCGATCGGCCCGGCTGACCCGATCGGCCCGGCTGACCCGATCGGCCCGGCCGCCTCGGCCGCCCCGGCCGGCCGGTGATGCTCGTGGGAGCCGTGGTCGTGGGGATGATCGTGCGGTTGCTGCGGCGCGCCGACGCGGTGCGCGAGACCCGGCAGCGCCGTGCGGTACTGGCACACGTCGCAGTTCATCCGGATGTCGCCCTCGATCGCCTCGCGGTAGCGCTCGGCGACCAGCCCGGCGATCTCGTCGCAATCGCCCAGGACGTCGGTGCACCGGATGTCGAGGCCGGGATGGGCGCCGGCGTACGCAGCGGCCTGGGCCGCGACGCGGTCCGGCAGCACACCAGGGAACAGGAAGTAGCGCGCCACGATGATGCGGCGGGCGCCGAGCCGGCGGCAGCGCTCCAGCCCCTCGGTCACGCTGGGGCGGGCCAGTGAGACGAACGCGGTCTCGGTGAACTCGTACGCGCGGCCTTCCCACAGCAGCCGCGCGTCCTTGCACACGTCGGCGTTGGCGTCCGGGTCGGTCGAGCCGCGCCCGACCACCAGCACCGCGTACGGCTCAGCCGCGGCCTGCGCCGCCGCCGAGATCCGCTCGGCCAGCAGGTTCAGCAGCACCGGATGCGGGCCGAGTGGCCGGCCGTACCGCATGGTGAGGCCGGGATGACGTGCCGTCTCGCGGGCCAGTGCGGCCGGCACGTCGCCCTTGGAATGCCCGGCCGCCGACAGCATCAGCGGCACGGCGACGAGGGTCCGGTGGCCGCGATCCACCAGTTCGGAGACGGCGTCGCGGAGCGGCGGGGCGGACAGTTCGATGAAGCCGCCCGCCACGTCGATCTGGGCCGCCGCCGCGCGGTCCGCCTGGAGGCCGCCGTCCGCCCGGGAGGCGCCGTCCGCCCGGGAGGCGGCGGGCAGGCCGGGACCAGCCGTTTCCGTCCGGGCGGTAAGCCGTTTCGCCAGCGCCACGAAACCCGCCACGCCTTCGGGATCCTGGGTGCCGTGCCCGGCCAGGAGCAGAGCTGGCCTCATGGGCCTCATTGGCCGTCCCCGGCGGGGGCGGCGCGGCTTGCCGCGGCCTGGCGGCCGGGGGCGGACTGCGTGGCCTGCGTGCGGGCGATGCGGAGCAGGGCGTTGAACGCGGCGGCGGCGACCGCCGACCCCCCCTTCTCGGAGACGTTGCTGATCGCGGGCAGGCCGCTGGACCGCAACGCCTCCTTGGCCGCGGCCGCCCCGACGAATCCGACCGGCAGGCCGATGACCAGCGCGGGGACGACGTCCCGGCGCAGGACCTCCTCCAGCGCGGTCGGGGCGCAGCCGACGACCCAGATGGCACCGGGACCGGCCTCACCGAACGCCAGGCGGGTCGCGGCGGCCGAGACAGTAATGCCCACGGTCCGCGCCAGCCGGGCCGCGATCGAGTCGCCGATCTTGCAGATCACCGGGTAACCGGTGATGCCGGCGGCCACCATGCCCACGTCCGTGACCACGGGCGCGCCCCGGGTGATCGCCGCGACCCCGGCCGCCAGCGCTGCCTCGTCACAGATCAGGTCGGTGGCGTAGTCGAAGTCGGCGCTCGCGTGGATGACACGCTCCGTCACCGCGCGGGTCAGCGGCGGCAGGTGGGTCAGGTCGATCCGGGAGCGAAGAATCCGGTAGGACTCGACCTCGATCGGGTCCGGCCCGCTCGGCGCGCGATCGAATTGGGTCACGTTTCCTCCCCGTTTTCCGCAAAGATGCGGGCGAGCTCGATCGCGTCGACGGGACAGACCTCGACGCACTCGCCGCATCCGGTGCAGGACTCCTCAAGGACGATAAGCCGCGCCGGCCCGTCCATTGGGCCGATCGCCGTAGTTGCCATGGCCGGTTTCGCGGGCCAGATCCCGGGCGCCGCCTGCGCCGCCCCGGCCGGGCGGATGGCACGTTCCGGGCAGGTCAGCAGGCAGGCGCCGCAGCCCTGGCAGCGTGCGGTGACCACCGCGACCGCCGTCACGACGGCGCCCAGCGGTAGTCGCGGGGAGTAACCATCCGGCCAGCCACCATCCGGGTCCGGGAAGAGCCCACGATAACCAGCGTCCGCATGTCTACCTGGGCCGGATCGAAGGCGGCCAGCGTGCTCATCCCCACCGCTTCACCGGGACGGGAGGCATCCCGCACCCAGCCCACCGGGGTCCCCGGAGGCCGGCAGGCGGCCAGGATCGACAGGGCCTTCCGTAGCTGCCAGCTCCGTCCGCGGCTGGCCGGGTTGTAGAAGCACGCCACCAGGTCGGCCTCGGCGACGGCGGTAACGCGCCGCTCGATCGCCTCCCACGCGGTGTGCAGATCCGACAGCGAGATCAGCGCGTGGTCGTGCCCGAGCGGAGCGCCGAGCAGCGCGGCGGCGGCCAGGCTGGCCGTGATGCCCGGCACGCCGACCACATCGATCGTCTCGCCGGCCAGTTCCAGCGCGGGGCTGCCCATGGCGTAGACGCCTGCGTCGCCCGAGCCGATGAGCGCGACCGCCCGGCCGGTGGCCGCTTCGGCCACGGCGGCGGCGGCACGTTCCTGCTCGTGACCGAGGCCGGTCGCGCGCACCGTGGTGCCCGGACGGAGCAGATCGGCGACCTGATCGACATACTGGTCGAGGCCGACGATGACCGATGCGCGGCGGAGTTCGGCGGCGGCGCGCGGGGTCAGCAGGTCGCGGGCGCCCGGGCCGATCCCGACGACGGCCAGCCGGCCGCGCGGACGCGCCCGGGCCACCGCGACCGTGGCGTGCGCGCTCGCCCGCTTGGCCACCACCAGTTCCGGGCCGTCCGGGCGGCCGTAGCCAATGGTGGTGCCGGAGCCGTTGGGGGTGCCGAGGTCAGTGGGCGCGGCGGGATCAATGGGGATGCCGAGGCCAGTGGAGATGCTGGGGTCAGCGGGTGCGGCCGGATCAGCGGAAACGGCGGGGTCGGCGGGTGCGGCGGGTGCGGCGGGTGCGGCGGGCTCACCGGGCGCGGCGGATGGGGGCCCGGCTGCGGCGAGGAGGGCGGCGGCTTCGGCGACGCTGGGCGTGCCCGTCGCGGCGCGGACGACCTCGCTCGGGTTCGGGACCGGGACCGTGGCCAGCGCGGCCGCCGGGTACACGGCGAGCGGCCAGTCCCGGGCCTGGACCGCGGCCAGCAGGCCGGCCTCATCGGCCTTCAGGTCCACGGTCGCGGCCTGCCGGACCGAACGCGGCGATAGGCCGGCGTCCGCGAGCGCCGTGTCGATCAGCGCGGTGACCTCCGCCGCCGGGACGCCGCGGCTCGCCCCGATCCCGACCACGAGCGACGGCGGCCGGTAGACGACGGTGTGCCCGGATGTACCGAACGGGCCCAGGCGATCGGACACGATGATCGCGGGCACGCCCGGCTCGGGATCGGCGCTGACCACATTCGGCGGGAGCGGCGGCAGCGGCCAGGCCGCGCCGGCGGTCAGCGTGACGCGCTCACCGGACAGCACGGCCGCCCCGACGGCGGCCAGTTCGCCGCCCGTTTCCAGGACGAACCCCAGGTCGCCGCCGAACTCGTCGAGGGCCACGCTCCCGGCCGCGTCGCTGGCCGTGGTGATCACCGCCTCGCCGCCCAGGACCAGCGCGGCCCGGCGGGCCAGGTCGTTGCCGCCGCCCGCGTGCGCGCCGATCACCGGGACGGCGTAACGCAGCGCCTCGTCGACACAGACCACCCCGGGGTCGGTGTGCTTGCTGCCGAGCAGGGGCGCCAGCAGCCGGACGGCCGCGCCGACGGCGAGGAAGCACACGATGGCGTCGCATTCGGCGAACGCGCGGGGCAGCGCGGCCGACGTGGAACCTTCGTAACGCCTGGTGCCCGGCCACGCCTCGGCGAGCCGTTCCGCGGCGCGCTGCCCCGCGGCCGTCACCGCAATCAGCCCGATCACGACGCGTCTCCCGTTCCGGCCCGGGTCGCCCAGATGACGAACACCGGGTTGACGGCGGCGAGGCGGAGCGAACCGCCGGGCAGCCCGGCCAGCCGGGACGCCTGCAACTGGGCGCCGCCCGCCGTGTACCCGGCCCCGGTGAGCAGATCGGTCACGTCGCGTACCCGGTCCACGGACGCGAGCGTCACGACCACCCGGTCCGGTTGCCCCGCCTTGATCGCCCCGGCCAGCACGCCGTCGTCACCGCCGCCGGCGAACACGGCGTTCGGGGCGGGCAGCCCGGCCAGCACGTCCGGGGCCCGGCCCGCCACGATTTGCAGCCGCACGCCGTGCGCGGCGGCGTTCCGGCGGATGCGGGCGCACTGGGCGTCGTCGGACTCGATGGCCACGGCCCAGGCGCCGAAGCGGGCGCACTCGACCGCAACCGACCCCGAGCCCGCGCCGATGTCCCAGACCGTCCGGCCCGGGCCGGGGCCGAGCCGGGCCAGGACCAGGGCCCGCACCTCCGCCTTGGTGATCATGGAATCGCGGTGCTCGAAGCCCGTTTCCGGCAGCGCCCAGCCGGCCGGGCGCCCTGGTGCCCGGCCAGCCAGCGGGCGGGGCTGCGCTGTTTCGCCGGATCGACGGCCGTGGGATGATCGACGGCCGTGGGATGAAGGACAGCGGGATCAAGGGCCGCCGGATCGAACGCGGCGGGATCAAGCGCCGCGGGATCGAGGCAGATGAGCACGTGCGGGTCGCTGACGGCCGCGGCCGGATCGGCGGTCAGGCCGTGCACGCGCTCGCCCGTGGTGCCCAGCCGCTCGGCCGCGTACACGGTCCGGCCCGCGGCGAGCAGGGCGCTCCTGAGCTGCCCGGCGCTGGCCTCGGGCGGCCCGGTGAGGATGGCCGCCTTGGGGTGCGCGAGCGCCGCGGCGAGCACCGGGCGGAGGTCGCGCCCGTGCGCGGACAGCACGACCGCATCGGCCCAGTCCAGGCCGAGCCGGGCGAAGGCCAGGGCCACCGAGGACACGGCCGGGAACACCACGGGCGTGGCGCCCCGGACCCGCAGCGCCCGCACGATGCCGAAGAAGCCGGGATCGCCCGAGGCCAGCACGACGGCCGGCCCGCGAGCGGCGCAGATCGCGTCGAGCGCGGTATCCAGATGCCGGATCACGATGACGCCGGCCGCCGGCGGCACGCTGACCGCAGCCAGATGCCGCCGGGCGCCCGCGACCACGGACGCGCCGGCGAGGGCGCAGGCGGCGGCCGGGGTGAGGGGGCTGCCGTCGCATCCGATCACGGTGACGGTCATGCCGGCGTCCCCGGCGGGAAGGCGGCCAGCTGCGCCCGGCCGCTGAAATCGACCATGATCACCCGGACGGACAGCGGCGGGGCGATACCCGGCGCCGAGGTGGCCGCGCCGGCCGCCCCGGGCGTGCGGCCCTGGGAGGCATGGGCACCGGGTGCGGGGCCTTCCGGCGCCGTAGGCCCCGAGGCGGCAGCTTCGGCGCCGAAGCGGGCCAGGACATCGGCCACCCGCCGGCACAGTTCCGTGCCCGCGGCCGGCAGCAGGCCCGCCTCCTCCCACAGTTCGGCGGCGTGCCGGGCGGAGTTGGCCGCCTCGACGCGGGCGGCGAGGCCCGGGCTGCCCCCGCTCACGCGGGTGATGTCAGCGAGCAGGTCGTGCGGCACCTTGGACCGGGTGTAGTGGGTCATCAGGACGCCGCCGGCGAGCTTGGCCAGCTTCCCGGCCATGCCGGCGAACACCACGTTACCGACGCCGCAGGACACCACGCGGCGCAGCGCGGCGCCGGTGAAGTCGCCGACCTCGATGAAACAGACCTCGGGCAGACCGGGCAGCAGGGTCATGGCCGCTTTCTCGGTCCGCCCGCCGGTGCACAGCACCGCCATGGTCTCCCCCTGCGCGGCGAGCACGGACACCGCCTGCTCGACGCTGGCCCGCCAGGACGCCGTGGAGAACGGGCGGACGATGCCGGTCGTGCCGAGGATCGAGATGCCGCCGATGATGCCCAGCCGGGCGTTGGTCGTCTTGCGCGCCATCCGCTCGCCGCCGGGAACCGAGATGACGACCCGGACCCCGGCGGCCGCCAGGTCGACGGCCTCCCCCACGGCCTGGCTGATCATCGCGCGCGGCACGGGGTTGATGGCCGGTGTGCCGGGCTCAAGCCCGAGGCCAGGCTTGGTGACGATTCCGACGCCGACGCCGCCGTCCAGCTCGATCCCGGGCGGCTCCCGCCAGGTCGCCGTGGCGGTCAGGTGGGCGCCGTGGGTGACATCGGGGTCGTCCCCAGCGTCCTTGACCACCACTGCCTCGGCTCGTTCGGCAGATTCCGGCAGGGCGGCCGGGACGGGCCGGTCAGCGGCACGCGGGACCAGCGTGCAGGAGTCGACCGGAAAGCGGACCTGCTGCCCGGACGGGAGCGCGATCTCCACGGTGCGCTGTACCTCGCCGGTCCGCAGGGCTGTCGCCGCGGCCTTGGCCGCGGCCGCGGCGCATGTTCCGGTGGTCCAGCCGGTGCGCAGCGCCCGGCCGCGTACCTTCGCCGTGCGGGGCAGGTCCGGCTCGCGCAGCTCGGGACCGGTCATGGCTGGTCACCATCAGGCACGCGGGCCTCGCCGCCGGGCGCGCCGAGGTCCTCGTCGTGCGCGCGCAGAGCGCCAGCGTCCCCCGCGCGCAGAGCGCCAGCGTCCCCCGCGCGCAGAGCGCCAGCGTCCCCCGCGCGCAGAGCGCGACGGGACCCCGGCTCGGCGCGGCGGAAGCCGTGGAAGTGCCCCGGGTGGTACAGGTGCGAGCGGGTGCCTCCGGCGCCGAGGCCGGGACCGACCAGGACCAGGGTGTGCTTCCACAGCTTCCGCGCCTTCATGGTGGCGGCCAGGTCGGCCAGCGCGCAGTGCACGATCAGCTCGTCGGGCCAGGTGACCTGGTAGGCGATGACGCACGGCGTCTGCGGCGGGTACCCGCCGCCCAGAAGTTCCTCCTGCAGCTGGCCGGAACGCGCCGCCGACAGGAACAGCGCCATCGTGGTTCCGTGCCGGGCAAAGTCGCTGACCCGCTCGCCCGGCGGCATCGGGGTTTTCCCGCCGCCGAGCCGGGTCAGGATGACCGACTGGGCCACCTCGGGGATCGTCAGCTCCCGGCCGATCGCCGCGGCGGCCGCGGTAAAGCTGGAGACGCCAGGCACGATCTCGGTGCCGAGCCCCAGCTCGGCGCACCGGTCCAGCTGCTCCTGGATCGCGCCCCACAGCGCCGGGTCACCGGAGTGCACCCGCGCGACCCGCAGGCCCTCACGCGCGGCGCGCTGGTAATACGGGAGCACGCCTTCCATCGGTAGCTGGGCCGAGTCGACGATCTCCGCGCCGGGCCGGGCGTGATCGAGGATGCCCGGGTGGACCAGGCTGGACGCCCAGATCACCAGGTCCGCAGCGGCGACGGCGGCGGCACCGCGCAGGGTGATCAGGTCCGGCGCCCGGGCCGGCCCCGACGAACGTGACGTGACCCACGGGGCCAATGTGATCCGTGGGTTCACTGGTGCTGACAGTGTTGGGGGGGCCGGCGGTCACGGGGCCCCCCGGCCGGAACGTCCCAGGCTGGTCCCCACCCCGTCGCGCCGGGCCGGCACGATCAGCGTGGACAGGTACGGAACGGCACGCAGCGCGGCCAGCTCGGCGGCGGGCCTGATGTCCTGGCCGGGCAGCCCGAGCCGGGCCCCGGCGATCGCCCCGTCGAGCCGGCCCGTCTCGGCGAGCAGATCCCGGACCTGAGCGGGCGACGGCCCGGCGGCCGCGCCGAGCTTGTAGCCGACGACGGTGCCGGGCCGGTTCAGGGCGTCGCGCAGCGGCCCGGCGCCCGCGGTGAGCGGCAGCAGGATCAGCGGTTCGTCCCCTTCGGCCAGGACGGTGCCGCTGACCGGGCCGGCCGCCGTAGCCGAGCGGGCCGCCAGGTCCTGCATGGCGGTAATGCCGGGCACGGTCTCGATCAGCACGTCGCGGACGATATCGCGGACCGTCTGCGCCAGATAGCTGAACGTGGAGTAGAGGTTGGGGTCGCCGATCGTGCCGAACGCGACGGTGCCGGCCCCGGCGCCAAACGTGCGGGCGACCTCCTGGGCGGCTGCCTGCCACGCCGCGGCCCGGCGCGGGGTGACTCCGCCGGTGTCGTTCAGCGCGAAGGCGACCGGGCGGATCCGGCCCGGGCCGATGTGGGCCCGGATCGTCGCCTCGGCGCGCCCCGGCACCTGGGGCGCGCCGTCCGGCCCGGCCATCACGGGCACGAAGACCGCGTCGGCCTCGCGCAGCACCCGGAGCGCCTTGACCGTGATCAGCTCGGGGTCGCCCGGCCCTACCCCCACTCCGATCAGTCTTTTCATGCCGTACTCCCCGCGACGGCCCGGGCGGCGCGTGCGGCGGCGGTCCGGGCGGCGGCGGCGAAACGGGCTGCGGCCTGCGGGTAGCCGGCCCAGTGCGCGTGCAGGTAGGACGCGTGCACGGTCCCGGTGACGTGGCCTTCGCGCCGGTCACCGGGCGGGACCTGCCAGGCGGCGGGGACGCCGTGGTCCGGGGAGGCGGCCGTGCGGTGGAATTCGTGCGCGCGGACCACGTCCCCGGCCACGGCCAGCACGGAATCGGCCGCGGCCCGGGCCTGCCGGTAGCCGAGCGTCAGCCGCCCGGTCATGGCCGCCTCGATGGGCAGCACCCCGCACATGGGCTGGCCGTCCAGGGACCGGGCCAGGTAGAGCAGGCCCGCGCATTCGGCCGCGACGGGGGCTCCTCGCGCGGCGGCCGCGGCCACCTCCTGGCGGAGTGGTTCGTTGGCGGACAGGTCGGCGGCGTGCATTTCCGGGAACCCGCCGCCCAGGATGACGCCGACCGTGCCGCCGGGCAGGTGCTCGTCGCGGAGCGGGTCGAAGGGGACGACGTCCAGGCCAGCCGCGGTGAGCAGTTCGGTGTGCTCGGTGTAGCTGAAGGTAAAGGCGGGGCCCCCGGCGATCGCGACGACCGGACGGCCCTGCAGGTCTCGTGGTGCTCGCGCGGCGGACTGGATGAGGGCGGCGGCCGGATCCCAGGCGTTCGCCGGCAGTGGCGGGGCAGCGCGGGCCAGCGCCAGCAGGCCGGGCAGGTCGCAGGACTCCTTGATGAGCGCGGCGAGCCGGGCCATGGCGTCCGCGGCGGCGGCCGAGCGCTCGGCCGCGGGGACCAGGCCCAGGTGGCGGGAGGGCGCGGCGATCTCCGCCGCGCGGCGGATCGCGCCGTAGACATCGATGCCGGCGGCGGCCAGGCCGCCGCGGAGCAGCAGCTCGTGCCGGCTGGAGGCCACCCGGTTGAGGATGACCCCGGCCACCGTGGTGCGCGGATCGAACCGGGCGAAGCCGGCCGCGACCGCCCCGGCCGACCGGCCCATCGACGCGGCGTCGATGACCAGCACGACCGGCGCGCCGAGCAGGCGGGCGACGTGCGCGGTCGAGCCGAAGCCCGGATCCCCGGCGCCTTCCGCGGTGCCCGGGTCCGTTCCGTCGAACAGGCCCATCACGCCCTCGACGATGGCGACGTCCGCGGCACGGGCACCGTGCGCGAACAGCGGGACGATCCGGTCCGCGCCGCACAGGAACGGGTCCAGGTTCCGGGCCGGCCGCCCGGTGGCCAGCGCGTGGTAGCCGGGGTCGATGTAGTCCGGGCCGATCTTGTGGCCGGAGACCGCGAGCCCGGCGGCGCGCAGCGCGGCCATCAGCCCGCAGGCGACGGTCGTCTTGCCGCTGCCCGAGGCCGGGGCCGCGACCACGAGGCGGGGGACACCGGTGGCGGCTACCATTCGATGCCCTTCTGCCCCTTCTGGCCGCGGTCCATCGGATGTTTGACCTTCGTCATCTCCGTGACCAGGTCGGCGTAGGCCACCAGGTCCGGGTGGGCGTCGCGGCCGGTGATCACCACGTGCTGGCTGCCCGGCCGCGCCGCCAGCACCGAGATGACCTCGGCCACGTCGACCCAGCCCCATTTGATCGGGTAGGTGAACTCGTCCAGCACGTAGAAACGGTAGGTCTGCGCGGCGAGATCGCGGGCCACCTGGGCCCATCCCTCGGCCGCCTGCTCGGCGTGGCCGCCCTGGTCGCGCTGGATCCAGGACCAGCCCTCGCCCATCTTGTGCCAGGTGACGGCGCCACCCTGGCCGCTGGCGCCGAGCGTCCGCAGCGCGTGCTCCTCCCCCACTCGCCACTTGGCCGACTTCACGAACTGGAACACCCCGACCGGCCAGCCCTGGTTCCAGGCCCGCAGGGCCATGCCGAACGCGGCGGTGGACTTGCCCTTGCCGGTCCCGGTGTGCACGACGACCAGCGGCCGGCTGCGCCGCGCGCGGGTGGTGAGCCCGTCGTCCGGTATGTTGCCCGGCTGCCCCTTCGGCATCAGGCCGCCCTCCCCCGGGCGGCGCGCACGATCCCGGCGAGCGTCCCGGCCCCCGCCGCGGGCAGGTCCTCCAGGGTGACCAGCGCGGCGCCCAGGCGCGCGGCGAGCGCGGCGGCCAGGCCTAGCCGGACCGGGCCGGCCTCGCAGTCCACCACCACGGCCGCGATCCCGGCCAGCAGGGCCGTGGCCCTGGCCAGTTCGGCGTCGCCGCCGCTGGTGGCGCGCCCGTCGGTGACGACCACCAGCAACGGCCGGCGGGCCGGGTCGCGGATCTTCTCGGCGGCCAGCACGCTGGCGGCCCGGGCCAGGCCGGCCGCCAGCGGGGTCCGGCCGCCGGTGGCCAGCGTGGCGAGCCGCCGCGCCCCCGCCTCCACCGAGGAGGTGGGCGGCAGCACCAGCTCGGCGCCCGTACCGCGGAAGGTGACCAGGCCGACCTTGTCCCGGCGCTGGTACGCGTCGAGCAGCAGCGACAGCACCGCGCCCTTGGCGGCGCGCATCCGCTGCCGCGCCGCCATCGAGCCGCTGGCGTCCACGGCGAACAGCACCAGGTTGCCCTCGCGGCCGACGCGGGTGGCCTCGCGCAGGTCATCGCGGGCCAGCAGGAAGCCGGGCCGGCCGGTCTCACCGGACCGGCGCTTGCGTTCCGGCTGGGCCGGGGCGGCCGCTCGCAGCGTGGCCGGCAGGTGCAGCGCGGCCAGCCGGCCGGAAGGCCGCCGGGCGCCCACGGTCCGGCCGTTCGGGGTGTAGGCCGGGGACCGGCGGCCGAGCGCCCCGGCGCCCAGGCCCGGCACCGTGAGGAGGCGGGCCTTGAAAGGCGGGGGAACCGGAACCGGGTCGGCCCCAGTAGCCGAGGCTAGGCCCCGTCCGCGGCGTTCTGAATCCCGTTTCACATTGTTTCTGGCCTGCTGGTCAGCGGCGGTCTCCTCCGGTGCGGCGGGTTCCGGCGCGGGGCCTGCGGGGCCCTGGTCCGGCCCCGCGCTGTGGTCCGCGGCGGGACCGGGCGCGGGCTGGCCGGACGGGCCTGGTGAGTCCGGTGTGCCGGGCGCGTCCGGCGCGTTCTGGCCGGCGGGCCCGGGCGTGCCGGGAGATTCCGGCGGCCCGCCCGCGCCCGGCGGCCCGGGCGGCTCCGGCGGCTCCGGCGGGGGCTCACTGAGCGCGTCCTCGAGTTCCTTTTCGTCCAGGCCCGGAGCGTCGAAGGGGTCGCGGCGGCGCCGGTGCGGGAGCGCCAGCCGCGCCGCCTGGCGAATGTCGTCCATCGTCACTTCGGCACGGCCGTGCCACGCGGCGAGCGCGATGGCCGCGCGCGCGGTGACCAGGTTGGCGCGCATGCCGTCGACACCGAACCGTCCGCACACGGCGCAGATCCGCCGCAGCTCGGCGTCCGGCAGCACGACGTGCGGAAGCCGGGCGCGGGCGGCGGCCACGGCCACGGCGAGCTGGCGTGAATCGGCCTCGAAGCGCGCGGCGAAACCGGCCGGGTCGGCCTCAAAAGCCAGCCGGCGGCGGACGACCTCGGCGCGCTCGTCCGGATCGCGGCTGGCCGCGACCTCGACGGTGAGCCCGAACCGGTCGAGCAGCTGCGGCCGCAGCTCGCCCTCCTCCGGGTTCATCGTGCCGACGAGCAGGAAGCGGGCCGCGTGCCGGACCGACACCCCCTCCCGCTCGACGTAGCTGACCCCGAGCGCGGCCGCGTCGAGCAGCAGGTCGACCAGGTGGTCGTGCAGCAGGTTCACCTCGTCGACGTACAGCAGCCCGCGGTGCGCCGCGGCGAGCACGCCCGGCTCGAAGGCGGTGACCCCCTCGGACAGCGCGCGCTCGATGTCCAGCGAGCCGACCAGGCGATCCTCGGTGGCGCCGACGGGCAGCTCGGCAAGCGTGGCGGGCCGGGACCGCTGCGGCGCGCCGGCTGGATGCGGGCCGTCCGGGCAGGCCGGGTCGGGCCCGGCGGGGTCGCAGGAGAACCGGCAGCCCTGGACGACCTGGACGGGAGGCAGCAGTGCGCCCAGGCCGCGGACGACCGTCGACTTTGCCGTTCCCTTCTCACCGCGGACGAGGACGCCGCCGATGGCCGGGGAGACCGCGTTGAGCAGCAGGGCGAGCTTCAGATCCGGCATGCCGACGATGGCGGAGAAGGGATAAAGAGGTGCGTGGGGGCGGCCGTGCGCCGCCTGCCGCTCGTTGCCGGACGTTACGTCACTGGCCGTCATGCGGGGGTGTGTCCTTCCCGGGTGTGCGCGCCCGTAGCCGGTTCTGCCGGCGGCCGGAGTCTCCTGGCTCCCGGATCAACGCTCGCCCTCGCCTTCCCGTCACGCGGGTGACAGTGGCCTCAATGAGGGGTTACTTCCCGGTTACAGTTGCGCGACAGCCCCGGACTCTCACCGGAGTTCCTCCGCGTACCGCTTTCGTCAGCATGTCACATTTCCCAGGGCGCCGGCACCCTGGCGGTACGGGCCGGTACACTGACCAGGCACATCTGGTCCGCCAACACCGCGGTTGGCCGTAAATGCCGCCGTACGGCCGGTTTTGCCCGGCGAGCCCGGGGCCCCGCAGCTTGCCCCCAGCTAATACTCAGCTTGGGCCGGTAGCGTGCCCGCGTTACGCAACGTGACCGCGTTACAAAGTGAGCCTGATGATGATCGACAGACACGCGAATGGAGCATGGATGGGGAACGAACTTCGCTCCCGTGTACCGGTAACGGAGGGGCGTGTGCTGGTCACGGGCGGTTCCGGATTCATCGGGCGGCGGCTCGTGGCCACGCTGGCCGGCGCGGGCGCCGAGGTGACCGTGGCCGACCTCAGGCCCTTCCCCGGCTCCCCGCTGGCCGGCTCCCCGGGTCCTTCCGTGCAGGTGCTCGGTGACCTGTGTGACCCGGAGATCGCGGATCAGGCGGTTGCTCCCGGGACGGACACGATCATCCACCTCGCCGCGCGCACCTCGGTACTGGAGTCGGTCAAGGACCCCAAGACCACCTACCGGAACAACGTGGCGCTGACCGCCGGGCTGCTGGAACTGGCCCGCCAGCGCGGGGTCCGCACGTTCCTGTTCGCGTCCACCAACGCGGTCGTCGGTAACGTGGGCCGGTCGGTCATCACCGAACAGGCTCCACTGCGCCCGCTGACCCCGTACGGCGCGACCAAGGCCGCGTCCGAGGCACTGATCAACTGCTACGCGGCGTCCTACGGCGTTCGCGGCGTCTCGTTCCGGTTCTCCAACGTCTACGGGCCCGGCATGCTGCACAAGGACAGCTTCATCCCGCGGCTGATGCGCGCCGCCCGGGACGGCACGGGCGTCAAGGTCCGTGGCGACGGCACCATGATCCGCGACGTGATCCAGGTCGACGACGTGCTCAGCGGCATCTTCGCCGGGTGGCGCTCGGATCACACCGGCCCCGTCATCCTCGGTTCCGGCCAGGCCGTCACGGTGAACGACATGGTCCAGACCGCCCGCCGGGTCACCGGCGTGGACATCCCGGCCGAGAACGCGCCCGTCGAGCGGGGCGAGATGCCCGCGGTCCGGCTGGACATCTCCACCGCGCGCGGGCTGGGGTACGAGCCGACCTACGACCTCGAGGCCGGGATGGCGACGGTGTGGCCCGATTTCGCCCCCGGGAACACGCCGGCCGCGGAGCTGGCCACGGAAGGAGCCCGATGAGCCAGGATGCCGCGATCTACGGCGGCGCCGCCGCGGACATGGCCGTCGATGACGCGGCCATCGCGGCCATGGTCAGCCAGTACGGCGACCGGGTCCGGCAGCTGCCGCCGGTCGCACTGGTGATCGCCGCCTACAACGAGGAAGGCGCGGTCGGGCCGGTCGTGCGCAACCTCCCGGCGGAGGTATGCGGCTTGCGGACCGCGACGATCGTGGTGGCGGACGGCTGCGCGGACGCCACCGCCAAGGAGGCGGACGCGGCCGGGGCGCTGGTCGCGGACGTCCCGGTGAACCGGGGCCAGGGCGCCGCCCTGCGGCTCGGTTACCGGATCGCCCGGGACGGCGGCGCCGAGTACATCGTGACGACCGACGCGGACGGCCAGTACAACCCGGCCGAGATCGGGAACCTGCTGGGCCCGGTCGTCGCCGGGGAGGCCGACTTCGTGACCGGGTCACGGCGGCTGGGCAGCGAGGAGACCAAGGACCCGATCCGGCAGGCGGGGGTCCGGTTCTTCGCCGCCACCATCAGCGCGCTGACCGGCCAGAAGGTCACTGACACGACGTTCGGCCTGCGCGCCATGCGCGCGGAGGTCACCGGGGCGGTCCAGCTTTCGCAGCCCCAGTACCAGGCCTCGGAACTGCTGATCGGCGTCATCACGCACGGCTACAAGGTGGCCGAGGTGCCCGCCACGATCCACAAGCGGCGGGTGGGCGAGAGCAAGAAGGGCCAGAACCCCTTCTACAACCTGCACATCCCCGGCGTGAACAACCTCTTCTACGGGGTGCGCTTCAGCCGGGTCGTGTTCGGGACCTGGTGGCGCGAGCGTCAGCGCAGGTCGGGCTGGGTGGCGCCGTCGCCCCGGTCGGCGCGGGCCGGCACGCCGGAGTCCGCGGCCATGGCGAACGGGTCATCGAGCGTCCCGGTCACGTCACTCGACGAGCTGATGGGCGGCCGCCCGGCGGCGCCTGCGGCCTCGGTCGGCTCCGAAGGCTCAGCGGTCCCGGAGGCCTCGGGGCGCGCGGCGGAGCCGCGGGCGGAGCGCGGATCGGCGAAGAGGACGTAGTGGAAGATCACGAAACGCGCGACGAAGGTCAGGCAGTTGGCGGCGAGGTAGGTGCCGTCGGTCACGAGGACCCGCTTGATCCCGTCCACCTCGATCGCCTCGGCCAGGGCCACGCCCAGCTTCGCGGACAGGCCCAGGATGATCCACGCGCCCACGGAGACCAGCCAGAACGGCAGCGTCTCCTTCAGCAGCTGCGGCCTGCCCTTACGCTCCCAGGCCCACCGGCTCAGGACGTAGCTCACCGCCGCGCCGATGATCGCCGCCAGGCCGCCTGAGATGCCCGCGGTCATGTGGGCGGGGCCGATGAAGATGCTCAGCGCGATCTGGCTCGCCACCACGGAGGCCACCGCCACCAGCGTGAACCGCGTAAAGCGGACGCCAACGTTGCTGCGTGCCTTGCGGATCAGTGCGGTGCCGATCCGGCTCGATGCGAGTGCCATTGATGTCCTAGGTTACGTGACCAACGAGAAGGCTAACCGACGAGGTGCCGGAGAGCAGGTATAAAGTGCCGACGCCGCAGGCCGCAGCGCCCCGGTGGTGGCGGGTCCTCCCCACCGGTCTCCCAGCCGCCTTGCAGCACGCTACCGCTTCGCCACAGCGTGCGCAGCCAATGGCGGCTTCAGATGAGCTGCGAAAACGCTGAGGGAGGCATGAAGGTGTGCCGCCGTTAGCAACGGCCGGCTAGGGCAGTTACATATCCGAAAACGACACTACGAACCCAAGGTGGGAAGACGCAGTATGAAGATTCTGGTGCTGGGTGGGGATGGGTACCTGGGCTGGCCGACGGCGCTGCATCTGTCGGAGGCCGGCCATGAGGTCGCGGTGGCGGATAACTTCGCGCGGCGGGGTTATGACAACGAACTCGGCGTGGAGTCCCTCGTTCCGATCGAGCCGCTGCAGACCCGGATCGCGGTGTGGGAGGAGCTGACCGGCAAGAAGATCGGGTGTTACGTCGGCGACCTGACCGATGCGATCTTCGCCTACCACGTCATCTCGGACTTCGCCCCGGACGCGGTGGTGCACTTCGCCGAGCAGCGGGCCGCGCCGTACTCGATGATCGACCGGGCGCACGCGGTCTACACCCAGCAGAACAACGTGGTCGGGAACCTGAACCTGCTGTTCGCGATCGCCGAGATCAACCCCGAGATTCACCTGGTCAAGCTGGGCACGATGGGCGAGTACGGCACCCCGAACATCGACATCGAGGAAGGCTGGCTGGAAGTCGAGCACAAGGGCCGCCGTGACCGGATGATGTTCCCCAAGCGGCCCGGCTCGTTCTACCACCTGTCGAAGGTGCACGACTCGCACAACATCGAGTTCGCCTGCCGCGTGTGGAACCTGCGCGCCACCGACCTCAACCAGGGCGTGGTGTACGGCCAGCAGACCCCGGAGACCGCGCGCGATGAGCGGCTGGCCACCCGGTTCGACTACGACGCGGTCTTCGGCACCGTGCTGAACCGGTTCGTTATCCAGTCCGTGATCGGGCACCCGCTGACCGTCTACGGCACCGGCGGGCAGACCCGCGGCATGATCGACATCCGCGACACCGTCCGCTGCGTCCAGCTGGCGTGCGAAAACCCCGCCGATCGCGGCGAGTTCCGGGTCTTCAACCAGATCACCGAATGGAAATCGGTCAAGGACATCGCCGAGACCATCCAGGCGGCCAGCCCCGAAGACGTGCGCATCGAGTACCTCGACAACCCCCGCGTCGAGCTCGCCGACCACTACTACAAGGTCACGCACACTCGTCTCATCGAACTCGGCCTGCAGCCGCACCTGCTCTCCGACACGCTGATCGAGTCCCTCTTCGAGATCACCAAGCGTTACGCGCACCGCGTGCGCTCCGAAGCCTTGCTGCCCACGGTCAACTGGCGCAGCCCCACGGCTTCATCCTGAGGCGCTTCGCCTCCGGGAGACCGGGCGCTGGACGGCAGGCCCGTCTGGCGCCCGGTCCCTTTTGTCGGCTGGGCGGGTTTGCCGGCGGGTCAGCTTTGTCAGCTGGGCGGGTTTGCCAGCCGGGCGGGGCTGTCAGTGGGCAGGCCCATCAGGCGGCCGAGGTCAGCGACCGCCCGGTCGAAGTAGCCGGCGGTATCCGTGACGACGTTGTTGAACTGGCCGAACAGCTCAAAACTGATGACGCCGAACACGCCGGCCCACGCGGTCAGGGCACCGATTACCACATCGTCGGGTACGCCCGGCAAAACGGTGTCGCGGAGCCTCCCTGCGTCTTCGGCCAGCGTGCCCGACAGGGCCGGGCGGGTAGATGCAGGCTCGCGGCCAGGGGTGGCCTGAGGGGCTGGGGTGACCTGAGGGGCTGGGGTGACCTGAGGGGCCGGGGCTGCCGGGGCCGCCTGGAAGGCAGGGGCGGCCTGGAAGGCAGGGGCGGCCTGGAAGGCAGGGGCGGCCTGGAAGGCAGGAGTGGCCTGGAAGGCAGGAGTGGCCGGGGAGGCTGGGGGCGGGACGAGCTGGCCGGCCGTGTGGGCGTCGCTGATGAGCCGCCCGAACACCACCGCGGACCGGGCCGCGGGCCCGATGGTGGCCTCGGGCGCCTGATACCCGGGAACCGGCGAGCCGTAGATGAGCGCGTACTCGTGCGGATGCGCGAGCGCCCAGCCGCGGGCGGCCCGGCACGCGGCCAGCCAGCGGCCGGGGTAATCGCCGCCGCGGCATGCGGCGTCGGCGCTCTCGACGGCCTCGCCGATGGCGTTGTACCCGTCGATGATCAGCGCCGTCAGCAGCTCGTCGCGGCTGCTGAAGTACCGGTAGACCGCGGACGACACCATGCCCAGGTCCCTGGCGACGGCGCGCAGCGAGAGAGCGGCGGCTCCCTCGGCCGCCAGACGGGACCGGGCGATGTCGGTGATCTCGCGGGTGATCTCCGCGCGGGCCCGTTCCCTGGCCGTTCTGTGAGCAGGCATGCTCCGACCATAGCAGAGCAGTCGACGCAAACAAGAGCAGCGCTCCACTATCGGCCTTGCCCATGAGCGTCACAGGGAAACTCGGGCGCTCGCCCTGGACGTCCTGGGCAACGCGCTGTGCCCTGGGCTCGTTGTGCCTCAGGTGAGTGGGGGACTATAGATAGCGGGGATGTTCTCCAGATGAAGCTGAGCACGAGGAGGTAACGGCCGATGGCGTTGTTCGTCGCCGCACCGGCAGTGCAAACCAGTATCACCAACATGTCGGAGAGCGGGCTGATCGTGCTGTCGGTCTCTGCCGTCGTGCTGGCGGGGTTCTTGCTGATCCCGGTCATGCTGGCAGGCCGCGCGCCGCGCCAGACCAGCCCGGCCTCGGTACCTCCGGTGACCGGCCCGGTTCAGGGAGGCGTTCACCTGGGCGACGGGCGCAGCGTGGCCCCGCACCGGGACGCGCCCGCGGAGCTGTTCGACCAGGAAACGGCGGCCCACGCCCAGGCGCCCGGCGACCAGTGAGCCGTACCGACGCAAAGGACCGCCTTAGCCGCCGGCCCGCTGGATGTGGGCAGCGTTCTCAGTGAATATCCCTGGGCGGCGTCAGGGGGTGGTTGCCCACGGAGCGGGGCCGGCCGTTGGCGGACCGCTGACCACGCGGCGAGGCCGACCGTTGGCGGGCCAGCCGGGCGGCAGCGCTCACCGCGACCGAGCCAGCCGGGCACCGCAGCTGATCGTAGGGCGGGTCAACCGGGCGGGTCCCTTCAGGAGGTGGACCAGCCCGCCATGGGGAATCCGGACAGCAGGTCCCGGACGTCGCGGGCGATCCGGTCCAGCACCGCCTCATCGTCCTTGGCGGCGGCCGTGATCGCGTCGTCGATCCAGGCCGCGATGGCCGGCATATGCTCCTCGCTGAGGCCGCGGGTGGTGATCGCGGGCGTGCCCAGCCGGATGCCGGACGGGTCGAACGGCTTACGCGGGTCGTAGGGCACGGTGTTGTAGTTGAGCTCGATGCCGGCCCGGTCCAGGGCCCGGGCAGCCGGCTTGCCGCCGATCCCCTGGCGGGTCAGGTCGATCAGGATCAGGTGGTTGTCCGTGCCCCCGGAGATGAGGTCGTAGCCGCGTGCCGTGAGCGCCCCGGCCAGCGCCTTGGCGTTGGCCACGACTTGATGCGCGTAGGAACGGAACTCCGGCTGCGCGGCCTCGTGCAGGGCCACCGCGATCGCGGCCGTGGTGTGATCGTGCGGGCCGCCCTGCAGCCCGGGGAACACCGCCTTGTCCAGCGCGGACGCATGCTCCGCGGTCGACATGATCATCGCGCCGCGCGGCCCGCGCAGGGTCTTGTGTGTCGTCGTGGTGATCACGCCAGCGTGCCCGGCCGGGGACGGATGAGCTCCGCCGGCGATCAGCCCGGCGATGTGCGCGATATCGGCCACGAGCACCGCGCCGACCTCGTTCGCGATGTCCGCGAAGGCGGGAAAGTCGATCGTCCGCGGGATCGCCGTCCCGCCGCAGAAGATGAGCCGGGGACGTTCGCGGCGGGCCAGGTCGCGGACCTCGTCCAGGTCGACCCGGCCGGTGTCAGCGCGGACGTTGTACGGCACGCTGTGAAACCACTTGCCGGTCACCGAGACCGGCCACCCGTGGGTCAGGTGACCGCCCATCGGCAGCGACATTCCCATGATCGTGTCGCCGGGACTGGCAAAGGCCAGGTAGACAGCCAGGTTGGCGGGCGAGCCGGAGTACGGCTGGACGTTGGCGTGGTCGACGCCGAACAGCGCCTGCGCCCGCTGTATCGCCATGGTCTCGATGACGTCGATGAACTGCTGGCCTTCGTAGTAGCGGCGCCCCGGATACCCCTCGGAGTATTTGTTGGTCAGCACCGAGCCGGACGCCTCCATCACGGCCACCGACACGTAGTTCTCCGACGGGATCAGCCGGATCTTCTCGTACTCCCGGCGCGCCTCCTGCTCGATCAGGCTGGCGATCTCCGGGTCGGTCCGGGCGATGTGCGGGATGGGCGGCTGGTGCATGAGAACCTCCTCCGCACGAGGATAGGCGCGGCCGGTCCCCGACGGGAGGTTCCCGGTCCGGTAGCGTCAATGGCTGAATTGGCCGGCCCACCGCAGGAAGGAGCCGCGGGTGGCTCAGAAGATCATTCTGGATTGCGATCCAGGTATCGACGACGCCCTGGCCATCGCGTTCGCAGCCGGCTCCCCGGGCCTTGAGCTGTGCGGCATCACCACCGTGGCCGGCAACGTAGGCCTGGATCTCACGACGTCCAACGCGCAGCGGGTGTGTGAGTTCATCGGCGCCAGCGGCGTTCCGGTTACCCCGGGCAGTCCCGCGCCCCTGCTGCGGCCGCCGATGGACGCCCGGGACGTGCACGGGGAGACCGGCCTCGGTGGCGCGTTGCTTCCGCCGCCGGAATCACGGCCGTCGGGCGGTCACGCCATCGATTACCTCATCGAGACGATCGGCGCGGCCCCGGGGGAGATCACCCTGATCGCCACCGGGCCGCTGACCAACATCGCGCTGGCCGTGCACCGTGAGCCGCAGCTGGTCAGCCAGGTCAGGGATTTCGTGATCATGGGCGGCTCGGCCGGCCGGGGTAACGTCACGCCCGCCGCCGAGTTCAACATCGCGGTCGATCCCGAAGCCGCCGCCATCGTCTTCCGCGCCGGATGGACGGTCACCATGGTCGGGCTCGACGTCACACTGCAGGCACGGGCGACCGCGGCGGTACGCGACCGGATCCGGCCGCTCGGCGCGCTGGCCAGCGAGCTGGTGCTGCCCGGCCTCGCGCACTACGCGTCGGATGAGGACCCGCTCGCCGCGGTCCCCGGGGCCGGGCCCGGCTGGGAACCCGGCCGGGACGACGACGCCCTCGCCGTGATCGCGGCCGATCCCGCCGTGCACGATGTGTGCGCGGTCGCCTACGTAGCCGACCCCGCCCTGCTGGGCTGCCTGCCCGCCCGGGTTGAGGTCGAGACCACGGGCCGGTGGACCTCGGGCATGACCGTCACCGATTTCCGCGCCCCCGCCGCCGGGCGCAACGCCCTCGTCGCCACCGCTATCGACGTAGGCGGATTCTGGGACCGGGTACTGGACGCCTACGCGAACGTGGCCGCCGCGATGAGCACCCGCACCGCCCGCTGACAGGACGCGCCCGTTGCGCAGGCACCGCCCGTTACGCAGGCACCGCCCGTTGCGAAGGCACCGCCCGTTGCGAAGGCACCGCCCGTTGCGACAGGCACCGCCGGTTACACAGGCACCGCCGGTTACACAGGCACCGCCGGTTGCGCGGGCACCGCCGGTTGCGCGGGCACCACCCGTTGCGAAGGCACCGCCGGTTACACGGACACCGTTCGTTAGATCGCTATGGTCCGTTGCGCAGGCATCGCCCGTTGCGCTGGCACCGCCCCCGCGTGGGCACCGTTTCGTTAATTGATTTTGTCGGGTTGAGCCGGAACGTTAGCCGACCGCCTCGGGTGCGCCGGCGACGGTGTGCTCGATCTCCTCGTGCATCCAGACGGCCCGCTCGGTGACGTCGACCAGGTCCGCGTACGTCCAGTGCTGGCTGTCGCCGGCCGGGGTCCGCAGCGATACGGCGCCGTCCCGGCAGCAGACGATCAGGCCACGTGGTACCCAGAGCACCGAGATGTCCGCGGCGGGCTGATCGGCGCGCAGGAGCCGGCCGCCGAGCCCCCGGGCGGACAGCATCGCCTCCAGTTCACCGGCGGCCTGGCACGCGCTGAGCCGGCGGCATTGGCGTATCGCGTCCAGGTCGGCCGCCCAGGTGTCCCCAAGGCCGGGGGCCGGGGACGTGCCGCCCCGCGACGGAACGGGAAGCGCGAACCAGACCGCCTTGCCGCGTGCCTTCCGTCCGCCGAACCTGGCCCGGGTGAGGTGATGGCCCCACCGTCCGTGGGAGAGCTCGTGCACGACCTGAAGTCCACGTCCGCTCGTGGCCTCGGCGGCGGCACGGGGCGGGGGCGCGCCCGGGGTGCGGCCCGGCCGCCATCCCGGGGACGCATCGAACACCTTGCACACAAGTTCGCGCGTCATGCCGCTGCCGCGCAGATACAGCCACAGTTCGGGCCGCGCTGTGGCCGGCCGCGACGGGCCGCTGACGTCTCCGCGGGCGTGCAGCGTGTTGGCGGCCAGCTCACTGGCCATCAGGACGCCGTTGTCGATCAGCCCGGGCCGGATCCCGGCTTCGGCCGCGGCCGCGCGGTAGAACCGGCGGGCCGCTCTCGCGCAGGATGCGTCCGTGGGCAGCGGCCAGGCACAGCACGCTCCGGTCACCAGCGTGCGCAAGCCGCCCATACCCCTGTTCCTCCCGCCGGACTGCCGTCGGGTGACCCCGGCGGTTGCGGCCCCGGGGGCCGGGGGGCCGCACTAATGGTTCGCGATCTCAGGCTTTCATTTTCATAATCTGTGAAGCACAGATTATGAGCACAGGAAGTGTTCCACAAGACTTAAGTGGTCAATCACACATAAACAAAGCATTCCGGACCGCGGCGATGGAGCGGTGCCGACCGGGCCAGTTTCCGGCGGCGCGGCTATATATGCCCAGCGCATGGGGGTGCATTTATCTCAGCTAATGACTGACGGGATAACGCATTATGACAGCAAACAAATCCCACGTGTACAGTCAGTCGCGGCGGGAGCCCTCTGCGGGACCGCCAGGCCTTTGAGACAGGCCGGTCGGTGGGTGAATCCCCCAGGGTGCAGCCCGGGGGATTCATTACCGCCCGCTATGGCATCTAGATGTCGTAGCGCCCCTCTTTGATGTCCGCCAGGAACCGGGCGAACGCAAGCCGGTCGACGACGTGCGCGCCGCCTTCCGGGTGCTTGCTGTCCCTGACGGCAGTGACGTCGGGGAGGTTGGCTGCGATCTCCACGCAGCCCCCATTGTGCGAACTGCGGCGGGCCTTCCGCCAGATGGCCTGAGACAGATCAGTCATTGCTCACTCCAGTCGCTCAGCGAGATGCTCGAGGTAGTCCACCGTGTCGCGCGGGTCGAGCGCCCCGTCACAGGCACGTTCGAACGACTGCAGATAGCCGTTCACTGATTCCCGCTTGCTCACCTCCTCGACCGCATAATCGGTTTCCACAAAGACGAGGCTCGGATCCTCGCCATCGAAGCCGAAGATGTTCACCATCGAGTGCGCCCCGCTCGGCGGGCCGTCCTCGAAACGCTGGACCCGCAGTTCAACGTTGCGGCGCCCGGCCATTTCCACGAGATGGACGATCTGCTCCCTGCGGTCGCCGCGCGTACCCCAGCGGTAGAGCAGCGACGCCTCGGTGATCACGGCGCTCAGCATCGGGGCGATCTCGCCGGAACGCTCGAGGATCTCCTGCCGGCGCAGTCGCGCGGCCAGCGCCTCACGCCGCCACCGGGGCGGCCGGGGACCGGTCCGCAGGAGGGACTCGATGTAGGCGGGCGTCTGGAGCAAGCCGGGCAGGATCAGCGGCATGAACGCGCGGATCGTGCTCGCGTCGTTCTCGTAACCGGGGAATTCACTGTCGAAGATCTCCGCGAAGTCGCGCCACCAGGGCCGGGCCCGCGCCCGCATGGCGAGCTCCTCGACCTCCTCCGCCTCGCCGCCCTTGACCCCGTAGATGCGCAGCAGGTCCCGGACGTCGCTCAGCTCGGGACGCTTCCACTGGTTGGCCTCGAAGCGGCCGACCTTGCCGCGGCCCCAGTTCAGGATGTCGCAGACATGGTTCGCGGTGTAGCCGCTGGCCACGCGGAGCTCGGCGAGGCGGTGAGAGAGCCGGCGCTTGGCGATGGTGGCGCCGTAGGCGTCGTCACTCATGCCCGTTCGCCTCCTTGACAAGGTCTTAACTTCGACATAAGGCTACCCAACTTGCGATTCACAATTCTATACTTTAAATAGGCCATTCTTTAAACAGGCTGACCGCATTGCAGTCGGCTGGCGACGCCTCCCCCACCCGCGTTTATGGCATTTTCTGAGGTCAAGCGACCCCAATTGCGGCCCGAACCAGAGGCCTACGGCGCGGCATTATCGGTCGCGTCATCAAATTCGCCTTTCCGGGCCCCGTCCAAAAAGCACTCCCACTCGTTCCGGTCGAACACGAGCACCCGGCGATCCGGATCTCCGGCGACCCGCATCAGCACCCAGTCCTCCGCACGGCCCGGCTCATCCGCACCAGACGCCCGGGGAACACCAGACGCCCGGGGAACACCGGATGCCCGGGGAACACCGGATGCCCGGGGAACACCGGATGCCCGGGGAACACCGGATGCCCCGCCGGTGAAAGTAACCTCTATGGCCCCGGCGCCCTCTCCCGAACGCTGCCACTCCTGAGCGTCCGGATCGATGCCGAGCTCCTCGGCCGTGGGCTTGGCGATCACGGCCGCCTGGCCACGCCGCAGCAGAGCCAGCGCTGTCCCTCGCTGTCCGCGAGCACCGGATCCTCCGCGCCCCAGATGCCGGTGAAGGTGAGCCCGGGCTCGGCGCCGTCGTACGGCGGGACCAGTTCCAGCCCGTCGAAGAACCGCGCGATATCGGCGTGCGACCGGAAGTGCATGCGCTCGCTGGCTTTGTCGAAGACGGCACGGAACCGCTGCACGGCGAGCGGCGGCTTGCGCTCGTCGGTGAGGTGCGACAGCGAAAGGTAGCTGCCAGCCGACACCGCATTCATGTAGCGCGCCACCAGGCCCCACGGATCCGACCGGTCGGACACGAACATCAGGACGGCGGTCATCAGGACGCCCGCCGGCTCGCTGAAATCAATGAGCCGGCGCAGGTCCGGGTGGCCGAGAATCGTCTCCGGCTCACGCACGTCACCGCGGATCACGGCGGTCGTCCCCGTGCCCGCGAGCAGCACCCGGCCCTGCGCTTCCACCATCGGATCGTTGTCGACATAGACGACCCTGGCATCCGGGACGACCTTCTGGACAACATCGTGCGTGTTGCCAACGGTCGGCAGTCCGGAGCCTATGTCGATGAACTGCCGGATTCCGTGCTCGGCCATCCATTTGGCCGCTCGCTGGTGAAACCCGCGGTTAGACCACGCACAGTCCCTGATCTCCGGCACGGCGCCCAGGATCTGTTCGGCCGCACGGACGTCCACGTCGAGATAGTGCTCGCCACGCAGCATGTAGTCGTATATCCGCGCCGGGGTGGGGACACTGGGGTCAACACCGGTCGGCACATGTGATGCCTGAGCCATCAAGCCTCCGCTGGAACCATCGCTTTCCAGTCTTACACGTGACGTGCGAATCGCGAACCGTGACATCGCAATAACTTGGCGCCCGGCTGCCCTCTGCTAATCCCCGGCCTCCAGGTCGCCCTCAAGGTCGAGGAAGACCTGGCGGAGCTGGTCCAGCGTCTTGGAGTCCGGTTCCGCCCACATGCCACGCTGGGCCGCCTCGAGGAGGCGTTCGGTGATGCCACGCAGGGCCCAGGGGTTGGATTTTTCCATAAAGGCCCGGTTCTCCGGGTCGAACACGTAGGCAGCGGCGAGCCGCTCGTACATCCAGTCCGACACGACGTGCGCGGTCGCGTCGTAACCGAACAGGTAGTCCACCGTCGCAGCCAGCTCGAACGCGCCCTTATAGCCGTGCCGGCGCATCGCCGCGATCCACCGCGGGTTGACCACCCGGGACCGGAACACCCGGCGTGTCTCCTCCGCCAGCGTGCGGGTCTTCACCGCGTCGGGCGTGGCCGAGTCGCCGATGTAGGCGGCCGGGCTGCGCCCGGTCAGGGACCGGACCATCGCCACCATGCCGCCGTGGTACTGGAAGTAGTCGTCGGAGTCGGCGATGTCGTGCTCGCGGGTATCGGCGTTCTTGGCCGCCACCGCGATCCGGGCGAACGCGGTCTCCATGTCGGCCCGGGCCGGGGCGCCGTCGAGGTCGCGGCCGTAGGCATAGCCACCCCAGACCGCGTAGACCTCGGCCAAGTCGGCGTCGTCACGCCAGTTCCGCGCGTCGATGAGCGGGAGCAGGCCTGCCCCGTACGCCCCCGGCTTGGAGCCAAAGATCCGCGTCGTCGCGCGGCGCCAGTCCCCGTGGGTGGCCTGGTCGGCGGTGGCGTGCGCGCGCAGGTAGTTCACGTTGACCGGCTCGTCCAGCGCCGCGACCGTGCCGATGGCGTCGTCCAGCAGCGCGATGACGTGCGGGAACGCGTCACGGAAGAAGCCGGAGATGCGCACCGTGACGTCGATGCGCGGGCGGCCCAGCTCCGCCGCGGGGACCACCGCAAAGCCGGTGACCCGGCGCGAGCCCTCGTCCCACACCGGGCGGCAGCCGATCAGCGCGAGGATTTCGGCGATGTCATCGCCCTGGGTGCGCATCGCGGACGTCCCCCAGACGGTCAGGCCCACGCTGCGCGGGTAGCTGCCCTCGTCGGCCAGGTGCCGGGCGAGCAGCGATTCGGCCAGCGCCGACCCGGTGTCCCAGGAATTGGCCGACGGGATGGCCTTCGGATCGACCGAGTAGAAGTTCCGCCCGGTTGGCAGCACATTGACGAGCCCCCGGGTGGGCGAACCCGACGGCCCGGCGGGCACGTACCCGCCGGACAGCGCGTGCAGCACCGCGCCAATCTCCCCGGCCGTGGCGGCGAGCCGTGGCACGACTTCGGCACAGGCAAACTGCAGAACCCGCGCGACCGCGGCCGCGTCCCGCCCATGATCCTTAACGGACGGTTGCGCACCTTCTCCGCCGTCCAGGCCGCCGCCGTCGCCGGGATCACCTGCCACTCCCCCATCCGGGCCACCACCGTCCCTGGGATCACCTGCCACTCCCCCACCCGGGCCACCTCCCGGCGCTGGGGCGGGCTCTGCGGGAGCGGGCTCTGCGGGAGCGGGTGCCGGGGAGAGGACGGCGGCGATTACGGCGTGGACGCGGGCAGGGTCCCAGTAGGCGGCGGCCATGGCCTCGACGAGCCCCCGGGACGTGTGCTCGTAGCGGTCGGTCTCCGCGCGGGAGGCGGCGGCGCCGCCTTCGGCGAGGCCGAGGGCCGCGCGCAGGCCCGGGAGCGCACCCCAGCGGGCACTCCACAGCTGGGCCGAGCGCAGGATGACCAGCACGAGGTTGACGAGCGCCTCGCCCGCGGGAGCCTCGCCGAGAATATGCAGGCCGTCCCGGATCGCGGCATCCTTGACCTCGCACAGGTAGCCGTCGATGTGCAGCACGAACTCGTCGAACTCGGTCTCGCCCGGCTCGGCGGGGACGCCCAGGTCGTGGTGGAGCTGCGCGGTGTGTACCAGCGACCAGATCTGCGCCCGGACGGCTGGCAGCTTGTCCGGGTCCAGCGCCGCCACCGTCGCGTACTCATCCAGCAGTTGTTCCAGCTTGGCAAGCTCGCCGTAGCTGTCGGCGCGCGCCATCGGCGGGACAAGGTGATCAACGATGACCGCGTGCGCGCGCCGCTTGGCCTGAGTCCCCTCCCCCGGGTCGTTCACGATAAAGGGGTAGATGAGCGGAACGTCCTGCAGCACGGCGTCCGGTGCGCACTCCGCCGACAGCCCCAGGCCCTTGCCGGGCAGCCATTCCAGCGTGCCGTGCTTGCCCAGATGGATGATCGCGTCCGCGCCGAACTCCTCGTCCAGCCACCGGTAGGCCGCCAGATAGTGGTGGGACGGCGGCAGATCCGGGTCATGGTAGATGGCGACCGGGTTCTCACCGAAACCGCGCGGCGGCTGGATCATCACCACGACGTGACCGAATTGCAGGGACGCGAGCACCAGGTCGTCGCCGTCGGTGTACAGCTCACCCGGCGGCTCACCCCACTGGCTGATCAGCCTCTGCCGGGGCCCGTTCGGCAACGAAGAGAACCACCGGCGGTAGCTGGCCAGCGGGACCCGGGCCGGTGCGGCGCTGAGCTGTTCCTCGGTTAGCCATTCGGTGTCGTAGCCACCAGCGGCGATGAGGGTGTGGATTAGCGTGTCGCCGTCTTCGGGGAATCCGTCGCCGAGGTCGTATCCGGCCTCGCGCAGGGCCTGCAGCAGACGGACCGCCGAGGCCGGGGTGTCGAGGCCGACGGCGTTGCCAACCCGGGAGTGTTTCGTCGGGTAGGAAGACAGCATGATCGCAACGCGCTTATCCCGGTTCGGCGTGATGGCCAGCCGGGCGTGCCGGACGGCGATGCCCGCGAGGCCGGCCCGCTCCTCGTCGGCGACGTAAACCGGGATGCCATCCGGGCCCTCCTCCTTGAAGGAGAACGGCACCGCGATCAGCCGCCCGTCGAACTCGGGGATGGCGACCTGCATGGCGGCGTCGATCGGGCTGAGGCCGCCGCCGGCCTCCTGCCACTGCGCGCGCGATGAGGTCAGGCAAAGCCCCTGGATGAGCGGGACCCCCAGCCCGGCGAGCACGCCGGCGTCCCAGTCCCCCTCCGCGCCCTGGTCGGCGGCGACCGATCCCCCGGCGGCCAGGACGGTCGTGATGATGACGCGGGCCTCGCGGAGGAGTTCGGCCAGGCCGGGGTCGGCGGACCGGAGCGAGGAACAATAGACCGCCAGCGGCGTCCCGCCTTTCTCGGCAATGGCCGCGCAGAGCGTATCGACGAACCCGGTGTTGCCGGAGAGTTCGTGCGCCCGGTAGAAGATCACCGCGACCGTGGGCCGCCCGTCGGGGCCGAACGGGGCTGGGGCGTCGTGTGAGGCTGAGGCGCTGCGTGGGGCTGAGCTACCCTGTGTGGCCAGAGTGTCCTGTGTGCCTGTGGCTGAGGCGTCCTGTGTGGCTCGGGCGTCCTGTGTGGCTCGGGCGCGCTGCGGAGCGTCCAACGGAGCGGGGAGGTGGTGGAGGCCATAGGAGGGGGCCGTCCCGGGCGGGGCGAAGCCCTCGCCGGTGAGCAGCACGGTGTCGGACAGGAACGCCGCGAGTTCCCGCAAGTTGGCCGGACCGCCCTCGCGCAGATAGCCGAGCGCCTCGGCGGCCACCCCGGCCGGGACGGTGGACAGTGCCATGAGCTCCGCGTCGGGCGCCGACTCCCCGCCGAGCGCGACCAGCGGCAGGCCGGTGGCGCGCAGCCGGGCAATCCCCTCGGGCCACGCCTGGCGCCCGCCAAGCAGGCGAAGTACCACGAGGGTCGCCCCATCGGTGAGCGCGGCGAGTTGCTCCGGCTCATCGAGGGACATGCGCGCCGGGTTCGCAGTCCGGTAGTCGGCCCCCGAGGCGCGAGCGGCGAGGAGTTCGGTGTCGGCGGTGGAAAGCAGCAGGATGGTGGGCACCTCCCGATCCTGCCACGGCACGCCCAGCCGCCGCCCTTTCCCGGCCCGGGCCCTTCTCCCAGGCGATATCTGGATCTTGTGCAGTTATGGCTGCTCCCACAGCCACAACTGCACAAGATCGGGACGAGCCTGGGGCGGATGGGTCCGGTGACCAGAGCCGAGGCTCGTGGGGAATGGCCCGGACAGAGGCAGGCCCGGACAGAGGCAGGCCCGGACAGAGGCAGGCCCGGACAAAGGCAGGCCCGGACAGAGGCAGGCCCGGACAAAGGCAGGCCCGGACAGAGGCAGGGGATCAGGGGCGGGCCAGACAGCGGCAGGCCCGGACAAAGGCAGGCCCGGACAGGGTTCGGCCTGGGCTGGGTCAACACCGCCGCCGACTACTCGCGCTACCTGCCGCGGTGCGCCTCCAGCGGCGGCGTCGTCGGGTGGACGGCTTTCGGATCGGCCATCGCACCCATCTTCCTGCTGGGGTTCGGGCTGCTGCTGGCGGGCTCGTCGGCCACGCTGAACACCGCCATCTCGGCTGACCCGATCGGCGCGCTGACCACCATCCTGCCCACCTGGTACCTGTTCCCGTTCGCCATCGTCGCCGTGCTCGGGCTCGTGGGCGGTGCGGTGCTGGACATCTACTCGTCGGGGCTGACGCTGCTGGCCGCCGGGCTGCCCGCCCCCCGTTACGTCGCGGCCATGATCGACGGCGTCCTGATGATCGCCGGGACCATCTACGTGGTGTTCTTCTCGCATAACTTCATCGGGCCGTTCCAGGGATTCCTCATCACGCTCGGCGTGCCGATCGCCGCCTGGTGCGGCGTCATGGTGGCCGACATCGCGCTGCGCAGCCGGGACTACGCCGACGGGGACTTCTACGACCGGCGCGGTCGTTACGGCGACGTGCGCTGGCTTCCGGTCACCCTCATGGTGATCGGCACCGCCGTGGGCTGGGGCCTGGTAACCAACACCTCGGCGGGCTGGCTGAAGTGGCAGGGCTACCTCCTGGGCCCGTTCGGACTTGGCGGCCGGACCGGCACCTGGGCGTTCGCGAACCTCGGCGTCGTGGTGGCGCTGGTCATCGCCTTCGCCGGCTGGCTCATCGCCGGGCGGCGGACCGTCCGGTCGCAGGAGGCCACACCCGCCGCCGACGTCACGGCGGGCGTGGCCAGGGGGTAGCACAGCCCCGAGCGGCCTCAGAGCACGGTGGCGCCGTACATCTCGCCGAGCGGATCGGCGAGCAGTTCGATGCGTGCCCCGTCCGGGTCGCGGAAGTAGATCGACGCACCGCTTTCCACCTGGTACGGGACACCGGCCGCGTCGAGCTTGGCGCGCAGGTGCCGCCACGATTCCGGGGTTACCGAGATGGCCAGGTGGTGCAGTCCGCCGAGCACTTCGGCATACGGGCCGACATCCAGGCCGGGAAAGTCAAAGTAGGCCAGCAGGTTGCCGTTGCCCACGTCAAAGAAGAAGTGGTTGGAGCCCTGGTAGTCCCGGTTCTCAACGATCTCGGTCAGCGGGAATTCCAGGACCTCCTGGTAGAAGCGGATGGTGCGTTCGGCATTGGAGCTGATCAGCGCGGTGTGGTGAATGCCGCGCGCGATGCTGACCGGCCGCGTCTCCATCAGGTAGGTGGCCCGTAGCCGGGACCGCTGGGCGTCCAGCGCGGCCACGTCGAGCGGGGTCTCCGTCATGTCGGTCTCTCCGGTTGGGATATCCCGGCGGCCGCGCCGATGGCCGGACGGCCGTTGCGCACCAGGCGCGCTGTGAGAATGCCCGGGCCGGGGTGCCCCGAAGCACGCACGGCCGCCGGGTCAGGAGACGAGATCGTCGAACTCCCCGCTCCGCAAGCCGTTCATGAGGGCCACAATGCCCGCCCGCTGGCAGATGAGCGCCGGGCCGTGCGGGTCGCGGGAGTTGCGCATCGCCACCGTCTCGGTGCCGATCCTCGCAATCTCCACGCAGGCTCCCTGGGAGTTACTGCGCTGGCTCTTTCGCCACGCCGCTCCCTCAAGGTCCCTGGCCGACATGCCGTTATAGATGCCGCGCATGGTCGTGTCTCCTGACTGGCTATCACCACGTAACCGTGCGGCGGGCCGGTGACCTCAGACACGGCCGTGGCACGGCTACTCCGGCCGCGTCGTGCGGGCCCGGATAAGCCTTATGGTACGAGGGATGCACGTGCATCCGCATGAGCTTTCGCATATTCATCCGCACAGTCATCCGCAAGTGCCGTGACACACGGTTGCTCGTGCGACTGGTGTTGCCAGACAGTGAGGCGGCCGCCAGAAAAGCCGTTCCCCTTCCGGCTGGCGTCAGTTATTAGCCGGCCCAAGTAAACGGACAAAGTGTACGTTTCGTTATGAACGGGGTATCATCCGCATGTCCTAACGTCAACGTCTGCGTGACGGTAGCCAAACAATAAGTAAACGGTAACCGCGGTCGCGCACCCATCTCATTTTCGGACGGGAAAGAATCGCTGGCCTCCGTGCCAGGCCTGACCGGAATCAGGGACCGGCGGGGCATCCGGCGCCTGCGGGGCGAACGAGGTGCGCGTGCACCCGCACGTCAGCGGGCCGCCTGAGCACACCCGGACGGCGTCCGGCCACCGGCACAGCCGAGACGATGGAGGATTCCGCACCAAGGCGGAGTGAATTCTGGCGGATGGCTGCGCGGGGTAAAGTTTCGAAATGTCGGCAGGCTTTCCGATATCCCGCGTATGCAGCCATGTTGCCCGTTTACCCATTTGCGGGGCCTCCGCCGGTCAGGCCGGCCAGGAAAACGGCGGACCCGAACGGCCGGCACGGGGGACAGCGCGGGCCAGCAGGAACGAAATGTCTGATCGAGCAGAAACGGATTAATGCGCCGGCTGGAGCTGGCCCTCATGCGGGCATAATCCGACGTGAGCTCACCCTAAGTAACGAGGATGGGCGGCGCCGCCAGCGGCTGTTCCACCGGGCAGGCACGCAGGAGCCCGGGGCAGCCCGCCGGAACGGGTCCGGCAGGCCTGGTCCCTGGGCTTGGTGGCCGGTGCCGGCTCAGAGGCCGGCGGCGGACCGGAGCTGCTCGACGCGGTCGGCGCGCTCCCAGGAGAAGTCCGGCTCGGAGCGGCCGAAGTGACCAAAGGTGGCGGTCTGCGAGTAGATGGGACGCTGCAGATCCAGCACGGAGATGATGGCTCGCGGCCGGAGGTCGAAGACCTCGAGGACGGCATCCTGGATTCGCTCAACCGGCACCTTCTCGGTACCGAAGCACTCGACGAACAAGCCGACCGGCTTGGCCTTGCCGATCGCGTACGCGACCTGGGTCTCGCACCGCTCGGCGAGCCCGGCCGCGACGACGTTCTTGGCCACCCAGCGCACGGCGTAGGCCGCGCTGCGGTCCACCTTGGACGGGTCCTTGCCGGAGAACGCCCCGCCGCCGTGCCGCGCCATGCCACCGTAGGTGTCGATGATGATCTTCCGGCCGGTCAGGCCGGCGTCGCCCATCGGGCCGCCCACCTCGAAACGGCCGGTGGGATTGACCAGCAGCCGGTAGTTGGACGTGTCCAGTTCCAGGGCACCGACCACCGGGTCGACCACGTAGTCCTTGATGTCGGGGGCGAGCAGTTCCTTCAGGTTGATGTCCGGAGCGTGCTGGGTGGACACCACAACCGTGTCCAGCCGGACCGGGGTGATACCCGAATATTCGACCGTCACCTGCGTCTTGCCATCCGGGCGCAGATACGGGACGGTGCCGCTACGGCGGACGGTGGACAGTTGCTTGGACAGCTGGTGCGCCAGCATGATCGGCAGCGGCATCAGCTCGGGCGTCTCGCGGCAGGCGTAGCCGAACATGAGTCCCTGGTCGCCGGCCCCCTGGCGGTCGAAGTCCTCGGTGCCCTCGCCTTCCCGGTACTCATAGCCTTCGTCGACGCCGAGCGCGATGTCCGGCGACTGGGAGCCGATGGACACCGACACGCCACAGGACGCGCCGTCGAAGCCCTTGGCCGAGGAGTCGTAGCCGATCTCGAGGATCTTCTCCCTGATGATGCCCGGGATGTCGACGTAGGTGCGCGTGGTTACTTCGCCCGCCACATGGACCTGGCCGGTGGTGATCATCGTCTCGACCGCGACACGGCTCTCGGTGTCGTCCTTGATCATGGCGTCGAGAATGGCGTCACTGATCTGGTCGGCCATCTTGTCTGGATGACCCTCGGTGACCGACTCAGAGGTAAACAGGCGACGTGCCACGAGATTCCCTTTTCTTTCTGTGGGTCCAGTTTTCTTCCCGGCAGACTCGCCCGAAGTTTACCCATGATCACATAGCCGGTGCCGGTGCCAGGGATACGGGAGTGTCCCTCACATGATCGCTGCTGACCGCCTGGTGATACACCCCGTGCGGCTCGCGTAAGGCTACCTTTGCCCGCAGCCTTGACGCCACAAGATCCCAAACGGCGTCGGCCAGGACCTCCTTGGCGGCCCGCGCGATCCATGTCTGGGACCCGTCGGCGCCCAGCACGACGGCCTCGTTGTCGCTGGTCCCGAAGGCCAGGCCGTTGCCGACCCGGTTCACGACCAGCAGGTCACAGCCCTTGCGGGCCAGCTTCGCGCGGCTGCCGGCCAGATCCAGTTCGGTCTCCGCCGCGAAGCCGACGATGACCTGGCCGGGCCGGGGCTCCCCGGGCGGGGTGCCCGCCGCGGCACCGCCAGGGGCGGCCCGGCGTGCGGACAGCTCGGCGAGAATGTCGGGGTTCTGGACGAGGTCAATGGGGGCAGGCGCCGACCCGTCCTTCTTCACCTTCGCGTCGCTCCGTGCCGCGGGGCGGAAGTCGGCGACGGCGGCGGCCATCACGACCGCGTTGGCGCCGACGGTCTCGGCCAGGAGCGCGTCGCGCATCTCGAGCGCGGATGTCACCCGGATGATGCGGGTCCCGGCCGGGTCCGGCAGCGCGACGTTGGCCGCGACCAGCGTGACCTTGGCCCCGCGGGCGACGGCAGTTTCCGCAAACGCGTATCCCTGCCGCCCGGAGGACCAGTTGCCCAGGAACCGCACCGGATCGAGTTCCTCGCGGGTCCCCCCGGCGGATACCACGACCGTGCGGCCGGCCATATCCTGGGCAAGGCCGTCCGCGCCCCGGGACAGGAGGCGCATCGCGGCCGCGAATATCTCACCGGGCTCGGGCAGCCGGCCCACCCCGGAGTCCGCACCGGTCAGGCGGCCGCTGGCCGGCTCGAGGACGATCGCGCCGCGCTCGCGGAGCAGCGCCACATTGGCCTGGGTAGCCGGATGCTCCCACATCTCTGTGTGCATCGCGGGCGCGTACAGCACCGGGCACCGCGCGGTCAGCAGCGTCGCGGTGAGGAGGTCACCTGCCATGCCCGCGGCGGCCCGCGCCAGCAGGTCCGCGGTCGCCGGGGCGACAACCACGAGATCCGCCGACTGGCCGAGCCGGACGTGCGGAACCTGGTCGGCTCCGGTCCAGGCGTCGGTGGCGACAGGATGACCGGACAGCGCGGACCAGGTCGTCTCCCCGACGAATCGCAGCGCGTCCGGAGTAGGCACCACGTGCACGTCATGACCGGTTTCGGTGAGACGCCGGAGAAGCTCGCACGCCTTATACGCGGAAATGCCCGCCGTTACGCCGAGAATGACCCGTGGCGCCACGTGTCCCCCGCCCCCGGTCAGGCGGACGTCAGCCCTCGGTGGGCTCGACCGAGAGAAGCCCGTCCCGCACCTCGCGCAGCGCGATGGACAGCGGCTTCTCCTGGACCCGGGTCTCGACCAGCGGGCCCACGTACTCGAGCAGGCCTTCGCCCAACTGCGAGTAGTACGCATTGATCTGCCGCGCCCGCCGCGCAGCCATGATCACGAGCTGGTACTTGCTATCCACGACCTTGAGAAGGTCGTCGATCGGCGGGTTGATAATGCCATCTGCGGCGGGAGTCCCTGCCACGTCACGCCTTTCGTCTGGCTCATGCTCACCGGTCATCCGGTCAGCCGAAGACCAAGCCTACCACCTGGTGGCATACCTCCTGGACCGACGTGTTCACCAGCGTGAGGTCGAATTCGCTCTCCGCGGCGAGCTCACGGCGTGCTGCGTCGAGGCGCCGCTGCACGACGTCGGGCGGCTCCGTGCCGCGCCCGGTAAGCCGGCGGACCAGTTCATCCCAGGACGGCGGGGCCAGGAAGACCAGGCGCGCGTCGGGCATGCTCCGGCGAACCTGCCGCGCCCCCTCAAGGTCGATCTCGAGGAGGCAGGGAATGCCTTCCGCCAGCTTCTCATCGAGGGGCTTACGCGGCGTTCCGTACCTATTGCCCGCGAACTCCGCCCATTCCAGTAGCTCGCCACTGGCCGCTAGCCGGTCGAACTCTTTGTCGTCGACAAAGTAGTATTCCCGGCCGTTGACCTCCCCCGCCCGCGGCGCGCGGGTGGTAACGGAGACCGACAGCCACAGGTCGGGGCAGCATCGCCGCAGTTCCGCGACGACCGTGCTCTTCCCGACCCCGGAGGGGCCGGAGAGCACGGTCAGCCGGGAGTACTTCCGCATGGATAGGCAGTATTCACTGCCTGTCCATGCGACCCCGCCGGGGGTGGCGGGGTCGCGCACGAAATCGCCGGACTGGGCGACCATGCCCCCCGTGCCCCCTCCCGGATTCAGCTGAGCGCCTCAGATGTCCGATCCGAACTCGTGCTCCAGCGCCGACCGCTGGTTCGCGCCAAGCCCGCGGACCCGGCGGGACTCGGCGATGCCGAGCCGCTCCATGATCTGCTTGGCGCGGACCTTGCCGACGCCGGGCATGGACTCGAGCAAGGCCGAGACCTTCATCTTGCCAATGATGTCATCGGTCGAGCCTTCCTTGATGACGTCAGAGAGTGTGGTGGCTCCGCGCTTGAGGCGATTCTTCACCTCTGCGCGTTCTTTACGCGCTCTGGCGGCCTTCTCCAAGGCCGCCGCGCGCTGGTCAGGAGTGAGGGGAGGAAGAGCCACTCGAGGTCACCTCGGGTTTCGTGGGTAAAAACGTTGGTGGGCTGGAAACTAGCGAGTAAGCGTACCTTTCGGCAACGCGAATCCCCGTTTATGTCATAATAAATTTAAGGATATTACTCTGCGTGATCACATGATTACTGTCCGCAGACAATCAACGGTCACAAGCACTCCGTTCACCGTTCCGGCGGCTTACGAATGCGTGATGCATCCCGGCCGCAGGGCTGGCCACGATGGGCCATCCTCCGCAAGAGTAAGCCAACTCGCGCTGTTCCTGAACGGGGGCGGCGAGATTACTTCGCCGCCCCGCCGTCAATCCGCCACGCGTGCGGTGCGCGCCCTGAGCCGGCACCGGTTCGCGGATTTGGCCATGGCCGGATCACGCATATGATGACGGTCGCCTGGCGACTGATGCCGTTACTCCATACGGCGGCTCGCGCCACTCCGCCGCGCGCCGCACAGACGGCTCGGCAAGGCGCTGCAATCCCACGGAAACGGACCGGCAAGCGAACTCACATGGTGAGTAAATATTTTACCTTTCAACACCATGTTCATCCTATGGTGAAGACAAACGGCCAATCATGTGCATACGAATCGGCCTGATGACTTGTACTGGCGTGCCTTAGCGCTCCCTTACCACGCCCTTACGCGCTCCCGCGCGAGTGTGACATTTCACGGTGGCTGATGTTCGGGGTCACGGTCAAGCTGGGGTGAGCCGCCGTAGGGACGCCGCCACCGCAGCCGCAGCTGCACCGGGATCCGGCGCGCCAGTGATGGGACGCCCGATCACCAGCAGGTCGGACCCGGCTTTGACGGCCTCCTCGGGCGTCGCCACCCTGGCCTGATCGTAAGCCGCCGAGCCCGCCGGGCGCACCCCCGGGGTGATCAGCGTGATGCCGGGCCCTACCTCGTCCCGCACCGCGCTGACCTCGCGCGGCGAGCAGACAACCCCCTGGGCGCCGGCCTCCACGGCCAGGACGGCGAGCCGCAGCACGGTGTCGTGCACGTTGCCCGTCACGCCGATGCGGCCCAGCTGGTCCTCGTTCAGCGAGGTGAGCAAAGTGACCGCAGCGATCTTCGTGGCGGGAGCGGCCTCCGTGGCGGCCCGGATGACATCGGGGCCGCCGATCGCGTGCACGGTCAGGACCTCCGGCCGCAGCCGGGCCACACTCCGCGCGGCGCCGGCCACGGTGGCCGGGATGTCGTGCAGCTTGAGATCCAGGAACACGCGCACACCGCTGGCGCCCCTGATGGTGGCGACCACATCCGGGCCGTACCGCAGGTACAGCTCGAGGCCGATCTTCACCGTGCTCACGTGCGGCGTGACCAGGCCTGCCCAGCGCGCGGCGGTTTCGAGATCGGGTGCGTCCAGCGCGACGGCGACTGGCGCGGGCTTACTCAAGGCCACTCCTTCGACTTGTGCTCTGCGGGACGGTCATCCCGATGTCCCGGCACGCGCCGGGCCACGGCAGGCCACGACGGCCACCCGTGACCCGGAACGTCCCGGTCACGGCCCCCCGCCCGCGGCTTGTTGTTAACGCTCACACTGCGCACAACACTGGGCCCGCTCGTTGCGGGCGTTTTCGGCCGTGCCGCCACGCCAGCGGCACCAGCAGTTCGTGACCGCCGGTGGATCGCAGCAAGCCGCGGGAGGTTCATCGGTCGCCTGGCCCGCGAGGGTAGATCAACAGCCGCCCCTGAGAGTAATGCACCCCGGCTTCGATTGCGTCGCGCATCGCAGTTCCCGGCCCACCCATCACGTACGTATCCCGGCGTAGGTGCTGCTCCGCCGTGCCCGGCGGGATCCCGCCCGGCACGGTTGGTTGTACCCGCTTACACGCACCGCCACCGCCCCATTGCACACGGACGCGCCTCAGCGTGCAATGGGCCGCGGCAGACGCGCCTCTGGAGTACACCCCCGATCACGGCAAAGGCGCCTCTGCGCACACCCCGATCACGGCAAAGGCGCCTCTGCGCACACCCCCGTCACGGCAAAGGCGCCTCTGCGCACACCCCGATCACGGCAAAGGCGCCTCTGCGCACAACCGGGTCACGGCACCTGTGCGCACACCCCCGTCGCGGCAAAGGCACCTGTGCGCACGACCGGGTGCGCAGCATATCCGGTAACGACCGGCTGGCCTCACCGATCGCGGCGGCGGACATGGGCTGGTCTCCTCGGCAGTCCGATCAGCGCTGGTCAATGACCTCGACGTTGACGACCGTGGCACCGTTGGCGAGCGCCATCGCCGGGCCGTTCCCGGCTACCGCACCCACGGCCGCGACGCCGCGGCTTTCCGTATTGTCCTGTCCGGTATTCGCCCGACGCCGGAGCGGCCGCCCGGCAACGCCTTCGCGGCCGGGTTCAGCGGCCTGGCGCTGGCTCGACGCCGGGGTCGGGGTCGGGGTCGGCGCCGATGACACAGTGGATGAGAAATCTCGCGTCAGCGCCTCACGGTATGCCTCTGTGCACATGACTGCGATCACCGGACGGCTCAGCGCCGCTCCTGGATGCGGATCAGATTGCCCGCGGGATCGCGGAAGGCGCAGTCGCGAATCCCGTACGGCTGCTCGACCGGCTCCTGGACGACCTCAGCGTCGCTGGCCTGCAGCCGCTCGAAGGTGTCGTCGAGGTCCTTGGCGGCTAGGAGGATCCAGCCGTAGGTGCCCTTGGCCATCATCTCGGCGATGGTCCGGCGCTCGTCGTCGGTGATACCGGGGTCGGCGGCTGGCGGCGCCAGGAGGATGGACGTGCTGGGCTGGCCGGCGGGGCCGACCGTGATCCAGCGCATCTTGCCCTGCCCGACATCGCTGCGGACCTCGAAGCCGAGGGTGTCGCGGTAGAAGGCCAGGGAGGCGTCCGGGTCGTCATGCGGGAGGAAGCTCGCGTGAATGGTGATGTCCATGACGGTCACGCTAGCTGCGGCCCGGTGACCGGCGCTTCTCGATTCCTGATCGGTCTGGTCACCTGTTTCGCCACACACGGCGGTGGCCCCGCCGTCGCGCGAGCTGCCTGGCTCCGGTAGGTGCTGGGCGGCACGCCGACCAGCTCGGTGAAGCGAGTGCTGAAGGTACCCAGCGACGCGCAGCCGACCGCGAAGCAGACGTCGGTGACGCTCAGGTCGCCACGGCGCAGCAGCGCCATCGCGCGCTCGATGCGCCGCGTCATCAGGTAGCTGTACGGCGACTCGCCATAAGCGAGTTTGAACTCGCGGCTGAGGTGCCCGGCGGACATATGCGCGCCGCGGGCGAGCGCCTCGACGTCCAGCGGCTGCGCGTACTCCCTGTCGATCCGGTCGCGGACGCGGCGCAGCAGCGCAAGGTCCCGCAGGCGCTGCGTCGCGGTGGATCTACTGGTCACACACAAAATCGTACGTCGCGCCGCCTGCAGCCACCCCCGACTCCCAGCAGCAACCCAACCTCGTCGCTCTGCCGGGGGCGCCACGATGGGATCATCATTGTCGCTGTGGCGTACACAATGGTGCCAACGCTGCCCTGGGATCGGAGCGCGCCGCGTGGCGGGGCGGGCCGAGGACGGACCGCGTGGCGGGGCGGGCCGAGGACGGACCGCGTGGCGGGGCGGGCCGAGGACGGACCGCGTGGCGGGGCGGGCCGAGGACGGACCGCGTGGCGAGGCGGGGCACCTCGGCAGTGCCGGAGTGCAGGACGGGTCAGGCTAGGCGGCGGCGCAGGGGCGTGGAGGAGGCGCCGGTCTGGTGAGCCAGGCCGATCACGTCGGCGAGCCGCTCGGCACCCAGCGTGGTGAGCTCCTCCTCCAGTTCGCGCTGGATCCGGGTGCAGGCCGACGGGTCGTTGAAGATGGCGGTGCCCACCGCGATGAGTGTCGCCCCGGCCATGATCAGCTCGAGAGCGTCGCGGCCCGTGCGGACGCCGCCGACGCCGATAACCGGAACATCTGGGAGTGCCTCACGGACCAGCCAGATGCACCGTACGGCAATCGGGCGGATCGCCGGGCCCGAGAGGCCACCGAGCACGCCGGCGACCGCCGGGCGCATCTTTTCCGGGTCGATGACCATGCCCGGCAGCGTGTTGATCATGGTCAGGCCGTTGGCGCCGGCCGCCACGCACGAGCGGGCGATGGTCACGATGTCGGTGACGTCCGCCGACAGCTTGGCGAACACGGGGATGTCATACCGCACCGCGCTGCGGGCCGCCTCCACCACCCGGGCCGCGGTGTCGGGCTGGGCGGCGAAATCCTGGCCGCGACCGCCCGCATTCGGCCAGGACAGGTTGAGCTCGATCGCCGTGACCCCGGCCGCGCTGGACAGCCGCGCGGCGAGTTCGGCGTATTCGCTCGCGGTACCGCCGGCGATCGAGACCATCGTGCGGGCGCCTCGCGACAGCAGCCACGGCAGGTCACGCTGCAGGAACGCATCAATCCCCGGCCCCTGCAGCCCGACCGAGCTGAGCAGGCCGCTGGGGGTCTCGGCGAGGCGCGGCGTCGGCCGACCGGCCTGCGGCTCGATCATGATCGATCTGGTCACGACGGCGCCGATCCTGGCCACGTCGACGAACTGCGCCAACTCGCGGCCAGTGCCCGCGCAACCGGCGGCGGTGAGGACCGGATTCGGCAGCTCGACGTCCCCAGCCGGGCGCGGAGATCAACCGGCATGGCCAGACTCCCACGGCAGCGGGGCGGACGGCGCAGGGCCAGACGGCGGCGAGGATGACCGCGCCGAGGCCTGGGCTTCGCGCGGGACGTGCGGCGCGCGGGGCGGCTTCCAGCCGGGGGCGCCGAGCGCGTCGAACGGGATCGTGCCCACGTCGGCCCAGCGCACCATGTCGCCACGGAACACCGGGCCGTCCACGCAGGAGCGCACGATCCGGGTGATCCCGTCGGACCCGACGACCGGCAACACGCAGCTCATGCACACCCCGGTCCCGCATCCGGCCGCCGCCTGCACGCTGGCCTGCACGGGAATGTCGTACCGCCCGGCCAGCGCGGTCAGGTCCCGCAGCACCGGCAGCGGGGCGGACGCGTAGATGACGTCGGTGCGGGCCTCGTGGACGACCTGGCTGAACATGTCGGTGACCACGCCCCGGGTGCCGAGCGAGCCGTCCTCGGTGGTGATCGTGGCGCTGCGCGCGGTGCGCCGGGCGCGCAGCGCGCCGAAGACCTGGTCGGCGCTCCCGGCGCCAACCAGGAAGTCGATCTGGCAGCCGCGCTCGCGTAGCCGGTCCGCGAGCGGGAACAGCGCCGCGGCGCCCGGGCCGTCGCCGACCAGCAGGCAGCTCGCCGACTCGCGCGGGACCGGGAACGGGCGGCCGAGCGGGCCGGCCGCGTCCAGCATGTCCCGGCTGCGCAACTGGGCCAGCCAGCGGGTGCCCGGCTCAGTGGCGGCAAAGACGAACTCGACCGTGCCGCCGTGGTCTGGGCGCACGTCGTGGATGGCGAAGGCCCGGCGCAGGAGCAACGAGCTTTCCGGTCCGCCGACGGCGACCGTGAGGAACTGGCCCGGCTTGAACCGGGAGGCGATGGCTGGGGCCATCATGGTCAGCGCGTGGTACGCGTCGATCCGGCGCACGGTCAGGACCGGCCCGCGTACCTGCACCGGCGCCACGCCCTGCTCACCATCCTTTGACGTCCTGGACGTTGCCCGCACCCCTCCCTGGCCCGCCGGCCAGGGATAGTCCGGTCATAACGCCGCCCGGCCTCGTGCTACCCGGCACCGTACCGCGTCGGGCGGCCTCGGCAGGCATCGCGTGGGAACAGCCGGTTCAGCAGTCCCGGCCCGGTGTTAGCCGGGCCGGTATCGGCCCGCCCCGTGGCAGCCGGGCCCGATGTCAAACCGGGCCCGATGTCAGCCGGCCCCGGTCAGCCGGCCCCGGTCAGCCGGCCCCCGGTCAGCCGGCCCCGGTCAGCCGGCCCCGGTCAGCCGGCCCGGCCCGCCGGGTCAGCCGGCACTGCCGCGCAGGCGTTCGGCGTGCTCCTGCAGCGACCGGACGCCGACCTCCCCGCGGATCGTGGCCTCGATGCCCTGTACCGCGGCACCCAGCCCCTGCACGGTCGTCACGCACGGGACGCCGCGCCGCACGGCGGCCGAGCGGATCTCGTAGCCGTCGAGCCGCGGGCCGGTGTGCCCGGGGCTGCCGAACGGCGTGTTGACGATGAGGTCCACCTCGCCGTCCAGGATCCGGGTGACGACGGTTGGCTCGCTGTCCGGGCCCTGGCCGTCGCTGTGCTTGCGGACGATCTTGGCACGGACGCCGTTGCGGCGCAGCACCTCGGCCGTTCCCCGGGTCGCCCAGATCTCGAACCCCAGGTCGGCAAGGCGCTTGACCGGAAACACCATGGACCGCTTGTCCCGGTTGGCGACCGACACGAAGACCCGTCCCTTGACCGGCAGCGAGCCGTACACGGCCGCCTGCGACTTGGCGTACGCGGTGCCGAACATCTCGTCGATGCCCATCACCTCGCCGGTCGAGCGCATCTCCGGGCCGAGCACGGTGTCCACGCCTTCGCCCTGGGTATTGCGGAACCGGCCGAACGGGAGCACCGCCTCCTTGACCGCCACCGGGGCATCCAGCGGCAGCGTCCCGCCGTCCCCGGAGGACGGGAGCAGGCCTTCGGCGCGCAGGTCCGCGATGGTGGCGCCGAGCATGACCCGGGCGGCCGCCTTGGCCAGCGGGACCGCGGTGGCCTTGGAGACGAACGGCACCGTCCGAGAGGCGCGCGGGTTGGCCTCCAGCACGTACAGCACGCCGGCGGCCAGCGCGTACTGCACGTTGAGCAGGCCACGCACCCCCACTCCGGCCGCGATCCGCCGGGTGGCGTCGCGGATCGCCTCGATGTCGCCATGGCCCAGCGTGATGGGCGGCAGCGCGCACGCCGAATCACCGGAGTGGATGCCCGCTTCCTCGATGTGCTCCATCACGCCGCCGAGGTAGAGGTCCTCGCCGTCGTACAGTGCGTCTACGTCGATCTCGATCGCGTCGTCCAGGAAGCGGTCGATGAGCACCGGATGCTCCGGGCTGGCCTGGGTGGCGCGGCGCACGTAGGCGGCCAGCGTATCGTCGTCGTAGACGATCTCCATGCCGCGGCCGCCGAGCACGTAGGAGGGCCGCACCAGCACCGGATAACCGATCTCCCCGGCCACCTGCTGGGCCTGCTCCACCGAGGTGGCCATACCGTACCGCGGCGCGGGCAGACCCGCCGCGGCCAGTACCTCAGCGAACGCGCCCCGGTCCTCGGCCAGGTGGATGGCCTCGGGGCTGGTGCCGACGATGGGCACGCCGGCCGCCTCAAGGGCGCGCGCCAGGCCCAGCGGGGTCTGCCCGCCGAGCTGGACGATCACGCCCGCCAGCGGCCCGCTGGCCCGCTCGGCATGCACCACCTCGAGCACGTCCTCCAGGGTCAGCGGCTCGAAATACAGCCGCCCGGACGTGTCGTAGTCGGTGGAGACGGTTTCCGGGTTGCAGTTGACCATGACCGTCTCGTAGCCGGCCTCGGCCAGCGCGAACGACGCGTGCACGCAGGCGTAGTCGAACTCGATGCCCTGCCCGATCCGGTTCGGCCCGCTGCCCAGGATGATCACCTTGGGCCGGTCCCCCGCCGGGACCTCGGTCTCGTCGTCGTAGGTGGAGTACAGGTAGGGGGTCCGCGCGGCGAACTCGGCCGCGCAGGTGTCCACCGCGTGGAATACCGGCCGCACGCCGAGACCCCAGCGGATCTCGCGGACGCCGGCCTCGCTCATCCCGCGGAGCTGCCCGATCTGCGCGTCGGAGAACCCGGCCCCCTTAGCCATGCGCAGCGTCTCGGCTTCGAGATGGATGGCGCCGCCGGCCAGTCCGGCGATTTCCTCGATGTGGGCGATCTGGTCGACGAACCAGGGGTCGATGGTGCTGGCCGCCACCACGTCGGCCACGCTGGCTCCGGCGCGCAGCGCCTGGTGCACGGTGCCCAGCCGGCCGTCGTGCGGGACGGCACAGCGGCGCAGCAGTTCCGCCGCGTCGCCGGGCGGTTCCTGCCAGCTGAACGGAGCACCGCGGGACTCCATCGACCGCAGCGCCTTCTGCAGCGCCTCGGGGAACGAGCGCCCGATGGCCATGGCCTCGCCCACGGACTTCATGTGCGTGGTCAGCTCGGTGTCGGCGCTGGGGAACTTCTCGAACGCGAACCGCGGGGTCTTGACCACCACGTAGTCGAGCGCGGGCTCGAAGCAGGCCGGCGTCTGGCCGGTGATGTCGTTCGGGATCTCGTCCAGGGAGTAGCCGATGGCGAGCTTGGCGGCGATCTTGGCGATCGGGAACCCGGTGGCCTTGGACGCGAGCGCCGAGGACCGTGACACCCGGGGGTTCATCTCGATCACAACCATGCGCCCGGTCTGCGGGTGGACGGCGAACTGGATGTTGCAGCCGCCGGTGTCCACGCCGACGGCCCGGACAATCGCGATCGCGGTGTCCCGCATCCGCTGGTACTCGCGGTCGGTTAGCGTCATGGCGGGCGCCACGGTGACCGAGTTGCCGGTGTGCACGCCCATCGGGTCGATGTTCTCGATCGAGCAGACCACGACCACGTTGTCGTTACGGTCGCGCATGAGCTCGAGCTCGAATTCCTTCCAGCCGAGGATCGACTCTTCCAGCAGCACCTCGGTGGTGGGGCTGGCGTCCAGGCCGGCCCCGGCGATGCGGCGCAGCTCGTCCTGGGTGTGGGCGATGCCGGAGCCGGAGCCGCCGAGGGTATAGGAGGGGCGCACGACGACCGGGTAGCCGAGCTGCCCGGCCGCGGTGAAGACCCCTTCCAGTGAGTGGCAGATGCGGCTGTCCGGCACCTGGGGCACCTCGCCGGGACCGTCGGCGCCGCCGCCCAGCGGGGGCAGGCTGGTCACGATCTCCTTGAACCGCTCGCGGTCCTCACCGGCCTTGATCGCGTCGATCCGGGCGCCGATCAGCTCGGTGCCGTACCGGGCCAGGATGCCCGTCTCGTGCAGTTCGACCGCGGCGTTCAGCGCCGTCTGGCCGCCCAGGGTGGGCAGCAACGCATCCGGGCGCTCGGCCGCGATGACCTTCTCGAGCACGTCGGCGGTGATCGGCTCCACGTAGGTCGCGTCGGCGAACTCCGGGTCCGTCATGATCGTCGCCGGGTTCGAGTTGACCAGGCTGACGCGGATGCCTTCGGCCTTGAGCACGCGGCACGCCTGGGTGCCGGAATAGTCGAACTCGCAGCCCTGCCCGATCACGATCGGCCCGGACCCGATGACCAGCACCGACTTCAGATCGCTGCGACGCGGCATCACGTGCTCCCGTTCGGCTGGACGCGCAGTCCGCGCGTGGTGAGGATGTGGGCAGCGTTTTCCGCGAATATCGCCGAAAACGCTGCCCGAATCGGCGGCAGGCCCGCAGGGAGGACGGGTGCGGAGGCTGGGATCACCGGGGGCGCTCCATGGCCGCGCAGAACTGCTCGAACAGGCCGACCGCGTCGTGCGGGCCGGGGGCGGCCTCGGGGTGGTACTGCACGCTGAAGACGGGGCGGTCCAGCATGCGCAGGCCCTCGACCACGCCGTCGTTGAGGTTGACGTGGCTGACCTGCGCGGCACCGTAGGGGGTGTCGAACGGTGCGCGGGCCGCGGCCGGGATGTGTGCCCACTCGGTCCCGCCGGAGGAGCCTCCGGCAGGGCCAGAGGCACTGGGGGGGCCAACGGGACTGGAGGGGCCAGAGGTGCCGGACGGGCCGGGGGAACTGGAGGGGCCGGGGGAACTGGAGGGGCCGGGGGGACTGAAGGGACCGGGGGAATCGGAGAGGTCCGGGAGGCCGGCCGGGCTCACGTCGACCAGGGAGTCAGGCAGCGCGGCGGCGAAGCCGTGGTTATGGCTGGTCACCTGGACGCGCCCGGTGGCCAGGTCCATCACCGGCTGGTTCACGCCGCGGTGGCCATAGCGCAGCTTATAGGTGCCCAGGCCGAGTGCGCGGCCAAGGATCTGGCTGCCCAGGCAGATCCCGAACACCGGGACGCCGGCCGCCAGGACGCCGCGCATCGCCCCCACCGCGTAGGTGACGGCGGCGGGGTCGCCCGGGCCGTTGCTGAAGAAGACCCCGTCCGGGCTGGCCGCCAGGATCGCGGCGGCGGAGGCGTCCGCGGGCAGGACCAGCACCTCGCAGCCGAGCCGGGCCAGGTAACGCGGGGTCGAGGCCTTGATGCCCAGGTCCACCGCGGCGACCCGGTACCGGGTGGGTGTACCGGACGGCGGACTTACGGTGTAGGGCGCGGGGGTCGTAACGGACCGGGCCAGGTCGGCGCCGACCATTCCCGGGCTGGCCAGCACGCGCTCCAGCAGGGCGGCGGGGTCGGTTTCCGTCGTGCTGATCGCTGCGCGCATGGCGCCGTGCTCCCGCAGCCGCCGGGTGAGCGCGCGGGTGCCGCGGACCGCGATGCCGGTGACGCCCTGGTTGCGCAGTTCGGTGCCCAGATCGTGGGTGGCCCGCCAGCTGGACGTCAGCCGCGCGGGCTCCCGCACGACGTAGCCGCCGACCCAGATCCGGCGCGATTCCGGATCCTCCCCGTTGACGCCGGTGTTACCGATGTGCGGGGCGGTCATGGCGACGATCTGCCGGGCGTAAGACGGGTCAGTGAGCGTCTCCTGGTAACCCGTCATGCCCGTGTTAAATACCATCTCCCCGAAAGTCTCCCCCTCGGCGCCGAACGTGCTCCCGCGAAAGCACGTGCCGTCTTCCAGAACGAGAAGGGCCGACGGTGCCGCACCGTTGCCGCCCGGGAAACCAGCACCGGCGCTCATGCGGCCAGCTTCCCGTCGAGCACGGTCGCGGTGCCGCGCAGGAAGGTGGCGATCACCGCGCCCGGCAGCGCGACGCCGCGGAACGGCGTATTGCGGCTCTTGGAGGCGTGCCGGGCCGGGTCCACCGGCTCTGGGCCGGCCGCCGGGTCGTAGAGCGTGAGGTTCGCGGGCACGCCGGGCCCGGGGAGCATGCCGTGGCCGCTGAGGCGCCCGATGCCAGCCGGACGGACCGACATCCGGTCCGCGACCCCGGCCCAGTCCAGGCGTCCGGTGTCCACCATTGCGTGCTGCACCGCGCGCAGCGCGACCTCCAGGCCGGTCATGCCGAACGCGGCATCGGCCCACTCGGTGTCCTTGGCTTCGGCCGGGTGCGGCGCATGGTCGGTGGCCACGCAGTCGATCGTCCCGTCGGCCAGGCCCTGGCGCAGGCCTTCGACGTCAGCGGCGGTCCGCAGCGGCGGGTTGACCTTGTACACGGGGTCGTAGTCCTCGGCTAGATCGTCGGTGAGCGAGAGGTGGTGCGGGGTGACTTCGGCGGTCACCCGCCAGCCCTTGGACTTGGCCCAGCGGATGATCTCCACCGAACCAGCCGTCGACACGTGGCAGACGTGCAGGGCCGAACCGACGTGCGCGGCGAGCAGGCAGTCCCGCGCGATGATTGCCTCCTCGGCCACGGCCGGCCAGCCTGCCAGCCCCAGCCGCCCGGACACCTCGCCCTCGTTCATCTGCGCACCCTCGGTCAGACGGGGATCCTGGGCGTGCTGCGCGATCACCCCGTCGAAGGCCTTGACGTACTCCAGCGACCGGCGCATCAGCAGCGGGTCCGACACGCACACGCCGTCGTCGGAGAACACCCGCACCCGGGCGGCCGAGTCGGCCATCGCGCCCAGCTCGGCTAGCCGGGTCCCGCCGAGCCCGAGGGTCACCGCCCCGACCGGCTGGACATCGCAGTGCCCGGCCTCCCGGCCGAGCCGCCAGACTTGCTCGACGACTCCGGCCGTGTCGGCGACCGGTTCGGTGTTGGCCATGGCGTGCACGGCGGTGTATCCGCCCAGCGCCGCAGCTCGCGTGCCGGTCTCGATGGTCTCCGCGTCTTCCCGGCCCGGCTCGCGCAGGTGCGTGTGCAGGTCGACGAGGCCGGGCAGGGCGATCAGGCCGTCCGCGTCCAGCACCTGGGCGGCGGCCGCGGTCAGCCGGGTACCGATCCTGGCGATCACCCCGTCGCGAAGCAGCAGGTCGGCCCGCTGGCCGCTGGGCAGGGTGGCCTGCCTGATCAGCCAGGTCTCTGCCACACCGTTCACCGGTTCACCGTGCCTTCCGTCGTTGTCGTTCCACGTCGCCTGCCGCCGTTCCGTGCTGCCGCGCCGCTCACCGGGTCTCACCGGGCAGTTCCGCCCCGCCGAGCAGCAGGTACAGCACGGCCATCCGGACGCTGACGCCGTTCGCCACCTGCTCCACGATTGTGGACCTGGGCGAATCGGCCACCTCGGCGGCGATCTCTACGCCCCGGTTCATCGGCCCCGGGTGCATCACGATCGCGTGCTCCGGCAGCATCTCCATCCGGCCGACGTCCAGCCCGTACCGGCGGCTGTACTCACGGACGCTGGGGAAGTACGCGGCGCTCATCCGCTCCTGCTGCACCCGCAACATCATGATCACATCGCTCTTGGCCAGCACCGCGTCCAGGTCGTAGCTGACCTCGCACGGCCAGCCGCCCACCGCGATAGGCAGCAGCGTCGGCGGCGCAACGAGGGTGACCTCGGCACCGAGAATGTTCAGCAGCGCGACGTTCGACCGGGCCACCCGGCTGTGCAGGACGTCACCGACGATCGTCACCCGCACGCCGTCCAGGGCGGCGTGGCCACGGCCGGCGCCGCGGCGGGAAACCGGGCTGCCGGCCCCGGCGGCCCCGGTTCCCGGCGGCAGGCCGAGCCGGCGCCGGATGGTGAAGGCGTCGAGCAGCGCCTGCGTGGGGTGCTCGTGCATGCCATCACCGGCGTTCACGACGTGGCCCCGGATCCAGCCGGCCAGCCGGTGCGGCGCGCCGGACGCGACGTGCCGGATGACCACCGCGTCGGCGCCCATGGCCTCGAGCGTCAGCGCGGTGTCCTTGAGGCTCTCGCCCTTGGCGACGCTGGACCCCTTGGCCGAGAAGTTGATCACGTCGGCGGACAGCCTCTTGGCGGCGGCCTCGAACGAGATTCTGGTCCGCGTCGAATCCTCGAAGAAGAGGTTGACGACGGTACGCCCGCGCAGCGTGGGCAGCTTCTTGATCGGCCGGTCGGACATGCGCGCCAGCTCTTCGGCGGTGTCCAGGATCAGCAGCGCGTCGTCGCGGCTGAGGTCGGCGGCCGAGATCAGGTGCCGGTTCATGCCAGGGCTCCTTTCCGCTCACCGAGCAGGACCGCGTCTTCGCCGTCGGTTTCGGTGAGGAGGACCCGGACCATTTCCCGCTGCGAGGTGGGCAGGTTCTTGCCCACGTAATCGGCGCGGATGGGCAGCTCGCGGTGGCCGCGGTCGACGAGGACGGCTAGCTGCACCGCGCGGGGCCGGCCCAGATCGGTCAGCGCGTCCAGGGCTGCCCGTACGGTGCGCCCGGAGTAGAGGACGTCATCGACGATGACCACCGTCTTGCCGTCGATACCCTCCGGCGGCAGCACGGTGTGTCCCAGCGCCCGGGCGGGGCGCAGCCGCAGGTCGTCCCGGTACATGGTGATGTCGAGGGCACCCCAGGGCACGGGCCGGCCCTCGAACTCGGCGGCCCGGGCGGCGAGCCGTTCGGCCAGCGGGACACCGCGGGTGGGGATGCCGAGCAGCAGGATGCCGTCGGCCCCGTGGGTCCGCTCCAGGATTTCGTGCGCGATCCGGGTCAGCGCCCGCCGGATCTCTGCGGGCTCGAACACCCGCTTGCCGTCGGCGAGGCCCGCGCTTACCTCGCCCGCGTCACTTGCGTCGCCCGAACGGCTTGCGCGGCTGGTACGCGGGCCCGCTGGCCCGTTTCCCGCTGGGTGCGCATGCGTCATCAGCGACCTCCTTCACCGTCTCACGGAACGGTCCTTAAAGGACGTCTGTCGCTCTCACGTTATCAGGGGCTCACGGGGCCGGATGAACGACGCGCGGCGGGGATAAATTGGGGCAGCACGTGCTCGGAAAGCCTCGCTTTGTAGTGTGATTTGGATCACACAACAGGCTCGTACGCAGAACACCACAAGCGCCCGCCCAATAGCCCAAAACGGTCCCGGATCAGCGAGAAAGCCCGGCTACACCTAGGTTCCCGCACTCTGCGCGCGGGGTAGATAACGCTCCGGTAGGGCAGGCCGGTTACCGGGTAGGTTCAACCAGTTTTTGCCATTCGGCTTGACCTTGTCGTGCTCGCGGCTTACCGTCACTGTCCGTAACCGTTACCGTAAGCTACGACTGGCCGGGGGCCGAAGAACATGCCATCTGAGTACGCAAAGACGCTGGGCGCGCGGCTGCGCGCGATCCGCACACAGCAGGGACTGTCCCTGCACGGAGTTGAGGAGAAGTCACGCGGCCGGTGGAAGGCGGTGGTCGTCGGCTCTTACGAGCGCGGCGACCGCTCCGTCACCGTCCAGAAGCTTGCCGAACTAGCCGAGTTCTACGGCGTTCCCGTTTCTGAGCTTCTGCCTGGCGACTCGACCCCAGCACCGCTCGCACCGACACCCAAGCTGGTGATCGATCTTGAGCGGATGAACGAGCTGCCCAAGGAGAAGTCCGGCCCGCTGGCCCGGTACATCGCCACCATCCAGAGCCAGCGCGGGGACTACAACGGCCGCGTGCTGTCGGTCCGGCAGGAGGACCTCAGGTCGCTGGCCGTCATCTACGACAAGTCCCCCGCTGACCTCACCGAAGAACTCATCAACTGGGGTGTCCTCGACTCCGAGGCCCGCGGCGCTATCGACACGCTCTGACGGCTCGGCCTCCCCGCCCGCGCCCTTCCCTCTGTGGCTGCGATCACGCTCGTGTTTGGGCGCCCGCGCCCGAGCCACGGCTGGCGAAGGGGAAGGAACGGTTGCTCCCCGGTGGGAGACCAGGGCCGGAATGGTTACTACGCCCTGGCTGTGTAATTCGGTTACCCGGATCGGGATCGCCTTCCGGTCTGGCCATGAGTGAAGATGTGAGCTGCCCGGCGCCCGCGCTGATGGTCCGCGAGGCCATCGGGGACGCCGGGCAGTTTGCTGTGCCGCGTCTGTCGGCCTGTGTCTGTGTCTGTGTCTGTGTCTTTCCACTGTGTCTTTCCACTGGCAACTGGCCACTGGCGTCTCTTAGTTGGCGTCGCTCGGTGGGTGTCTCTCCGTCGGCGTCTTTCGTGAACAGCCGGCTTCCTGGCCTGGCGGCCCGGCAACGTGTGGGTGGCCACGCCGCGACGGTGCACGGCGCAGCGCGGCCACCCGGCCACCGCACGGCAGGCCGCTCACCCGGCGCGGCGCTCAGCCTCGCTGGGCGGGTAGGCCGCCCGGTCCCCGCCACGTCGGGCCGCTCTCCCTCCGTGGCGGAGACCCGCTAGCCCGCCGTGCGGAGCGGCAGCGGAGACTGGCCCGACAGGCCAAGCGCGGTCTCCACGATGGACAGGAAAGTCTCGGCGTCCCGTAGCAGGTCGTCTGCCTCGTGCGCGGTCGCCGCGCGGGACAGCCCGGCTTCGGCGGCGGCACGCTTGCTCGCCCCGGCAGCGAAGAACGCGGCCCACTCCGCGAGCGCAGGCTCGACCTGCGGCAGCAACTCCCATACACTGCGCGGGCGCCGGCGGCGGGATCCATTGGACGGCTCGCCGCGAACGGCCACCACCGCGGCCGCCGCCCGCAGGGCCGCCAGGTGCGCGGCCACGTAACGCCCCGCCGGCGATGTCTCGTCAACCGCGTCAGCCAGCCCGCGCCGGGCCGATTCGAGCAGTGCCATCGCATTCGGCGCCATCCGGCGCCGCGGCAGCCCGCCGGGCGACGGTCGGCCGCTCCCGGGGCCACGCTCGGCCGGGGTCCGCTCCGCGGCGGCGCGGTCGGCCGTCCACGTGCGCATGGGGCTAGGTGCCTGCGCTGAGGTGACTGCGTTCACCATCGCGTCCTTTCTTCCGTGCGGACCGTGCCAGGCGAGGTACTTCCCGCCACCGCGCCTGGCACGGGGCCCGGCCGCCGGGGGGCAGGCGGCCGGCGCTTCGCATCATCAGTCGAACACATTTTCGGCTGTCTGTCCAGTCCGTTTGTATCTGCGTTCGAATGTAGCCGGGGGGTCTGACATTCCGGCCGGCTGCGCGTGTCCAGTGGGCGCCTACGCCGGGACTGCCGCCGTCCACGGCCACGGCCACGGCCACGGCCACGGCAGCGTACGCAACGGCGCCATCGCGCCCGCCAGGCCGGATACCGGGACCTTCGGCCATTACGGAACGCATGAGGGCAATGACACCGTGGCGTCGCCTCGTCGTGCGCCAGCGGGATGTTCACGGGGTGTTGGGCGGGAAGACGATCCGGTCGCTGACAATCGCGGAGGGAGGCGCGACGGCGCGTAGACCGCAACTATTTGCGCGGCTCTGACGTCTTCTATAGCGGATAGCTCACCCGCGGCTGCAGAGGACCTCTCCGGCGGCTGAAAGGGCTGGAAAGAAGGCGCACCGCGGGCGGGGCCAGCAGGCAGGCGGGGCAGCAAAGTGGAACGGCCGGAACAGGCAGCCGGGGCGGGCGGGACAGCAAGGCGGAACGGCCGGCACAGGCAGCCGGGCGGGCGGAACGGCCGGCACAGGCAGGCGGAAGGACCGGGGCAGGCAGCCGGGGCGGGCGGGCGGAACGGCCGGCACAGGCAGGCGGAAGGACCGGGGCAGAGAGGATCATCCGGCATGGGATCGCCGACGGGGGCGTCTGGACAGCGACGCGGGCCGTCACGTCGCACCCTGTTGCTCGGCGGGCTCGCCGGGGCGGCTGCGGCGGGGACGATCGCCGTTCCGCTGGCCCTGAGGCGCGATGAGCCGCCGCGTACGGACGAGGATTCCGACCGGCGGCGACCCCTGCGTAACTATCCGGCCGCCGCACGCGAGTTCTCGTTCAACACCGGCTGGGTATTCGGCGAGTACATCGCCGGATCCGAGCAGCCCGAATACGACGAAACCTACCTCACAGGGGTCACCCTGCCGCACTGCGTGACGCGGCTGTCCTGGCAGAAGTGGGAGCCGTCGGCGTGGCAGCGGGTGTGGATCTACCGCCGGACCTTCGACGGCGCGGGGCTGCTCAGCGGCCGGGTGCTGGCCGACTTCGACGGGGTGATGGTCAACGCCACCGTGCTCATCAACGGCGAGACGATGGCCACTCACATGGGCGGCTACCTGCCCTTCTCGGCCGAGCTGACCGGCTACCTGCAGACGGGCGACAACGTGCTGGCGGTGATCGTCGACGGCCGCTGCGGGCCAGTCCCGCCGCAGGGCGTCCCGGGCGACCCAGCGTCCGTCGATTTCCTGCAGCCCGCCGGGATCTACCGTGATGTCCGGCTGCGGGTCGTGCCGGGCACTTATCTCGCCGATGTGTTCGCTCAACCGGTCGATGTGCTGACGCCGCACCGGGGCGTCGACATCCGGTGCACCATCGACGCGGCCGGGGCACCGAACGCGCCGGTACGGATCACTGCCGAGCTGTCCGGGCCGGCCCGCGGCGGGGGCATCCGGTCCATCGCCAGCACCGCCTGCACCCTGGACCAGGTCCGCGCGGGCCAGACGGCCGCCGCCCTGACGCTGACCCGATTGGGCGACATCTCCCTGTGGTCCCCGGCCAGCCCGGCGCTGTACACGCTGACGACGACCGTGTCGGTACCGCGCGCGGGCACGCATTCGGTGCGGCAGCGAATCGGTTTCCGGGAGGCGTCGTTCCGCCCGGACGGATTCTTCCTGAACGGCGAGCGGCTCAAGATATTCGGCCTGAACCGGCACCAGCTCTTCCCCTACGTCGGCATGGCGGCCAGCGCCCGCCTGCAGCGGCGGGACGCCAAGATCATCAAGAACGACTTCAACTGCAACGTGGTGCGCTGCTCGCATTACCCGCAATCCCCGCACTTCCTCGACGCATGCGACGAACTGGGCCTCATGGTGTGGGAGGAAGCGCCCGGCTGGCATCATGTCGGCGACGCGGCGTGGCAGGACATCGTGCTGGCCAACGTGCGGGACATGGTGATCAGGGATCGCAGCAGGCCGTCGGTGATCATTTGGGGCACCCGGCTGAACGAGACCAGGGACTACCCGGGCCTGTACCACCGGACCAGGCAGGTCGCCCGCGATCTGGACGGGTCGCGGCCCTCCACCGGGGCGATGGACCACTACGGCACGCAGTTCTGGGACGAAGACGTCTTCGGGTACAACGACTACCACCTGACCACCCTGGGCCACTGCCGGCTCCGGCCCCCGCTGCCGGACGTCCCGTACCTGGTGTCGGAGTCCGTCGGGGTGGAAGTGCCGAGGCCGCGGCACTACCGCTGGACCGATCCCCCGGCAGTGCTGGCCCGGCAGGCGGTCCTGCACGCCCAGGCGCACGACATCGCCCAGTCGGACCCGCGGTACGCCGGGCTGATCGCCTGGGCCGCGTTCGATTACGCCTCACTGCTGGGCCCGGGCGGCCAGAGCATCAAGTGGGCCGGCGTCGCCGACGGGTTCCGCGTGGCCAAGCCCGGCGCCGCCATCTACCTGTCCCAGGTCGACCCGCGGGTACGGCCGGTCGTCGTCCCCGTATTCTTCTGGGACCTGGCGGGCCAATCAGCCCCGCAGAGCCCGGGCCCCGACGCCATGCTCGCGAGCAACTGCGAGCAGGTGGAGGTCTTCGTCGGCGGTCAGCACGCCAGCACCGGCCGCCTGGTGCTCGACGCGGAAATGTACGGCCATCTCGCCTACCCGCCGACGCTCGTGGACCTGACCGTGTCCCGCCGCGACCACCCCGAACTGCGCATCGAGGGCTACCTCCGCGGCAGGCGGGTCGCGGTGCTGCGGATGTCCTCCGACCCGGCCGGTGACCGCCTGGCGATGACGGCCGACGACACCCAGATCAACGGCGACGGTTCCGACGCCACCCGGGTGGTGTTCCGCGCGGTCGACGCCTACGGCAACCAGCGACGATACGCGTCCGGCGAGGTCAGGCTGCACGTGACCGGTCCCGCCGAGATTGTCGGGGACAACCCGTTCGCGTTCGGGGAGTACGGCGGGCTCGGCGCCGTCTGGCTGCGGTCGCTGCCGGGCCGGTCCGGTCCGGTGACGGTCATCGCCGAGCACCCCGCGCTGGGCCGCGCCCGCGTGATGATCAGCGTCGTACCGGCGGCCCGCGAGCTCCTCGCCTGAGCCCGCGCGACGCCATCCAGAGCGCCGCCCGGGCCGCGAGCTCCTCGACTGATCGGTCCCGACGCGGCTGAACCCGGGAGGTTGGGGAGCAAACTCAGCCGTATTCGCCGACTATGCTCCCCAACCTCCGCATGGGAGCGGAGGGAGCGGGGCGGGGCGGGGGTGGGGTGGGCAGCCTGGATGCTAGTAGGTGACGTTTAGTAACTTCGAGATTGCGGAATGTTATGAGAGCTGGCGGCAGGTGGAGCGGCACCGGGCAGAAGCTGGCGCACGGCGGCAGACGCCGGCACGGAAGGCGGCACGGAACGGGAGGACTCGGCGGATGAGCCACGCACGGAACGGGCTGCGTGACGCCGGTGGTCTCCCGTCCGGCGTGCGGAAGTTCGTTAATTATTCGTTTGTCTCGATGAGAGGTCTTGCGTGACGTTCTCCTCCGTCCCGCCGCCCGGCCCGGGCGGGTCGCCGGCGCGGCAGGCCGCGCTCTCCCGGCGGGCGGTGCTCCGCGGGGGTGCGCTGAGTGGCGCCGCACTGTTCTCGCTGGCCGGTTTCCGGCATGACAGCGGCGCCGCTGGGACCAGGCAGGCGCCGGGTACCGGGACCAGGCGGCCTCCGGGCGCCGGGGGCGCCGGCGACGCCGCGGAATCCGGGGCCGGCCAGGGCGCGCCGCCCGCGGAGGCGGCGCTCACGGCCGCGACCGGGCCGGGCTCCCCCGCCCGCAGCTATGACTTCAACCAGGGCTGGCTCTTCGGCGGGGTCTACGCGGACGGTTCGGAGCAGCCGGGATACCCCGACGGCGGGTTCAGCCCGGTGACGCTGCCGCACACGGTGGCCTCCTTGTCGTGGGGCGGCTGGGACCATACGAGCTGGGAAAACGTATGGATCTACCGCAAGCATTTCGCGGCGGCGGACATCCGCGACGGCCGGGTGTTCGCCGACTTCGACGGCGCGGCGACCAACGCGACCGTGGTCATGAACGGCGTGACCGTGGCCACCCACCAGGGCGGTTACCTGCCGTTTTCGGCCGAGCTGACCGGTCAGCTGACCTCGGGCGACAACGTGCTCGCGGTCGTCGTGGACGCGCGCTGGCTGGACGTGCCGCCGGGCAACCCGGCGGGCGGCACCGCGTCGGTGGACTACCTGCAGCCGGGCGGCATCTACCGGGACGTCACGCTGCGGGTGGTGCCTGACGTCTACATCGCCGACGTGTGGGCCATGCCCGTCAACGTGCTGGCGGCGAACCGCGAACTGCGGATTCAGGTCACGCTGGACGCCGGGACGGCACCGGCCGGCGGCTTTCACGTCGCCGCCCAGCTGCTCGACGGGTCGCGCGAGATTGCCGCCGCTGCGGAGACCGTGCTGGTCACGGCGGCCGGCCGCGCCGTGGCCACGCTGACCATGACCGGCCTGGCGGATGTGACGCTGTGGTCACCGGAGAACCCGCAGCTCTACACCCTCAGGACGACGATCACCCACGCTACGGCGCCGTCGCACGGCGTGGATATCAGCACCGGGTTCCGTGAGGCGGTGTTCCGGGCCGATGGGTTTGTCCTCAACGGCCAGCCGTACAAGATCTTCGGGCTGAACCGGCACCAGCTGTTCCCCTACCTCGGCATGGCGGCACCGGCCCGGCTGCAGCGCCGCGACGCCGAGATCATCAAGAACGAGCTCAACTGCAACATGGTCCGCTGCTCGCACTACCCGCAATCCCCGCACTTCCTGGACGCCTGCGACGAGCTGGGCCTGATGGTCTGGGAAGAACCCCCCGGCTGGGCCTACGTCGGCGACGCGGGCTTCCAGCAGATCGTCCTGCAGAACGTGCACGACATGGTGGTCCGCGACCGGAACCGCCCGTCGGTCATCGTCTGGGCCACCCGGCTGAACGAGACGGCCAGCGTCGCCGGCCTGTACGACCAGACCCGGCAGCTGGCTTACGACCTCGACGGCACCCGGCAGACAACCGGGGCGATGTCCAGCTACTCGCTCACCGGCTGGGCGGAGGACGTCTACGGCTACGACGACTACCACTCCGGCAACGGCACCGCGACGCTGAAACTCCCTCTGCCGGGGGTTCCGTGGCTGGTCAGTGAGGCGGTCGGGGCGCTCGACGGGCCACCGTTGTACCGGTGGACCGACAGCGCGGCGGTGCTCGCCACCCAGGGCCAGATGCACGCCCAGGTGCACAACACCGCCCAGGCCGACACCCGCTACGCCGGCCTGCTCGGCTGGTGCGCCTTCGACTACGCGTCCCTGAACGGGGGCGACCGCATCTGGAACAACCTGAAGACCCCGGGCGTGCTCGACACGTTCCGGGTACCGAAACCCGGCGCCGCGTTCTACCGCGCCCAGATCTCCCCCGCCGATCACCCGGTGATCCTGCCCATGTTCTTCTGGGACTTCGGGCCGGGCTCCCCAGCCTTCGGGCCCGGCCCGGGCGCGATCATCGCCACCAACTGCGACCGGCTCGACATCTACCTGAACGGCACGCACATCGCGAGCACGACACCGGACGTCGGCACCTACGGCAATCTGGCCTTTCCGCTGGCCTTCGCCGACGTGACGACGATCGACGGGGCCAGCCGACCCGAGCTGCGGATCGACGGCTCCGTGGCCGGGCGAGTCGCGGCGTCGGTGCGGATGTCCGCCGACACCAGCCGCGACCGGCTGTCCCTGGTGGCCGACGACACGTCGATCCAGGCCGACGGATCCGACACGGCGCGGCTAACGTTCCGGGCCCTGGACGCCTACGGCAACCAGCGGCCCTACGTGTCGGGCGACGTGACCCTCACGCTGGCTGGCCCCGCAACGCTGGTGGGCGACAATCCGTTTCATTTCGGGAAATATGGCGGCGTCGGCGGTGCCTTCGTCCGGTCGGCGCCCGGCCGGACCGGGCTGGTCACGGTCACGGCGGAACACCCCTCGCTCGGGTACGCCACCACCCGGCTGACCGTCACTCCCGCGCTCGGCCGCACCTTCCGCTGACGTCAGCGCTGAGGTAGCTGGGATTTTCGGGTATCCCTGATGGGTAAGGGGGACACCTGACCACCTGGCGCAGCGCCGCACGAGGAGGTAGCCCATGGGATGCGAGGTTTCCTGGTTCGCCGCACTGTGCGATGACGACTACGAATTCCTGGGCGTGCCGGACCCGGCGCTCCTGTCCAGCTGGGAGCACTGCCGGACGATCGCGCTCGCGGCCGAGGCCGCCGGCTACGACAACCTGCTGCTGCCGTCGGGTTACGCGATGGGCATCGATTCGGTCGGCTTCGCGGCCGGTATCGCCCCGCTCCTGCGGCGCATGCGGCTCCTGGTGGCGGTGCGGATGGGTGAGATGTGGCCGCCTCAGCTGGCCCGCCAGCTCGCGACGCTGGACCAGATGCTCGGCGGCCGGCTGACCGTTAACATCATCTCCTCCGACCTGCCCGGCCAGAAGCTGGACTCCGGGCCGCGGTACCGGCGCACGCTGGAGATCATGAGCGTGCTGCGCGACCTCCTCGACGGCAAGCCGGTGGATTTCCATGGTGAGTTCGCCGACCTGACCCTCGACCCGCCGCGGCTGCGGCCCAGGGGCGGGTGCCCGCCGTTCTACTTCGGCGGCCTGTCCGAGCCCGCCCGTGAGGTCGCTGCGCAGGCCGCGGACGTGTTTCTGATGTGGCCAGACACCCTGCCCGGGGTCGCCGCGGTGGTCGAGGACATGCGGGCCAGAGCGGCCCGGTACGGGCGCGAGCTGCGGTTCGGGTACCGGGCGCACGTGATCGTCCGGTCCACCGGGGCCGAGGCGCAGGCCGCGGCGCGGCGCCTGCTGTCCCGGCTGGACGCCGCGACCGGGGAGCAGATCCGGCGCCGGTCGCTGGACACGTCGTCGGCGGGCAATGCCCGGCAGCGGCAGCTCCGGGAGACGGCCAACACCGAGGGGTACGCGGAACCTCAGCTGTGGACGGGGATCGGCCGGGCCCGGCCCGGGGCAGGCGCGGCCATCGTGGGCGACCCCGATCAGGTGCTGGCCAAGCTACGCGCGTACCAGGCACTGGGCATGGAGGCCTTCATCCTGTCCGGTTACCCGCACGTGGCCGAGGGCGACCTGTTCGCGCGGCACGTCCTCCCGAAGCTGGACCACGCCCCCCTGTTTCCCCGCTGAGCCCCGGCGATGCGGCACCGGCCTGGGGGGCCGCGGGGCGCATGTGACGCCTGTGCCCCGTGCGACGCCCTGCCGCACGGTCCCGCCGATCCGGGCAGCGTTCTCAGTGACCCCAAGCTCTGAGAACGCTGCCCACATCCGGCTGTTCAGGCGGTGGTGAGGTAGGGGCTGATTCGCCGCGGAGGGCGGTGCTGCGGCGGCCGTCGAGGCCGAGGGGAACGTCGCCGGCGACCGTGATGCGGTGCATCTGGCGGGGCAGGTCGCCGTAGTCGTCGATCGCGTAATGCTGGGTCGCGCGGTTGTCCCAGATGGCGAGGTCACCGGGGGCCCAGCGCCAGCGGACGGTGTTCTCCAGGCGGGTGACGTGCCGCTGGAACAACTCGAACAGGTAACGCGAGTCGGACGCGGAGACGCCCACAATGCGCTGGACGAACTGGCCGAGTAGCAGGGCCTGCTCCCCCGTCTCCGGGTGCACGCGCACGACGGGATGCTCGGTTTGGAAGATCGTGGACAGGAACACCTCGCGGTGGTGCTGCTCGTCCCGGGAGGATTTGCCGCCCACACCGCCGCCGGCCTGCTCGGCGTAGTCGTATTCGTTGGTGTGCAGCGCCCGCAGGCTCTCGGCCAGCGTACGCAGTTCCGGGGACAGGCTCTGGTAGGCGGTCGCGGTGTTCGCCCAGGCGGTGTCGCCGCCGTAGGGCGGCAGCATGACCGCGCGCAGGATGGAGACCGCGGGCGGCCGGTCGACGAAGGTGACGTCGGTGTGCCAGGCGTTGGCCTTACCCCCGCCGGCCTGCGCGTCCAGTTCGAGTACGTGCGGTTCCTGCGCGGTGCCCGGCACGGTCGGGTGCGCCGCGGTCAGGTCACCGAACAGGCGGCCGAAGCCGGCCTGCCCCGCGTCGGACAGGTGATCCTGGCCGCGGAAGAAGATCACCTTATGCTCGAGCAGAGCCTGCCTGATCGCGGCGAACACGTCACTGGGAAGATCCGCGGCGAGGCGGATGCCGGTGAGCTCAGCGCCGATGTGGCCCGCGATGCGCCGGATATCGATGGCCGGGGCACTGGTGGACATGGGGCTCCCTTCTGCGGAATGGCACGGCGAGCTTCTGCGGAATGGCACGGCGAGCCCGGCTGCGCGGCTGGCCGTCACCGCGAGCAAAACACCAGGACGACCCTATTGTCAATAATTTGGATAGGTTTTGATGACTATTCGCCGCCCCGGAGGGAGGCGACACTGCCGGATCGCGGGCGACAGGCCCTGAAGGTTAGGCCGCGGGCCTGATGGGGCCAGGCGGCGGGGCCGGATCGGGCAGCCAGCGGGGTCCCGTATCCTCAGCAGGATGGGGCCGCCGACAACGCTGACGGAACTGGGGGCGGCGCGCTTCGTCATGGCCGTCGACAAGCTGCTGGCCGTGTACACGGCGGCCATGAAACCGGCGCCCTCGCAGCTGGCGGGCCGGCGGTCGATCATGGCCCGGCACGCCACGAACACGGGGTTCCGTGCCCTGGCGGTGCTTAACGGCGACGGTGAGCCGGTCGCCTTCAGCTACGGCTTCCATGGCGAGGCCGGCCAATGGTGGCACGACATGGTCAACTACGCGCTGTCCGCGTCGGCCGGGGCGGCGGAGGCTGCGCATTGGCTGACCGACTCGTTCGAAGTGGCGGAACTGCACGTGACCCCCGCTTACCAGCACATCGGCCTGGGCCGCAGCCTGCTGCGGCGGCTTACCGCCAACCTGGACGAGCGCATCGCCGTACTGTCCACGCACGACGCCGATTCGCCCGCGCGGCACCTGTACCGCAGCCTCGGCTTCACCGACCTGCTGACCGCGTTCCGGTTCTCCGGCGGGGACCCGCCCTACGCGGTGATGGGCGCCGCGCTGCCGCTCCGCGACGTCCGCGCCTGACCGGCTGCGCGCATCCGGGCCGCCCGTTCGGCCAGGCCAAGCCGCTGGTAGATCTCGCGTGTGGCCCGGGACCAGTTGAGCGTGTAGAAGTGCAGCCCGGGGACGCCCTCGCCGAGCAGGCGCTCGCACATGGACGCGGCGTAGTCGATGCCGATCTCACGGACGGCCGCGCGGTCGCCGGCCACATCGTGCAGCCGCTGGGACAGTTCCGGCGGGATCCGGGTACCGCCCAGCTCAATGGCCCGGTCGATCACCCGGACGCTGGTGATCGGCATGATCCCCGGGATGATCGGCACGGCGCAGCCGCGGGCGGCCACCCGGTCGCGCAGCCGCAGGTAGTCCTCGGGGTAGAAGAACATCTGCGTGACGGCGAAGTCGGCACCGGCCTGGCATTTGCGGACGAAGTACTCGACGTCGGAGTCGAGGTCGGGTGAGCGCGGGTGCTTCTCAGGGAAGGCGGCCACGCCCACGCAGAAGTCCCCGGCCAGGCGGATGAGCCGGACCAGCTCGTCGGCGTGGGACAGGCCCTCCGGGTGCGCCGTCCAGTGCCCGTTCGGGTCGCCGGGCGGGTCGCCGCGCAGGGCCAGCAGGTTGCGCACGCCCACCGCGGCGTAGGAGCCGATGACGTGGCGGAGCTCAGCGACCGAATGGTTGACCGCGGTCAGGTGCCCGACCGGGGTCAGCGTCGTCTCCTCGGCGATCCGGCCGGTCACGCGGACCGTACGATCGCGGGTCGAGCCGCCCGCGCCGTAGGTTACCGACACGAACGTCGGCCGCAGCGGCTCGAGCTGCCGGATCGCCCGCCAGAGCTGCTGTTCCTCGGTATCGGTCTTCGGCGGCATGAACTCGAACGAGAAGGACTCACCGCCAGCCGCGATGAGGTCCCTGATCGCGGCGGCATGCCGGGCTGGGCGGCTGGCGGCACCGGCGGGCGCTGCGGAACGGCGGGGGCGCGGAGGCATGCCTCAGGGTAACCGGTAGGCCCGGGCCGTGCCATAGTGCGCCCGCGCGCGGCGGCGGGCACGCCCCCGCGGCGGGTATCTGGCGGCAGCAGGCATGGCCCCGCGGCGGTTACCTGGCGGCGGCGGGGCGCCTCTGCGTACACCCGGGTCGCGGCAAAGGCACCTCTGCGTACACCCGGGTCACGGCAAAGGCACCTCTACGTACACCCGGGTCACGGCAAAGGCACCTCTACGTACAACCGGGTCACGGCGGAAACGCTCCTGCGGCGCGTATCTGGCGGCGGCGGGGCACGTTGCGGCGGCGGTCACGTGGCGGCGCAGTAATCGGCTGGCCGAAGGTTATCTGGCGGCGTGCAGGCGGCGAGCGAAGTCAGCCGCGGTGGCGGCTGGGCGGGCGGCGTCGGTGAGCGCCCGGACTACCACGACCCGCCGCGCGCCCGCTTCCAGCACCTGATCCAGGTTGTCCAGGGTGATCCCGCCGATCGCGAACCAGGGGCGGGCCGTGCCCAGGGCCGCGGCGTACTGGACAAGCGGCAGGCCGGGCGCGGGCCGGCCCGGCTTGGTCGGGGTCGGCCAGACAGGGCCAGTGCAGAAGTAGTCCACCCCGGGCGCGGTGGCTTCCGCGGACGTCTCCGGCTCGGCGTGCGACGATCGCCCGATCACCGGGCCAGGGCCGATGATGGCCCGGGCCACGCCGACCGGGAGATCGTCCTGGCCCAGATGCAGGACGTCGGCCCCGGCCGCGTAGGCCAGGTCGGCGCGGTCATTAACGGCGAACAGCGCGCCGTGCCGGGCCGCCTTGTCCCGGAACACCTCCAGCAGCGCCAGTTCCTGCGCCGCTTCCAGGCCCTTCTGCCGGAGCTGGACGATGTCCACCCCGGCGCCGAGCACCTCGTCGAGGAAGTCCGGCAGGTCGCCCTGGCGCTCGCGGGCATCGGTGCACAGGTAGAGCCGCGCGTTCGCGAGCCGCCGCCGGAGCTCCTGGGCTGGCACCGCCGTCAGGCGGGCTGATCGGTGGTGGCGGCCGGCCCGGCGAGGCGCAGTTCGACACTGATGTTGCCCCGGGTCGCCCGGGAGTAGGGGCAGACCTGATGCGCCGCCTCGGCGGCCTCGCGAGCCTGCTCGGGCCCGGCGTTCGGCAGGAGGATCTCAAGCGTGACGACGAGGTCGAACGCGTCGCCTTCGGGCCCGATACCCACGCGCGCGGTGACGGTGGAGCCGTTCACGTCGACCGCGGTCCGGCGCGCGACCGCGCGCAGCGCGCTGTGGTAGCACGCCGCGTACCCGGCGGCGAACAGCTCCTCGGGGTTGGCGCCGTTACCAGAGCCACCCATCTCGGGGGGGAGCGCAAGATCGAGGTCGATTCGGCCGTCAGCCGAGGTGACGTGGCCGTTCCGGCCGTCGCCGGTCGACGTGGCTTCGGCGGTATACAGAACTTTCTCAGGCATGGTCAACCAACCTAAATAGGTTCCGGGGGTGAGACGGACGGGAGCGCGCATGCGGCCGCCGTACCCCGTTCAGCCGACAGCGCTGCCGCCCATGCTAGGGGACAGCCACCGGCACCGAGGCCCGGGCCAGAGGCTGATCCGGGCGAGACGGGTGGAGGCGAGCGGGACTGGTGTGACCAGCGGGACTGATAGGGCCAGCGGGACTGATGGGGCGAACCGGACTGATGGGGCGAACCGGACCGGTGGTGCCGACGGGACTGATGGTGCCAGCAGGACGCATGGGGCGAACGGGACGGGCAGGCCATCGGGGCAGAGCGAACGGGACGGGCAGGGCGAACGGGACGGGCAGGGCCATCGGGGCAGGGCGAACGGGACGGGCAGGGCCATCGGGACGGGGTGAGCGGGACGGGGTGAGCGGGACGGGGGTGAGCGGGATGGCGGGGCTAAGGGGAAGACGGCTCGGCGGCGGAGAGCAGCTGGCGGAGGACGTCCGCCGAGGTGAACTGGACGGCGGCGATCCCGGCGGCCTTCGCGCCGGCTACGTTCGCCGGCACGTCGTCGATGAACAGGCAATCCTCCGCCGCGACACCAAACTGCCGCAGCGCCAATTCGAAGATCCGCGCGTCGGGCTTGCATACGCCAGCGAAGCTCGAGATAACGACGTCCTTGAAGCGGCGTAGCAGGGGGTAGGCCTCCAGGGTGGCGGGCCATACTTCCCCGTTAAAATTCGAGATCGCGTACAGCTCCCGGCCGGCGTCGGACAGCTCGGTAACGAGTTCGCTCATGCCGGGCACGGTACCGCCCAGCATCTCCGGCCACCGGTCCCAGTAGGCGCTGATCAGCGGGGCCTGCTCCGGGTAGCGCGCGGACAGTTCGGCGACCGCCTGGGCAGCGGGCTTGCCGAAGTCCGTCTGCAGGTTCCAGGCCGAACTGCACACCTCGGTCAGGAACCATTCCCTTGTTTCCTCGTCGGGGATCAGCGTGCGGAACAGGTAGCGGGGGTTCCAGTCCAGGACGACCCCGCCCAGATCGAAGATGAGCACCGGGCGAGACGCCAGCCACGCGGGATCGCCGCCGGCGCCCGCCGCGGCAGGCTGGCCAGGTTCGGGCAACTTTGACCTCATCCCGTTATGACCAATCGTTACGGTCGGATAGCCCGGCGGCGCCCGCGGGGGGCAGCACGGGCAGGCCAGCCGACGGCCCCCCGGTGATCAGCCGGTCCAGCGCCGCGGTGTCGAGGTGCTCCGCGACCAGATCGCCGAGCGCATCGAGCCGCGCCTCGCGCAACCCCGCGAAGTCGGTGTCCGGCGCGGGCGTGAAGTCGCGGCCCGCCAGCCGCGCGATCTCGGTCAGGAACGCGCGCCGGAACTCATCGTTCTCCATGGTGCCGTGCCAGCTGGTCCCCCACACCGCGCCGCCCGGGCCGGCGCGGCAGCCGTCGAGGAACGATTCCGCACCGTCACCGGTGACCCGGACGAGACCGTGATGGATCTCGTACCCGGCGACGTCGGCGCCGAGGGCGTGGCCCACCGGGCGGCCGAGGCGCTTGACCGGGCCGAATTCCACCCGCGCCGGGAGCAGTCCCAGGCCGGCCACCTCCCCCGCGCCGGATTCGACCCGGTCTTCGATGTGCGTGGCCAGCATCTGGTACCCGCCGCAGATGCCCAGCACCGGCCGCCCCGCCCGCGCGCGCTCGGCGAGGATGGCATCCAGCCCGCGCTCGCGCAGCCAGCCGAGGTCCGCGACGGTCGCCCGGGAGCCGGGCAGCACCACCAGGTCGGCGTCGGCCAGTTCGGCGGGCTCACGGGCCAGCCGGATGAGCACGCCCGGCTCGGCGGCGAGCGCGTCGATGTCGGTGAAGTTGCTGATCCGCGGGAACCGCACCACGCTGACCCGGAGAACATCGGTTCCGGACGGGACGAGGCCGGTGCCCGCCGCCGGGCCGATGGGGCGGGTGAGCGCGAGGGAGTCTTCGGCGTCAAGCCAGAGGTTCTCGGCCCAGGGCAGCACGCCGAGCAGGGGGCGGCCGGTGAGGCGCCCCAGCATGGCGATCCCGCTGTCCAGCAGTTCGGGTGCGCCGCGGAACTTGTTGATAACGAAACCGGAGACGAGCTCCTGGTCGCCCGGCGGCATCAGGGCAAGCGTCCCGTACAGCGCCGCGAATACGCCGCCCCGGTCGATGTCGCCGACGACGATGACGGGCAGCCCGGCCGCCCGGGCCAGCCCCATGTTGGCAACGTCGGTGTCCCGCAGGTTGATCTCGGCCGGGCTGCCGGCGCCCTCGCAGATGACCACGTCGAACTCGGCGCGGAGCTTGCCCAGGCTGGCCAGGGCGACCTCGCGGAGGTCCTGGGCCATGGCGCGGTAGGAGACCGCGTCGGTTTCTGTCCAGGGGTGGCCCAGGACGACGACCTGGCTGCGGCGGTCGCTGCCCGGCTTGAGGAGGACCGGGTTCATGTCCGCGGTCGGCTTCACGCCGGCCGCGGCGGCCTGCATCACCTGGGCGCGGCCGATCTCTGCGCCGCCGGGCGTGACGAAGGAGTTGAGCGACATGTTCTGCGCCTTGAACGGGGCCACCTTGAGGCCGCGGCGGGCCAGCCAGCGGCACAGCCCGGCGGTGATGACGCTCTTGCCGGCGTCGGAGCTGGTCCCGGCGACGAGCAGTGCGCCCTTCACCGTCACGCTCCCCGCCATGTCTTGAGCGGCCGGGAGGCGCGAGGGGAGCGGAGGGTACGGGAGGCGCGGGGTACACGGAGGGTACGGGCGCGGTGGGCCTTCCCGTGAGAAAGCGAGCGGTCCCCGGCGCGACCGATGGCCAGGGCGCCGGCCAGGGCGGCGGCAGTAATCGTGACGGCGCGGGACAGCCGCTCGGCGCGACGGATGTCACGGGGTTCGGGCGGGCGGCCGTTCCCGAGTTCGGGCCGGTACTCGGCGACGCCTCCGTAGCCGTTGATCCCGCCCAGCCGCAGGCCAAGAGCGCCGGCGAAGGCGGCCTCCGGGCGGCCGGCGTTCGGGCTCGGGTGCCGGCCGCCGTCCCGGAGGGCGGCGCGCAGCGCGGCGCGGGGACTTCCGCCGGCCAGCGGCGCGCAGACCGCGGTGAGACCAGCCGTCAGCCGCGCGGGCGCCCAGTTGGCCACGTCGTCGAGGCGGGCCGACGCCCAGCCGAACCGCTCGTACCGCCGGGACCGGTAGCCGACCATCGCATCCAGGGTGTTCACCGCACGGTAGGCGGCCAGGCCGGGGAGCCCGGCGAGCGCGGCCCAGACCAGCGGGCCGACCGCCGCGTCGCTGGTGTTCTCGGCCACGGACTCCACCACGGCGCGGGCGATGTCCTTCGTCCCGAGCTTCGCGGGGTCCCGGCTGCAGAGCCCCGGAAGGACCGCCCGGGCCGTTTCCAGATCATCCGCGTCCAGCGCGACGGCGGCCCGCTCGGCTTCCCGGGTCAGCGAACGGGCACCGGTGACCGCCCAGACCAGGGCCGCGGCCGCGGCACCGCGCAGCAGCGGCCGGTCCCGGGTGAGCCGGTGCGCAGCCACCGCGGGGAGGGTGGCGGCCAGGACGCAGGTGCCGGTGAAGAGCGCGCCGCGGAACCGGTCATCCGCGTAGAGACGCGTTTCCAGTGCCGCGGCGCCCCGGCCGAAGGCGGCTACCGGGTGCCCGCGCCGGGGGTCGCCGATCAGCGCGTCCAGCGCCACGCCCGCGGCCAGGCCGCCCGCCAGTGCCCAGTCCCGCCGCCCCGTCCATGCCACAGCACCTGACCCTAGGCGAAACCGCCGTGACGTGGCCTGCCTCCCCCCGATTACGGTGCGCGGCCGGGCGCGGATCGCGCGGTCCGGGCCAGCCGGCGGATGGGGCGGCGGAGGCGGGATTCGATCTCCGGCTGGTTGCGTTCGAGCCACATTGCGGAGCGGATCAGCCGCTCCCCCACGCCCACGTCGAGCATGCGTGCCCAGGCCCCGCCACGCATCCTGGCCCGCTGGGCGATGGTGGCCCGCGACCTTCTCAGCCACCGGCTGGCCACCGGGACGAGGCGGGCACGCTCGGCGCAGGACAGGCCGTACGCCCCGCAGAAGATCGCGATCCGGGCCGCCACGTCGACGTCCCGCAGGGCCGGATTCCGGTCGGCAGGGTCGGCGATCGGCGCCCAGTACCGCAGCGTCTGGATGATATCGACCAGCCGGGTCCCGGGCCGCGCGAGATCGAAGTCGATCAGCGCGTACGGGCGGAGGCCGTCCGGCCCCGGCTGGAAGATGACGTTCTTCAGGTTGATGTCACAGTGGCAGATGGTGTCAGGCGGCCCGTCAACGAACCTCGTCACTTCGCCGTCCCACCACGCGCCCGGCGGCGGCTCGAAGCCGGCCACCGCCTCGTGATAGCGACGTTGCAGCCGGGCCAGGGCCGCCAGCGTTGAGTCGGCGGTAGCGAACGCCGGGAGCGGGCGCCGGGCCACCACGCCGGGCAGGTAGGTCAGGATCTCGCGGTGCTTGGCATCGATGCCGAGCACGCGCGGGGCGCCGTCGAAACCGGCCGCCTCCAGGTGCCGCAGGAGCCCATGGACCGCGGCGGTATGCGAGCGGACCGGGCGCCGGACCGTCCGGCCGACGCGGACGACGCCCTCGGTCATGTCACCGCCGGGGAGGGGAACTTCGGTGCCCTCGGGCCTGACGCTGGCGCCGTGCTGGCTGTGCCCCCCGCTGTACTCCCCGCTGTACTCCCCGCTGTGCTCCGGAATGTGCTGCCGGTTGTGCTCCAGCCAAGGACGGGCTTCGGCCGGCGGTCTATGCCCGGGGACAGCCGGTTCCCCGGGAGGCCCCTGTTCTGGGAGGGCCGGTTCCCCGACGGGCACCCCTTGTTCCGGGGAAGCCCCGGCCGCGCGACGCAACGCCACGGCCGAGGCCCGCACGATACGGGAATGGGCGCGCAGGACATGGGAATTGGCCCGCAGCATACGGGAATTGGCTAGTGACATCGTGGCACTGCTCCTGAGCACGATCGAATAGGCCCGACGTGCGCGGCCGCGCCTGGACAGGTCGCTGGAATGCTCGCGAAGCACACCGCCAAGGGACCGGATGAGCTCGCAACGATCCCCAGCGAGCCGACCTCGTTCCATACCGTGTTCTTGTCCTCCGCGGGCCGGGCGGGACTCCCGGGGAGGACAGAAACCTCTATGGCACCATAAGGTTTTCCGATGCCCACTGCATTTGCCGTTCTCATGATGAGACCATAAGGACGGACCTGAGTGCGCGGGAAGGGCAGGTCACCGGCGGTGCTCGTCGCGCCGTTACCGCCCACTAATGGATCCCCGGCCCCGGCGGCCCCGCCCTGACTGGTGGAGGAATCCCTAATCAGGATTCTTTCCTCGGAAGTCATAAAAAATGACGATAAACCGTTACTCTCCGATACCGCCAGCCGGCACCGTCGACGATCATGGTTTTGTCCTGCACGTTGAACAGCAAACTATATCGCGATTGACTCATTTCATTACATAGGTAACTATGGCGTTCTGATGCGGCGCGGAACCGGCATATCGAATAAGGACACTCGGCGCGTGCGAAAACTTCCGCCGAAATGGTTCGGTGAGGATGGTTCTGAACGGGCTGGAGCTCACCGGGCGTATCAGGCTGAGGGGACTGGGCGGTCCCATGCTGGCGGCCCCGTGCTGGGCGTCCCTTGTGCTCGGCACCTCCTGTGCTAGGTGGTCCGGTGCTGGGTAGTCGTGTGCTGGGCGCCCCCTGCGCTGGGCACCTCCCGTGCTGGGCGGCCCCCTGCGCTGGGCGCCTCCCGTGCTGGGCGGCCCCCTGCGCTGAGGCCGCGAGCCGACCGCGCTTATGGGGTTGCAGGCCCACGGGCCGGCCACGTCCAGTGACCGCGGCACGCCGACGGCCATTCGCCGATTTGGGCGTGCCACGCGGGCATGCGATGCTGTCGGACGAGGGCCCGCTTGGCTACTGTCCACAGGCGCACGCGCGGGGGCTCACCAGGCGCTCCACATCCCTCGCCGCGTTCGGCTATTTGGTCTGGCGGTCGCGATCTACAGCGGACCTGCCTGTGGCCGACATGTGACCTTTGCCATGCACAATTATGTGCCGGGCGCCCGTAGCTCAGCCGGATAGAGCAGCTGCCTTCTAAGCAGCGGGTCGCAGGTTCGAGTCCTGCCGGGCGCGCGTATATAATCCCAGGCCAGCGGTGGTATGCCCAGTGTACTGTTGGCGCTCATCCCGCCTTACCTCGCTTGCGTGCCATCCGCGTGCCAGAACGTTCGGGTTTGCCAAGTGCGGCCCTGGCGTTCTTGCCGACCTCGTTGGCCAGGGCACGCTGCCTTTCGGCCGATGAGCGCAGATAGATGAGCGCAGCTCTGGCGCTGTCGTGGCCCATGCGCTCCATCAGCTCACGGGCGGCCCAGGAACCAGCCGTGGCTGAAAAGCGGCCGGGGACTCTTCTGGCCCTGCCCTGAGTGCGAAGGCAGGGAGACTGACCAGCAGCATGCCGGCGTGCAGCCACCCCGCTCAGGTCGCGCTTGTTGCCGGTGGGAGTTGTCGATATGGTGCCAGCGATGGGCCATATGGATGATCCGCAGCGTCCTATGGCATCGACCTTCGCCATCCGTGAAGCTCGCGACGGTGATTGGCCGCGGATCTGGCCAATCATTCATGACGTCATCACTGAGCAGCAAACGTTCCCTTATGACCCCGCCATGAGCGAGGATGACGCGAAACAAATCTGGCTGCTGACCGCACCGGCGAGGGTTGCCGTCGCTGCCGACGACGACCTGATACTAGGTACCGCGAACATGTACGCGAACCGGCCCGGTCCGGGAAACCACGTGGCGTCCGGCAGCCTGATGGTCGCTAAACAGGCACGGGGCAGAGGCGTGGGACGAGCCCTCACCATCGACATGATCGGCTGGGCGCGGCGGAGCGGATTCGCGGCGATCCAGTTCAACGCCGTCGTCGATACGAACACGGCCGCGGTGCTACTTTACGAGAGTCTCGGGTTCGTCACTCTTGGGACAGCCCCAGGAGCATTCCGGCACCCCATCCTGGGCCGCGTCGGCCTCCGTATCATGTGGCTGGACCTGCGCGATCCGGGCAACGCCACGAACTGACCTGACCTACGGCCTTATTGTCACCTTCACGGTAACCGGGCTGTGCCGCCCATCGGTTATGATCCGACGAGTCCTGGGCGTGCATAACGACCGAATCTGGCCTACCGACGTCGCCTCCGCCCGGCTGCCTGCGGGGCCGAGCATATCGGCGGTTATCTTAAGTCGATTTTGGATAAGCCCTGGTCATGAGGGGTTTTTGCGTCTGAGACATGTCGCTGACGTGAGGTTCTGGGCGCGGCTCAGAACTCAAAAGCGCAGCGACAAGGGATCGACGCAGGTCACGTGGGTGACATCGCTTCCGGTGCGTCGTAGACACCACTTAAGATAACGCGTCCACGACGCAGGTCGAAGGCCCGTAAAGCTACATCGGAGACACCCTAAAGAGGACTTGAGATAACGGCGGATATCGCGTATCAAGTCGAGAGCAGCGGCAACTACAGAGCGCGACACAAGACCGGTCGCTGCCTCAGCGGAATCGCCGAATCGGCATTCACCCGAGCTGGTGGCCCGGAGGAAATTGCCGTACACAGATCGCCCCGTTATTCGCCCTGATGGTATCCGGTCTCTGGTGGGGTCGCCGCAGTGCCGGGGGGCTGGCCAGCTTCCATCCATGGGTCCTGGTCTGGGTGACTACGATCAGGACTGTGTTCCGGCCGGAGGTGCGCTATGCGCGCGCTGATGATGACGTGACGATCGCGTACGCGGTCATCGGTGACGGCCCGGTTACGATGGTTGTCGTCTCGCCGCTGCTCAGCCAGCTCGAGCTGGCCTGGGAGGAACCAGCCCTCGAGCATTTCTGGAGCCGGTTAACCGTCGATGTCCGCCCGCCGCTGGCTGGCCTGCGCATGCCGGTTCTTGTGATCCACCGGCAGGGTGACCAGGCGGTGCCGCCCTCGGATGGACGGTACCTGGCTGAACACATCCCCGGCGCACAGTACGCCGAGCTGCCCGGGAATGACCACACCGTGTATCTCGGTGACCAGCGGGCCGTGCACTCAACCGTCATCGCGTTCCTCGACGGCGCGGTCGCTGGCGGTGCGCTGGGGGCTGCGTTGCGCCGCGCTGACCGGAAGAACGCGGCCGGGACCGGCTGGGATGCCCTGACACCGGCCGAGCGTGAGGTCGCCGCCTTGATCGCCGCCGGGATGACCAACAGCTAGGTTGCCGCCCGGCTCCGCGTGTCAGCGCATACCATCGACGGCCGCCTGCGCCGCCTGTTCGCCAAGCTCGGTGTGAATACCCGGGTCGAACTGACCGCCGAATACGCGCGCGTAACCGGCTGACGTCAGGAACCAGCGCCGGGCTGGCGCGAATGCGTACGCGATCACGTCTGCCAGCGGCCTGGCGTGCGGGAGTAGAACTCTAATCCGGGCCAGCAATCAATCCGGGGCCAGCAAGCCTGCAGATAGGAGTGCACAGATGGACACCGTGGCATCCGCTGACGGCACCATGATCGCGTTCGACCGGTATGGCGACGGGTCCCCGGTCATCATGACCGTGGGCGCGTTCAATACCCGGTCACAGACCGAGCCGCTGGCAAGAGCGCTCGCGCCGCGGTTCACGGCCCTGAACTACGACCGGCGGGGCCGGGGTGACAGCGGTGACACCGCGCCGTACTCGGTCGAGCGGGAGATCGACGACATCGCGGCGCTGATCGTGGCCGCTGGCGGGTCCGCGTCGGTGTTCGGCCACTCCTCCGGAGCCACCCTCGCGCTCAAGGCCGCCGCCAGCAGCCTGCCCATCACGCACCTGGTGCTGTATGAGCCGCCGTTCAACACGGATGAGACCTATCCGGCGCTGCCGGCCGACTTTGCCAGGGAACTCGCCGAGCTGGTATCCGCGGGCCGCCGCGGTGACGCCGTCGAGCTCTACCAGACACAAGCGGTCGGCATCCCCGAGGAGGTGGCCGCGCAAATGCGACACGCGCCGTTCCGTCCCGGCATGGAGGCGATCGCTCACACCCTCGCCTACGACGCGGCCGTTATCGGTGACCGTTCCTTTCCGGCCGGACTACTCGCCACCGTGACCGTCCCGGCGTTGGTGATCACCGGCGAGCAAAGCCCTCCGTTCCTGGGCAACGCCGCGCAGGCAGCCGCAAAGACGCTGCCAAATGGGCGGCTGGCCGTCCTGCCTGACCAGGGCCATGACCTCAACCCCCACGCCACCGCGCCGGTCATGGCGGAGTTTCTCGCCAGCTAGCCGCCGCGCCGCACCTGCCTGGCCTGCATCAGCCCAGATAGCGCGTGGTCAAGAGCAGGAGTTGAACCATACGAAAGAGAGGGAAGCCTTCTCCGGCGATGCGCGCCCTGGCAGGTACCGAGTGCTGATCACCGGACACGATGGCAGCGTCGCTTAGGCGGGTACGCGTGCGAGTTGCCACGATGACCTGATCACACACCGTGGTCGTCATCAGGCTTGGCGCATAGACGCAGCGGGCGCCCGCGGTGCCCTGCCTGGTGGCTTCGAGGGTAGATCCGGGTCCTCGTAGCGGGGCCCACCTGGCATACACTCGATGATCTCAACGCGCCTCATCGCGGCAGAAGAGTGCGAGCCAGATCAGGTCTGGGAGTCCGCCTTGATAGTCCTGGTGTGAGACAGATCGTTGGCCGAATATTGCTCCCAGCGAGGCCGAGGTCGTGCGCCTAGGAATCTCGAAGCGAAGTGACCATCTATTGCGATGGAGGTCTTGTCAGCGCGTTCCGCCTTTGCTCTTGTGGAACGGGGAGGCGGTAATGGCTCGCAAGAAATCTCTGTGGTCGGAGCTACAACGTGAGCGGGAGCGCCGCCAGCGCGTCGCCCGGGCCCAGGAGCGCATGAATGAGCAGACGATAAAACAGATAATGCGCGACCACGACCGCGCAGAACGGCAGGCCACCCGGGCGGATGCAGCGGAGCGAAAACGCCAGGAACAACTCGCGCATGAGGCGGGAGCGTCGGCGGCGAACGCCATGAAGGCCCAGCTTGATGCACGGCTGGCCGAACTCAGGACGCTGTTGACCTCCGTGCTCGACACACCGCCCCAGTTGTCGTTCACCATGCTGAAGCAGTCCGCGGCGGTGCCGCCTTTCGAACCAGGCGATCTCGACAAGCCGTTGCCAGTTCCAGTGTGGGAGGACTTCGCGCCGCCACCCCCTGGCGTCCTGTCTGGGCTGGTGGGCGGCAAGGCCCGGCATGCGCGGGCTCAAGAGGCAGCTCGAGACGCCTTTGAGCACGCATGCGCGGACCACGCGCTCGCGGAGGACACACGCGCCAGCCAGTTGCAAGAAGCACGTGCGGCGCATGATTTGCGAGTCAGGGCCATCAAAGCTGAGGTCCGCGAGCACAACGCAGCAGTCGATGAGCTTGAGGGCAATTTCCGAGCAACCATGCCGGATGCGGTGGAGGAGTATTTCGGTCAGGTGCTCGCGCTATCCGACTATCCCAGCGGATTCCTGCACGAATACCAGGTCGCCTACCGGCAAGAGCCCCGTGAACTGGTCATCGAATACCGGCTGCCGCCCGTGGAAGTGATCCCGACAGCGCGGGACTTCAGGTACGTCAAGACGCGCAGCGAGATCGACGAGCTTGCCCGGCCAGTCAAGGAGATCAAGGAACTCTATGCCTCGGTGATCCACCAGGTTGCGCTGCGCACCATGTGGGAGTGTTTCGCCGTCACCGAGGCCGAAGATGTCGTGGACGCCGTCGTGTTCAACGGAATCGTGGCCGCGACGAACCGCGCAACCGGACAGGCCGAAGAACTCCACCTGATCAGCGCGCCCGCCAGCAGGACTGACTTCTCCCAGCTGGTGCTTGATCAGCTTGAGCCCGGGGCGTGCCTGAAGCACCTCAAAGCGATCCTCTCGCCCCACCCCTACGACCTCGAACCCGTCGAGCCGGTGATCGAGTTCCAGAATGCAAAGTACCGTTTCGCCGACCCTATCGATGCCCTGGCTGGCATCGACTCGCGCCCCGACCTGCTGAAGATGGACTGGTATAAGTTCGAGAACCTCATCCGCCAGCTTTTCGAGGCCATGGGACTGGAGGTGCAGGTCACGCAGTCCTCCCGAGATGAGGGGATCGACGCCGTCGCCTACAACAAGACCGACATTGTGCACCGTTCCGAGATACTGATCCAGGCCAAGCGATACAGCAACTGCGTGCCCACCAATGACATACGCGCATTGGCCGGCTCGGTGGAAGAAAAACGGGCAACAGCCGGAGTGCTCGTCACCACCGCATGGGTCAGCCCGGAAACCAAAGCCTTCGCGGCCAGCAACAACAGGCTGAGCATCATCGAAGGCGGCGAACTCAAGCACCTGCTAGCCGAGCACCTGAACCTCGACGTACGTATCGACCTGGCCCGCCGCCCCAGGCGGGCCAGCTAACCACCCTTCCCGACGCCAACGGGGGCGGATCCAGACCTGTCGCGAGGACGAGCGCCTCGCGGCATGAGCGGACGTATGGCGATTGAGCAAAGTGTCGGATTAGGCGGTGTCGACCTCAGTTCAACATGATGCGATGCACTGTAAAAGGGACTAAGTTGAGAAATGAGGACCCGACTTCCAACGCGGATGGTTCCCCCGAAAGATGCTTGAGGTCACCACCACCGAATTCGAATTACGCGGTCGTGGACTCAGCTCACAGATGTTCTTCTTGAAGCGCACTCGACTATACGCATCCTCTGGTCTCGCCGAGCTAGATTCCGGTGCGCTTTGCGCGAGATATTCAAGACTGAGACGAGAGCCAGAGATGCGGCACCCGCACGCACCAGATTTGAATCTGTCGAGAGTGCTGCGCCAAAATTGACAAAAAGCTGGGCGAAATCCAGATAGCTATCTGAACCCTTAACTCCTCTATCTACCCCCCCATAAAATTTGTCGAGCGCCCTTCGAAGACCATCGGGATTGCCGACGGTCCACCATGTCTCCAGGTTGGAGTATGATTCAATCATAGCTGTCCTGAAATCCTCTGCCGATAGCCGCCTAAGGAGGCTGAGGAAATCGGCAGGCGGAGAGATCTTTTGGGGCCCTCCCAAGAAGATTGAGTCTTTAGTTTCTTCCATAAGCACATTGTTAGATTTTATGCCAACACTCTGAATTTGCCTGCCGTAATTACATTCAGGTTGAGCGGCGAACCTTCTATGTCGCCCTTGTATATACCATGTCGTGATGGCAGCTATGTCACTGCGGCCTTCTGGCGTCTGCGCCGTTCCTCTTCATGCGTGGCAATCAGTCGGTCAATATCCCATCTGTATGTCGACCCATGGCTGGTTATGTTAATGATCTCCGCCAACGCTCGTTCTCCCGCATACGTGATTACAGGTGGGGGAATTCCGAGAGCCTGGACGAGTGGAGGCGCATACGCCCCTCGCCAGCATTCGACCGGGAAGATCCGACCCTCCTGCTCGAGCCGCCATGCCCATCCCTGTTCCATGAGATCGAGATCATCCTCGGTTTCGCGTGAGAGATGAAGTCCGAGTATCCTCCGCAACAGAAGGCTGATGCCTATCGCCGGAACGGTGACATTCCTTTTCCCGAGCTTAGTCTCCACTCTTGTAAAGCAACGATCCAATTCCCTAACTGACGTACGAGAAAGGGCATCTCGAAGCAGAAGGCGCGCTTGGGTATCACGGATTGGCATAAATTGAAAATTGTTCAAAGTCTCGGCTGCTGAGCGGACGAGAATCCGTCTGAGACTCTCGCCTAGCCCATTCTCGCGACTTCGAACCACCAGCGGAAGCTTATCCCTCCCTAGGTCTGCGGCCAATTCCACCGGCTTCCGAGACAAGAAATATGAGCTGTCGATGAACTGATTGTCGGAAATAACTAGCCATCTCGATGTGATAGCATCAAATCTCAGCAAGGCAAGGTAAAAGTCTCTGCCGTAATCTTGATTCATATAATCTGCCTGGATTTCGCCGGCATAGTCGTCCGAGTACAACCGGATATGATTAGTGATGTCGCGGCGACGCCGCAAGGGAGTCATGCCCATAGACCCCTAGCGTGCGGAAACATGTGAGACCGTACCCTGATGGTTACCCAGAGCGGCGTGATCCAAGCATAGACACCTTCGGCACTTATCCGCGGGCCATCACCGAGGGCCGAGGTTGCTTGGGCAGTCCCATTGTGTACTGGAGCGTCGATTCGAGCACTGCGTCTTCCAGCACATCTGCGGCCCGGTACCAGTCGCATGCGGCCTCCAGCACCCGCGGGCGCATGCCGCCCGGGCGACCATGCGCCGCAGCGCGACTGGGCTGTTGGACGATCCACGCCGTTAGCCGCTTCAGGCTGACCGTCGGCGGCCAGGCCCCGGCCAGGCCCCTGTTTCGTCGTGAGCCCGCAAGCCGCTGGCCACAGTCGCTAACGCCATATGGGCCGTCACGTTAGTAAAGCGCGGGATGGACAGCATCAGAACTGGCTATTCTGTGGCGCTCAGCCGCGTCGAACTCGCCATCAACGAAAGGTAGCTATTCGGTAGGGCGTGTCTATGAGATATTTGCCAAAGTCAGGCCCTGGTCTGCACGGGATTTGGGTCGGTGGCAAGACTGCGGTGAATATGCCAGGCAGTGCATAAGCATGCGCCTGGACAAACGCGCTCACATCGACATTCTCTGAACTTGGACAAATCGGGTTCGGGTGACCAAAGCGGGCGTGTTGCTGTTCAGGGCTTGCGGCTGGTGGTGGGCATGCCGAGGTCGGTGGGTGCCTGGTGGGCGCGCCGGTCGATCTGGGCGAGTTTGTCGTCGGCTCCGGCGAGGCTGACTTTGAGGCCTTCGATTTCGCCGAGCCAGCCTTCGTGCTGGGCTTCGGTGATGCGGGCGGTGAGGTTGTCGCGTATCTCGGCGATGCGGTCGCGCTGGGCGGGGTCGGGCCAGTGCATAGAGCATCGCAGGCCCCGTTGTGCTCGTGGATGCAGGGAGTGCCGAACGCGCGGCCGCAGGTGCCGGTGGCGACTTTGCGGCGTTCGAAGTGGCCGAGGAATTCTTCCCATTCGGCGTCGGTGGGGACGCGGTATTCCTCGCTGGGCCGCTGGGCGCGGCGGCGGGCGAGGAAGCCCAGGTGGGCCTGGATGGCTTCGTCGGGGTAGACGGCTTTGTAGCCGAGGGTGACGTTGATGTCGCGGTGCCCGGCGATGATCTGGGCGATGTGCGGCGGGAGTCCGCTCATGATCACGTCGGTGAGGAACATCCTGCGGAAGTCGTGCAAGGTGTAATGCAGCGGGGCGCCGCCAGGGCCGGTCAGCCCGGTGCGGGTGAGGGCGGAGGCGAGCAGCCTGCGGACGGTGGCGGTGGGGATGGCGCGGTTCTCGGCGCCGATGCGCCGCTGGAAGAGCACGGGGGCGGGTGGCAGCCAGAGACGTTCGTGGTCGTCGTAGGCGGCGACGAGGGGAATGGCCGGGCGGGCGCCGCGGACCCGTCTGATGATGGTGCTGAGCACGTCGGCGAGTTCCGGGCTGATGACCAGGAGCCGTTCGGCGTCGGTTTTGGACGGGGCGATCTGCAGCAGCGGCACAAGCTCACCGGTGCCTGGCAGCCGGTACTGGATCAGGCTGTGGTGGCTGAGCTGGACGAGTTCTTCGAGCACGGATGCCGGTGGCGCGCAGGATCTCCACGGTCGCCCAGGCCCAGAACGCGCGGTCTTCCCCGGCGGTGAGGTTGCGGCGGGTCCCGCTGGCTGGGTCATCGGCCCAGACGCTGACCGCGCCGGGCTTTGTGACGGAGCGGACCAGGGTCCGTTCCTGCTGCGGTGAAGGGGCTGCCGGGCCTGGTGGCGTGGGCGGTGTGCAGCAGTGCCTGGGCGTCGGCGTGCTGCTGGGCGGTGGAGCGGACCAGAGCGGGCAGGACCGGGAGCCGTTCGCGGGTCCGGGTGTCCATCCGGGATTTGCGGTGCCGCTGGACTTTGCCCTGGATGGTTTCTGCCCGGCCGACCGGGCAGGGGACCGCCCATTGGGCCCACCGGGCGGGGTCATCGACGGCCCACTGGGCCAGGTCGAGGTAAAAGGCCCGGACCGGGGTCAGGAACTCGCGGTGGCAGATCCGCTCCGCCTCGACCACGGTCTTGCCGGTCCCGGTGGTGATGGTGATCTGCTTGGTCCGCATGCGCTGTTTCCACGCATCGGCGACCTCGGCGCTCAGGTGCAGGCTGCCGATACCGGGATGGTGGGCTTCCAGGTCGGCCCAGAACATGCCCAGCCGGCGGGCCAGCTGCTCCAGGCTGGCGTAGTCCATCGCGGGCTGGCGTTCTTTCAGGTAGTCCGACCAGCAGGTCGCGGATGGGCTGGCAGGTGAGGTGGTGGCGGCCGATCATCTCGGCGGGTGTGCGCTGGCCTGCGGTGCGCAGTTCCCGCAGCCGGGCCGGCGCGGCCGGGCCGAAGATGCCCATCTCGCGGAACAGCCGGTAGCAGGCAGCGGCGTCACTCCTGGCTGCCCCGTGCACGCTGGCCTCGATGTCCAGCAGTTCGAGGAGATCACCGATGGTGATGGCGGTGAGCACGCCGCCCTTGGCGGCCAGGATGACCGCGGCCCTGCGCAGCGTGCGGGCCGTTTTCGCCGCGGTTGCGCCCTGGTCAGCTTCACTGAGCGCCCGCAGCTGCGCGAACCCCCCAGGGTCGCGGGAGGCGGCCATCGCGCGGGCCAGCCCGCCGTGGTCACATCCGCCGGCGGCCAGCCAGCCCAGCGAGGGACGCAGGACATCGGCGCAGACCGCGCTGACCAGCGCTGGCGCCAGCAAGACCAGACCGCGGGCAGCAGGCCCGCGGGCCCGCGTCAGCCAGCCGCCGGCCAGCTGTGCCCAGGCGGCCCCCGCAGCCTCAGCGCCGCTGGCCAGCCAGCGTTCCTGCCAGCTGCCGCCGTCCTGGCCGGCGAGCCAGTCCAGCAGCAGCGCCAGCCCCGCGGCGTGCCGCCCGGGCTCCCCGCTGCCTGGCCCGGGCACGCCGCTGGCCAGCTGCCCCAGGACCTGCCCGCGGGGCAGCCTGGTGGCTGGCCAGCCCGTGAGCGCTGGCCGGGGCGGGAACCGGGTCCGCCCGGCCTGGTAGCCCGACAGCCATACCGACGCCGCCGCCGGCGGTGCGCTGAGCGTGGCAGTGGTCATGACGGCGTGGTCCCGAACAGCACATCCAGGCTCTCGCGCCGGTATCCCGGCGCCGCGGCTGGGCGGGCCCGGCCCCGGGCCTGGCGGACCTGCTCGCTGTGGTGGGCCAGGACCCGGCGGATCACGTCTTCCTTGCGGGGCGTCAGATACAGCTGCGTGGTGGTCAGCAGGGCATGACCCATGACCAGTTGCACGTCAGTGAGCGGCAGGGCAGGGTCCTCGGCCATCCGGTAGGCCGCTGTGTGCCGCAGCGAATGCAGCGTCGCGTCCGTGCCCGCCGCCGCGCCGGCCCGCTCGAACATGCGGTGCGCCGCGTGATAGGCCAGCGGGCGGAATGGCCGCCGCAGCGTCCACCACAACGGCTGCCCATTGCCCCGTGGCAGCATGCCGTCCATTTCCAGCTGATACAAACGCAGCCACACGAACGCGTCAGCCGAGGCCGGGAGCTGCTGCAGTTCCCGGGTGCCCTTCCGCACCACGGTGATCAGCTGCCGCCCCGGATCTGTCCCGCCCCGGGTTGCTGACAGCAACTCCGACGCCCGCGCCCCGGTCGAGACATAAAACGCGACCAGGGCCCGGTCCCGGTGCGAGGGCAGCGCCGCGAAGATCTCGTTGAACTCCTCATCCGGGACACTGCGCGGGATCCGGGAGGCCACCACCGGCCGGTACAAGCCCGCCGCGTTCCCTGCGGAACGGCTCCACCGGGTTGTGGTGCGCATGCGCCCGCCCGCCACCGCGCGACCGGTCCAGCGGGAACGGGTTAACCAGCGGGCCCGTGCCCGCCTCCAGGTGAAAGCCGTAAAAGCTGCGCAGCACCGTTTCGCAATGCGCCCGCACCGCGGGCGAATAAGCCAGGCCTGAAGCCACCGCGGGCGTCCCATTACCCGGCCGCTCCCGCGCGCGCCAATGCGGCCGGACCGGCTTCCCGGCCACCTGCAGCCACCGGCAGAAATCACGAGCATCAGCACGGGCCGCCCGGTCCCATCCCACCCCCGCAGCCCACACGAACCGGAACCAGCGCAGCAAGTCCATGCCATACGAGCGGACAGTCGTCTCCGGCCGGCCTGCCGCCTGAAGATGGCTGAAGTACGCCGCAGCCGCCACAACGCTCACGCCATCGCCGTCGAGCAGCCGGTACGGCTCCCATCTATCCCCGGTAGCTACCAGCCGGCCCGCCAAAGGCACCACCAGCCCAGCCAGATCACCGGCCTGAACCCCCCGTTCAACCATGACCGGCGACTATGCCACACACACGCCCGCAGGGTCTCTGAACTGGGGAAACTCCCGCTGCAGTTCAGTCAACACGCAATGTCGGACGTCTCCCGGGGGTCTGTCAATCTAAAGGTGTAACTTCTTCCTCTGTTGTTACTTCCGTCCCGCGCTCAGGCGGCCGTCGAAGGTGATGTCGAAGGCGTTCAGCGCTGCCTTCCACCGGTTGGTCCACCTCTTGCGGCCCTTCCCGGTCGGATCCAGGCTCCTGATCGCCAGGTACAGGCACTTCAGGGCGGCCTGCTCGGTCGGGAAGTGGCCGCGGGCGTTCACCGCCCGCCGCAGCCGGGCATTAATGGATTCGATCGCGTTCGTCGTGCAGATGACGGTCCTTATTTCCCGGTCGAACTGCAGGAATGGCACGAATTCTGCCCACGCGTTCTCCCATAGCCGTATAATAGCGGGGTAGCGTTTCTCCCACTTGCCGGAAAATTCGGCGAACCGGTCGAGTGCTTCCGTCTCGGACGCGGCAGTGTAGACGGGCTTGAGGTCTTTGGCGATCTGCGCCCAGTCCCTTTTCGAGGCATACTTGAATGAGTTCCGCAGCAAATGCACGATACATGTTTGCACGATGGTCTTCTCCCACACGGCATTCACCGCGTCCGGGAGGCCCTTGAGCCCGTCGCAGACCACCATCAGCACGTCCCGGGTGCCGCGGTTCTTGATTTCCGAGCAGACCCGCATCCAGTACTTGGCTCCCTCGCCGTCGCCGTGCTCCCCGGCCCACAGGCCCAGCACGTCACGCTCGCCGTCCACGGTGACGCCCAGCGCGAGGTAGATGGGCCGGTTCGCGACCTGGCCCTCGCGGATCTTCACGTTAATGGCGTCGATGAAGACCACCGCGTACACAGAATCCAATGGCCGGCTCTGCCAGTCCGCCATTCCTTCCATCACCCGGTCGGTAATCGTGCTGATCGTCTGCTTCGACACCTCGGCGCCGTAGACCTCGGCCAGGTGCGCGGCGATTTCCCCGTGGGTCAGCCCTTTCGCCGACAGGGAAATGACCATCTCATCGACCCCGGTCAGCCGCCGCTGCCGCTTGGCAACAATTTTCGGGTCGAAGCTAGAATCCCGGTCGCGTGGCATGGAAATCTCCACCGGCCCGGTATCGGTGATTACCGTCTTGGCCCGGTGGCCGTTGCGGGAATTGCCGCCGTCACGGCCAGCCGGGTCATGCCTGGAATAGCCGAGATGGTCATCGAGCTCGCCCTCGAGCGCGCCCTCGATCACCATCTTGGTCAGCTTGCCCAGCAGGCCGCCTTCGCCGGTCAGCTTCAGCCCGCCGGTGCGGGCCCGCTCGGTCAGCTCGCGCAGCAGCTGCTCATCAGCCGCCGGCAGCTCCGGTGCCGCCTGGCCCCGGTCCTCCGTCACGTCAGTCACTGGTGTCTCCTTCGATCTCAGGAGTTACACCTTTGAAATTACAGTCCCTCTCCCGTGGCGCATGTCACGGGAGACGCTGCGGTGTCAGGTGCCGGAGGCCATGTAGGCGGCGAGGATGTAGTTGGGGTGCCGGTCGAGGTTCTGGCGGGCACGGTCGTAGCGGGTGGTCGTGCGGGGATCTGGACCGCCCCGGCAAGTCTGGAGGCCGCTACGTCTGTGAACTGTCCCCTATCTTACCGGACTCCAGCGCCTTATAGTGGATTTCCTCGAACTCTTTCGGCGGCATATCCCCGCAGTATGAGTGAAGCCTATCCTCATTGTACCAAGACACCCAGTCCATCGTGGCGATCATCACATCATCAACACCCTCCCACTCCTTCCTGAAGTCGATAAGCTCACGTTTGTACAGGCTGTTCAATGATTCCGCGGCAGCATTATCATAGGAATCTCCCTTGCTCCCGACTGAACGCACTGCCTTCGCCTCCTCCAAGCGTTCCGTGTACCGGATAGCGGTATACTGGACCCCGCGATCCGAATGATGCACCAAGCCGCCGATATCCTCGTGACGGCGCGCCCAGATCGCCATTTCAAGCGCATCGAGCGCAAGATCAGAACGCAGGTGATCCGCAACCTGCCACCCGACAATCCGGCGCGCGAACAAATCCATCACGAACGACGTATAAACCCACCCGGAAAATGTCATCACATACGTGATGTCCGCCACCCAGCGGCGGTTCGGCGCCGCCGCGCCGAAGCAGCGCTGCAGCAGGTCCGACGGCCGGTCCGCCGGATCGCCCGGTACCGTCGTGCGAGGCCGCTTCCGCCTGGCCTGCACGCCGCCGACCCCCAGGTCACGCATAAGCCGCTCCACCGTGCACCGCGCAACCGGAATACCCTGCCGGTTCAATTCCAGCCACACTTTCCGCGCACCATAAACCTCCCTGCCCTTCCGGCCTTTCCACACCTCCATGATCTTGTCTTTCAAGATTGCATCTCGGGTTTCCCGTGCCGTCGGCTCCGACGCGCGCTTTACCGCGTAGTAATACGACGACACGGGAAACTCCAGGACCGCGCAGACCGGCTCGATGCCGAACCGGTCCCGGTGCGCGTCAGCGAACTCGACTAGCGCGGAAGCCTCGGGTCGAGTTCCCTCGCGAAATACGCGCTAGCGGCCTTCAGGATCTCATTCGCCCGGCGGAGCTCGCGCACCTCGCGCTCCAACTCACCAATCCGCTGCCTGTCATCCGTCGTCGTGCCCGGACGCTTTCCCCCGTCAATTTCCGCCTGCTGCAGCCAGGACCGCAGCGCCTCCGGGTGAACATCCAACTGCCGGGCAACCCGGGCGATCTCCCCGTGCCCCTTCCCATCCCGCTCCCGGATCTCCAGCACCATCTTCACCGCGCGCTCGCGCAGCTCGTCCGGGTACCTCTTCTGTGCCGCCATGGCCCCGCATCCTCCCAGGAATCAGAGCCTCCAAGATTCCCGGGGTGATCCAATCGGCGTGCCGGGCGGCGATCTGGACATCGCGCAGGTCAACCCCGGCATCCAGCATGGTCGTGACGAAGGTGTGCCTGAGCATGTGGGGGTGTGGCCGGGTGATCCGTACGCCTGCGTGCTGGGCGAGGTGGCGCAGGCGGCGGGTGGCGGCGTGCCGGTCCATCCCGGTGCCGCGGCTGTTGAGCAGGATCGGCCCGCGGGCCCGGTCCGCGACGGCGCGGTCAATGGCCCGGCCGACTGCCGGGGGCAGCGGGACCAGGACCACCTTGGTGCCCTTGCCGCATACGCGAAGGACGCGGTGGCCGTGTTCTTCGCCCAGGTCGGCGACGCTGGCGCCGGTGGCTTCGAAGATCCGCAGGCCCAGCAGCCCGAGCCTGGCCACCAGGGCGAAGTCGTAGTCGTTCGCTGATTCGCGGGCGGCGGTCAGCAGGGCTTCGAACTGCAGGTGCGTGAATCCGAGCGTGGGCGATTCGGCCGGGGCATTCGGCCTGCGGACATGATCGGCCAGGGAGTGGTCCAGCACGCCGTCGATGACGCAGGTGCGGTAGAACCCGGCCGCGACCGAGAACCGCCGCGAGATGGTGGAGGGCTTGAACCGGCAGGTCTCTTGCATCCACCGGATGTACTGCTCCAGGTCCGGGCGGCGCGCGGCCAGCGGGTCCAGGCCGCGGTCAGCGCACCACCGCAGGTAGCAGCGCAGGTCGGAGTGGGTGTGCTCGCGGGAGGAGCCCGTGAACCGGGCCAGGTAGGCAGACGCGGCCAGCCGTACGTGATCGGCTGGCTGCGGGAGAGGAGAGGTGGAGCGGCTCGTCGTAGCGCATCATGCCCCGACAATGCGCCCGGTTCCCAGGTGCGCAAGGGCATCCATCCGCTTGCGCGTGGCACTCATGAGCGCGGGGCCCGCGGCTCGGGGCGGGCGGCAACGACCAGGACCTCGGCGTGCAGCTCATCAGGGTCAATCCGCAGCCCGGCCCATAGTGCCATCGCCGCCAGCAGGCTGAATGGCTCCTGCGGCACGCAGCGCACGCTGGAGGCCAGCGGCGCGGAGCCGTCCAGCATCTCGGCCAGCGCGAGCCCGGCCGCCGCCGCATCGGCAGCGTCCTGGCCTGCTGGCAGCGGTTCGGGCTTGCCGGCCGCGGTGATGAGCGCCTCGGCCAGCAGCAGCTGCGCATCGCCGTGCCGCCAGGATCCGGGCCGTGTCGTCACTGCCAGCCCCGGCACCATGACGGCAAGCTGGCGCAGCATCCATGCACCCTGCGCCAGTCCTGTCGCCAGTGCGGCGGCGCCGGCTCCCGCCGACCATGGCCTGTTGCCTTCTCCGTTCCGCGCCTTCCCCAGCGTGCGCCACGCATCAGGCTGGCCGTCCGGGACCGGCACCGACATCGGCGCCTCCAGCAACAACGCCGCCTGGGCACCGGACAGCAGGCCCGGCGCCAGCGCCGAGACCGCCGTCCCCGGGTCGGTCCCGGCCGCCATCACCTGACGCTCCGGCGCATCGAACGCCGCCCACGCGAACTTCGAGGACGGCCCCACCGAACCGATATCGACTGCCACCACACGGATGCCCATGCACACCGATCCAACGCCACATCAGCCGCGCTCGGCAAGCCGATGAAGGTTGCCCCCCAGCGGCATGTGAGTATGTGCGCGGCACTGCCAGATCCACCATCGGGCATCAACTGCAGGGTGGAGTCATAAGCCCTTCTATAGAGCTGCACACATACATGCTGTATATGTCCTATGGCCTCATTGATATACCGCATATCCGCTTGCCTACAAGTTGCCGCGGCGGCGCGCCTGGAGGAGAGCGTGGTTGAGGATTGTCGTTGTGTCGTCTTTATGGGCAACTACGGCGACCTTGTTCCATGCGCCTGGGGCATGAATCCGATCCCGGTAGATCTCTGTGTGGAAGCACTTCTCGTACACAGTCGGGAGCGTGTCTTCGGGCCCGTACATACGGCGGCCGCCGTCCCGTCCCCGAAGGACAGCTAGGAGATCGCCGGTATCTGCGTGGTCGTCTGTCTCTAGGAATTCGACCAGCGGAGTCTGCGGCGAGCGCCGAGACAGAAACGCCACGACGTAGATGCGGTTTCGGCCCCACGCTCCTGCTCGTTTGGTCCAGCCCAACGAGATGTAGACCGAGCCTTCGCGCTGCGTGTGGCCGAGGTACACGTCATAACGAGGGTATTGCTCAGTTAGTTCCGGCCATTGGTACATCTGATCTGCCAGATGATCAAGTTGTTGCCATTTGCCGACATCGCCGAACTCCTCGGGGGCTTTGGAAGGCTCTTCCGACTCGTTGATGGTCGTGCCCGTCCATGGCGCCCGGGTGGGCGTTATACGCAGTGAGGCGGCCCGGCCGATTCTGGACCCTTCGGCCGCGATTCTTCTGTGGATGACGGTGGCTGCAGGCCCGATAGCCGCTTGGAGGTTGCCGTCGCGGCGATTGTGTCGGTAATCGAGGACGGTTACGCCTGCCAGATCGCTCGGCAAGCTGAGCTCTTGGTCACGTGGGCGGATGATGAATACTCGCCGCGGCTCGAGCGCTCCCATAAATAGTCCCAATTCGAAAATGACGTTGTCCCGCGCCACAAGGATGCTATCTCCGCGCGTCACAAGAGAGTCATCAGGTGTTAGCACGAGTGCGGCGAAGTCCGAATTCTCTACCGCAGCAAGCAGATCCCCGATCGTCGTGCCGCCGGGCTCGAAGACACCTTGAGACCATACGGTTGGCTCACACCATCCATCAGCTTCGAGTTGAAGCGCGCGGGCGACCGCCAGACCCTCGGTCGAAGACCCGATAAAAAGTGCTGGGTCGAATGCTTCCACACGCTTCCTCCACTGCACTACGTCATCGACATCGAGTCTAGGCACGATCGCGGGAGAGCGCCTGCCCTCTACATGGACCGCATGCTCGGCATACGTTTGTCGCCCTCCCGGAACCGTGACTGCTTGGACGCCCGGAACGCTCAGGCGCGACCGCTCATCGGCAATGCCGGGCGTTGAGTGGCGAGAGACGCGTGCTCGGTCCGGCGCCGGGGATGTAACCCGGCTGGCGGCCGAGGTTGGCGCGGACCCTGTCATGACGCACCGGCGCGCGGCATGATGGCCAGGTGACCGGGGACAGCGGGGCGGATTGGGCCGGGTATTACGCATGGTCTGCAGGCCGCGAGCCGCGGCCCATGCTGCTGGCGGCGTGCCAGCGGCTCGGCGCCGGCGCGGGCCGCATGGCCATCGACCTGGGCTGCGGCGACGGCACGGAGGCGCTGGTGCTGCTGGACCGCGGCTGGTCGGTGCTGGCCCTCGACATCGAGCCCGCCGGGCTGGCCTTGCTCAGGGCGCGCATCCCGCCCGCCAGCGCAGGGCGCATCCGCCTTCTATGCGCCTCGTTCGCCGACGCCGTCCTCCCGCACGCGCACCTGATCCATGCCGGGTTCAGCCTGCCCTTCTGCCCGCCGTCCCGGTTTCCGGCACTGTGGGAGCAGATACGCCGCGCGCTGGTACCCGGCGCAATCTTCGCCGGGCAGCTGTTCGGTACCCGCGACAGCTGGGCCGCAGACCCCGGCATGACCTTCCAGGACCGGTCCGAGATCACCAGGCTCCTGGATGGCCTGGAGATCCTCGAACTGCACGAAGCCGAACGTGACGGCGAGGCCTACAGCGGCCCCAAGCACTGGCACACCTACGACATCCTGGCCCGCCAGCCAGCCGGACACGCGCATCCGGGCGACTAACACTAACCGACCCACCGGCGAAGACACACCTC
>CAWGPP010000011.1:0-114412 GCA_963824545.1 uncultured Actinomycetes bacterium | reverse complement strand
GCCGCATGTGGTGCGTTTTGCTCAGCCTGTGCAAGGCCGGCGGCGTCGATCGTGGGCGTGGGGACGGTGGCATTTGGTCAGGCGGAGCGAGCCCTTCCATGGCCCTCGAGCTGATTCTTCAGCCCCGTCCAGATCCTGCGCTCCATGCGGCGGCCGAGGAGCCCGGACAGCGGGCCGAGCAGCCGCAGCCAGCCCTTCGGCCGCACCCGCCAGTCCCGCCTCATCACCGTGCCGCCGCCGTCAGCGGCGAAAGTCAGCGCACCGCAGGTCTCCATCATCGAGCTGGTCGTGCGCGAGCCGAGCCGGTGCGGCCGGTCGAACTCGGTCAGCTCGACCAGCATCTGCAGGCCTGCCCTGCCCATCCGCGCCCGGAACCGCGTGCCCAGCCCGACCGGCGGCGGGGTGAGCGACTCGACGCCGGTCATGGCTGGGTTGAACGAAGGCTCGTTGCGCGAGTCAGCGACCGTGTCGAATACCTGCTCGACCGGCGCAGCAATGCGGACATGACCGGTGATGCGGGCCATTGCTCCACGGTACTGGCGCGCGCTACTCCCGGGGCCAGCATCGTCCACGTCCGGCTGGGCCGAGTTCGCGCCCATCGAACGGCGCCAGGAGTTGCCGATCGAGGTCCGGCCGCTCGACGTGGAAGGTCCGACCAGGCTGGCGGCCAGGGCCGGCGGCATCCCGGCCGCGGTGACGAACAACGGCCGGGCCGAACTCCCGCGTAGGACCTCCACCGCGTGGCTGGCCGTCCGGAACCGGGTCTTGGCCATGCCGATGACCGGAACCCAAAGGGGGCATGCGCATGCGCTGCCAGGCCCGGACGACCAGCAGGATCAAGATCGACATAGCCGTCGATGACCAGCAGGCCAAGCCCGGGCACGCCGGCAAGCACGGCCCGCAGCGGCGGCAGCTCCCGCAGGTAGAACTCGCCGGGCTGGTACGGCAGCACCTGGCGAACCAGTACCGTCCGCTCCGCCAGCACGGCGGAGCACGCCGCATCCGCGGCGATCACGGCGGCCGCACGCGCGCCGGCGGAGGCAGATAGTGCACATCTGCCGCCGCGAACGCTTCCCGGCCGCCATCGTCCATCCCCACCCTGGCAGGGATGACCCGCTAACACCCACGAACGCATCGTCGCGCCAGCAGCCTGCACTGCCCTGCCGCGGCGCGAGGCGACCCGCCACGCGGTCTCTCGCCTATTCCGGTCCTTCCGCCCACCGGACACATAGGGCAGTGCTGCTCATGAACGGGTATCAGAGCCGTCCGGTGGCGTCGCTGATCGCTTGGTCGAGGATCGCCAGGCCGAGCGAAAGTTCGTCCTCGGTGGCGGTCAATGGCGGGGCGATCCGGAAAACGCCGCCCATTCCGGGCAGCTGCACGATGTTCATGTGCAGGCCCAGTTCGAGGCAGCGTTTGGTGACGAGCGCGCCCAGCTCGTCGGAACCGCGTTTGGTCTGGCGGTCGACGACCAGTTCCAGGCCGGCCAGCAGGCCACGTCCCCGGATGTCGCCCACGATCTCGTGCCGGTGCGCGATCTGCTCGAGGCCATGCCGGAGGATGCCGCCCAGGTGGCGGGCGCGCTCGTCGAGCCGGTCGCGGTGCAGCACGTCGAGGACGGTGGTGCCGACAGCTGCCGGCAGCGGGTCCGCGACGTGTGTGGTGAAGAACAAGAATCCCCGATCGTGCGCCGCCTCTTCCAGTTCGGCGCTGGTCAGCACGGCGGCCAGCGGAAGGCCGGCGCCCAGTGTCTTGGACAGGGTGAGGATGTCAGGGACGACACCGTCGCGCTGGAAGGCGTACCAGGTGCCGGTGCGACACAGCCCGGTCTGGGCCTCGTCCAGGATCAGCAGCATTCCGCGTTCCCGGCACTTGTCCCGCAACGCCGGGAAGTAGCCGGGCGGCGGCTCGATGATGCCGCCGGAGCTGAGGATCGGCTCGACGATGCAGGCGGCCAGGCTGCCGACCGACTGCGCGTCGATCAGATCGAAACCGAAGTCCAGCTGACGCTGCCAGTCGAGCTCGCCGTCGGCGGTGGCGAAGTCAGGGCGGTAGCGGTTCGGTGCGGCGACGGCGAAGTTGCCGGGCGCGGCCGGGCCGTAGCCCTTTCGGCCGGCGCTGTAGGTGGCGCCCACAGCTGCTTGTGTCATGCCGTGCCAGGACCGGGCGAACGAGACGATCTCGTGTTTGCCGGTGACGAGCTTTGCCATCCGGATGGCCGCTTCGTTCGACTCGGCGCCGGTGGTCAGCAGCAGCGCCTTCTCCAGCGGTTCTGGCAGTGTCTCGGCCAGACGGCGTGCCAGGTCGACAACGGGGCGGCTGAGCATGCCGCTGAACAGGTGGTCGAGCTTCGCCGCCTGCCGCGTGACGGTGGCGACGATCTCCGGATGCGAGTGGCCCAGGATCGCGCTCATCTGGCCGGAGGTGAAGTCGAGGATCTTGCGGCCGTCCTCTGTGAACAGGAAGCTCCCGGCGGCGTGGTCGATGATCTCACGGGTGAACGCGCCGGCGCCGGCATAGCGGATGAGGTGCCGGTCGGCGTCGGCCCAGAAGGTGTCGTCGGCGGAAAGCGGGGCGAAGGTCGGAGCGGCCATGGCTCCGACCGTACGTCCGGCCCAGGCGACCCGTCCATCTCACGATTCCGGCGGCCCTGTCGGCCGAACCGAACAGCAATGAGCGGAAGCTGAATCCATAGCGGCTGCGGCACGCAGGCGAAGGCGCCCTACTGATCGACATCCGCTGGCGATGGCTTCGGCGACCCTGATGACGTCATGGTCGCGATCGGCCCGGACCCGGCTCCCGGACCGCGTGGCCGTGGATCGACGCGACGGCCCGGCGGCCAGACCTGCGCGCGGCGCGCATCGCTGAGGTGGTCGCCCTGCCCGCGCCTGCCGAACCCACGGTCCGGGCCAGCAATTAGCAGTCCCGGTCATGGCCCAATGGATGGTCAGCCGACCGTAAATCTACATATCGCCGCGCTTGCGGTGAACGTCCTCAACTGCCGCGATGAGGTAGACGGGGACGAACGAGGCCCTGACAGCGGCCCGGTATGAGGACACAAATCTGGCCTTCAGGCTACAAGAATGGACTCCGACGCGTTGGCGCGTCAGGCCGGTACTGATCACGGTGCGTGATCGGGCCGCCGTGACGACGCGCACGCGTACCCGCCGATATGGGCGGTGGAGGTACCGTCAGTTTCTATCAGTCATCCCGCGCATATCGGCTTGATCTGAGCTGCAGTTCGTAAGCCGTGCACTGGCCGGTTCACGCTTCAGTCAGCACAAGTCAGTTCAGGCGCTGGCGTATACCTCGCGGATCTCAAGCGTGAGAGGGGTGACGCCCGGCAGTGCCGGGAGCGGATAGGCGGCTGCTTTTTCCGCGTGTTCCTTGGTTTGGAAGATGATGATAGACATGCCGATGCTGTGGATCGGCTCCAGCCAGTACGCGCTGACAAAGCCCGGTGCTCTCGGGACTAGGTCGAGCCTCATGTCCGGCAGGGCCGCGCGGGCCAGGCCGGGATCGTCGATGCGGACGGTGGCTACTACCGCGTGCATGGGCCGAGTGTTGCGGGGTGCGGAGAGCGGGTCAACGGGGTTACGGCCGCGGCGTCATCGGCGAGGAGGCCAGCGTCCATGCGCTTCTTGTGCCGCTTCGGTTCCGGCCCGGCCTGCAGCGCGAGTCTGCGACCCGATCCGTCACGAGCCATCAGCATTGCGCACTTGCCGAACGTCCCGGCATGCTCGTACACGGGGGCCGCGGCCTTGAAGCCGGCTTGGCGGTCCGGGTGGGCGCAGCCGGGTACCAGGCCCCGCCCCGGCGTCGGGTGCGGCTGTCACCGGGGCGCCTTGGTGTCCGCCACGGTCAGGGATCGGATGTGTGCGGGGTTGAAGAACTCCGGCACCGGCAGGGCACCGGCGAACATGCTGGCGAACTCGTCCATGGCTTTCTGGTTGCCGGCGATCGCGCCCAGGAGTTGCTGCATCCGCGGCGGCGGGGGCACGGCCAGGTCGGCGAGCTGGCCGGTGAATTCATACATGGGCAGCGCCCGCTCGTCGCGGTGCTGCTGGTAGTCGCCCAGCGCCTCGTCGTAGCTGCGGCTGCCGTGCAAGGCGGCGTCGAGCGCGCCGACGCACATCTCGGCGTCGTGGAAGGCGTCCGTGATGCCCTGGGCGGTGACCGGGTCCTTGGCGTACCCGGCATCACCGACCAGCGCCCAGCCCGGCCCGTACGGTGTCCGGAACCGGTTCGGCACCCCTTCGCCCACGACCCGCGTTTCCTGCCGCCCGCCGTCGAGCCGCCCGCCGAGGGCAGCGGTGACCTCGCGCAGGTAGTTGCCCTGCAGGTCCTGTTTCACCTGGGCCACCTCGGCCTGCGGCCAGGCGGCGAGGACCAGCGTCAGATCGTCGTTGGTGGGGATCAGGCCGAAACCGCGGCCGGGCCGGATCATCCACCGCGCCCCGGTGGCGGGCACGCCGGACCAGTACGCGTAGTAGGCGCTGGCCAGTACCGGACCCTCGCGGTAACGCGGCGCGTTCACCTGCTCCGCCACACGCGAATGCACACCGTCGGCGCCGATGACCACGTGGGCGTACTCGCTGACCTCCATGCCGCCGCGCGCGTGCCCGCGGACGCCGGCGACCCGGTCGCCGTCGAGGATCAGCTCGGTGACGCTGAACCCCTCGCGCAGCTCGGCGCCGGCCTTCCCGGCGGCGCGGACGAGCAGGTCGTCCAGCACGATCCGGCGCGGCGCGTAGCCCCCGGCGGTGCCGTCGGCGGCGCTCGGCGTCCCGGTGATCACCAGCGGCCCGAAGTCGAAGGTGTACGCAGGCAGCCACGGGCAGCCCGTCGCGACGAGATCATCCAGCAGCCCCCACCGCCGCAGCGCCGTCAGGCCCGGCGGGTGGATCACGTGCGTCGAGACGGTGTTGGACGGGAAGCTGGCCCGGTCGGCGAGCAGCACGTCGTAGCCCTTGCCGGCCAGCAGCATTGCGGTCGCGGCGCCGGCGCAGCGGGCGCCGACGACGATCGCGTCATAGCGCCGCGTCACCGGTGCCGCGTGGTGTCCCTGCAGGTTCGTCGAGTTCATCGTTACCTCCTGACCGATCACTGATGCTCAGAAGGGTGCCAGTTCCGGCTTTCACCGCTCTTTCATCGCTGCGACAATGGGTGCCGATGCAGGCAGCGCCGAGGTTTCGGGTGCTCGGGACGCTGGGGGCGGACCGGGACGGCTCGGCCCTGCCGTTGCCCAGCCGCCGGCAGCGGGCCGTGCTCGCCGCGCTGCTGACCCGGGCCGGGAGGCCGGTGCCGGCGGACGAACTCATCGAGGCGGCCTGGGGTGAGCGGCTTCCTGACCACCCGAGGGCTGCCCTTCAGACTGTGGTTTCCCGGCTGCGCACCGCATTGGGTGCCGGACTGATCAGCGCCGACATTTCCGGGTACCGGCTGAACGTCACCGCCGACGGCGTGGATGCGTTGCGGTTCGAAGCGCTGCGCGAGCGGGCCGCGCACGCCCCGGATGCCGCCGCCGCAGGACTGCTCGACGCGGCCCTCGCGCTGTGGCGCGGCCCGGCCTATGCCGAGTTCGCCGACCGCGATTTCGCCAGCGCGGAGGCGGCGCGGCTGAACGAACTGCGCGCGGCCACGGTCGAGGACTACGCCACCCTCTCGCTGCGATCGGGGCGCACGACGGACGCGATCGCGCACCTCGAAGCGTTGCAGGCGAGCGAACCGTGGCGCGACCGGTGCGTCGAGCTGCTCATGCGCGCGCTCTGCGGGTCCGGGCGGGCCACCGAAGCGCTGCAGGTCTACGACCGGCATCGGCGCGGCCTGGCGGCGGAGTTCGGGCTTGACCCCTCGCCTGCCTTGCAGGACCTGCAGGCCCAGATCCTGCGCCACGAGCTGCCCGAGACCCCTCGGCCGCTGCCGCGGCCGCCGCGCTGGTTTGCCGTGTCGACGCCGTTCGTCGGCCGCGACACCGAGATGGTGACCCTCGTCGCCGCGGTACGCGGCAATCGGCTGGTCACGGTCACCGGCATCGGCGGGGTCGGCAAGACACGGCTGGTCGCCGAGTCGCTAGGCGAACTCGCCGCTCATGTCAAGATGCCTGTCGCGGTGGCCGAACTGGGCGCCGTGCCGCCCGGCGGCGTCGACGTCGCCGTCGCCGCCGCCCTCGGCGTGGATGTCCGCGACGGCACACCTCGCGCTGCGATATGCGAGTACCTCGGCGCGGGGTCCCAGCTGCTCGTGATCGACAACTGCGAACACGTGCTCGCCGACGCACGCGAGCTGACCGGGGCGCTGCTTCGCGCCTGCCCGCACGTGCGGATCATCGCCACCAGCCGGCACCGGCTGGAACTGCCTGACGAGCAGGTGCTGCCGCTGGATCCGCTGCTCACCGAGGCTGCGGACGTGCCGGTGCCACGGTTGCGCGACACCGCACCGGTCCGGCTGTTCGTCGACCGGCTGCGCCGCCTGCGCCCTGCCCTCCCGGTAACCGCACAAACCGTGGCGCTCAGCGCGGCGGTGTGCCGCCGACTGGACGGGGTGCCGCTGGCGATCGAGCTGGCGGCAGCACAGGCGGCGACGGTCGGCCTGGCGCCGGTGCTGGACCGGCTCGGCGATCTGGACGTGCTCGCCGACGCCGACGGCGGCATCCGGGCGGTACTCGACCGTTCCTGGGCCCTGCTCACCCGCGGCGAGCAAGAACTGCTGGCGAGACTGTCGGTGTTCGCGGCCGGCTTCGACCTCGAGGCGGTCGAGCATGCCGGCGGCCCGGCGGCCGTAATGCGCCTGGCCCGCCTGGCGGACGCGTCGCTGCTGCACGTCACGCACGAGCACGGCCACGCGCGGTACCGGATGCTGGCGATCGTGCGCGCCTTCGCCGCCGAACAGCTCCGCGCCGACGGCGCGGCCGGGCCCGCGCGTACCGCGCACGCCCGCTGGATCCGCGACCTGGCGGAAGCCGCGGCCGCCGACGTCCTCGCAGGAGGTGCCGGCGAGCCGGTGCACCGGCTCCTGGCCTACCGCGCCGATCTGCTCGCGGCGGTCCGCGGAACGCTGGACGCGGGCGAGATCGAACTGGCCGGCGCGATCACCGCGGCGCTGGGCTGGTGCACGCACTGGGTGCTCGACGGCGAGCTGCTGAAGCTGGCGCGGGACGTGGCCTGCGACCCGCGCCTGCCCGCGACGCCGGTCGCCGCGCTCGCGACAGCCTCAGGCGCGCTGCACGCGGCACAGCTCGGCGACCTGGACCAGGCGCACCGGCTCGGCACGCGGGCGCTGGCCATCGCGTCCACGCCCGCAGAGCAGTGCCTGGCGCGGCACGCGCTCGGGGTGGCCTGCGTCTACCGCGGTGAGCACGCGGAATCGGTGCGTCACTGGCGGCAGCTGCTCGAACTTCCCGGCGTGCCGGCACCCCTGCAGGTCGACGCGCACGCCACATTCGCGCTGCTCGCTTGCTTCCAGTCCGACCAGCCGACCGCGCGGCAGCACGCGGAGCAGGCCCTGACCGTCGCCCGGGAGGCCGGCCCGATCGGGGCCTTCGCGACGTACACGATGGGTGAGGTCCGGCTGCTGGAGGACCCCGCGGCTGCGGTCGAGATCCTCGAACTCGCCGCGACCCAGGCCGAGGCCGGCCGTACCGCGCAGATCGCCGAGGTCGCACGCATCGCGCTCGTCTCCGCCCTGGTCCGGCTCGGCCGCCACGACGAGGCGCTGCGGGTGTTCCCCGATCTGCTGCACCAGCTGCGCCGCCGGGGCGGGTGGCCGCAGCTGTGGACCAGCCTGCGCATCCTCGCCGAACTGCTCGAGGCATTCGGCCGCCCGCAGGACGCCGCGCTGCTGCTCGCCAGCGCGAGCGTCGACCCGTCCGCCCCGCCGGTCACCGGGGACGACATCCCGCGCTACCGCGAACTGCAGCGCCGGATCGCCGGCCAGATCGGGACCGGTGCACACCAGCGGCTGACGGATCAGGCAGCCATGATCCCCCGGGCCCAGGTCCTGGACCGGGCACTCGCCGCGCTTGCCGCAACACCACGCGGATGACCGCCACCGGCCCGACGGTCAGCACCACCGCGGCCCCGGACTCCTCGACGAGTGACGACGTCCCCGGAAGAACCGGCGCCAGTGTCACACCATCCGACGCCGGTCATATCTCCGATGCGCCGCCAGACCACGCTGCGCAACCGCCGCCGAGCGTGAACATGGTGCCCGTGGCGAAGCACTGATGATCCGGCTGATCTGCGGTCGGCGTACTTGCCACCGGACCCGGCGAGCCGGACGGCGTATACGGCGGGTGAAGTCGCCCGGTGCGATTTCTGGTTCCGGCCAGTCACGATGCCGGCCGGGTCCGGGCAGGTCCGCAAGCCGGTGTGGCTGCGTGCTGATCATGGTCTGCGCGTACTCACACTGCTGACCCCCACCCGGACCGCGGCTGACCTGTTCGCGGGCTGGTGGCAGCCCATTGCTGGCCTGAAAGGCGGTGCGGCGGGTGCTGGTGTGGGACGGGGAGGGCGCGATCGGCCGGTGGCGGGCGGGCGGCCCAAGCTGACCGTGGGCTGCCGGGCCTTCCACGGCACACTGGGGCCAAAGTGGTGGTCTGCAAGCCCGCTGTCTCCGAAGCCAAGGGACTGGTCGAGCGGGTGCGTGACTACCTGAAACGCTCGATCCTGCGCGGCCCTGATCACACCATTGCGCCACGTGTACGGCCACCACCCGCTGCCGTCAGCCCCTCACTGGGAGAAGCCTGGAGATAGGGGGCCGCGTCTGCTGGACGTCGCCGGCCCCTTCCCCCCATCGCGCAGGCTCATCTCTCATCGGCCTGGTCCAGGGTGCGGCCATCACCTCCGGTTGGGGTGCGCGAGGAAGGCAGCGATCGCGGAGGCGGTGGCGTCGGGGTATTCGATGGGCAGCATGTGGTCCCCGCCGTCGATGTCGGCGTCCTGGCACCAGGGGAACCAGTCGTGCAGGAGCTTTCGTCCGTCGGCGAACAGCGGCAGCGTGCCGGTCCCCAGTACCGACAGCACGGGGCAGCGCACGGCGGCCACCTCGTCCGCCTGCAGACCGTCGTTCCAGTCGGTCCCGGGCATGTCGGATTCGAAGGCGATGGCGGCGTCGCGGACTGACTGCCCGAACGCGCCGGGGCGGGCGTGCTCCATCCGGGCCTGCCAGTCCGGCTGGTAGATCGAGTCGTAGAAGCCGCGCACCGCCCCGGGCACGTCCCCGGCTGCGTAGGCCTGCGCCAGGGGAGGATAGGACCGACAAACAACGAGCACATCTGCCTCCGGCCCGAACTGCGCGGCGGGTGCGGGCGGGCGGTCTTGCCAGTGCCTGGCGAACTCGCTGGCTCCGACCGCGGCTCGCAACTGTGCCGTCCTTGCGCTGCGGCCAGAACCCGCGACGGCCTGAACGGACCTGCCCGGTGCTGGCGTGGCAGACAGCGGTGTCACCGGCGCCGCGGCCAACGGGTCTGCGCCTGATCATCCGGGCACAGACCCGTTGCCCGGCAGCCTGCGCAGCCAGCGCCCGCGCCACGGATAGCTGGCACCGCTGAATTGCGTCAGGTTCCGGGCATGGTCGCAGTCGGCTCAGCCAGCGGTTGGCTGCTCGCGGCGCCGGCTGCGGCTGCGGCTGCGGCCGGCCGCGGTGAGCTGCGCGCTGTCCCAGTCGGGCGGCGGGCGATGTGCTTAGCGACGTACTCGGCGTCGCGGCCCACACCACCGACGAGCACCGAGCTGAACGCGTACTGGAATAGCAGCCCGGCGTAGTAGAGCCCTGGCGCCGACGCGGCTACCCCCCGTTCCTGCCGTGGCCACCCGTCCTCGCCGGTGACCGGCAGATGGATCCAGCCGAAGTCGGGCCGGAACCCGGTGCACCAGATCACGTTCCTCACTTCCAGCGCCCGGCCGTCATCCAGGACTGGCAGCCCGTCACGCACCCCGGCGGTGCGGGTGCTCACGCACTCGACCCCGGCGGCCTGCAGGTGGGGGAGCTTGACCCGCAGCAGCGGCCCGCCGTGTCCCCGGACCTGCGACCGCATCTTCCGGCCCGCAGGGGTCTTCACGGTCAGGATGTGGTTCGCCGCGAACCACAGCAACCGCAAGATCTGGCGGGCCGGGCGGCCTTCGATGTCGAAGGGGACCTGCCCGTGCACCGGGCCGGACAGGCAGGTCCGGTGCTCCGGCGCCACCTCCAGCGCGATATCCGCGCCCGAGTGGCTCGCGCCCACGATGAGGACACCGCCGGGAAGAAGCTGTGAGGGGTTGCGGTACTCGCTCGAATGCAGCTGCCTGATCCCCGGGTCAAGCTGGCCGGCGAACGACGGGACCGAGGGCACCTGCTGTCCGCCCGTCGCCACTACGACCTGATCCGCCGTGAAGCGGCGGCGGCCGGCCGTGAGGAGATAGGAGCCACCCGGGCCGCCGCAGGCCACAACCCGTCGACCCTGACACCGGCCGCGACCGGCAGTCCCATCCCGGTGGCGTAGGACTCCAGGTAGTCGGCTATCTGCCGGCCGGAAGGAAAGCTGTGGGGCGGGGCCGGGAATGGCATCCCCGGCAGCCCGTCGTATCTGGCCGGGGAGTACAGGCGCAGCGAGTCGTAACGCTCGCGCCAGCAGTCACCGACATGCTCATGCTCATCAAGGATCATGAACTGCCGGCCGAGCCTGGCAAGGTGGTACCCCACCGACAGCCCGGCCTGGCCGGCTCCGACGATCACCGTGTCAAAATGGCCGGCCTGGTCGCCCGTGCTCGGGGCGTGACCTGCGTCGCGCTGCGGTTTCATCGCTGACTCCCCACGTCGGGATCGATGTGCTGATCAACACGACGGTAAGGAGAAGCTGGCGTGCGGCGCGTCGGGCGATATACCCAAAGCGCGCCGGGCGGCATGGGTACTCCTGTGCATGCGGGAGCGCTAGACCAGGTTGTGCTGGTAGGCGTAAGCCGTGGCAGCTGACCGTGACGCCACACCGAGCTTGGTGAAGATGTTGCTGAGGTGACGGGCGACCGTCTTTTCGCTCAGGACCAGCTCGCTGGCGATAGCGCGGTTGGTCTTACCTGCCGCCACGAGGCGGAGCACCTGCGTCTCGCGCGCGGTCAGGCCGCCAGGCGCGGTGTCTGCGGCCGCGGCGGATATCTCCTCCACCCGGGCCATGTCCGGTGCTGCGCCAAGATCGGAGAAGACCCGCCGCGCTGCGTCGAACTCCAGTTGCGCGCCGTCCTGGTCCCCCAGATCGCGGCACGCGACGGCGACCAGGACCCGCACACGGGCGGCGTCGTAGGGAGCGTCGAGGTCCTGCCAGGCCCGCAACGCATGGCGAAGGGCCTGGAGCGCGGCCTGAGGATCACCCTCCGCCAGCAGAACTGATCCCGTCGCGCCGGCCGCGACCGCCCGCAAAGCCGCAGCCCCGGCGGCGGCGGCAATGCCGGACAGCTCATCTGCCGCACTACGCGCGGCCTGGACGTAGCCTGCTGCCAGCGCGATCTCGGCATAGGCGGCCAGCCGGCCGATCCGGGCCATGGGATCGCGTGTCTCCTGCACCGCGCGGCGGATCGACGCGCAGGCCGCGTCCACCTGGCCCTGGGCCAGCCGCAGCAGCGCCAAGCCAGGCTGAGGTTCATGGCCGAAGTGATTGGCCTCACGGTAGGCTTGCTCGGCCAGCGGGAACTCTCCGCAGAGCCGGTGGAGTTCTCCGCGCTGGTAGAACGCCATTCCCAAGGCCGGCTGGCCGGGCGGCTGGGCCAGCCTGTCACACGCCCGCTGCGCCTCGCGCAGCGCGCTACCCCACGACCCGTGGACCTGCATGATCTGGGAACGGTGCACCAGGCACTGCCCGCGGTACGGAACCAGGTCCGGCTGAGCCTCACACCAGTCACTCAGGGCGGCAGTCCACTCACGGGCCCGGCGGAAGTCGAACAGCTGATGGCAGGCACTGATCACCGCGCAATAAGCTAGGCCGACGGTCAGCGGCGACACCTCACCTGCCATGACGCCTACCATGATCTCATCCAGCAGCGTGCATCCCTCGGCGGGACTGCCCAGCGCGATCATGGCCTGGCCCAGGCCCAGCCGCCCAAGAGTCATCAGATCACGGTCACCGAAGCGCTCGCCGATGGCGGCCGCTTCAGCAAACTCCCGGCTCGCCGCCTGCGCGTCACCGCTGTACATACCGCGTACCGCACCAGGCAGAAGCAGGAAGCCGCGTTCCGCGCAATCGGGGTCGCAACCCTCAAGAAGCCGCCCAGCCCGTGCCAGCCAGCCAGCCGCCTGAGCCATCTCGTCCCTGTTCATCAGCTCGAACACAAGCCAGAAGGCGCACCGCGCCGCCCGCTGCTCCTCGCCCCGATCCTCCAGCGCGCTGGCCGCCCGAGCCCATGCTCGTGCGCTCTCGCTGTCCCGGCCAAGGAGGTAGCCGGCCACCGCGAGCCGCTCGAGATCCTCAGGTTCCAGCGCAGACTCACGATCGGCCGACGATAGCCGGGCGAACGCATCAGCCCACGCCTGCCTGCGGAACGACGCCCGTCCGGCGTCGACATCGGCGTCCACGGTGACCCCTCCCCAAACGGCGCAGGCTCTAGCCATACCCCGTCAATAAGCCCTGCCGCCAACTCCCATTCCACCCCGCGAGCCGCTGCCCTGTCAGGCCGGACGTGAGGATCCCCTCGCCCCGGAGAGAGCAGCCAGCCAGCGCCGTGAGGATGGAACGCCTGAGCCGGTAACCACCCTCGTGGCTGGCCCATAACTGGACAATATGCGCACCCTCAGCCACGTAGCCGACTCGGCCGGTGGTCGCGCCGATTCGGCGATCTATCGTCCAAGGATTGATATTTGTGGTCACGGCGGGTCAGTAGGCGAGGTGGGCCGTCCAGACTTCCTCGGCTGGCCACTGCCGGGCCCATTCGGTGCTCGCCAGTGCGTAGTAGGGATGATCGGGAGCATCTGGCGGGGCGTAGAGCTCGTGCAGCGCGTCGATGATGAAGCCGCTGTTGCGCAGGATCGTGATCCACTCGCCGTGGCCGGGGTGGAACTGTATCCCTCCCCGTGGAGTTGCCAGGCGGTGTGCCTGGCGCTGCGGGTGGAGCAGTTCCTGGCCGGCGGGCCCGCCCGGTCCGGGGGAGCACACGGTCACCAGGATGGTGGTGGTGTGGAACACCAGTTTCCCGCCCGGTCGCAGCAACCTGGCAGCCTCCGGTACCCAGCGGGCCGGGTCGCACCACAAGCTGGCGCCGCATTCAGAGACGGCCAGGTCGAAACAGCCCGACGGCAGCGGGACATCTCCAGCGTCGGCCTCGATGAGCGGGAAGGTGATGCCGAACCGGTCCTGGCAGCGCCGCGCGGACTCCAGCTGGGCGGGAGTTACGTCGACCCCGGCCGACCGGGCGCCGCGCCGGGCCAGCCAGGCGGAGAAGTATGCGGTCCCGCAGCCGAGCTCGATGACGTCCAGGCCGCGGACATCGCTGAGCACGCCGAGCTGCTGCTCGGGCACGTTGAAGATGCCCCAGGTGATGTCCTCGGCGGCCCAGGCGCGGTAGGCGTGCTCATCGGTGTATTCGCTGTTCGCCTGGGTCCACAGCTCCCGGTTGGCGGCGACCTCATCCGCCCTGGCTCCGGCATCGGCCATCCGCATCACCACCACGCATCCGGCGACATATCCATGCCACGATAAGCGCGGCGTCCACCGGCCACCCAGAGCGTCACCTCGAGTAATCAGCTCGAAGACGCGGCACGCGCTCGAATTGCCGTTCTGTATTGGAACAGTCCTTTCGGCCTGGTCAGCTGGGGACGCGCAGAACGGGTTATTCTCGCATGTCATGCGGGTAGGGCGATCTGGGTGCGGCGCTTGTCGAGGCCGGGTCGGCGGCCGGGCGGCGCGAGGGCCGCGATGTCGTCGAGCAGCCGGGTGAGCCGGCGGGTGACGGTCGGCAGCAGGCCGGGGAGCGCGATGATCTCGTCGAGCGCGACGGCGCGGTAGTCGTCCCAGGTCGGCAGGACCAGCTTGACCCGGGTCGTGCCGCTGCCGTCCGCGATGTTTTCGATGTCGAGGTCGCGGGTCGCGAGCACGCGGAGCAGGCTCGCGATCCGGTCCAGCGCCTGCACCGCGGTGGTCGGGTCGTTCACCGCGGGGGACAGTGCCCGCAGCGCGATATCGGCGAGCAGCCGGAGCGCCAGCGCCGGGTCCTGCTCGAAGGTGCGCTCGACACCCACGGTGACCGCTTTGAGGACCTCCGGTTACAGCGCTGGCTCCCGCGGGCCGGTGACGACGGCCAGGGCGGCGCCTTCGGCGATCTCATCGCCCGGTCCCACGGTGAACTGGACCGTGGCGCCGGCCCGCTCGGCCGCGCGCAGGACGCGTGGCACGTTGATGGCCTGGATCACCGCGGCGTGGTGCGGCCAGCGGATCTGCTGCGCGCCCTGGCCGGGCGGGGAGGTGGCCGGGGTGCGGGGGGAGGTGCTGTCCTGACCGGCCCGGGCGGGGGCGGTGTAGAGGCCGTCGATCACCTGCCGGCCGCGGCCTGCGACCTGGGACAGCACGGGGCCGAGCTGGATCGACTTGAACGCCGCATTTTGCAGGCTCCGGTACAAGATGATCGCGATGAGCACGCCGAGGAAGGCAGCGAACGGCACCACCCCGGAGACCTTCTCGTCCCGCCCGATGACCAGCGCGGCGGTGAGCGAGTAGACCACGACGCCGACATAGTACGCGAATGCGCGCCACACGATCGGCGCGTCCCGGAACAGGTTGAGCCGCGGCGTGAACGTGGTCGACCCGAACTGCACCACCAGGAACAGCAGCGAGAAGACCACGCCGATGAAGGTGACCGTGGCCGCGCCCACCGCGACCAGCATCGAGACCGCCTCACTGACCGGGATGTCGTACCCGATATGAGCGTGCGGCAGAAGGAACCCGAGCCCGACGGCAACGGCCGCGGCGAGCAGCTGGACCAGGTCCGCCCGCAGGCGCCGTTTGCGGCGCAGGACACGGGCGAGCTGGCGGCGCCGGCCTTCCGGGCCGGACGCCGGCGGCACCTGCCGCGAATCGGTGTGCGACGTGCTCATGCCCCCACCCGGCCAGGCCGCCGCCGCCCCGGTGGCGCCGCGGCCGGCTCGTTTCCGACGCTAGCGGGCGCGTCCGATCCGGAGCGTCACCCGCAACGGATGAGGAAGACCCGGAAGACGCGATGCCGGGGCGGCGGGCCGCCGGGGCGGGCGATCATCCGTCTGGGGTGATGCCAGCCGCATCGTGGTATCGGTAGCGTCGCGGAGATGGGTGTCATGTCTGATCCGCCGGGTGCGCTGCCCGCACTGGCCTATCTGGGCGGGTCGGAGCCGATGACCAGGACGCCAGTGGTGGGCCAGGCCACACAGGACCGGGCGCCGGTGTATGTGCCGGGTGCCGAGAGCCTGCCTGCGGGGGAGATCCGGGTCAGCGTGCTGGGCAGCGGCGATCCGTGGATCCGGCGCAGCCAGGCGTCGGGGTCGCTGCTGATCGAGGTGGGTAACGCTGAGCAGGATTTCTTCTTCTTCGATCTGGGGTCGGGGTCATTGGCGAACTTCACCTCGCTGATGCTGCCGGTGGAGGCCACGACGAAAGTCTTCTTGTCGCATCTGCACGCCGACCACGTGGGTGACATTCCCGGTCTCGTGGGGAGCCTGGCCAAGGCGGGCCGGGTCGACCCGGTCGAGATCTGGGGTGGCGGCAGCGAGGACCCGGCGCTGGGGCTGGCTGCCTTCGTCGAGCACATGGGCAAGGCGATGGCCTGGGACACGGCCTCGGTCCGCGGCGTCCGCCCGACCACCGGCTTCGCGATGGCCGGGCACGAGATCCCCTACGACCGCCCGGCGACGATCTACGAACGCAACGGCGTGACCATCTCCTGCTTCCCGGCAATCCACGGGCTCAGCGGCGCGGTCGGCTACACCGTCGCCTATGCCGGGCTCACGGTGGTCTTCTCCGGGGACACGCGCCCCTGCAAGCATGTGGTGGAGGCGGCCACGGGCGCGGACCTGCTGATCCATGAGTGCTTCCAGTCACCCGCGGTGTACGCGCTCGCCACCGGGCTTCCCCTGGAGAAGGCGTTGCAGATCACCCGTCTGGCACACACGATTCCGGAGCAGATGGGGAAGATCCTCGAGCTGGCCAGGCCCCGGATGGGAGCACTGTGGCACCTGGACGTGACGCCCGGCGTCGATGCCGTCTTCGAAGAGATCAGCGCCAGCTACCGCGGGGCGGTGACGGTGACCCAGGACCTGACGGTCTTCAATGTCACCCACGACGCGGTCACCGCCCGCCAGGCGAAGGTCAACGATGCCGCACCACCCGTGCACGGACCTTCACAGACCAGCCCCGCACTCGATCCGCAACCGGCCCCCCCGGCCTGGTGGACCGGAGCACTCCTCGACCTGTGACCCGCGAGCTTGCCCGTCGCCCACGGCAGGTTCTTCGCCCGCTCCCGCCCCTCCTGTGGGGCTCGATTACCGGATCGGGCCTGGGCGGGCTAAACGAGTCGCCCGATGCCGGGCTCGCGGTCCGGGCGCTGGCCGCGGCCGGCCCCTTGGTCCCCGCCATCCAGGCGACGGGATACGGCCCGTTCTGCCGGGCGCTGCGCGAGGTGATCGAGCCCTTGGACATCCCGGGTGCCGGGATCCGGATCGCGTCCGAGCTCGGCTGGATCACCGTCGAACTCCGCACCGATGACTCGTACCCCTTGTGCTTTCCACCGCCCGCCGGCCCCACCATGCCACCGGGCCTTGCTAGCGAGCCAGGCAATGCCTCGGCGAGGCCGCCGCACGCCGCCGGAATCGGCTATCAGCGAAGCTCATCACTTGCCACAGCACAACCCGGATGTGATCTGGACAGGCGTCAACCCCAGCGAGCCCTCATCAAGCACGCCGGAATGGCTGATATGGGCGCAGTGCGCAGCGCTTGAACCTGAAAGTTCTCAAGCGCATAGGAGCATCGATATGCGCGGTTTGCCCTGTCCGTAAGATCCGGCGCGGTCACCCGCCGTGGTGATGGGCACCCAGGCGCGGGGTCACGGCAGCAGCTCCCACCATGCCTGCATGCTCACGCTTCTGTCGCTGGCGGGCGGGAAGGGACCGCCATAGCCGTGTTCACGATAGGTGTCGCAAGATGCTCCTGCCGAGTGTCGCGTAACACCCGGCCAGTGGCACGACGGGTTCGGGGTAGGGGGTTGCTCATCAGCCAGATGCCGCCATCAGCGGTGGCGGCTATCCGGTACCGCTCGTCCTCGTGCCCCGATCTGACTGAGCAGGGGCACGGACGGCCAGGGCCGAGCTGAGTCGGTCCGGCATTTATTGGGATCCCGGCAGGTAGGGGGCCGGGACCAGCCCCGGCTGAGAGCGTGCACGATGTCCACGCACGCCTGTCGGCGTTTGTCGTCGGTGGTGTGGACGCCGACAATCACGACCATGATGAGGGCCAGAGCCTTGGCAAGGTAATACGCGATCGCGGCGATCGCGGGGATTACCGCAGTTTGACCGGCCACGGCCAGATATGGGGACAACACGGTCTCCTGGGCATACAAGGATGACCGTCCCGGAGGCTGCGTCTGGCCTCCCACCCGCGAAATGATGGCCGTGTTGGACATGTGACTCGTGCTGCCGGATGGCGCCGGTTGCCGAGGGGTCCTTGAGTGGCGCGCGTGGTTGGGGTCGTTAAGGACGATTGACGTACCGTGTTTACCACGGGACCGGGCGGCGGTGGTAATTGGCACCGGGCTCAGCCCCCCGCCAGGTACCCGGCCCCGGCCACGGCCGTTAACGGCCAGGCGGTCACCGCGAGCAGCAGCCACCCGACGCAGCCAGAGACGGATCGCCAGCACCGCGCGGACGTGGCCAGCCGGGAGATCGCCGGCCGTCCCGGTGGGTACCGCAGCCCGGTCACGGTCATCCCCGGTCCGGCCAGCCAGCACCAGGCGGGACCAGGGCTGAGGGTGCCGGTCTCGGCGTTGCCGGCGTGCCCCCTACCGGGCCAGGATGCCGCGCAGCCGGTCACCGCCCACGTTCAGGGCGGCGGCGAGCTGGTCGTATGGTGTCCCGTATTGTTCCGCGCACAGCACCAGGCTGGTGATGTCCCGGCCGGCGAGCTTGACCGTCCCGGCGTCGGATCGCCGGGCGGGGGCGGCGGCATGGGACCACGTTTATCCCGGTGCTGATCCGGGCCGGGCCGGAACGGTTATTTTCCGGCAGGCATCGGCAATTTTCCGGCAGCCCGGTGCGGGATGAGCGGCCGGTGCCGGGAGCGGGCAGCCGGAGTACGGCAGCAAGCTGGCCGGTCACGGGATATATCCGGTCGAGGTGAGGGCGGCGCGCAGGATGGGGGCGACCGTGTCGATGAGTGCGCCGGGGTCGCCGTGGAAGGCGGTGCGGTAGTCGCAGTCCCATTCGATGTGGCCGTTGTCACTGAGCCGCACGGTGCCCAGCCACGGGCGGGCCGGGCTGGTGACCTCGATGTCGGTGGTGGCCTCGAACGATTCCAGGTCTTCGCTCACCCGCAGGGTCACGGTCAGGCCCCGGTCCTGGATGTGCCGGCCGACCGCTCCTTTGAGCGGGAACGCCCGGTAGGGGTCCGCATCGGGGGTGGTGCCGGCGGCGTGTGGTGCCTTCAGGATGTGGGTGATGATCGCGGTGAGGGCGGCCGGGTCGGTGGCGGGGCCGGTACCGGGTTCGTAGTGCCATTGGCTGTAGGTGTCGCCGGTGAGGGTGAGGCAGGACAGGGCGTCGGGGATGTTGAGGATGATCAGTTGGTGCTGGTCCTGCTGCTGGGTGGCGTGCACGGCCAGCCCGGCGGCGGCGAGCCGGCGGGTGATCATCTGTGCTGGTTCCGTCCGGGGACCGGCAGCGGCGGAAGGAGGCGCGGTCAGGCCGGTCGTCTTCGTCATTAGCCGGCCTCGATCTCATCGAGCCGGTCCAGCAGTGTCTTCAGGGACGTTCTGGCGACGATGTGCCGCGTGGTGCCGTCTGCTTTTTCGGCGGTGAAGTGGCGTCCCTGATCCTGGGCGTGGATGGGCCACTGCGGGCACGCCTGGAGGAATCGCTGCCGCCTGAGTTCCTGGTCGAAGGGCGCCGCCATCGCTGATGTTCCTGCCCGACCCGTAGCCGGCCCGCGGGGGCCGTGCCCGGTACGGGTCACCACCGGGCACGGCTGACTCATTGTACAGGATAGACAGGTAACCGGGGTAACCCAGGTGACCTGTATCAGATATATAGTCTGTTTTACCTGGTCAGTTACGGTGGCCGGGTGAGTGATGATCACGTTGACCACCTTGACCCGGCTCCGCTGTATGAGCAGCTCGCGGCCATCCTGCGGCGTGGCATCGAGTCGGGCACGTACGGGCCCCGTGATCCGCTGCCCAGTGAGAGCACGCTTCAGGAGGAGCACGGGGTCTCGCGAGGGACGGTGCGCCGCGCGCTGGACATCCTCCGGGATGAGGGCCTGATCATCACGATCACCGGACGCGGGACATTCGTAAAGCCCGGGAAATAATCCCGGGCAGAGCATAGGCCAGCGCAGTCACCGTGCCGCTGCAACCTCCGCGTGAACGGCGCTGCCGGTACCGGGGAGCCATGCTCGTCCCCGGGGATGGCCTGTGGCCGTCACCCTTGTGGTGAGTAAACCGTCGCTGCTTTTGACCTTGATCTTGATCTTTGTTTTTGCCTGGCTGGGTGTTGTTCTGTGGAGCTGGAGTTTTCCTGACCTCGGCCGCACGAAGTGGGGGTGAGGTCAGGAAAACGGAGGCGGAACGGTTAGGACGGCATCCAGCCAGGCCAGCGGCGGTAGCCGCTGTCTGGTTGTCCCGCACAGTGCCCGCACGGCCGGGCGGCCTGCTGGATGGCGGTGTGCAGCCGATGTGTGCCCTCTATGTGTCCCCCGGGATCGGGGGTGTCCCCGGGCGTGGTGCTGGCGAAGCCTGGCGTATGCGCGGAGCACGGGGTAATAAACACTAGGGGCGGCCTCTTGGACGCGGGGGTCTGGGGGCGGCGGCCCCGGAGGCGTCACCCGTCTGCATAGCCGTAAGCGCGGTGCGGACCTTCGGCGGGCGCAGGGACTGGCCGGCCTCGTCCTCGGTGCAGCGGTATGCCCCGGTCGCCGCCGAACCGCCGTAGACCCGGACCCTGGCCTTTCGTCGGCGGGCCTGACTGGGGGTGCTGGCTGGTAGTAACGTGCTTTCGGGCTGTGTGGATGGTTCCTGGCCGGCTCGTTGCCGATGCCGGGGCGATGGTACCAGGATGTGCAGCGTGGGATCGGGAGGGGTGGGGCTGGGTGCCGGGTGAGCCTGCCGCGTTTATGAGTTATGTGCGTTTCAATGATGAGCATGATGACGGGCAGCTGACCGCGTTCCGGGAGCGGCTGAGCACGGAGGTGCGGGCGCAGACGGGTGAGGAGTTCCCGATCTTCCAGGACCGCAACGACATCGCGTGGGGGCAGGGCTGGCAGCAGCGTATCGATGAGACTTTAGATGCGGTGACGCTGCTGCTGGTGATCATCACGCCGGGGTTGTTCCGCAGCCCGGCGTGCCGGGCCGAGGTGGCGCGGTTCCTGGAACGGGAACGGGCGCTGGGCCGGTCGGATCTGATTTTGCCGGTGTATTACATCAGCACGCGGGAGATGGATGACCCGGTGCTGCGGGAGGGTGATGAGCTGGCCCGGGTGCTGGCGACGCGGCAGTTCGCCGATTGGCGGGCGCTGCGATTTGAGGCGTTTACTTCGCCGGTGGTGCGCAAGGGCATCGCCAGGCTTGGCGAGCGGATGCGGGACGCGTTCTGGCAGCCGCCCGCCACCGCGCCGGCCCGCCCGGCCAGCGGGCCCCGGCACGGGGCGACGGCCAGCGCACCGGCGCAGGCCGAGCAGCTGGGCACGGCGGAGCGGGTGATCGCCAAGACTGAGCCGCCGACTCATGTGGTGGATGCCTATCAGCGGGGAGATTTCGCCACGGTCGGGGAGGCGGTCAGGGCGGCTAGGCCGGGTGACCGGATTCTGGTCCGGCCGGGGCTGTATGAGGAGGGGGTGGTCGTCGATAAGCCGCTGGAGATTCTGGGCGAAGGCCCGGTGGCCGATATCGAGATCCGGGCCCGTGATGCTGACGCGGTGCTGTTCCGGGCGAGCATCGGCCGGATCGCGAACCTGACCCTGCGCCAGGCGGGCGGTGAGGGCACCTGGTATGGGGTGGATATCACGCAGGGACGGCTGGACCTGGAAGGCTGTGACATCAGCAGCCAGAACGGGGCGTGCGTGGGCATCCATGGTGGCGCTGACCCGCGGCTGCGCCGCAACCGGATCCACAACGGCAAGTCGGCCGGCGTCCTCGTCTATCACGAGGGCCGGGGCACGCTGGAGGACAACGACATCACCGGCAACGCGTTCTCGGGGGTGGATATCATGGTCCGCGGGGACCCTACCTTGCGCCGCAACCAGATCCACGACGGCAAGTCGGTCGGCGTCCTCGTCCGCGACGGGGGCCGGGGCACGCTGGAGGACAACGACATCACCGGCAACACGCGCGCGGGCGTGGAGATCAGGGCCGGCGGTGATCCCACCTTGCGCCGCAACCAGATCCACGACGGCAAGGTGGCCGGCGTCTACGTTTATGACGAGGGCCGGGGCACGCTGGAGGACAACGACATCACCGGCAACGCGTTCGCGGGCGTGGAGATTAAGACCGGCGGTGATCCTACCTTGCGCCGCAACCAGATCCACGACGGCAAGTCGGGCGGCGTCCTCGTCCGCGACGGGGGCCGGGGCACGCTGGAGGACAACGACATCACCGGCAACACGCGCGCGGGCGTGGAGATCAGGGCCGGCGGTGATCCCACCTTGCGCCGCAACCAGATCCACTGGAACAAGTACGCGGCGGTCTGGATTTATGAGGGGGGCCGGGGCACGCTGGAGGACAACGACCTGACAGATAATGTCGGGGGAGCATGGGGTATCGGGAAGGATTGCCAGGATAACGTGAGCCGCGCCCGCAACAAGGAATGACCTCCCTGTCCTGGGCTCACTTTGTTCATATCCATGCTTCGCTTGGCTGTCGTTGATTCCGAATGCTTGCGGCGAGCATCGCATGTGGCTGCGGCTCGCCGGTTCGGTTGAAGTAATCACCAGCGGCGGGACCGGCGCCAGGTGGGCGGGCGGGCCGCCCTTCCTTGCCGCTGCTGTTTCCGTGCCGGGTGCGCGCGGCCGGGCACGAGTGCGGCGGCGCTCGCCCCGGCCTGCGCGCGGTGTGCCTTCCTCGGTGCCTGCCTTCCTCAGCCTGGGCGGCCGGTCACGCTGCCCGCGTCCGCCTGGTGCCTTCGAGTTGAGCCGTCCACTCGATGACCAGCTGGCGAGCTGGCCGAACCGGGCAGGGATTGTTCTGCATGCTGGGGAAACTCTGCCCAAATGGGCACCGGATCGTGCGGGAACGCCGAAGTTCGTTACGATGCGCGCGTGCGTACAGGCGTCGACAGACTTGTGGCCGTTGCTGATGCTTAGGCCGTTCGTGCTTGAGGGTGCAGGGGTGCGGCTGGAGCCGTTGACGGGCGAGCACATTCCGGCGCTCGCGGCCGCCGCGGCGAACCGGCTGAAGGGCGCGTTCGCTGAAGCTGCCGGCTTCCTTGCGACAGCGGCAGCGGGCGGGACGGTTGGGGAGCCTTCCGGGCGGTCAGGCCCTCGTTGGGGTCCGCTCGAAGATGTAGTAGATGGCGACCAGGGCGGTGATGAGCACGGCGGCCGGGGCGCTGATAAAAGCGACGCCGAAGGCCACCAGATAGGGGAGCTGCCCCACGTAGAACCGGGTGCGGACGCTGTTACGGGCCGCCGCGGGCACGGGCCGGTGCATCCGTTCATCCTCATGCAGCGCCCACTCCAGCAGGCAGGTGAAGGACAGGCCCATCAGCTCGAACGTGCCCGCGTACAGCGCCGCCGCGACGTGCGCGTCCTGGCCACCCGTGCTCAGGTAGGTCGCCATGGTCGCGGTGGCGAACGGGATGGCCACGATGATCAGCAGCAGGAGCAGGTTGACGAACAGCAGGGTCCGGTTGACGACCGCGATGTTCGCGATCAGCGCGTGGTGGTTGACCCAGATGATCCCGATCGTGAAGAAGCTGATCACGTACGCGACGAACGACGGCCAGTGGTGCCCGAGCTGGTGCAGCAGTGTCCCATGGCCGGGCCCCTGGATAGTCAGGTCCAGGGCCAGCAGCGTGATGGCCACGGCGAACACGCCGTCGCTGAACGATTCGAGCCGCCCACGATCCACCGCTGCCGTCCCTCGTGACCAGAGAGTCGCCGGAAGATCAAAGGTAACCGGGGACGAGCCGTCCGTCGGCCCCGCGATGACCTATAGCCCTACGCCAGGAGCGCAATTCCCGGCAGGCTGACGACTGGACAGGGGGGCAGGGAGGCACCGATGAATAGCTTCACCCGGCTGGTGACGGCTGGCCCGCTGTTCTTCGTCAGCGCGTGGCTGCTGATGATCTTCGCGGGCATCGTCGCCAGCGACGTGGGCATCCGCCCGTTCGGCTACATCACATCCATGGTGGCAACCATCGGCCTCTGGCTCGTCATGGCCCCGGCCATCGGCGCCGTCGCCCACGGCAACAGCACCAAGAAATCCGGGGCGAAGTCGTAACCGCCGCCCTACGCGGCCGCAGGGTCAAGCATGGTGACGCTGGCAGCTTCGGCCGGCTGAGGAACGGGCTGACCGTTGTCCCGGAGCACGGCGATGTGTTCGGCCATGGCTTCGAGCATCAACTGCTCGGTCTCCTGCCGGGTCTCGCCGGCCGCGATCACACCCGGAAGGTCGGGCGAGTAGGCCGAATAGCCGGACACATCGTCCCCTTCGAAAACGACGACGTAGCCTCTCACCGCTCCTCCTTCCTCAGACGTGCCTGTTTCAGGATGCTCGCTTCCGTCTTCGGCTTCAAGGTAGCGCTTGCCTTGCCCGCGACAGTGACCAGTCCAGATGGACAAAGTGGCGATGAGAGCCGGTCACACGCTTTAACCGCCAGCCATCGGCCTCAAGCAGCCGGATGATCTGGGTAATTTTCATTGGCATGCCCGGAAGGTAACGCCCCGGGGACGACACTCACTCTTCGGGCACGGCCTGCCGGCCTCCGGTGCCTGCCCGGCGATGGTGTGTGCTGGACAGGCACCGGAGGGCCGTTACGGGTGGCGGGGAGTGGCGGGGGTGAAGGAAACGCCGCGCAGGACCTGGCCGAAGCCGGCCGCCCTGACGGTGCGGAACGACTCTCCCGCCGCGGGCGCCGTGGCCCCCAGGCGATCCGTGATGGAGACCAGCTTGTTCGGGTCGGCGCCCTGGTCACCGGCCCCGCTCACGGTGGAGGTGATGGCCCAGATCGTCACGCTGCCGTCCGGGTTGACCCGGCCGGTGATGTTGCGCAGCCCGTCGGTCGCGGGCGCCCACGGCAGCCCGGTCGCGGCGTTGTCCCCCGCCGGGTAGCCGGGCACGGTGTACGGCGTGCCGAGACCGAGGCCGCCCTGCAGCGTGTACGCCAGCTTCCAGGATCCGCCGGACAGCACCCACTTCTGCAGCCCGGCCGTGGCCTGCCCGGCGGCGGTGGTGTACGTCCCGGTGGCGGGGGAGTACGTGTTGTCCCCGTTCCCCTCGTCCGCGACGTACAGCGTGGTCGGGCTGGCGAACCACATCCCGAACGGGAACGAGGTCGCGGACTTCAGCGCGGTCGGGAACCCCTGCAGGATGCACATGTTGCTAGGCAGGCCGTCGCTCTGCAGCGTCGCGGGGTCGTAGGCCAGCGGCGAGGTAGGCAGCTTCGCGCCCGGCACCGGCAGCCCCGTCCCCGCCGGGCAGGCCTTCCCGGTGGTGTCGAGGAAGTAGACGGTGTTGACGCCGTTCCCGCCGCTGCCCTTGGTGTAGTAGACGACGTTGTTGAAAACGGTCAGCCCGCGGAAGTTGTCGTCCTTGCCGATCTTGTCCGGCTTGTCCCCGAGCTGGGTGATGGTGAAGCTCCCGACCGGCGTGGGCTGACCCGGGTTCTGCGCGGCTTCAGAAAGGAGTGACGGCTTGATGAGCTGGGCGCCCGCACCGAGGATGACGCCGTCGGGCTGCGGCGTGCCGCCGTTGCCGGCGTTGCCCGCCGCGTAGATCACGTTGGCGCGCGCGTTCAGGATCGCGGCGCGCCCATTGTTGCCGCTGTAGGCGTTGGTCTCGGTGAACCGGAACCGCCCGTCCGCGCCGAGCGTGGCCACCACGCGGTAGTAGGCGCTGGACACCGGGTTGGTCGGGTCGATGACCCCCGGCGTGTTGGAGTTCGAGACGTCGATTCCGGCCACCGGCGCGTTGTAGCCCATGAACGTCACCGACCGGCCGTCGGTGGACTGGTTGAGGGCCAGTTCCGACTTGGAAGAAAAGCTCGTCACCATCCGCCCGGCGGGTCCCCCAGACGGCACGGTCAGCGACCCGGCCGGCGCGCCCCACGGCGTGAGCTGGTCCAGGAAGATTTTTGAGGTCACCCCGAAGCTGCCGTCCACCAGGTCGTTGTTGAACACCTCCGGGTAGGCGCCGCCGGCGTTGGCGACGGCGCACCCGGTCGTGCAGCCCGGCGGCAGCACGGTCTGGCCCGCCACGATGTCCGGCTCAGTGGTGAACGTGCTGCCGCTGACCAGCAGGTCACCCGGCGTCAGCCCGTGGCCCGGCGGCCCGTCCGCCGGGGCGGCCGCGTGCCCGGCGGCGGCCTGGGCGGGAACGGCAAGGGCGGTCCCGGCCAGCAGCGCGGCCACCGGAAGCGCGGCCAGCATCCGGGCCGGCCGGGCCGGCCGGCGCACCCGGGCCGCCGTCATCGGGGTTGACATCATCGTCCGTCTCATGCAGACCATCCGCCTCACGGGGTCGTGGCCCGGTGCGCGGGCCTGGCGCCTCATCGTTCGCAGAACGGGCGAACCTGTGGGGTTCCGTGCGGGAAAGCCCGGTGTCCGCCAGCTGAACATCTGACCTGGTTTGAGGTTCGAGGGTGATGTTTCTTACCTGAACGGGATTGGTTTTGGCTTTCCACGGGCTTTCCGCCTGCCGCCCGATGACGAAGCGTTGCACAACCGTTGCAATGGGCGGTCGTAACCGGTAGAGTCTGACTCTCGGCCCGGACTGCGGTACCGCGGTCCCGGTAACGGGCGTAGCGACGGAGTATCACGTGAGCGGCACATACCCGGGGGAGTACCGGCTGGTACGCGTGGCGCCGCTGGAGCCCGCCGGGTCGGCCGAGCCCGCCGGGTCAGCGGAGCCCGCGCTGGCGGAGCCCGCGCTGGCGGAGCCCGCCGGGTCACGGGGCGGGTCCCGGCGCATTGCCTTCGCCGTGGACCTCGACTTTGGCCGCGTGGACGAGATGACCAGCGTCATCCGGAACACCCTCCACCGGCATGCGCCCCATGCGCTTCAGATCGACCTGAGCCGGGTGGGTTACCTCGACTGTGCCGGGATCTCGGGCCTGCTGGCGTGCCAGGCCGAAGCCGCCACCATCGGCTGCCGCTTGAGCGTGTGCCACCCCCGGCCGATCGTGGCGCGGCTGCTGTGCCTGACCGGCACCTTCGACGCGCTGTGCGGCGAGGGCGCGAGCGCGTGCGGTGCGTCAGAAGCCGGGCTCTGACACGCGGACCGGGGGCGGGCGTCAGGTGCCGGTGATGTGCTCGGGGCGGACCGGGACCCGGGTCAGCGGGCGGCCCGTGGCGGCACGGATCGCGGCCACGATGGCCGGGGTGGAGGAAATCGTGGGCGGCTCCCCGGCGCCGCGCAGCCCGTACGGTGCGTGTGGGTCCGGGTGCTCCAGGATGGCCAGCCGCATCGGCGGCATGTCCAGGATCGTCGGGATGAGGTAGTCGGTGAACGACGGGTTGCGGATCTTCCCCTCGGCGACCTGGACCTCCTCCATCAGCGCGAGGCCCAGGCCCTGCGCGGAGCCGCCGTGGATCTGGCCCTCCACCGCCTGCGGGTTGATCGCCTTGCCGACGTCCTGGGCGCAGTCCAGCGCGACCACCTTGACCAGGCCGAGCTCGGTGTCCACGTCCACCACCGCGCGGTGCGCGGCGAACGCGTACTGGACGTGCGCGAAGCCCTGGCCGGTTGCCGGGTCGACGGGGAACGTGGGCCGGTGCCGCCACTCGACCGTCTCCTCGATCACCTCGCGGCCCAGCACGGCGGCCAGGCTGGCCAGCGGCTCACCCCACGCGTCGCACACCAGCCCGCCGGCCAGCCGCAGCCCGGGTACGGTGCGCCGGAGCCGCTGCTCGGCCAGTGCCCGCACCCGGTCCCGGACCCGGGTGCAGGCGGCCTGGATGGCGCCGCCGGTCACGTAGGTCTGCCGTGACGCCGAGGATGACCCGGCGCTGCCGACGCCGGTGTCCTTGGGCTGCACGACAACGCGTTCGCAGCCCAGCTCGGTCCGCGCGATCTGCGCCTCGACGGTGACCAGCCCCTGCCCCACCTCGGCGGCCGCGGTGTGCACCGTGGCCAGCGGCTCGTCGCCGGCGATCTCCAGCCGCACCCGGGCCGTGGCGTAGTCGTCGAAGCCCTCGGAGAAGCCGACGTTCTTGTAACCCACCGCGTACCCCACGCCACGGCGGACGCCCTCGCCGTGCGTCGTGTTCGACACCCCGCCCGGCAGGTCCCTCAGGTCCGGGATGGCCCGGGCCGCGGTCCCGGGCGGCAGCGGCATGTCCCGTACGGTGCGGAGCAGTTCCGCGACCGGCGCGGGGCTGTCGATGGTCTGGCCCGTCGGCACCCGGGATCCCTCGGTCATGGCGTTCCGCAGCCGGAACTCGACCGGATCCAGGCTGAGCGCCGCCGCGCACCGGTCCATCTGTGACTCGCACGCGAACCCCGTCTGCACGGCACCGAACCCGCGCATCGCCCCGCACGGCGGGTTGTTGGTGTAGACCCCGTAACAGTCCATCGACGCGTTCGGCACCACGTACGGGCCGAAGCCCATCGTCCCGCCGTTGCCCACCACCGCGGCCGTGCTGGACGCGTACGCTCCGCCGTCGAAGTACACCTCGGCCCGCACGTACACCAGCATGCCGCCGGTGCTCACCCCGTGCTCGTACCGCATCCTGGCCGGGTGCCGGTGCACGTGGCCGAAGAACGACTCCTCCCGGGAGTAGACCATCTTGACGGGCTTGCCCGTGTGCCGGGCCAGCAGGCAGGCGTGCACGTGCATGGATAGGTCCTCGCGCCCGCCGAACGCGCCGCCCACCCCGGCCAGCGTCAGCCGGACCCGCTCCGGCGGCAGCCCCAGCGCCTGGCAGATCTGCCGCTGGTCGGCGTGCAGCCATTGGGTCGCGACGAACAGGTCGACCCCGCCGTCCGCGGCCGGCACGGCCAGCCCCGACTCCGGCCCCAGGAACGCCTGGTCCTGCATGCCGACCTCGTAGTCGCCGGTGATCACGACATCGGCCCGTGCCGCCGGATCCCCGGTGCGCAGCTTCAGGTGGCGGACCACGTTGCCGCCCGGGTGCAGCCGCGGGGCGGCGTCCGCCATCGCCGCGCGGGCGCTGGTGACCGGGGCCAGCACCGCGTAGTCCACGACGATGCGCGCCGCGGCCCGGCGGGCGATCTCCGGATGGTCGGCGGCGACCACGGCGACTGGCTCGCCCTGATAGCGCACCACGTCCTCGGCCAGCACCGGCTGGTCGGCGAACTCCAGCCCGTACCGGTTCGCTCCCGGCACGTCCGTCCAGGTCAGCACCGCGTGCACGCCGGGGGTGGCCAGCGCCGGGCCGATAGCTACCGAACGGATCCGGGCGTAGGGATGCGGACTGCGGAGCGTCACGCCCCAGAGCATCCCCTCCATCCATAGATCGGAGGAGTAGGCGAATTCGCCGGTGGTCTTGGCCACGCCGTCCGGGCGGCGGGCGGAGACCCCGATGCCGTCGCCGGCGGGCGCGGCGGGGGTGTCGGGTGTGGTGCGCGGCGGGGCCGCCGGCTGGGTGGTGGGCCGCAGGACGGCCGGCCGGGCCGCGGGCGGGCTGCTCATCCGGGCCCCGCGGCGGCGCGGCCGGTCTGCCCGGCCAGGCGCCCGGCGGCCAGCCGGACCGCGTCCAGGATCTTCTCGTACCCGGTGCAGCGGCACAGGTTCCCGGCCAGCGCCTCACGGATCTCCGCGTCGGACGGGTACGGGACATCCCGCAGCAGGCTGGCCGCCTGCACGATGAGCCCGGGCGTGCAGAAGCCGCACTGGACCGCGCCGGCCTCAACGAACGCCTGCTGGACCGGATGCAGGCCGCCGCCCTGGGCCTCGATCGCGCCGATCCCGGCCAGCCCCTCCACCGTCTGGATGTCCCGGTCCTGCGCCTGCCCGGCCGCCACCAGGCACGCGCAGACCGTTACCCCGTCCATGACCACCGTGCACGACCCGCACTCGCCCTGCTCGCAGGCGTTCTTGCTGCCGGGCAGGCCGAGCCGCTCTCGCAGCACGTACAGCAGGCTCTCGCCTTCCCGGACGTCGTCCGCGGTCAGCCGTTCCCCGTTAATGACACAGCTCACCCGCACGCCCTCACCCCCCGTTCATGAATTCCTGCCAGGCCCAGCGCAACGCGCGGCGGGCCATCACGGCGAGCGCGTGGGTCCGGTAGGCCGCGGTCCCGCGTACGTCGTCGATGGGCGCGGCCGCCGCGGCGGCCAGCTCCCCGAACCGGCGCACGTCTGCCTCGTCCAGGTCCGCCGGGTGCTCCCACAGCCCGCGCTCGGCCAGCACCCCGGCCAGGAAGTCCTCGGCGGCGGCCGCGCGGCGCGGGGTGGGCGCCGCCGACCCGATGCCGGTGCCGATCCGCCGCCGCGCCGGGTCCAGCTCGACCGCGAACGAGGCCACCGCGATGACCATTGCGTTGCGCGTTCCCACCTTGCAGAACTGCTGCGGTCCCGGAGCCGGCCGCAGCAGCACGGCCGCGATCAGCTCGCCGGGCCGCAGCGCGTTCTGCTTCACCCCGGTGCAGAAGTCACCGGCCGGGATCCGTCGCGAGCCCTGCACCGAGGCGGTCTCGACGACCGCGCCGGAGGCCAGCAGGACGGGCAGTGTGTCCCCGGCGGGCGACGCCGAGCCGAGGTTCCCGCCCACCGTGCCGCGGTTGCGGATCTGCGGCGAGCCGACCGTGCGCGACGCCATGGCCAGCCCGGGCAGCGCCCCGCCCAGCTCGGTGATCAGCGTCGTGTAGGACACCCCGGCGCCCACCCGGAGCTGGCCGCCTGCGCGTTCCCACCGCGTGAGCTCCGGCACCCGGGTCAGGTCAAGCAGCGCGGCGGGCCGGCGGCGGGCGAAGTTCATGTCCACCATGACGTCGGTGCCGCCGGCGATCGGCACCGCGTCCGGGTGCCGCTGCGCGGTCTCGGCCGCTTCCGCCAGCGACCTCGGCTGCAGGAAGTCCATCAGCCGCCTCCGCTGCTCATCCTGGGGTCCGCCGGGTGCCTCACGTGAGGCCGGCGGACCATGCCAGCCCCGGGTCGGGCGCGTCCTCGCGGATGACCGTGGCCTCGATGAGGCCGTAAGGCCGGTCCGCCGCGTAGAACACCTCACCCGGGTTGTCCAGCCCAAACGGCGCCAGGTCGGCGGCGAAGTGATGCTTGTTCGGCGCCGCGAACCGGATCTCCGCCACCTCGGGGTGCGCCGTCAGCACCGCGGTCCCCATGGCCTGCAACGTCTGCTGCAGGGCCCGGCTGTGCATGGTGGCGAACGTGTCCAGGATGATGGCGCGGATCCCGGCGTAGGAGGCGGCCCAGTCGCCGGCGGCCTCACCGTACCGCCACTTCGCCACCAGGCTGGTGGCCAGGATCCGGTCGTCGGTCTCGGCCAGCGTCGTGTAGCGGTCCGCGTAGAAGCCGCGGAACTCCGAGCCGGTCGACTTCAGCACCACGAGGTCCTGGATCCCTGAGACCACCCACGCGCCCGGGCCGCGGCTGGTCACGCCCACCGTCACCGCCGTCGTGCGGACGTCCTGCCCGCGCCGGACGAACGCATGGTCGTGGCCGGCCTCGGCGTCCGTGCCCACGCGATCCCAGTCGTACGCCTCGATCCCGACGCGGGCGCTGGTCACCGCGGGCACGGTCTCGGTGAAGTGCCGCGCCAGGCTGAGCGCGAAATCCTCGATCTGGCCGACGCCGTACTGCTTGGCGAACGCGAACACCGTGTTCTTCTGGCTGTCGGTGGGCAGCACGTGGGACTGGTCGCCGGAGGTGTGCGCGTCGGCGAAGTCGCCGCGCAGCGTGGTGGTCACCGACAGGTCGTGGATCTCGTGACGCGGCGTGTCCCGGTCGACCTTGACCACGCGGACCTCCGCCTTGCCGTACTGGTTGGCGCCGAGGATGATCCCCATGGTCAGTTCCCCCGGTAGGTGGCGTAGGCGAACGGGCTGAGCACGAGCGGTACATGGTAGTGGCCGCCGGCGTCCACGACGAGGAAGCTCACCGTGACCTCCGGGTAGAACGCCTGCTGCCCGGTCCGGGCGAAATACGTCCCGGTGCCGAAGACGACCCGGTACGTGCCGGGCCCGAGATCGTCTGGCCCCAGCGCCGCGACCCGCCCGTCGTCGCCGGTGACCGTCTCGGCCAGCGGCTCGCCGTCGCCGGCCCGCTCAAGCCGGACCGGGACGCCCGCCGCCGGGCACCCCCGCGAACTGTCGAGCACGTGCGTGCTGACGCTGCTCATGCCGTGGGCCCCGGCCCGGCCGCAGGCCCGATCAGGCTGGTGAGGCGGAGGGCGTTGATGGCGCGGAGTTCGCCGCGCACGACGTCGCGCTCCTCGTCCGGCCCGTTACGCAACCGCTGGTTCAGGATGCCGAGGAGTTCCCCCGCGCCGCGCCCGTTCGCGCACACCAGGTAGATATGGCCGAACCGCTCCTCGTACGCTTCGTTAGCCACGGCGAGTTCGGCGAGCACCGCCGCGGGTGCCCCGCCCACTCCGGCCTGCTCGCGCCGGGACCGGGAACTGTGCCCCGCACCCGGGGCCGCACCGATCCGCGGGTGCCCGGCCAGTGCCTCCGCCACGTCCTCGTCGGCCAGTTCCGCGCCGGCCCGGGCGAGCAGCGCGCCCAGGGTGGGGTAGGGCCGCCCGCCGGCCACCGCGGCGGCCCAGCGCCCGGCGTGGCAGCAGCCGAGCAGAAGCTCGCGCGCCTGCCCGTCCGGCAGCGCGTTGAAGGCCGGGAGCCCGATGCCTTCCGGGGCCGCTGTGCTGGTCGGCGTCACCGGTCCTCCCTCGCAGAATCTCGGTAACGCGGAAAGGGACCTCCAAATTACGCCGCCGCCCGGCACGGCGTCCAAAGGGGGCACGGCGCGGCGGGGCGCCGCCTGCCAGCGCGTTGACGCCCCCGCACGGCGGCCCCTAACGTCGGCATCGTGCCGCAGCGCAGGATAATCATCGAGGGTGCGTACGTCGCCACCGTGGATCCGTCCGGCCGCGAGTTCCCCGCCGGGACCGTCGTGGTGGAGGACAATCGCGTCGCCGCGGCTGGGCCTGAGCCGGTGCCCGGATACCGCGACGGTGTCCCCACCGAGCGGGTCGACGGGTCCGGGCACCTGCTCACCCCGGGCCTGGTCAACACGCACCACCACTTCTATCAGTGGCTGACCAAGGGCCGGGCGCAGCAGTCCGGCCTGTTCGGCTGGCTCACCGAGCTGTACCCGATCTGGGCCAGGATCGACGAGGAGATGGTCTACGCGGCCGCCCGCGCGTCCATCGCCGCCCTGCTGACCAGCGGCTGCACCACCGCCGCGGACCATCCGTACATCTTCCCGCGCGATGCCGGTGACCTGCTCGGCGCGGAAGTCCGCGCCGCACGGGAGCTGGGTATCCGGTTCCAGCCGGCCCGCGGCTCCATGGACCTCGGGGAGTCCCGGGGCGGCCTGCCGCCGGACTTCGCGGTGGAGGACACCGGGACGGCTCTGGCCGAGACCGAACGCGCCATCGACGCGCACCACGACCCGGCCCCCGGCGCGATGGTCCGGGTCAGCGTGGCCCCGTGCTCCCCGTTCACCGTCACAGGGGACCTGCTGGGCGGGGCCGCCGAGCTGGCCCGGCGGCGCGGGGTCCGGCTGCACACGCACGGGTCAGAGACCGTGGAAGAAGAGGACTACTGCGCGGAGAAGTTCGGCTGCACGCCCACCGAGTTCCTGGACCGCTACGGGTGGACCGGCCCCGATGTCTGGCTGGCGCACTGCGTGCACCTCGACGAGCGCGCGATCCGGCGGCTCGGTGCGACCGGGACCGGCGTCGCGCACTGCCCGTCCTCCAACGGCAGGCTCGGCACCGGGATCGCGCCGGTTCCAGAGCTTCTGGCGGCGGGTGCCCCGGTCGGCCTCGGCGTGGACGGCACCTCCTCCAACGAGACCGGCCAGCTCGGACCGGAGGTGCGGGCGGCGCTGCTGTTCGCCCGCGCGCGCCGCGGCCCGGACGCGTTGACCGCGCGCCAGGCGCTGTACGCGGCGACCATGGGCGGGGCCCGCTGCCTCGGCCGCGCGGACGAGATCGGCTCTCTCGAGCCGGGCAAGCTGGCCGACCTGGCCCTCTGGCGGATCGACGGCGCCCTGCACTCGACCATCGCCGACCCGGTCGCCGCGCTCGCCCTGGGCGCCCTCCCGCCGCTGACGATGCTGCTCGTCAACGGCCAGCCGTCCGTGACCGACGGCCAGCTGACCGCCGCCGATTCCGGCACCATCGGCAAGGAAGCGGCCGCCGAATCCCGCCGCCTGCTCACCCGCGCCGGCCAAAGCTGAGCCCGGCCCACCCGCATGGTGGACCCGCCGTGACCGCCCGTTCCCGGTGGCCCAGATCCGAGGGCCTGGATGCCCAGTGCATGGCGAGGCCATCGAGGCCGCGACCGGCTTGGCCCTGATCTGGGAGCTCCTTCCCGGCGAATGCTAACGGCCGGATTGTCGTTGGCTCCCGCCACACTGATCCACTGTGAAGGTCGCTGTCATACTTCGGCTGATTACCCGGGATGGGTGGTATCTCGATCGTCAGTAGGGGAGCCATCGGCAGTACAAGCACCTGAGCAAGCGAGGGTTAGTGACGGTGCCAGGCAAGCCGAGTGACGAACTGCATCCCAAAACAAGGGACAGTATCCTGAGGCAAGCCGGGTTGAACGAAGACGGCAGTCAAGACGATGATGTTGCGGGGAAGGGGGAGCCGTGGCCCAGTATGTGATCGTGATTGAGGGTGACGGCTCGGCCAATTACAGCGCCTATGCGCCGGATCTCCCTGGGGTGGTCGCGACCGGCGACACGCTTGCAGAGTGCGAAGCTGAAATGCGCGAGGCGATCGCCTTCCACATCGAGGGCTTGCGACTCGCTGGGGAGCCTGTGCCGCCTCCCACGAGTCACGTGGCCACCGTCACCGTCGCCGCGTAGCGTGTGATCTGCTCCTTTCGGTCGGCTAGCGGCCGGCTAGCCGCGCGGTAGCTCGTGCAGATCCTGGCCGGGCGCGGGCTGTCCGCGGTCATGGTCGCGGTCGACCCGGCACGTGGCGATGCTGGGATTGACGCCCCCACGTTAAGGCCGTATCCCCTCTGCTGGATTCAGCCGGTCAGCGCGGCGCGGGTCGCGGCGGGCAGCATGTCCCAGCGGCCGGCAGCGGCGGCGATGCTGTCCGCGCGGACCGGCGGCAGGCCGGCCGCGGCCAGCACGGCGGCGGCCTGCGCCGGCGGCAGGGCGTCGAGCCAGCGCCGGGCGGCGGCTTGGTGCGCGGCGGGATCGGCCTCGCCCCGCAGCCGGAGCCGGGCCATCCCGCCGTCCGGGTAGACGTCCAGCCGTACCGCGGCCACGGGCGGCCCGCCGTTCAGGCGGAACCGGTGCCGGGTGTCCGGCTGCAGCCGGGTCCGCGGCAGCAGCTCGGACCAGCCGCCCGCTGCGGCGCCGGACAGGCGGGCCCAGCCGGGTGCGTTGCCCACGAACAGTGACGTGTCCAGCTCGGCGTAGCGGATCCGGCCGGGCAGCGCGAGCCGGACGGACACCCAGTCGTTGCCGCCGCCCCGCCGGCGGGCGTTCTCCCAGCCCTCGCCCATCGTCCGGGCCCGGCCCGTGGCGATCAGATTGGCCGCCGAGGAGTAGAACATGTCCGAGCAGCCGGTGATCGTGCCGCCGTTCTCGGCCGCGGCCAGGTCGAGGGTGCCGCCGAGGAAACGCGGATCCGGGACAACCTCGCCGTGCACCCGCAGCCGCGCGACCCCGCCGTCGGGGTAGATGCACAGCCGGACGTGGGTGTACCGGTGCCCGTCGCTCACCTCGAACAGGTTGCGCGTGTCGCCCTTGGCCGGGGAACGGCGCACGAGCGGGGTCCAGCCGGCGGTGGCCAGCTCGGCCGGGGAGGGGTAGCCCTCCACGCCGGTGGCCTCCACCGACACCTCGGGCGGGTAGTTGCCGGTGAAGAAGGACGTGTCGACGACCACGCCGTGGATGATCCCGGCCGCGCCGAGCCGGACGATCGCGTGGTCGTGGCCCGGCTCGCGTCGCCGCCGCGTCTCCCAGCCGTCGTAGACCTGTCCCTTCGGGCCGAACGTCTGCGGCGCGAAGACCGCCGGGGCCGGCGTGATCAGGTTCTCCCGTTCGGCGTACAGCTCGTCGTTGGCGTACACGACGCTGCCGCCGAGGGTGCGCACGGCCAGGTCGGGAAGGCCGGTGAACGCGGCCGGGTCCGCCGCGGTCACCCCGGCCCTCCCCCCGCCACCGTGGCCGCCGGGGTGCCTTCCCGGGTCAGGAACCTCCCGTGCGGCGCGCCGATGCGTACCGGCCGGCCGCGCAGCCAGGTCGCCTTGACCACGCCGGGCAGCTCGCGTCCGGCGTACGGGGTGACCGGGTTCTTGTGCTGCAGCCTTGCCGGATCGACGGTGAACGTCTCGCCGGGCGCGAGGACGCAGAAGTCCGCGTCCCGGCCCGGCTCGATGGCGCCCTTCCGGTCCAGCCCCGCGATCGCCGCCGGGCGCTCGGCCATCCACCGGGCCAGCCGGTCCAGGCCGAAGCCGCGCTGCCTCGCCTGCGACCAGATCGCGGGCAGCCCCAGCTGCAGCGAGGCGATCCCGCCCCACGCGGCACCGAAGTCGCCGTCATCGAGCCGTTTCAGCTCCGGCGTGCACGGTGAATGATCGGACACCACGCAGTCGATCGTGCCGTCGGCCAGCGCGGACCACAGCAGTTCGCGGTTGGCCGCCTCCCGGATCGGCGGGCAGCACTTGAACTGGGTCGCCCCGTCCGGGATCTCCTCCGCGCTGAACACCAGGTAGTGCGGGCACGTCTCGGCGGTGACCCGCATCCCCGCCGCCCGCGCCGCCCGGATCAGGCCAATCGCCCCCGCACTGGACAGGTGCAGGATGTGCACCCGCGCCCCGGTCCGCGCGGCCAGGTCCAGCACGAGCCCGACCGCCAGGTTCTCCGCATCTCCCGGCCGGGACCGCAGGAATGCGCCGTAGGGCCGCCCGGCCGGATCCGGCGCGCGCTCGATGACGTGCGGGTCCTCGGCGTGCACGATCATCTGGGAGCCCAGCGAGGCCACGATGGCCAGGTCGGCCTCCAGTTCGGCCGGGCCGAGCGGCGGGAACTCGTCCACTCCGGAGGGCAGCAGGAAGCACTTGAAGCCGAGCACCCCGCCGTCGTGCAGCGGGCCGAGCTGCGCGCCGTTGCCGGGGATCGCGCCGCCCCAGAAACCCACGTCGACGTGGCAGCGCCCGCCGGCTGCAGCCCGTTTGACCGCGAGCGCGGCCGGGTCCACGGTCGGCGGCAGGCTGTTCAGCGGCATGTCCACGATGGTGGTGACGCCGCCCGCCGCCGCGGCGGCGGTGGCCGTGCCGAAGCCCTCCCAGTCGGCCCGGCCCGGATCGTTGACGTGCACGTGCGTGTCCACCAGGCCGGGCAGCAGGACCACGTCCCCGGCCAGCTCGACGACCCGCCGCGCCGTCAGGGTGGCCGTCAGCGGCTCGACCGCCGCGATCGTCCCGTCGCTGACCGCCACGCAGCCCGGGCCCTCACCGTCCGGCGTCACCATCCGCTGCGCCCGCAGCAGCAGCTCGAACTCGGCCACTAGAAGCAGGCCGGCCCGGGCGGAGGGGCGGCGCTGAGCGTCGCGCGGTACGCGCGCCACCCGCCGTAGCCGGTGATGTCCCGGTGGCCGCCGCGCCGGTGCTCCTCTTCCCGCAAGATCATGCCGAACGACAGCTGTGTTCCGGCCAGCTCGACGATGGACAGCTCCAGTTCCGGTGGCTCGCTGGCCAGCAGCGAACGCAGCAGGCCCATGGGGACGTCGTACAGCTCGCCGGGGATCTCATGGCCGCCCGCGTGACCGGGCGCCAGCGGATAGAGGCCGGGGTACTCGTCCCGTATCGAGTAGAACCGGTACAGCGGGGCGGTGCGCACCTCGGCCACCAGCGGCGCGCCGCCGATATGCCGGTGCACGGGGCCGCCGCGCATCCCGCCGCCATTGAGGAACATCAGGGCCATCCACGCCTCCGTCCGCACCGGGCCGCGATGGGCCCGGCGTCCAGTGTCGTTCCCCGCCGCGCGTCGTCCCACGCACGCCGCCCGCCCGGCGCCCCGCGCCGCCGGGCGCCACGAAGGGATCATCGTGGTTGCTCTGGCGCCCACGGTGGGATCAACGCTGCCCTTTATCCCCCGGCGGGCGCTGGCCGTAGGTGGCGAGCTTTTGGACGACACGCTCGATTTCGGCGGGCGGGAGCAGCCGCGGGGTGCCGGCCGAGGCGGCGCGCAGGTAGACGTCGCACAGCCATTCCAGGTACTGGGCGCGGCGGTAGGCCGTGGCCAGGTCGGGGCCGATCGTCACGGCGCCGTGGTTGGCCATCAGGCAGGCGGTCCGGTCGCGCAGGGCGGCGGCCACGTGTGCGGCCAGCTCGTCCGTGCCGTACGTGGCGTACGGCGCGACGGCCACCGGCCCGCCGAACAGCGCCACGTAGTAGTGGACCGCCGGGATCTCGTCCACCAGGGCGGAGACCGCCGTGGCGGCGGGGGAGTGGGTGTGCACGATCGCCGCCGCGCCGGTCGCGGCGTACACGCTCAGGTGCAGCGGCAGCTCGCTGGTCGGCTGCAGCGGGGCCTCGGCCGGTGAGCCGTCCAGGCGGTGCACGCCGACCAGCTCGGCGGTCAGCGACGCATACTCCAGCCCGCTCGGTGTCACCGCGACCAGGTCCCCGGCGCGGGCGCTGACGTTGCCGGCGGTCCCCACCACCAGGCCGTCCGCGATGAGCCGAGCGCACACCCGCGCGACCTGCGCGCGCGGTTCACCGAGCAGCATCGCCGGCCCCTTCCTCGGGTAGCGTCACAGTATGGATTCCGGCCCAGTGGATTCCGGCGCAGTAGATCAGGGCGCGGCGGATGCCGGCCCCGCGCGTCCGGAGGCCGCCCTGGAGGTCCTCGGCTGGCGCGACGGGCACATCGTCGCCATCGACCAGACGGCGCTCCCGCACGAGATCCGCATGCTTCATCTCACCACGGTCGATGAGCTGGTGGACGCGATCACCCGGCTGGCCATCCGCGGCGCGCCGGTGCTCGGCGCGGCGGGCGCCCTCGGCGTCGCCCTGGCCGCCCGCCAGGCGCAGGAACAGCACTGGGACGAGGCCCGCCTGGCCGAGGCGGTCAAGCGGATCGGTGACGCCCGGCCCACCGCCGTCAACCTGCGCCGCGAGGCCGAGGCCGCCGCCGCGGTGATCCCGGACGGGGCCGCCGCGGTGGAGCAGGCGGCGCTGGCCATGATGGCCGCGACCGTGACCGCGACCCACCGGATGAGCGAGCGCGGGGCCCGCTTCCTGCGGCAGGCCTGCGGCGCCGCACCGCTGCGGATCGCAACCCACTGCAACACCGGCAGCCTCGCGTGCCTCGGCTGGGGCTCCGCGCTCGGCGTCATCCGGGCCCTGAACACCGACCACGCCGTCCAGCACGTCATCGTGGACGAGACCCGCCCGCTGCTGCAGGGGGCCCGGCTCACCTGCTGGGAGCTGGGCCAGCTCGGCATCGGGCATTACCTGGTCCCCGACGCGGCCACCCCGTTCCTGATCAGCCAGGGCCAGGTGGACGCGGTGGTGGTGGGGGCGGACCGGATCGCGGCCAACGGCGACGTGGCCAACAAGATCGGCACCTACAGCCTCGCGCTCGCCGCCCGGCAGGCCGGGATCCCGTTCCTGGTCGCGGTGCCCGAGTCGACCATCGACCCGGCGACTCCCGACGGCGTGCGGATCACCGTGGAACAGCGCCCCGAAGAAGAGGTCACCCACATCCGGGGAGTTCCGGTGGCCCCGGCGGGCACCCGCGCGCTGAACTACGCGTTCGACATCACCCCGGCGGATCTCGTTACCGCGGTCGTCACCGAGGACCGCCTGATCACCTCCTGATCAGCGGGGTGCCGGCGAGCTGGCCAGAACTCCCCTCACCAGCAGGGTCCGGCCGGGGGTGGCGGTTTCTTCGAGGTCGGCGGCGTCGAGGATGCGCTCGGCGGCCCATCCGGCGCCCCGCAGCAGGCCGAGCTGGTCGCGGACCGGCAGGATGGTCCGCCACGGCTCGGTCCGGGCCGCGCGGCGCCGCGCGTTCGCGGCCGCCACGAACCGGTCGGTGGGCACGCCCTCGTCGTGCACGGCCAGGCTCACGGCCAGCGTGCTGCCCGGCGTAGCCGCGGCGGCGAGGCTGCCCAGGAACCGGGTGATCGTGGGCTGGTCGAGGTAGATGAGCAGACCCTCGCACAGGAACAGGGTGGGCTGCCTGGGGTCGTGCCCGCATCCGGCCAGCACCGCCGCGACGTCATCCCGGCGGAAGTCCGCGGTGGCCAGGGTCAGCCCGGACAGGTCGGTGTTCATGGCCTGGAGCCGCCGCGCCTTGTCGGCCTGAGTCGGCCCCTGGTCCACCTCGAAGAACCGGGCACCCGGGGTACGGAACCGCAGCGCCCGGTCGTCGTACCCGGCGCCGCAGATCACGATCTGCCGGACGCCGGCGTCGAGGGCCGTCAGCACGCATCCGTCGAAGAACGCGGTGCGTGCGGTCAGCATGGGCCGTATCCGGGTCCCGGGAGTGGGCCGCATGCCCGCACACAGCCGGGCCTGGGCGCCCGGATCCCCGCCGGGGCTGTGCGGGCGTTCCATCTGGGCGCGGGTCAGCGCGACCGCCTGACTGGTCCGCGAGATCCCCTCGTCCTCGGCACGAACGTCCCGCGGCCGGTCCCGGTCGGGGGAGGAATCCGGTCGGATGTCCGCTTCGCTCCGCCGGCTCCGCCGGAACCTGAACGCCATACCGCGCAGCGTACTCAGCCTCGTGGCCTGCGGCGTAATTCGTTCACCTCGCGGCCGGCCGGGTAGTTAGGCGGGCCGGTGGCCGGGTAGGCGCAAGCAATCAGGGGATGCCGGCGACGGCGCCCGGGCGGATGACCGAGGAGGGGCCTTGAGACTGTTGCGACGAGAAAAGTCCCCACCACAGGCACAAGAGCGGCCGGCGAATAATAACGGCACCGCGCCGCCCGAACAGGACCCGCCGGCCGAACTGGACCCGCCGATGCGGGAAACCGCGTCGGGGGAGGCCATCCCGCCGGTGCGGGATCTGGAGGGCGGCCCAAGCAATCCGCTGGAGATCGGCAAGGAAGGCTGGCTGAACACGCTCAAGCGCGCGGGCAAGAAGTTCTCCACGGACCGCTGCTCCATGGCCGCGGGCAGTCTGGCCTACTACTGGTTCCTGGCTCTGTTTCCAGCGCTCATCGCCCTGCTGGGGCTGGTGAGCCTGGCTCCACCTGGACCAGGCCCAGGTGACCAAACTGGTCAATGGCCTTAGTAAGGCCCTGCCGGGCAGCGCCTCAAAGGTGTTCACCACCGCCGTCACCTCCGCGACGACGCACGGCTCCGGTTCCCTGGTCACCGTGATCGTCGGCCTTCTCGTCGCGGTGTGGGCCGCCTCCGGCGGCATGGTGGCCCTGGAGACCGCGCTCGACGTCGCCTACGAGGTCAAGACGAACGCGAAGTTCGTCAAGAAGCGGGTCAAGGCACTCATCCTCATGCTGTGCACGGTGGTATTCGGCGGGATCGCGTCGGTCTTCATCGTCGAAGGCGCCCCGCTGGGCAACGCGATCGAGGCGCACATGCCGGTGCACGGCACCGCGTTCCTCGTAGTGTGGAACATCGTGCGCTGGGCGGTCACGGTCATCCTGGTCTCGCTGCTGTTCTCCTGCTACTACTATTTCGGCCCCAACCGGGAGGTGCCGAAGTGGCAGTGGGTCAGCCCGGGTGGCGTCATCGGCACGATCATCTTCCTGGTCGCCTCGCTGGGGTTCTCTTTCTACGTGGCGAAGACGGGCGGCGCCTCCTACACCAAGACCTACGGCGCGCTGGCCGGCGTCGTCCTGCTGATGTTCTGGTTCTACCTGAGCGGCACCGCGATCCTGATCGGCGGGGAGATCAACGCCGAGACCGAACGTCAGGCCGCCGTGCAGGCCGGCCACGCCGGGGCACGGGAAAGTGCCCGGACGGTGGAGCAGGGTCCGGCGTCCCCGAGCGCCAACCGCGCCTCGAGCTGACGCAGGCCCGGTCCGGGCTCGCGGCGCCGCGGTCCCCGAGGCGCCGCGCCGGGCCTGCGTTACTCCGCTACCCGGCCCGTCGGCGTGCCCCAGCCCGTGGGCGCGAGGTCGGCGAGCGTCGGCGGGTTGGCGCCCGCCCGCTCGCAGGTGATCGCCGACACCGTGATCGCGTCGTCCAGCACGGACCGCAGTTCCGGGGCCGCGCAGGTGGGCAGCGAGGATGGCGTGTGCATGCCCCGCCGGACCAGGGCGGCCAGCAGCCCGGAGGTGAACGAGTCCCCGGCGCCGACGGTGTCCACGACCTGCACCGCGCGCCCCGGCCGGCGCAGCGGCGGCCCGGTAGCGGTGAACGCGGTCGCGCCCTTCCCCCCGTCGGTGATCACGACGAGGCTCACCCCCAGCCGGTGCCAGTGCCGCGCGACGTCCTCCGCGTCCTGGCCGGGGTAAAGCCAGCCGATGTCCTCCGCGCTGGCCTTGGCCACGTGCGCGGCCTGGATGCCGCGCTCCACGATCCGCTGGCCGAGCTCGCGGCTGCCCATCAGCCCCGGCCGGACGTTGGGATCGTAGCTCACCAGCACGTCGCCGCGGTCGCGCATCCGCCGCGCGAGATCGAGGACGCTGTCGCTGCCGGGCGGGGTCCAGGAGGCGATCGAGCCGACGTGCAGCACCGCGGTGGATTCGGGTATCCGGCTCGTTTCCGCCGCGGTCCACTGCCAGTCGGCCGTCCCGTCGACGTAGAAGTCGTAGTTCGCGTGACCCTCGGCGTCCAATGAGACCACGGCGAGCGTGGTCGGCTCGGCCGCGTGCGGCGCGGCGGCCAGGTCCAGGCCCTCGGCCTCGGCACGGTCGCGCAGGATCCGGCCGAACGCGTTATCGGCCAGCCGGGCCATCAGCGCCGTGTCCTGCCCCAGCCGGGCCAGGCCGATAGCCACGTTGTAGGGGCTGCCGCCGGGCGAGGCGTGGTACGCCAGCGGCGTGTCGCCGGGAACCAGATCGATGAGCGCCTCGCCGATGACGGTCAGTTTCCGGCCCCACATTGGCCCCTCCACGGTGGACTGATCACGCCTGCCTACTCGCCGTCCCGGTGCGTCAGCGGATTGTTCAGCTGCGCCGCGCCGTCGCCACCGAAGGTCAGCGGGATCTCGGCGGAGTCGGTGAGCCGGAGCTTGCGCCGGGCGCGCTGGTAGAACGTGGTGTAGCCGAGCCGGACGACCCGCGCGGCCTGCGGCCGGGCCCGCATCGTCACCTCGTCACCGGGTTCGGTGTACCCCTCGACCTGGCCATCGACCTCGACGGCCAGCCGCCCGCTGCTCGGCAGCATGTCCAGCCGCACCGTCTCGTCGACGGACAGCACGAAGCCCCGGTTGTAGGCCGAGTGCGGGGCCGCGGGCGTCACCAGCAGAGCCTCCACCGCGGGCTGAACGATCGGGCCGCCCGCGGAGAAGCTGTACGCGGTCGAGCCGGTGGGCGTCGCGACGATCACGGCGTCCGCGGCGTAGCTGACGAACGGCTGGCCGCTGACGTTCACCGAGACGACCGCCGACGGGTGGCCCGGGACGCGGACCACCGCGACGTCGTTGAAGGCGGTGACGGTCTGCCCGCCGAACGTCGCGTCGATCGCGAGCCGCGGCTCGTTCGTGAACTCCTGCGCGTCGATGGCGGACAGCGCGCCGGGCAACTCGGGCACATCGACCTCGGCGAGGAAGCCGAGCTTGCCCAGATTGACGCCGAGTACCGAGGCGCGCTGGCCGTCCGCCAGGCGCATCGCCCGCAGCATCGTCCCGTCGCCGCCCAGGCTCACGATCAGGTCCGACCGCCGGCCGAGCTCGCGGTCGGTGACGCCGGTCGCGGCGCAGTTGAGCCGGACGATCTCGTCCGCGATGCCGTAGACGGTGATATCGCGCTGGCTGGCCCAGCCGAGCACCGCCTCGACGGCTTCCACGGAATCCCGCCGCGGGTGCAGCACCAGTCCCACCGATTGCATTCAGTGCGCCTTTCGCGAGAAGGGGACGGCCCGGTCCGCGCCGTTCTCACCGGTGGGCCCGGCCCCGATGACCACCACGTCGAACTCGTCGGGCAACGGGGCGCCTCCTCCACCAGCGGTGTGCCCGCTGAGTCTATCGAGCAGCCTGGTGCCGGCCTCGCGCCCGCCCGCCGGGTCAGCAGGGGAAACAACGGGTGAATGTACCCGGCCACCCGCCCCCCGGGTCTTCGGCCCAGGCCGCTTTGTGTGATGAGCTATGCGCATGACCACGCTTCCCCAGCCGCGTGCCCTGCCATCCCCGTGGTCACGGGACCCCGATGACCTCGCCCTGCTGGCCGGCCTGACGGTGGACGACGACGATGATGACGACCCGACCCTGATCTACGCGGACGGCCGGCCGGTGGAGACCTGGCGGGAGGATTACCCGTACGGCGAGCGGCTGCACCGGCACGAGTACGAGCACACCAAGCGGCTGCTCCAGATCGAGCTGGTCAAGATGCAGAACTGGATCAAGGAGATCGGCACCAAGCTGGTCATCGTCTTCGAGGGGCGGGACGCGGCCGGCAAGGGCGGCACGATCAAGCGCTTCCAGGAGCACCTCAACCCGCGCGGGGCGCCCGTGGTCGCGCTGGAGAAACCGAACGAGCGGGAACGGACCCAGTGGTACTTCCAGCGTTACGTGATCCACCTGCCGGCCGCCGGCGAGATGGTCATGTTCGACCGGTCCTGGTACAACCGGGCGGGCGTCGAGCGCGTCATGGGTTTCTGTACCCCCGCCGAGTACCTGGAGTTCATGCGGCAGGCACCGGACGTGGAGCGCATGATCGTCCGCTCCGACGTGCACCTGATCAAGTTCTGGTTCTCGGTGTCCCAGAGCGAGCAGCTGACCCGGTTCATCATCCGCCAGATCGATCCGGTCCGGCAATGGAAGCTCAGCCCGATGGACATCCAGTCGCTGGACAAGTGGGACGACTACACCGAGGCCAAGGAAGCCATGTTCTTCTACACCGACACGGCCGACGCGCCGTGGACGGTGGTGAAGAGCAACGACAAGAAGCGCGCGCGCCTGGAGGCCATGCGGCACGTGCTGGCCCGGTTCGAGTACCCGGGGAAGAACGCCGAGCTGGTCGGCTCGCCGGACGAGAAGATCATCGGGCCGCCCGCGCTGCTGTCCGAGCGGAAGTCCACCCTGCCCTTCCCCCAGCTCTTACCGCTCCGGCGGCCTGGCCCGCCCTCGTAGGGGACACGGCCTAATTGCGGTCGGCCAGGGGACCCGCTTTGACGCGGGCAAAGGAACCCCGATGCGGGAATGGCTCCGCCTCGACCGGAAGCCGCGCGGCCCTGGCCGCCGCTCGCCCGGGAGGCGCTGAAGTTCGTGCGTAACGGGCGCTGAGGAGGTTACCGGTCGGTAGGTATGTCGGCGCGCGCTCAGGTAATTCACGGCTCCTGTTTACCTGGATGAAACACTGGGCAACCTACGCTCAATAAAGGGTGCATAGGCTCCGTTAGCCGCTCCGGCCGATCGTCCGAAGCGAGTACGACTAACTAAATAGGTCAGGCTAGTCACGTTTCCCCGCCGGGCTTATCCCATCCGCGGGCCTGAACGAAAGTCGTACATGGATATTACTGTGTGGGAATGGTTTGAGCAGCGCTCATTTCATTTCCGGGACTTCCAGAATCTCGCCAGCGGCGACGCGGCGAGGAACCCGCTCACCACGACACTGGTGCTGCCCACCCGCAACGTGGCGGACACCATCGGACCGATCCTGGACACGGTCAGCCAGCTGAACGAGCGCACCGGGCTGATCGAGCAGATTGTGGTCGTCGACGCCGACTCGGCCGACGGCACGGCGGATATCGCCCGGGCCCACGGCGCGGAGGTGTACTCGGAAAACGAGCTGCTCCCCGAGTACGGGGGAGCACACGGCAAGGGCGACGCCATGTGGCGGAGCCTGTCCGTGGCCCGCGGCGACATCGTCATGTTCGCCGACGCCGACTCCACCGACTTCCGTGAGCACTTCATCTACGGCACGCTGGGGCCGCTGCTCACCGACCCGGAAATCCAGTTCAGCAAGGCGGCCTACCGGCGCCCGTTCACCTCGGGCGGCAAGTCGGTCGTGGACGGCGGCGGCCGGGTCACCGAGCTGATGGCCAAGCCGCTGCTCAACGTCTACTACCCGGAACTGGCCGGGTTCGTGCAGCCGCTCGCGGGCGAGTTCGCCGCCTACCGCGAACTGCTGTGCGGGATTCCGTTCGTCACGGGGTACGGGGTCGAGATCGCGATGATGATCGACGTGCTGACCGAGGCGGGACTGCCCGCGATGGCGCAGGTCGACCTGGAGTACCGGCAGAACCGGCACCAGGAGCTCCGGGATCTGACCCGGATGAGCTCCGCGGTCCTGCGTGCGCTCGGCCGCCGGGTCGGCGTGCCCGAGCGGGAGCATTTCCTGCACAACCCCCAGGATGTGCTGGCCCTGCCCCGGCCGGACATCTACCTGCACGCCGTGGCCACCGAGAACGGCCTGCGGCTGGACGAGCACCTCAACGAGCAGCTCGAACGGCCGCCGCTCACCCACGTCCTGGCCGCCGACCAGGAACGCGACACCGTCGCCTAGCGAGGATCGTGGGCCGGCCCGTCAGCGCGGGCCGGCCCACGTCCAGGCGTAACCGCGGTCGTCGGCGGCCGTGCCGCCCTCGCCCAGCTCCAGCGGGCGGAACGTGTCGACCATGACCGCCAGCTCGTCGAAGTACTCCGCGCCCAGGCTGCGCTCGATCGCGCCCGGCTGCGGGCCGTGACTGTGCCCGCCCGGGTGCAGGCTCACCGATCCCTGGCCGATCCCCGAGCCCTTGCGGGCCTCGTAGTCCCCGCCGCAGTAGAACATGACCTCGTCGGAGTCCACGTTGGAGTGGTAGTAGGGCACCGGCACGGACAGCGGGTGATAGTCGACCTTCCGCGGCACGAAGTTGCAGATGACGAAGCCGTTCCCCTCGAACACCTGGTGCACGGGCGGCGGCTGGTGCACCCGCCCGGTGATCGGCTCGAAATCCGCGACGTTGAACGTGTACGGGTACAGGCAGCCGTCCCAGCCGGCGACGTCGAACGGGTGGGTCGCGTACACGTACCGGGTCCCCACCACCACGCCGTGCGCGGAACGGTGCTTGACCAGCACGTCGACGTCCGTGCCCGCCTCGCGCACCGGCTCATCCGGGCCGTGCAGGTCCCGCTCGCAGTACGGGGCGTGCTCCAGGAACTGCCCGTACCGGGACAGGTACCGCTTCGGCGGCGCGATGTGCGCGTTCGCCTCGATCACGTAGCAGCGCAGCGGCTCCGGGCCGTCCGGGAGCCAGCGGTGCGTCGTCGACCGCGGCAGGATCACGTAGTCCCCGGCCCGGACCGGCAGCGCGCCGAACACGGTGTGCACCGTGCCCGTGCCCGCCTCGATGTACACGCACTCGTCGCCCGCCGCGTTCCGGTACAGCGGCGAGGTCTCCCCGGCCACCACGTAGGAGATCCGCACGTCGCCGTTGCCGAGCACCAGGCGCCGCCCGGTCACCGGGTCGGCGGCCTTCCAGTCCTCCCCGGGGAACAGGTCGTGCAGCTTCAGGTGCCGCGGCTTGAGCGGGTGGTTCGCCGTGGTGCTCAGATCGCCGGGCTCCCAGCCCGTCGCGTCCACGATCGCCGACGGGACGCCGGTGTGGTACAGCAGCGAGGAGTCCGAGCTGAACCCCTCCTCGCCCATCAGCTCCTCGTAGTACAGGCCGCCGTCGGGGCACCGGTGCTGGGTGTGCCGCTTGGCCGGCATGTCGCCGCAGCGGCGGTAGTGCGCCATTACAGGTTCCCCCGCTTCTCCTGCTCGCGCTCGATCGCCTCGAACAGCGCCTGGAAGTTGCCCTTACCGAAGCCGAGCGAACCGTGCCGCTCGATCAGCTCGAAGAAGACCGTGGGCCGGTCGCCGATCGGCTTGGTGAAGATCTGCAGCAGGTAACCGTCCTCGTCCCGGTCCACCAGGATGCCGCGCGCCTGCAGTTCCGCGACGGGCACCCGGACGTGCCCGATGCGGGCCCGCAGCGCCGGATCGGTGTAGTAGGAGTCCGGCGTGTCCAGGAACTCAACGCCGTTCGCGCGCAGCCCATCCACGCAGGCGATGATGTCACCCGTGGCCAGCGCGAGATGCTGCGCGCCCGCCCCCTGGTAGAACTCCAGGTACTCGTCGATCTGCGACCGTTTCCTGCCGATGGCCGGCTCGTTCAGCGGGAACTTCACCCGGTGGTTGCCGTTCGCGACGACCTTGCTCATCAGCGCCGAGTATTCCGTCGCGATGTCGTCGCCGACGAACTCGGCCATGTTCGTGAAGCCCATCACCCGGTGGTAGAAGCCGACCCACTCGTCCATCCGGCCCAGCTCCACGTTGCCGACCACGTGGTCCAGGGCCTGGAAGTAACGTCTCGGAGCACCCTCGCCGCGGCGCGCCCCCATGCGGCTGGTCCCGGCGCGGCGCGGTACGTAACTGGGCAGGTAAGGGCCGTGGTAACGGGACCGGTCCACGAGCGTGTGCCGCGTCTCGCCGTAGGTGGCGATCGATGCCAGCCGGACGGAACCATGCTCGTCGCGCACATCGTGCGGGGCCTCCAGGATGGTGGCCCCCTGGCGGCGCGCGTGCGTCACACACCGGTCGACGTCCGGCACCTCCAGCGCGATGTCGATGATGCCGTCGCCGTGCCGCCGGTGGTGATCCGCGATCGGGCTGCCCGGGCTCACCGCGCCCTTGAGCACGAACCGGACCGCCCCGCTGCGCAGCACGTACGCGTGGTGGTCCCGGTTGCCGGTCTCCGGGCCGGAGTAGGCGACCAGCTCCATGCCGAAGGCCAGCTGGTAGAACAGCGCGGCCTGGGTGGCGTTGCCGACCGCCCAGATCACGGCGTCCCACCCCGTGACGGGGAACGGATCGGCGTCCGCGTCGTAGGCGACCAGGCCCACGAGCTGCCTGAGCTGATCCACGTCGAGGTCAGCGAGCTGTTCCTGGCTGGTCAGGGTCTGGTCGATGCGCACGCGCATGCCTCCTTCGCCGCGGTTCTCCTCCGGCCCGTCCCCCGGCGACGCTGGCGGGGGACAGGACGTGGGGCTATCAGAACCCGCGCCGATTCAGCTGCGCAAGTAAGCGCCCCGGCGCTGCACATGTTGGTCAACCTGACCGGATCTGGCGCACAATAGCTATACAAGCTGCCTAGCTGATAGCGACGGAGATGTAATGGCCGACGAGCCCGTCCTCGATGCGCTCGACCTGGCGCTGCTGACCGCCATGCGGCAGAGCCCGCGGGCCGGCATCCTGGAACTGTCCCGGCTGGTCAAGGTGGCCCGCGCCACCGCGGCGTCGCGGCTAGAGCGGCTGGAGCGCGCCGGGGTCATCACCGGTTACGGCCCCGATATCGACATCGCCGCCGCGGGGTACCCGGTGCAGGCGTTCGTGACCCTGGAGATCGCCCAGGGATCACTGGGCAAGCTGCACCGCGACCTGTCGTCGATCCCGGGCGTGCTCGAGGCCTACGCGATCACCGGCACGGGGGACGTGCTGTGCCGGGTGGCGGCGGCCTCGAACGCGGCACTTCAGCAGACCCTGCTGCAGCTCAACGGGTCCGCGTGGGTCGCCCGCTCGACGAGCGCGGTCCTGCTGTCCACGGTGGTCCCCCCGCGCGCCATGCCCTTGCTGGCGTCCCGCCCGCGCTCGTCAGCGACCCGGGCTCCCGCCTTCCGGGGACCAGGGTCGTGATGCGCCTACGGGACTAACAGAGCCGGGCCGCCGCGGAAGGCCGAGTCGAAGTCCGGCTCGCCCGACGGCCGGCTGTGCCCGTAGGCGTGCTTGCCCTCGGCCGGCACCACTTCGGGATGGCCCGACCCGAGAGAGATCTGCCTGATCTTCGCGAAGCGGATGATGTCCTGCCACCCGCCCGCGATGGCGGCGCCGAGCGTGACCGGAATGACGAGCCACAGTGCCTTACGCATCGTGTATTCCCCTCTTGGGTGAGGGCCATCCGCCACTGGGTCACCGGGGACCAGATCATGCGGGTGGTCTCCCGTGTTCTTTCCCTGCTGCGGGGCAGGTAAGCACCCGGTGCCGAGGCGATTTGGGGCAGGAGACACAGGAGACAATCATGTTATGACGTCGCCACCGGCGCCGCTGCCGTCCGGGGTGACGGCGTGGGCCACCAGGAACCTCACGCCGCTGCGCCGGTTCCTGCGGACCGAGACCGGCAGTGCCGCGGTGCTGCTGGCCGCGACGGTGGCCGCCCTGGTGTGGGCGAACGCCGGCCCGCGGTCGTACGGCGCCGTCTGGGGGACGGACCTGTCGCTTCACCTCGGCCGCTGGCACCTGGCCCAGGACCTGCACGGCTGGGTGAATTCGGGCCTGATGACCTTCTTCTTCCTGGTCGTCGCGGTGGAGGCGCGGCGGGAGTTCGACATGGGGGAGCTGCGCCAGCGAAGCCGGCTCACGCTGCCGGTGGTGGCCGGGATCGGCGGGATGATCGGGCCGGTCGCCATCTACCTCGCGCTGAACGCCGGGCAGCCGTCCGCGCACGGCTGGGGCACCGCCATGTCCACCGACACGGCGTTCGCCCTCGGCGCGCTGGCCCTCATCGGCCGGCGGCTCCCGGACCGGGTCCGCACCTACCTGCTCACCTTCTCGGTGGTCGACGACGTCGCGGGCATCGCGGTCATCGCGATCGTCTACAGCGGCCGCGTCCGGCTCGTCCCGCTGCTGGCCGGCGTGGGCTTCCTCGCTCTCGCGGCGCTGGCCAGGTTCCGCCGGGTCCGGTACGGGCCGGTCTACGCCGCGCTGGGGACGGCGGCGTGGGTCGCGGTGTTCTCCTCCGGCATCGATCCGGTCGTGGTCGGCCTGGTGCTGGGCCTGCTGGCCTACGCCCGCCCCGCCACCCGCGATGACCTGGCGCAGGCCACCGACCTGTTCCGGCTCTTCCGCGAGCAGCCGACGGCCGAGCTCGCGCAGGCCGCCCAGGCGGGAGTGCGGACCGTTATTTCCCCCAACGACCGGCTGCAGCAGATCTTCCACCCGTGGAGCAGCTACGTCGTCGTCCCGCTGTTCGCCCTGGCCAACGCGGGCGTGACGGTCAGCGGCGGCTCCCTGGCCCGCGCGTTCTCCGCGCCGGTGACGCTCGGCATCCTGCTCGGCTACCTGGTCGGGAAGCCGGCCGGGACCGTGGGCGCCGCCTGGCTGGTGACCCGGCTCAGCCGCGGCCGCATCCGGCCGCCGATCGGGTGGGCCGCCGTGACCGGCGCCGGCGCGATCGCCGGCGTCGGGTTCACCGTGTCCCTGCTGATCGCGTCGCTGGCCTTCCGCGGCGCTGAGCTGCAGGAGGCGAAGATCGGCGTGCTCTCGGCCGCGCTGTGCGCCTCGGCCGCCACCTGGGTCGTGTTCCGGCTGACCGCGATGCTGCCCAAGCGGCTGAAGATCCGGGCCCTGATCGGCACGGCCGACGTCATCACCGATCTGGCCGTGCCGGTCGACCCGCGCCGGGATCACGTGCGCGGCCCCGCGGACGCCCCGGTCACCATGGTGGAATACTCCGACTTCGAGTGCCCCTACTGCGGCCTCGCCGAGCCCGTCGTACGTGAGCTGCTGGCTGACTTCGGCGACGTCCGGTACGTGTGGCGGCACCTGCCGCTGCACGACGTGCACCCGCACGCGCAGTTCGCGGCCGAAGCCACCGAGGCGGCCGCGGCGCAGGGCGCCTTCTGGCCCATGCACGACCTGCTGCTGGCCCACCAGGGCGCGCTCACCGGCCGGGATCTCCTCGAATACGCCGGGCAGCTCGGCCTGGACACCGCGCGGTTCATTGCCGACATGCGCAGCCATGCCGGGGCGGGCCACGTGGCCGAGGACGTGGACTCCGCCGATCTGTCCGGGGTGTCAGGGACGCCCACGTTCTTCATCAACGGCATGCGCCACCATGGCGCGTACGACATCGACTCGCTGTCGGCCGCGGTGCGCGCGGCGCGGGCCCGCGCCTATCTCGGCGGTCCCGGCGGCCGCCAGGACCGGGGCCATCCGGAGCCCGCCGGGCCACCGCGGGAAGGCAGCGAAGCCTAGCTGCTCTGCTCCGCCTCGTCCTCGTCGAGGACGTGCACGGCGGCCTCCTCGGCCCCGGCCGCCCCGGCGTCGATCCCGACGTCGCTGGCGACGAGATCCTTCTCCGTGTCCGGGTGCGCTCCCTCGTCCTCGGCCACTCAGCCGGCCCGCGCGGGGATCGGGGAGGTCCTCCTCCTCCAGCAGGTCGTCCTCGGTGTCGGCTTCCTCGTCTTCCCGCTCCGCCTCGGCGTACGGGTCGATGTCGGGAATCTCCTCGGCCAGATGCTGGTCCAGGGATTCACCGGCCTCTTCCTCGGCCTCGGTCGTCCCGAACTTGTCGGCCGCCAGCCAGCGGTCCGTCGGGAGGATCCCGGTGTCGAGCGGATCGCCGGTGGCGCTGTCCTCCAGCGAATCGGACGCATCCTGCTGATCGTCGTTGTTGACCTCGGCCCCGATCGTCATGTCGTCGACCTGGTCGAGACCGGTAGGGTCATCAGGCTCGTCGTAGGCCATGTCGGGTGCTTTCTCCTCCGTGCCGGGGCGCTTCCCTCGGATACGCCAGGCTATACCCGGGCCGGATCACTCATTCCGCGGCCGTGCACGACGGTCCTGCCGCGGGCCCTGCTGGCGCGCGGGAACGGCGCGATGCTGCAGCGCCGGGTGCACGGGAGCACCGGTGGCCTGGCTGCGGTCGTCCGCAACGCGGTGTCGCACACGCTATCGGCCGAGTGAGCCCCGGCGGCGGCCGGGTGAGCCGTCCCGGCAGCTCGCCCGGCCGGAGGTCCCCTGTCAGCCTTCCCTCGCCACGATGACGTCGGAGGCCTTGATCACGGCGGTCACGTCGCTGCCCTCTTCCAGGCCCAGGTCGCGGACCGCCTCCACGGTGATCGAGGCCACCAGGCGCACGCCGCCCGCGTCCATCTCGACGTTCGCGGTGGCCTGGCCACCGTTGATCTTCGTTATCCGCGCCGGTATCTGGTTCCGCGCGCTGAGCTTCATGATCGGCCTCCTGACACGCTGATGGGTAGCTGGTGCTGCGTGTGCACGCTAGCCCATCGCCCCAGGCAGGTGACGCAGCGGCGGCAGCCTGCGCTCAGTAACGATCAACGCCCGCAGGGGCACCACGACTTACGGGCAGACTTTTCGGCAGTATGTGCCAAAAACTCTGCCCATAAGCAGCGCAAGCAGCGCCTGCTGGGCGGAAATACCCAGCCTTACTGGGCGCGCGGCAGCGGGTCCGTTCGGCCAATGATGTGATGATCCGGTCGAAGGCCAGATCCAGGACCTCCATCCCCGGCGGTGCCCGGACCCGGCGCCCCCCCTGCGGCGGTTACTTGGCCAGGCCGACCCCGGCGAACTCATCGCCCCGTTCCAGCAGTTCCGCGGCACCCCGGATCACGCAGCGGAGCGGATCGTCCACCACGACGACGGCGATGTCCGAGGACGACTCGATCCTGCTGGCCAGGCCCGGCAGCAGGGCACCCCCGCCCGCGAGCCGGATTTTGCCGCGGACCACGTCCTCGGCGATGCCCGGCGGGATGTCCGACAAGATCTCCTCCACCGAGCGGATGATGGCCGCAACGGTATGTTCCAGCGCGGTGGCCACTAGCTTGCCAGGAACGCGTTCGACCCGGGGTACCCGGTGCGCGGCGTCGATACCGACGGCCTCGGCCGAGCCGAGCGTCCCGCCGGTGAGGCCGAGTTCCATCTTCAGGCCGGTTGCGGCCTTGCGCCCCAGGATCAGCCCCATTTCGGTCCGGGCCGCGTGGATGATCGCGTCGTCCATGGCGTTGCCGGCCAGCCGCAGCGACCGGGCCCGGACCACGCGTGCGCCCGAGACCACCGCGATCTCGGTGGTCCCGCCGCCCAGGTCCACTACGAACGCGCCCGTGCCCGCGGAGAGGTCGACGCCCGCCCCGGCCGCCGCGGCGACCGGCTCGTCCACCAGCCGCACCGTGGCGCGCGGCCGCCGCGCTTCGAGGGCGGCGGCCACCGACCGGCGCTCGACCCAGGTCGCGCGGCTGGGCACGCAGACCAGAGCCGACGGGCGCAGCGGGCCGGGATGCCGGTTGGCCCGGTGCAGAAAGCCGTTCAGCATCAGCGCCGTCGCGCTCAGATCGGCGATCACCCCGTCCCGTAGCGGGTAGATGATCTCGATGTCCTCGGGCTCCTTGCCGGCCAGGGCGTCCGCCTGCTCACCGACCGCCGCGACCTTGCCCGTCGCCGTGTCGAGCGCGATCGCGGACGGTTCGTCGATCACAAGTCCACGGCCCGCGACCCAGATCAGCGTGTTCGTGGTCCCCAAGTCGATCGCGATGCTTCCCCGCAAGCGCATGATTTCGTCCCTCTATCGGAGATGCGTATGCCTCCCTAAGTATGAAGGGAGACGTCTTAATATGATGTGTCGCATTCCGAACCTGTGACCTGTGCCTCGCCCCGCCCCCCGCCGCGGCCCCGCCGTGACGGCCCCTGGCCCGCGCCGCGCCCCCGCCGCGGCGCTTCCTGGCCGCCCGCCCCCGGCTCCGCCCGGCCCCGGCTCCGCCCGCCCCCGGCGCCCGCCCGCTCCCCGGCGGCTCCGCCCGCCCCCGGCGACCCGACCGCCGCGCCCACCCCCGATTCGCCGGCGGCCGCGCCGCAATTGTGCCGGCGGGAATGTTTTGACGGGGTGCCGGTGTTCAGGTGTATAGTTGTCTCAGGCGAGAGTTACCGCGCTATAGGCCCGGAGCTCGCCAGGGGATTCATGTTATTGCTCCGCCCAGCCCGGGTACATACCGGCCAGCGTCGAGCCAATTCTGCGGGCAGCACACGATCCAGATGCGCACCGCCCGCTGGGCCGCCCGGGCTCATCTTCCCTGGTTACCGGCCTGCTGAGGTCCCCTCACGCCTACTGGTATGTCACACGCATTCGGCTGGCTGCGATTTACCGGCCTTCTCGTTAATGCCCATCCGCACCGGCCGCGCCTTCTATTTGGCATGCCTGAATTCAAGCTTCCCCGAAAGGAAATACCGCAATGACAATTTCCGCTGAGGCCGCAGTCGAAACGACTCCGGCCCGCTCAAAGAACCGCCCCGCGCAGCCGCCGGAAACGCCGCCCGAGCGCGCCGTGTCCGGCCTGCTTGACCTCGCCGGTACCAGCGCGTTCGTCCGCACGGCCGGCTTCCGGCCAGGCCCGGATGACGTGTTCGTGCCTGCCGCCTTGATCAAGCAGTACGGTCTGCGCCGCGGCGACCAGATCGACGGCGCCGCCCGCCCGCCGGGAACGTCCGGCCCGGCCCGCAACGCCCAGGCAGGTAACGGCCAGGCCCGCAACGCCCAGGCCCGGGACCGCGAGAAGAGGGCCACGCTCACCCGGGTCGACACCGTGAACGCGATGCCCGCCGCCTCCGCGCAGCGCCGCCCCGCGTTCGACGGCCTGACCCCGCTGTACGCCGACCAGCGGATCCGCCTGGAGGCAGGCTCAGCCTCACCGTCCGCCCGGATCATCGACCTGGTCAGCCCGATCGGCCGGGGTCAGCGCGGCCTCATCGTGGCCCCGCCGAAGGCCGGGAAGACCGAACTGCTCAAGGAGATCGCCGCGGCGATCACGACGGGCGACCCCGGGCTGCACCTGATCATGGTGCTGGTCGGCGAACGGCCCGAGGAGGTCACCGACATCCGCCGGTCCGTCCGCGGCGAGGTCGTCTCCTCCACCTTCGACCACAGCGCCCAGGAGCACATCATGGTCGCGGAGCTGGCTATCGAACGCGCCAAGCGGCTCGTCGAACTGGGCCGCGACGTCGTGGTCCTGCTCGACTCGATCACCCGCCTCGCGCGGGCCTACAACATCGTCGCGCCGGCTACCAGCCGCATCCTGGCCGGTGGCGTCGCGACCTCCGCTGTCCAGCCGCCCCGGGCGTTCCTTGGCGCGGCCCGCAACGTCGAAGACGGCGGCTCGCTGACGATCCTGTCCACCGCCCTCATCGAGACCGGCTCCCGGATGGATGACGTGTTCTTCGAGGAGTTCAAGGGCACCGGCAACATGGAGCTGCGGCTGCGCCGTGACCTGGCCGAGAAGCGGCTGTTCCCCGCGATCGACGTGGCGGCCTCCGGCACCCGCCGCGAAGACCTCCTGATGACCCCGGACGAGTACGCGGCCTCCGGCAAGCTCCGCCGTGGCCTGTCAGGCCTCGACGCGCAGCAGGCCCTGGAGCTGCTGCTCGACCGGACACGCGACACGTCATCGAACGCCGAGTTCCTGCTCCAGATCCAGGGCGCGGACAGTCACGCCCGCCGCTGACCGGCCCGCCGCGCTCGGGCTAGCGCACCCGCCGTCCGCGGGCCGGCGTACTCCAGCGGCTGGCTAACTTAGGTGCAGGCCGTTCCGCCCGGACCGCCGAAGAAGAAGTACTCATTCCACGGAGCCGCGGCAGAACCGACAATAATGGTGAAGCAGTTCGCCGAGGTCTGGACCCCGGTAAGTGAAGCATTCTGGGCGCCACCTGCCGGGGGGAAATAGTAAATGTCACGCTGGTAAGCCGCGAACTGCCACCAGGCATTTGCGAAGTTACCGCTCCCCATTGGCGGCCATGCCGTGATATCGACTACTTCGCCACCGTAATCAATATCCGTGGCGTTAGATGCGAGTTGGCCACCTCGGTATTGTGATGCGGGGTAATAGCCCACAGCATTGCTCGCACTGGTGCCGCCAAGGTAGAGCCACCACCTTCCGCCGCTGAGGTAGTACGTCATTTCAAGGTCGTACTGGGCGCCGCCAAAGACACTAACGGGAGCAAGCGTACCGCCAAGTACCCAGTTTGGGTTGGTCTGAACGAAGGCTCCGCATTCGAGATTGTAGCATCCGGTGCTCTGGTAACCGTCTGCCGTCCAGTATATGAAGAGAACGGGCTGGGTGGTCCCATACTTGCCGGGGTAGACCTGCCAGCCACATTCGGCCGTCTGCACGGGCGAGCCACCTGCATACCAGTGCTGAGACAGAGAAAATATCTGAGAACCGACTCCCGGATCCCACACATTTAAGAAGTTATGGCCGCCAAGGCTATTCACCACCTGATAAGCATGAGCGTACTTATGGATGCCTGCCGTTATCTCAGGACTCGGACTGAGGCGCGGGTGGCGTCCTTCGCCCACCGGGACCTTTCGAAAAAAATCTTGGAAGTTCTCTTTCTTGGTAAGCTCATCCAGGGTAATCCGACGCATGGCTATGGTACCGGGCGGGCAAGACATCGCATGCCCGAACTTGTCCATCCGATCCGACCTCAGTTGAGGCTGGATGCGCAGCCCCTGGCTGGGACTCTCCATCGCGGGCGACGACGCCGGGGCGTCCGGGGGATCGGCAGGTCCTGCCGATGTGCCCTTCAGCGAAGGCTGCTGTTCCACGGGGATGCAATCGAACACCTGGCCGTTCTCGTCAACGAAGCTGTGGGTGACCTCAACTCCCTCGTAAAGGTCGGAGATATACTGCCGCATCGCCGTGAACTGCGAATCATCGGCGACCTTCGCCGCTGGCCTCCTTGAATATTCCGTATACTGTGCGGAATTAATGGATTCGATGAACTGGGAGAACGTGGGAAAGTATGCGTTGTCCTGCGGAGCCATGGCATTCCCTTCGCTGATTGACATCAGGTGATACCCGCAACACATAATCGCTCGAATGCCGGGACGTGTCAACCTCGGTATGGCACTCAGTGCCGGATGCCGCACGCGCGTCTTGCGCACGGCTGTCGCCGGGGCAAACAGTGATGCGAAACGCGAGTGAAGAAATACATCGCCTTGTGACTAATTAAAGATTCAGGCACATGAAGCTTCTTCAGAAGTTCACCATAGTTCGAATCACCGCAGGTCAGGGGCGTCCTGCCCTCGAGCTTTGAATAAACTCGTCGTAAACTGTTAAGAACAGTTACCAATATCAGTAGAGCACTCCGCCGGAGCTGCTCGTTTATGCTTGGATGCTAACGTTACTGTCCAGTACAAAGAGGCCAGTCTGCTCGTGGCGGACATGGCTAATCTTGGCGGACATAGAAGCCGTTCCCGTGATCATGGGAAGTCGTTTTGGATAGATGCCCCTGCGCTGCACGGGAATACCAATTCCGCTTCTGGCAGCGCCAACACACGCCTTTCCCATACCCTCGCCCCATAGGTTCCGGGTGTCAAGAGGCCACCGTCCGGGATTTGACGCGGCGCACGCGCCATCTACCGGTGGTGCCGGTGCTTAGCAGCCACGCGCGATCCGCGGACCGGCTCGGCGCCCCATGCCCCGGCGGCGCAGAGGCCTTCTGGCCGCTCTCATCGGCGCTTTCGCGCGGTGAGCTGGCCCATGTCCGGGATCTGCTGCGTGTAGATCACCTGTGCGCCCAGATCTCCGAAGACGCTGAAAGGGTCTTCCCCGGCCGACTGCCTTTTTCGGCTATGAGCACGACCGGCAGGTTGGCTGTATGCCGTACGGCCAGTTCATAACGGAGCTCCGTAACAACGATCTGGCCGGCGGTCCATCGACGTGCCTGGAGGTCGATGAGGGCCGTTAGCGCGGCTAAGTCAGCGCCCCCCGCGGCCGGCTACCGCACCCCCCGGGGCCGGAACTGCACGCTGATCCGCGGCCCGACCGGGCGCGCGGTCTTGGGCACCGCGTGTTCCCAGGTCCGCTGGCAGCTTCCGCCCATCACGATGAGATCGCCGTGCCCGAGCTCGTAGCGCAGCGCGGAACCGCCGCCGCGCGGGCGCAGCAGCAGCGCCCGCGGCGCCCCCAGCGACACGATCGCAACGATCGTGTCCTCGGTGCCGCCCCGCCCGATGGTGTCGCCGTGCCAGGCCACGCTGTCCCGGCCGTCCCGGTACAGGCAGAGCCCCGCGGTGACGAGCGGCTCGCCCAGCTCCCCTTCGTAGCGCGCGTTCAGCGCCGCACGCGCTTCCTCCAGCGCCGGGTCGGGCAGCGGCTGCCCCTCGGCGTAGAAGCACAGCAGCCGGGGAACGCCCACGACCCGGTCGTACATCTGCCGTTTCTCCGCACGCCAGGCCACGTCCTCGGCCAGCCGGCCGAACAATTCGGCGGCCCCGGTCAGCCAGCCGGGACGGACGTCGACCCAGGCGCCACGGCTCAGCGGCGTGCGCGTCAGCATGGTGCCGAACGACCCCGGGTGCGCCTCCTCGCCCAGATCGAGCAGCGATCCCTGGAATGAAGCTGTCATGCGTTAATTATAGGCATTATTTCAAATCTGTGTTCGATCAACAGCCGCGTCCTAGCCGGCACTGCCCGGTACGACGCCGGGCGGGCGCCGCCGGGGATCGGGACGCGTGAGCACGGTGTGTTCCCTGGTGCTGGCCGGGATCCGGGCACCAGGGAACACACCGCCGGGGAAGTGACTACCAGCCCCGCCTGTCGTATCCGCGCCAGTTCTGGTCGCCCATGTAGGCGCCCCGGTTACGGGCGACCCGGCGGATCCGGTGCCGGAACACGGCCGCCCCGACCAGGCCCATCAGCGCCACGACGAGCCAGAACAGCAGGAACACCTTCAGCAGGGTGAAGAAGATCCAGCCGCCAGGCAGCAGAACCGCGGCCAGCAGGATCAGCAGCAGCACGGGGAGCAGGCGCGGCCCCCGGCGCCGGTACGCCCACGGCGGGGCCGCGAACGGCGGCGTGTTGGGCGCGCCCCCCTGGGCGGCGGGCGCGACGGGCAGGTCGGCCATCACCCGGCGCAGATCGCCCGCGGTCCGGGCGTTCAGCGTGGCCGTGACCCGCTCGTCGAGCTCTTCTGAGGTGAGCCGCCCCTCGGCGTAGTAGTCACGCAGCTGGGCAGCGGCGCGATCCCTGTCACTGTCAGAGATGCGCATCCGGTCGTTCATGTTCATGTGCGGACCCCGTCTTCCCGGTACTCTCGTTGTTCGTTCTCCCGGCGGCTAGTCGCCTGAGCCGCCAGGCTCGTCGTCGGTGTCTTCGTCGGTGTCTTCATCGGCCAGGACCTCATACAGCGAGCGCCTGGTCTGCTTGAGCAGCCGCTCGGCCGAGCGGATCTGGTCCGGCGTCCCCGCGTGGGCGGTCTGCGCGATGGCGGCGCCGAGCCGCGCGGCCTCGGTCAACAGCCGGGGGATGTCGCCGGGGCCGGAATCGGCGCCCGCGCCGGCCATGGACTCCCAGGCCCCGCGCGCCATCTCGGGGTGGGCCGCGACGTATTCGCGGCCCGCGTCGGTGAGGCTGTAGGTGCGGCGGCCGCCGGCCTCGTCACCGGCGATCAGCCCCTCGTCGGCCAGTAGCTGCAGAGCCGGGTAGACCGCGCCCGGGCTGGGCCGCCACGCCCCGTGGCTGCGCTCTTCGATGTCGGACATGATCTGGTAACCCGTCCGCGGTCCCTCGGTGAGCAGCGCAAGAATCGTGGCGCGCACGTCGCCCCGGGACGCCTTCGGCCGCCGGGGCCCGCCCGGCCCACCGGGGCCGCCCGGCCCACCGGGGCCGCCCGGGCCGCCGGGCCGCCGCCGGGCCATCCGGGGCCGCGCCGCCGGCCGCCGCCCTGCCACCAGCCCCCGCGTGGGCCGCCGAAGAACGCGGCCCAATCCTTCCCGGGGAAACCGCGATCCCACGGCCCGCCCCAGGGGCCGGCGTCGTCCTCGCGGCCCGGTCCCTCGTCAAATCCGGGTTCGGCGTGCTCGTGATGCCTGTGTTCCTCGTGGTGGCCGGGCCCGCCGTGCGCGTGGTGCGCGTGGTGCGCGTGGTGCCCCGGGCCGAACCCCTCGCCGGGTCCGGGGCCGAACCTCTCCCCGGGCCCGGGGCCGACGTCCTCGCCGGTGTCCAGGTCGGCGTCCTCGTCCTGCCCGGGACGCGGTCCGCCGAACGGCCCGTGGCCGGGCGCGCCGAACCGGCCGTGCCCCGGTCCACCGAACGGCCCGCCGCCGAACGGCCCGCCGCCGAACGGCCCGCCGCCGAACGGCCCGTGGCCGGGCTCGCTGTGAGCGGGACGGCTGACGCTCATGCCGCCCGCGTAGATGTTACGAAGCAACGTCCGCGCGCGATCGATGGCCTCGGACAGCCCCGCATCGAAATCGTCCGCCCCGTATGCGAAACCACGCATCGTGCCTCCAGCCGTGAGTCTTGAGATACGGTCTCGATATATCTGCAATGTACGTCAACCGAACCCTCTTGACAAGATATAACGTGTTACGTCCGCCGAATCATCCACCGGCCGCCTCGTCTATGGCGCCGATACAGGGCGGCGCCGCGGAAGTGGCCGACGAGGCGGTCGACGACGCCCGGCACGCAGCTGGAGATATGGGACTGCACCGGGGGCGCCAACCAGCAATGGTCGTTGCCCTGACCGAGGCGAGACGGTCAGCTTCCCCGGTCATCACCGCGGGAAGCTGACCGTCTCCTTGCGCCGGGACCACCCCCGGCCGCCGCCGGACCCCACAGGTTAGGGTCGCTTTAGTGCGAAACAGCGGGCGGAAGCCCTGACCCGGGAGCTAGCGACAATGAGCGACAGCAGCAAGGCGGACATCGGCGTCACCGGCCTGGCCGTGATGGGCCGGAACCTGGCGCGGAACCTGGCCCGGCACGGTCACGTCGTCGCGCTGCACAACCGGTCCCCGGAACGCACCCACAGCCTGGTCAAGGAGCACGGCGACGAGGGCACGTTCATCCCCGGCGAGTCCATGGCGGACTTCGTGGCCAGCCTGGAGCGGCCGCGGGCGATCATCATCATGGTCAAGGCCGGCGCGCCCACCGACGCCGTGATCGACGAGCTGGTGCCGCTGCTGGACGAGGGCGACATCGTGGTCGACTGCGGCAACGCGCATTTCATCGACACCCGACGCCGTGAGCATGCCTTGCGGGAGCATGGCCTGCACTTCGTCGGCTGCGGCGTCTCGGGCGGCGAGGAGGGCGCGCTGAACGGCCCGAGCATCATGCCCGGCGGCTCCACGGAGTCGTACGCGAAGCTCGGCCCGATCCTCGAGTCGATCGCCGCCCAGGTGGATGGGACCCCCTGCTGCACGCACGTCGGCCCGGACGGGGCCGGGCACTTCGTGAAGATGGTGCACAACGGCATCGAGTACGCCGACATGCAGCTGATCGCGGAGGCCTACGACCTGCTGCGGGCCGGCCTCGGCGCGACGCCGGGCGAGATCGGCGAGATCTTCCGCACCTGGAACGAGGGTGACCTGGACTCCTACCTCATCCAGATCACCGCCGACGTGCTGTCGCACACCGATGCCAGGACCGGGCGACCCTTCGTTGACATCGTGCTCGACGAGGCAGAGCAGAAGGGCACCGGACGCTGGACGGTGCAGAGCGCGCTCGACCTCGGCATCCCGATCACCGGGATCGCGGAAGCCACCTTTGCCCGGTCGCTGTCCGGGCACGCCGATCAGCGCCGGGCGGCCCGGGAGGCGTTCGGCACCGGGCTCACCCCGCTGGACATCACCGACCGCGACGGGTTCGTCGAGGATGTGCGCCGGGCCCTGTACGCGTCCAAGGTCGTCGCCTACGCGCAGGGCTTCGACCAGATCGAGGCGGGCAGCGAGGAGTACGGCTGGAACGTCAACCGCGGCATGATGGCGACGATCTGGCGCGGCGGCTGCATCATCCGGGCCCGTTTCCTTGACCGGATCCGCACGGCCTACGACGAGAACCCCGCGCTGCCCAGCCTGCTGGTCGCGCCGTACTTCGCCGAGGCGGTCCGCAGCGGCGTGGACAGCTGGCGCCGGGTCGTCGGCCAGGCCGCGACGGCCGGGATTCCCACGCCCGCCTTCTCCTCCTCGCTGGCCTACTACGACGGGCTGCGCAAGGAACACCTCCCCGCCGCCCTCATCCAGGGGCTACGTGACTACTTCGGCGCGCACACCTACCGGCGGGTGGACACCGGCGGGGTCTTCCACACCGAGTGGGCCGGCGACCGCCAGGAACACCCGGCCTGAGCCGGCGCCGCAGCCGGGACCACCCGCCCGCCCGCGGCGCCGCCCGGACCGTCCGCATCCCGGCGGATTTTCGTACGTAACGGGCTTGAGATGCGGTGTGCCCCCCCTCGTGGTGGTATCCGGGAGGCGCGCGTGCCGGTACGTCAGGAATGACCATTATCGACCGGCCTGGCTTATTGGCTCGTGCCCAGCGTGGAGTGCGCCACAATAGGCATGTCGCGGGCCGTAAACCCGGGGCTGGCACACGGGCGATAAAGTGGCCCGCCGCCCGGGAGACCGGGCCGGCGCCGGAAGCGAGAAACGGAGCGGGTGTGGTGGGTCGGCGATGGTCATGGTGACGAACTCGATCGTTGTGAGCGACGGCGACCTCGATAATACTTTCGAGGGCCGCGATCACGAGGAACTCAATCTCGGCTCCGTCGCGGGCGTCACCGACCGCGGTATCCGGCACGAGCGGAACGAGGATGCCTTCGCGCTCGCCACGGTGGCGACCCCGGCCGGCCCGGCGGTCGTGACCGTCGTGTGTGACGGGGTCTCCAGCGCCGACCGGCCAGACGAGGCATCGCTGGAGGCCGCCCGGGCGGCGGTGCACGACCTGGCCGAAGCGGCCCAGGCCGGCGCCGACCTCGCCGCGGCGTCGCGGCAGGCCATCGAGTCGGCCCGGGACGCGGTCATCGGCCTGTCTGAGGACCCGGAGGAGACGCCGGCCGCCACGTACGTGTCCGCCGTCGTGACGGCCGGGACGATCACGCTGTGCTGGATGGGTGACAGCCGCGCCTACTGGCTGTCGCCCGGGCCCGAGCCCATGGCCCAGCAGCTCACCCGGGACGACTCGCTCGCCGAGGAGATGGTGGCCCAGGGGCTGCTGTCGGAGGCCGACGCGCTGGAGTCCCCGCAGGCGCACGTCGTCACGCGCTGGATCGGTATCGGCGCGCGCGAGGCCGAGCCGCACGTCGAGCAGTTCACCCCGCCTGGCCAGGGCGCCCTGCTGCTCTGCTCGGACGGCCTGTGGAACTATGACCCGGACGGCGGGAAGCTCGCGACCCTGGCCATGCCCGCCGCCCTGGACAACCCGCGCGCCGCGGCCACCGCCCTGCTGCTGTTCGCGCTGGAGGGCGGCGGCATGGACAACATCACCGTGGTTGTCGTGCCCTACCCGCTGGGCGGATCGGCCGGCGACCCGCCAGCCGCCGGGCCTAGCTGAAGCCGACGGTTACCTGCGTGAACCCCAGCGACCGGAGCATGCCCGGCAGCATCGACTGCGTGTTCTTCTGCGCTTCGGACAGCGGGTTCCGCAAGGGCACGCAACCAGCGGCCGGGCGCGCTCCCCGGCCGCGCCTCACATGACCGCCACGGTCCACGTGACCGGCGCGGCCCACGTGACCGGCGTGGCGGCGATGATCCGGCCACCGGCGTGACCGCTCAGGCGTGCCGGGCCTGCGCGGCCTCCTGCAGCCCGAGCAACTCGACCGATTTCTCCCGCATCTCGACCTTACGGATCTTCCCGGTCACGGTCATCGGGAATTCGTCGACCACGTGCACGTAACGGGGGACCTTGTAGTGCGCGATCTTGCCCGCGCAGAACTCCTGCATGCCCGCGGCGTCCAGCGCGGCCGCCCCGTCGCGGAGCCGCACCCACGCCATCAGCTCCTCGCCGTACTTCACGTCAGGCACCCCGATGACCTGCGCGTCCAGCACGTCAGGGTGGGCGTAGAGCAGTTCCTCGACCTCGCGTGGGTAGATGTTCTCCCCGCCGCGGATCACCATGTCCTTGATCCGCCCGGTGATGTTCACGTACCCGTTGGCGTCTATGACCCCGAGGTCCCCGGTGTGCATCCAGCGCGCCGCGTCGATGACCTCGGCCGTTTTCTCCGGCTGCTCCCAGTAGCCGAGCATGACCGAGTATCCCCGGGTGCACAGTTCTCCCGGCTCGCCGTACGGCCTGGTCAGGCCGGTGTCCGGGTCGATGACCTTGACCTCCAGGTGCGGCCCGGCCCGGCCCACCGTGGAGACCCTGCGCTCGATCGAGTCGTCGTAACGGGTCTGCGTGGACACCGGTGAGGTTTCCGTCATGCCGTAGCAGATGCTCACCTCATCCATGTGCATCCGCTCGACCACCTGCTTCATCACCTCGACCGGGCACGGCGACCCGGCCATGATGCCGGTCCGCAGGCTGCTCAGGTCGTAGGACGCGAAGCCGGGCAGCGCCAGTTCCGCGATGAACATGGTCGGCACCCCATACAGGGAGGTGCAGCGTTCCGTTTCGACCGAGCGGAGCGTGGCCGCGGGGTCGAACGACGGTGCGGGGATGACCATGCAGGCGCCGTGGCTGGTCGCCGCGAGGTTGCCCATGACCATCCCGAAGCAGTGGTAGAAGGGCACCGGGATGCAGATGCGGTCCTCTTCGGTGTAGCGGCACAGTTCCCCCACGAAGAACCCGTTGTTCAGGATGTTGTGGTGGGACAGCGTTGCGCCCTTGGGGAATCCGGTGGTCCCCGACGTGTACTGGATGTTGATCGGGTCGTCCGCGCCGAGCGCCGCCTGCGCGGCGGCGAGCGCCGCCCGGCCGCCGTCCGGCCCGCCGCCGTGGCTGGCCAGCGCCCGCCAGTCGTCGCTGCCGAGCAGCACCACGTCCTGCAGGTCCGGGCAGCGCGGCCGGACTTCGGTGATCATCCCGGCGTAGTCCGACGTCTTGAACGTGGGCGCGGCCACCAGGGTGCGGATGCCGGCCTGGCGGAGCACGAATTCCAGCTCGTGCGAACCGTACGCCGGGTTGATGTTGACCAGGATGGCGCCGATCTTGGCGCATCCGTACTGGACCAGGACCCACTCGGCACAGTTCGGCGCCCAGATGCCGACCCGGTCGCCCTTGGCGACGCCCCGGTCCAGCAGTCCCAGGGCCACGGCGTCCACGTCGGCGGCCAGTTCCCGGTAGGTCCACCGCCGGCCGGCCCGTCGACGAGGGCCGCACGGTCACCGAAGCGGGCGGCCGTGCGGTCGAGATTGTCACCGATCGTGTCGCCTAGCAGCGCCACCCCGAACGTGCCCGAGGCGTAGCTGCGTCCTGCTGGTGCGCTGAGCTGAGACACCGTCGTCCCCCTTCGCGGCCGGCCTGCGTTAGAACGATCACACCAGCCGGCCCGGGGTGTCAACGACGTCAGGCGGTACCGTTTTCTTCCTGCTGCTTGGCGACCTCGGCCCGGACCTCGTCCATGTCCAGGTCGCGGACGGCCTTGATGACCTGCTCGAGCGCGGGCGCGGGCAGCGCGCCGGGCTGGGAGAAGACCAGGATGCCGTCGCGGAAGGCCATCAGCGTCGGAATCGAGGTGATCTGCGCGGCGGCGGCCAGTTCCTGCTGGTCCTCGGTGTCGATCTTGCCGAACCGGACGTCGGCGTGCTCCTCGCTGGCGGCCTGGAACACCGGCGCGAACATCCGGCACGGCCCGCACCACGACGCCCACCAGTCCACCAGCGTGATGCCAGGCTGGGTGACGGTCTTCTCGAACGTGTCCCTGGTCAGTTCGATCGTGCTCATATGCTCCTCATTCATTCAGTAGCGTGGAACCCCCGGCCGTATAACGCAGCCGGGCCGCCGGCATTCCTGGCCGGGCCGGGGAAGGCTTGATCGCGCCGGCGCGTTATTGCACCTGTTAGATGCTGCCTGGCGACGACCCGTTCAGTGACGACCGGAGGTGAGGAAGCCGTGGCCCTGCCCCATGATCCTGCGGCTAAGTTCCAGGATTACGCGCACCCGGAGACGCTCGTGTCCACCGAGTGGCTGGCCGAGCACCTGGGCGACCCCGGGCTCGTCGTTGCGGAATCCGACGAGGACGTGCTGCTGTACGAGACTGGGCACATCCCGGGCGCGGTCAAGCTGGACTGGCACACCGAGCTGAACGAGCCGGAGACCCGCGATTACGTCGACGGCGCGGGGTTTGCGCGGCTGATGTCGGCCAAGGGCATCTCCCGGGACACCACGCTCGTGCTCTACGGCGACAAGAACAACTGGTGGGCGGCGTACGCCCTCTGGGTCTGCACGCTGTTCGGGCACCCGGACGTCCGGCTGCTGGACGGCGGCCGCGCCAAGTGGATCGCCGAGGGCCGGCCGCTCAGCACCGGCGTGCCGGAGCCCGCCCCGGCGGAATACCCGGTCATCGAGCGCGACGACCACCAGGTGCGTGCGTTCCGCCGCCAGGTCGAGGATCACCTCAGCCAGCCGATGATCGACGTGCGGTCGCCGGGGGAGTACAGCGGCGAGCTGCTGCACATGCCCGACTACCCGCAGGAGGGCGCCGTCCGCGGCGGCCACATCCCGGGCGCGAAGAACGTACCGTGGGCGCGCGCCGCCGCCGAGGACGCGACGTTCCGCGATCGCAAGGAGCTTGAGGGCATCTACACGGGGGAGGCCGGGCTGACGCCGGAGGACGACATCGTCGTCTACTGCCGGATCGGCGAGCGGTCCAGCCACACCTGGTTCGTGCTGCAGCACCTGCTCGGCTTCCCGCACGTCCGCAACTACGACGGCTCCTGGACCGAGTGGGGCAACAGTGTGCGGGTCCCGATCAGGCGGGGCAGCACGCCATGACCACGGGCACGCTCAACCCGCGCCTGGCGGAGATCGCCGACGACTTCACCTCGCTGCCCGGCAAGGAGCGGCTCCAGCTCCTGCTGGAGTTCTCCGATGACCTGCCGCCGCTTCCTGAGCGCTACGCCGGCCACCGGGAGCTGCTGGAACAGGTCCCGGAATGCCAGTCACCGCTCTTCCTCGCGGTCGAGGTGGACGACGACGGCACCGTGCACCTGTTCTTCGACGCGCCGCCGGAGGCACCGACCACGCGAGGGTTCGCCGGCATCCTGCAGAGCGGCCTGGACGGCCTGAACGCGACCGAGGTGCTGGCCACCCCGGCCGAGTTCACCGGCCAGCTCGGCCTCACCGACCTGGTCAGCCCGCTCCGCCTGCGCGGAATGTCCGCCATGCTCTCCCGCATCAAGCGCCAGATCCGCACCCAGCGCCCCTAGCCCCCGCCCGCCTAACCCCGGCCCTGCCCGGCCGACTCGCCAGCTGGTCATCGAGTGGCCGGGCGGGTTGCCTGCGCCCCTGAGTAGTCCCGGCGCCCGCTGCGCATGCTAGGAGCCCGATCGGGTAACCGTGCGGTCGGCCCCGGGTAGCCGGCCTGGCGAAGTCGAGTAGACCGCTACTCCCGACACAGCCGCCACCCCGGCCTAACGTCAAGACATGGACCTCACGGCGATGCCCGTGAATGCGACATACCCGGGTGTCTACATCGACGAGCTGCCAGGCGGTGTGCGCACGATCACCGGCGTTCCGGCATCGATAGCAGCCTTCGTCGGCACCGCGCCGCGGAGCCCGGCCGACGCTCCGATGCACGTCGCCACTCGCGCCGAATACCGGCGGGCCTTCGGCGGGCTCGTCGTCCAGCCAGGGAGTTCCGGCGCACGGTCGCGAAGGCCGGGCCGTCGGTACCGGGGAGCTGACCTCGCCGCCGTCAATGGAGGTTTCTGATGAGCATGCCCAGGCCCGGCGCGAACGGCCATCATGGCGATGCCGCGTACCCCGGCGCCGTGTCCACCGAGCTGGGCGCGACGTCGCCGTTCGCGCCGGTGGGCCTGGCGGGCGGGGCCGTGGCGGCAGCGTCGGTGCCGCCACCCGGGCAGGTGCTGCAGTCCCCGTTCGCCGAGGCGGCGGTCGGTGCCGACGACAGCCGGTACGCGGCCGAGGCGGTCGACGCCCTGGTTGCCGAGCTCGCCGACGATGAGTTCGCCGAGGCGCTGGAGGCGCTGGCGGACGAGGGCGCCGCCCGGCACCTCCGCTCGGTCGGCACCTGGTCGAGCGACTCCGAGGCACCTGCGCTGGCTACCGCCGACACCACGCAGTGGTTGGAGCAACTGGCCGGGGAGACCGACCGCGTCCTCGGTGCCCTGGAGGCGCATTTCGGAGACCGCCCGGTGGACTCGCTGCGGGACGGCGAGCTGGAGGCGGTCTCCGGCGTCACCGGGCTGGACGGCTTCACGGATCCGGCGGGCGCGCAGGAGCTGTGGTTCGGCTCGCTGCTGAAAAAAGGATTCAATCTCGCCAAGGGGCTCGCGCAGAAGGGGATCGCGCTCGCCGGCAAGCTGGCTCTGGGACCGCTGTTCGGGGTCCTGCGAAAGCTCGTCAAACCGCTGCTGCGGAAGGTACTCGACAGCGCCATCGGGCGGCTCCCCGCGTCGGTCCGGCCGCTGGCCGAGCAGCTCGCCGCCAAGTTCCGGGGCAGCGGCGAGATACCGGCCGGCGACGCGGCCGGCCTCGCGGAGGCGTTCGACTACAGCCTCGCCGAGGTGGTATCCGCCCCCAACGACGCCGTTGTCGCGCAGTTGCTGTCCGAGCTGGAAGCGCCCGCCGGCAACCCGTACACCGCGACCGAGGGAGACAGCCTGGACGCGGCCCGCGCCCGGCTGGCCCGCGACCTGGCCGAAGCCGAGCCCGGCATGCCGCCCACCGCCCAGCTGGAGCAGTTCATCCCGGTGGTGATGGCGGCCATGCCACTGATCCGAACCGGCGTCAAGATCATCGGCCGGGACCGGATCGTCAACGGGATCGCTGAGCCGCTGTCCCACCTGATCTCGGGCATGGTCGGGGCGGAGGCCGCGAAGCTGCTCTCCCGGCACATCGCCAGCGCCGGGCTGGGCCTGCTCGGGCTGGAGGCGGCCGGCGGCGACGGGCCGGCGCTGGGCAGCGAGGCGCTCGCCGCGGCGGCCGAGGACACCGTGCGGCAGGTGATGACGCTGCCGCCGGAGTCGTTCGAGCACGAGCTGCTGCTGGAGGCCGAGGTGCAGGACGCGTTCGGCGAGGCGGCTGCGCGGCACCTGCCGGCGGCGGTGCTCCGGCCGGAGCTGACCGAGCGGGAGCTGCACGGCGAGCGTGGCGTGTGGGTGCTGATGCCGCGCGCCACCCGGCCCTGCTTCCGCTACAAGAAGTACAGCCGCGTCATCCCGGTCCGGATCAGCCGGGCGGTCGCCCGCGCGGTGGTCCTGCCCGGTGGCGACACGCTGGAGGGCCGGCTGCTCGACGCCGGCGCCGAGAGCTGGCCGGCCGACGGCGAGGTGGAGCTGTACGAGCTGCTCCCCGGCGGACAGCTGGGGCATGTCGCCGCGTTCGAGTCCGCCGACGGCGCCGACGCGCCGGCCGCCGCGGCGCGCGAGTTCGAGGAGCTGACCGCGGCGGCCGCGACGATGCTGGCTGGCAGCCCGCGGCTGGCGCAGGTCGGGCGGTACGGCCGCCCGGGCCGGCACCGGCACGCCGGCAGCCGTTACTTCCGCCTCCGCTACCGCGGCCGGCCGCTGCACCGCAGGCACGTCTTCGCGCTGCACTTGGACCTGACCGCGCCGCAGCCGGTGCTGCAGCTGAACCTGCTGATCGGCGAGCGGGAGACCCACCACCTCGCGGCGCAGCTGGAGCGCCGGCAGCTGGTCCAGGTCGTCTCGATGATCCGCCAGCGGCTGGACGGGGCCGCGCTGGAGGCGATGGGGCGCCGGCTGGAACAGCTGCTGGCCAAGCACGGCATCGCCGCGACCCCCGGCGCCGGCCAGCGGCTCGCCGAGCGGCTCGCCGACGGCATGCTGCGGGCGGTGTCGCAGCAGCTCCCGGCCGCCGCGCCGGCGCTCGCCCAGGCCGCCAGGGACCCGGCTCCCGGCGCCACGCTGGCGTTCACATTCGCCTTCGCCGACCGCGCTGCCATGGCCGCCGGTACCCCGGCCGGCGACCCGACCGTCACGATCCGGCCGGGCCTGCACCGTGACTGACCCCGCGGCCGGGCCCGCCGCTGACCGGCAGACCGAGGCCGAGCTGGCGCACTGGCAGCTCGCCGTCGAGGCGCTCGCCGATCTTGACACGGTTGCCGCGCCGGAGGCGTGGGCGGCCCTGGAGGACTACCTGCAGCGCCGGGTCCGGGACCGGCTGTCCGAGGTGGTCGCCGTGCTGGTGGCCGAGGGCCGGGGGCAGCGGCGCCAGCTGGACAGCGGCGGCGAGCCGGGTGAGGCGCGCCGGGCGGTGCTCCGGCTACGTACCAGGTACCTGCAGGTGGAGACCATCCTGGACTTCTACGGCCACGCGGTGAACAGCCGGACCAACCCCACGCTGCGGGCGCTGCTGCGCGGCTACGACACGCTGGCCGGCGACAGCATGGCCGCGATCCTCACCCGGCTCGGCATCGACCCGCCACCCGCCCTGGTTTACCTCGACCGCGGGCTCGGCGCGGCGATCCTGCGGGCCGGCGTGCGGCTGTGGGACCACAGCCACCCGTCGCCGGCCGCGGCGATCAAGCTGACCCGGCACAACCTGTCCTATCCCACCGCGCTGCTGCACGAGACCGGCCACCAGGTCGCTCACCTCACCGGCTGGAACGGGGAGCTGGCGGACGCCCTGGCGGCCCGGCTGGCACCGCGATCCGCCGAGCTGGCCGGGATGTGGCGCGACTGGGCCGCGGAGATCGCCGGTGACGTGCACGCCTTCGCCCAGGCCGGCTGGGCCCCGGTCACCGCGCTGGCCAACGTCGTCGACGGCACGACATCGGCGGTGTACCGGATCAGGTTCGGCGATCCGCACCCGTTCCCGTTCCTGCGGGTGATGTTCAACGTCGAGCTGTGCCGCCGCTGGTTCGGTGCCGGGCCGTGGGACGACCTCGCCGCCGCGTGGCGGCAGCGGCACCCGCCGGAACGGGCCGCCGGAGAGGCCGGCGCGCTGACCCGCGCGAGCCTGGCCGCACTGCCCGATCTGGTCGACGTGTGCACCCGGCAGCCGATGGCGGCGTTCGGTGGCGTGCCGCTGTCGGCGCTGCTCGACCCGCGCCGGGTGTCGCCGGCCGCATTGGAGTCGCTGGCCCGGCAGGCCGGCCCGTCTTTGCTGTCGTCGGCCTACCTGCGGCGGCGCGAGCCGCTGCGGATCCTGGCCCACCTGTCCACCCGTGCGGTGCTCGACCCGGCCGCCGCGGCCGATCACCAGGCCCGCCTGCTGGCCTGGGTCACCGGCCTCGGCGCCGACGCCGCACCGTCCACCCACCATCGTGCCGCTTGACCGGTCGGAACGAGAGAAGGCCATGACGAACCCGAAGACACCCGAACCCGGTGCCGCCAGGAGCGAGTCGAAGCCGGCCGCGGCGTCCGCAAGCGCCAGCCCGCCATCGCCCGGCCCGCCGCACACCGGCCAGAACGCGGCGCTGGAGCAGCTCGTCGCGCTCACCCGGTCTATCGGTGAGCTGGTCAAGCAGAACGCCGCGTCCAGCGGCCAGGTGTCGGCAGCCACGACGACCTCGGCCGCGGAAGCCGCCCAGCAGGCCCGGGTGGTGTTCGCGTACGACTTCCTCGGCGTGGTGCTGGGCCGGCGCGCACCGAGCGTCTTCCAGCTGACGAGGGTCAACGTGACCCGGGCCACTGGCGCCATGCTCACTTTCACCGACCAGGACCTGAATGGCGCGACCGCGGCCAAGGTGCGTTCGGCGGACAACCATGTCCAACTGCTGACAGGCCTGACGCCGAATACGCCAGTGAGCATCGGGCAGAAAGCCCCGCCGCCCAACCAGGCCATCGACGACGGGGTGCCGATCGACTCGATCGTCACGTTCACCTCGCTGGGCGGCACGCCGGTGGCGATCGGGCCCTGCCTGCAACCGGTGGCCGGCGGCGTAATCCAATAGACAACGGAGACAGTGGCATGTTCTTTCCGCTCGCCGAGCTCCTCGGGCAGCAGGACTCGAGGCTCGGGACACAGAAATTGTTCCGGCTGCACCCGACCCAGCTCGCGTACTTCCTCGACGAGGTGTGGAGCTCGGCCCGCCGGACACCGCAGATCCCCGACCCCTCAGGGCTGAGCGACCTGGTCTTCTTCGCCGGGTTCTTCGACGACACGGTGCTCGACGCGCTCGACCTGCCGACCCAGCCGGACGATGACCCGCACTCCCCGGACGGCGCGTTCAACGCCTTCCTCGCCCCATCCGGCATCGACCCCCGCGTGAAGTTCGAGTGGAGCGGACAGCCGGCGACCCTGTTCTGCCCTCCGCTGCTGTGGCACCACCTTGCCTACGCGTACGTCCTGGAGAGCACCGGCATCGTCGAGATCTTCGCCGAGGTGGTCCGGCGGCTGGTCGTCGGCGAGACGCTGGGCGTGCTGAGCCCGGACAGCATCGCCTGGCTGCGGACCACCGAGCAGCTGTTCTTCCGGGATCTGCCGACGTTCTCGGTGGCCAGCGTGCTCAGCGAGGTCCGCCCGTATGACCGGGCCAACCGGCGCAACGCCTACTGGCGGATGTTCGGCCTGGATCTCGCGCACCCGGTGCCGCCGCTGTGGGCCGGGTCGGGGCCGCTGGCCGACTGGAAGGGCCTGACCGGCCCGGTGAACCTGGACTTCCGGCAGAAGTGGAGCGAGTTGCTCCGCCAGATCTGGATCGGCATCGAGAACCGGGCCAACACCTCCGGCTCCAACCCGGCCGACCCCAGCTATATCGCGCTGCTGTCCCGCGCGATCAGGGACCTGCTCGGCAATCGCCGCCGTGGCGGGGCGCTCGCCCGCGAGGAGTTCGCGTACGTGACGATGCTGAACTGGCTCCACCTGACCGTGGACATCGACACCTCGGTGGTCGTCGACCTGCAGGCCACGGCGAGCAACCCGGCCGACCGGCTGGGCGCGCTGGGCCAGAAGGTCGGCATTACCCCGGCGCTGCGGTCCCGGGAGCTGTTCGACCTGTCCGAGCCGATGTCGACGCTGCTGCGGGGCATCGAGCTCGGGCTGTTCGACACCGAGGCGACCGCGACCACCCTGTTCACCGACGGCACGAATATCTTCCGGGACGTCCTCGACGTGATCAACAACTGGCAGTCCGCCACCGGCGAGCGGGTCAAGGAACGCCCCGGCTCCCCGCTGCCCGCGGCCTACGGCACCAGTGCGCAGCCGCTGCGGGTCCCGGTCCCGGCGGCTGCGTCGGCGACCGGCACCGCCGCGGCCAACGCCGCCCCGGTTCAGTTGACGACGCCGTCCGCCAACGGCCAGCAGCGGTGACCGGGATGTCCGGCCGGCGGACCGGGGGGCGGTGAGCGGCATGGCCCTGGGTACGGGCCGCGCCTGGAAGCTGCCCGAGCCCGCGCGGGACGGTGATGCCGCCTACGAGCCGGAGTGGGGGGAGCCCGAGGCTGACGATCGGCCTCGCCGTGCGGGAAGGACGGGCGAGCGGAGCGCGGGCGACCTGGTGAGCCCGTTCGCCGACCACGCGGCCGACGCGGCGTACCCCGAGTCCCCCGGTCCCCCCACGACAGAGGGGCTGGACTGGGAGACCGTCGCGTACGAGTCGCTGTTGCCCGGGACGCCGGCACTGGATCAGGGCTATGAGGCGACACAAACCGTTCGCGGCGCCGGGCCCTTGCGGTGCGCGCGTTTCACCGGCGACGCCGACCTGCTCGCCGTCCTGGAGGGCCGGCTGCGGCTTGCCGCACCCGGGACCAGCCCGTACCCCGCCCCGGTCCGCAGCCAGGGCGCCGCGGTCCGCAAGGTGCAGGAGGCGCTCGTCGCGGCGGGATACCCGCTGCCGCGCGGCGGCGCGGACGGGAAGTTTGGCGCGGAGACCGGACGTGCGGTGAGCCGGTTCAAGCGCGAGCACCGGATCGAGCCGGCAGATCCGGTGGCAGGCCCGGCCACCTTGCAGGCGCTGGACGGCGCCTGCGCCGGCCGGAACACCGGGTGCCTGGGCGGCATCCGGGTCGCCGTCATCGGTGCGGGCTTCGCGGGGCTGATGGCCGCCTGGTCGCTGGAGAGCGGCGGGACGAACGTCACCGTCTTCGAGGCGTCCGGCCGGATCGGCGGCCGGGTACGGACGGACCGGGCGCTGGCCCCCGGCAAGGTGGTGGAGGCCGGTGCGGAACTGGTCGGCGAGAACCATCCGACCTGCATCGCGCTGGCCCGCAAGTTCGGGCTGAGCCTGGTGAAGGTGAGCAAGGACAAGGACTACGAAACACGCGGCCTGCACTATCGGGTCCGGCTCGGCAACACCGACCTGTCCGATGCCGAGCTGCGCGTTATCGACCGGGAACTGCACCGGGTCTGGACGATCATCGCCCGCGAGGCCGCCCCCGTGGACGCGCTGCGGCCGTGGCGCTCGCCGGACGCCGCCGCCCTGGACGCCATGACCCTCTCCCAGCGGCTGGACCGTTCCGATGTGTTCGGCCCCGCGTCCGGCAACGCCCGCCGGTACTTCGAGTTCGTCGCCCAGAACGACCAGTGCGCGCCGGTGGATCAGCAGAGCTATCTCGGCTACCTCGCTGCGGTGAAGGCGCACGCGCTTCCGGGTGACCCGCTCGCGTACTGGACGCGCACTGAGACCCACCGCTGCAAGGGCGGCAACGATCAACTGGGCGCCCACCTGGCGAAGGGCCTACGGGACCTGCGGCTGAACACGCCGGTGACCTGGGTGGAGATCGGGTCCCGGTCGGTGCGGGTCGGGTTCGGCGCGGCGGGGTTGCACGAGGACTTCGACTACATTGTCCTGGCCACCGCACCGCAGGTCTGGCCGAAGATCCACGCCCCGACGCCGTTCCGGCCGGACGACTACACGATGGCCACCGGCCCGGCGGTGAAGTTCCTCAGCGCCGTCAAGCGGCCGTTCTGGGAGGACCGCAAGCTGGCACCGAGCGCGCTGTGGGACCAGCTCGGCAGCGTCTGGGAGGGCACCGACAAGCAGCCCGGCGGCGTGGCGCACTGCCTGTCCGTCTACTCGGGGGGCGGGCTTGTGCTCGACCCGAAGCGGTACCAGGACCGGCTGGAGGATTTCTATCCCGGCTACCGGTCGGCCCTCATGAGCACGTCGTTCGTCGACTGGCCCAACGAGCTCTGGGTCAAGGCCGGTTACTCGGTGCCCGCGCCGGGGCAGGTGACGACCATCGCGAAAAACCTCAGCAGCCCGTTCGCGGGCCGTCTGTACTTCGCCGGCGAGCAGGCATCACCCGGGTACTTCGGCTACATGGAGGGCGCCCTGACCTCCGGGGTGCTGGCCGCGTACCGGATCGCGGCGGCCGCGCAGCTGGCGTGCACGGTTGCGTCGACTGATCCGTCCGGCCGCGGCGCGCGGGTCGCGCCGGTCAGCGCGGCCATCCCACACCCGGCGCTCGCGCCATGAGGTCCGCGCGGGTGGACGGCATGCCGGCCCGGGGCACGGGCAGCCCTTCCCTGGTGCTGCCCGAGCCCGCGCCAGACGGCGAAGCCGCCTACGAGCCCGAGTGCCACGAAGAGTCGGCCGCCGGCGAGCGGTGGGCCGGCGATCTGGTGAGTCCCTTCGCCGCCGGACCGTTCGCCCGGCCGCCGGCATCCGCCGGGACCGCGTTGTCCGTGGCCGGCGGGCCGGCCGCACCAACGGCCACCACACCTGAGGTCGTCTCGACGGACCCAAGCTGGCCCGAGAATGTCGCCTTGGAGTTCCCCTTCCCCGCCGGGGTCGTGGCGCCCGAGGCCGAGCCCCTCGTGTGTCCTCGTTGCCACCCGCGGACTGGCCAGCCGAAGGCCGGCGACCGGGCATTGGCGCCGCAGGGTCTCGGCGCCGAAGCGGAGGTTAAGACCCAGGCCGAGGGGGAAACCGAAGCCGGGGCGCCGCCGCAGCTGTACGCGGCGATGCCGCTGGGCGTCGACCTGAGCGACTACCAGGCCGCCTGGCAGGGGAAACGGCGTATCCCGCAGCCCCTGGCGACCTTTCAGCGGCTGGCGCGTCTCGGCAAAGTCTTCGCGATCATCAAGTCTTCGCAGTGGCAGGCCGAATGGACGTTCCACGCCCACTACGAGAATGCTCGCGCCGCCGGACTGATCCGCGGCACCTACCACTTTTTCACCCCAAGTCCGGTCACCGACCAGGTCCGGCTGGTGCTCGGCCTCATCCCGCGGGTCGGGCCGGGCGAGCTCGCACCCGCGCTCGACGTCGAGGATCCGGCGAAAAGGCCGTTGCTCTGGGAGCACTACCACTACACGCACGCGGGGCGGGGAACCGCAGCCGGCTCGGCGGCTTTGCTGGGTGCCCTGCAGGACTGGCTTGACCAGGTTGAGGCGGCGCTGGGTCGCACCCCAATCGTTTATACCGGCGTGATGTGGCGGGACGACCTCCGGTCGACACGGATGTCGCAGTATCCACTCTGGACGCTGCCGGGTCGGCTGCCGATGGGCGGCTGGCGACGCGCCGAGCTGCTGCAGTACGCCTCGGACGGCGACCCCTGGTTCGGCATGCAGCACTACCGGGAGCCGGGCGTGGAACTGCCCGGCGTGGACTACGACGTGTATAACGGCACGATCTACGGCCTGCGCGGCCTGGCGGACCTGGGCCGCGTCGGCGTCGGGCTGACCCCGCTGGGTGCCGTCGTCGCGCACGGCGAGACTGATCAGCACGTCCACCTGGTCCGTGAGAGCCCAGCTGGCACATGGACCGATCTCGACCTCGTGCGCGGCTCGTTGCCCGGTCAGGGTGGCGATCCGGTGCTGTCGGCCAGCGGGACCACGGTGCGGCTCTACTTTCGCAGTCAGGGTCGGGTCGTCGAGGCGACGCAGGCCACCCCGAGCGAGACCTGGGACGTCGAGGACCTCTCCAGCGTTGCCGGGGCGACCGCCTTCCACGATCCCCGCGTGCTGATCGCTGGCGACCGGCGCGTCGTCGTCTTCTCCGGCGACGACGACGACTGGCACCTCCTGTCGCGGACCGCATCCGCCCCGTGGACCGTGACGCACCTGCTGTCGGCCGCTCGCCGGTCCGGGACCACCAGCGTCCCGCCGTCGTCGGGCCAACCCATGGTTTATCTGGCGCCCGGATCGGCTGACCTGCGGGTCGTCGGACGGGCCGGCCCGACGGGGCATGTGGTCGAGCTGGCGCTGGGGCCATCCGGATGGGCCGCCACCGACCTGACCGCCACCGCGATCGGTCCCCACGGGATTCCCCCCGCGGCCACCTACTCGCCCACGGTCTACCAGAGCCAGACCGAGACGTTCATCGTCTACCGGGCGACTCGCGGCGAGCTGTGGCAGATCGCACGCAATGCCCGCCGGGCTACCAGCCTGAGCGGCGCGGCGCCGGGCATTGAACCGGCGGCCGGGCACCCGACGTGTTTCGTCCTCGCCGGCCAAGTCCACGTCATCTACCGGGGCACCGACCAGGGAATCCACGAGCTCACCCTGCGCGACGGGACCTGGATTGCCGCGCGGCTGCCCTGCGAGGTTCCCGCCGCGTCCGATCCGACCTGCACCGCGGACGCCAGCACCGGCCTGGTCGCGTTCCGGGCGATGGACGGCATGGTGCGCGTGCTGCGGTTCGACGGGTCCGGCTGGACGTGCGCGGACACCGTCCGGCCAGCCGTTCGCGCCGGTGCCGCGCCGGCACTGCCTCCGGCCCCGGACCCGCCGGCGGCCGGCTCGGCGCTGGTCGCCGCCCTCGGCACGGCAGCCGGCCAGTTCCGCGAGCTGGTGGCCGTCGGCGACGAGCGTTCCGCAGTGGCGCTGGCCTACCAGCACCACCAGCGCGACCTGGCCGCGATCACCGACCTGTTGTTCTTTGCTCGCCACCGCGAGCTCGGCGAGCGCCGACTGCGACCGGACGAGACCGCCCTGGTTCAGGAGTGGCGGACGATCCGGGAGCGCGTCGTCGGCCCCGCGGCGGACGCCCTGGCGCAGAACGACCCGGCGGCCCGGCCGGCTGCCGAGCGCGCCGACGAGGCCGGGGCCGAGCCGGGCGCGGCCGAGCCGGAGTCGATCGGCGGAGGCTGGCGGCGCGCCGTGACGGCGGCCGAGGACGGATTCGGCGAGGCGACCGACGGCTTCCAGGGTGAGGGGATCGGTTCGATCATCGGTGATGCGGTGAGGACCGCCGGCGGCGCCGCCGCCGGTGCGGTCGACGCGCTGGCCCGAGCGGCCGCGGCGGGATTCGATGACTTCATCGGCCGGCTTGACGAGCTGGAGGGCCTGGCGATCAAGGATGGCTACACCCTGCCCCAGCGGGTCACGGCGTTCCGCAAGGTGTTCTACGGCAGCTTCCATCCCTGTGGAGTTCCGGCCAAGGCCGGCGGCAGCCCTTATCCGGGTGTACCCGGCGGTGGGGCGTGGGACATGCTCATTCCGGGGGCCGCGGCAACCTCGCTGCCGCCGAGCTGGACAGCAACTGCCGGCGCCGAGAAGGTTACTGCGCTGTGCAATCGCTCATGGCAGCTCATCAATGGGGTCCACGTCCACGTCGGGCATGTATTCACCGGCCTCGATGCGCGTAACTACCCCACCCGGATCACGCTGTCTGTGCTGGGTTTTCCGCTGGTCGAGATGCGGTCCAACCTTGAAGCCGCGACCTTCACCGGCGACCTGGGAAGCGTGGTGGTCGGGTACCTGGACGACTCGAATCGCTCGTTCCGGGACACCGCGATGGACCTCGACCCGGCGCTGCTGGCCGCGACATACAACAAGGATGCCGGTCCCGACATGACAGGCAACGCCGACGCCCATCTCGTGGTGCTGAACCCGTCGCGCACCGTCGTACAGAACCTGTGCGACTACTACTCGGCACCCGTCGGTGGGTGGCGCCGACGCTGGCAGGATTTCGTGGTCACGATCGGGCTCGGCTCGTTCACGCCCGTGTCGCCGACGATGCCGGAACCATTCCGGTCGCAGATCGTCGGGACCTTCTCCGGCCTCACCGAGCAATGGCGATCGGACATGCAACGCGAGATCATGCAAGCGGCACTGGCCAACGCGGCGGCCAAGGGCCACCGCAGCGATGTCCTCGCCGTCCTGAAAGACCCGGCACCCGGCTTCGTCAAGCCCACATTCTGGGAGATGTACTGGAACGCCTCCGGCTGGGTGCTCGATGAGTTCCTCTACCAGCTCAAGCGCGCGGTGGCCGCCGAACCGTAATGCACGCGCCCTGACCGACCGGGCGGGCGGCGGGGTTGTCCCTATGACTCTCCACACGATCTCCACACGATCTACACACAATTTTCGTGCGCTTTCACTATTTGTAGTTCCGTCTAATGAAGACTCGCCAATGCCCTGGGCCGCATCGCGGGGGGATATGAGCGACATCAGGCTTGACGATGGGCAAGATGGCCAGGCCGGGAGCTGGCTCACCATCGAGACCAACATTCTGAACGCACAGGGATCGGACCTGATCCCGGACTCGACTGGCCTCCTCGGTGTGAACTATCGGCAATCCGGCATTACGCCCACGCCAGCAACCGACCACTAGAACTGTGCGGCATCACCTAACGACTTTGCCGGGGCCATGGGGGGCTCCCCTATTCCTTGGGACAGGCGTGCACCTGACTAAACTAGGCCGGACCAATCGGATCGCGATCAGCGGGCATGGCGGACGACAACCACGGCTTGCTCTTCGTGCCGGAGAGGCCAGGCCCTAGCCGTCGAATGATGCATGGCGGCGTATCCGGAGGGCATGCGAATATGGCTGCGGACTGGCCGCTGATCGGTCGCCAAGAGGAACTATTAACCATCGGGCGTACTCTTGGTGATGGTCAATTTCGGGGGGTGTTGCTGGCTGGGGCGCTGGGCGTGGGCAAGACCCGGCTGGCTCGCGAGGCGCTCGCCGCAGCGGGGGCTCAGGGATGTTTCACGGGATGGGTGGCCGCATCGCGGGCCGTTTCCGCGATCCCGTTCGGCGCTATGGCGCACCTGCTGCCCGTTGCCGGGGACAATTCAGCCAATCTGCGGATGCTGCAACAGGCAGGGGAATGGCTGGCCGCACAGGCCGAGGGCCGACGCGTAGTGCTCGGCGTCGATGACGCTCACATGCTGGATGATGCCTCGGCCGCCCTGGTGTTTCACCTGTCCGTCACCAGCGTGGCTTTCGTGGTCGCGACCTTGCGCACCGGAGAATCCGCGCCCGGGCCAGTCACGGCGATGTGGAAGGATGGCCTGGCGGAGCGGTTGGAGATCCAGGCCCTGGCCCGTGGTGACGTCGGCGAATTGATCGAGGCCGCGCTGGACGCTCCGGTGGACGGACTGACCAGGGAGCGGCTGTGGCAGCTGAGCCACGGCAACATGCTTTATCTGCGAGAGCTAGTCCGGGGCGGTCGCCAGAGCGGAGCGCTGGCCTGCGCCGACGGCATCTGGCGGTGGGCCGGACCTATCAGCGCTCCCCCGCAGCTGGTCGAGCTGATCCAGGCCCGGATCAGCGGCCTGCCCGCAGCCGTCCGGGTCGTTGGGGAACTGGTGGCTTTCGGCGAACCGCTGGATGTGGCTGTGCTGGCTCGGGCCGGGGCATCTGCGGCCGAGGTGGAGGCGGCAGAGCGGGCCGGATTGCTGGTCGCTGAGCTGGATGGCCGCGACATTCGGGTCCGGCTGGGGCATCCGCTGTTCGGCGAGGTTATCCGGGCCCAGACACCTCAGCTGCGCAGCCGTACCGTGCACACGATGCTGGCCGAGGCGACCAGCCCGGCCGACGGGCTCCGCCCCGAGGACGTGGTGCGGCTCGCGGTCTGGCACCTCGAGGCCGGCACGCGGCCCGAGCCGGGCTTGCTGACAGCCGCGGCCGGGTCGGCGCTCGCCACCCCCGACTACCCGCTCGCCGAGCGGCTGTGCAGGGCCGCTGGGCAGACCGACGCCGGCTGGCCGGCTGAACGGTTGCTGGCTCAGGCTCTGGTGGGCCAGGGACAGGCGGGGCTGGCCGAGGACTTGCTGGTCGGCCAGATGGCGCGGGCCAGCACCGATGCCGAGCGGGCGGAAATCGCTGGCATCCGGGCAGTCAACCTGTACTGGGGCCTCGACCAGCCCGGGTCGGCCGAAGCCGTCCTCGACCAGGCCGCGGCTCGCATCGTGGAGCCGGCCCAGCGGGCCAGGCTGGTCGCAGTACGCGGCCGGTTCCTGCTGCACGCGGGCCGTTGCCGGCAGGCGCTGGCCGTCCTGGATCCCGTCCTGGATGACCCGCACGTACCGGACCCGGTGGCGCTGGAGGCGATGGCTACGGCCACCATGGGCCTGGTCGCCTGTGGTCGCTACGACGAAGCCGTCGCCACCGCGGCGGGAGGCCTCCAGCTGGGACGGCCGCTGACCGGCGTGGGCTGGCCCCTGGTGCTGGACGAGCTGGCCGCCACCCAGGCCACCGCCCATCTGTGCAGCGGGCAGCTCGCTGCGGCAACGGCGCTGGCCGAGGCCGGCTACCGGCGGGCCGTGGATGCCCGGTCGCCGCTGAGCGTCGCGATATGGGCGCTCGTGCGCGGCGAAGCCGCCGCGGCCAGGGGTGCGATGATCGAGGCCTCGGGATGGGTCCGGGAGGCGGTCGGGATTGTCACCGGCCCGGCCCGGCTGCACCCCTACCAGCGCTTCATCACCCGGGTCGGGCTCGATGCCCTGGCCCGGGTGGCGGCGCTCGCCGGGGACGTCGCGTGCGCCCAGGGCGCGCTGGACCAGGCGGATGCGCTGGCCGGGTCGGCGATGCGGCTCTTCGATACCTGGTCTGGGCCGATCCACGCCTGGGTGGCCGCCGCCCGCGGCGAGGTCCCGTCAGCGGTCGAGCTGGCGCTGAGCGCGGCCGCCCAGGCCCGACGGTGCGGTCAGCCGGGTTGTGAGCTGATCGCCTTGCATGATGTGGCCCGGCTCGGCGCGCCCGCCCGGGTGGCCGCGCGGCTGACAGGACTTGCCGCTACCGTGCAGGGCGACCTGGCGTCGCTGTTCACCGGCCATGTCCAGGCGCTGCTGGCCGCCGACGGTACGGCCCTGGATAGGATCGCTGCCTCCTTCGCGGCGCTGGGGGCCAACCTGCTCGCCGCGGAGGCGGCCGCCGCAGCGGGCCGCGCGCACCGGCGGGCCGGGCGTGCCGGCAGCGACGCGGCTTCCGCGGCTCGCGCTGCCGCATTCGCCGCGGTCTGCGAGGGCGCCCGGACGCCGGCCCTGACCCGGCCCGGCGAGCCTGCCGACCTCACCCCGCGGGAGCTGGAAATCGCCCGGATGGCGGCCACCGGGCTGCCGAGCCGGGCGATCGCGGCCCGGCTCGTGGTGGCGGTGCGCACGGTCGACAACGCGCTGGGTCAGGTGTACGCCAAACTGCGCATCGGCGGGCGGGACGAGCTGGCGCCTATCTTCACGGTGCCTGCCCGCGCCCCTGAGCAGATCCCCGGCGCCCGCTGCGCGCTCCCAGCCCAACAGGGTAACCATGCCCCCGGCCCCGGGTAACCGGCCCGGCGAAGTCGAGTAGGCCGCTACTCCCGACACCGCCGCCACCCCGGCCTACCGTAAAGACATGGACCTCACGGCCGCCCTTCATGCTTACGAAAAGGCCGTCCTGGCCAGCCGCCCGCTCGCCTGGTGGCGGCTGGGGGAGAAGGCAGGACCAGCCGCCTTCGACGCCATGCAGAAGCACGACGGGACGTACCACGGCAATGTGATCTTCGGCCGGACGGGAGCCGTCAAGCACGACCCAGACAAGGCGGTCGAGCTGCCAGGCACGGCCTGCGTCGAGGTCCCCGACAGCACGGCCTTCAGCCAGCCGGCCAGTGGCCTGGGCCTGAGCATTGAAGCCTGGATGAGGCCCGGCAAGGACCTCGCTTTCGATGGCGAAGGCGAGCGTCCCCAAGGGCCGTATGTACATTGGCTCGGCAAGGGCGACGACGGCCAGCAGGAGTGGGCACTCCGCTTCTACAGCAGTAAGTCGGAGGAGCGGCCCAGCTGGGTCTCGGCGTACCTCTTTAGCCCGGCGGGGCACCTGGGGGCCGGCGCTCACTTCACAGGCCCGGTCAGGGCGCGGCACTGGCTGCACGTCGTAGCCTGCTACGACCCGGGGGACATGAGTACGGCTGACGCCGGCGTACGGCTGTACGTCAACGGCGTGCTGCGCCAGGGGCCACCCGCCCCGGGGACACGGTACAGCCGCTTCGGGATCGTGCCCGCGCACGGCACCGCGCCCGTGCGGCTGGGGACGCGCGACCTGGCCAGCTTCTTGCATGGCGGCCTTGACGAGGTCGCGATCTACCCACGCGTGCTGCCGGCCAACGAGGTGCTGGCACACTACAAGGCCGCCCAGTGAGCGCGGACACCCGGGCGAGCCTGCAGGCGGAGCGCAGAGATGATCGCGTTGCCGTGGCTGGTCGGCCCCGAGCACCAACAGCAGAAGCAGGTCAAGATGACCCTTGATCCGTTCGCGGTTCATGCCTCGTAATACGAGGCATAGAATTCCGAGGTGCCCAGGGGCCTGATTATCTCGGCAGTGTTTCAGTCGTATGCTGCGGGGAACTCTGCCCAAACCCGGCGCTGGGGCGCGTCCTTTCTGCTGTGGGCACCGCAGAGAGTGCCCATGATCCCGTCGGCCGCCGCCGTGAGCTACGCCTCAGCCGTCCCATCGGCGTCGCTGGCGTCGCGGCGTCGCTTGCGGTGCACCAGGTCCAGGTCGCCGGGGGCGGCGCGGTGGCCGGCGGCGCAGCGCAACTCGATCTCGACGGGCTCGCCGCAGTCCCGGTGCCGCAGCCCGATCGGGCCGCCGGAAGCGGTCAGCCACTTGTCGCCCCACTGCATCAGCGCGGCCAGCGCGGGGAACAGATCAGCGCCCTTATCGGTCAGCCGGTAGGCCAGCCGGGCCCGCTGGCCGGGCTCGCGGTACTGCTCCCGTGCCAGCAGGCCGGCCGCCACCAGTTCGCGCAGCCGGGCGGCGGCCACCGGCTCGCTGATGCCGGCCCGGAGGGCGAAATCATCGAACCGGGTCGCCCCGTAGAACGCCTCGCGCAGCAGCAAGAAAGCCGACCGTGTGCTGACCACATCCAGGGCCCGCGCCAGCGAGCACGCGTCCGCGGTCCAGGATCCCCGCGGCTCCAGGTCCCCGGTCAGCCGGGGGATCTCCGCAGCCGTCCCTGAGGTACCAGCCATGTGTTCATCGTATCTGACTTGTGTTCAGCTAAGTCAGTACCGTACGGTCTAGCTATGCCAGACCTAAGCCAGGCGGCCGCGGACAGCGCCAGCGAGACCAGCGGGATCCTCGGGAACAACGGGATTGACAAGACCAGCGGGGTCGGCGTAACCAGCGGGACCGCCGGTGTCAGCGGGTCCAGCAGGATCGATGGGGCCATCGGGGCCATCGGGGCAAGTGGGGCTGACGGTGCTAGCTGGGGCGCGCGGGTCCCGGGCCGGGGACGGGGCTGGGGACGGGGCCGGGGCGGGGCGAGCAGCCCCGAGGTCCTGGTCATCGTCTGCGCCGGCGTGGTGCTGGCCAGCCTGGACCTCTTCATCGTCAACGTGGCCCTGCCCGCGATCGCCCGGGATCTGGGCAGCCGCAGCCTCAGCGATCTGTCCTGGGTGCTGAACGGCTACGCGATCGTGTACGCCGCGCTGCTGGTGCCGGCGGGCTGGCTCGCCGACCGGCACCGGCGGACGTACGGATTCCTGCTCGGCGTCGCCATCTTCACCGCGGCGTCCGCGGCGTGCGGCGCGGCGACCAGCGTCGGCATGCTGATCGCCTTCCGGCTGGTGCAGGCGGCCGGCGCGGCGCTGCTGACCCCAACCTCGCTGAGCATCGTGCTCGCCTCCTATCCGCCGCAGCGCCGCAGCGGGGCGGTCCGGGCGTGGACCGCGACCGGCGGCGTGGCCGCCGCGTTCGGCCCGGTTATCGGCGGCTTGCTCGTCGCGGCCAGCTGGCGGTGGGTGTTCCTGGTCAACGTGCCGATCGGGATAGCGGCCCTGGTGGCCGGCTGGCGCCGGCTGCCGGACGTGCCCGGCCATCCGGTCCCGCGTCCCGACGTGCTGGGCGCCATCCTGGTCACGGCCGGAGTGGGCGCCCTGACCCTGGGCCTGACGCGGGCCGGCGACTGGGGCTGGGGATCGGTCCGGACGGCCGGGATCCTGACCGTCTCGGTCGTGCTGCTTGCTGCGTTCGTGCTGCACTGCGCCAAGGCCCGCAACCCGCTCATCGAGCCCGCGCTGTTCCGGGCGCGAAGCTACCTGGGCGTGGCCGTGGTGATGCTGCTGTTCTCGATGGCGTTCGGCGGGATGCTGCTCTCGGTGGTGCTGTGGCTGCAGGATGACTGGGGCTGGTCCGCCCTGGGGGCCGGGCTGGGTGTCGCGCCCGGGCCCATCATGGTGCCGCTGTTCTCGTTCCTCATCGCGGGCCGCCTGATCGCGCGGTTCGGGCCGGCCGTGGTGGTCGCCGCCGGTTCCGCCGGGCTGGCCGGCGGTGTCATCTGGTGGGCGCTGGCGGTCGGCCTGCGCGCCGATTATCCGGGGGGTGTCCTCGGCGGCATGCTGCTGACCGGGGCGGGGGTGGGCCTTACCCTGCCCACCCTGATGGCGACCGCGGCGGCCTCGCTGCCGGCGCACGCGTTCGCGACCGGCTCGGCCGTCGTCACTATGATCCGGCAGGTCGGCATGGCCATTGGGGTCGCCCTCCTGGTCGCGGTCCTCGGCAACCCGGACACTTCTGTCGGGCGGCTGGCCGCTTTCCAGCGTGGCTGGTGGGCCATCGCCGCGATCGCCCTCGCCGGGGCGGCCGCGGCGCCGCTGCTGCACCGCCGGATGAACGCCGCCGCGCCCACCGTGACCGCCAGCCGCCTAAACCGGGCAAATCGGTCATCCGCGCCCGCCAAGCGCGGGAGGCGGTCACGATCTGATGCGGACACAGCGGCCATCCGGGGGGCGCGCGGAGAACGGTAGGTCATTTCTGGGATTGAAACGGGCAAATCGGTCATCCGGGACGGCCGGCCCAGTTTCACCGGCTGGCTGCGGCCACCCGCTCGGCTGGCGCGTCGGCGGTATCCGGTGGGCCACCCGGGCCTCCGATGCAAGTGCGTAACGGCATCCAGTAATGTGTGCGCGATTGCCGGGGCAATAGCCTGGCCTTTTGGCGGCGCTGAATATAGCCAGAAATGACGCCACAGAATTGCGTGCTCAGATCACGCGGTCTTCCGCTCATGCGCGGCCTCCGCGGCCCGGGCGCCCGGCTCCGGCCCGGCCGCTGCGGCGCGCTGACCAGGGAGTGTCTTGCCGCTGACCGATCCTGCCCGCGACATGGACAATGCGGGAATAAGCCGCATGCGGCCGACCGGTGGAGATAAAGGAATTCCTGCTCCGGCCGCATATCGGGTACAACTGTGTCGGGTCACCTCTGACCTGCGTTTTTACCCCCAATGCGCGTCCATTCGGCGCTATGCTCATTCCGTTCATCAGGCTCTACCGGGTCTTGACGGCCCGCGCTACGTGGAGCTAAGTCGGCGGTGGGAAAGAGATCGCAGAGCCGCCGGGGGGGAAAGGCTAGGTGTGCGGCATTGAACTGGGTTAGCTGGTGTTCCTGTCTGAGAGTGACCGTCTGGTGAGGCCGGATACGGTCCCGGGTGATGGTTTCCCGCAGCCGCGAACCCCCGTGAATGCGGGGGTGGTCTGGTCGGGCCTGGCCATTCCGGCCGGGCTGGGCGCGATTCCGGCCGACCCCGGCCGGTCTGCGCCGGCCCTGCCGCCTGCGCCGGCCCTGCCGCCTGCGCCGGCCTTCCAGCCCAAGGTGACCAGCGTCAACGCCGGCCTCGTCAGCTGGGACATGGCCACGAACGAGGTGGTCTGCGAGCCGGGCGCCTACGCGTTGCACGGCCTGCCCGAGAACAGCCCGGCCACGATCCAGACGTTCCTGGCGCGGGTGCCGGAGGAAGACCGGCCCGGCGTCGTCGCCGCGATGCGCCAGATGATGCACTCATGCGGTACGTATCAGGTTGACTACCGGGTGATCGGCTTGGACGGCTCGGTGCGCACGATGGAGGCCCGCGGCCGGGTCCTGCCGGGCCCGGATGGCCGGCCGGCCAGGGTGACCGCCTTCGTCATGGACACCACGACCATCTGGGCCAGCCGTGAAGCCGAACGGCGCCGGCTGCACGAAGGCGCCGAGCGGACGTCGCTGACGCAGAAGTTCACCGCCGCGCTGGCCTCCGCGGTCACCGTGGAGGCCATTACCGCCGCGGCCCGTGAGGGCCTGGCCTCTTACGGCGCGAACAGCCTGGTGATCGTTACCGGGCACGAGGGGGACTGCGCCGCGGTCACCTCGTACGGCTTCAGCCCGGACGCGGCCCGGCTGCTCGCCGATCCGGAGCCGTCCCCCGGCTCGCCGGTCGCGCACGCGATCGAAGGGGCGGCTGCCGCGTTTTTCCGCTCTCCCGAGGACCTGCTGCGCAGCTATCCTCATCTGGCCCCGGCGGTCGCCGGCTCGGCGCAGCGCGCCTGGGCGGCGGTGCCGGTCCCCGGCGCCAAAGGCCGGCTCGGCGCGTGCCTGATGGGCTTCGCCGAACCGCGCGAGTTCGGCAACGAGGAGCGCGCGCTGCTGGTCACCGCCTCGGGCCTGCTGGCCCAGTCGCTGCAGAGCGCGCGGATGTATGAGTCGGAGCACGCGCTGGCCCGCGACCTGCAGCATGGCCTGCTGCCACGCGGGCCGCTGCTGGTGCCCGGCGTGAGCATCGCCGCCCGCTACCAGCCGGTTACCTCGGGCCTGGAAATCGGCGGCGACTTCTACGACGCGATCGAGCTGCCCGGCGGCCGGGTGGCCCTCGTGATCGGGGACGTCCAGGGGCATAATCCGATCGCCGCGTCCCTGATGGGACGGCTCAGCATGGTCGTGCACGCCTACGCCCGCGAAGGCCATGGGCCCGCCGCGGTGATGACGCGCGCCAACGAGTGGCTGACCGAGCTGAACACCGACCCGGACATGGCGCTGTTCGCCACCTGCTGCTTCGTGGTGATCGACCCGGCCAGCGGTCAGCTGGAGATGTGCCGGGCCGGTCATCCCGCGCCGGTGCTGCTGTCACCGGGCGCCGCGCCGATGCTCCTCGACCAGGGCGACGACCTGCTGCTGGGCGTGGACCCCGCGGAGAAGTACACCACCGTCACGATCCCGCTGCCCGCCGGGTCGACCCTCCTGCTGGCCACCGACGGCCTGCTCGAAGACGACGGCAGCGACCCCGACGGCAACGTCCATGCGCTGCTTCAGGTGTTCCAGGACGGTGCCGGGGACGAGCTGGAAACGCTCGCGGACCGGCTGCTGGCCAGCCCGCGGCTCACCCGGCACGGTGACGACGTCGCGTTGATGGTCGCCCGCGCCGACAGCGCCTCCCGGCCCCGGCTGCACGCGGTGCCCGGCATGTACGTGCCGCCGCAGCGGTACCAGCAGCGTCTGGGATTAGCGCCCGCCCCCTAAGCGGATGAATTCGTCCCCTTAGGGTAAGGCCGTCGGCATGACTGTGCCAGCGACAGCGGCGGACGGCCTCGAGGTGTACCGGCCGGGCTCGGACCGCTACCGGCGTGCGACCTCACCGGACAATTCCAGCGGCGCGCAGAATCCGGCCGCGGTGGTGGCCCCGGCCAGCGGGGCCCAGGTGGCCGCCGCGGTCCGGCTGGCCGCCGAACGGGGCTGGCTGATCGCCCCGCAGGCCACCGGGCACGGCGCCGCCGGCGACATCGGCCCGGACACGCTCCTGGCCGACACCTCGGCGCTGACCGGCATCACCATCGATCCCGCCGCCAGGAGGGCCCGGGTGGGCGCCGGCGCGACCTGGGCCCCGGTGGAGCAGACGGCTGAGCCGCACGGCCTGCTTGGCCGGGCTGGCACGTCACCCAGCGTGGGGGTGGCCGGCTACACGTTCGGCGGGGGAGTCGGCTGGCTGATCCGCCCGCACGGCCTGGCCGCCGCTCACCTGACCGCGGTGGACTTCGTGGACGCCGAAGGCCGCCAGCGGCGCGCGGCGCAGGACGCGGCCGACCCCGCCGACCACGACGCATGGTGGGCGTTCCGCGGCGGCGGCGGGGCCGGGATCGCCACGAGTGTGGAGTTCAGCCTGGTCCCGGTGGCGAACCTGTGGGCGGGTTACCTGCTCTGGCCCGCCACCGAACTGGACGCGGTCGCCGCCGCGTGGGCCGGCGCGCTGCCCGCGTTCGGGCCCGCCCTCACCACCTGCCTCTTGCTGCTGCACGCGCCGCCCGGCCCGCCGTTCCCGCCGGAACTGCGGGGCCAGCCGGTGGTGCACCTTTCCGCGGCCTCCAGCGACGGCCCGGACGAGGCGGCGGCGCTGTTCGCCGCGCTCGGGTCCGCCGCGGCGCCGGTGGTCAGCACGTGGGGCCCGTCGGATGCGTCCCGGCTGGGCGGCATCCACCTGGATCCGCCCGCCGGCGTCCCGGCCGTCGGCGGCGGCCGCTGGCTGGGGCCGGGCACGCCCGCACGGGCCGGGGAGATCCTGCACGCCGCCCTGGCCGACGGCACGCCGCTGGCCATGATCGAGATCCGGCACGTGGACGACCCGGACCCCGCCGTGGACGGCGCGCTGACGCACGCACCCGGCCCGTTCCTGGTCCACACGGTCGGCCTTGCCCCGGATCCGGCGGCCCGGGCGTCCGTCGATCAGGCCGTGCAGGCCGTCTGGCAGGCCGCCGACCCGGCCGGTACCGGCCGGGCCGCCCCGCCGTTCGCCGAGGGACAGCGCTCGCCGGGCAGCCCGCTCGCTCCCGCGGACCACGCGCGCCTGGCCGCCATCCGCGCCGCGATCGACCCCCACGGCATCATCCGCACCGCCCGCATCTGAAGCCATCCAGCGCCATCGGGGCCGGGTCTCCCGCGCGCCCGGTTCGCCGGAACGGAGAGATCAGGCCTGCTCGTCGTCGAGGGACAGGTAGGAGCCGCGCCAGAACAGCAGCGGGGCGGCGCCGGCGGCCGGTGTCTCCACGTACTGGAGCCGCCCGATGACGATCTCGTGATCCCAGCCGGGGAAGCTGTGTTCCACGGTGCACTCCAGCGCCGCGAGCACTCCCTCCAGCCGCGGGCTGCCCGTCGGGCCCGGCCGGTGCGATACCCCGTCCCAGGCTGCCGCGAGCCCCCGCCGCGCGAAGTTGGCGGACAGGTCCTGCTGCGGCGTGGCCAGCACGTTCACCACGAACGCGCCGTGGCGGCGGATCACCTCGAGGGTCAGGCTGGCCCGGTCGAGGCAGACCAGGATCAGGGGCGGATCGAGGGAGAGGGAGCTGACCGCGTTGGCGGTCGTGCCGACGGGCTGGCCGTCCGGGCCGACCGACGTGACGACCGTGACCCCCGTCGCGAAGTGCCCCATGGCCCGGCGGAACTCTTCGCTGGTGATGCCGACGTCAGCGGGAGTGGCGGTCATATCGGCCCATGGTCCGGCGGGTGCACATTATTGAGCAAGTAATTTCCGGGTGCCCGTATTTCCCCGCGCCGGGCCTTGTCCGCACGCCGCCCCGCGCCGCGGACATCACCGCTGCGCGAGAATAAGGTGCAGATCGTGCGCCTGCCGCAGGTGGCCGGCAGAAGGAGGCAGTCACTGACATGACAGCCCAGCAGGTGTTCACGTCCCGGCTGCGCGGCCGCCCGCTGCTGGACAGCGAGGGGACGCCGATCGGCCGCGTCCGCGACGTCGTCATCCTGCCGGCCGCCCAGGGCCTCGCGCCACGCGCTCTCGGCCTGGTGGTGACGCTGCAACGGCGCCGCATCTTCGTTAACTTCGGCCGGATCGCGGAGATGTCCGTCGACGGGGCGCACCTGAGCGGCGGCACCGTCGATCTTGACCGCTTCACCCGCCGGACCGGGGAGATCCTGGCCTCCGAGCTGTACAACAAGCCCGTCGAGCAGGGCACCGTGGTCGATGTCGCGATCACCCCCTCGACCACCGGGCGGGGCTGGAAGATCTCCGATCTGGCCATCACGCGAGGCCGGGGGCTGCGGCTCCGGTCCACCCAGATCGTGCCGTGGGACGAGCATCCGGAGCTGTTCCAGGTCGGCGCGCTGGCCGAGCAGCTCGCCGACCTGCGGGAGATGAACCCCACCGACCTGGCCAACGCGGTCGAGGGCATGTCGCATACCCGGCGGAACCAGCTCGCGGCCGCGCTGGACGACGAGGAACTGGCTGACCTGCTGGAGGAGATGCCCGAGCAGGATCAGATCCGGCTGCTGGCCAGCGTCGGCCTGGAACGCAGCGCCGACGTCGTGGAGGAGATGGAGCCCGACGACGCCGCGGACCTGCTGGCCGAGATGCCGGATGATCAGCGGGAGCGGCTGCTGACCGCGATGGAATCGGTGCAGGCCGCCGACATCCGCCGCCTGCTGCGCTACGACGCCCGGACGGCGGGCGGCCTGATGACCTCCGAGCCGGTGATCGTCGCGCCCGATGTGCCGGTCGCCGAGGTGCTCGCGCGTATCCGTGAGCCGGAGCGCCCGATCACCGCGGCCGCGCAGGTGTACGTGTGCGAGCCGCCTACAATGACCCCGACAGGGCGTTTCCTCGGCAGTGTCGGATTCCAGCAACTGCTGCGGCATCCTCCCGCCGCGACCGTTGGCGAGTGCGTCGAGGCAAGCACCTTCGTCCGTCCCGAACTGTCCGAGCGAGAGCTGGCGGCCCGTCTGGCCGCCTACAACCTGGTCAGCGTGGCCGTCTGCGATGAAGCCGGTCGGCTGCTGGGCGCGGTCACCGTCGATGACGTCCTCGATCATCTCCTGCCTGCGGGGTGGCGAAGAACAGGAGGGTGAACATGACACGATCGTCTTCCCGGCGGTTCGGTGAACGCCCTGACCTGTCGGTCCCCCGCGGGGCGGCCCCGCGGATGGGCCCGCACTACGACGCCGACGCCTTCGGCAAGTTCTCCGAGGCCATTGCCCGGTTCCTCGGCACCGGCCGCTTCCTGGCCGGCCAGACGGTACTCGTCATCGGCTGGATCATCCTCAACACCATCGGGATCATCCAGCACTGGGACCCCTATCCGTTCATCCTGCTCAACCTGGCGTTCTCCACCCAGGCGGCGTACGCCGCCCCGCTGATCCTGCTGGCCCAGAACCGCCAGGACGACCGGGACCGCGCCAACATCGACCGTGACCGGGAGGTGGCGGCCCGGACCCAGGCCGACACCGAGTTCCTGGCCCGGGAGCTGGCCGCCGTCCGGCTCGCGCTCGCCGACGTGGTGACCACCGGGGACCTGGACGACTGGCTGGCCCGGATGGCGAAGCTGACCGCCGACGGACGGCCGCCGCCCGAGTCGCCGACGACCCCGCGTTCGCTGGCCTCGTCGGAATCTCTTACCGCGCCCGATAGCCGCCCCGGCCAGAACCACATCGAGCGCTGACAGACACCTCAGGCGCCGCCCGACACCTCACTGAGCAGTCGCCGCGCATTGTCCTGATCCCACGGCGGCAGCGGGGGATCGGCATCCAGTGCCCTGCGGAATTCTGCCGCTGCCAGGGTGTTCTGGGCGCGGATCTTGGCTATCTTCCCGGCCCGGCGGAGCGTACGGGCGCGGTCGGGTGCCTGGCTGCGGGCGATAGCCAGTTCCCGGTCCGCTTCCTCGTCACGGCCGAGGCCGGACAACGCCAGCGCCCGGGCGGAATGGGCGTCCACCTCTTCGTCCGGCGGCAGCGGGGGATCGCCCTGCAGCGCGGAATCAAGGTTCGCCAGAGCAGCGTCGTATTCCTCCATTTCGGCCAGCACCTGGCCCCTGAGGCCGGCGGCCCGGGCCGCCCGGGCGTCCCAGCCGAGCGCCTGGTCGAAAGTGGCCGCGGCATCCGCGGGAGAGCCTTCGTACCATTGCGCATACCCCAGGCCGATAATGGCGTCGACGTAGGTGGGAAGCTGCTCCACCGCATCGCGCTGGAGCTGCTCCGCCGATATGTAGTCCCCGCTCTCGAACCGCACGTCCGCCAATGCGGAGAGACTTCGCGCCACCAGATCCCGGTCTTCCAGAAGCGTAAAGATCGACTGGGCCCGCTGGAGATAGCCTTCGGCCGCTGGAAGATCACCTTTGGCGTGGGCGATTTCGGCCTGGATGGTCAGCGCGTATCCCATCCGCCGCGTATCGTCATCCGCCTTGTAATTGTCGACGGCCCTGGCCGCAAACGTCTGCGCAGTAGGAAAGTTCCCGGCGGCCAGGGCCGCCTCGGCGGCGGCGATCAGCCCGCTGTGCGCGGTCATTGGCGGAGGCGGGTTAATGTCAAGCCCGCGGGTCGCGCGCCACCCGCGGTTTGCGTCCCGGATCGCTGCGATCATCCGGTCGTGGCTGAGCTGGTACCAGGTGCCCCGGGCGCGATACTCCTTGGTGAGGATGCGGGCCTCGGTGAATGCATCGGCAACCTTGTTCGGCATTCCCGCCGTAGCGATCAGTCCCAGGCTCGCTGTGCCGCGGGTGCCGTGCTCGGTGATGAAGGTCGACTCAATCCAGGCCCGGAGCTGTTCCTCGGTCTCCTCCATTTCCCGCCGCACAAGGTCTATCGCCGCGTCATAGAACCGGCGGAGCGCCTGATCGACCTGACCATAAAACTGCAGGTGATCGCTCGTGATGAGATCGGTACCGTCCGGCACTGATGCCCATAGATCAGAGCAGGCGATCTGCAGCAGCAGCGGCTCGACGCTATCACTATGCACGGTAGCGGACTCACCTGCGATATCCGTATATTCGATGGTCGTAAGGTTATCGACGATCTTTTCCGGTACGTCGGCGGCGAATTCGCGCCGGGTACCCCTCAGCGGGCCGGTGATAGCGTCCAGGGCAGTATCGGCGCTTAGCGAGCTGAGCCGTATGTACTCCAGCGGGAACGGGGAAAGCCTGCGTTCATATGCCTTGAGCTCCCCCAGGTATTCGTCGTTGATGACAATCAGCAGCCGGATCGCTGAGACTTGGCGCACCGCCGCCGCTAGCTGGTCGATGAACTCCCCGCGTTCGGCCTGGCGGGCCGGGAACGAGGTGAACAGTTCCTCGAAATGATCGATCGCCGCAAGCAGATGCACGGGGTCGGCAGGCCCGGAAGTGGCCGGCACGCGGGCGAGCAGGAAATCTGCTATTGACGTTCCGGGCGTGGGCGGCTCTTCGAATCGGGCCCAGTCACTCAGCAGCGCGAAGCTGTAGCTGTTGGAAGGCGGCTGTACCGCCAGCGCGACGGACGACTCGTGCCCGAGTCCGCCCACGGGGAGCAGTTCGACGTATGGTTCCTCGCTCAGCAGCGGCAGGACCCCGGCGTTCAGCAATGACGTCTTCCCCACGCCCGCCGGTCCGTGCAGGACCGTCACCTGGTCGCCGATCCACAGGTGCTTGACATCGCGAGCTTCCAGGCTGCGGCCGAAGAACCGGCCGGCATCGGTTCGGCGGAATGGGCGGGGCCCCACGTACGGGCTGTGATCGCTTCGTGATCCACCCAGATCGTCGAACGTCGTCATGAGATGGTGCCTCCCAGCCTGCTGCTCAGCTCATGGGCGAAGTCGCGGGCGGAAGCCCAGAATATCTGGACGCGTTGCGCCTTGAGGTATTGCTCGAGATAGTCGCGGGCTTCACGCGGGACCCGTTCTCCCGGATCGACCTGCACGCTGACGTGATTACGCCGGTGGACGTCCGAAATGCCGTGCAGCAATGTGCGGAAAAGGACCAGGAATGTCCAGTCCCGCAGGCTGTAACCGATGAAGAGAAGCGGCTTGCTGCGCAGTTCACCACGGACGAAAGGAGGAAGGACGCCCGATGTGGTGCCGGCATGATGGTGGGTGTCGCTGGCCAGCTGGACCAGGTACTCGATGTAGTCGTCCTCGGTGAGGACCAGCGACTGCGGTCTTTCGTAATGGCCGTGCAGGTGATAAACAAGCGGCGTCCTCGGAGTCGCCTGGTATGCCCTGTCTGTGAGGGGGCTGTCATGCGTGTCCCCTTCGCCGGTCACGTACCACGGACTGTAATCGAATCGCGGTAGCTTACGCCAGTGCTGCAGGGCCAGGACCATAAAGTCGTCATAGTTAGTCGTCACGTATAGGGGCAGATCTAGCCGGGCCAGCACGCCGTGGATCTGGCCGGAGTCGCTGAAGTCGGGTGCGGCCACCCCTGAGATCTCCCTGCGGACGAAGTTGTGTTTGAGCGTTATGGCGTCACCGCTGTATCGCGCCGTCGCGATGTACTGCATGACGCGGGGCAGGTTGGCGGTGTCGGCCAGCGGGTACCCCTCCATCTCGCCCCAGTTCAGCGCCATCTGCTCGCCCAGCGGGATGCGCTCATGACACGCACCGGCCCCGAGGAATGGCACGCAGTCACCCGCTCGCAGATTCTTGAGGAGCAGGCTCCAGGTGCTCTCCTGATCGCCGGTGAGCAAAATCGCCGTCCCCTCCGCCGGAAGTATCCGGGTCCCCAGACCCACCGAGGTTTCCCTGGCGCAGGTCAGGCCGTCAACATCCATCAAACGGGCGAAGCGGGACGTAATCAACTTGTTGTCTATAAGTGGTGTTAGCGTGACCAATCTTAAATCTGGTTTCCTCGGGTGGCTCTTCTCGGCGGTGGTGCGGCAGCAGATGTTACCGATTGTGGATGCTGTGCCGGGTGGCATCTTCGCCGGCCGTAATTGGCCGGTACGATTCGTGCCGAGTTGTGCCTGGCCAGATGGGGTGGACGCGGATTTAGTTCGCTTTCCCCGCGCCTCGGGCGCTGATACTGCCGGTAACGTAGAGTGTGCTGTGTGCCGTCTCCGTGGCGTTTGCCACGCCGAAACGGGCGAATAACGCATGAGGCGAAGATGTGGATGCATACCCGTCCATGATCATTACCGCTTCCCCTGACCATGGGCCCGCGGCCGGTAAATGATCCGTGCCCCTGGGGTCGTGGGCAGTTGTCCGGGAAGGCCGTAACATCTTGCCAGGAAGTCGCGCGACGTCATTGACGTGGATCCGCAGGGAGCAAGGGTGGCAGAGTCCGCAGGGCGCGAGCAGGCGCGCATCGGCAACCTGGTCTGGGGCCGGGAGATCCCGTTCAAGAATCCGCACTTCACGGGGCGTGATAAGGAACTCGCCGACCTCCGGCGTCAGTTGGTCACGGCGTCGACGGCTGTCATCGGCCAGCCGCCCATCCCGCTCTACGGGCTTGGCGGGGTGGGCAAGACAGAGATTGCGGCCGAATATGCCCACCGTCATCGCGAAGACTACGCACTGTGCTGGTGGGTGCGGTGTGAGCGTGAAGCGCTTATTGTGAACTCGCTACTCTCGCTGGGTAAGCGATTGCAGCTGCCCGATTTCCGGGTGGAGGAGCGAGACTATTCTGTCAACCTGGTGATCGACGCGCTCAACAAAGGTTACCCGTTCCCCAACTGGCTGCTGATATTTGACAATGCCACCAACGCGGAAATGGTGCTGCCATACCTGCCCCGCGGTAGCGGTCACGTGATCATAACCTCGCGCGACATTCGCTGGCGTAGAGCGCTGCATGTTGACGGCATTGAGGTGTCTGAGTTCGAGTCGGCCGAAACGGTTGAGTTTCTGCGCAAGCGAGTTCCCGCGCTGGCCATGGTGCCGGCCGAAGGGGAGAAGGGGCTGGCCCCGCACCAGGTTCCTGCCGAGAACGAGCGCCGCTCGAACAATGCCGCGCAATTGGCCGAAGAGCTGGCTAATCTCCCCCTGGCGGCCGAGCATGCGGCGGCCTACCTGGCGGAAACTGGTGCGTCCGTTCCGCAGTATCTCGAACTGTACCGGACCAACGCGCACGAGATGCTCGGCACCGATCTGGATATCTCTTACCCGCATGCGGTGGCCACGACATGGAGCGTTTCGCGGAGGATGATCTCGCGCGAGGCCGACGCCTTGTTCAACCTGCTGGCGTTCTTCGCTCCCGAGCCCATCTATGAGGAGCTGCTGCTGCACCCGGCGAAGGCCGGTTCGCTGTCCTTGCCCGCGCCCCTCGACCGTGTGCTGACCAATACCACCGAGTTCCGGCGCGCGGCCCGCGAACTGTCCCGCGTTTCGCTGATCAAGATCAATCCGGTCCGCAACGTGCTGCAGGTGCACCGCGTGGTCCAGGCGGTGACCTATGGGCAGTTGCAGCGCGAGAACAAAACCCTCGCCGCGCAGTACCGGACCGCGGCCCATACCCTGCTGGCTGCGTCGGATCCCAACGCACCCGATCGCGACGACAGTGATGATGCGTACGAGCGTTCACGTCAGCACATCGTCCCGTCGGGCGCGCTGGATTCGCCTGATCCCATGGTCAGGCGTCTCATCCGTAACCAGGTACGCCGGCTGCACCGCCGCGGCGGGTTCGCGGAGAGCCTCAGCCTGGGCGAACCTGCGCTCAAGGTATGGCAGGAGAAATTCGGCAACGACCGGGACACCCTCGCGCTGGCCGTGGAGATAGGGTTCGCGCTGCGCCGGATTGGCAGGTCCGAGGAAGCTCTCAAGCTGGATGCCGAGACGCTTAAAGAACTAGGTGAAGGTTTTGGTGAAGAAGACCATGTGTACCTGACGTGTGCCCGCAGCTACGGTCTTGACCTGGCGGCACTTGGGAAGTATGCGGAGGCGCTGGAAAATGATATGCGCCTGGTTGCTCTTTATGGACGTGTATATGAGCCTGGGCAGCTTGAGTCGATCCAGCTGCTGAACAACATCGCCGTCAGCCTTCGCTGCCTGGGCAGATTCGAAGAAGCGCTGCAATATGATGTGCAGACTCTTACCGAACGAGAACGCATCCTCGGTGCCGCCGATAGCGGGACGCTGACCTCCCGCTTCGCGATCGCTCGCGATCTGCGCAGGCTCGGCCGCTACGAAGAAGCCCTGGACGAGATCCGCGCCGTCAGCAACATCTTTGCCCAGAAGGACGAACCGTGGAACCAGCGGCGGCTGATGGCCGCCGTTGACCTGACCACCTCGCTCCGGCGGGTCGGTTACTACGCCGACAGCGCCGAGCTGGGGGAGGAATTGCTGGACCGTTACATTCGGGTGTTCGGCGCAAGTCACCGTGAGACCCTGTGGGCGGCCACGAACATCATGAACGGCCGCCGGGTCGGCAACAATCTCTCCGGCGCCAGGGATCTCGGTGAGAGGACCGTAGCTGGCTGGAAGAAAGCGGTCGGTCCCGGCCATCCCAATACCGTCGCGGCACAGGCTAATCTGGCGATCGTCTACCGGGAGCTGGGAAATCTCACCGGGGCCCGCGACGAGGACCAGCATGTCTTCGACACGTTCAGGCAGATCTTCGGTGAGTCTCATCCGAGCACGGTCATCGGCATGACCAACCTGGCGAGCGACCTGGCCCTGCTCGGCGAAGTGCGCCGCGCACGGGAGATGGGCGAACGCGCCCTGGAACTGAGCCGGGAGATCCGGGGGCCGAACCATCACGCCACGCTCGCGGTCGCCTCCAACCTGTCCCTCGACCGCCGGGCGGATAACGACGCGGAGTCCGCGGACGCGTTGTTCAGCGACACCATGGAGCGTCTGACCGCCGCGCTCGGCCGGGAGCATCCCGAGACGCGCCGGGCCGCGCAACGCGGCCGGATGAACCTCGACATCGAGCCGATGCACACCTAGGGGCCGCTTTACCGGCGCGCGCCGCCGTCACCAGGACCGGTGCCGAGCCAGGCGATCAGCGGCCGGATGGGCGGCGCCTGCCCGGTCAGCTCGCATATCCGGTCGTAGACGGCCACGACCAGCTCCGGCTCCGGGCTGGCCGTGTCCTCATCGCCGGTGAGGGCACGGTCCGCCAGGAGCAGGCCGACCCACGCGGCCCGGTCGCGGCCGGAAACGACACGTCGCTCGTACTCTTCGGCGGCCCGCGCGTAGTCGCCCCGCAGCAGGGCAACGTCCGCCGCATCCGCCTGACCGTGCCGGATCGCCTGGCCCAGCCCGGCCGGATCGCGGTAACGCATCTCCAGCAAGGCGGACAGGCCGGGCCCGGCCGGAAAATGGCCAGGTACAACGTCCGCGGCTAGCTCCGGGGGAGGCCCGGCCCGTGCCTCGCCGGCCACATAGTCGCGGGACGGCGCGTCCACGGCGGCGGCGGCCGGGCGCACGTGCGCCAGCCGCCAGCGGATCTGGTGCTCCGCGGCGATTTCTGCCGCGACGCCTCTGGCCGTGGGCGGGACCGGCGGATGCCGCCGTGTGGCCGGCGCCGCCAGCATCCCGTCGGCCAGGGCACGCCCGGCCGCGGTCAGCACGTTCGAGCGGATCAGTGTGCGGGTGGCTTCCTGGGAGGCCGACTGCGCGCGGGCGAACTCGACCTCGCTCCGCCACGGATCCACGAGCCCCGGCTGTATCCGGCGCATCCGCCCCCAGAACCCGGCCACTCCGAAGTGCGCGTAGCTGCCCTGAAGGAGCGCGGCGGCGGGGCGCGGATCATCTCGCCACGGAGCGTAGTAGAGGTGGCCGTCCCCGTCGCGGACCAGCGGGGTGACGTCTTCCGCTCCGGCGAGAACAAGATGGTGAAATTCGTGATCGAGCGCTTCGGCCATGGTGGCCGTATCGGGCGCCAGGCTCAGGGCGATGGCGCCCCAGGCCCAGCCGGAGGTGGCGCTGATCAGCCGGCCCGGCATCGGCTGCTGCAGCGGGATGAGTGTTCTGACCATAGCCGCGATCCCCGCCGCCACCGGGCGGTCGTAGCGGACGAGGAGCCGCCAGGCCGCCTGGACTTGTGACCGCCAGGCGGACAGCAGCGCCTGACCGTGCGGCGGCGCTCCCAGGCTGAGCTGCCCCAGGAAGGAGTCCGAGGTTTCGACGATGGCCTGCAGCCGGAGACCGTCTGCTTCCTCCATGAGCCAGTTGACTGGGCGCCACGCGGAGTCCGGTACCCGGGCCCGCGCCGATGGCCGGCTGGGCAGCCGTACCGTCCGGCGTGCGGATCTGACCGCGGCACCGCGGCGGTCCTGCGTGACCACGGCCCATCGGCAGTCGTCGCGCCGGCTGAGCCGGGCGGCACCCACGGAGGGGAAGCTGACCAGGCCACGATGCATCGGCAGGACCAGCTCGAACGGATATCCGGTCCGGAGCGCCGACACGGCGGCGAACGTGGCCAGCTGGCCGAGGTCGTGGCAGGTGGGCGGCCGTAGCCCGGGCCGTCCGCCGGCGCCGCTACGCAGCCGCGCCAGGCAGTCGGCGGCCCACAACCCGACGTGCGGCAGCATCAGCACCTCCGTCACCACCTCCGGTGCCCGTTCCTGGACCGCACCGAGAACGACGGCGGCTTTCCGCAGCAGTTCGGCGCCACCGCCGGCTCCCGCGCGCCGGACACTCCGTCGCAGCGCCTCGATCAGGAGCGTGCTTTTGCTGAGCTCCGCGGCGCGCAGTTTGCTGATTGCTTCTGAAGGAAATGTGTCCGAGGTGAGAGCGGCCAGATCTGCGCCGCTGAGCCGGTGTGTACCCGGGACCGCACCAAGCTGGCTACGTTCGGGTTTCGCTGTCGTCTCCCTTGGCCACGTCGCCCTGGTTCCAGAGGCGGTCACCGATTCCTGCGCACGCCGGGAGCAAGCGCTCAAGCGTCGCATCAAGGAGTGAATCGTCGAGCTCCGCGAGCTTCCTGAGCGGCATCCGCGTCACGTCTGAAAGTCCCAATGCGGGCTCATCCCTCAACTCGTTCTCATCGCTGGCCGCGGCGCGCCGGATGTTTTGCCTGATCCGCTCAGTAGTCGGCGCGCCACTCATAACTATCACTATGGGACATATTCGTAGCGGAGGCTAGTAACGGCGCTGTTACCTGGACCGTCCCGGACGTGCCATGGTCACGTCCCGATCACCGTCCGTTGCATCGCTGGCGGCCCGTTTGCCGATCCCGGGAGCTTGGCGCGCCGTCGCCCGGTAATGGGCGTGCCGAAAAGCCAGAGGGGGTAAAAGGAATCGTGATGGACGCGGAGAGACAGCGAATTCAGGGTTTCGGTCAGCTCGAGAACGGGCTGCATCAGGCCAGTGACTGGTACCTGTGGGGCCCGTACGTCACTGAGCGCCAGTGGGGAACGGTCCGCGAGGACTACAGCGAGGACGGCGCGGCGTGGGACTACTTCCCGCACGACCACGCCCGGTCCCGGGCGTACCGGTGGGGTGAGGACGGCCTGGCCGGCTTCTGCGACATCGAGCAGCGGCTGTGCCTGGGGCTCGCCCTGTGGAATGGGCGCGACGCCATCCTCAAGGAGCGGCTCTTCGGGCTGACCGGCCCGCAGGGCAACCACGGCGAGGACGTCAAGGAGTACTGGTGGTACCTCGACGCGGTGCCCAGCCACGCCTGGAACCGGTGGCGCTATCACTACCCCCAGGGGCCCTTCCCCTATAACGACCTGGTCGCCACGAACGCCGCCCGCAACCGGTTCCAGCCCGAGTACGAGCTGCTCGACACCGGCGCATTCGACGGTGACCGGTACTGGATCGTCGAGGTCTGCTACGCCAAGGACGGCCCCGGCGACGTGCTGATGAACGTGTCGGTGAAGAACGCCGGCCCGGACGCCGAAACCCTGCATGTCCTGCCGACCGCGTGGTTCCGCAACACCTGGTCGTGGGACGCCGGCGCGCCCAAGCCGGTGCTGGAGGCGGCCGGCGACGCGGCCGTCCGGGTGGCGCACCCCTTCCTCGGCGAACTGGAGCTGATCGGCGGCGACGGCCCGGACGGCAGCAGTCCCGCCGTACTGTTTTGCGAAAACGAAACGAACCTGGCGCGCTTGTACAACGCCGCCCCGACGACCCCGTACCCCAAGGATGGCATCAACGACCACGTCATCTCCGGCGCGCCCACGGTCAACCCGGACCGCCAGGGCACCAAATGCTCCTTCTGGTACCGGCTGACCCTCGCGCCGGGCGCCACCGCCGAGCTGCGGCTGCGCCTGCGGCCCCCGGCGCGGCAGCCCAGCGACGATGGGCCACTCTTGGGCCAGTTCGTTCAGATTCTGGATCAGCGGCGGGCGGAAGCGGACGAGTTCTACGCCGGCCTGACACCGGCCGGTGCCAGCGCTGACGAGGCCATGGTGATGCGGCAGGCCTTCGCGGGCCTGCTGTGGAGCAAGCAGTTCTACTACTTCGAGGTGACCCGGTGGCTGGATGGTGATCCCACCCAGCCGCCCCCGCCGCCGGGGCGGCGGCTGGGCCGCAACATCCGGTGGGGCAACTTTGACGCCTTCGACATCATGTCGATGCCGGACAAGTGGGAGTACCCCTGGTTCGCCGCCTGGGACCTGGGCTTTCACTGCGTGGCGCTCGCGCACCTGGATCCGGCCTTCGCCAAGTACCAGATCGTCCTGCTGTGCCGGGAATGGTTCCAGAACCCGAACGGGGCGCTCCCGGCCTACGAATGGGACTTCGGCGACGTCAACCCGCCGGTGCAGGCGTGGGCCGCACTCGAGGTGTTCGCGATCGATCAGGGACGCGACTTCGATTTCCTCAGCCGGCTGTTCGACAAGCTGCTGATCAACTTCACCTGGTGGGTCAACCGGGAGGACGCGGACGGCAGCAACGTATTCCAGGGCGGATTCCTCGGCCTGGACAACATCGGCCCGATCGACCGTTCGCACCTGCCGGCCGGCGGCACCCTGGAGCAGTCCGACGCGACCGGCTGGATGGCCTTCTACGCGATCAGCATGGCCCGCATCGCGACCGTGCTGCAGCGGTCCGGCCGCCGCCCGGCCAGCGACATCGCGCTTAAGTTCCTCGAGCATTTCGCGGGCATCGCCGACGCGATCAACGACCAGGGCATGTGGGACGAAAGCGACGGCCTCTTCTACGACAAGCTGCTCACCGCGGACGGCACCGCCATCCCGATGAAGGTCCGGTCCATGGTCGGCGTCATCCCGGTGCTGGCCGCGGCGGCCGTCGACCAGGGGATGCTCAACGATTCGCTGCGGCTGGGCAAGCGGTTCGCGGACTTCCTGCGCCGGGAGGGCATCGACGACGCGGCCACGCTCGCCAAGCAGGGCATGATGCGCGGCAAAACCGGCGACCGGCGGCTGCTGCTCAGCCTGGTCGGCCTCGGCCAGCTGGAAAAGCTCGCGGCGTCCCTGTTCGACGAGAGCGAGTTCCTGTCCCCGTACGGGCTACGGGCCCTGTCGGCCTACCATCGCGACCATCCTTACGTGCTGGACGTGGAAGGCCAGATGTCCACGGTCGACTACGAGCCGGCCGAGTCCACCACGGCGATGTTCGGCGGCAACTCCAACTGGCGCGGCCCGCTGTGGTTCCCGCTCAACTACCTGCTGATCAACGTGCTGGACCGGTACCACGGGTTCTTCGGCGACGATCTGACGCTGGAGTACCCGACCGGGTCCGGGAAGCAGCTCACCCTCGGCGCCATCACCACCGACCTGCAGGACCGGCTCATCTCGATTTTCCTCGTCGGCGCGGACGGGCGGCGGCCCTGCTTCGGCTGGGTCGAGCGGCTGCAGCAGGATCCGGAGTGGAAAGATAACCTGCTGTTCAACGAATACTTTCACGGGGACAACGCAGCCGGTCTCGGCGCGTCCCACCAGACCGGGTGGACTGGCGTGATCGCCGATGTCATCCGGCGGCGACACGGCGCGGTTCGGTCTGTCGCGGACGTCATAGACGCCCTCGATCCCGCACTCCGTCTCACTCCCTCCGCTTCTCCCGCCAGCCCCACCACACCCGCCAGCCCTACGGCACCCGCCAGCCCTACGGCACCCGCCAGCCCCACGGACCGTACTCCTTCTGGCCCCACCACGCCCTCTGCCCTACGGCACCCGCCAGCCCTACGGCACCCGCCAGCCCCACTACTCCTTCTGGCCCCACCACCCCCTCTGGCCCCACCGCGCCCTGCTAGTACCGCCAGCCCTGAGCCCGCCAGCCCTACCACTCCCTCTGGCCCCACCACACCCTCTGGCCCCACTGGATAGGAGGGCTAGCCGTGAGCACCCCAGCCTCAGCCTCAGCCCCAGCCCCAGCCTCAGCCCCAGCCGGCCGCCCCGGACGGTCCTTCCCGCTGGGTGCGACGCTCTGGGGCGGCGGGACGAACTTCGCGGTGGCCTCCGAGTCCGCCCACGGCATCACGCTGTGCCTGCTCGACTCCGGCGGCAACGAGACCCGGGTCCCGCTGGTGGATTACGACGCGGGTGTCTGGCACACCTTCGTGCCGGGGATCGGCCCCGGTCAGGCCTACGGCTACCGCGCCGCCGGCCCCTACCGGCCGGCCAGCGGTATCCGCTGCAACCCGGCGAAACTGCTGCTCGACCCCTACTGCCGCGCCGTGACCGGCGGTATGCGGAACGGCCCCAGCGTGCTCGGCTACGCCGGCAGCGACCCGGATACGCCCAGCAACCTCGACTCCGGCCCCGACGTGCCGCACAGCCTCGTCGTGGACACCGCGTACACCTGGCACCAGAATGTCCCGATCCGGCGCCCGTACGCGGACACGATCATCTACGAGGTGCACGTCAAAGGCTTCACCATGCAGCACCCCAGCGTGCCGGAAGAGCTGCGCGGTACCTACGCCGGGCTCGGGCACGAGGCCACCATCGGGTATCTGACCGGCCTCGGCATCACCGCCGTCGAACTGCTGCCCGTGCACGAGTTCGTGCCGGAGGGCTTGCTCACCGACCGGGGCCTGACCAACTACTGGGGGTACAACACGATTGGGTTCTTCGCCCCCAGCCAGCGGTATTCCGCCGCGGTGCGTGCCGGGCAGCCCGGTGGCCAGGTCGCCGAGTTCAAGGACATGGTGGACGCGCTGCACGCGGCCGGCCTTGAGGTCATCATCGACGTGGTGTTCAACCACACCGCCGAGGGCAATCAGCTTGGCCCGACGCTGTGCTTCCGCGGCTTGGACAATCCGGCCTACTACCGGCTGGTCAGCGGCGATCCGCGCGCTTACTTCGACACGACCGGCACCGGCAACTCGCTGAACGTGGGCCACCCCCGCACGCTGCAGCTGATCATGGACTCGCTGCGCTACTGGCTGATGGAGATGCACGTCGACGGGTTCCGGTTCGACCTCGCCGCCACCCTGGCCCGCCAGGACGGCGGCTTCGACGGCACGTCCGCGTTCTTCGACCTGATCTCCCAGGACCCGGTGGTGTCCCGCGCCAAGCTGATCGCGGAGCCGTGGGACGTCGGCCAGATGGACAGCTACGACCTGGGCCGGTTCCCGCCGCTGTGGAGCGAGTGGAACGGCAAGTACCGCGACAGCATGCGGAACTTCTGGCGCAGCCATCACATCGGCCTGGGCGAGTTCGCCACCCGGTTCGCCGGATCCTCCGACCTGTACGGATGGGACCGGCGCCGCCCCACCTCATCGGTGAACCTGATCACCGTGCACGACGGCTTCACCCTACGCGACCTGGTCTCCTACGACGGCAAGCACAACGAGGCCAACGGCGAGTCCAACCACGACGGCACCAACGACAACCGGTCCTGGAACTGCGGCGCGGAGGGCCCGACCGACGACCCGGGCATCCTGGCCGTGCGGGCACGCCAGTCCCGGGCGATGCTCGCCACCCTGCTGCTGTCCTCCGGCGTGCCCATGCTGCTCGGCGGCGACGAGATCGGCCGCACCCAGCAGGGCAACAACAACGCCTACTGCCAGGACAACGAGATCTCCTGGTTCGACTGGTCCAGCGCCGACAATGATCTGCTCGCCTTCACCAGGCGCCTGATCGCGCTGCGCTGCACGCACCCCGTCTTCCGCCGCCGCCGCTTCCTGACCGGCGCTGACGCGAAAGAACTGGGCTGGTACACGCCGGCCGGGACGGCCATGACCGACGCCGACTGGGACGACCACAGTGCCCTGGCCGTCGCCATCTACCTGGACGGCTCGGACAGCCCCGACCGCGCCGTCGACGGCAGCCTGCTGATCGACGACGACTTCTACCTGCTGGTCAACGCCTGGTGGGAGCCGGTGACGTTCACCATCCCCGGCGTCCGCACCCCCGCGGACGGCACCGCGCCGCCCTGGCAGACCGAGCTCAGCACTTACGGCGGCGTGCCCGGCGACGGCGTGCCCGGCGACGGCCGCGTGCCCGGCCGACGGCCGCGTGCCCGGCGACGACGGCGGGCCGTCCGGCCCGGACGGCCCGCTCGACCCGTCCGTCCGGGCCACCGTCCAGCCCGGCGCCCAGCTCACCGTCGGCCCCCGCTCCCTCACCATCCTCCGCAGCCCCCACGCGTGACGGGCGCATGCGGGCAGCGTTCTCCGTTCTATCCCCGGTGGCGTGGAAACGGCCGGAATAGCCGTCCCGATCGTGGCCGGTCAGCGCCCTTAATCAAAGGTTCCGCGCAGGGGGGCGCCGGGGCTGGCGCGGAGGATGGGGGTGATCACGTCGGCTATCTGGCCGGGGTCGCCGTGGAAGGCGGCGCGGTAGTCGCATACCCAGTCCAGGTGGCCGTCGTCGGTGAGCTGGACGGCACCGAGCCAGGGACGCGCGGGGCTGGTGACCTCGATGGCTGGTGGTGGCCTCGAATGATTCCAGGTCTTCACTGATCCGCAGGGCTACGGTCAGGCCCCGGTCTTGCAGGTACCGGCCGACCGCGCCCTTGAGCGGGAACGCCCGGTAGGCGGCCGCGCCGGGGGCGGCGTCGGCGGCGTGGGGTGCGCCGAGGATGTGCACGATGACCGCGGCCAGCACGGCCGCACTGGGCGGGCTGGCGCGGGGCTCGTAGTACCAGTGAGCGTGCCCGTCACCGGTGATGGTCAGGGATGACCGGCCGCCGGGGACGTTAAGGATGATCAGTTCGTGCCGGTCACGCCAGCGGGAGCTGCGGACACCGAAACCGCCGGCGGCCAGCCGCTGCGTCCAGGTGTGCGACTGACAGCATGCCCTGGCTGGGGCCGGTGCATGGGGGTGCTGCCGGGTGGGGGGCCGGGGTCACCGGCTGGCCTCGATCTCGTTCGAGCCGGTCCAGCAGGGCCCTGAGGGAGGGGTTCGCGACGATATGGCAGGTGGTCCCGTCGTCTTTCTCGGCGGTGAAACGGCTCGCCCCGTCCTGGGCGTGGATGGACCACGCGGGGTGGTCCCGGATGAACTGCTGCTGCCTGAGTTCCTGATCGCGCGGCACTGCCATCGCTGCGTCCCTTACCCGACCCGTAAGCGACCCGTGAGGCCGTGCCCGGTACGGGTCAGCACCGGGCACGGTACCGACATAGTAGAGCATCTATAGAGCACACGCATAGCTCTTATATAGCTACCGCATACGTCATCGCAGGTCATGCGGTGATTAGGTAGTGCTGTGAGTGATCTTGAAGCGAGCGGCGGCCGTGACGCCGAGCTTGCCTATGTCCAGATCGCTGACGACATCGCGGCCCGGATCACCTCTGGTGAACTGCAGACGGGCGCACGGCTCTTGTCAGAACGAGCCCTGGCCGAGTATTACGGGCGCAGCTACCAGACCGTCCGCCGGGCCATGGAAGTCCTGCGCAAACGGGGACTGATCATCACCATCCAGGGACGCGGCACATTCGTTGCCGAGCCCGAAAAATAGACCAGGCATACGACCAGCTGATTCCTTCATAGTTTCGTCTTAGTTCGGTAAGCAAGCCTGCGTCCAGCTCGTGTGCGTTAGAGCTGGGCTATCCACTCGATCACAAGCCTCAGGCCACTGATCTTTTCGGTTTCTCCCCTGTCGCAGGATCCGCGGAAAACGACGCCCAGATCACCAGAGCCATGAACGGCAGGCGGTCGGGGCCCCGGCCTGTGCCAGGGGCTAGGAAGGCCCCGTGACGACGTTGGCGATCCGGCCGGGGACGACGATGATGCGCTGCACGGCCGCGCCCCCGGTGGCCCGCCCGAGATCGGCGTGCCCGGTCACCGCCAGCCGGATGTCCTCCTCCCCGGCCCCGGCCGGCACCTCGATGGTGAACCGCACCTTCCCGTTGACCTGGACCGGCAGGCGCACCGAAGGCTCCACCGCCAGGGCCGGGTCGGCTGCCGGGAACGGCGCGTACGCCAGCGACTCGGGGTGCCCCATCAGCGCCCACAGTTCCTCGGCGATGTGCGGGGCCAGCGGCGCCACCATCAGCACCAGCGGCTCCGCCAGGGCCCGGGGGAGGGCCCCGCGCGCGGCCGTGATCTGGGCGGCGTGCGTGGTCAGTTCGATCAGCCGGGCGATCGCCGTGTTGTAACGGAGCGATTCCAGGTCCTCGCGGACCACGGCGATCGTCTGGTGCAGCCGGCGCAGGGACTCCTCATCCAGTGGAAGTCCGAACTGACCCGGACCGCCCCGGTGGTCTCGTCGATGATGCTGCGCCACAGCCGCTGCAGGAACCGGTGCACGCCGATGATGTCGCCGGTCCGCCACGGGCGGTCGGCCTCCAGCGGGCCGGTGGCCATCTCGTACAGCCGCAGCGTGTCCGCGCCGTACTGACGGTAGATGGCGTCGGGGCTGATGCTGTTCTTCAGGCTCTTGCCCATCTTGCCGGCCCGCCGGCTCACCGGCTGGCCGTTGAACGTGTACCCGTCGGCCTCGTGTTCCACCTCGGCCGCCTGCACGTACATCCCGCGCGCGTCGGTGAACGCGTCGGCCAGGATGTAGCCCTGATTGACCAGCCGCCGGAACGGCTCCCGCGTGGACACGTGCCCCAGGTCGTAGAGGATCTTGTGCCAGAAGCGCGCGTACAGCAGATGGAGCACGCCGTGCTCGACGCCGCCGACGTACAGGCCGACGCCCCCGTCGCCGTCGAAGGCGGCGTCATCGGGGACCATCCAGTACCGGTCGATCTCCGGGTCGATGAAGGCCGAGGAGTTGTCCGGGTCGAGGTAACGCAGGTAGTACCAGCACGAGCCGGCCCACTGCGGCATGGTGTTCAGCTCGCGGCGGTAGTGCTTCGGGCCGTCACCGAGATCGAGCCGGACGTCCGCCCAGTCCCGGGCCCGGGCCAGCGGCGGCACCGGCGGACTCGACTCGTCGGCCTGCGGCTCCGGCCGGAAGTCGGTCATCTCCGGCAGCCGGACCGGCAGCAGGGTCTCGGGCAGCGCGACCGGCAGGTCGCGGGAGTCGTAGACGATCGGGAACGGCTCGCCCCAGTACCGCTGCCGGGAGAACTGCCAGTCCCGCAGCCGGTAGGTGCGGGCGCCCCGCCCGTGGCCGGTGCTCTCCAGCCAGGCGATCGCGTCCGCGACGCTGGGCAGGTCCGGTACGTCGCGGACCTCCAGGCCGAACAGCTCCGCGAACTCCCGGTCACGCTGGTCGTACGCGGGCACCGCCATGATCGCGCCGGTGCCGTAGCCCACCAGGACGTAGTCGGCGACGAACACCGGGATCGGCTCGCCGGTGGCCGGGTTCGTGACGTAACGGCCGGTGAAGACGCCGGTCTTGGCGCCCGCGCCGGTGGTGCGCTGCCGGTCACTGAGCCGCGCCGTCGCGGCCTGGTACGCGGCCATCGCGGCTCGCGGCGTCCAGTCCCCGGCACCGCCGCGCCCTTCCGGGTACGTCCAGGCCGGCGGCGTTCCGTCCGGCCAGGACTCCGGCAGTAGCCGGTCCACCAGCGGATGTTCCGGCGCGAGCACCATGTAGGTGGCGCCGGCGAGGGTGTCCGGCCGGGTCGTGAAGACCTCGGCCCCCAGACCGGCGTCCCCGGCGCCCCCGGGGCCCCGGCGTCCGCGGCAGTCCCGGCCGCCCCCAGGCCCGCGTCCCCGGCGACGGGCAGCGTGATCAGGGCCCCGTCACTGCGGCCGATCCAGTTGCGCTGCAGCTGCTTGATCGACTCGGGCCACTGCAGCTCGTCCAGGTCGGCGATCAGCCGCTCAGCGAACGCCGTGATCCGCAGCATCCACTGCCGCAGCGGCCGCCGGTACACCGGATAGTTCCCGATGTCGCTGCGCCCGTCCGGCGTGACCTCCTCGTTGGCCAGCACCGTGCCGAGGCCGGGGCACCAGTTGACCAGCTCCTCGGAGCTGTAGGCGAGCCGGTAGCCGTCGATCACGGCGCGCCGCTCCCGTTCCGGAAGAGACTCCCAGGGCACACCGCCCGGGGCAGGCCGGGCCCCGGACTCGAACTCGGCGATCAGGTCGGCGATCGGCCGGGCCCGCCCGGTCCGCTCGTCCACCCAGCTGTTGAAGATCTGCAGGAAGATCCACTGGGTCCACCGGTAGAACGAGACGTCGGTGGTGGCGATCTCCCGCCGGGAGTCGTGCCCCAGCCCCAGCCGGCGCAGCTGCCGCCGCATGGCGGCCATGTTCGCCGACGTGGTCACCTGGGGGTGCTGGCCGGAATCGATCGCGTACTGCTCCGCGGGCAGGCCGAACGCGTCGTACCCGAGCGCGTGCATCACGTGCCGGCCGTTCATCCGCTGGTAGCGCGCCAGCACGTCGGTGCCGATGTAACCGAGCGGGTGGCCGACGTGCAGCCCCGCGCCGCTGGGATAGGGGAACATGTCGAGGACGTAGAACCTCGGCAGCCCCGCCACCCGCCCGAACCCGGCCGACAGCGAGCCGGTCGGGTTCGGGGAGTCGAACGTGCCTTCGGTCTCCCAGCGCCGCTGCCACCGCGCCTCGATCTCGTTCGCCAGCCGCGCACCGTAGCGGAACGGCGGCGCCTCTCCCTCGGGAGAGGAGGGGGAGGAGGGGGAGCCCATCAGCCGCCGTCGGTGGTCAGCGCCGCGAGCAGGTCGTTCATCCGGGAAACGAACGCGGCCGGGTCCTCGATCCGCGCGCCCAGCGTGAGCACGGCCTGGCTGAACAGCACGTGCGCCCAGTCAGCCAGCTGCGGGTCGTCCAGCCGGTGGTTGAGCCGGGCCACCAGCGGATGCGCCGGGTTGATCTCCAGCACCGGCTGGCTCGGCAGCCCCGAGCCGCGCAGCCGGCGCATCAGGTTCATCTCGATGTCGGGCTCGTTGGCCACGATGCAGGCCGGGGAGGTGGTCAGCCGGCTGGTCACCCGCACGTCGTAGACCTGGTCTCCCAGTAGCTCCTTGAGCCGCGAGGTCAGCGCGGCGAACTCGGTTCCGGCCTGCGCCGCGGCCGCCTTCTCCGCCGCGTCGGCCAGGTCGCCGAGGTCCGCGGCGCCCTGCGCGACCGACTGCAGCCGGTGCCCGCCGAACTCCCGCAGTTCGGAGACGACCCAGCTGTCCACGGCCTCGGTCAGCAGCAGCACCTCCACGCCCTTGGCCTGGAACGCCTCCAGGTGCGGGCTGCTGGCGGCGGCCGGCCCCGGGGCCAGCAGGTAGTAGATGCTGTCCTGGCCCTCCTTCATCCGCTCCACGTAGTCCGCGAGCGAGCTCAGCTCCCCGGCGCCGGTCGTGGTCGTCGTGAAGCGCAGCAGTTTGGCCAGGTCCTCGCGGTTGGCGTAGTCCTCGGGTATGCCCTCCTTGAGCACCGCGCCGAACTGCCCCCAGAACGTGGCGTACTTCTCCGGCTCCTTCTCGGCCAGGTCGGCCAGCAGCTTCAGGATCCGCTTGACCGCGGCGGACTTGATGTGGCTGACGGCGCGGCTGCCCTGGAGCAGTTCGCGTGAGACGTTCAGCGGCAGGTCGCTGGAGTCGATCACGCCGCGGACGAACCGGAGGTACTGCGGCATCAGCTGCCCCGTGTCGGACAGGATGAACACCCGCTGGACGTGCAGCTTGACGCCGTGCCCGGAATCCGGGATCCACAGGTCGTAGGGGGCGGTGCCGGGGATGAACAGCAGCAGGGTGTACTCGTAGGTGCCCTCCACCTTGGCGTGCAGCCAGGCCAGCGGATCGGCGACGTCGCCGGTCAGATGCCGGTAGAAGTCCTTGTAGTCCTGCTCGCTGATCTCGCTCTTGGAGCGGGCCCACAGCGCGGAGGCCTGGTTGACGGGCTCGTCCGCCGCCGGTTCGCCGCCCTCGCCGCCCTCGGCGGCCTGCCCGGCCGGCTTCTCGGCCGGCATGACGATCGGCAGGCTGATGTGGTCGGAGTACTTCTGGATGATCGAGCGCAGCCGGTAGCCGCTCAGCAGGTCGTCCTCGCCGTCCCGCAGGTGCAGCACGACCGTGGTGCCGCGGGACGGCAGCTCCGCGTTCTCCAGCGTGTACGCGCCGCGGCCGTCGGACTCCCAGCGGACCCCGTCGCCGGCGGGCAGGCCCGCCCGCCGGGTGGTCAGCACCACCCGGTCGGCCACGATGAACGCCGAATAGAATCCCACCCCGAACTGCCCGATCAGCGACGCGTCCGCCCGCTGGTCGCCGGTCAGCGCGTGCAGGAACTCCCGTGTCCCGGACTTCGCGATCGTGCCGATGTGCTCGATGACCTCGGCCCGGCTCATGCCGATGCCGTTGTCCGCCACGGTGATCGTCCGGGCGTCCTTGTCGTAGCTGACCCGGATCTGCAGCGGCCCCTCGTCCTCGGGCGATTCGGAACGCGCCAGCAGTTCCAGGCGCAGCCGGTCGATGGCGTCGGAGCCGTTGGAGATCAGCTCGCGCAGGAAGATTTCCTTGTTGCTGTACAGCGAATGCACCATCAGGTCGAGAATCTGGACGACCTCGGCCTGGAAACTGAAGCTCTCCGGGTCCGCCTGCGCGGTCATTGCGTGCCTGCCCCTCCGACGTAGCGTGATGACAGGACCATAATCTCAGCTTCGGGCGGTGTAACCATGGCGCATCGCGATGATGCAACCACGGCGCAATCCCCGGGTGCGCGGCTGCGTGCCCTGCTCGCGGACGGCGGCCTCGTCATGGCCCCCGGCGTCTTCGACGGCCTGTCGGCACACCTGGTCCGGCGCGCCGGGTTCCGCGCGGCCTACCTGACCGGGGCCGGGATCGCCGCCGCCGGATTCGGGGTGCCGGACATCGGCCTGGTCACCGGCTCGGAGATGGCCGAACGGGCGGCCATGGTGACCGGCGTGCTCGGCGGCCTGCCGCTGATCGCGGACGCCGACACCGGCTACGGCTCACCGCTCAACGTCGCGCGGACCGTCCAGCTCTACGAGAAAGCGGGGGTGGCCGCGATCCAGCTGGAGGACCAGGCGTTCCCCAAGCGCTGCGGTCACCTGCCCGGCAAGGAGGTGGTCAGCGAGGCGGAGTTCCTGGCCAAGCTCGGCGCCGCCCTCGATACCCGGGCCGACGCGCTGATCGTGGCCCGGACCGACGCCCGCGCCGTGCTGGGACTGTCCGCGGCGATCGACCGCGCCAGCACCTACGCCCGGGCCGGCGCCGACCTGATCTTCGTCGAGGCGCCGCGCTCCGCCGAGGAGGTCGAGCGCATCGCCCGGGAGGTCGACGCGCCGCTGCTGATCAACATGGTGCAGGGCGGCCTGACCCCGGACGCCAGCCCGGAGGCCTTGCAGTCCCTCGGCTACGCGATCGCGATCTACCCGGCGAACCTGCTGATGGCCGCGGCCAAGGGGATGATCGCGGCGCTGCAGCACCTCGGCGGGACGACCCCGGAAGTGACCGCCACCGGCATCGAAGCGCTGTTCGAGCTGGTCGGCCTGCGCGAATGGTCCGTCGTGGGTGACGCCTGGACGCGCGTGCAGGCCTGATCCGCTGCTGCCGATCATCCCGAACGGGACCTGGTCACGCCCGCCCTCCGTACCGGCCGCCCGGTGCGGGGGAGCGGGGCTTGCCCCGGCCGCCGGGACGCCGCCCCGGATCGGCCAGGATCCGGTCAGGATCAGGATCAGGACCCGGTCAGGACCAGGAGGACCAGGATCCGGTCAGGATCAGGAGGACCAGGACCCGGTCAGGACCAGGACCAGGACGCGGTCAGGATCAGGAGGAAGAGCCGTACTGAATGGGTACGTCGATGGTCTGGGTCTTCGACCAGGTGGCCGCGCCGTCGCGGAGCTGCCAGGCGGTCAGCGTGCCGCCGTCCGCGGCCAGCGCGTCGGTGGTGCCGGCCGCGGGCAGGGCCAGCGTGACGGCGCGCCCGGCGGGCAGTGCAGGCAGCCGCCGCCAGGAGGATCCGGGCCCGGCCAGGGTGGCTCCCCGGTTGCCGGCCAGCACGACGGCCACCCCGCCGCCGCTGCCGAACGACGCGGACACCGCGTTCGAGCCGCCCAGCCGCAGGACCGGGGACAGCGTCCAGTGCTGCCCGCCGTCGCTGGTCCACGCCGCGAGCAGGCTCGCGCCCGGCGGGCCGCCCGCCTCCAGCAGGGCGACGTCCCTGGTGCCGACCCGGGTCAGCCGGGCGATCTGGACGGTGCGGCCGGCCAGCACGGCGGGCCGGGCCGGGCCGGCCTGGTGCCAGCTGCCGCCGGTGTAGCGGAAGATCCCCGCCGTACCCGCCCGGCCGCAGGTGCCGGCCAGCAGCGGTGTGCCCGACGGGGTGTAGGCGGCCGCGGTGAGCCCGGTCAGCGCGCAGCCCCGCGCGGCGGGCGCCGCGGCCAGGGAGTGCTCGCTGGCCAGCGTGG
>CAWGPP010000010.1:0-77018 GCA_963824545.1 uncultured Actinomycetes bacterium | reverse complement strand
TGAGCTACTCCGGCGGGGCGACGGGCATCGTAGCGGTGGGGCGGGGATTCGAGGCGGCCGCGGGGGAGTGCGATCCTTGCCGGCATGGCGGATGGCTCCGGGGGCGCTCCGGTAACGGGATGGGCGGCGATGCGGCCGGTTTTGGTTGCGTTCCTGCTGCTGGCTGACGCATTTGTGGTCGGGTCCTTGGCGATCGCCCATCCGCACGGTGGCTGCCGCCGTTCATCGCCTTCGGCGCTATCCTTCTGGGCCTGGTCTGGTTCGAGGCCTGGGCGCTTCGGCACCGTCACGACGACGATTGAAGGGATGCGCGGAGGGGGGGGGGAGGGGGGGTTAGGGTGGGGCAATGGGCGCCGATCTCGATATGGCGGTCCGCACTGTGGTTCGGCAGTGCATGGGCGTTTCCCAGGCGAGGACGTGCTGGTCGTCTGCAACCCGGCGACCGAAGAGATCGGGGCGCTGATGCGGATCGAGGCGCAGGGCGACGGCGCCGACGCGACGCTGGCGGTGATCCCCGAGCGCGACTCGCACGCCGCCGAGCCGCCGCGCGCCGTGGCCGCGGCGATGGCCGCCGCCGACGTGGTGCTGGCGCCGACGATCCAGTCGCTCTCCCACACCGCCGCCCGCAAGGCGGCCAGCGAGGCCGGCGTGCGGATCGGCACCCTGCCGGGCGTCACCGAGGAGATGCTGACGCGGCTGATGTCCGCCGACCTCGATGAGATCCGCCGCCGCGGCTGGGCGAGTGGTCGCGGGCTCAACGGCGGCTCGGAGGTGCGGATCACCTGCGCCACGGCAGCGACCTGCGACTCGGCCTCGAGGGGCGCCTCGGATCGTCGACGCCGGCGAACTCGAGCAACCGCGGCGCCTTCGGCAACCTGCCCTGTGGCGAGGGCTTCATCGCTCCGCTCGAGGGCACCGGCGAGGGCACGCTGGTCGTCGACGGCTCGATCGCCGGGGTCGGCCTGCTGGAGACGCCGGTCTCGCTGACCGTCCGCGGCGGCCACCTGACCGACGCCACCGGTACCGCCGGGGCCGACGCTGATGGAGCTGCTGACCGCGCACGGCCCGGACGGCACCAACGTCGCCGAGCTCGGGATCGGCACCAACGAAGAGGCGATCCTGACCGGCAACATCCTCGAGGACGAGAAGATCCTCGGCACCGCCCACGTCGCCTTCGGCGCCTCGGCGGCGATCGGCGGCACCGTGCAGGTCCCGGTCCACCTCGACTGCGTCGTCCTCGAGCCGACGGTCGAAGTCGACGGCGAGGCTATCGTCAGCGACGGCGAGCTGCTGATCTGAGAGTCGGCGGGCAACTCGGCGCCTGGTCGTCGACGGAGATCACCGCGGGCGCAGAGCTAGCCTGCCGGGCATGCCGACGCTGCTCGCCGTCCCCAACGTCTCCGAGGGGAGCGACCAGCCGCGGCTGATGCGATCGGCAGCGCCTTCTGCGCGGCGACGTCCTGCTCGACCGCCACACCGACGCCGACCACGACCGCACCGTCTTCACCCTCGCCGGCGGGCGGGCGCTGCACGGAGTCGCTCGTCGGGCGCCGAGGCGGCGCTGGAGGCGATCGACATGTCCTCCTATCGGGGCGCGCACCCGGCGATCGGCGCCCTCGACGTCTGCCCGCTCGTCTGGCTCGACCCCGCCGACCGCGATGCCGCCCGCACCGAGGCGATCGCCGTCGCGGCGCAGATCGGCGGCCTCGGCGTGCCGGTCTTCCTCTACGGCGAGCTCGCCGCGACCCGGCCCGGGCGAGCGCGCCTACTTCCGCAACGGCGGCCTCTCCGAGCTCTGGCTGCGGATGGAGTCGGGCGAGCTGCGGCCCGACTTCGGCCCGACGCGCCGCACCCGCGCGGCGGCGCGACCCTGGTCACCGCCCGCCCGCCGCTCGCCGCCTTCAACGTCGAGCTCGACAGCGGCGACCTCGAGGTCGCCCGCGCGGTCGCCGCCGGGCTGCGCGAGTCGGGCGGCGGGCTGCCGGGGGTGCGGGCGATCGGGCTCGTCCTGGCAGCGGTCGCGGCCAGGTCTCGACCAACGTCCACGACCCGCTGGCGATGCCGCTGGCGCGCGGTCGTCGAGGCGGTTCGGGAGCTGGCGGCGCCGCTCGGCGCCCGGCCGCTGGAGGCCGAGCTGGTCGGCCTGATCCCGGCCGCGGCCCTCGCCGACTATCCGGCGGACGTGCCGATGCGCGGCTTCGACCCGGCCCTGCACGTGATCGAGCGACGGCTCGCGGCGCTGACCGATCTAGATTCTCGGCATGGCTCAGACGAAGAAAAAGCGCCGCCGCAAGCGCCGGGGCACTCAGGGCGGCCGCATCGACACCAAGGGCCGCGCCGGGCGCCCGCGCAGCCGCGAGGAGGCCAAGGCCCGGGCCCGCTCCAAACGCGGCAACCGGCGGGCCGAAAGCCGATCTGCCGCCGACCTGGCGCAACTCGTCGGTCCGCGGCCTCTTCGCCGCTGTCGTCTTCGCGCTGCTGCTGGTCGTGATCTTCAAAAAACCGGCCGCTCGGCGTCGCTGATCTTCGGCGCCTCGATGCTCGTCTTCTACATCCCCGCCGGCTACTTCATCGACATGACCATCTGGCGGCGCCGCGAGCGGGCGCGGATCCGCGAAGGCAGAACCGTGAGCCTCGACGTCGAGATGCTCACCGTCGGCCCGATCGCCGAGAACTGCTTCCTCCTGCGCCGCGAGGGCTCCGACAGGCTGCTGATCGTCGACCCCGGCGAAGAGGCGGAGCGGATCCTCGCCGCGCTGGAGGCGACCGGCGCCGAGGTCGAGGCGATCCTCTCACCCACTGCCACTTCGACCACATCGGCGCCGTCGCTCCCGTCGCCGCCGCGACCGGCGCGCCCGTCTACTGCCCGGAGATCGAGGTCGCCGGTCCTCGCCGACATCATGAGCTTCGTCCCCTACGAGGGCTTCGGGCCCTTCGAGAGCTACGAGGCCGACGAGACCGTCGCCGGCGGCGAGACGCTGGAGCTGGCCGGGCTGCAGCTCGACGTCATCTTCACCCCCGGGCACAGCCCCGGCCACGTCACCTACGCGGTCCGCGGCGAGGACGCGATCTTCTCCGGCGACGTCCTCTTCCAGGGCTCGGTCGGCCGCGTCGACCTGCCCGGCGGCGACGGGCCGACGCTGCTGGCCTCGATCGGCACCCTGGTCGACTGCCACTCCGCGGAGACCGTCGTCCATCCCGGCCACATGGGGACGACGACGCTGGGGGCCGAGCGGGCCACCAATCCGTTCCTCGCCGCGCTGGCGCGGTAGGCGACCGGACGCGGATGGCCAGCAAGTACCAGGCACCCCGCGGGACCTTCGACGTGCTGCCCGAGCAGGCCCGGGCGCGGGCGCGGGTCGAAGGGCGGCGGCGGGATCTTCGCCCGGCCGGCTACGAGCCGATCCAGACGCCGAGCTTCGAGGACACCGAGCTGTTCGAGCGCGGGGTCGGCCGCTCGACCGACATCGTCCGCAAGGAGATGTTCACCTTCGAGGACAAGGGCGGGCGCAGCCTCACCCTGCGGCCGGAGGGGACGGCGCCGATCTGCCGCGCCTACCTCGAGCACGGGATGCACAAGCTGGCGCAGCCGGTGAAGCTCTCCTACGTCGGCCCCTTCTTCCGCCACGAGCGCCCGCAGGCCGGGCCGCTACCGCCAGTTCCACCAGATCGGCGCTGGAGGCATCGGCACCGACTCGCCGCTGGCCGACGCCGAGGCGATCATGCTGCTCTCCGACCTGCTGGGCGAGCTCGGCGTGCCCGGGGTCGAGCTGCGGCTCGGCAGCCTCGGCTCGCTGGAGGCGCGGCGGGTCTACCTGGAGGAGCTGAAGGCGCACCTGCACGCGCACGAGGGCGAGCTTTCGAAGGACGTGCGCGAGCGGATCGACGTCAACCCGCTGCGCGCCTTCGACTCCGACGACGAGGGGACCCGGGCGTGATGGCGAGCGCGCCGACGATCGTCGGGGCGCTGGAGGGCGAGGACGCCGAGCACTTCGCCGAGGTGCGGGCGCTGCTCGACGCGGCCGGCATCGCCTACGAGGTCGACCCGACCCTGGTCCGCGGCCTCGACTACTACACGCGCACGATCTTCTCCTTCGTCTGCGACGCGCTCGGGGCGCAGTCGGAGATCGGCGGCGGCGGCCGCTACGACGGGCTGATCGAGCAGCTCGGCGGGCCGTCGACGCCGGCGGTCGGCTGGGCGGCCGGGATCGAGCGGATCCTGCTGGCGCTGGGCGAGGACGACGAGCCGGCCGGGCGCGACGCCTTCGTCGCCATCGCCGACGCGGCCAGCGCCAGCGGGCGATGGCCCTGGTGACGAACTGCGCCACGCCGGGCTCTCGGCCGAGGTCGACCTGGCCGGGCGCGGCCTCAAGGGCCAGCTCAAGCACGCCGACCGGATCGGCGCCCGCCGGGTGCTGATCCTCGAGGCCGACGGCAGCGTGCAGCTGCGCGACATGGCGAGCGGCGAGCAGCGCCCGGTCGATACCGGCAACTTGTCGACGAGATGACTGGAGGAGAAGCATGGAGGCGGCGCCGCCCCCGAGCGCCGAACGGCTACCGCGACACCTGGTGCGGCGAGGTGCTGGGCGACCGGGTCGACTCCGAGGTGCGGGTCGCCGGCTGGGTCAACCGCCGCCGCGACCACGGCGGGCTGATCTTCATCGACCTGCGCGACCGCAACGGCCTCGTCCAGCTCGTCTTCCATCCCGACAGCGCCGGCGAGGCGTTCGAGCTCGCCCACAAGCTGCGGGCCGAGGACGTGCTGAGCGTCGCCGGCGACGTCGTCCGGCGCGCGGCCGAGACCGGTCAACCCGGAGCTGCCGACCGGCGAGGTCGAGCTCAGGTCGACGGCGGCGGAGTGCTCGCCGACCGAGACGCCGCCCTTCCAGATCGAGGGCTACGCGAGCGAGGTCGGCGAGGACGCGCGGCTGCGCTACCGCTACCTCGACCTGCGCCGCGAGCAGATGCGCGAGGCGCTGATGCTGCGCCACCGGGTCACCGCGCGATGCGGGAGTTCCTCGACGGCGAGGGTTTCGTCGACGTCGAAACGCCCTTGCTGACCAAGCTCGACGCCCGAGGGCGCCCGCGACTTCCTCGTCCCCAGCCGCCTGCAGCAGGGCTCCTTCTACGCGCTGCCGCAGTCGCCGCAGCTGTTCAAGCAGCTGCTGATGGTGGCCGGCTTCGAGCGCTACTACCAGATCGCCCGCTGCTTCCGCGACGAGGCGACCGCGGGCCGACCGCCAGGCCGAGTTCACCCAGCTCGACCTCGAGATGTCCTTCGTCGACGGCGAGGACATGATCGCCGTGAACGAACGGCTGCTGGCGCACGTCTTCAAGGCACGTCGGCGGGCCGCGAGATCGAGATCGCCGATGCAGCGCATGGGCTACGACGAGGCGATGGGCCGGTTCGGCACCGACCGCCCCGACCTGCGCTTCGGCCTGGAGCTGCTCGACATCGGCGAGGCCTGGCGCGAGACCGACTTCAAGGTCTTCCGCTCGGTGCTCGAGGGCGGCGGCGCGATCCGCGGCATCAACGCCGGCGGCGCGAGATGCCGCGCTCGGAGCTCGACGGGCTGATCTCCCGCGCCCAGGAGCTTGGCGCCAAGGGCCTGGTCGGGCCTTCCGCGAGGGCGACGGCTGGCGCTCGCCGACCTGCGAAGTTCCTCAGCGAGGCCGAGTCGCCGCCTCAACCAGCGCTCGGCGCCGAGGAGGGCGACCTGCTGCTGCTCGTCGCCGACCAGCGCAAGGTCACCGACGCGTGCTGGGCGAGATGCGGATCGACCTGGCCGAGCGCTTCAGGCTGATCGACGAGGACGAGCACGCCTGGTCTGGATCGTCGACTTGCCGCTGTTCGAATGGAACGAGGGCGAAAAGCGCTGGGACTCGCTGCACCACCCCTTCACCGCGCCGTGCCGGCGAGCTCGACCCGGAGAATCCCGGCGCGGCGCGGGCGCAGGCCTACGACATCGTCTGGAACGGCCAGGAGCTCGGCGGCGGCTCGATCCGTATCCACCGCGCCGACGTGCAGCAGCAGGTCTTCGCGGCGCTCGGCATCGACGCCGAGACGCCGAGGCGCGCTTCGGCTTCCTGCTCGACGCGCTGCACTTCGGCGCGCCGCCGCACGGCGGCATCGCCTCGGGCTCGACCGCATCGTCATGCGCCTCACGGCGCCGACAGATCCGCGACGTGATCGCCTTCCCCAAGACCGCCTCCGGCATCGACCCGCTGACCGGCGCCCGGCGCCGGTCGAGGACCTGCAGCTGCGCGACCTCGGGAGCGATCCACAAGCGGAAGCTCGCCGGCCACTGAGATGGCCCTCCGGGACTGGCTTCCACGCAGGTGGCGCCCGGCTCCCGGCCCCGGACAGACGCCGGTCTTCGTCGACGACCCGAGCTTCGACAGCTGGGAGGTCGTGCGCGACTTCGTCGACGTGCGGACGGCGCGGGCCTGGCACCAGTCGCTGGTCGACGCCGGCTGAGGCGGCGCTGACCGCCGACTGGCCGCTCGACCGCTTCGGCCATGGCGACATCGCCCTGCGGGTCCCGGCCGACAGCAGGAGCGAGGCCGAGTGGCATCTCTCAAACCTCGACGACTGAGCGTCCCACGGTGGTACGGTTGAGCCGAGGCTCGAGCCCGTACTAGAGCCGTCTCACCGTTTGACCCAACACAAACGGCGCGGGAGCCGATTTCTCTTGGTCCCTTGGGATCCGGAGTAGGCACCCACCTTCACTTGAAGGGATCAAAGCCAGAGGCGGCAACGGCGGGCTGGAGCCTCTTTTGCTTGCTCCGGTCGACGGAGTTGGCACGAAGTGCGCGCAACGGGGCGCGGGGTCGTGGTGGACCATCAGCGGCATGCACGACGAGCGATGCGTTGTACAGGTCATAGATGCAGAACGCATCGCTCGTCGCGGGACAGGTGGCTACGAGGGGTTGGATCGGTGGATTGCCGACAAGGCCCAAGGTCAGCATGGGCTCGTGGCCCGGTGGCAGCTCTACGAGCTTGGTGTGGGCCGGGGGCCGATCGAGGTGCGAATCGCTCGCGGTCAGCTTCATTGGGTTCATCGCGGCGTCTATTCCGTTGGTCATCCTCGGCTTCTCAGCCGAGAGGGCCGGTGGATGGCTGCTCGTGCTCGGCGTGCGGTCCAAGCGCAGTTCTGTGTCGCAGGTCGGCCGCGCGCTTCTGGGAATCGGCTCCGAATACCGGGGCTTCCCCGAGGTGGCTCGCCCGACGATCTGTAGGCGGCCCGGCATCACCATCGTTCGCACCGAGCTCCAAGCCGATGAGATTGAGGTCGAGAACGGGATTCCGGTCACGTCGGCGGCGCGGACGCAGTTCGACTTGTCGGCGGTGCTGTCGCGGCGGGAGATGGAGCGGGTGATGAACGAGGCGGTGGTGCGGGAATTGACCAGCCGGCTATCGCTTCCCCACCTGCTCAAGCGCTATCCGAGGCGGCGCGGCAATGCGATGCTGCGGGAGCTGCTGGCCGAACAGGAGCCGCGTCCCTATGCGCGAACTCAACGAATCGTTCGACATGGCCGATGAGGCCGGCGAACAATACCGCCGCCGCATCCGCGCCGACTACGCGAACCTGCACGGCGAACGCAAGGACATCGAAACGCAGCTCACCGAACTGGCCGCCGACACCACCCCGGCCCCCGCCCCGGACCTGGTCAGCCTGCTGCCCGAAGTGACCGCCGACCTGGCCAGCCTGCCACCCGCCCTGCAAGCCGAACTATTCGACGTCTTTGACATCCAGATCATCTGGAACGCCCCCATGCGGCAAGCCACTTTCCGCGCCACCATCACCGACACGACCCCCGCCATCGTGACGGCCCTGCTGGCCCGCGCTGGCAACGACCCCGCCACCAGCACAGACACCAGCCCCGCACCATTGCAGGGATCCATTCACGTCACAGCATTTGCCCAAAACTCTGCCGGTAAGCGCTGGGGACCCTAGACCTGCCGCAGGACCTCGGAGGCGATCAGCTCCAGGTGGTCCAGGTCGCTCAGGTCGCGGACCTGCAGGTAGATCGTCTCGGCGCCGGCCCGGGCGTAGGCGCCGATCTTGTCGGTGACCTCGGCGGGCGTACCGGTCAGGCCCTCGGCGCGCAGCTCCTCCGGCCCCCACCCGATCGCCGCGGCGCGCCGGGCGACCTCGGCGTCGTCCTTTCCGCAGACCACAGTGTGCGCCGCGGACATGGTGATCGACCCCGGATCCCGGCCGGCCTCGCGGCAGGCCTCCCTGACCCGGCTGAACGCCGCCGACGTTTCCGGCACGTCCTTGAACGCCAGGTTGAACTCGTCCGCGTACCGCGCCGCCAGGCGCGGGGTGCGGCGCGGGCCGGCGCCACCGAGAATGACCGGCGGCCGCGGCCGCTGCGCGGGCTTGGGCAGCGCGGGCGAATCCGCCAGCTGGTAGTAGCTGCCGTCGTAGGAGAAGGTCTGCCCCTCCGGCGTCGCCCACAGCCCGGTGATGATCGCGAGCTGCTCCTCGAACCGGCCGAACCGCTCCGCCAGGCTGGGGAACGGTATCCCGTACGCGGTGTGCTCCGCCTCGTACCACCCGGTGCCGAAGCCGAACTCGATCCGGCCGCCGCTCATCTGGTCCACCTGCGCCACCGAGATCGCCAGCGGCCCGGGCAGCCGGAAGGTGGCCGCAGTGACCAGCGTGCCGAGCCGGATACGGCTGGTCTGCAGGGCCAGGCCGGCCAGCGTCACCCAGGAGTCCGTCGGCCCCGGCAGGCCCGGCGAGTCCCCCATCGTCAGGAAGTGATCGGACCGGAAGAAGGCGTCGAAGCCGAGCTCTTCCGTCGCGGTCGCGACCCGCAGCAGCGTCGGGTAATCGGCCCCGAGCTGCGGCTCGGTGAAGATACGGAGTCTCATCGTTTCATCCAAGCACGCGGCCCGGATCAGCGTGCGGGCGCCGCCCCCTGGACCAGGGTGGCGAGGCACTCGACGTGGTGCGTCATGGGGAAGGCGTCGAACGCGCGCAGCGCCTCCAGCCGCCAGCCGTGCCCGGCGAAAAGGGCGATGTCGCGGGCGAGCGTGGCGGGGTCGCAGGAAACGTACGCGATACGCCGTTCACCGTCCGCGCCGGAGCCGGCCCGGAGCCGGCCCGCAGCCGGCCGGGCCGGGGCCCGTGGCCAGGTAGTCGATGACGTCCCGGGCCGCGCCGGCCCGGGGCGGGTCGAGAACGGCCAGCCGGGCCGGGGGAAGCACGCCACGCGCGATCACCTCGCCCGCGTCACCCTGGTACACCGCCGCCCACGGCACCAGCCGCAGGTTGCGTCGGGCGTCCCGGACGGCGGCCGTGCTGGCCTCGACGCCGGCCACCGTCCCGCGGGGCCCGACCGCGTCCGCGAGCACGCCGGCGAACAGGCCCGCGCCACAGTACAGGTCGAGCACCGCGTCGCCGGGCCGGGGCCGCAGGGCGTCCAGCACGGCGTCGGCCAGGGTGCTGGCGGCGGCCGGGTGCACCTGCCAGAACCCGCCGGCACTGACCCGCCAGGACCGCCCGGCCGCGCGCTGCCGCAGGTGCGCGTGCCCGCGCAGCACGGTGCCGCCGGGCCGGTGGTGGCGGCCCGCCGCGAGCACCGTTTCCGCCGTGATCTGCTTCAGCGGCGCCGAACGGGACGCGCCCGAGGCGATCACCGCGCGCTCGCCGTTGTCCGTGGCGACGACGGCCTCCAGGGTGGCCAGCTGCGGCCACCGCCGCGCCGGGATGCCCAGATCCCGGATGCGCGGGTGCGCGATCAGGCAGTCCGCGACGTTGATGACCTCGTGCGACCGGTGGGCCCGCAGGCCCGCCACGCCGTCGCCGCGGACCGCGAACGTGACCCTGGTCCGCCAGCCGAGGCCCGCCGCCGGGGCGTCGCCCGCCCGGCCGCCAGCCGGGTCTCCTGCCAGGTCCCCGGCACCGTCGCCGGCCGGGTTCCCGGCACCGTCGCCGGGCCTGCCAGCGGTCCCATGGACGGCGGCGCCCTCGTCACCGGGCAACGCCTCGACCGTGACCTGCCAGTCAATCCCGGCAATGCGGCGCAGTTGCTGCCGCACCACCGACGCCTTCAGCTCGCGCTGGGCCGGCAGCGACGCGTGCTGCCAGTCACAGCCGCCACAGCCACCCGGGCGCGCATACGGGCAGGGCGGCTCGACCCGGTTGGCCGACGGCTCCAGGATCTCGATGGCGTCAGCGCGGGCGAAACGGGCGGTTACTTCCGTGATCCTGGCCCGCACCCGCTCACCGGGCAGGGCATGGCGGACGAACACGACCGGGCCCGTGCCGCCCAGGCGCGCCACGCACCAGCCGCCGTGCGCGGCCTCGCCCGCGCGCAGCTCGGCCACGTCCCCCGGGGCGAGCAGATCGCTGGCGCGGGCCGCCTCCCCCGGCGCGGGGCCAGGCCGGTCAGCCGAGCGGGCCACCTCCCCTGATTCGGGGGCAGGCCGGTCACCGGAACAGTCCATGCCGTCCGTTATAGTGACGGAAGTCACGTTCTCTGATCGCATGCCATTCTTCCGGTTTGACGTTTTTCTTCCCGTGCCGGCCGGAGGCGCCACAACCATGATGTCGCAGGTGCGATGGCCTGCCGCTGCCCCGGAGGATTGCGGCGCGGGATTCACACCGGCCACGTGTCGCAATCACCGCCGTGAGGGCATAACTTTGGCGATGCGCTTCAACCTGGAAGGACGGCCGTGCACATCGTGATCATGGGTTGCGGGCGGGTCGGGTCCACGCTCGCCCACATCCTCGAGGACCGCGGTAATTCGGTCGCGGTCATCGACCAGAATCCCGAGGCATTCCGCAAGCTGCGCTCCTCGTTCAAGGGTAGCCGGGTCACCGGGATGGGCTTCGACCGCGACGTCCTCATCCAGGCGGGCATCGAGGAAGCGGACGCCTTCGCCGCCGTCAGCAGCGGCGACAACTCCAACATCATTTCCGCGCGCGTCGCACGGGAGTCGTTCGCCATCGCCCGGGTCGCGGCGCGGATCTACGACCCCCGCCGCGCCGAGGTCTACCAGCGTCTCGGCATCCCGACCGTGGCGACGGTCCGCTGGACGGCCGACCAGATCCTGCGGAAGTTGCTGCCCGAGGGAGCCGAGCCGCTCTGGCGGGATCCGACCGGCAAGATCGTGCTCGCCGAGGTGGCCTTCTCCGACCGCTGGCTGGGCGAGAAGATCAAGGCGGTCGAGCTGGCCACGAATACCCGGATCGCCTTCCTTGACCGGCTCGGTGAGGCCCTGATCCCGTCGCCGCCCACGGTGCTGCAGGAAGGCGACGTGCTGCACGTGATCGCGCACGAGGACGAGCTGGACCGGATCACCGAACTGTTCTCCTTCGGGCCCGAGGGAGGCCGCTGATGCGCGTCGCGATAGCCGGGGCCGGCGCGGTCGGCCGTTCCATCGCCAGGGAACTGCTCGAGAACGGGCACGAGGTCCTGCTCATCGACCAGTCGGCCAAATCCATCAAAGCGGACAGCCTGCCCGGTGCGGAATGGCTGCTGGCGGACGCCTGCGAGATCAGCTCGCTGGACGAGGCCGCGCTGCACCGCTGCAACGTCGTCATCGCGGCTACCGGCGACGACAAGGTCAACCTGGTCGTTTCGCTGCTGGCCAAGACGGAGTACGGCGTCCCGCGCGTGGTCGCGCGGATCAACCACCCCAACAACGAGTGGCTGTTCAACGAGTCGTGGGGCATCGATGTGGCGGTCTCCACCCCGCGGCTGCTTTCGGCGCTGGTCGAGGAGGCCGTCAGCGTCGGCGACCTGGTCCGGCTCATGACCTTCCGGCAGAGCGACGCCAGCCTCGTCGAGCTGACCCTGGCCGCCGACGCGCCGCTGGCCGGCCAGCGGTTCGGGGATATCGACTGGCCCGCCGACACGGCGCTGGTGGCGATCCTGCGCGAGGGCCGGGTCATCGTCCCGCAGCAGGACGACCCGCTGGAGGCGGGCGACGAGCTGCTGTTCGTCACCAGCCAGGACGTGGAGGATCAGCTCGCCTCGCTGCTGGCTAGCCGGTAGCGCCCGCGTCGCGGGCGGCCCCGCACGGCCGGGACAGCCCGGGTCCCCGGCCGGGTATCAGCCCCGGCGGGCGCGCCTGGTCAGCAGGCGGTCCTGAACTCCGGTGCGGGCGCCGCGGCCGACGTCGGTGCGGACGTAGGGGCCGATGTGGCGGTGCTCAGCTCGTAGCGCGGGTTGAACATCGTGGCGCGGCCCCGGCGGACGCCCAGCCTGCCCTCGGCCACGACCGTGCTGCCGGGCTCGATGCCGGGAATGCTCACCCGGCCGAGCCAGATCAGCTGAACGCTTCCCGGGCCCTCACAGAGGTCCGCTTGCAGCGCGGGCATGCCGCCGATCGGGTCCTTCCTGATGACGCGGACCGTGCCCGCTATCCGGATACGCGGTCGCTCGGCCCGGTGTTCCGCACGGATAGTCATCCCCATGCAAGCACGCTAGCCAGGCAATGTTAACGGAATGTTGCCGTGCGTTAATTCGGTGCGCCTGCCTGGCGAGGGCGGCGGCGTCAGCGCGTTTCTGTGAACTCCGGGCCGCGTTCGAACGGGTTGAGATCCGTGTTGCGGAACCGGTTCTCCTCCTCGGGCTCGGCCGCCGCACCGGCCGCCTGCTGCTGCTCAAGCGCCTGCTGCTGCTCGAGCGCCTGCTGCTGCTCGAGCGCCTGCTGCACCTCGGGCGGCAGCCGCAGTTCGAGCATGTCCCGCGGCGGCATCGGATGGTCCCCGCGCACGACCACGATGTCGCCGAGCAGGTCCTCGAACGGCTCGAAGGGCTCGGCGCCGGTGGCCGCCGCCCCGATGATCAGGCCGCGCAGCAGCCACCGCGGGCCGTCGATGCCGATGAACCGGACCGGGGTGGTTCCCGCGGCGGGGTTCCCGGGCTCCACCGGGACGTGCGCGAACACCTCGGTGCCGAGGGGACCTTCGGTCTCCTCGGCGGCCGTGCCGGCGGAGGAAAGCTCTTCGGCGATCTCCTGCCGGACTTCCTGCCACAGGCCCGCGCTGCGCGGCGCCGCGAACGCGTGCACCCGCAGTTCGCTGGCGCCGTTCTTCACCGTGACCCAGATGAACCGCTGCCCATCCGTGGCCAGCTCGATCTGCTGATTGGGCGCGACCGGGACGAGCAGGCTGCCAAAGTCGGCCCGGTCCCGCTCCGGGTAGGCCTCGCCGGAGTCCCAAGGGCCGCCCGCGGCACCCGCCGCGCCGACGGCCGCCGGGTCGTCCCAGCCGCCTGCCTCATCGGAGTCTGCCCAGCCGTCACCGGCGTCCCCGGCGGCATCCGCTGCCTCGGGGTAGCCAGGGGCGGCCTGGTCCGCGTCCTCGCGCCGACGCCGACGGAACACTGCACACGCTCCTTATTGATCTGGCGCGGGAACTCCCGCGACATGCTGGGGATTCCCCCAACAGGGTCTTCGTAACGGATTCACGGTACCGGGACGCTGGAGGCGTGGCCGCCAGTGGAGCCGAAGCCGCCGTCCCCGCGGGCCGACCCGGGCAGCGACTCGGCCTCGCAAAACCGCACGTTCTCCACCCTCTGGATGACGATCTGGGCGATCCGGTCGCCGCGCCGGAAGCTGACCGGCCGCGAGCGGTCCGTGTTCAGCAGCGTGACCTTGATCTCGCCACGGTAGCCCGCGTCCACCGTGCCGGGCGCGTTCACGATCGTGATCCCGTGCCGCGCGGCCAGGCCGGACCGGGGATGCACGAACGCCGCGTAGCCGGCCGGCAGCGCGATGGCCACGCCGGTCGCGACCAGCGCGCGCTCACCGGGGGCGAGGTCCACGTCCTCGGCCGCGAACAGGTCGGCGCCGGCGTCGCCCGGATGGGCGAAGCACGGCAGCGGCAGACCCGGGTCGAGGCGCTGGATGAGCACGTCGACGTGGCCGGCGTGATCGGCCTGGCCGGCGTGATCGGCCCGATCGGCGGGCGGGTTCATGGCATCATTCCTCGGACGGCTGGCTGGGTCACGGCGCGCAGCGTGCTGCCGCCAGCTCCTTACGCCCAGTGACCCTATCGCGGCTACGGAGCAGGGGGGCGCGGATCACCACGGGCCGGGACCGGTACCGTCTCCGGCTGACGCCGCCGCAGTTCCGGGACCGCGCGGGTGATCGCCGCGGCCACCGGAACGGCCACCACGGCCCCCGGGATTCCGGCCACGATCCCGCCGACGGCGAGCACGAGAATAATCGCGAGCGGATGGAGCCGGATGATGCGCCCGACGACGAGCGGCTGCAGCAGGTGGCTCTCGAGCTGGTTCTCGACGATGAAGACGCCGAGCAGGATGACCGCGGCGATCCAGCCCTTGGTCGCGAGCGTGATCAAGATGATCACCGACCCGGCGAACAGGATGCCCACGAGCGGGATGAACGCCGCGAGGAAGACCAGGACGGCCAGCGGCGCGACCAGCGGCGCGCCCATGATCGTCAGCGCGGAGCCGATGACGACGGCGTGAATGGCCGCCACCAGGACCGTGCCCCGTACGTAGGCCACGACGGCGTGCCAGGCCGCGCGGCCGGCCCGGTTCGCCCGCTGGCTGCCGTCCGGCCCGAACGCGCTGGTCAGCCACGCCCAGATGCGCACGCCGTCCTTGATCAGGAAGAACGTCACGAAGAGCATGAGGACGATGCCGCCGAGCACCTCGAAGACGATCTGGCCGCCGGTCAGGACCGTGCCCGCCACCAGTGATTTGTGCTGGCCCAGATAGTTCAGCAGCTTGTTCGACGAAGCCTGCAGGCTCGTGGTCTTCAGGTGCAGGGGCGGCCCCGCCAGCCAGGTCTCGATCTGCCGTGACGTGTGCCGGACCTGGGTCACCAGGCCCTTGTATTCCGCCCGCACCCGGATCGTGACCAGAGTGATCGTGCCGGCCAGCAGGATCACCGCGCCGAGCAGGGTGCACCAGGTCGCGGCCAGCATGGGCAGGCCGCGGCGGTGCAGGCGGGCGGTGAGCGGCTGCAGCAGCGCGGTCAGCAGCAACGCGGCCGCGCACGGGATCACGACCAGCGCCAGCCGGCCGGCCACCCGGTAGAGGGCGTAGAGCGCGACGCCGATGAACAGCAGGCGCCACGCCCAGCCTCCGGCGACCTGGAGCCAGTACGGGACCACGCCCCGCCCGCCGGGCGGCCCTTCGGTCACCGGCTCGCCCGCCAGAGGCTCGGTCCCGGTGGTGCCGGGCGGAGCCTCGGCCCCGGTGGCGCCGGGCGGAGCCTCGGCCCCGGTGGCCCCGGTGGCCCCGGTGGCCCCGGGCGGGGCGTCGGTCCCGGCGACACCGGGGACGCTGGGCGGGCGGTGGCCGGTCACGCCGTTGGCGCGGGTGGCGGCGCCGTCCGGCGGCACCGGCCCGGCCGCGCCCTGGTGCGCCCCGGCGGTGCGGCGCTCTTCCGCGCTGCGGACACCCTCGCGGGCAGCGGTCAGCAGCTGCCGTGCCCTGTGGCCAATGCCCGGCCCGGACCGCCCCGCCATAGAGCCATCTAACCAACTACGGTTGACGGCATGCGTGATTACCGCGAACGGCTTACCGTGCCGGCGGCGTGGTGGGTGCTGGCCGTCCCCGTCATCCTGATTCTCGGCGCGTACGCGGCCTATGCGAACCTCAGCGGGCCGGTCGTAGCAATCGTCTATGCCGTACTGACCGTCGGCTACGTGGCCGTGCTGGTGGCGTGGGGGGCCAGCGTGATCGAGGTGAGTGGCGGGCAATTGCGCGCGGCCGGGGCGGTGCTGCCGCTATCCCGGATCACCGAGGTGCGGGCGCTCGACGCCCGGCAGACCGATGCGATGCGCGGTCCGCGGGCTGACCCCGCCGCGCATACGCTGATCCGGCCGTTCCTGAAGGCCGCCGTGTACATCGCGATACAGGACCCGGCCGGGCAGGTCCCGTACTGGCTGATCGGGACGCGGCGGCCGGCCGAGCTGGCCGCCGTGCTCGAGCGCGGCCGGCCGAAGGGCGCGGCCGCGGCCACGCAGGGTTCGGCGGGCTGAGGCCTGGCACCGGCCGGCGTGCCCGGCGTGGTGCCCGGTGGTACGTGGAATGATCAGACGATGGGGTTTGGAGGAAGCACTGGCATGTCGGACCAGCGCGCAGATATGACCACCAAGATCGCCGGGGGAATCGCCGCGTTCGCCGCGGCGTACGCGGCGCGGAAGCTCATCGCGTTCGCGTGGACGCGGGCGACCGGGAAGGAGCCCCCGGTTCATCCGGAGGACCTGGACGTCGAACTGAAGGAGGCGCTCGGCTGGGCCTTGGTCACGGGTGTGGTGATGGAGGCGGCGCGGCTGCTCGCAACGAGAGCCGCCACCAGGCGGGTGCGCGCCTATCAGGGCACCCCGGCCAAGGACTGAGCGGGCAACTCATGCGGGGGCCGGCCCGGGCTGGGCGGGCTGAACGGAACCGGCACGACCGGGAGCGCGGCGGCGAGCCGCTCAGGCGCTCCCGGGGTCGGGCCTCTTCCTACCCCGCGGACAGGCACAGCAACTGACGGGTGGAGTGACGTCAGGCGGCGCACTCCCGGCAGACAAGCTGGCCATTGCGGTCTTCGGCAAGCTGGCTGCGGTGATGCACCAGGAAGCACCGCGAGCAGGTGAACTCGTCGGCCTGTCGTGGGATAACGCGGAAAGACAGCTCCTCGTTCGACAAGTCCGCACCAGGCAGCTCAAGTGACTCAGCCACCTCATCCGGGTCAATGTCGATCGTGCTCGACGACTGGTCCATCCGGCGGGCCTGCAACTCCTGCAGGCTGTCCTCGGTGAGGTCGTCGTCTGTCTTCCGCGGGCTGTCGTAATCAGTGGCCATGGTGGTTCTTTCCCCCTCCATCTGTTGTGCGCCTCTTCATCGCGCGGGTGTAACGCTCCGGAGGCCTTCGTTGTGCCCGATTCCGGCGGGGAATTCTGTCACGTTTGCTCGCCGGGCACACGCAGCACGGGGGTGTCGTGCCGTGGAGGGTTTGACCTGCACCGCACCTCCGCCTCCGCGTAGTCCCCGGCGGCCGGATCCGCCCGGGGTGGCAAACCCGCAGGGCAGCTCCGAGTGCCGCCGGACGCGAAGTGTACCGGCATCTTGCCCCGTTCGCTCCGTCGTTCGCCGTGGGGGAACACCTCGCCCGAGGAGGTATGCCCGTGTGCGCCGGATCTCATTCCCTCGCAAGGGTTTCTGCTCTAAAACCAGGTTTAGCGGCGCGCGGCGGGGGGGTAAGACTTGCCACACATTCCACGTGTTTGTCCGGAGGGAGTCGCATGGGCGAGTTCGCAGCCACCCTGCAGCACCGTCTGAGGGAAGCTCACGCCTCCCTACGGGCGGCGCTGGCCGCCGGGGACGCTCACCTCACCGATACCCAGATAGGCGAGCTGGAGCATCTGAGGGAGATCGCCGCAGCTCACGGCATCACCGAACCCGTCTGCGCCTGACCCGCGCAGCCCTGAACCAGGACCGCCCCTGGCGGCCCTGGTTTCGTGTGCCTAGGCGTCGCGTTCGGGATCGAGCGGAGTGAGGGCGGCGATGAGCTCGCCGTGCAGGCCGGGCGCGGCGGCGACGGTCATGGACGGAGATGGCGGCCGGCCATTCAGGCCGGTCACCCGGGCGCCCGCTTCCTCCGCGATCAGCGCGCCGGCCGCCCAGTCCCAGTAGTTCAGGCCTCGTTCGTAGAACGCGTCCAGCCGGCCGGCCGCCACCATGCAGAGGTCGACCGACGCGGACCCGCCCCGGCGGATGTCCCGGATCTGCGGCAGCAACGCGCTGACCACCTCGCCCTGGACCCGCCGGCGCCTGGGCAGGTACCCGAACCCGGTGCCGACCAGCGCGCGGGCCAGCGGAACGTCCGGGTTACAGCGCAGCGGGGCACCGGCCTCCCCAGCAGGCCAAGGCTCCCGAGTGGCCCGGGGCTCCCGCGTGCGCAGATCCCCATTGGTGGCCCGGGCCGCCTCAGTGGCCCGGGCCGCCGGGGTGACGAAGGTCTCTCCGGTGGCACTGTGCAGGCCCGCGTCGTTCCGCAGCCGGGCGCCCCGGCCGCGGACGGCCAGGAAGGTCTCGCCGTGCAGCGGGACGGCCACCACGCCGGCCACGATCGTGCCGCCGACCTCGGCGGCGATGCTGACCGCCCAGTCCGCCAGGCCATAGAGATAGTTGACCGTGCCGTCCAGCGGGTCGACGATCCACCGGACCGCGTCCCCCGGGGCGGCTGAGCCTTCCGTGGCCGGTGTGGCCCCATGGGTCTCGCCACCCTCCTCCCCGAGGATCGCGTCGCCGGGACGGGCCGCACGTATCCGCTCGGTGATGAGCGCCTCGGCCTGGCGGTCCATTTCCGTCACCACGTCGGTCAGGCTCGACTTGGTTTCGACGACCTCGGGCCGGGCCAGCGCGCCGCGGCCGGCGAGCAGGTGCCCAGCGGCCGCGGCGGTCTCGGCCGCGAGTGCCAGGAGGTCTTCCGGGTCAGGCGCGGTCACGCCGCGCCCGTTCGCTCCGGGCGCCCCGCGCCACCCGGCTGGCCGACAGCAGCCGCCTGGCCCGCCGTAGCCGACGCCTGACCGGAGGCGCCCGCCTGACCGGAGGCGCCCGCCTGACCGGAGGCGCCCGCCTGACCGGAGGCGCCCGCCTGACCGGAGGCGCCCGCCTGACCCCCAGCGCTTCCTTGGCCTGGGGTAGCCGCGGCCGGGCGGGAGAAGGTGCAGCAGCCGGGCGGGCAGGCGTCGGTGGACGGCCCCAGCGGGCCGAGCGCCGCCCGGGGCGCGTCCGGCGCGCCGAGGCGCTCGCGCACCAGGTCGATGATCATGGCCCGGAACCGGGGGTCGTACCAGGGCGTGGCCGCCCGGGTGACCGGCAGGCCGAGCGCCGCCGCCGTTTCCGCCGCCTCGGTGTCGAGGTCGTGCCGGACCTCCATATGGTCAGACACGAATCCGACCGGAACGATGACCGCGGCCGGGGCGCCCGCCTTGGCCAGCGTGCCGAGGTGATCGAGCACGTCGGGTTCCAGCCACGGCTGGGCCGGCGGCCCGCTCCGGCTCTGGTAGACCAGCCGCCAGGGGTGATCCCCGGCGCCAGCCCGTTCAGCAACCAGCGCCGACGCGTCGGCCAGTTCGGTCACGTACCGGTCACCGGCGCCGGGCGGCCCGCTATGGGCAGCCATCGCCAGCGGCACGCTGTGCGCGGTGAAGACCAGGTGCGCACCGTCCCGGACGCCGGCCGGCAGGGCGGCCAGCGCCGTCCGCGTGCTCCCGGCGAACGGCTCAATGAAACCGGGGTGATTAAAGTAACGGCGGATCTTGTCGATGCGCGGGGCCGACGGGCCGGCCTGTTCCCGCGCCCGGTCGATGTCGTCCAGGTACTGGCGGCAGCTGGAGAAGGAACTGTACGCCGAGGTGGCGAACGCCAGGGCCCGCCGCACGCCGTCCGCGGCCATCTGCGCCACGGCGCCGGTCAGGTACGGATCCCAGTTGCGGTTGCCCCAGTAGATGGGCAGGTCCAGCCTTGCGTCGGTGAAGTCGGCCCGCAGCGCGGCGATCAGGTCGCGGCATTGCTGGTTGATGGGGCTCGCACCGCCGGCGGCGTAGTAGTGCTCCGCGACGGCTTCCAGGCGCTCCGGCGGGATGTTGCGGCCTCGCGTGACGTTGCGCAGGAACGGCATCACGTCGCCCGGGCCCTCGGGACCGCCGAACGAGACCAGCAGGAACGCATCGTAATCCGGCATGCTCACCATCCAACCAGGCACCCGCCGAAGCCCGCGCGTCAGGCACCCGCGGCGTACTCCCGGGCGATGGCCAGCACCTCGTTGACGTACCAGTCCGCGTGGTTGTACGAGAAGATCGCGGCCTGCAGCCCCGCCGCGCCCCGGTCCGCGCCGTCCGCGCACAGCATCGCGGCCGCGCTGGGCACCGCGTCGAACGGGTTCATGATGTCGGGGACGCCGGTGTCCCCGAAGCCGTCGATGCCCCACTGTTGCCAGGTGGACGGAAGGAACTGCATCGGCCCGAGCGCCCCGGCGCTGGACGGCCCCACGTTGGCGCCGTTGCCGCTTTCGACCTCGCCGATGGCCGCGAGGACGGTCCAGGACAGCTCGGGGCAGTACCGCGCCGCCGACTCCTGGTACAGCTGCAGGTACGTGGTGGGCCGGCCGGTAGGCACCGAGGTGTCCACCGGGAGCTGGCCGGGCGTGCTGGTGGTGGCCGCCTGCAGGCTGACGACGTGGCTCTGCGCCCCGGTCACCGCCTGCACCTGAGTGACCAGGGAGGCCAGGTTGTCGGCGGGCGCGTTGATCAGCACCGCCAGGTCGGGCACCAGCCCGAGCCGGGAGGCGACGGAACGGTTCACGACCGCGTCCACGCCGGGGATACCGAGACCGGCGGCGCCGCCGAACGTCAGCGCCGACCGGATGGCCGCCGAGACCGGGTAGGAGTGCCCGCGGGCCAGGCCCAGGGTGCGCTGCGCCGCCGTGCCGGTGATGAACTGACCGCGGTTCAGTGCCTGCCAGAGGGCCTGTTCGCCGGCGGCCGCGGGTGGCGTCCACGACCGGAAGGCTGTGGGATCCACGCCGATCACGTTGGCGGTCCGGCCGCCGATCGTGATGGCGCCGCCGCTGACGGTGAGGACAGCCCGCACGCCGTTAATTTTGCGGATTCTGGCTACGTCGGCCTGCGGGACGCCGCTCTGGATGACGGCGAGCACGTCCGGCACCACGAGCTGGCGTGGCAGCTGGGTGTCGGAGGTGGTCCGCACCGTGGGCGCGGGGGCGGCATTCTGGCTCTGCGCTGGCAGGGTGACCGCGCCGAACGGCACGCCAATGATGGCCGGGCCGCCCACGCTAGCCTGGCCGATACCCGTGCCCGTTACGACCACGAAACAGGCTACGGCGGCGCAGGCGGACAGCCAGCGCCAGGTCACCTTCCCCACAATCAGACAACCTTATCCGGCGATCCGCGCTGGCGCAGCCCCCGATCCTGCGGCGCGCTCCGTCCGGGGGCGGCGATTCCGGGGCAATTACGGGCGTTTCCGTGCGATTCGGGGGGCAATCCTGAGGCAATCCCGGGGACTTCCGGGGACGATCCTTGGCGCTGCCGAGACGATTGCGGGCGCTGCCAAGGCGATCCCGGCGGCTGCTCCTTCCCCGGAGTCAGCGGCGGCTTCCCCGGGCTCAGCGGCCGCCCCTTCCCCCGGTCAGTAGCAGATGTTGGTGTGGATCTTCGGCGCCGGGGGCGGCTGGATGAGCGCCTGGCGGGTCCGGGCGTCCGCGGCGCGGTGCAGCACCACGTAGCCGTCGTCGCTGGAGACCAGGCGGTACCCGTGTGCCCGCAGGAACGCCACGTGCTGGGCTTGCTGCGCCGGCGTGCAGAACGGGAAATCCAGGCCACGCGTGTCGGCGACCACCCACGGCGCCCACCGCGGCGTGCCGTCGAGCAGCAGCACCGTGTCCCGGCCTGACAGCCGCGCGCCGAGGTTGTCGGCCGCCTCCACCTCCACACCGGACGGCACCCGCGCGGTGGCCTGGTCCGCGGCCCGCACGCGCGCGTTGACCGTGTAGTAGCTGGGGTGCAGCAGCGGGCCGAACGGCGAGGACGGGACGTAGGCGACGGCCGCGATGCACACCGCCGCGGCCCAGACCGTGGCCGGCGCCCATCCCCAGGGCAGCCGGGGCAGCGCGCCGCCCCAGCGGAGCTGCAGCCGCGCCGCCCCATCCACGGCCGCGAGGAACAGGATCATCACGATGAACGCGTTGTACTGGAACTTCGCCTGCCACCAGAGCGGGTAACCGGACGCGAGCATCCGCTCGGCCAGCAACGGCACCGCGGCCAGGGTCAGCGGGGACGCCAGCGGCAGGAACCCGAGCGGGACCAGCAGCCCGAGCATCGTGCGGACCTTCACGCTCGGCGTGACCAGCACGTGCAACGCGTGCCAGGGGTGCGTGAGGATGCCGACGGCGGCGCTCGCGGCGGTGCGGCCGAACTGCCCGTAGGCCCAGTAGAAGCTGGCCGAGCCGCCGAACGCGGGGATCAGCACGTGGCTGGCCAGCCAGGTGGACAGGAGGCCGCCCACCAGGAAGCCGAGTCCCGTCCAGCGGCGCCTGGTCACCAGCAGGTACACACCGTACCCGGCGATGAGCAGGCCCATGTCCTCCTTGACCAGCAGCAAGGCCGCCGCGGCGAGGATGGCCGTCCCGCGCCGCCCGGCCTGGAAGCGTTCCGCCATCACGGCCGTGAGCACCGGGACGAACGCCACCTCGTGGAAGTCGAACGTGACCGCCGCCATGACCGGCAGCGACAGCGCGTAGGCCGCGGAGATGAAGTAGGCGCACGGCGCGCCGAGCTGGCGGGCGGTGAAGGCCCACAGCGGCGGGATGGCCAGGGCGAACAGGACCGCCTGAGCCACCAGCAGCGTCGCCGGGCCGTCGTGGATCCAGTACAGCGGCGCGAGCACGGCCAGGATCGGTGACCAGTGGTCGGACAGCAGCACGAAATGCGCCGCCCCGCCGTCCGCCACCCCCCGGGCGATCGAGACCGGCGCGCTGAAGTGCGCGTAACCCCGCACGCCCTGGTCAAAGATGACCAGATCAAAGGTGCTGGTCAGGAAGCGGCGAAACCGGATGAGCGCGTAGGTCGCGTACACCAGCGCCGCGGCCACGGTGAGCGCGGTGACCCGGATCGCGGTGGGCCGGATCGCGGTGGCCCGCCAGCGCGCGATCGCGCCGGCCCGCCCGCGCCGGGAGAACCCGGCGCGCTGGCCGGCCGGGTCCGCGCCGTCCGGGCGGGACCTGGCTCCGTCCGCCTGCGCCGGACTGCTCACCGCTCGAAGGGTAGCAGCGGCGACGTGGCTGCTACGCACGCTATGGCGGGCCGGCGACGTAGCCGCTATACACGCTGCCGGCGGGTCGGCATCATCCCCGGGCTGGCGGCTCCTGCGCCGAGTGCCACCCCGGCGGGAAACGGACGGCTAGTCTCTTACCATGACTCACGAGGGAAGCCGCGGCCCGGTGTCACCGGGAACCGAGGCGAACCGGACGCGGCCCCGGACCCCGGCCGCGCCGGCTCCTGGTGGCACGCCGCCCCCGGCGCACGGGCCGGGACGGCAGCCGTCACACGGAGGCGGTGTTCCCGCTCGTGACCGGGAACTGCGTGCTCAGGGCCGGGCGACCGTCAAACGCCTGCTCGACGCCGGGATGATCGAGTTCGAGGAACGCGGTTTCCACGGCGTGCGGGTCGACGACGTAGTCCGCCGGGCCGGCATCTCACACGGCACCTTCTACCTCTACTTCTCCAACAAAGAGGACCTGTTCAAGGCCCTGCTGCTGGACGCGCTGCGCGACATGGAGACCGTCGCCGGCGATTTCCCGATCGTTACCCGCGACCAGGCCGGAAAGACCGTGCTGCGCCGCTGGGTACGGAAGTTCTTCGACGTTTACGCCGCGCACGCGACCGTCATCCGCATCCTCAGCCAGGCTGACCTGGTTCCCGAGGAAGTGTACGGAGACGGCTTGCAGATGATGTTCGGCATCTCCGAAGCGATGACCACCGGGATGACGGCCGCCACCCGCAGCGCCGGGCAGCAGCCGGAGCATGCGGAGCTCACCGCGGTCGCCTGCCTGATGATGCTGGAGCGGGTGAATTACCTGCTCAGCGCCGAAGTGAAGCTGCCTGTCGACGAGATGGCCAACCGTATCGCCGACATCATGTTCGCGGCGTTCGCCCCGGCCTGACCCGGCCTGACCCGGCCTGACCCGGCCTGACCCGGCCTGACTCGGCGGGCCCGCCTGACCCGGCTGGCCCGCCCTGACCCGGCTGCCCCGCTCGCGGCGCTCGGCCCGACGGGGGTGGCCTGCCGGGCGGCATCCGGGTGCCCTGACGGGCTCAGCGGGCGGCGATAGCATCCGACCACAGCGGGCACACTCTATGACGTGCAATTTATCGGCGGCACGGTCCCCGCGCAGGACCTGACCTACAGCGACGTGTTCATGGTGCCGAACCGGTCGGCCGTGGCCTCCCGGCTCGACGTTGACCTGTCCACCAGCGACGGCAGCGGCACCACTATCCCGCTGGTGACCGCCAACATGACCGCGGTGTCCGGCCGGCGGATGGCGGAGACCGTGGCGCGGCGCGGCGGCCTGGCGGTGCTGCCGCAGGACATCCCGGTGGATGTGGTCGCCAACGTGGTCAGCTGGGTCAAGTCCCGCGACCAGGTGCACGACACGCCGATCACGCTCGGCCCGGGCGACACCACAGGCGAGGCACTCAGCCTGCTGCCCAAACGCGCGCACGGCGCCGTCATCGTGATCGAGGACGGCAGGCCGGTCGGGGTGGTGACCGAAGCCGATTGCCAGGGCGTAGACCGCTTCACCCAGCTGCGCCAGGTCATGTCGGTCAAACCGGTCACCGTGCCCGCCGGGACCGACCCGGAGCGTGCGTTCAACCTGCTGCACGAGGGCAGGCACCGGCTGGCCCCGGTTGTGGACGAGGCGGGGCGCTGCGTCGGCATCCTGACCCGGACCGGCGCCCTGCGCGCGACGCTGTACCGCCCGGCGGTGGACGGCTCCGGCCGGCTGCGGCTCGCCGTCGCGATCGGCGTGAACGGTGACCCGGGCTCGAAGGCCAAGCTGCTGCTGGAGGCGGGCGCGGACCTGCTGGTGGTCGACACCGCGCACGGCCACCAGGAAAAGATGATCAGCGCGCTGCGCCGGGTCCGGGAGACCTGCCCGGACGCTCTCGTCGTGGCCGGCAACGTGGTCACCGCGGCGGGGGTTTCCGACCTGGCGCAGGCGGGCGCGGACATCATCAAGGTCGGCGTGGGCCCGGGCGCGATGTGCACGACCCGGATGATGACCGGGGTCGGGCGGCCGCAGTTCAGCGCCGTGCTCGAGTGCGCGGCCGAGGCCCGCCGGCTCGGCGCCCACGTGTGGGCCGACGGCGGCGTGCGGCATCCGCGTGACGTGGCCCTGGCGCTGGCCGCGGGCGCTTCCAGCGTGATGATCGGCTCCTGGTTCGCCGGGACGTACGAGTCGCCCGGTGACACGTTCCGCGACCCTGACGGCCGGCTGTACAAGGAGAGCTTCGGGATGGCGTCGGCGCGGGCCGTCCGGCAGCGCAGCGCTGGGGATTCGCCGTTTGAGCGCGCCCGCAAGGAACTGTTCGAGGAGGGCATCTCCACGGCCCGGATGTACCTGGACCCGGCGCGCCCGGGGGTCGAGGACCTGATCGACACGATCGTCGCCGGGCTGCGCAGCGCCTGCACCTACACGGGCGCGCGCGACCTGGAGGAACTCAGGAAACGCGCGGTCATCGGCCTGCAGAGCGCGTCCGGTTACAGCGAGGGCATGCCCCTGCCGGCCGGCTGGTAAGCCGGAAGGCTGCCCGCCCCGGCTTCCCGCCCCGTGCGTCCGGCCGGGCCGCGCGCCCGGCTGTGCGGCACGCCGAGACGCTGCCCGCCCCGGCTTCCCGCCCCGCCCCGTGCGCCCCGCCCGCCCCGGCTTCCCGCCCCGCCCGCTCCGCGCGTCCGGCCTGCGGCGGGCGGTCCGCGCCCGGCCTTGCGCCCGGCCTCTACGGGCAGACTTTTGGGCATATGCTGCCGAAAAGTCTGCCCGTAGTCCTGGTATCCCTGCGGGGACGCCACGCAGGCGTGAATCTGGGGGCTTTCCCATTATCGGGGGATGGGCGGGCGCACGGCTCAGGCATCCAGGGAGTCCGCGTCCAGGGACTCCCGGGCCAGGGACTCCCGGTCCAGGGACTCCCGGTCCAGGGACTCCCGGTCCAGGGACTCTGGGTTGCGGATGGCCTCGGCTGGGGAGGTGCCAGCCGCCGCGGCGGCACCCGCGGCTTCGGCCGCCTCCTCCGCAGCTGCCTCATCGGGATCTTCGGCGGGCGGCAGGTCCAGTAGCGAGGCGTCCACCGCTTCGGTGGCGTTCCCGGCCACGGCGGCGCCCGCGACTCCGGCGAGTTGCTCCGCCATCGGCGCGCCCGCGGCCGTCGCGACCCAGCCGCCGATCCGGTCGACCAGCGCGGGACGGCAGCCGGACTCGGCGTGCCCGAATCCCGGCACCAGCCACAGTTCCTTCGGCTCCCGCGCGGCGTCGTAAAGCTGATGGGCGTGGTACACGGGGAAGTAGGGATCTGTGTCGCCGTGCACGATCAGCAGCGGGATGGGCGAGATCTGCGCGGCCGCCTCGTCCGGCGGCATGGGCGTCGGATCCCACTGGCCGGAGCTGATCCGCGTCTTGGTCAGCATCTTGGTTGCCAGGCGGCCCACCCGGTGTTCCACGGCGAAGTGCACGCGGCGCATCCGTTCTGTGCCCCGGTAGTACCAGTGTCCCGGCCCACTCACCGACACGGCCGCGTCCAGGGCGCCGACCAGCCCGGCGTACCGCACCACGATCGACGCACCCATGGAGAACCCGACCGCCGCGACCCGCTCGTAGCCGAGTTCCCGGGCGTAGGCGACCGCGACGTCAAGGTCTTTGATCTCCTGGTCGCCCAGGGTGGACAACCCGCCAGACCGCCCGTGCCCGCGAAAGTCGAAGCTCACGACGCCGGCGATCCGGTTCAGCCGGGTCGCGATACGCCACACCGCGGGCCGTTGCCAGGACTGCGTGAAACCGTGCGCCAGCACAATCGCAAGATCACTTTCCCGAGGGAGGTGCACGGCGTCGATCGGGACGCCGTCGTCTGTTACCAGGGTCTTTGCCGCCGTCACTGGTTTAGCCATATATCCCATTGTGCGTCGGGACGGTGACTGCGGCGCACGCGGGACCACCGATCTGAGGCCGGCGTTCGGCGTCCGGGGGCGGGCAGCGGGGGGCGGCCGGGGCCAGCGGGCGGAGAACGCCGGAGGCGGGAGTTTGGTAACAACCCGGCCTCGTTCTCCAACCGAGGTTTCGCGGGCGCGCTGTGCGGAATTTTCGCGAGTACAGGACACGAAACTCTCACCGCGGCGCATTCCTGGCAGGAGGGTTCGCTGTGGAGCTCCCCGCCACCGTCCCGGACGCGTACCGCAACGCGAACGCCCATCACAGCGCGGCAGGCATCAGGTTATACGGGAGGCAGCGGGTGAACACGGGGCGGACGCCAGGCAGACGCAAACGGCCGGTGAACGTTCGGCAGGCACCAGGCGCACAGAAACAGCCAGCGAACACGGGCCCGCGAAAGCAGCCGGGCAGCATCGGGCCGACGCCAGGCCAGCAGGACCATCCGGGCCGTACGGGACAGGCGCCAGGTCCGCGGAAGCAGCCGGGGAGGACATTCAAGACGCGTGCATCCGCCGCGTCTGTCGCGGGAGCCTGCGTCTTCGCGGTGGTGTCCGGCGCGGGAGCGGTGTTCGCCGGTGACTGGTGGGGCCAGCATCACGGGCCGGTCGTGATCCAGTTCGTTAACGGCCCAGCCGGGGCGACCCACGCGGGCACGTCGCGCGCCGCGGTCAAGGTACCGGCCCGTGTGCACACATCATCGGCAGCGGCCGCAGCCGCCCCGGCTGAACCGGAAAGTGACGTCAGCCGGGCTGGCCCCAGAGCCATCCGGGCGTCGCGGCCGGCCCACCACCCCGCCACACCGGTCCGGACGACGCCCGCGACAGCCGTCCCGACAGCCGTCCCGACAGCCGTCCCGACAGCCGTCCCGACAGCCGTCCCGACAGCCGTCCCGACGGCCAGCGCGACCGCCAGCGCGACTCCTAGCTCCACGGCGACGACTCCCGGCCCGCCGTCCAGTTCGGTGCCCTCGGCCACGCCGAGCCCCAGCGACCCGCCGTCGTCCCCGGCTCCACCCGCGCCGACACCGTCCGCCTCACCGCTCGGCTGATTCGCTCCGCCGGATCGCGCCGGCCCGGACCCGAGCCACCCCGCCGGATCGCGCCGGCCCGGACCCGAGCCACCCCGCCGGATCGCGCGGGCCTGGGCCTCGCGGGCAGCTGGCCGCCCGCGAGGTCCAGGCCGGTACGCGGATTCAGCAGGCGCCGTCGTTGTTCCACGCGCCGGACGGGCCGCCCGGCACCTCGTTGTAGTTCCACTGGTGGGCGGTCCACTGGTCGCCGTTGTAGGACACGACGTTGCCGCTGCTGTAGGCGGTACTCGCGGACCAGGCCGGGGCGGTGCAGCCGCTATCGCCGCCTCCGCCGCGACCCCGTTGTACGTAAAGGCACCTCTGCCGCGAGCCGGGGGGCGGGGGGCACCGGTTTGGCGGCTGGGCTCTCGACGGTGGCAGGCCACCCACCGCTGGGCTCTCAACGGTGGGCGGGCCACCCACTCGCTTGCTTCGCACAGCGGGGAGCCCCACGCTCGCGTCGCAGCGGCGCCGCAGCCGGGCTGGCCGGGAGAGCCACGCTGGTACCTCCGTTGTCGCTATGACGACAACGGAGGGATCAACCCTGCCCAGTGGGAGCTCCCCTGGGGACCTGGGCGGGAGCACCTGGGACGCGAAGCTGTGGGACGGCGTCTGCCCCCGGCACCGCGAGGGGCGCCGGGGGCAGACGAGGGACGCGAGCGGGTCGCGGAGGCCGGGGCTAGGTGTCTTCGGTCGTCTTGGCGGCCTTTTCTGGATGTAGCGAGTCGCCGGGTGTCATGGGGGTAAGCGGGTCCGCGGCGCGGGCGGCTGCCGAGATGCTGACCAGGTCCTCGGACGGGTACGCCTCTTCGCCGTGCACCGCCACGTCGCCGATCTCCAGAGCGGCTTCGGGCAGCCGGAGCTTCATGAACAGGCCGAGCACCCGGAGGATGACGAAGGTGACGATGGCGTCCCAGACGATGATCGTCAGGGCAGCGCCGGCCTGGATCGCCAGCTGCTTCGGGTGGCCGTAGAACAAGCCCGCGCCGCTGAACGAGGCGGTCTTGCCGAGGCCGAGGTACTCGATCATGTTCGGGTCCGCGAGGCAGCCGGTCAGCAGGCCGCCGAACAGGCCGGCGATGCCGTGCGTGTAGACCACGCCGAGGGCATCATCGACCTTGTTGAACGGCCATACGTACCTGGGCAAGTAGGTCCAGGCCACCCAGACGATGGCCGAGCAGACCAGGCCGATCACGATGGCGCCGAGGCCGTTGACGTAGCCGGCGGCCGGCGTGATGCCGACCAGGCCGCAGATCATGCCGTTGAGGCCGCCGAGGAACGTCGGCTTCTTCTCCTTGCTCAGGAACATGTCCATGAGGATCCAGGTCATCATGGCGACGGCGGTGGCCACGTTGGTGTTGACGATCGCGGCGGCCGCGTCCGCGCCCGCGAAGTACGGGTCACCACCGTTGAAGCCGTTCCAGCCGAGCCACAGGAGTCCGGCGCCGACCGCGACGAACATCAGGTTGTTCGGCACCGCGCGTTCCCGGTCACGGGCCAGGCGCGGACCGATCACGGCAGCGGCCACGAACCCGGACGTGCCCGCGGCGAGGTGAATGACGTACCCACCACTGAAGTCCAGCGCGCCCTTGCCGGCCCAGTAGCCGCCGCCCCAGAGCATGAACGCGTTGACCGCGTACGCGAACGTGATCCACAGCGGCACGAAGATCAGCCAGACCTTGAAGCTGATCCGGCCGACCACGCTGCCGATGAACAGGATGGGCGTGATCCCCGCGAACACGAACTGGAAGTAGACCAGAGAGCCCTGCGGGAACCTGAATTTCGGCATCGCGCCATCCAGCAGGGGGACATCAGCCTGCCCCTGCAGGGCATTGTGGCCGAGGACGGTCCCGGGTATCCCGACGAAGTGGCCGATCCACGGGTGGCCGAAGCCCATCTTGAAGGCCCATAGGACCCACGTGATGAGTACCAGGCAGAACGTGCTGAACACCATCAAGACGGTGTTCATGGCCCATTTTCGCTGAACGAGGCCGCCGTAGAGGACGGCCAGGGCCGGGATGCTCATCAAGCCGACGAGCGTGGCGGCTGTCATCTGCCAGGAGTTATCTCCGGCATTCAGCCATGCTGGATAGGGAACCACTGCTCTGCGCCTCCAGGGGGGCTACCTTGGAAGGGCCATTCGGGTTTCCAGGGGTCTCCCCCAAGGGGCCTATACGGACCCACCCCGGCCGCTCCGACTTCTTTCACGGAACGGTTCCATGTCTCCCATGAGCGGGTTTCCGGCTCATTTCCCGTTTGTTACGGAGCCGGTAACGCATCGGGCCGGCGATATGCCGATGTTTCCAATGTGTATCGCGAGCCCCCGTGACAGCCGGGAAAATACCCCATAGGCCCCATTTCGTATCACGGCTGCACTGGTTTTCCGGCCCGGAGGCATCCTGCTGGAAGGTGACGCTGCGCACGTCAGGGCCGGTATGGCCGCGAATTAAGGAGTTCGGGAGGGGCGCCATCGGCCCCAGCGCGGCTCCGCGGCGGCAGCGCCAAACGGGACGTACCCCATGTCACTTTCCCGTAACGGTCATGAAGGGAGGCCTTGAGCACAACGGGCAAAGCGGCGTAGCCTTCAGGCCATCCGGTAAGCGCTTACCGGAGAGACGGACCCAGCGCAGGAGCCAGGTCCGCCGCAGCGGAAGGAGCCAGCCGTGGACGCGGAATCGGCGGTGAACGCGGGACGGGCCGCGGGCATCAGCAAGCGCGCCGCCGTGCCACCGCCGAGCGAGCCGCCCGCCGCCACACCGGCACCGCCGAGCAGGCCGCGCGCCGCCACACCGGCACCGCCAAGCGAGCCGAGCGCCAGCACGACGCCACCGTCGAGCAGGCCGCCCACCGCCGCCATGACGCCATCGAACGGGCCTTCAGCCGACGCCACCACGAGCGAGCAGCCTGTAGCGACCAACGCCAGCCCCAACGGCCCCACAGACAACGCGGCCTCCGCAGAAAACGACGACCCCGTCGAGAAGGGTGGATTCTCAGGGAACGGCGGGCTCGCCAGAACGGCCGGGCCTGCGGAATCAGCGGCGCGCGAGGCCTGGGCAGCAGGGACGGCGGACGGGGGCATAGTGGTAGATATCACAGCGAACGAGGACACCGAGGCTGAAACCGGGAATGGGCTCGTCGGCCCACTCCCCGGACCGGCAGACGGCCCACCCCCGGACCGGCAGACGGCCCACCCCCCGGACCGGCAGACGGCCCACCCCCCGGACCGGCAGACGGCCCAGATGACGGTGCCGCGGCGGGGCTGGCGGCGAGTACGGTGCCGACGATTTATGACGTGGCCCGGGCGGCGGGGGTATCGATCGCATCGGTGTCGCGGGTGCTCAACGGGCGGCGCAACCCGCGGCCGGAGACCAGGGACCGCGTGCTGCAGGCCGTGTCTGAGCTGGGCTTCATCCCAGACGGCGCGGCGCGGGCACTGAGCGTGCGGCTGAAGGAAGTCGCCGGGGTCATCATCCGGCTCCCCTGGGCGTCCAGGGACCCCGAGGACCTGTTCGCCGACGAGGAAGACAGCCTGCAGTTCCCCGACATGATCAACCGGGGTATCGCGGAGGCGGCGCAGCGCCGCGGTTTCGACATCCTGATCCGCTCGGTCGACCTGGACGAGCACGACCCGGGTGGCCGCATCCTGACGCTGGCCCGCAAGAGCGACGGCATCATTCTGCACGACCGGGTGCTGGAACCCGATCAGCTCATATGGCTGGCCCGCCAGGTCCCAGTGGTCACGATGGCCGGGGTGGGCACGCCGACGACCGCCAACGTGCGCAGTGACAACACGGCCGGCATGCGGGACCTGGCCCGGCACCTGCTGCACGACCACGGTTACCGCTCGATCAGCTACATCGGGGGCCACGTCGACAGCCCGGACAGCATCGCCCGTTTCGGTTCGCTCGCCGCCGAAGTGGCGGACGCGGGGGCGGAGTTCCTGGATGGGCCGGAGTGGCAGGGCAACTACACCGCGGGGGGCGGCGCGCGGGTCATCAACAACCTGCTCGCCCGGCACACGGCATTGCCGCGCGCGATCGTCTGCGCGAACGACCAGACCGCCATCGGCGTGCTGCACGCGCTGGAGCGCCATGGGGTCAGCGTCCCGGATGACGTGGCCGTGACCGGGTTCGACGACATCCCGGTGGCCCGGCATCTGCACACCCAGCTGACCACGGTCCGACAGCGCATCAGGGAACTCGGCGCGACCGCCTTCGAGGTGCTCTATTCCATGATCAACCACCAGATCCCGGCCGACCGCGACATCGTGCTGCCGACCACGCTCATCCGCCGCCAGAGCTGCGGATGCGGAAGGGAACGGCAGGCATGACCGCGCTGTCGCGCAAGCTCGCCGTCTACGTGATCACCGCGTGGGTGGCGATCACGGTGAACTTCCTGCTCCCCCACCTGATGCCGGGCAACCCGGTGCAGACCATGATCGGCAAGCTGCAGGGCCGGGTGACCCCGCAGACCCAGAAGGCCATCGAGCTGCAGTTCGGCATCGGGCTGCACCAGTCCCTGTGGTCGCAGTACACGAGCTACTGGAGCGAGCTGTTCCACGGCAACCTGGGGCAGTCGATCACGCTGTCCGCGCCGGTCAGCACGGTGCTCGGGCAGACCCTGCCGTGGACGGTGGGCCTGCTCGGGGCGGCCACGGTGATCAGCTTCGCGCTCGGCACGCTGGCCGGCATCGCGCTCGGCTGGCGGCGGGGGTCGTGGCTGGACGGGCTGCTGCCGGCGTCGACGTTCTTCCAGGCCGTGCCGTACTTCTTTCTGGGCACCGTGCTGCTGCTGGTGCTGGGCAGCGACTTGCACTGGTTCCCGGTACTCGGCAACTACGCGCGCGGGATGACCCCCGGATTCAACCTGCCGTTCATCGGGAGCGTGCTGCGGTACGCCGAGCTGCCGGCGGCCACGATCGTGCTGAGCTCGATCGCCGGCTGGATGCTGGGCATGCGGAACATGATGATCACCGTCATGGACGAGGACTTCGTCCTGGTGGCGCGGGCCAAGGGCCTGCCCACCCGCAAGGTGATCAGCTACGCGGCGCGCAACGCGATCCTGCCCAGCGTGGCGAACTTCTCCCTCGCCATCGGGCTGGTGGTCTCGGGCGCGCTGCTGGTGGAGCTGGTCTTCAACTACCCCGGCGTGGGCAACCTGCTGCTCCAGGCGGTCCTCAACCAGGATTACCCGCTCCTGCAGGGCATCTTCCTGGTCATCACGCTGACCGTTTTGGCCGCCAACCTGATCGCCGACTTCGTGTACGTGTTCCTCGACCCGCGCGTCCGCCAGGAGGCCTAGGAGGCCGCTGAATAACCCTGTTTCCGATCATGAAGCAATCCACTGACCTGCGGTTTTGCAAAGTTGATCACGGCAAAATGGGCCTTTTTCAGCAGGCTCCTAGAGCACATGTCCGTCAACGCCGACGACCTCCTCCCCGCCGGGCAGCTGCCGGCCGGGAAGTCTGCCATGCCGGTCATCGCCAAGGGCCGGGGCCGGGCGATCCGGCTGCCCCGCTCTCCCAAGGCCCTCACCGGGCTGATCATCATCGCGGCGTTCGCGCTGCTGACGCTGATCGGGCCGTGGATCGCGCCCTGGGCGCCGAACGACAACGCGTTCGCGCCGAACCTGCACCCGTCGGCCACGCACTGGCTGGGCACCAGCAACCTCGGCGCGGACATCTTCTCGCAGCTGCTGAACGGGGCCCGCGCCACCATGGTCGTGGGCTTCATCGCCGGCCTGGTCGCGACGCTGCTGGCGCTGATCGTCGGCATCGCCGCGGGGTACGTCGGCGGCGGCACGGACGAGGGCCTGTCGCTGGCCGCCAACGTGTTCCTGGCCATCCCCGCGCTGCCGTTGCTGATCGTGATCGACAGCTACCTGCCGGCCTCGGGCCGGTCGAACACGCTGCTCATCGGCGTCATCATCAGCGTTACCGGCTGGGCGTGGGGGGCCCGGGTGCTGCGCGCGCAGACCCTGTTGGTCAAGAGACGGGACTTCGTGGAGGCGGCCCGGGTGGTCGGCGAGGGCCGGCTCCGGATCATGTTCTACGAGGTGCTGCCGAACCTGCTGGCCATCGTCGCGTCGACGTTCCTGTTCACCATGCTGTACGCGATCGGCACCTACGTCGCGCTGGCCTACCTCGGCGTGACCAGCACGTCGGTGTGGAACTGGGGCACGATGCTGTACTGGGCGCAGTCCAGCAACGCGCCGCTGACCGGGGCGTGGTGGTGGTTCGTGCCGCCTGGGCTGTGCATCGCCCTGGTCGGGACGGGGCTGGCGCTGATGAACTTCGGCGTCGACGAGTTCATCAACCCGCGGCTGCGGGCGGCGGGGCTATCCCGCCGCGGGATGAAGAAGGCCGGGCTGCCGCGCCATCCCAAGCTCGGGCTGACCCCGGTCGTCCGTACGGCCCCGCGGGCACCCGCCGCTCAGGCGGCCGCCCAGACCGCCGCCACGCCGACGGGGGTGGCCCGGTGAGCGCCAGCGAAATCGCCACCCCGGCCACCCGGGGGAAACCCCGGCCACCCCGGCCACCGGGAAAACCCCGGCCACCCCGGCCACCGGGAAAACCCCGGCCACCCCGGCCACCGGGAAAACCCCGGCCACCTCAGCCACCGGGAAAACCCCGGCCACCCACCACCCCGGCCACCCCGGTGACCGGGGAAACCCCGGCCGTCTCAGCCACCTCAGCCACCTCACCGGCCACCCCGGCCACCTCAGCCAGCCCGGCCACCTCAGCCACCGGGGGAAGCCGTCAGACGGCCAGCCTGTCCGGTCTCGGGGAACCAGTATTGGAGATCCGCGGCCTGTGCGTTGACTACGGGATCGGCGAGGAGGCCACGCACGCGGTGGTGGACGCGAATCTGGTGCTGCGCCGCGGGCAGGTCCTCGGCCTGGCCGGCGAGAGCGGCAGCGGGAAGTCGACGCTGGCCTACGCGGCCACCCGGCTGCTGCGCGAGCCCGGCGTGATCACTGGCGGCGAGGTGCTGTTCCACTCGCGGCCGAACAGCCAGAGCGGTCCCGGCGCGGTGGCGGGCACGGCCGACCTGCTGGATCTCGACGAGGGTGACCTGGAACGGGTCCGCTGGTCGGAGATCTCGGTCGTCATGCAGAGCGCACTGAACGCGCTCAACCCGGTCATCACCATCGGGGCCCAGATCGAGGACGTGCTGCGGGCACACCGGCCGGACCTGCATCGCAGGGCGCGGGAGAAGCGGGCGATCGAGCTGCTGGAGATGGTTGGCATCGCCGGCGACCGGTTGCGCAGCTACCCGCACGAGCTGTCCGGCGGGATGCGGCAGCGCTCGATGATCGCGATGGCCCTGGCGCTGGAACCGCAGGTTGTCATCATGGACGAGCCGACCACCGCGCTGGACGTGGTGACACAGCGGGAGATTCTCGAGGAACTGATCCGGCTGCGCGACGAGCTCGGCTTCGCCGCCCTGTTCATCACGCACGACCTGTCGCTGCTGATCGAGCTGGCCGACGAGATCGAAGTGATGTACGCGGGCCGCCTGGTGGAGCGGGCGCCGTCCGCCGCGCTGTTCCGGGCCCCGCGGCACCCCTACACCTACGGGCTGCTGAACTCGTTCCCGCCGATGCACGGGCCGCGGACCGCGATGACGGGCATCCCCGGCTCGCCACCCGACCTGCGCGCGATCCCGCCGGGGTGCGCGTTCCACCCGCGCTGTCCGCACGCGCTGGCGCGGTGTGCGGCCGACGTCCCGCAACTGGTCCCGCTGACCGGGAAGAACGCCGGGCCCGAACCGCGGGAAGTCTCCTGCTGGCTGCACGATCCGGCTCATCCCGTCCGGGTGCCTGAAGAGCTGTCGCGGCCGGATCCGCTGGCGGCGGTCACGGAACCGGCGGCGGTCACGGAACCGGCGGCGAGCGAAGGCGGCGAGAACGCATGACCGAGACCCTGGCCACCCCGTCGCCGGCTGAGCCGGCCGACACGGACGCGCCGGCCCTGGAGGCGCGTCACCTGACCAAGCTGTTCAAGGTGCGGCACGGCCTGCGCGGCCGCGGCGTTGTGCACGCGGTGGAGGACGTGTCGATCTCGCTGGCGCGCTCTTCAGTGACGGCGGTCGTGGGCGAGAGCGGCTCGGGCAAATCCACGCTGGCGCGGATGCTGGCCCGGATCATCACCCCCACCTCGGGCGAACTGCTGCTCGACGGGGACCAGCAACCGCTCAGCCAGCGGCACCGGCAGGCGTACGCGGGCCGGGTGCAGCTCGTGCTGCAGGACCCGTTCGCGTCGCTCAACCCGGTGCATTCCGTCCGTTACCACCTGAGCCGGCCGCTGAAGATCCACCACCTGGCCGGTGACGACGAGGGCGAGACGATCGCCGGCCTGCTGCGCCGGGTCGCGCTCGACCCGCCGGACCGGTTTATCGACGAATACCCACACGAGCTGTCCGGCGGGCAGCGCCAGCGGGTGGCGATCGCGCGGGCGCTGGCCGTCCAGCCTGACGTGCTGCTCGCCGACGAGCCGGTGTCCATGCTGGACGTGTCCATCCGCCTCGGCGTGCTCAACCTGCTCGCCGACCTGCGGGACACCTCCCGGCTGGCCATCCTCTACGTCACGCACGACATCGCCTCCGCGCGTTACCTGGCCGACACGATCGTCGTCATGTACGCGGGCGAGCTGGTCGAGTCCGCGCCGGCCACCGAGCTGACCGACGCGCCCGCGCATCCGTACACCCAGCTCCTGCTGTCGGCAGCGCCCGATCCGGCGCGCGCCGAGCCGCCGTCCCTGGCCGGCCGCGGAGCGCCGCCCAGCCTGGTGACGCCCCCGTCCGGCTGCCGCTTCCACCCGCGCTGCCCGCACGCGATGGCCATCTGCTCGGAGCAGCGGCCGCCCAGCGTGCCGGTGTCAGCGGGCCATTCCGCCGCCTGCTGGCTGCACGTCAGCGACCTGCGACCCACCCTGGCCCGCCCGGCGGAGCCCGCGCCGCCGCCGGCCACGGAACCATCCCGCCCCGTGAGTCCACCGAAGGAGGACTGATGAGCTAGTGAGCCGGACCATCGCATAGCCACATATACCGCTCCCGCTCGCGGGCGGGCGCCCCGCGGATCGGCCGTGCGCCCGGCCGGCCCCGCACCGCACTACTGGCGAAAGAGACCCCGACACGGTCAACAACGCTGGCCGGTGAAGAACCGGCCGGGCACCTTGGAGTTTAGAACAATGAGTCACAGATACATAAAGGGCGTCGCCGTGGCGATGGCCCTCGGTCTGGGGGTCGCGGCCTGCTCAAGCAGTCACAGCGGCAGCGGCACCTCAGCCTCGGGCAAGAACGTGACGATCACCGAGGAATCGGTTACCGGCGTCACGTTCACGCAGAACTTCAACCCGTTCGACGCGAACTCGCTCGGCACCCAGGCGAACGTGCGCAGCCTCACCTGGGAGCCACTGTTCGAGTTCGACGCGCTGCAGCCCGGCGTGTACCACCCGATGCTCGGCAAGAGCTTCACCTGGTCAAACGGCGGCAAGACGCTGACCGTGGCGCTGCGCACAGGCGTCAAGTTCAGCGACGGCACGCCGTTCACCAGCGCCGACGTCGCCTACACCTTCAACACCATCAACACCAACGCGGCCGCCAACTACAGCGGCGTGCCCGCCCTGTCCAGCGTCACCACCCCGGACAGCTCGACCGTGGTACTGAACTTCAAGACGGCGCAGTACTCGAACATCTTCGCCATCGCCGGTGACACGTTCATCGTGCCCAAGCACATTTTCTCCTCGATCAGCAACCTGCCCACCGCGGTCGTGGCGAAGCCGGTCGGCACCGGCCCGTACGTGCTGAAGTCGTTCACCACGCAGCTGGTCACGTTCAGCGCGAACCCGCACTACTGGGGGGGCACGCCGCCGATCACGACCGTCCAGATCCCCTACTACTCCGGTAACACGGCCGCGACGACCGCGCTAGCGGCCGGGCAGCTCGACTGGGCCGGCAACGAGATCCCGTCTCTGCAGTCGCTGTACGTGAGCAAGGACCCGGCGCACAACCACTACTGGTTCCCCGGCGGCAACACGGTCACGCTGTGGGTCAACGTGGCCAAGGGCGGCCCGCTGGCCGACCCGAAGGTGCGGCAGGCGATCAGCGCCGGCCTCAACCGTCAGGAGCTCAGCAGCAAGGGCGAGTACGGTTACGAGGCGCCCGCCACGTCCTCCAGCGGCCTGATCCTGCCAACTCAGCAGCAGTCCCTGGCGGCGTCACTGGCCAACGACATCTCCGCTAGCCCGGACGCGAGCAAGGTGTCCTCGCTGCTGTCCAGTGACGGCTACAGCAAGGACAGCAAGGGCATGTGGGCCAAGAGCGGGAAGGAGATCTCGTTCTCGGTCGAGGACCCGACCGCGTTCACCGACTACTACGCGGACGCGCAGCTGATCGTGGGCCAGCTCAAGTCGGTCGGCATCAACGCGACCGTGGACGGCGTGGCCGCGCCGGCCTGGTTCACCGACGCCGCCGACGGCAACTTCCAGACGATGGTGCACTGGGGCGGCGGTGTGGGCGGCGCGGCCGACCCGTTCCCGTTCGGCCAGTACCAGTACTGGATGGACTCCAGCATCGGAGCCCCGCTGGGCCAGAGCGCGACGTCGAACTACGGCCGTTACAGCAACTCCCAGGCGCAGGCGGCGATCACCGCGTTCGAGAACACCAACGACACCGCGGCGCAGGCCACTCAGCTGCAGAAGCTGGAGAGCATCGAGTCCACCGAGATGCCGACCATCCCGCTGGTTTACGGGGCCGACTGGAACGAGTACAGCACCGCGCGGATCACCGGCTGGCCCAGCCAGTCCGACCCGTACATGGACCCGTCGCCGGACGACCCGGAGGTCGGCTACACCCTGCTGCACCTCAAGGCCGCATCCTGACCTGGGGAGCTGGAGGAGTAATCAACCGGATCACCTGATGGAAAACACCCGCGACGGGCGGGTTCCGTGCCCCGGCACGGCACCCGCCCGCAGGGCTCACCCGGCCCCGCTGCCGCACGCCGCCTCCGCCTCCGCTTCCCCGGGCGGCCCGCCGTCTGCTGGTTCCCCGGGCGGCCTGCCGTCTGCTGGTTCCCCGGGCGGCCCGCCGACGCCCGCCGCCTCCCCCGGCGGCCCACCGTCGCTGGCCGGCCTCCGCGATGGCGCGCTGCCGCTCGACGCCAGGGTGCGCCTGCTCACCGGGGCGGACAACTGGCGGACGGCCGGGGACGCCACGGCGGGGCTGCGGCCGATGGCGTTCTCCGACGGACCCGCCGGGGTGCGCGGCGTCGCCATGGACGAGCGCGCCCCGTCGTCCAGCCTGCCGTGCCCGTCGGCACTGGGCGCGACCTGGGATCCCGGCCTGGTCGAGGAGGTCGCCGCGGCCCTCGGCGCCGAAGCGCGCGGCAAGGGCATCGACGTGCTGCTCGCGCCGACCATCCACCTGATGCGCACGCCGCTCGGCGGCCGCGGTTTCGAGTGCTTCGCCGAGGACCCGGTGCTGACCGCGCGGATCGCGGTCGCCTACGTCCGCGGCGTGCAGAGCGCCGGCGTGGCGTGCGCGGCCAAGCACTTCGTCTGCAACGACTCCGAGACGCAGCGCTGGACCTGCAACGTCCAAGTCGCCCCGCACGTGCTGCGTGAGCTATACCTCGTCCCGTTCGAGGCGGTGGTCCGGGAGGCGGGAGTGCTGGCCGTGATGGCCGGTTACAACTCCGTCAACGGGGCGACCATGACCGAGAACGCCGCGCTGCTGACGGCCGTGCTCAAGGACGAATGGGGGTTCGGCGGCGTCGTCGTGTCCGACTGGCACGCGGCCCGTCGCACCGACGAAACCGCGGCGGCCGGGCTCGATCTGGCCATGCCCGGGCCGTCCGGGCCGTGGGGCGGCCGACTGGCGGACGCCGTGCGCGCTGGGCGGATCGTGGAGGCCGTCGTGGACGACAAGGTCCGGCGGGTCCTGCACCTGGCCCGCCAGGTCGGCGCACTGGAGGGGCCTGAGGGACTGGAGAGGCCTGAAGGACTGGAGAGGCCTCAGGGACTAGACGGGCTGAACGTGCCTCAGAGACTGGACACACTGGGTGGGTCTCAGGGACTAGACGGGCCGGACAGGCCTCAGGGACTAGACGGTCTGGAGGGGCTGAACGACCCGAAAGGGCTGGACGGGGCCGACGGGCACGCAAACGGCCGGGCCGGGCGGGGAGCGCTGGGAGCGCTGGGAGCGCTGGCGGATCCGGCGCTGCTACGGCGAGCCGCGGCGGCGGCGTTCACCCTGCTGGCCAACCCCCGGGGGGTGCTCCCCCTCGACCCGGACGCGCTCCGCACGCTGGCCGTCATCGGCCCGAATGCGCTGGCCCCCGTCTCCCAGGGCGGCGGCAGCGCGGCCGTCAACCAGGTCAGCGTGTCCCGCCCGGCCGACGCGCTGCGCACGGCGCTGGCCGGACGCGCGCAGGTGATCGCCGAGCCGGGTTGCGTCACCTGGGAGGCGGTCCCCGAACCGCCGCCCGGCTCGCTGACCGACCCGGACACGGGCGAGCCGGGCACCCGGCTGGAGTTCCGCGCCCCGGACGGCCACCTGATCGCGGCGGAACACCGCGCGGCCACCATGTTCACCTGGTGGGAGGGCCTCCCGGACGGGATCGGCTGGGGTGGCCAGGGCCGGATCCTGCTGCGGGCCCGGTTCCGGGCGGACCGCGACGGCGCGCATCTGATCGGCGCTGGCGGTGTCGGCCGGCTGGCATTGTTTGTTAACGGAACGGGCCTGGCCGAGGGGATCACCCCCGACCCGGCGGACCCGGTCGAGGCCATGGTCCGCCCCGGCGAGATCCGCGCCACCGTCACGCTGCGCGTCGGCCAGGAGGCCGAGATCGAGGTGGCGCTGCTGCCGTCGGGCGGGGCACCCGGGCCGGTGTCCATCCGGCTGGGCGTGGTCCCCGCGCCCGACGAGGACGCGCTGCTGGCGGCCGCCGAGCAGGCCGCGCGCGGCGCGGACGCGGCCATCGTCATCGTGGGGTCGGCGCCGGCCGCAGAGAGCGAGGGGTTCGACCGGCCCGGGCTGGCGCTAACCGGCCGCCAGGACGAGCTGGTACGCCGGATCGCGGCGGTCAATGACCGGACGGTCGTGGTCGTCAACGCGGGCATGCCGGTGCTGATGCCGTGGGCGGACGAGGCCGCCGCGGTGGGGTACGCCTGGCTGGGCGGCCAGGCCATGGGCGACGCCCTCGCCGACGTGCTGCTCGGCGCGGTGGAGCCGGGCGGGCGGCTGCCGGTCACGCTGCCGGCCGCCGAGGCCGACTGCCCGGTGCTGCACGCGGTCCCGCGGGACGGCCAGCTGCGGTACTCCGAGGGGCTGCTCATCGGGTACCGCGGCTTCGACCGGGGGGAACGTCCCCGCGCTTCCCGTTCGGCCACGGCCTCGGCTACACCAGCTGGGCGCTGGAATCGGCCCGGCCTGGCCATGTCGCCGGGCCCGGGGCGGGACGCAGCGCCCGCGAGGACGCGGGCGGCCGGATCCGGATCGGCCCGGGCGAGGACGTGGAGCTCGCGGTCGTGGTGCGCAATACCGGGACGCGGCGCGGCCGGGAGGTCGTCCAGGCCTACGTGGCGCCCCCGCCTGGGGCCGCGGCGGAGGCCGGAGCCGAGGCCGGGCGGCCGGTCCGCACGCTGGCCGCGTTCGGGGCGGCGGCCGCGGCGCCGGGTGAGACGGCCGAGGTCCGGCTGTGCATCCCGGCCCGCGCGTTCGCCCGTTACGACGAGCAGGCGGGCGGCTGGGTCTGGCCGGGCGGTGAGTTCACCGTGCAGGTGGGCCGCTCGTCGCGGGATCTCCCGCTGTCGGTTCCGGTGCGCGTTGGCTAGCTAGCCGTGTTCTGTGCCTTCGCCCGTCCCTGGTGAGGGCCCGTCCTGACCGCGAAATCCCCCGGATATCCACGGCTGCGCGGCGTCCCGCAGCGACATCCACACTACGGGCAGAGTTTTCGGCAGCATGTGACGAAAAGTCTGCCCGTAAGCGCGGGGGACGCTAGTTGGGGTTGTAGGGGGCGTACCGCAGGTCGGGCGCGGGGCGGGCGGTGAGGGTGCGCAGCATCGTCGTCTCACGCTGCAGCAACGACCGTTCCGCCGTCAACCGGCTGAGCGAGTCCGGCTCGGCCAGCAGGCCCTGCCGGTCCGGCAGGTCAATGATCATGGTCGCCGCGACCAGGTAGGACAGCAGGACGGGTTCTTCTGGCACGTCGGGCACGCTGACCTGGGCCAGCCCGCGCGCGGCGAGGACCGCGAGGTAGTCGCGGAACGAGGCGGCGACGAGGCTGGCGGCGCGCCCGGCCGCGGCCGAGTCGCCCGCGTCCTCGGCCAGGAACTCCACGTCGCCCTGCAGGTAGGGGCGCGACTCGTCGAGCGCCTTCAGCCGGAACCGGTCGGTGCCCACGGTGACCAGGTTGAACCGGCCGTCCTCGTGCTCCTCGGTCTCGCGCAGCGTCGCGGTGCACCCCACCTCGTACAGCGACGAGACACCCTCGATACCGGTCTCCCGCCCCTTCCTGATGGCGATGACCCCGAACCGCCGCGGTTCCGGGCCGTCCAGCAGTTCGTGCACGAGCTGGCGGTAGCGGTCCTCGAAGATGTGCAGGGGCAGCAGCAGGCCGGGAAACAGAACGGTGCCGAGCGGGAACAGCGGCAGCCTTTCGCTCATCCCGTGACGATATGCTCCTCCCGCCCGCGACCGCTATACCAGGCGCGACGGCGACACCAGGTCCGATGGGGCGGGATGCGCGGCGCGGACCGCCATGGCGGACCCGGCGCCGCCGGCGAATCCCGGCATACCGGGCACCCCGGTAACCGGCCGGAAACATCACGCGACGAGGATGGGACGATGCAGACGCGGCGGATCCAGATCGGGTGCACCTTCACCTACGTGGCCGAGATCGGTACGCCCGTGGTCTTTCACGTCGAGCCGCGCAACGACCCGGACATCACGCTGACCGGCGAGGAGATGGGGTCCGAGCCGGAGATGGCGCTGCGGGACTACACCGATCTCTACGGCAACCCGTGCACCCGGGCGATCCTGCCGCCCGGCCGGTCGCACTTCCGTTACGCCGCCGTGGCCACCGTCCCGGACGCGGCCGAGGACGCCGACGTCGGCGCGCCGGAGATCCCGCCGGACGCGCTGCCCGACGACACGCTGCTGTATACGCTGCCCAGCCGGTACTGCCTGCCGGACGTGCTCGGCAACGAGGCGTGGTCCCAGTTCGGCGCGCTGGCGCCCGGCTACCGCCGCGTGCAGGCGATCTGCGACTACGTGCACGGCCACCTCACGTTCGCCTACGGCAGCTCGACGCCGACCTCGACGGCGGCCGACGTGTACGCGTCCGGGCGCGGGGTCTGCCGTGACTTCACGCACCTGGCGATCTCGTTCTGCCGCGCGCTGAACATCCCGGCCCGGTACGTGTTCGGGTACCTGCCGGACATGGACGTGCCGCCCGATCCGGCGCCGATGGACTTCGCGGCGTGGATGGAGGTCTGGCTGGGCGACCGGTGGTGGACCTTCGATCCGCGCAACAACCAGCGGCGCAAGGGGCGCATCCTGATCGGCCGGGGCCGGGACGCCTCGGACGTGGCCATGGCGACGACCTTCGGCGGCCCCCTGCTAGAGGAGATGGTGGTGGTAGCCGAAGAAGTGTCCGCCTTATACGCCCCGCCCCCGAAGCCCGGGAGGTTGGGGAGCATAGTCAGTGAATATCGCCGACTACGCTCCCCAACCTCCTGGCCTGGTACACCTAGGGTGCGGTGTCCAGGATCGCGGTGCCCTGCGGGGCGGGACGGTCCTGGCGCAGGACGGCCAGCAGTTCCTCGTACGGCCCGATCAGGTAGGCGCGGTCTCCGGCCCGGAACCGGGTGCCCCGGCGCGGCGGATGCTCCAGCAGCTGATCGTCGGCCGCACGCCGGATGGCCAGCACCCGCGTCCGGGCCGACACGTCGCTCATGGCCAGCCCGTTCAGCCCGCCGCCGGGGGTCACCGTCAGCCGCGCGACCAGCAGCGGCTGGTCGTCGGCGTAGAACGTGCTGAGCACGTCCAGGCCGAGCGCCGCGCCGACGAACCAGGGCGCGGCCAGCGCGGCGGTGGAGCGCACCGCGGAGAAGCCGAAATTGTGCCGGACGGACCGGGCGAACGGCGAGTCGAACATGCGGAGCACGACCGGCACGCTCTTCCACCGCTCGCCGAGCTGATCGCGGACGGCCAGCCCGGTCTCCAGGTTGGCCAGGTCGTCGCTGGTGACCACGGCCACCGCGGCGGCGTTCGGCAGGCTGGCGGCTTCCAGCGTCTGCGGCAGCGTCGCGTCGGCGATGATGACCGGCACGCCCAGCGCGCGGACCGGGCCCAGCCGGCGGTTGCTCTCGTCCTTGTCCACCGCCACCACGTCCCGGCCGGCGGCCACCAGGCGCTGGATGACCCGGGTGCCGACCGTGCCGAGGCCGATGACGATCACGTGCCCGCTCAGCCCGGTGATCCGCTGCCGGCCGAGCGATTCCTCCAGGCGGCGGCTGACGATCATGTTGGTGAGCATGGCGAAGAAGACCGCGACGAACATCGCTCCGAGCAGCATCAGGCAGATGGCCCCGGCCATCAGGGCGGGCGACTGGCCGCGGAAGAAGAAGTCGCCGTAGCCGACCGTGGTCACGGTCTCGACGGTGAAGTAGGCCGCGTTCAGCACCGAGAGCCGCCCCGGGCCCGGGGTCCGGTACGTCATATGCAGGATCGTCGTGGACGCGATCAGCACGACGACCAGGGCGGCCAGGGCGGTGGCCATCCGGCGGTCCGCGACGGCGCGCAGCACCGACACCGCCATGTGCCGGGCCCGCCGCACCGGGCTGAACGGCCGGGCGTGCGCCGGGTAGCGGACTTGCGCGCTGATCCCGGCCGTGCGCAGCTCTTCCGGCGTCGCGAACAGCGTGACCCGGTCGCCGGCGGCCACCACGTGGTCGCGGCCGGGGCAGATCGCAGCGTCCTCGCCGTCCGCGGGCAGCACCGCCACCGGGGCCAGCGCCCCGTACAGCTCGCGCAGGGTGGCCCGCCGTGGCGCCGTCGTGCGGGCGGCCAGGAAGCGCTCGCCGTCCAGCGGGATCTCCTGGATGCCGGACCGCAGGCACGCTTCCGCGATGGACGGCGCGGACAGCCCGGCCACGTCCAGCACGGACACGTTGATCTGGGCCAGCGCCCGGCCCACGGCGGGATTGCCGAGCTGGACCACGACCCGCACGTCGGCGCGCAGCTCACGGGTCAGCAGCGCTGTCTCCAGGGTTACCAGGTCGTCGTCGAGGGCGCAGATGACGGCGGTCGCGCCGGCCAGGCCCGCGCCGGCCAGGGTGGCGGCCGACCGGGAGCTGGCCGGCACGTGCGGGACGCCCCAGCCGGCCAGCTGACGGGCGAGCGCCGGATCCGGGTGATCGTCGATGACCACGGCGGGCACGCCGGACAGGTTGAGCTCCTCGACGATACGCAGGCCGACGCTGTGCAGGCCGCACACGATGACGTGCCCCCGCCAGTCCGCGTATGTGCCCATCACACGGGCATCATCCTGGTCGTCTATGACGCAGATGTTAGCGGCGCGTATGCGCCGCATGATGGTTCATGGGCGCTAACCTGCCCTGCTCCGGGGCTGGCCCGGCCCGGTAGACCGCCGAACGGGCATCGCGGATGATGTCATCCAGCTCGCCGACGGCCCGCCGCAGCCGGGTGGCGAGCGGGTCTTCGGCCTGGCGCACGCCGGCCTGCAGGTCCAGGCCCAAGCTGAACAACCGGTTGGTGAGGCCCAGGAGGAGATCCCGGCAGCTGGCGTTGTACGCGCCCGGATGCAGCAGGCCGCGCGTCTCGGGACCGGGTCAGGGACAGCGTGACCGCCGCCCCGACGATCCGCCCGTCGTCGTCCCGGCGAGCGGAGATGAGCATGTCGAACCAGCGGACGGTGCGCGGGCTGTGGCAGGGCACCTCGAGGGTAAGCGTGCCCGGCAGGTCGCCCGCCAGCGCCGCGCGGATCGCGCCGGCCGCCTGCCGGGCGCCCGGATCGTCTCCCGCGGTGTCACACACATCCAGGTAGGACACGCCTACCCCGACCCGCCTGAGATCACCGCCGTTCGCTAACGTGAACGCCTGCCACGGCTCGTTGACCGCCTCGATGACGCCGGCCGGATCCAGCAGCGCCACCTCCACGCCGACGTCGACGGCCTCACCGGCCAGCACCGCCCAGGCGCTCTCCGCGGGCACGGTGGCGGCCAGGGCGATTTCCACGGTCGGGTAGATCGATATCAGGCGATCGACACCGTTGATGCTGAGCACCCGCCGTACGAGCGCCCCGGTGACCACCAGCCGCAGTTCGGTGCCGCTGGCCAGCGCGCGCTGGTATACCCGCGCCAGGGCGTCGCTGCCCGCGTGATCGCAGGAGACCGTCTCGCTCATGTCCACCACGAGGACGAGCACCTCGCGGTTGACGATGGCCAGCAACTGCTCGCGGATCTCGCGGACGTTGGTCAGATCGAAATGCTCCGGCACCGCCACGATCGCATGCCGGTTCAGCCACCGTACTGGACAATAGCCCCAAGCTTCCTGTGGAGGCTGGACCATGTGCTAATCACCCCCAGGCGCCTAAAACAAAGCAGCCCAGATGTGATGGCATCATCGGGGTCCGGGACGGCGCCGTGGCCCACCCTATCGACACGAACGGCACCGTCGCTAGCTCATCGGTGCAACTTTAAGGATTCACCTCGTTACGAAACGTCACCGTAGGGGCGGGGCTATGATGACGGGTTTGCTGATCCGGCGGACGGACCTCATCCAGCCGCCGGGGCACCGTCGATCCGGTCGTCTCCGTCGCCGTCATCACCCTGAACCGTTCACATCGAGGCTATCCCAGACCCGTTCTGAAAGCATCTGCCGATGCGGGCCGAAATGCGTTAATTCAATTTATCAATTCGCCACGATAATTCTCAAGAGAAGGTTGCGGATTGATACGCCCAGTGTTTGACTCGGGACCAGATCGCGAGGAGCGGACGGACACGGGAGATGGCCGGGATGACACTCACGACAACGATGCGGATCGCTCTGGATAATCTCAGCCGGCAGTGGGGCGGAGCGTACGATATTGCGGTCACGCGGGCCGGATGGGTCGCTAAACGGCTGGATAACGGCGGCGCTTTAGTCGCCGCGGGCCCAGACGAGCTGCGCGCCGCGCTGACCGCCGACTACGCCGCCTGCCCGGTCCCCCGCGACGCCCTCGCGGGCCCGGCCGGGCCGCCGTCGTGAGCGGCTCCCCGGCGCGATGACAGCGCCGGTTACTGCCTGCGCCGGCGGCGTTCCCGCCACGCCAGCGCCCGGCCGAGGTGCTGGACGCGATGGCCGCCCGGCTCCGGGGGCGCGGGCTGACGCACCTGTACGGCACCTCCTGCCGGTGGTTCGGTTTACCGTCCGTCACGACCGGGATCACCGTCGGTCGAATGGCCGGATCCTGTGGTGGCATGCCAATGGCACCAATGTCACCTGCCTGCCGCCGACCATCCCGACACCGCGCGCCAATTGTCCGGCCTTATGTCCGCGGCGCCCCAATCTTTATACCCGGCACGCCCCACCCGGGAGCCACCCGGAGACCCACGGTCGAATGGTGCCGCACCGAAACCCATTGCACAGATAAACCGCCCGCCGTCCCCCGAGAAATGGCACGCCCCGGCCCGGGTTAGGCCGAGTTCCCCGCAGATGCCGCCGGAACTCTGCCCGCCTGCGGGGTGAGCGGGCAGGGCGGATGTGGCACGATGCGGGGATGACCGAGCTGCCCGGGGTGGTCGCCCAGGCGGCCGCGGCGTTCGGGCTCGACCCGGCCCGGCTGCGCAGCCTGGGCGGCGCGTCCGGCTCTAGCTGGGGAGCCGGGCCGTACATCCTGCGGGCCGGGCCCCGCCTTGTCCTGGACCGGGAACTGCTCGCCGCCACGGCGGCCGCCGCCGCCGTCCCGGTGCCCCGGATCATTGGCCGGACGGACTTCGGCGACCGTACCGCCGTGCTCCTCGAACGCTTGCCGGGGCGCCCGGCCGCGGACCTGGCCAGGAAGGGACCAGCGCTGGCCCGGGCCGTAGGCCGCGCCTGCGGTTCTGTGCACGCCCTGCTGGCCGGCGTGCCCGCCCCGGACGGCCTGCGTGCCGCGCCCGGCGCGCCGGAAGACTTGCGCGGCGGCCGCCCGGCGCGGCTCCTGCACCTGGACCTGCACCCGTTGAACCTGCTGGTCAATACGGAGGGTGCGCTGACCGGCGTGCTGGACTGGGCCAACGCCGCGGCCGGTCCCCCGGTCCTGGACCGCGCGCGCACCTGGGCCATCCTGAACCTCGATCCATTCGCGCGCGCCCAGCACGCGTCACCGCTGTTCCAGGCGCTGGCCGCCGGGTGGACCGAGGCGGCGGGCCTAGACACGGTCCCGGCGGGCGCCCGCGCCTGGGCTTGCCGGTTCATGCTCATCGACCTGTCCCGTCGCCACTCCCCCGCTGACCTCACGCACATCCGGCAGGCCCTGGCCGAATCCGAGGCCGAGGCGGAGGCCGGCCACGGCGACCCCGCCGGCGAGCTTCCCTGAGCACGCGGCCCACTCCCGCGCCCCCTCCCCGCGCCCCTTCCCAACGCCCTCCGGCCCCACGCCCCCTCCCTCGATGCTCCCAACGCCGGGTTGGGCAGAGTTCCCCGCAACTGCTGCTGGGAACTCTGCCCAACTGCTGCGGGAGCCGCACAGGCATGGTTGTACATCCGTGTACGTGAAGGTACAATTTGGTCATGACGTCGATGACCGTTTCTGAGGCGCGGGCTGCGCTGCCCGAATTGCTGTCCCGTGTCGAGGATGGTGAAGAAGTCACGATCACCCGCCACGGTCGGCCTGTGGCGGTCCTGGTACGTCCTGACGCGCTGCGAAGCCGCCGTGCGGCTGCCGCGCTGAATGACGCGGACCGGATTCATGAGCTGCTAGCCGAGGCAGCGGCTACTGCTCTGCCAGAGGGCCCTGGACTGACATCGCAACGTGCCGAGGAGTTGATCGGCGAGATCAGAGCCGGACGGGACACTCAATGATGGATGCCTTCGACGCCGATGCGCTCATCTATGCCGCTGTGCCCGGTCACACTCTGGGCGAGCGGGTAGCAGCCCTGTTCCGCTCGGCCGAACCGGCACCGACGGCCGGCACTGGTTCGGTCCTGCTGCTGCCGGAGGTACTCAGCAAGCCATTGCGCGAAGGCGCCATCGATGAGATCCGCATCCTTGCTGGACTGCTGGCAAGGTTGGACCTGCGTCCAGTGGACCGGGCTACCGCCGAGCTGGCGACTGCCCTGGCTAGCAGGTACAGGCTAAAAGCGGCAGACGCCACCCACCTGGCTACTGCCGTTAACACGGGTGCTGACCGCTTCATCACCAACAACCAGCGCGACTTTCCGGCGACGATCACAGAGATCGATGTCACCTACCCGACCGACCTGGCCGAAGCCCCTGACTCACGCTCCTGAACGCCCCGTGTTGGCACCGGCCGCAGGCGGGCGGGGCTGATCCGGCTGCGTCGTGCTGTGAGCGTGGTGGTTGTAGATCTCGGAGAAGGTGGCAAGGGTAGATGACGCCGGGCACATCGCGGCTTCGTCGGCACTTCCACGATGCCGGTCTAGGAGGCGCTCGTCATGGAATATCTCGTCACGATGACCACCCACGTCCCGGAGGGGACCTCGGACACAGCCGTTCAGGACATCCGTACCCGTGAGAGCGCGCGCTCGCATGAGCTCGCGGCCCAGGGGCATCTGCTGCGCTTGTGGCGGCCGCCGTTGCAGCCGGGGGAATGGCGGACGCTTGGCCTGTTCGCCGCCGATGATGACGCGCAGCTCGAGAAGGTCCTCACCTCGATGCCGCTGCGGGTGTGGCGCACCGATGAGGTCACGCCGCTCTCGCCGCACCCGAACGACCCGGACCAGTACGCCACCCCGCCCGCCGCGCCCGCCGCGGAGACAGCCGACGCGGAGTTCCTGACTACCTTCGCCGTCACCGTCCCGGCGGGCACACCCGCCCAGGCGATCGAGGACACCGAGGCGCGCGAGGCGCAACGCGCGCGGGAACTGGCCGGGCAGGGATACCTGACCCGGCTCTGGAAACTCCCCGGCCAGGGCCGCACGCTGGGCCTGTGGCGAGCCGGCGACGTGGCCGGGATGGAGGAGATCCTGACGTCGCTGCCGCTGTCCGGCTGGATGAGCGTGCAGACGACTCCGCTCAGCCCGCATCCCAGCGACCCGGCGCTCACCCGCAGCTCGTGACCGGATCGGCGGCTGTCACGTTATGCTGGGATTTGCCGTCTTAACGGAGGCCCCGATGACGATCAGCCCGGGTTGACGGATGGCCGCCGAGAGTTATGCCTGGATGCGCGCATCGACCGCGGACCGGGAGCGCTCGCTCGAGGTCGTCAAGGCATCGTTCGTCGAGGGCAGGCTGACCAAAGAGGAACTGGACCTGCGGGTCGGGCAGGTCCTGGTCTCACGTTTCTTCGCGGAGCTGATGGCGCTCACCGCCGACCTGCCGGTGGGCCCGTTCGGGCGGCTGCCCGCGCATCCCGTCACTCCCCCGTTCCCGCGGCTGAGCCGGCTGGCCATCGTTGCCCTGGCTTGCGCGATTGCCGGGCCGCTGAGCGCGGGGCTCACCGCCGTCCCGGCCATCGTGGTGGGGCACCGGGCGCGCCGGCAGATCCGGCGGACCGGCGAGCGGGGCATGGACGTCGCCGTGGTGGCCATGGCGCTCGGCTGGCTCACACTGCTCATCGCCGTCCTCGCCGCCGCGCTCGCTACCTGACGGCCCCATCCTCGGGCGCGCTCGCTGCCTGGCCGTGCGCGGCCTGACCGCGTTGCCCGACCGGGCCCCGGCGCCGGGGGCGCACTGCCTGACGGGGAGCCGGCGCCGGGGGCGCGCGGCTCGACGGGAGCCGACGCCGGGAGCGCGCGGCCTGAGGGCCTCGGCGCGGTCAGGAGGAGATGCTGTACACGGCCACCTCGACCGGCGTGTCCCCGCTGACCAGCTCGAGCGTCTGATGCCGGGTACGCGGGTCGTCAAGCAGGGCGGCGATGACCGCAGCGACGTCGGCGCGGGGAACCGTGCCGCGCGGGACCGGCGTAGCGGCGAGCCGGACCCGGCCCGTGGCCGGCGCGTCAGTAAGGCTGCCCGGGCGCAGGATGGTCCAGTCCAGGGCCCGGGCGCGCAGGTCGTCCTCGGCCGCGGTCTTCGCCGTGATGTAGGCCGCCCAGACCTCGTCCGTGCCGGGCTGCGGCGGCTGGCCGGCCCCCACCGAGGAGATCTGCACGAACCTGCCCACCCCGGCCTGCCCGGCGGCGTCGGCCATCAGCACCGAAGCCGCCCGGTCAACGGAGTCCTTGCGCGCGACGCCACTGCCCGGCCCGGCGCCGGCCGCGAAGACCACCGCGTCGGCGCCGGTAAGGAGTCCGGCGACTTCCTGGGCCGTTGCCGTTTCCAGATCACAGACGACCGCTTCGGCGCCGGCCTTCTGTACGTCGGCGACGTGGGCCGGGTTCCTGACCAGCGCGACAGCCTGGTCACCGCGCCCGGCGAGGAGGCGCTCCAGCAGCAGCGCGATCTTGCCGTGGCCGCCCGCTATCACAACACGCATGCCGTCAGCCTACTGACGGGGGCAGCCCCGCCGAGGGGGCAGCCCCGCCGACGGGCAGCCCCGCCGAGGCGGCAACCTGTTGGCGGGGCTCGCCCATCGTTCCCGCCGTCATGGGCTGCTGGCCCTAGGGCACCGGCATCGGCAGTCCCGTGCCCGTCCTTACCGGGGACAGGTCGCGACCAGGGCTGGCGGTTCAGCCCGGTTATTTCTCCCAGTGGGGCGGGCGGTCGCGGTAGAGACGCTCGTCATCGTCCGGTCCAGGCCGCTCTCCCCAGCCGGCGTCGGTGTCCTCCCGGCTCTGCAGCGGCGGATTGTCGCTGGAGGCCGGCCGAATGACCGCGGAGGCTGGCGGGCCGGCCACGGGGACCGGCGGGCTGGCCGCGGGGACCACGGGGGCCGACGGAGCGGCCGCGGGTAGGCCCTGATCCGGGGCCCCATCCGCGGCGTCCGCGTGCGGCTCAGGCAGATCCATGACGCACACCCTAACGACCTGGATCGGCAGGCCGCGAAGTGGTTCGCGGCGGAGTCACCGCCCATGAACGGGCCGACGTCGTAAGACACGCCCTTGCGGTTCACCGCCGTGGCTGGTCCTGGCCGACCGCGATCATCTTCTGGATCGCCTGGCGGGTCACGCCCAGCTCGCGGGCCAGGTCGGCCTGGGAGAAACCCTCGGCCAGCATGGCTTCGATGATCTGCCTGCGCTCACAGGCCAGCTCGCGCGCGATCCGCGTGTGCTCCAGGGCTGCGGCCCGGACCTCCTTCAGCTTGACCAGCATCTCGGCGTGGGCCTGGGATTCAATCTGTTTGCTCATGCCCGCCATTATGACAACCCCCCGTTGTCACGTCAACTATAGGTTGTCATTCGTCGGTGGGCGGCCGGATCGGCCGGAGGCAGCGGCCAGCATAGACGCCGGTCCGCGCAGCCGCCGGTCAGCGCAGACGCCGGCCAGCAAAGACGCCGGTCCGCCCATACGCCGGTCCGCGCAGACGCCGGTCCGCGCAGACGCCGGCCCGCCCAGACGCCGGTCCACGCAGCCGCCGGTCAGCGGAGGACGTAGTACACCTCGGTGTCTAGGTCCGCCGGGTCTTCTCGCCAGTCCCCGTAGATCTCCCAGAACGGGCCCGCCAGCTTCTGGCCCGTCGCGGCGCACCACTGCCGCACGGCGCCGTGTGCCGTGCCCAGGTCCTGGTACGGGCCACGGTGCACGGTCATGGCGGTCTCGCCGGCCGGCAGCACCGAGCGGACGACCGGGCCGTCCAGCGCGCAGGGCGCGATCAGCTCCACACCGACCTCCACGTGCGGGATGTCGTCCTTGTAGAGCATGACGTTGGAGCCCTGTTTGGGGCTGCCGTTCCGGCGCAGGCAGGCGTACACTTGGTCCAGCATGGGCTTCCATTGCGCAGGAAAGTCCGGCCAGGTCGTGGTGGCCGCGACCACGGCGGTCGGGCGCTCGGTCACGACGGTGACCGTCACGGCAGGCGGCACGGGCGCCTCCATCGTCAGCCGGTTTCCCCGGGAACACCTGGCCGCGGCGAGCGGCCGGATCCATCGTGCTCCCCAGGGCACCCGGCACGCCACCCCGACGCGGGGCACCGCCACCCTGGACGCCGCCCCGCTGGGCATCTCGTTCGTGGCGGTATCGTCCTGAGTTCGCCTCGGCCGGTCAGGGCCCGCCCGGCCCTGACCGGCCTTCGCGCCTAAGTCGCGCCTAAGCGGGCTTGCGGGCGACTCCGCCCTACAGAGCGGCCGCGGCCCGCCGACTCGAGCTAGAAAACTTCAATTGCCACCGCACCAAGCGACCATGCTCGTGACCGGATGGCCGTCCCGCGACCTATCCTGGCCACGCCCCTTGGCTACTCATTGTGTGATATCGTTCACTCACAGTCGCAGGGTAGCGGATGCCGTACAGGATGGCCTCGAACGCGAGTAACGCCGTTCGCGGAGCTTCGGGGAGGTCCCGCCAGTGCTCCAGGCCACGCGGGACACCCGTTCGCAAAGGAGCAAACGCCGGTCGTTCCGGTGACCGGCAGCTTGACACAGCAGGCTCCTTCCAGCCAGCACTGGGGATGATGCAAAATGACCGAGCCAGCGGAGCATGAGCGGGCCGCCGCCGTTCCCACGTCGCAGCACGCCATCATCGAAGTGACGCAGGCCGGCATCGTGACGACCTGGAATCCGGGTGCGGGACTCCTTTACGGCTACACGGAAGAGGAGATGGTCGGCCAGTCTGCGGAGGTGCTCCGCCCGGCAGGCAGGCAAGCCGAGCAGGTAGCCGTGGTGCGCCGGGTCATCGAGGCCGGGCGGACCGAGCGCTATGAAGCTGACCTGGTCCGCAATGACGGGACGGGGGTCGTAGTGTCGTTGACCGTGACGCCGATCGTCGGCCCGGATGGTGCCGTAGTCGGCGTCAGGGGGGTGTCATGGGAGGTCACCGGGCAGCGGGCCGCTCAGGATCAAGCCGAGATGACGATCGATAGCGAACGCCGAAACGCCCGCCACGTCCAGGCGCAGACCGACGCCCAGCGTCGCGGCGCCCAGGACGCGCAGGACCAGATCGACGCGCAGGCCGACGCCCAGCGCCGCGGCGCCCAGGACGCGCAGGACCAGATCGACGCGCAGGCCGACGCCCAGCGCCGGGACGCCCGGGACGCCCAGGACCAAGCCGAGGCGGCGCAAGACAGCAAACGCCGGGACGCCCAGGACTTGTTCGACGCGCGGCGCGCTGACGAGCGCCGCGATGCTCTTGAGCAGACCGAGGGACTGCATGCCCAGGTGCGGCAGATTCAGCGCATGGATTCACTGGGCCAGCTCGCTGGCGGGGTGGCCCACGATTTCAACAACCTCCTCGCGATCATCCTCAGTTACGCTACCTTCGTCTCCCACAGGCTCACCGCGGCGGCCGAAGGCGGCGGTGACGAGGGCTGGGACGAAGCCCGCGCCGACATCGCGCACATTCAGCAGGCTGTCGAGCGGGCAGCCGCCCTCACCCGCCAGTTGCTCGCCTTCGCAAGCCGGGAGGCGATCCGGCCGCTGGCCCTCGACCTGAATGAGGTCATCGCTGGTGTGGAAGAACTGCTGCGCCGGGCCATCGGCGAGCATATCGAGCTATCCACCTCGCTGGCTGAGGGCCTGTGGCCAATCCTGGCCGACGCGGGAAAATTCGAGCAGGTCCTGATCAATCTCGCTGTCAACGCGCGTGACGCCATGCCTGGCGGCGGCACACTGTCGATCGCCACCGGGAACATCACCGTCGCGGCCGATTCCGCGGGCGTGGACCCTCAGGCGTACCAGGAACGTCGCGTCCAGCTACAGGTGAGCGACACCGGTACGGGCATGACAGCCGATGTCCTTGAACGCGCGTTTGAACCTTTCTTTACCACTAAGGAGGCCAGCCGGGGAACCGGGCTCGGCCTCGCCACTGTTTACGGGATACTTACACAGGCCGGGGCCGACATGCAGATCTCCTCCCGGCCAGGGATGGGGACCACCTTCACGATCGTCCTGCCCGTCACCGACGTGGCCGCCGCACCCGCCGAGAAGCCCCTGGCTTTCGAGTGGGAGCCGCACGGAGAGACAATCCTCGTCGTCGAGGACGACGACGAACTGCGCGAGGTAACCACGCGGATCCTCGCCAACGCCGGATACCACGTCGTCGCCGCGGCCAAGGGCCCTGAGGCCATCGAAATCGCCCGCAACCACAACGGAAAGATCCACCTGGTTGTCACCGATATCGTCATGCCGCACATGCTCGGCACGGAAGTCGCGGAGAGAATACGGGTGATCAGGCCTGATGCCAGAGTGCTCTACATGTCCGGCTACGCCTGGCTCGGCCTCGCCTCGCAATGCAGGCTTAACCCGGATGCGGTCCTCCTGGAGAAGCCGTTCTCCGACGCCGACCTGCTTGCCAAAACCGGGCAGGCACTCGGCGGCCCAATCCCGAGGGCTCGAGACCAGCAGGGGAAGCCCGCACCAGCAATGCAGCCAGTCCAGTAGCTAGCCCACCCGCACGCGGGCTTGCCGGACGGGGGATGTGAGCTGCTGTCAGCTTGCCCCGGTGAGAACCTGGACGTGATCCGGGTCGGCGCCGTCCTCATCGTGATCGCGCAGACCGCCGCCGTTAGCTCTCCGCCAACCGCAGAACCACGGGCGATCGCCGCAGCCGGCATCGCCAGACTGGGAATCTCCCCTGACCCGCAGCTGCGGGTGGCGGCCCTCCGTACGCCGTCTCTGCAAGCCCGGCCCCGTAAGCCCGGCCCCGTAAGCCCGGCCCGGAGCCGGGTCAGTCGGCGGTCTGGGCGTCGCGGAGGGAGTCGAAGATCGGGATCACCTGGTCGGCGCCGGTCAGCTCAAGGATCCGCGCCACCACCGGCTGCGGGGACACCAGGGCGAGCGTGCCGCCGCGGACGGTCAGCACCGTGCGGATGCTGAGCAGGACCTGCATGCCGGTGGAGTCCATGAACGTGAGCCCGGACAGGTCGAGGATGAGGCGGCGTACGCCCCGCGAGACCTCCGAGGTCAGGACGTCCCGCAGCTGACGGCCGGTATTCAGGTCGCACTCGCCGGCCACCGTGACCAGCGTGTGGGCCGGGCCCGCCGTCAGGGCGATCTTTAGTTCTTCCACCCCTGCCTTTCGGTGACGCCGGGCGCGGCGAAAGCAGCGGATGCAGACGCGCGAGCCAGCCGCAAACGGTAAAGCTACTGGACAGCACGCGGCTGGCCGCGTGGCCGTGCCCGTCATCGTAGGGCCTCATGAGCGGCATCGTCCAGGTTTTGCGCCGCCCGGTTTGACCCCCTTTGCGGGCCGGGCGTCAGCACCTCCTACGCGCCCCTACACGCCGGGCAGGTCGGCCAGCCGCGCCAGGCAAGCCCGGTGGGCATCGGACGTGCCGAACGCGATCGAGTCGGCCTTGGCCCGCTTCAGGTACAGATGAGCCGGATGTTCCCAGGTGAACCCGATCCCGCCGTGCATCTGCACGCACTCCTCGGCGGCCCGGACGGCCAGGTCGCCGCAGTAGGACTTGGCCAGCGCGACGGCGAGCGGCGCGTCACCGTCCCGTTCGGCCAGGCACGCGGCGGCGTAACGGGCGGCGGCCCGCGCCTGGGTCAGCCCGACCCACAGGTCGGCGAGGCGGTGCTTCAGCGCCTGGAACGAGCCGATCGGGCGGGCGAACTGGCGCCGTTCCTTCACGTAGGCGACGGTCATTTCCAGGCACTTCTCCGCGATGCCGAGCTGCTCGGCGGCGAGCGCGGCCGCACCGGCGGACAGGGCCGCCTGCAGCGCGCGGTCGGCCTCCGGGCCGGGTGCCAGCGGCTGGGCCGGGGCGTCGTCGAACTCGATGTCGCACAGCTGGCGGGTCATGTCCAGCGAGAGGACCGGGGTGCGCCGTACGCCGTCGGCGTCCGCACCGACCAGGTAAAGGCCGTGCGGCACCGCGTCGGCCGGCACGATCAGCAGGTCGGCGGACAGCGCGTCGGCCACCCCCTGGATCCGGCCGCGCAGCCGGGCCATGCCGGACCGGCCGTCGTCGGGCTTCGGCCCGGCGACCCGCGCGGTCAGCGGGAACGCCGCACCGGGCCCGGTCTGGAAACCGACGGCCAGCGCCGCGGTGACGTCCCCGCGGGCCAGTTCGCGGATCCGCGTGTCGTCCCCCGCGGCCAGCAGCGCCGTCGTGGCGACCACGGCGCTGCCGACGTAGGGGACCGGTGCCACGGCGCCGCCCAGCTCCTCCGCGACGGTCGCCGCCTCACGGAAGGAGGCCCCGGCACCGTCCTGTTCCTCCGCGACGAGCAGCCCGGCGCAGCCCATGTCCGCGGCGATAGCCCGCCACAGGCCGGTGTCGTACGGTTCGGGACCGCCCAGCCGGGCCAGCAGGTCGTCAGGGCGGCATCGGGCGGCGAGCAGAGAGCGCAGGCTGTCCGACAAATCCCGTTCAGTTTCGCTATAAAGCAGGTCGGGCGCGCGCTGGCTAGGCTTACCCGCGGCTTCAGCCTCGGCGATACTCATCGCGGCAGATCCTTCCATGGCACGTCTTTGTCCACGCGCGGCTCCGGCGGCAGCCCGAGCACACGTTCGGCGATGATGTTGCGCAGGATCTCGGAGGTGCCGCCCTCGATCGAGTTGCCCCTCGCGCGCAGGTACCGGTAGCCGGGCACGCGGCCGAAGAAGTCCGCGTGCGCGGGCCGGCGCATGGTCCAGTCGTCGTAACGCAGGCCGTCGGCGCCCGCCATCTCGACCTCCAACCCGGAGATCTCTTGGTTCAGGCGGGCGAAAACGATCTTCGCGGCGGAGCCTTCGGGGCCGGGATGGCCCGCCGCGAGCTGCTGGCGCATCCGCAGTCCCGCCAGCCGGGCGATCTCGGCCTCGGCCCACAGCCGCAGCAGCCGGTCGTGCAGGCCCGGCGTGCGCTGCTCGGGGTGCTCGCGCCAGGCCCGGGCCGCGCCACCGATCATCCCGCCCTCGCGCGGCATCGCGAACCCGCCGATGGCAACGCGCTCGTTCATCAGCGTGCCCTGGGCGACCTTCCAGCCGTCGCCGACCTCGCCGATCCGGTCCGCGTCCGGGATCCGCGCGTCGGTCAGGAAGACCTCGTTGAACTCGGCCTCGCCGGTGAGCTGGCGGAGCGGGCGGACCTCGACCCCGGGCGCGGTCATGTTGAGGGCGAAGTAACTCAGGCCGCGGTGTTTCGGCACGTCGGGGTCGGTTCGGGCGACCAGGATGGCCCAGCGGGCCTGGTGCGCCAGCGAGGTCCATACCTTCTGCCCGGAAACGATCCAGTCGCCGCCCGGCTCGCGGACCGCGCGGGTCGCGAGCGAGGCGAGGTCGCTGCCGGCGCCGGGCTCGCTGAACAGCTGGCACCAGATCTCCTCGCCGACCCACAGCGGCCGCAGCCAGCGCTCGTGCTGCGTGTCGCTGCCGAATCCCAGGATCGTCGGGGCCGCCATGCCCAGCCCGATGACGTTGAGGCCCGGGTTGTTGTCGGGCGCGCCAGCCGCCGCGAACTCCTGATCAGCGACGGCCTGCAGCGCCCGCGGCGCGCCCAGGCCACCGAGACCGGCCGGGTAGTGCACCCAGGCCAGCCCGGCGTCGAAGCGGGCGTGCAGGAAGTCCATCCTGGGCATGGCGACCGGGTCGTTGGTGGCCAGGAACTGGTGGACGCGATCGCGGATGTCCCCCGCCGTGAGCTCGGCACCCTTTAGCACAGGGGGCCGCCAGCCACGTAGATGACCTGCCCCGACACGAACCCGGCGCCCTCGCTGACCAGGAACGAAACGGTGTGCGCGACGTCCTCCGGCGCGCCGACTCTACGCACCGGGATCTGCGATGCGGCCGCCGCCTTGAAGTCCTCGAACGACATTTTGACCCGGGCCGCGGTCGCCGCCGTCATGTCGGTGGCGATGAAACCGGGCGCGACGCTGTTCGCGGTGATGCCGAACGGGCCCAGTTCCTTGGCCAGCGTCTTGGTGAAGCCCTGCAGGCCCGCCTTGGCCGCCGAGTAGTTCGCCTGACCGCGATTCCCCAGCGCCGAGGAGGAGGAGGTGTTCACGATCCGGCCGTACTTGGCCTCGACCATGTACTTCTGGCACGCCCGCGACATCAGGAAGCTGCCCTTGAGGTGGACGCCCAGGACCGTGTCCCAGTCGTTGTCGGACATCTTGAACAGCAGGTTGTCGCGCAGCAGGCCGGCGTTGTTGACCAGCACGGTCGGCGCCCCCAGGCCTTCGGCGACCCTGCCCACCGCGGCCTCGACCTGGTCCGTCTTGCTGACGTCGGCGCCGACCGCCAGCGCCTTCCCGCCCGCGCCCCCGATCGCCGCGACGGTGTCCGCGCAGTTCCCCTCGTCGAGGTCCAGCACCCCGACGGCCATCCCGTCGGCGGCCAGCCGGATCGCGACCCCGGCCCCGATCCCCCGGGCGGCCCCGGTCACGATGGCAATCCGCTGTGTCTCCTGTGACATGTGCGTACCTTTCATCTGGCCGGGGACACCCTCTTCAACGGTCCGGGCCGATCGTTAACTGCTCGATCTACTCGCCAGTATCTTGCGCTTCGCAATAGTTAGCCGCAAGCCGGGGGACGGCATCCTCCGCGCGGCCGCCAGCGTGTCCCTTGCGTACCCGGGAGTCACACCGGCTCTCTCCAGCTTCGGTCACGGCCCGTCCCGCCGGAAGACGTAGACACCGCCGGTGTCGTACACCACGTTGTACCTGACACCCGGATGCTCGCTGGCCACGAACGCGGGGATGTCCGCGGGCTCGGGTGAGTACCCGCTGTCGAGCCCGTCGAACACGATGTAGCCGGTGTCCGGGTTGCCGGCGTTGCCGATCCAGAACGTGTCCGTGCGCGAGGCGAGCGGGGCGAGCAGGTCGAGCGTGGTGGTCACGGTCGCGCCGTCCGGGACCTTCGCCATCGCCGCGTTCGCGTCGGCCACGTGCGCGTCGAGCCGGTAGGTCGCGGGATTCCACAGGACGGCGACCGGGAACTGGAACGCCAGCGCCACCGCGATCGCCAGCATGGCCGCGGCGCCGTGCCGGTCGATCGTCGCCGTCACCGCGTCCCGCCAGCTTGGCCCGTTCGGCGCTGGGTCCTGGCGGGCCGCCCGGGTACGGCGTATCCGGGCGATCGCGTCGACCGCGGCGAGGAAGAGGATGGGCATCACGGTGGCGTTGTAATGCCATTGGGTGCCCCAGAAATTGCTGCTCGTGCCGAGGAAGCGCAGCACGATCGACGGCAGCGCGATCAGGGCGAGCGGCGACCACAACGCGATGCAGACGGTCGGCAGCAGCAGCATCAGCGTGGTCTGCAGCTTGGTCGGCCAGGAGGTGAAGAACTGCCGCACGGCGCCGCCGACGGAGAAGTGGCCGCCCGGACCGAGCGCGCCGCCGTCGCTCCAGTACTGGTAATGATGTGCCGCGTTGAAGTGCGGGATGATCACGCCGATGGCCAGCACCGACCAGACGATCCCCCACACGATGAGCAGTTCGCCGCCGAGGATCGCGGTCCGCCCGGAGTTGCCTGCCCGCCCGGGGTCTCTTGCGGGCCCGGGGGCCGCCGTGGACCCGGTGGGCGCCGCGCGCCCGGGGTCTCTTGCGGACCCGGGGGGCGCCGCAGGCGCGGAGGCCACCGTACGCCCGGGGTCACTTGCAGGCCCAGAGATCGCCACAGGCCCAGAGGCCGCCGCAGGTCCGGGGGCCGGGGTCGCCGCAGGCCCGAGGCCGACCGGGTGCTCGTCCGCAGCCGGGTCGCCGCGCCACAGGCCGACGATGATCATGACGACACCGATCGCGGCGACCGTGAACCCCTGGTCCTCCTTGACGAACACCAGCGGCAGCGCCCAGGCCACCGCCGCCCGGGTCCGCCCGCGGACCAGCGCCGACAGCGAGAACGCGAGCAGCGGTACGGCGAACGCGATCTCGTGGAAGTCGAAGTTGATCATCTGCTGCAGGCCCCAGGAGAACCCGTACGCCACGCCGATGGCCGCCCCCGCGCGGCGGCCCAGCTTCTCCGCCGCGGCCCAGGTCACCGGGAGAACCGACACCGCGGTGAGGAAGGCCTGCGCGACCAGCAGCGTGACCGCGGAGGGCGCGGCCAGGAAGAACGGCGCGATCAGCGCGATGATCGGTGAGAAGTGGTCGCCGAGCAGGTTGGTGCCCGTCCCCCGGATATCGGCGACCGGCGCGTGCAGATGCGCGTACTGCTTGACCAGTTCGGTGAATATGCCCAGGTCCCAAGACGAGGGGTCGAGCTGCAGATACCGGAACAGCGAGATCACCAGGTAGACCGCGAACACGAGGCTCGCGATCAGGTAGGGCGCCCAGTAGCGGCCCGGCCGGGTAACGGCACCGGCTGAGACAGCAGCGCCCGTTGAGACAGCAGCGCCCGTTGAGACACCGGCGCCCGTTGAGACACCGGCGCCCGTTGAGACACCGGCGCCCGTTGAGACACCGGCGCCCGTTGAGGCTGCGGAAGCCTCCAGGGGCGTTGGGGAAACTCTGGGCGCGGGAGGCTTCAGCGGCGTGGCGAGCCGCTCGTGCGCAGAGGTGTGCTGGGGCGCGGGTACCGGGCCGGGACGTGTAGCGCCCGCTGCTTCCGTGCCGCCGTTCTCCAGCCCCCAGGGCTCCTCTTCCGGCATCGCAGGCAGCCTACACGGCGCACCTGGAACCAGCCGCACGCCACTTCCGGGGCAGAGCCTCCCCGCTCCCGGCCGGCATCCGGCCACACGCCCGGCCGGCCTCGCCATGGACCGGCCGCGGACGACGGCAACCCTCCGCGGCCGCGGACGACGGCAACCGCCCGCGGACGACGGCAACCGTCCCGCAACCGCACGGCAAGGGGAAACAGCACCGTCTTCTTCTTTCCTAAGAGGGACAGCAACCCGGGGCCCGCACACCGAGGCCCCAGCCGCACACCTTTTATCGGGGAAAACCCATGAACGCTCGTGACCTGCTCGGCCGGGCCAGGACCCGCGCCGCCGCGGCCGGCGCCGCCTCCCCGCCAGCACCTACACCTCCACCTTCACCTGGGCGATTACCTCCGCGCCCTGACCACCACCCCCGCACCCCCAGCCAGCCGGCCCTGGCCACCGGACCCTCCCCCGAGGACGCGTGGCCAGGGCCGCTTTTGCCGCCGATAAGGAACGACAGCCAGATGTGGGCAGCACTCTCAGGGCTATTGACGGAAAACGCTGCCCGCTATCCCGCAGGCTGGATGGCCGCCCGGGGTCAGCGGGCGGCGGTAGCGGCGTCCAGGAGAGCGGCGGCGGCCGCCCGGGCCGAGGCCGCGGCGGAGGTGTTGCCGTCGATCCGGGCCGCGATGTTCGCACCGTCGTAGAGCAGCATGAGCTGGGCGGCGAGGGCGTCCGGTCCAGGGGCTCCCGCGGCGGCAGCCAGTTCGGCGAACAGGTTCCGCATCCAGCCGCGGTACTCCACGGTGGCCTCCTCCGCGGCGCTGCCGGGGGCGGATTCCGCGGTGGCGTTGACGAACGCGCAGCCGTGGAAGCCCGGCTCGGCGAACTGCTCGCCCTGCAGGTCGAACACGGCCAGCAGGCGGTCCCGGGGGTCGCTGTACGCCGCGAGCCGCGCCACGATGCGGCCCCGGCGGCGGTGGTGACGGCCGGTCAGGTAGGCGCGGATCAGCTCGTCCTTGCTGCCGAACGTGCTGTAAAGCGAGGCCTTGGCCACGCCGGCCTTCTCGATGACGCGGTCGATGCCCACTGTGTGGATGCCCTCTTCGTAGAAAAGCTCATCCGCAGCGGCGAGCAGCCGGTCGCGGGCCGACGCCCGCGCAGGTGTTGCTGTGCTCATGAGTTGACAATACCAGACCTGTCTGTCTAGGTTGGGGGGATCGCAAGCAGACAGACCCGTCTGTTTATTACGGGAGGCGTGTTCCAGTGACTGCTCTACTTACCCGGGCCCGGAGCGGCAGCCACGCCGCGCACAGCCGCCGGCCGGACCAGCACGAGCCGGACCAGCACGAGTCGGACCAGCGGCGGTCCGACCAGCGCGGGACAGGCCGACGGAGGCCGGGCCAGCACGGGACGGACCAGCACAGGCGAGATGAGTGGAGGCCGGGCCAGCACGGGACCGGGCGGCGGGGGCGGCTGCCGCGTCCGGTGGCGTTCTATTTGCTGGCGTCGGTCATCGTGTCGTTCCTGGCGGGCTCCAGCGCGCCGACACCGCTGTACGCCGTGTACGCCGCAAAGTGGGGCTTCTCGCCGATCACCACGACCGTGGTCTTCGGTGTGTACGCCCTGGCCGTGCTGGCGGCGTTGCTGACCGTCGGCTCGCTGTCGGACCACGTGGGCCGGCGGCCCGTGCTGCTGGCCGCCATCGCGATCCAGGCCGTGGTCATGGTGGTGTTCACTACCGCGGACGGTGTGCCCCAGTTGCTGATCGCGCGGATCATTCAGGGCCTGTCGACCGGGGCCGCGGCCGGCGCGATCGGCGCCGGGATGCTCGACCTGAACAAGGCCAAGGGGACGATCGCCAACGCCGTGGCCCCGATCACCGGGACGGCGTCGGGGGCGCTCGGCTCCGGGCTCGTCGTGCAGTTTCTGCCCGCGCCGACTCACCTGGTCTTCCTGATCCTGCTGGGCGTGTTCGTGCTGCAGGGCATCGGGGTCGCGCTGATGCCCGAGACGTCCACCCCGAGCCCGGGGGCGCTGGCGTCGCTGCGGCCGGCGTTTGCGGCGCCCGCGCAGACGCGGAAGCCGCTGCTACTGGCCGTTCCGGCCCTGGTGGCCGTGTGGGCGCTGGCCGGCCTGTACGGGGCGCTCGGCCCGGCGCTGGTCCGGCTCGTCTCCGGATCGGGCTCGATCGTGCTGGGCGGTCTCTCGCTGGCCGTGCTGGCCGCGAGCGGCGCGGCGGCGGTGCTGGTCCTGCAGAAGCAGCAAGCCCGCACGCTGACGCTGATCGGGGGCGCCGCGCTGATCGCCGGGGTGGGACTGACCCTGCTGTCGGTGACGTCCGGGTCGGTGGCCGGGTTCTTCGTGGGGACGGCGATCGCGGGCGCCGGGTTCGGCGGGGGGTTCCAGGGCGCGATCCGCTCGGTGATGCTGCTGGCGGCGCCGCATCAGCGCGCCGGGGTGCTGTCCGTCGTCTACGTGATCTCCTACCTGGCCATGGGCCTGCCCGCGGTGATCGCCGGGTTCCTGCTGGTGCACGAGGGCGACCTGCTGGCCACGGCCGCGCAGTACGGCGTGGCGGTAATGGCGCTCGCGGCGCTGGCCCTGGGCGGGGCGGTGCGGCCGGCCCGCCAGGCAGCCCAGGCGGACCACGCGGGTCAAGCGGCCCCGGTTGCGAGGGCGGTCCGGCCGGCTGGCCGGGGGGACCGGCCGGGCCTCGTTCCGGTACCCGTCCGCCGCCCCGCGGCGCGGCTGCTGTCCGCGGAGCGGCCCGTCCCGGACTGCCCCGCGTTCCGGTGAGGAAGTGGCCGGGTTCCCAGCGTGGGGCCGGGCCGGCCGGGGTTCCCAGCGTGGGGGCGCGGCCCGGGTTCCTGCGTGAGGGCGCGGCCCGGGTTCCTGCGTGAGGGCGCGGCCCGGGTTCCTGCGTGAGGGCGCGGCCCGGGTTCCCAGCGTGGGGCCGGGCCGGCCGGGGTTCCCAAGCGTGGGGGCGCGGCCGAGGTTCTCAGCGTGGGGGCTCCGGCCGCGGTTTTCCCGGCGTGGGGGTGCCGGCGCGGTTATTCAGCGGCTGGCGGCGTGCGCGGCTACTTCAGTAGCAGGCGGCGGATCCGGCGGCTGGCCACGTAGAGGCCGGACAGGCCGAGGACGGCCAGGTAGGCGGCGTTGCCCAGCATGGAAGGGCGCACGTCGCCGAGGGCGAAACCGCGCAGCAGCGCGACCGCCTGGTACAGCGGCGTGCATTCCACCACGATCTGCAGGCCGCGGGGGTAGACGCTCAGCGGGTAAAAGGTGCTGGAGAACAGGAACATCGGCAGCGTGGCCAGAATGACGAAGTTGAAGTCCTTCCAGCTGCGCATGTACGTAGTGGCCGCCATGCCGAGCCCGGCGAACGCGAAGCCGATGAGGACCGACGCCGGGATCGCGAGCAGCAGCCAGGCAGAGTGCACGAGCCCCAGCGCCGCCATCACGGCCAGGAACATGATCGCGTAGAGCAGGCCGCGGCAGAGGGCCCAGCTGATCTCGCCCAGCGCGATGTCACCCGGACCCAAAGGGGTGGCCAGCGCCGCGTCATAGACCTTGGCGTACTTGAGCTTGTGGAACACGTTGAACGTGGAGTCGTAGACCGCGCCGTTCATCGAGGACGTGGCCAGCAGGGCGGGCGCCACGAACTCGGTGTACCCGACCGAGCGGCCGCCGGGCCCGGTCACCGGCCCGACCAGCGCACCCAGGCCGACCTTGACCGACAGCAGGTAAAACAGCGGTTCCAGCACCCCGGTGATCAGGAGGATCCAGAGGTGGCGGTAGGCCCGGGCGTTCCGCTCGACGAGGGGAAGACCGCCCCGTCCGCCGGCCAGCGACCGGCCGACCAGGCCGGGCAGTGGCAGCCGCAGGCTCGCCGGGGCGCTACTCATTGAGCCGCCTCCGGTAGGTCCGCGCGGCGAACACGCAGCCCGCCGCCGCGAAGGCGAGCAGGTAGCCGGCGTGCACGGCCGCGCCGCCCAGGTCGGTGGTGCCGAGGCTGAGCGTGCGGCACAGTTCCACGCCGTGCCACAGCGGGGTGACGTAGGCCACCGGCTGCAGCCATCCCGGCAGCTGCGTGATCGGGAAGAACGTGCCGGAGAAGAGGAACAGCGGGAGCATCAGGAACCGCATGAGCACGCTGAAGCTGGTGTCGCGGGTCCGGGTCACCGCCCACCCCATCAGGGCAGGGGCGAACGCCAGCCCGGTCAGCACCGCCGCGGGCAGCGCCAGGATAGCCAGCGCCGACCGGAGCGCGCCGAACGCGGCGATCACGGCCAGGAAGATGCCGCAGTTCATGGCCAGCCGGAGGGTGACGAACAGCAGGTGGCCGCGGAACACGTCGGCCGGCCGCAGCGGGCTGGCGGCCGCGGCGAAGTAGTTCTGCACCCACTTGACCGAGCCGAGCACGGGGTACAGCGCCTCACCGAACGCGGTCTGCATGGCGGTCGCGGCCAGCAGCCCCGGCGCGATGAAGTCCAGATAAGGGACGCCGAGGGTGCCGCCTGCGTGCCGGTTCACCAGCGTCCCCAGGCCCGCGCCCATCGCGCCCAGGTAGAGCAGCGGGCCGAGGACGCTGGAGATCACCGAGCCGCGCCAGGTCCGCCGGTAGTCGGTCAGCCAGAACCGGAACTCGCGCAGCGCGAACGACCAGCGCGCTCCCGAGTTGGCCCCGTCGGCCCCGTTGGCCCCGTTGGCCGGCGGCGCAGCGGCGGATGCGGGCCGGGTGGCTTCGGCGGTCATCGGCCGGTGTCCTCGGTCATCGGCGGCCTGGCCACGGTCATCGGCCGCGTGGCCACGGTCATCGGCCGCGTGGCCACGGTCATCGGCCGCGTGGCCACGGTCATCGGCCGCGTGGCCACGGCGGCGTGGCCACGGCCGGCGCCGGCCGTCCTGCGGCCGTCCATCAGTCGTCCAGCCGGCGGCCGGTCAGCCGGAGGAACACGTCCTCCAGCGTGCTGCGCCGGGCCAGCGAGGTGAGCGGTTCGAGGCCGAGCCCACGGACCGCCGCGAGGGCCTCATCCCCGTTGCGGGTATAGACGAGCACCCGGTCGGCGAGGACTTCCAGCCGTTCGGCGGTGCCCGCGGGCAGCGCGGTGAGCTTCTCGGCCGCCTGCTCGTGGTCGCCGGGGTCGAAACGGAGCTCGAGGACCTCCGGGGTGGAGTACTGCCCGATCAGCGCGCGCGGTGAGCCCTCGGCCACGATCCGGCCGGCGTCCATGACCACGAGCCGGTCGCAGAGCTGCTCGGCCTCGTCCATGTAGTGGGTGGTCAGGATGAGGGTGACGCCGCGCTGCTTGAGCCGGAACAGCCGGTCCCACACGATGTGCCGGGCCTGCGGGTCCAGCCCGGTGGTGGGCTCGTCGAGCAGCAGGATGTCCGGCTCGTTGATCAGCGAGCGGGCGATGACCAGGCGGCGCTTCATGCCGCCGGACAACGGGTCGACCTGATCCCCGGCGCGGTCGCTGAGCTGGACAAACTCCAGCAGCGTCGCGCTGCGGGCGCGGATCACGGACCGGGGCAGGCCGAAGTACCGCCCGTAGACGAGCAGGTTCTCCCGGACGGTCAGCTCGATGTCGAGCGTGTTCTCCTGCGGCACGACGCCTAGCCGGGCCCGGATGGCCGGGCCGTGCGTCACCGGGTCCAGGCCCAGGATGGTCAGCTCGCCGCTGGTCGGCGCGGACACGCAGCCGACCATGCGCATCGTGGACGACTTGCCCGCTCCGTTGGGGCCGAGGAAACCGAACGCCTCACCCCGTGAGATGCTGAAGTCGACGCCGTCGACCGCGGTGAAGTCCCCGAACCGCTTGGTGAGGCCGCGGGCCCGGACAAGTACCTCGGCTTCGGCAGCGTGTGACACTCTCGCGACGTTACCTCGCGGCTCGGACAATTTAACAACACGTTTTCCGGCTCCAATGTGTGTAACCGGGCTTCGCCAGGTAACCTCATCAAACGTTCCCGTATGTGCACGGTGTAGATCGAAGGGACCGTCGACCAGGTGAAATACATCCGTGATACTTACGCGCGCTACGCGGTACGGATTCACGAGATCGCCAAGTTCGGCGTCGTCGGTGGCATAGGCTTCCTTGTCCAGCTCGGCGTCACCGACGGTGCCCACTTCGGCGTCGGTATCGGCGCGCTGACCTCCATCATCATTGGCTACGTCGTGGCCACGGTGGTCACCTTCCTGGGTAACCGGCACTGGGCGTTCAAGCACCGCCAGGGCAAGGGCCTGCAGCATGAGACGCTGCTGTTCATCCTCCTGAACTGCGTCGGGCTGGGCATCCAGGAGGCCGTGGTGGCCATCGTGCACTACGGCCTGCACATGACCGACCCGCTGTCTTACAACGTGGCCAACGTGGTGGGCATCGGGCTCGGCACGCTGTTCCGGCTGTGGTCCTACCGCAAGTGGGTCTTCCTCGAGGTCAACGAGGAGCCGGCCGAGGTGGCGCCCACCGTGCTGCCGCACGACATGCCACCGCACGCCACGCCGCACCCGAACGGGGCCCAGCCGGACCAGGCGTACCCCCATGAGGCGTACGCGAACGGTTCCTACGCCCAGGGCGCCTACGGGGCGTCCTCGAACGGGGCCCACGCGGGTGCCGTGCACGCGACCGGCCCCAACGGGACGCACGCGCCCGGGCGGCACCGCGCGGGCGGCGGCGAGCCGCGGCACCCCGAGCCGGCCGAGGAGATCTACCCCCAGCCGTCGGTCAACTGACGCTGGCCGTCGCTTCGCGCTGATCACTCATCCCGCGGTTCCCGGCGGATCGCGCCGCCAGGGCTGAAGCGCGCCGAGGTGGCGGCTCCCCCGGCCGAGATACGGCGTGGTATAGAAGCGAGATGCAGGACGAGCCAGAGGCCGGATCAGGAGAAACGGGCCGGGAGCGGGACATGCGGCCGTTCAGCGCCCGAGCCGAGCGGGCCCTGATCGCCTCGCTGCGGATGGCGCTGGTCCCCGTCGCGTTCCTCATCCTGGCGGCCGCGGGCGCCTTCGCCTACGGGATCGCCGTGTTCGTGGACGGGGTCCGCAGTGTCAGCGACCATCCGTTCCCGGTCGGCCACCAGGTCGGCCTGTTCCTGCTGGACGTCGACCTGTTCCTGATCGGGGCCACCCTGCTGATCTCGGCCATCGGGTTCTACGAGCTGTTCATCAGGGAGATCCCGCGCGACCGCGGCGCGATGATGCCCGGCTGGCTGACGATGCGCGACCTGAACGACCTCAAGGGCCGGGTCGCCTCGATGATCGTGCTCGTCCTGGCCGTCAGCTTCGCCGAGGCGGCCGTGGACTTCTCGGATGCCCTGGGGCTCCTTGAGCTGGGCGGCGCGTCCGCCCTGGTCATCGTCGCGCTGACCGTGTTCGTGCGGTTCACCGGGCATTCAGGCACCGACGGGTGGGCCGGTGGGCCGGTGGGCCTCGGGATGGCGCGGCCCTGGCGGCGGCTGGCGTCGCAGAAACCGTTACGAGGTTTTCTGAACGCGGCGGCGCTTCAGCTGGCGCAGCCGGTTCCCTTGGGCACCAGGTTTATCGACTGTCCCAGCACGGCGGTACCCTGCGCCTGGGTCAGGTCGCCGACGGCCACCAGGCGCCCGACGACGTGCTGCTCACGCGCGCGGGCGTTCTGCGGGTTGGTGCGCGGGTCATCGATGGTGGGCGCGTTCACCACGCCCGCCAGCACCGCGGCCTCCGGCCAGGACAGCTGGGCCGGCTCGACGCCGAAATAACCGCAACTGGCCGAGCGGAGCCCGTAATAGTTGTCGCCGTAGTAGGCGACCTCGGCGTACATCTGCAGGATCTGCGCCTTGCTGTAGCTGGTGTTCAGCTTGATGGCCAGCGCGACCTGCTCGGCCTCGACCGTGAAGCCGGAGCGCCCCGTCGTGTACAGGTTCTTGGCCAGTTGCTGCTCCAGCGTGCTGCCGCCCTGATCGGCATGCCCGGTGATCTTCCCGGCGACCAGCCGCGCGACGGCGAACAGGTCGACACCGAAATTGGAGTAGAAGCGGTGGTCCTCGGTCGCGACGAGCGCCTCGGTGAACCGCTGCGGCGGCTGGACGCCCGGGTAGCTGATGCCGTGCTGCACGGCCTGCTCCTGGACCAGGGCGGGCGCCTGGCTCACGGACGGGGTGACCAGCCAGAGGCCGCCGGCCACGATGACCAGCAGGACAACGATGACGGCGAGCGTCTTCGCGAGGCGGATCGGCCAGCGGCGCCTGCTCTTCAGCGGGCGCGTGGTGCGTGTGGCCCGTGTGGTCCGGGACGGGTCTTGGGGACGGGGCCGTCGGGGGCGCTGGGTGCCGCCGCGCGGGGCGCCCTGGCCGCGCGGGGCGTATGGCTGGGTGGTGTCGTCGGGTCCCGGGCCGTACCAGCCGGACATGGGATCACGCTCGGACGCCCTCACCTGACCCCATTCCTCCTCGGCGGCTGCGCCGCAGCCTGCGGCGCCGGATGCGGCGCCGGCCGTAGCGCCGGATGCGGCGCCGGCCGTAGCACCGGATCAGGCGCCGACCCTGGCACCGGATCACCGTAAAACGAGTTCACTCTAGTTGCTGGTTCCCGTTGAGCCATTGCTTCCCGGCGCGTGTCGGTGTATGCAGTCCGGGCCAGTTCGTTCCGGAGCACCCTCATGGAGGGCATTCCGGGGGCAGGGTCCCGGCGGGCAGGGCATTCCGGGGGGCACGGTCCCGGCGCATGGCCTGGGAGGGAGCGCCCGGGAAAGAGGCCCTTTGGAAAGGTGCCCCCCGGAAGAAGGTGCCCCCGGAAGAAGGTGCCCCCCGGAAGGAGGCCCCGGGAAGGAGGCGCCTTGGAAGGAGGCCCCGGAAGGAGTCCGCCGGAAGGACGCCCCGGAAGGACGCCCCGGCGGCAGGGGGTATGACGGCGGGGGCTGGCGCGCCACACGGGCGCGGTCCGGTGGCCGCGGCGACCCGTCCTGTCCGGGGAGACCGGGCCCCGCGCTCTCCGGTGGCCACGAGCACCCCTCGGCTGCGCTAAGGTATGAAAGCCCGCCGAGTGCGGCGGGTGTGTGCGCCTAGCGCACCGGGACGTGGCCCAGCTTGGTAGGGCACTTGACTGGGGGTCAAGGGGTCGCGGGTTCAAATCCCGCCGTCCCGACAGAGTATCTGCAAGTCAGCGAGGTTTTTAGGCGGTCCCTCTCCCGTCTTGCTGATCTTCGGGAGCCAACCGGGGAGCCAATGGGTTTCCCGGAGCAGGCGAAGGCCGGTTCGGTGGCGTTCGCCTTGAGGATGCGGTTCATGGCCGTGGCGCCCTTGGTGAGCGCGGGCCGGATCTCGTGACGGTAGACCGTCTCGGTGACCGACGTGCTGCTGTGCCCGACCAGGTCGCTGATGTCCTCCAGGCGGACATCGTGCGCGCTGAGGATGGACACGAACGAGTGCCGCAGCTCGCGGGGCGTCCATGCCTCGCCGAGCCCAGCGGCCCGGGTGATCTTCTGGAACTCCTTCCGTACTTGCCAGCGGTCCAGCCGTGTGCCGTCCTCGCGGCAGAACACGAGGCCGTGCTCCCGCCACAACTCCCCCGCCGCGAGCCGTTCGGCGGCCTGACGGGCGTGATGGGCACGGAGCGCCTGGGTCGCCTTGGTGGGCAGTTTGAGGACGCGGCGGCTCTTGCGGGTTTTGGTGTCGCCCTTGATCCGCACGGACCGGTAGACGGCCACCGTGCCGGCCGTGAGGTCGACCTCGTCCCACGTGATCGCCCGCGCTTCCTCGGTGCGGACACCGGAGAGCAGGGACAGGACCACGTAGGCCGCGAGCCGGTGCGTGCCGGACTCGACGGTCTCCAGGAGCATGACGGCCTGGCTGAGCGTCATCGCCTTGGACGGGCGGCCTTCCTGCCCTTCGGGGACATCGACCAGGCTGGCGACGTTGCGCCGCACCTTGTCGCGTGCCTGCGCCTGGCGGATCGAGCGCTCGACGATCTGGTGGATCAGGCGCAGCGACCGCGTTGACAGTTCCTCGGCGCGTTCGTCCAGCCAGTCGTCAAGCTGGTCCGCGGTCAGTTCCTTGACCTTGATGCCGCCGATCTGCGGGATCACGTTGTGATCCGCGAGCGAGCGGTAGTTGTCGATGGTTCCTTTGGCCCGGCCTTTGAGTCCTTTCTGCAGGAAATCGGCCACGGCGTCTTGCACGGTGTAGCCCGCGTCCGTGGTGACGCCTGCTTCCAGATCGGCGACGGCTTCGCGGAGCTTGTCCTTGACCTGGGCCTTGGTCCTGCCCTTGCGCTTGACGCGGCGGCGCCTGCCCCGCACGTCAACGCCCAGGTCGATGGCTCCGGTGAAACCGTTTCCCTCGGGATAGATGCTCGCGTCGTACTTGCCGATCATGATCTTCGACATCGGCTCCCTCCGACCGGCCAGGCGGTTGGCTAGGACCTGGCTGGCGCGCCCTGACCTGCGTTCGAGGCGTACCACCGGAATGCGTGGTGGCCAGGGCTGGTACTGGTACCTGAGATCGGTGGCGGCGGTGTACCCGCCGCGTTCGGGATAGGCCGTCCCGTGATGCTTTCTGATGAGGATCTTCATCTGCTCTCTCCTTCCACGGAGAGTTGATGGGCTACCTGCGACGCTAACACAAGAAGTCCCAAGACGTCCCTGACGATGACGCTGGATCTTCGACTCAGGCCACGTCTCCGAGGGATGCGATGAACTCGGCGAGCTGCTGCTCGGTGATACGGCGCAGCTTGCCGATCTTGATGCTGCGCAGCTGGCCGGTCCGGAGCAGGTAGTAGACCTTGTCGCGACCGACGTGCAGCATTTCGGCTACCTGCTCGACCGTGTACGCCTGCAATTGCTTTCACCTCCTGCCCTGCTGCTTGTGGGAGTGCCGAGCGCGGTGGAGACCGCATCCGCCGCCCAGGTTGGCTGCGTCGAATCGCGATGTCTTGCGGCAGGGCATGACTGTCGGCAGTCCTTCATTCCGTGGGCCCTTTTGGCCAGCGGGGCGGGTCCCATGTGGTCAGGCACGGTTCTCCACGATCTTGGTCAGAGGCTGGAGGCTGGTCCGGCTTGCGGACGTACACACCGAGCAGGCGCCGAACCAACGCTGCGACGACACTGGGCGGTCGGCTGGTCAGCTCTTCTGCGCGAGGCTCTTGCTTGATGCCGGCGACTACGACGGCGAGCAGAATGAGGACGAGCGCCATCACGCCGCCGACGATGAGGAGCAGGGTGGTGAGCATTAGCTTCTGCCTCCCGTGCCGATGATGCGGAGCATGGAAGTGGCTGCGGCGAGGGTCCGCGCCGATGCGCGGACCCGTCGGTTGGCTTGGCGCTGAATGACATTCCGGAAGCGCTGGCTTATCTGGCGGCACCGGATCATGCGGGCGAGGCACTTATGGCGCAGTCGGTGGAGCTGGCCAGTGACCGCACCACAGGGGCGGGACCTGCGGTGATCCTTGACGATGGCGACGATGAGTTTGGGATGCACGGCGGTTCCTTCGACTGGGGCGAGCTCCGCTGGGTGGCGGATTTCGCTGTTGTGCATCGCAGGATGCGCCGCAGTGTCAGGACGCTGTTACTACGTGACAGGACCGGTCTCGGACGTGCCAGGACGTCCGCGCTGAGATGAAGCCGTCCTTTCACGTCCTGCGGCCCCGGAGAAATGCCTCAGGCAGCCGTGAGTGCTCCATGTCAGAGCGCCGGAAAACGCAGGCGGCCTTATATCACAGTCGCGGTTTCGCGAGATGAGTTCGCGCTATTGCGTACCGTGACGCATGGGTTGAGGAGCCTGGTGGTTATAGCTGGGGGCCATTCACGTAGAAGCCATATCGCTCGTCTCTTCATAACTCACTGAAGGTGGGTCCCAGTTGTATCGCCAGTAGTCCGGTGGTTATTGCTACGACGAGCGAGCCGGAAGCGTACTCAACTGCCTCGGTTGGATGGTGGACGTGCACCGCTCGGAGGGCTGTTGTCGTCGCGGGATTCCAGATCCGCACCGTACGGTCGCCGCTGCCGCTGGCCAGCAAGGCGCGGCCTTCGTGGGTGAAAGCGCACAAGGATCTGACCGAGGCGGTGTGGCCTTCAAGGACGGTGAGCCCGGTCCCGGTGGCCGCGTCCCAGATCCGCACCTTGCCATCGCCCTCGCCGCTGGCCAGCACGGTCCGGCCATCGTGGGTGAAAGCGCACAAGGACTTGACCGCGCTGGTGTGGCCTTCAAGGACGGTGAGCCCGGTCCCGGTGGCCGCGTCCCAGATCCGCACCTTGCCATCGCCCTCGCCGCTGGCCAGCACGGTCCGGCCATCGTGGGTGAAAGCGCACAAGGATCTGACCGCGCTGGTGTGGCCTTCAAGGACGGTGAGCCCGGTCCCGGTGGCCGCGTCCCAGATCCGCACCTTGCCATCGCCCTCGCCGCTGGCCAGCACGGTCCGGCCATCGTGGGTGAAAGCGCACAAGGATCTGACCGCGCTGGTGTGGCCTTCAAGGACGGTGAGCCCGGTCCCGGTGGCCGCGTCCAGATCCGCACCATGCGGTCGCCCCCGCCGCTGGCCAGCACGGTCCGGCCATCCTGGCTGAAGGTGCATACGGCATAGACCGCGCTGGTGTGGCCCTCAAGGACGGCGAGCCCGGTCCCGGTGGCCGCGTCCCAGATCCGCACCATGCGGTCGCCCCCGCCGCTGGCCAGCACGGTCCGGCCATCCTGGCTGAAGGTGCATACGGCATAGACCGCGCTGGTGTGGCCTTCAAGGACGGCGAGCCCGGTCCCGGTGGCCGCGTCCCAGATCCGCACCGTGCCATCACCCCCGCCGCTGGCCAGCACGGTCCGGCCATCCTGGCTGAAGGTGCATACGGCATAGACCGCGCTGGTGTGGCCCTCAAGGACGGCGAGCCCGGTCCCGGTGGCCGCGTCCCAGATCCGCACCGTGCCATCGCTGCCGCTGGCCAGCAAGGCACGGCCATCGCGGGTGAAAGCGCACAAGGACCTAACCCCACCGGTGTGGCCGTCAAGGACGGCGAGCCCGGTCCCGGTGGCCAGGTCCCAGACCCGTACCGTGCCGTCGCCGCTGCCGCTGGCCAGGAGCGTCTGGCCATCCTGAGTGAGGGTGCACACGGCCTCGACCCAGCCGGTGTGGCCGTCAAGGACGGCGAGCTCGGTGCGGGTAGCCGGGTCCCAGATCCGTACCGTGCCGTCGCCGCTGCCGCTGGCCAGGAGCGTCTGGCCATCCTGAGTGAAAGCGCACAAGGACCTGACCTCGGCGGTGTGGCCGTCAAGGACGGCGAGCTCGGTGCCGGTGGCCGGGTCCCAGATCCGTACCGTGCCGTCGCCGCTGCCGCTGGCCAGGAGCGTCTGGCCATCCTGAGTGAAAGCGCACACGGCATCGACTGCGCCGGTGTGGCCATCAAGGACGGCGAGCCCAGTGCGGATGGCCGGGTCCCAGATTCGCACCGTGCCGCCGGCGCCGCTGGCGAGCAGGGTCCGGCCATCGCAGGTGAAAGGGCACACGGCATCGACCGCGCCGGTGTGGCCGTCGAGGACGGCGAGCTCGGTGCCCGTGGCCGGGTCCCAGATCCGTACCGTGCGGTCGTCGCCGCCGCTGGCCAGCAAGGTCCGGCCATCGCAGGTGAAGGCGCACACGGCGTTAACTTCGTCGGTGTGGCCCCCCAGCGCAGATCGTTCGGCCCTGGGCGTGACCGATGCCCATACTGCCCGGTAAGGAGCCGGGAAATGGCTGGTCGTGTAGGTGCGTCCGAGGTTTTCCAGGGTCTCGGTGACGCTGAACATGGCGGTACGGGTGGATGCATCGGCTGTGTTGGCGTGCAGGGTCAGCCGCAGCAGGCGGGCCCGTTGAAGACCGGCCGGGGATGCGGCACGCTCCGCGACGGCATGAGACGGTGAAGGTCGGCATGCAGCAGGTAGACGTCGTCAGCGAGGAGGTCATCGATCATCCCAGCGCGCGCAGCATGGGAGGCCAGAGAGCGCAGCAGGTAATCCGGTGAATGACCCCATCCGCATCGCCTGCCGAACACGGTGAATGCTCGGTGATGGCCCGCTCATCATCCCCGCGAGGCGATCTGTGACCGGGCATGCAGCAGGGCGTCGGTGAGGGCCTGATGGAACAGGCGGAATGTCGCACCCTTGCCGTCACCGGCAGATTCCACCAGAAAGCTGGCCGCCGATGACCGGGCAAACCGTGACAGCTGCTGCGGGGACAGGTGCCCTGATCCGAGGGCTTGCACCGCCGCGTGCCACAGTTCCAGCGGCATCCCGGGAGCTTCAGCGAAAGCCAGCGGGGTCAGCACGGCCTCCGCCAACACATCTGCAACCGGGGCGAGACGCCGCAGGTACTCCCGCATCGCGGAATCCACCGTAGCCGTGATCGACAGCCCGGCCGGGTCAACGACGTCCTCGTCATGCAGGCCGTGAGCGCGCGCAGTCAGCCCGGCGACCAGGAAGTTACGATCAGACAACCGCGCGATGCGGTGCGGCCATAGCCGAGCGACGCCATCTTCGGAATAGGGATTTCCCTGGCGCTCGTCGCCTGCCCAGTTGCAGTAGCCATGGCATGTCCTGCGAGACCATCGCCGGAAAAAACTTCGGTCGTCCAGGTCGATGAGCGTCACTGATCCGCCGAAGGCCGCCAGCAGGTCGCCGCCCGATCCGCCGCCTCGACCCGGCGATCACCTGCGCGCCGACGTCGGCGCACGTCTCTGCCAGGGGCAGGATGATCCCGCGATAATCGCCCTGGGCTGCGTCCGCGGCGGTTCGCCGCATCCAGAGCATCAACGATCACATTGAACCGCTGACCCCGCCCTCGGCCAGTGCGGCACGCAGCGCCGGCGCGAGTCCTCAACGCGGTCAGGTAGCTGGGCGGAGGCGGCTCGCGCGATCTCGACCGCGACCTCCAGTGCCGTTTTCCCCTTCGCGTGAACAGCACAGGCCACCGATCCCAGCGATGCGCGAACAGCCTGATCGGCGTCCGGAAGCGCAGCCACTGGCCGCTATCAGCGGTCGTCACGATCCGGCCGAGTACGGCGGACTTGCCCGACGCCCGGTGACCCAGTCACGATCAAGGGCCTGCCGGTTATGACGGTCGTGGCCGAGCCAGCCGACGATCTCATGCAATGCTGCTGACCGGCCGCGGAACCGGTACCCGCGCTCGCCATCGACGCTCTACCCCCGAGCCCGGGGCCGCGAATGCCGCACCGCCTCAGGGTCGCGGCGCCAGCGTCCATCCCATGCCGCTAGCGCCAGCTCCCAGCCTCCGCAGCCGACCAGCCTGCCAGAGCGCAGGTTCCTCTCCCGGCAAGCACGAATCGGCTTCACGGAGCGTGATCGCCCGCCATCACCGCTCGTTGCCCTGACCGAGCATCGCGACGACAGCCGGATAGTCCGGAGACCACAACCCTCCGCTGGGAAACCCGGCTCCACATGACAACGATATTCTGTATCCAGCCGGACCCACTGTAACGAAGCGACGCCCGACAAGGCCATCGGCGGAACTTCCCACCG
>CAWGPP010000009.1:0-259219 GCA_963824545.1 uncultured Actinomycetes bacterium | reverse complement strand
ATATAATCCCAGGCCAGCGGTGGTATGCCCAGTGTACTGTTGGCGCTCATCCCGCCTTACCTCGCTTGCGTGCCATCCGCGTGCCAGAACGTTCGGGTTTGCCAAGTGCGGCCCTGGCGTTCTTGCCGACCTCGTTGGCCAGGGCACGCTGCCTTTCGGCCGATGAGCGCAGATAGATGAGCGCAGCTCTGGCGCTGTCGTGGCCCATGCGCTCCATCAGCTCACGGGCGGCCCAGGAACCAGCCGTGGCTGAAAAGCGGCCGGGGACTCTTCTGGCCCTGCCCTGAGTGCGAAGGCAGGGAGACTGACCAGCAGCATGCCGGCGTGCAGCCACCCCGCTCAGGTCGCGCTTGTTGCCGGTGGGAGTTGTCGATATGGTGCCAGCGATGGGCCATATGGATGATCCGCAGCGTCCTATGGCATCGACCTTCGCCATCCGTGAAGCTCGCGACGGTGATTGGCCGCGGATCTGGCCAATCATTCATGACGTCATCACTGAGCAGCAAACGTTCCCTTATGACCCCGCCATGAGCGAGGATGACGCGAAACAAATCTGGCTGCTGACCGCACCGGCGAGGGTTGCCGTCGCTGCCGACGACGACCTGATACTAGGTACCGCGAACATGTACGCGAACCGGCCCGGTCCGGGAAACCACGTGGCGTCCGGCAGCCTGATGGTCGCTAAACAGGCACGGGGCAGAGGCGTGGGACGAGCCCTCACCATCGACATGATCGGCTGGGCGCGGCGGAGCGGATTCGCGGCGATCCAGTTCAACGCCGTCGTCGATACGAACACGGCCGCGGTGCTACTTTACGAGAGTCTCGGGTTCGTCACTCTTGGGACAGCCCCAGGAGCATTCCGGCACCCCATCCTGGGCCGCGTCGGCCTCCGTATCATGTGGCTGGACCTGCGCGATCCGGGCAACGCCACGAACTGACCTGACCTACGGCCTTATTGTCACCTTCACGGTAACCGGGCTGTGCCGCCCATCGGTTATGATCCGACGAGTCCTGGGCGTGCATAACGACCGAATCTGGCCTACCGACGTCGCCTCCGCCCGGCTGCCTGCGGGGCCGAGCATATCGGCGGTTATCTTAAGTCGATTTTGGATAAGCCCTGGTCATGAGGGGTTTTTGCGTCTGAGACATGTCGCTGACGTGAGGTTCTGGGCGCGGCTCAGAACTCAAAAGCGCAGCGACAAGGGATCGACGCAGGTCACGTGGGTGACATCGCTTCCGGTGCGTCGTAGACACCACTTAAGATAACGCGTCCACGACGCAGGTCGAAGGCCCGTAAAGCTACATCGGAGACACCCTAAAGAGGACTTGAGATAACGGCGGATATCGCGTATCAAGTCGAGAGCAGCGGCAACTACAGAGCGCGACACAAGACCGGTCGCTGCCTCAGCGGAATCGCCGAATCGGCATTCACCCGAGCTGGTGGCCCGGAGGAAATTGCCGTACACAGATCGCCCCGTTATTCGCCCTGATGGTATCCGGTCTCTGGTGGGGTCGCCGCAGTGCCGGGGGGCTGGCCAGCTTCCATCCATGGGTCCTGGTCTGGGTGACTACGATCAGGACTGTGTTCCGGCCGGAGGTGCGCTATGCGCGCGCTGATGATGACGTGACGATCGCGTACGCGGTCATCGGTGACGGCCCGGTTACGATGGTTGTCGTCTCGCCGCTGCTCAGCCAGCTCGAGCTGGCCTGGGAGGAACCAGCCCTCGAGCATTTCTGGAGCCGGTTAACCGTCGATGTCCGCCCGCCGCTGGCTGGCCTGCGCATGCCGGTTCTTGTGATCCACCGGCAGGGTGACCAGGCGGTGCCGCCCTCGGATGGACGGTACCTGGCTGAACACATCCCCGGCGCACAGTACGCCGAGCTGCCCGGGAATGACCACACCGTGTATCTCGGTGACCAGCGGGCCGTGCACTCAACCGTCATCGCGTTCCTCGACGGCGCGGTCGCTGGCGGTGCGCTGGGGGCTGCGTTGCGCCGCGCTGACCGGAAGAACGCGGCCGGGACCGGCTGGGATGCCCTGACACCGGCCGAGCGTGAGGTCGCCGCCTTGATCGCCGCCGGGATGACCAACAGGTAGGTTGCCGCCCGGCTCCGCGTGTGAGCGCATACCATCGACGGCCGCCTGCGCCGCCTGTTCGCCAAGCTCGGTGTGAATACCCGGGTCGAACTGACCGCCGAATACGCGCGCGTAACCGGCTGACGTCAGGAACCAGCGCCGGGCTGGCGCGAATGCGTACGCGATCACGTCTGCCAGCGGCCTGGCGTGCGGGAGTAGAACTCTAATCCGGGCCAGCAATCAATCCGGGGCCAGCAAGCCTGCAGATAGGAGTGCACAGATGGACACCGTGGCATCCGCTGACGGCACCATGATCGCGTTCGACCGGTATGGCGACGGGTCCCCGGTCATCATGACCGTGGGCGCGTTCAATACCCGGTCACAGACCGAGCCGCTGGCAAGAGCGCTCGCGCCGCGGTTCACGGCCCTGAACTACGACCGGCGGGGCCGGGGTGACAGCGGTGACACCGCGCCGTACTCGGTCGAGCGGGAGATCGACGACATCGCGGCGCTGATCGTGGCCGCTGGCGGGTCCGCGTCGGTGTTCGGCCACTCCTCCGGAGCCACCCTCGCGCTCAAGGCCGCCGCCAGCAGCCTGCCCATCACGCACCTGGTGCTGTATGAGCCGCCGTTCAACACGGATGAGACCTATCCGGCGCTGCCGGCCGACTTTGCCAGGGAACTCGCCGAGCTGGTATCCGCGGGCCGCCGCGGTGACGCCGTTGAGCTCTACCAGACACAAGCGGTCGGCATCCCCGAGGAGGTGGCCGCGCAAATGCGACACGCGCCGTTCCGTCCCGGCATGGAGGCGATCGCTCACACCCTCGCCTACGACGCGGCCGTTATCGGTGACCGTTCCTTTCCGGCCGGACTACTCGCCACCGTGACCGTCCCGGCGTTGGTGATCACCGGCGAGCAAAGCCCTCCGTTCCTGGGCAACGCCGCGCAGGCAGCCGCAAAGACGCTGCCAAATGGGCGGCTGGCCGTCCTGCCTGACCAGGGCCATGACCTCAACCCCCACGCCACCGCGCCGGTCATGGCGGAGTTTCTCGCCAGCTAGCCGCCGCGCCGCACCTGCCTGGCCTGCATCAGCCCAGATAGCGCGTGGTCAAGAGCAGGAGTTGAACCATACGAAAGAGAGGGAAGCCTTCTCCGGCGATGCGCGCCCTGGCAGGTACCGAGTGCTGATCACCGGACACGATGGCAGCGTCGCTTAGGCGGGTACGCGTGCGAGTTGCCACGATGACCTGATCACACACCGTGGTCGTCATCAGGCTTGACGCATAGACGCAGCGGGCGCCCGCGGTGCCCTGCCTGGTGGCTTCGAGGGTAGATCCGGGTCCTCGTAGCGGGGCCCACCTGGCATACACTCGATGATCTCAACGCGCCTCATCGCGGCAGAAGCGGACGGTGTTGTCTGGGGGCTGGGCGTGTAATTAATTATGCAGGCAGGCCGAGAGCGCGTGAGGCCTAACCGGCAGTTGCCGGACTGGCAAATGCGAAATCCCTGCGATGACTGCACGCCTATCCTCTTTTCGACACGTCCTAACGTGCAAGGTTGTGATGGCGATGCGGGCAATAGCGCCAAGTGTGATGCAGCTCACAACGGCAGCACGCCGGTTGCGTGTATCAAGCGCTGAGCCAAGGCCTCCTTCTGGGTGCCAGGCGTACACCCTGGGCGCGGAGTACTGAGTTGTGCCGCCTGCCAACAGGCAGGTTAGCGTCGAGGCACGTTGAGGGGGATAGAAATGGCAGCTTTGGTTAAGGTTGCGGGACAGCCGACAAAGTCGAAGACCTCTTGCTCCTCGTCAGGACCTGACACGTCCTTGCCTCCCGTGTCGGACGCACCTTCCGGCACCAAGAAGCAGGACCACCTCGGCTACGGACCATATGCAGAGGCCCTTGCCTTTCTCATCGACTGGAAATGCTCCAAGCCGCCCCTGACGGTGGCCATTAGCGGTCCGTGGGGCGCCGGCAAGACCAGCCTCGCTCGACTAGTGCAGGAGCAGCTGAAAGCGCACGGCGACTGGGATGACGATCATATCATCTGTGAGTTTAGCGCCTGGAAACACGACGACGCTCCCAATCTTGGCGCCGCCTTCGCTGCTAAGGTCGCACAATCTGCCAACGAAGAGCGCCATTGGTGGCGCAGACTAATCCAGCCGCTTCCGTCTAGGATGCTTACTCCGGAACAGCGCTGGCGCCGTCAGCTCTATGTAATTCTGGCTTCCCTTGCTGTGGCCGTCGGCCTCGTGCTGGGCCCCGATACCCGCGAGATCATTACCGCCGCGGCACAGCCGACAGGCACGCACTGGATTAGAGCTGAGCGTGCTGCGCACGGATTCGGACTCACTCTAATAATCATCCTCGCAGCTCTCGCGTTCATCTATCCAAAAATCTTCTCGGGCACACAGGCAGTTGCCCGCTTCGTCAACGACCCGAAATCGGAGGCAGCACGAGGCTCGATTGATTCGGTTAGCAAGCAACTTGGCGGACTAATCGCCAGCGCGACGCGAGGCCGTCGGCGCTTTGTCGTATTCGTAGAGGACCTTGAGCGCTGCCGTCCTCCGCGGGCCGTCGATGTCTGCGAAGTTGTCTCGCAGCTCCTTGATCAGGATGACGTGGTCACTGTCCTCATAGGCGACATGGATACGATCGCCAGATCGGCGGCGATCAAATACAGGGCGCTTGAGCTTCCCACCCCGGGCGACGCTGACATGGCAGTCTATGAGGACTATGGGCGTTCCTACATGGAGAAGCTTGTGCAGCTGCAGTTTGACTTGCCGCAACCGCCGGAGGAGCATTTGAAGGAGTTGAGAAAGCTGCTCAGTTCAGACAGCGGCGAAAGCGCTATGCAGCTGTCAGGGTTTGGTGAGGCGTTTGGGAGATCTCTTAAAGTAGGCTTTCGGAGATCTCTTAAGATGGGCGGGTATGCGCTGATCGTGGCTGCGGGCGTGGCAGTCACCGCCGTGGCTTACTTCAGCCTTACGCACTTGCTGACACATGCCAGGCTGCTCGGAATAAATGTACGGGTCATACTGGTGATGATAGGAGCTGCCCTAGCGGTTCTGACCGGGATATCCCCGATTGTCGGCATTCTTCGACGAGAACGCCGCCGACGGACCCGCAAAGGAATTGATGAAAGACTAACCGATGAATTCTCAGGAAAGACGATCTCCGAAGCAGTGAAGTCTTTCTCCGAGAGTGCAGAGGACACCGTTCGAAGAAGATACTTTAACGTAGTTTTCGGCCGTCAGGAAACGGCGAGGGCTAGGAACAGGATGCTTCAACGCTTGGGCCACTTTCTGCCGAAAGAGCCTCGTGCAATTAAGAAATTTGCGTACCGGATGCGCTTGGTGACTGCTATTGGGATAGCCCTCGATGAATTCGAATTCCAGAAAGGCAAGGTCCCCGAGCTCTTTGTCAACAGATTCGGGAAGTGGCTAGTGCTGCTCGATAGATGGCCTAGCGTTTCGCTGATTGGTCAGGATGCGATGGCGAGACTCGAGATAGCTGCTGATAACAACACGAGCGGACCTCTTCAAGAGGAGCTAAGAAAGCATGACCTGTCTGATGCTGGCGACATAGAAGGTCTGCGCAAATTGCTGATCATGGATCCGCCATTCGGAGATGTTAGCCAACTGGCGTCTGTGAGCGCTGCTCCTCGTGAAGCTGCGAGACAAGGGAAATTGCAAACCTGAGTGAGAGATGCGAGCGTGCATGCCGGCCGTTGCATAAGTATGTTCGAAGGCGACCTGCTCTCATCGGCATGTGAGCGAGCGTCAAGCGACGCGTAGAGCCGTGATCAGCCGGAACGCCGATGGGCACTCGCATACACGGACGGCGGCAGAATGATCGTTCTGCCTTCTCCAAGGCACCGCCTTCTCCCGGCAGCCAGGCCAGTGAGCGGGTGCGGCACCAGGTGGTGAACTGGCGCAGTTCCAGCGCGTAAGCCTCCATGGTCAGGCTGCGGTACCCGGCTAGGAACCCGGCAAGGGCGAGCCGTTCGGCGTCGGTGAAGGCGGGCTGGATCGTGGCGAGTGCGGTGGATGGGACGGCAGTGGTCATCGGGCACCTCCCGGCCGGGCTGGAACCGGGAAGCTGGGCCAGTTCCGGTCCCAGCGGTAAACGGAAACCCAAACGTAAGCCGTCCACCCGGGTCACGCTATGCCACCAGCGAGCAAGCGCCGCAGGGACTGGGAACTGCTCCAGACCGCCGAATCCGGCGTCGATCGAGGCTCAGATTCGGGTGTGGAGGTCGAGGCGCGGATCGGCAGTTATGTTCGGTCGAGCCAATGCCGCATCGACCCGTCGAACGGCCAGTCACCGGTTGTGTAGGTGACGCCTAGTTCACGAGTGTCGGCTAGCGCAGCGGGCGGAAGGCGGCGCGCAACTCTTCCGAGAAGAGCCCCGGTTCCTCCCAAGCGGCGAAGTGACCGCCCTTGTCCACCTCGTTGAAGTAGATGACGTTGGGGTACGCCTTCTCGACCCAGCTGCGCGGGGTCCGCCAGATCTCCCCGGGGAACGTCGTGAAGCCGACCGGAATCGAGACCGGCGTGGGAGCCTGGCCGGCCGCACGAGCATTTTCTTGTCCTTCTTCCCAGTACGAGCGCGCAGCCGACGCCCCGGTGCTTGTCAGCCAATACAGGGTGATGTTGTCGACGATGTGTTCCCGGGTGAGATTGCCCGAAGGTTGTCCGTCGACAAAGCCGCGGGCGATCTTCTGGTAGCTGTCCGTATCGTGATCGATCATCCACGCCGCCAGCGCGATGGGTGAATCCAGGAGGGCGTAGCCAATCGTCTCCGGGCGCGTCGCCTGCTCCACGAAGTACCCAGCGCCGGTCGCATGGAATTCGGCGAGCGCGTCGAGGGCGGTACGTTCTTCTGTCGAGGGCGGCGACTCGCTCAGGGCCTCGGCATCGCCCAGCGCCGGCGTGAGAAGGTTGGTGTGGATGCCGATCAGCCCGTCGAGTGCCAGGCGGCCCATCGCGTCGGTGACCTGGGAGCCCACGTCGCCCCCCTGCGCGACGTACCGGGTATAACCCAGGCGCCGCATCAGCTCCGCCCACGCCTGTCCGATACGGATGGGGCCCCAGCCGAGCTCGGTCGGCTCGTCGGAGAACCCGTAGCCGGGGATCGCTCGTCGGAGAACCCGTAGCCGGGGATCGACGGCAGCACGAGGTGGAACGCGTCCTCAGCGTGGCCGCCGTGCGCGGTCGGGTCGGTGAGCGGACCGATAGTCTCGAGCAGCTCGACGACGGAGCCCGGCCAGCCGTGCGTCATGATCAACGGCAACGCGTTCTTGTGTGCCGACTCGACGTGGATGAAGTGGATGTCCAGCCCGTCGATCTCGGTCTTGAACTGCGGCAGCGCGTTCAATCGCGCCTCGCACCGGCGCCAGTCGTACTCGGTCGTCCAGTAGCGCGCAAGGTTCTGTATCGCCGCCAATTGCACACCCTGCGACCGATCAGTGACGAGTTCCCTGGTCGGCCAGCGCGCCGCATTGATGCGGCGGCGCAGCTCGTCGATCTCGCCCTGAGGTACTTCGATTCGGAACGGCCGGACCGCGCTCTCCGCGCTCGCAGTCGTGGTGTCGCTCATGATCGTGTCCTCCCCGTTCGCGTCCGCTGGGCGTCTTGTCGATCGTCAAGTGTCGCAACGTCGAAGCGAAGATCCTCGATGAGCATAGACCCGAAGACTCCATCAAGCGAAAGGCGGCGCACGACTTACGCGCGCCGTTGGCGATCGGCAATGACTCCCGACGAAGCTTTCGCTCGGACACCCGGCCCGCCGAGCTCCGATCATCACGGCCAAGACGTAGCGAGCGCTCAGATTAGCCATTCTGGTATGCCAGTCTGAGCTAGCTCGGAAAAGGGGCTGGCCGTCGGGTCAGGGGTTGGCAAAAGAAAGGAGCGGTTTTATGGATCATCGCTGTTCCCGAATCTATACCCTCTGCAAGTTGCACATATGGTGTCGATGTGCCTTGCGCGAACGCCTGAGCGGGTCGTACTGACCTGGGACGGGCATCAACACGTTGGCCCCGTTTTTGCCCCGTGGCCCCTGATACGTGAATGGTCCTGAGCTGGGCATGCGGCAGCACCCGGCGGAGCGTCAGCGGAGCCGGGTTCTTGAACGGGGTGGTCAGGCGGCGGCTGATCCCAGGGTGACGGCGTGGCCGAAAGCTTCGAGCTTGGCGATCAGGCGGCGTGTTTCCCGTTCGGGGTCCAGGCGGGTGGTGAAGTAGTTCTCGCCGGGCTGCTGGCCGCGCACCGCCGCGAGATCGGCACGCGGACGGGAACCCGCAGGCTGACCTGCTATAAGCAGGCACTGTTCGGGGTGGCGTGGTTCCGCGACAAGGGCGATATCCCGCGGCTGGGCCGCGGGTTCGGGCTGCCGCAGTCGACGGCGTACCGGTACCTGGACGAGATCATCGAGGTGCTCGCGGCGCGCGCGCCGGGCCTGCAGGAGGCCCTGGAACGCGCCCTGGCCGCCGGCGCGCCGTACCTGATCCTGGACGGCAAGGTCGCCGGCACCGGCCGGTGCCGGGAGAAGACCAGCAGCCGCAAGGGCAAGACCATCGACGTGTGGTACCCGGGGGAAAACCCATGATTTCGACGGGGCTGCGCTTGCCCTGGTGCTATTCGAGCACAAGATGATCACGTGAAATTCGTTGGGAAAACGTCACTGGGTTCGCGGCGTGCGACAGAACGTTCGTTCTGGCTCGCCGCGAAGGCCATCTAGCTCGGCTGTCAGAACGAACATGGCGGCGGCGATGTGCGCGGCTTGTGCTGGCGATTGGGTTACACCGTACGACCGTGATCGGCGAACTTCGGCATGCGGACGGGTTGGCTGCCCGGCCGCAGCCTGCCGCCGGGCAGGGCAGGCGGGTACCTTCGGCGCTATGGAGAACTCAGTTGCACTGGTCACCGGCGCCAACAAGGGCATCGGTAAGGAGATCGCGCGCCAGCTCGCTGCTTCCGGCCTCGCCGTGTACGCCAGCTCCCGCGACGCCGCGCGCGGAGAACGCGCCGTGGAGGAGATCGGCGGCGGCGCCCGGTTGCTCGTCCTGGACGTCACCGACGCCGCGGGCATCGCCGCCGCCGCGCACCAGGTCCACTCCCTGGACATCCTGGTCAACAACGCGGGCATCTCCGGTGACGGCAAGACAGCAGACCGAGACGATACTGGCGCTTTCCGTCGCATCTATGAGACGAACGTCTTCGGCGTCGTCGCGGTGACCAATGCCTTCCTGCCGGCGCTGCGGCGGTCCGCGCATCCGCGGATCGTGAACATCTCCAGCGGCACCGGATCGCTGGCCTGGGCGACCGGGCCGCAGTTCCCGCACCGCGGCACCTTCGCGGCCTACCGGTCGTCCAAGGCAGCGCTGAACGCGCTGACCATCTATTACGCTCACGCGCTGGCCGATGAGGGCATCAAGGTCAACGCGCTGGCACCGGGCCTGCGCCGCACCGACCTCAACACGGCCGCCGCCGCCAGCGATGGTGACCCGGCCGAGGCCGCGGCCGGCGCGGTCCGGCTGGCGCTGCTGCCAGACGACGGGCCGTCCGGAGAGTTCTTCTCCTGGGACGGGACCCCGGTTCCCTGGTAGGGGCGGGACCTAACGATTTTTCTGGTGCGCCATCCCAATGCGGGCCGCCAACGTGACCAAGCAATGCCTAACGGCGGCTCTTTGCGCGGGCGCGTGAAGACTCAGGTCGCTCTCCGGTCGCGGTAGGGACCGCCCTAATGGGCGGCCCCCCGCGCAGATCCCAGCGAGCGGAACTACCGCACTGGGCTCCTGCCTCGGGTGCGGGCGTCGAATCGCACGCTCGGCCATGGATGCGTGATCCGGGCCTGGGGCAGCCACCGGGTGGCGAGGCGGTCCATGCGTTCCCAGTTCAGGCGGGTGCGCTGGCTGCGGCGCCGCAGCGCCCGGTACCAGTGCCTGGCCGCCTGGGTGCGGAATGCCCTGATTGCCTCGCTGTTGCCGGGCACGGCGTAGTAGGCGCAGTGCCCGCGCACCACGCTCGCCAGCCATCTGCCCTGCTTGGGAACGGGCTGATGCCGGCGGCGCATGAGCTCGTCCTTGAGCTCGTGCAGCTTGGCCCGCATCCGCTTCGAGATCGTGACCCGCCGCAGCCCGAAGCGCCCGTTCCTGGTCTTCCCGCAGATGTGCGTGAAGCCCAGGAAGCCGAACGTCTCCGGCTTGCCCAGGCCGCGTGCCTTCCGTCTCCGGGCGGCGTGCCGCCCGAACTCGATCGGCCGCGTCTTGCCCTCGTGCAGATCCAGGCCGAACTTCGCGAACCGCTCATGAAGATCTGCCAGGAACCGCTGCGCGTCGCTTTGGTGCTCGAAGCCCGCGATGAAGTCGTCCGCGAATCGCACGAAGATCACGTCCCCGCGCGCGTGGCGTTTCCTCCACCAGTCGGCCCACAGGTCGAAGACATAGTGGAGGTAGACGTTCGCCAGCAGCGGCGATGCCACGCCCCTTGCGGAGCCCCCTCCAGGGTCTGCGACCACTTCCCGTTCTCGATGACTCCTGCCTTCAGCCACTTACGGAGCAGGCGCAGCATGCGCTTGTCCGCGATCCGGTGCTCCAGAAACTTCCCCAGCCAGCGATGATCAAGGCCGGTGAAGAAGTCGCGGATGTCCGCGTCGAGCACCCAGTTCACCCTCTTGCGCTCGATACCGGCCGCCAGCGCGTCCAGCGCGTGGTGCGGGCTGCGCCGCGGCCGGAACCCGTAGGAGAAACCCAGGAAGTCCGTCTCATAGACGGCGTTGAGAACCTCCACAACGGCACGCTGGGCGATCTTGTCTTCCAGCGCGGCAATGCCGAGCGGCCGAAGCCGCCCGTCCGCCTTCGGGATATACGCCCTGCGTGATGGCCTCGCCTGGTAGCTGCCTGCCTGGATCCGCGTATGCAGATCCCGCAGGTTCGCCTCCAACTCCAGCCCATAGGCGTCCCACGTCACCCCGTCCACCCCCGTGGCGGCCCTGGGATTGATCGCCCAGTAAGCCTCCCGGAGACGCCCGGCGGTGACGTGATGCATCAGCGCGGTGAACCGTGCTTCCTTGTCCGTCGCCGCTATCCGGCGCACGCGGTCCAGCCCGTTTGGCACATCTTGCCCGGCTCTGCGTCCGGCATGTGTTTCGCTGGCCGCGTTCCCCTTGGCCAGGCCCCTTTCCTCCGCCGCCTCCGCGACCATGGTCTTGTTCGGCGGCTTCGCAGGTACTACGGGCCTGTCCGACTTCCCGTACCCGTCCATCTCAGGCGTACCGCCTCAGCGTTCCCTGAGCAGCCCGCCCGGTGATCACCCAGGCGAGCGGGCACGGGACCTCCCGGTTCTCGCGCATGGAGATTCCGCGCATGCACGGGGTCTTCGACCGCGCGGGGTCCGCCAGCAGCTCGCGATAACGCTGCAGGCGATGTTGCCTTCCGCTTCTGTCAACAGCGTCGGCACCCCGGTCAAGGGGATTTCGCGGCTCAATAACCCGGCCTGCACGTACCCCTGTCAACGCTTCGCCGCCGCCCTCACGGGCGACGACGCATGACTCGGGGCCATCGTGGGTCGCTACTCCTTCGACGTAGGGCTCTTCCATCCCCATCTCCATGCCGGTTTATCCCGGCGCTCTAACAGTCTCCCGTCGACCTCCGTCCTCGGCTGGCAGAGTTCACGGCTGCCGACTGACTATGTGGGCATGGCCGAGGTCTGGCACCGTGCCCGTGGCGCTGACCCTGTCCGCGGCAGAAGCGGGCGTCCGTGATCGGCTGCTGAGCGGTTCACCTCGCCGACGGGAGATTATGAAGTTGTGCCAGCTGCAGCGCTGTGGGAAGGCCTCAGATGGGCGGCCCTTTCGAACCGAAGGAGCCGGGGAACCGGCGGCCGCTACTGTTCGTTTATGGCCACCGATCTAGTCCCGCCGTTTTCCGAGGACGACTTCCGCCGGGTCCTGTGTGTGGTTGCGCACCCGGATGATGTGGAGTACGGGACGTCATCAGCGGTCGCGGCGTGGACGGCGCGGGGCATGGAGGTGGCGTATCTGCTGCTGACCCGCGGCGAAGCAGGCATGGACAGCAGCACGCCAGCGCAGACGGCCGAGGTGCGCACCCGGGAGCAAGTCGCTGGTTCACAGGCGGTTGGCGTAACCCAGGTCAGCTTCCTCGATTACCCGGACGGCGTGCTGGAATACAGCCTGGCCATGCGGCGCGACATCGCCCGCGTCATCCGCTCCTGCCAGCCGGACGCTGCGCTGGTCGGATCCTGGGACGTGGAGTTCGTCGCCGGGCTGAATCAGGCCGACCACCGGGTCGCTGGCCTTGCCACACTGGATGCGCTGCGCGACGCCGGCAATCGCTGGGTCTTCCCTGAACTGCTCGGCGAGGGCCTGGAGCCGTGGTCTGTGCGCTGGCTGCTGGTGGCCGGAGACCCGCGGCCGACACATGGCGTGGATGTCACCGGCGAACCGCTGGAACGCGGTATCGCATCCCTGGAGGCGCATGCGCAGTACCTGGCGGGGATTCCGGGCCATCCTCCGCCGCGGCTCATGATCACGGGCATTACCGCAATGCAAGGACGCGCGATGGGCGTGCCGAACGCGGTGCTGTTCAGGGCGTGGGACTTCCACGCCCCGCCGCCGATCGCGCTTGAAGCGATGAGGATGGGGCAAGGCGGCTGACCTCCGGCGGCTGACGGCGCACCATTCCCGGTCAGCGCCGCCACCTTGCCGGGCCGTGGAGACAAGCACCCTATAAGTATGAGAGTGCGGTGCGACACGAGGTCGCACGTTATGAGTAGGTTTCGTCGATTGGAGGTTCGGCATGATGCCGAAGACGTGACTTCGGGTTAGTCCGGTTCTGAGGGGAGCGGGGCGTAGCAACGCGCTCCGCTTACCCGACTTGGCCCAGCTTGTTAAGCGGCTCTTCAAAGTTAGCCGGGGCGGGTTTCCGTTCGGTTACCTGACGTGATCGTCTCGGTGTGATGGCCCGGGATCGCCGGCAGGCCCGGGTGCAGGCGATCCGGACGCGGCGGCGCTGGTTCGCGGGGTTCCGGAAGGAATAGGCCATCCGGGCTTCCAGTTTCGCGAGCCTGTTCAGGGCCTCGGACCGGGCATTCGTCACCCCGGTCAGGACTGCCGCGACGATCTCGTCCTCCCATTTCGATATCGTCCTGGCCAGCGTGAGCAGCTCGGCGATGTCATCATGCTGCGCACACCAGTCATAGAAACAGGCGAGCCGGCCGCGGACGTCGCGCTCGCACGGCGTGGACCTGGTGACCCGGGCCCGCAGGTTCAGCGCGTCGCGGAGCTTTTCCTTGCCGATCCATGCCGCGGCGATCTCCTGGCCGTGCCGGTCGGCATTCAAAGTGTCGATGACCTTGGCGAACTGATCGGGCCGCAGGTGCTCCAGGTTGCGCACGAGCAGGCTCTTGACCCCGTACTCCGGGTCGCCGGACCGGCCGCGGCGGCCGTATTTCTCCCGTACCGACCGGCGGCGCACGTCCCCGGTCATCTTGACCGCGAGCTGCACGACATGGAACAGGTCCACCACCAGCTGCGCGCGCGGCAGCGCCCGGCGCACCGCCGAGGCGTAGATGGAGCACATGTCAATGGCCACAACCTGGACGGCGTCGCGCCAGGCCGCTGGTGCCTGGGCCAGCCAGTATGCGGCGTCATCGGCGGTGCGGCCCTCCACCTGCCCCAAGAGCCCCTGGTCCCCGGACAGGTCAAAGAAACAGGTGTGCCAGCGGTCCGCCAGGAGAATGTACTCGCCGGTTTCCGCATCGGCCTTCCACCGGGGCCGGCCACGGCGGTGTTCATCGATGCCCAGGTGCGTCACCGGCGCGGGCGGCTGGTCCAGCAGCGGGTCCGCGGTCGCGGCGAACGCCTGATGCGCCACCGGCCATGACAGCCCGCACTCGCGCGCCGCCTGCGCGACCGTCCGCCCGCCCCCGGCGACCAGCTGCCCCGCGTGATCACGCAGCCGTTCCGTCACCCGGCACCGCGGCGGGATGGCCGGCAGCGACTCGGTGAACGTCTTACGCGGGCACGAAGCAACCCGGCACTCCCACCGCCGCTTCACCCATGCCACGCTGACCTGGTGCCGGCCGATATCAGCCGGCCGCGTCACCACCTGCTCCCTGACATGCTCCGACGGCGTCTTGCACACCGGGCATGCCCGCGCGTCCGGGTCCGCCGTCACCAGCCACACCGTCCGCCCGCCGCCGGGCTCCTCATCAACCTCTGCGACCTCCGCGCCTTCCAGCGCGAACAGCCGGGACGCCATATCCTGACGCACGTGCCCGTGGCTTCCTGATGATCATGCTTCCGTGGAAAGAACCATGATCTTGAAAGCCGCGGGCACTCTTATGCAGCGACACGCCAGCCCTGCCCAGCCGCCACGATCCGTCAGCAGACCGCTACGCCACCCCGATTAACTTCGAAGAGCCTGTTAAGCCCCGGACCGTGCCCAGTGTTGAGGAGGGTGCGGCGGGAATTTGTTTAAGGATTTCCTGAGCTGACCGAAATTTGACCGTATGGATCCGAAGTCGTCTTTGCTTTGGCGTTAATTAGCCCGGACTCGCGAGTTGGAGCCCTGCGAACGGCACTACCTGGTATTCTACCGTATATTTTGCCGCTGGCGCAGTAACGGCAAAAGGCTGGCCGCCCGGTGGGTTGATTTGCTGCTGGTGGGATTGTGTCCCAATAAGGTAAGTAACGGTTAGGGACCAGGTGAAACTGCCGCTATTGGCGAGGAAGCTTACCGCCGTTGTGTCCTGCTCGCCTGGTGTCATCTGCAGATTGAAGTCGGGAAACGGCTGACCACCTGAGCGCGGCTTAATGACAGGATCTGGGCTGTTCATGTCGGCGGTAAACTCGAAAGCGGTGGTACCGCCCTGGTGTGCGACGGGTATGAAGGTGCCCGCAAAGGGGTGGCCTGCGCCGTGACCCAGGCCGTCCAGACTCGCCAGGAACCCACCCTGGCTCGCGTATGGTGGATCATAAGCACCGCCATCGCGTTGGCGCTCCCTGTTGGCGCCCTTATTTATCACGTCTACTTTGACCCGGCGAACCATTCCCAGAAAACCTATCAGTTCGTGGTCAACGGCAACCAGGACAGGATTATAGATCTCTACGGCGAAGCCGGCGGCCCGGCTCAGACCCTCGCCACGGGCGCAGGCGGCCAGCAGGGACTGATAGGCGGGCAAAGTTACGGTTTCGATTGCTGGACCATTGGACGCGACGGCAATGAATGGCTGCGCTACGAACGATTCGGTCAGAGCTGGTGGGCGCTACGCTTCATGCTCCACCCCCCGTACGGTGAATCTGAGCCGCCGCTACCGCACTGCTAAAGCTAAAGAGGGCATCCATCTCGGCTAGGTTCCCTCTTCTCGGCAATGCCGGGCGTCTCCGGGAGCTTGAGCCGCGGGAAATGCGGGCTCGGTCAGGTGCCGGAGCCGAGCATGGCCACCAGGGCAAAGTCGCACCGGCGGCAGGACTCGCGGGCTGCGGTGAGCAGGGCCTCGATCTGCAGGTGGGTGAACCCGAGGGTAGGTGATTCGGCGGGCACTGGGGGGCGGCGGACATGCTCGGCGGGTGATTGTTACAGGATGCCGTCGATAACGCAGGTCCGGTAGAACCCAGCAGCGACCGCCAGCCGCAGCTGATCAGTGAACGGCGCGCCGCATACCTGCAGCAGCCTTCAGCACGCGTACCCCGCGGCAGACGACCACGCCCTTGGGTGGCAAGGCATCGGACCCGTCAGCCTTTATTCTCCGCTGCCGTCCAAGAATTTCCTGAGTTCCGTTGCTAGGTGCTGATATTCACCCGGATTACTTTGCTTCATGTCGGCCAGATCGGAGATCATTTGTTCGGCGCGCTTTGCAGACTGACGAGCTTTAATCGCATCGATCTCGGTCCTTAGCTTAACGAACTCCCGGACAGGCCGAGTATCGGGCGCTCCAGCCGGCCGTTCCTTCAACAGCTCATCGAGAACGTCGAGGATACGGCCAAGTTGCTGTCCGTAACTGTGCGCGGCAACAATATCTTGCTCTGTTTGTGGCGAGCTGGAATTTTCCTCATTCACGCTAATGCTGTTCGCGAAGAGCCAGCCGGGGAGGATGGGCTGGGTAAGCGTTTGCGGGGTGAGGGAAGGAGGAGGGCTTGTCCAGACGCTCGCAGCGCGCCACGGCCAAGACCACCACGCAGACCAGTCCGCGGGGCTCGGTGCTGCATTCATGAGATCATGATAGGTTCGCCGGCGCTGATTCGACCGGCGGAAAGGCCTTTGGCAATGGGCCTTTCGGCCCGAGTTTCGTGGCTCATGAATCATGTCGTGAGCAACGACGCGATCGTTGCACACCATGCAGCCGTGACTGGATGGGCTGAATATGGCTGTACCAGCTACCCCATGCATCACTCTTACGGACGGCAATCAGCAACCTCGGCTGGTCCCAAAGAGACCGCTGACCTTCGCATGAGTCGCCAGTGCGAACTAATATGACGGGCGGCGCAAAGGTATGTTAATACGTATCGCACTCTATTCGGCATGTGAGCGAGGCGTCAAGCGACGCGTAGAGCCGTGATCAGCCGGAACGCCGATGGGCACTCGCACACACGGACGGCGGCAGAATGATCGTTCGGTGCCCGTTGAGGGTGAGGCAGGCGACGGGCGCCTCCGTGCATAACGGCGGGTACGCGTGCGAGTTGCCACGATGACCTGATCACACACCGTGGTCGTCATCAGGCTTGACGCATAGACGCAGCGAGCGCCCGCGGTGCCCTGCCTGGTGGCTTCGAGGGTAGATCCGGGTCCTCGTAGCGGGGCCCACCTGGCATACACTCGGTGATCTCAACGCGCCTCATCGCGGCATGAGCGCGCACATCCGCACCGCTTCGGGCGCGCATGTCTGAGCCTGTTGCATAACCCCAATCGGGTTGCATAACCCCAATCGGGCTCGCCTGCTCGCCGATTCTGAGCGTTCCGGCGAGGGAGATTTGGTGGGCCAGCGGCCGATCGGCATCAGTCGTCCGCTGAGAGCTTCACGCTCAGCGCACGATCTGAGTCCACTCTTTGCAACAGGCTCATCTATGCGTCGTTGCGCCCGTCCTAAGTGGATTCCTGCGACTCGATAGCCGTTCGATCCCGAGTGCTCAATGCAAGTCAGCGACCTCGCGGTATTCACGCCGATGGGTTGTTCTGATCTCAACGTGGATACGCACCCGCACGCCGTGCAACGCGAACCTATATTTGCGAAAGCTTGACTGCTCTGTCACTGTTCCTGATGGACCACGCGCACGCGGTGAGCGGGTGTCACGCGTCGGCGATAGTGGCCGGTGGCGAAGGCGATTCTCGCGGGCTTGGTAGGGTAGATTATGCCCCTGAGCGACTTCCACCTGAGAGCGTCGATCGCCGTGTCCGACATTCAGCGGGCGGCCGCGTTCTACGAAGGCAAGCTTGGCCTGCAGGCGTTGCAGTCCGGCCCCAGTGCCAAGATTGCCGGCGGCAGCCGCGTCTACGGTTCTGGCGGCGGCCCAGCGCTGAACGTGTACCAGTCCGTCACTGCGGGGAAGTCACCAGCGACAATGGCGACCTGGTATGTCGACGACATCGAGCAGGTCGTTGACGAGCTCACCGCCACCGGCGTCGAGTTCGCCCGCTACGACGAGTTCGACCATGACGCCAAGGGCATCACCGCGAGGGCTGGCGGTGGTCGCATCGCATGGTTCCAGGACCCAGACGGCAACACTTTCGCCATCGAAGCCGACGCCTGAGCGCTAAGCAGGTCTGAGCCTGGCTGCCATCCACGGCAACCCGACAGCCGCGCTCAAAGGGCCACGCGGAACTCGTGAAACGCGCAGAACGCCATACTGGCGTCGGGCCCCGGAGCGTTCCCGATTCGGCGATCAAGTGCCACGTGCCATGTAGTGGAGCTGTCTCAGTCGTCAGATAGAAATGCAGGCGACCGCAAGAAGATTCGTCGTCGCAACGGCCGGATCTCGGCATGAGCGAGCACCTTCGGGTGTTGGGCGGCGCCAGCGCTGCCTCCACATAACCAGCTCTGCGCGACGCCAGCACTGGTCCGCATTGGAGGAGAGCAATCCGCATCGAACGGCGGATCAGGGACGGCAGTAACTCCGGGGGCAGTCACATTTGGTGACGGGACTAGCCGTCTCCAGGCAGTTCTTCATGGCCGTCCGTGACAGCAGATTTCTATGCTCGCTAACACTCTGTCAGCAAGTCCCGCCTTCAATTATCGGATCGGTCCCGCCCGCCACCTCGTCTGGTCCCATCCAGACATGCGCAGCGGTCCCACGCCGCGGACCACTCAGAGCCCGGAAGCCAGAGACAAGCACGCCGAGAACTGGGGAGAGGCGCGCAAACCGGAAACGTGGCCCGAAATGACCCGGCACAGAGATACACAAAGCGGCCCAGCAAGCATCTAGCGGCACAAGACTCTCAGTCACGGAATGAAAACAGAAACGCACCTCAGGCAACTGCGAATGACCGACACGCGTCTCTTGTATGACACTTCGCGATCGGAGCATGGCAATGAGTAGCGGGCTGGGAGGTCGTGGACGTGATCCTCGGCACTAGCTACGGCGTCTACCGGCTGGCGACGCGCCCCCGCTGAGCCTAAACGCCTCCAGTGCCACTGGACAGCCCACCATTACGGCCACAAAGGAGAAACTATGACAGTCAAACGCGTCGCCATGATGACACTTTCCAGTGCGGCCATGGCGGGAGGAGCCTGGCTCGGAGGCCCGACCGCTGCATCAGCATCGGCGTCGGCCCCCAGCTCCAGTTCGTGCAGCGCTCAGGGCGACTACGCCATCTGTGATGCCGATGCCACGTTCAGCCATCCAGTCACATTGACCGTGACCGTCTCGGCCAGCCCGGACCAGGAAGTCAGCGTCTACTGGACCGACATCTGCGACTACGGCAGCGGGGCGGGCAGCAATTCGGGGAGCTTCACCGCCACCACCCCGGTGAGCCGCACCATCACGCACCCGTATTCAAAGCCGGACTCGTGCACTGTCGGGGCCGGCGCCCAGCTGTCCGGTACCGGCGACCTCACGGTGTCGCTGTCATCCTCGGCTACCGTTCCGTCCTCGCATGAGATCAAGGGCTACGCCGCCAAATGCGCCGATGACAACGGCAACAGCTCTGCTAACCGGGCCAAGGTACAGATCTGGTCGTGTGTCAACGACGCTTCGCAGCAGTGGTCGTTCAGCGGCGGCGAACTCAAGCACGGCAGCATGTGCATGAATGACAGCGGCAACGCAGGTAACGGCGGCCACGTCATCTTGTGGACCTGCAACGGCGCAGCGAACGAAATCTGGCAGCACACCAGCAGCAACGAGTACGTGCTTAAGTCCAACGGGCTATGCCTGGATGATCCAGCGTACTCCACGCGCAACGGTACGCAGCTTCACGTGTACCACTGCCATAACGGCTCCAACCAGCACTGGAGCCTTCCGTAGCAGAAGCGCGCAGCATGAGGCGCACTCCCGGCGGAAGCTGGGAGGGCGCCCCGCGGCATTTCGCGATTCCTGGGACATACCCGGAACGGCCACGACCTCATCGGGCCAGGTCAGCCCCGGCCAAGCGCATCCTCCATCGGGCCGAACCATCGGTAGTCATCACCGTCGATGCAGTGTGCGTCAATCCGCAGCAGCACCTCGACCGTGTGCCCGGCCCACTCGGCGACCAGGGGCGCGGGGGTACCGGCGTTGAGCGACTGCCGCGCGCGCTCGGCTGCGCTGACTCAGGACCCGCCGGCCACTCGCATGGTTCGCGCCAGTCAGGAATATGGAGCGAAGTAGGACTTTGGGCAGGACTTTCGCCCCGGCTAACATCACCGCGGCCGCTAAAAGGTAGAAAATATGGGCAATGGTGCGAAACCAATGCAACCTACCGCGATGCGGCCACGGAGACAGCGGTCATATCGCAATAGGAGGCGGACCCTTATCGCCCTGGAGATGACGACCGGGGCGGCAGGGCTGGCGGGGGGTGTGCTGCTGGCAGCGGTTCCGGACGGATCGCTACTCCACGCGGATCTGGGCGCGCTGGCAGGGACGCCCTTCAGCGACTGGCGCGTGCCAGGAGTGCTACTGGCGGCCCTGGTTGGTGGCGGGCTCCTGCTGACGGGATGGTGGCAATGGCGCGATCATTCATATGCCCGCGAACTGTCGATATTCGCCGGGATCGGGCTGATCGCTTTCGAGTTCGCGGAACTGGCCTGGATCGGGTTCCAGCCGCTCCAGGTCCTTTTCACTCTGGTCGGCCTGGCCATCATCGGCCTTGCCTGGAGCACCCGGCCGAGCCAGCTACGCCGCAGCCTGCGGCACATCGTCGGCGAACTTGGTGATGTCCTGCACGACATGCCAGCCTTCTTGACGGCGCCGCTGTACCGGCGGTGGCACCTGCACTGGGGCGCCACCCGGGCCGAGGCCGCCACATCTCTGCCCGGTGATGCGTTGCAGTCCCGAGCCCAGTACAGATCGACCAGGGCAATCACGATCGACGCACCGCCGGACGCGGTTTGGCCATGGCTGGTGCAGGTCGGCTGCCAGCGTGCCGGGTTCTACAGCAACGACCTGCTCGACAACCTCGGCCGGCCCAGCGCCACGACGATCATGCCCAGCTTGCAGCGCCTGGAAGTCGGCCAGTGGGTACCAATGTCGCCTGCGGCCACCCCCACCGACCGCACAGCGTTCAAGGTTCATTCCTTCGAACCCGGCAAGTGGCTGCTGTGGACCAAACCGGACAGCACCTGGTCGTGGCACCTGACCGCGACAGACGACGGCGGCACCCGCCTCGTGACCCGCATCCGCGCCGTGTACGACTGGCGAGACCCGCCGATGGCACTGCTGAGCGTGCTTCTCATGGAATTCGGTGACTTCGCCATGCTCCGCAGGATGCTGCGCGGGATCAAGGCACGAGCCGAGTCCCTCGTCCAGGACCCCAGCCGCACGGAAGACCATCATGAGCAGGACTGACCGACAGCGGCCTTCACCCCCGCACGCACATCCTCGCGCCCAAACGCCGCCCGTTCGGCCCTTATCTTGATGCCGCGGGCATCTGGCGAGATATGCCAAAGTCAGTCGGGATGACGGCAAGCATGCACGCCGCAGCGGTCCATGATGGCCCGCTCCGCTCGCGGCTGCGGCAAATGAACCGGGTCTTCCCACTACCGAGATCGTCAAGGACGAAGCCGATCGACCCACTCCGCGGTGTACCACGCGCCGCGATACCAACCCATCTGCACCAGCCAGGGCCAGACCGCATCCAGCGGCGCGTCGATGGTGATGGCATGAGTCGTCACGGCCATCGGGTCACGCGTCAGGTCATGGCCCGGCAGGCGGCGGTGACGTTCGGCTCTCGTGGCGCCATAGTTGCGGCCAAGCCATTGCAGTGTCAGATGCCCAGCAACAACACCCGAGGCAATCGCGAATCTCAGCTGGCTTGCCACGTGGCCACTTCCGATCCAGCACGCGACAGGGCGAGCGCTGAAGGGTCGGACCGATCGCAATCTCTGACCGAATACGTCCGGGCGGGGCTCGGCCATTCCCGTCGAGTCGGGGCGGATCAGCGGCGGTTCCGAAGGTTTCTCGCGTGGAGGTATCCGGCCAGGCCGATCAGAGGTACATGGATGGCGGGAAGATTGCGGGCGAACCACCGGGGCAAGTAGATATCGGTGACGGAGCCGTGCTCGGCGCCCAGGCGCTCCGCGACCTGGGTGAGCGGACAGCGAAAGCCGTTCCCGGCGAAGATCAGGGTCTCGGCCGCAACCACTCCCGCAGCGATGCCTGCGCGCCGGTCCGATCGCCCGGCGAACCCAGCGTAGAGCACGTACATCATGCACGCCTCTATGGAGAACCAGGCCAGCGTGTGGATCGCCTTGGTCGCCCGGAGTGCTGCATCCGACCCGCGGGCAGGCGAGTCCGATCGGGGCGCGGGCGCCTCGGCCGGCCCTTCGAGCGTGGCCTTGATATTGCTTATGTCACGTTCCAGGTCCCGCGGCATCCGACGCCGCAGCAGCGGCAGCGCAGCCCGGAGGAGCCCGCGGGTCTCGATCTCCATGCGGAAGGCGAGCCGCGCACCGGCCGGGACCGGAATGACCCGGCCGGAGAACGACGAGCTCATGGCGTTCGCCGAACCTGCAACCGTCCACGAGGTCGGCGGGGTGAACCGCACGCACTCCCCGACCATGGGACGTCCGGGGAGGAACTTCATCTGGTATCGGGTTCCGACGCCGATGGGCCCATCGCAGCTGCGAGCCGCTCCCACCACGGCTTCGACTTGAACACGCCCCACGCGGCGAGGGTGAACAGCGCGAGGCTGACAAGCGCGCCGACGCTGGCGAGCGTCCACGCTGCCCCACCCGGGGGCTTCTTAGTTCCCGCGAACGACGCTGTCATCCACAGAAATGTGCTTGCATACACCAGCAGCGTTACTGCCGCGACGTTTCGCCGGGTCCAGCGTCTACGCCAGCCCCGGTTTTCCGCTCGATCGCTGATGCCCGCGCCTCGAACCTTCTCCTCCACACTGCCCGACCGCATCGCACCTCACCCCACATCCAGCTGCGCTCATCTCTAAGCACACGCCTATGTCCAGGGTCGATCAGCTGTTTAGGACCAAAAGTCTCTTCGGGTTCGGGACTTCCGGGCCACCCAAGTCTGCGGGCGGGCAGTCCTCACCCCCTTGCGCTAGCCGAAACGCCGAGCTGGCGATCATGCGCGTGCGAGCCCTATCGTCCGTGCCCGCTGCGTGCCGGGGACCGGCCGCGTCGGCCAGCGCATCGACCTGGGCGATGGTCAGCACTCCGAGCGCGGCATGCCTCCCAGTCGCAGTGATCCAGCAGAACAATCACGGCAGGCGGAACGTCAGCGCTTGATCAGTGCCCTTATCGCGCTCGGTGCAATAGTTGTTGTTCTTGTTGTAGCTATTTTCTGGGTATAGTCCCAACACTTCGCTCGGCGACCACATCGGATACCAAATCGTCGTCTCCAACACCCGCTCGCACCTCCGGTCACCAGGGCGGTACGGGGCATGAGCTTTCCGCCTTCACGCGACTCCGGCGCCCGTATGGTTTACGGGCTGGGATTGTCTTGCTCCGGTTCAGGTGAAGGCGGGTCGAAGTTGACGTCGACGTGTTCGAAGCCCTTGCTGCGCTGGGCCTTGGCCTGGCGGGAGTACGCGCGGCGGTCCCCGGCCGTCAGGGTGACGTTGTCGGTGAATGGGGTGAGCAGCGACCGGGGGTGCAGGTGAGTGACGCGCACGACGTTGATCTCCGCGCACAGCAGGACGGCCGTGGCCGTGATGTAGAGGAACGCGAGCAGGCCGAGCACGAAGGCGAACACCGCGTTCGTGGCGCTGGCGTGCTTGACCACGTGCCGGACGTAGATAATCCCGAAGGATTGCAGCAACTGCCAGATCACCGCTGCGGCTATCGCGCCCGGCACCACGTCGCGCACGGACAGCCGCCGGGCCGGCGCAAAGCGGAACGCGAAGACGCACACGGCGATGTTGATCACAACGGACGCCGCCAGGGTCAGGGACCTTTCCGCTGCGCCGAGCGCCCCGGCCCCGCCGCCGCCCAGGATTGACAGGACGGTCGTGCCCAGGAGGGCCGTTCCGGCGGTGGCCAGCAGCAGCAGGCTGCGGCCGCGGGCCCGGAAGGGATTCGGCCGGCTGTTGCGTGGCACTGCCCACACGGTGTTGGCGGCGTACTGGAAGGCCTGCGCCACCCCCAGGCCGCCGTACAGGGAGCCGAGGATTCCCACGACCAGGCCGACCGGGCCGCCGCCGAGATGCTTCGGCTGGTCCAGATCCCCGCCGATCACCGGAAACTGGTGCAGCGCCGAGGTGAGCACCTCGTGCTGGAGTCTTTGATCACCCGACAAAACGAAGCCCAGGACCGTCGAGAGCAGCAGCAGCAGCGGGAGCAGCGATACAAACCCGTAGTACGTCAGCAACGCCGCCAGGTAGGCACCGAAGTCGTCGAAGTACTTGTACACCACCGCGAGCGGGAAGCCTGCCCACCGGTGCTTGCGCTGAAACTGGTCCAGACGCTCCGTGATCGCCACACCAACCCGCCTCACCGCACGCCGCCCAATCACCCGGCACCACCGGCAGTACATCAAGGCTGGCCAAGATGGCGTACGACTGCAAGCCGGGCCGTACGCGCGAGCGTCCAAGGAAGCGTAGTACGAAAGTGTTGCTCCGGATCCCGGCAGTTGCCGCGCGAATAGAGCGGAGCAGAGCAGGATCCGGAGTTCTTTAACGTCCGGGCCGGCACCGGAAGCGCAACGGCCCAGAAAAGGGCAAGAGCCCGCGGGGAAAGATTTCTCCCACCGCGACCTGTCGCGCAGGACCGGCTATCCCGCACGTCAGTTCATTCCGGCTTACGGCACAGACCTGCCGGGCCGCCGGGCCGTATCGGTTTACATCCAGCGGATTCTGCGGTCTTCGAGTATGCGTTTACAACTCAGAGGCCTGAGGTGCCATCATGAACATAATTGTCGGGCTCGTCATCCTGATCGCGGCGGTGGTCGCCGGAGTGGCAGGCGTTCTGTCCAATGGGGGCAGCGGGCACGCGCTGACCCACGGGTTCGCGGTGTTCGGCTACCACGTCACCGGATCCACCGGCACGCTGTTCCTCTACGGCATCGTGGTCGGCGCGATCGCCGTGCCCGGACTGAGCCTGCTGCTGGCCGGGGCGCGCCGCACGTCCCGCCGCGGCCGCGAAGCACGCCACGGGCTGAGGGAGTCCCGCCGCCAGACGGCCGCCGTCAGCCAGGACCGCGACGACCTGCTCGGCCAGCGCGAGACCGCCCGCAGCTATACCGCCAGCACGCTGGGCACCGGAACGGCAGGTGACCGCCGCCCCGGCGGAGACGGCGGCCAGCGCAGCAGTCGGCACCTGTTCGGGCGCCGATCCGCCCCGCAGGCCCCCTGAACACGTAGGGCTTGCCCGCGCGGGGGGAAGAGTGGTCGTTCACGCTGCACCGCCCGCTACCGGCCCACCGGGCACCTCATCCACGCCCAAGCGAATCTCAACCCGCGTGGCCCCGGGGGAATGAGTAGTGTCCGAGGACCGGCTGGCTTGTCACAATGCACATGCAGCTTCGGCGCAATGCGTCCGCGACAGTTGCCCGGCAGTAGCGGGAAGCGATGGCATCATGGTCGTCATCAGGGTGCCCGCAATGGCACAGCGTGACCAGCGGCGGCTCGCAAGGCGACGTTGACGCCGTCACGATGTTTGCGCTTCCAGGAGTTCTTCGGCGATCAGCAATGCATCGCGGATCTTGTGCCTCATGGCGTGTCCTGCCTTTCATGCCGGCAGATATGCCCGGCGGTTCGTATGACCTGTTTCATCCCCAGAGCCGGCACCGGATTTCGCCATCGGCCGGTACTGCCAGCAGATTCCGGGCTACCGCGCTCCGCGCCTGAGGCCGTTCCCGACCGCATGGCACTGGGTCGCCCAGGTATCCTGCTCAGCCGCAGCGGCGCCGGCGCGGCCACCGGCCGGGAACTTCCGTCGCTGCTCGCTGCCTCGTCCACGCTCGCGTAGACGGAGAAGGCATCGGCCAGCCGCGTGATGGTAAGTGTCTTCAGAACGTGCTGCCGCGGCGCGGTGAGCACCAGCTCCCCGCCGGCCCGCCGGGCTTGCCTGCGCCCGTACGCCAGCGCCGCCACCCCGCTGGAGTCGATGAACGCCAGGTCCGCCAGGTCCACGATGATCTCCGGCGCGCGGGCCGCGGCCGCTGCGAGCGCCGCGGCGACATTCGCGGCGTCTACCAGGTCAAGCTCCCCGCGCAACGCGATGACAATATGACCGTCGCGTTCGCAGGTGCTGAAATCCACGCTGAACATAGGGGTACCTTCCTGCTCGAGCAGCAAGGCAAGGTCCCGGCCCAGCGGCTAGTTCGCCAGCTTCCATCATGAACACTACGCCGATACAGACCCCTGTCCCACCTGTGGATCGTTCCCGGCCTGGTCATGCGCTTTACGGTGACATGACGCAGGCGGAAATCGCAGGGACCGCCGCCGCAGCCTCGTGGTGCTGGCCTGTGGCCAGCACCACCAGAGGCGGTGGGACTTTGCCGTGGTTATACGGATGGACCGGCTGAGTTGCCGGGCACGGTGGCGGGGAGGCCGTTGCCGCTGGAGTGGGTGGTTTGCTGTGGTGCGGTGCCCGGGGCGGGTACGGGGCCGGGGTGGCCGCTGAGGATGTCGGTGGCTGGGGAAGTGCGCCGGGCGTGCATCAGGCCGAGGCCGCCGAGGATCAGCATGACCAGCGCGGCGATGAACGCGGCGATCGCGGCGATTCCGGCAATCACGCCCATGGTGCCGAAGGCGTAGGCGTTGAGCAGCAGCCCGCGCAGGGTCTCGCCCTGGAACACGGTCTGGACCTGGGCCTTCAGCGCCGCGTTCGTGGGCGCAGCCAGCGACTCCGCGGATAGCTGGGCGTAGGTCTTGCCCCCGCCGATGACCTTGAGGTGGTTGGCGATGAAGTGGTCGGCGTAGACCTCCGCCTGGGCGCCGGTGGTCAGCTGCTGCCCGGCGTACTGGTGCATCGCGGCGAATTCGGGGGCCTTGATGGCCGCACTGCCCGCGGGCGGGAAGTAGATCTGCTGCGCGGCGAGCTGGGTGTGCACTTCGTTGGCGATGAAGTTATGAGCCCAGGTCAGCAGTGCCCCGGACACGATCAGCGTGACGGCCAGGAAGATGCCGGCAGTGGCCATCATTACGTCGAAGGTTTTACGTTTCATCACGTTCTCCTCGGCTGGAACGGGTTTCTGCAAGCGGCCGGAATGCCCGGGCCGCCTCTGGGGTGGGGGCAACGGGCCTGCCCCGTCGCGCACCGCCTGGTTAGCTGAGTTCGGGTGACGTCGAGGATTTTGCGGATGTCCAGCCGGAATCCGGGGTTCCGCGGTCCCTGCACCCGGCCGAACCGGAACAGCACGCCCCGCTCGTACTGCTTGACGATCCTGGCCGCGATCGCCAGCCCCAGCATGACCAGCACCACGACGACGACCAGGACCATAATCAGGACTTTCATCAAGAGCCTCTATCAAGGGGTGCCGGGCCGGATTGGCCGGCCCGGTCATTTCGGTGCGCGATGATCCGTTTTACCGTTGCAGTTCGGCGGTACCGGCGAAGTGGCTGACCGGTGCATAAAAAAAAATCCGGGCCCCGCAATGCCCCGCAGATTTTGCGGATGCATCAGCCAAGGTCCGGAACTCTGTTTTCAGATTTTCAGAGTACGCTCCTTATCCTGGTAAGGGAAATTCTGCGGCACCCGGAGCGGACAGGAGCTGATATTAGGCGTAATCTCGGCCACAGAAAGCTGGCAAACTAACTTAGCCGGGTCCAGACCACGCCTTGCTGCCGGAGCAGGAGCCGGGAGGGTAGTGGGTGGCGGGCGAACGGACGGCCAGGGTATGGGCGCGGATCGCCGCCGCGCATGAGGGCGATGGCCCGGTCTTTGTGGCGGCGTTGTGCCGGGCCGCTGTCCGGTGGCTCGGGGTCGACGGCGCGGGCGTGACAGTGACGAGCGGCCCGGTGGCGAGCGAGCCGCTGTTTGCCTCTGACGCGGTCAGTGCCCGGCTAGAGGAGTTGCAGTTCACGATGGGCGAGGGGCCGGATGCGGAGGATTTCGCGTTCGGGTCGCCGATGCTGATCCCGGACCTGGAGTCGATGGCGGCACGGTGGCCGGGTTTTACGCCGGCGGCGGTGGCGGCCGGGGCACGGGCCATGTTCGCGCTTCCGTTGCAGGACGGGGCCATCCGGGTGGGGGTTCTCTCGCTGTACCGGGCGCAGCCCGGCTCGCTGACGATGGCCGAACTGGCCGACGTGCTGGTGTTCGCCGACATCGCGCTGCGCATGGTGCTGGATGCCGCGGCCGGCATCACCGGGTCGCCGCAGTACCGGCCGCTGGATGGCCTGTCGGACAAGCGCGCTGAGGTTTACCAGGCGACGGGGATGATCTCGGTCCAGCTGGGCGTGAACCTGGAGGAGGCGTTCGTGCGGTTGCGAGGGTACGCCTTCGCCAGCGGCATCGCGCTGGACGATGCCGCCGGCAACGTGGTCAGCCGCAGGCTGCGCCTGGAGGCCGATCCGGATTCCAGGCCACCAGCGTGATGGGCGCGTTAGGCCGGGTGTGGGCGGGGGCGGGCCTGGCACTGGCGAGGTCTACTGTGGCAAGTATGGCAGCAACCGTGGATGAGCGCCTGGCGCAGGTGTTCGTCGAGCTGGCCGATACGCTGGTCGCCGGGTTTGACCTGATGGAGTTTCTGCACACGCTCACCGTCCGGTGCGTGGAGCTGCTGGAGGTGGAGGCGGCGGGTCTGCTGCTGGCCGACAGCGGAGGCATGCTGCGGCTGGTCGCGGCGTCGACGGAGCAGGCCAGGGTGCTGGAGCTGTTCCAGATCCAGAACGAGGAGGGCCCGTGCCTGGACTGCTACCGCACCGGGCAGCCCGTCATCATCGGTGACGTCGGGGCGGCCCGGGCCGCGGCGCGCTGGCCGCGGTTCGCCGCCGCCGCCGCCGAGACGGGCTTTGCCGGGGTGCACGCCATCCCGATGCGGCTGCGTGATCAGATCATCGGGACGCTGAATTTGTTCTCCGCCGCCCCCGACGGCCTGGACCCGACCGTCGGGGTCGCCGCCCGGGCGCTGGTCGATGTCGCCACGATCGGGATCCTGCAAGTACGCGCGGTCCACCAGCAGGAGATCGTCGCCGGGCAGCTGCAGGTCGCCCTGAACAGCCGCGTCATGATCGAGCAGGCCAAGGGAATCCTCGCCGAACGGCTCCGGACCACCCCCGACGACGCCTTCCTCATCCTGCGCCGCTACGCCCGCGACCACAACCGCCCCCTGACCCAGCTGGCCGGCGATGTCATCCGCGGAACCGCCACCATCAACCGCGGCAGCTGACCGGGATCGAGCCTGCTGGCCCAGCCCGAGGTGAAGGAAAATCACATGGTCAGCGTTAGCCTATGGCGGTGCCGAACAGGTGCCCGACACCGTAGGTGAAGGCCAGCCCCAGCGCTCCGCCGATAACCACCCGCAGGACGGCGCGGCGGATATCGCTGCCGCCGATGCGTGCGCTGAGGGCACCGGCCAGGCCGAGCGCGATGAGGACGGCGGCGAATGTGATGGGTACCCGCAGGGTGGCAGGGGGCAGCAGGATGGCCAGCAGCGGCAGCAAGGCGCCGGAGGTGAACGACAGCGCGGATGCGGCGGCGGCCTGGAAGGGGTGGGCCAGGTCGTTGGGGTCGATGTGCAGTTCGGCGTCGAGGTGTGCGGCCAGCGGATTGCGCGCGGTCAGCTCGGCGGCGACAGTGCGGGCGGTGGCCGCCGAAAGGCCCTTGGCTTCGTACAGGGCGGTCAGCTCGGTCAGTTCGGCCTCTGGGGTTTCGGCTAGTTCGCGTTTTTCCTGAGCGAGTTGCGCGAGCTCGCTGTCGCGCTGGCTGGAGACGGACACGTATTCGCCCAGGGCCATCGACACGGCCCCAGCGACCAGCCCGGCCAGCCCGGCGGTGAAGATAGGCCCGCGGGCCGCGGTCGCCCCGGCCACCCCGATCACGATGCCGGCCACCGACACGATCCCGTCGTTGGCCCCGAGCACCGCCGCCCGCAGCCAGTTCAGCCGTCCCGCGCTCCCGCCTGAGTGCGCCTCGGCCGGGTGGGTCTCCCGGCCCTCGGCGGCCGCGCGGACCTGAGCAGCGGAAGGCATGTCGTCATCATCAGCAGCAGCCATGGCCGTCGTTAACCCTTCAGCCCCAGTGGTAAGCCATCCGGCAATGCCTCAAACTCTCATGCGTGACGGTCGTGCTGGACGGAGCCAGTACTCACCCGCGTAAGGATGCGGTATCACCGTGACAGGATTATGAAGCGGAAGGCGGAGCCAGCACCTGGAGCCTTATGAGCCGGGGGGGCTAAGAATTCGGTGCTGGACCCGAGCGTCGGGGTTACCTGTACCAGCACGCCGCCGGGCTGGGTGGACCTCGCCGCCTGAGGATGTCGAGCAGGCCGGCCAGCCCGCCGATGCTGGCGTGCGGAAGGGGGATGCCGGTCGGCGAGGCCCGGTTCCACGACCGTGGTCTGCTGGCCCGTTTCCGGGGGTGTCCACTCGGTCATGATCCCATCGATCTGGTCCCCGGATGGTGCCGAGCGTCAGGAGTGGCATCGCGTATCATCTGGGCCGCGAACTAAAAACTGCCTCCCGGATGTCTCTGATCATCCCTTCCATCTCGTCGATCGCATGGCAGATCCTGGCGGACGCGCGGTGATCGCCAATCAGGCCCGCGACAGCCTCAAGGTCCAGCCCGGCGGCGAACAGCCGGCGGACCACGACGTCGCTCAGGGCCTGGGCAATCGGGTCGCGATCGTCGATGAGGTGCGGGGTCGTTTCGGCTGGGCCGTCTGTGCCGCTTCCAGCAGGCGCCCGCCCGCCACGAACCGGGTGGTCCTCGATGGCCAGGGCTGGCTCGGCGATCAACTGCTGGATCGTGCCGGTGGCGCGGCGATCGTCAGTCATCCCGCTGCGGGCGCGGGCGTTGTCATTGCCACGGCCGGGTAAGTCACGCTCGAAGATTTTTGCATCGCTGAGGGGTTCCTTGGTCTCGATTGGGCCAGATGTGGCCGTCCACCGGGGGTGGTCAGGGCAGCGGCAGCAGCCCGTGCTCGGGGAAGACGGCCTTGCGGGTTGCCATGATGGCCTGGTCAATGCGGTCTGAGGGGTCGAAGCCGGACTCGAAGCCGGTGTACTGTGCGCCGGCGCCGTCGGTCATCAGCTCGGGTGCCTGGCGGCCGGTGCGGCGGGACGCGTACTCGCGCCAGGCATCCGGGGTGCGCGCCTGGGGGTCGATCGGATGCCCCGCGGCTTCGGCGAGCAGATGGGTCCAGGTTATGGGCACGACCTGGAGCAGTTCGTAGCCGCCTCCGCCGGTAAGAAGCCAGCGGCCGTCGGCGACCTCGTGGGCCAGGGAGTGGATCGCGGCGCCCGCGGCGCGCTGCGCATCGAGAGACAATTGCAGGTCGGCCAGTGGGTCGAGCCGGTGCGTATCACAGCCGTGCTGGCTGACCAGGATCTGCGGCCGGAACTCCCGCAGCAGCGGCGGCACAACGGCATGGAAGGCACGCAGCCACCCGGCGTCCGTGGTCCCGGCCGGCAGCGCCACATTGACCGCCGATCCCGCTGCCTGCGGCCCGCCCGCCTCGGCCGGCAGCCCGGTGCCGGGCCACAGTGCCGCCGGATGCTCGTGCAGGCTGATCGTCAGCACCCGCGGGTCGTCGTAAAACGCCGCCTGCACCCCGTCACCGTGATGCACGTCGATGTCGACGTAAGCGACCCGTTCCGCGCCCGCCCCCAGCAGCCAGGCGATCGCGATCGCCGGGTCGTTATAGACACAGAAGCCGCTGGCGCTGGCTCGCATCGCGTGATGCAGGCCACCCGCCATGCTGGCGCCGTGCTGTGCCGCGCCGGTCCAGACCGCGCGGGCTGCTGCCAGGGTCGCGCCCGCCACCAGCGCCGACGCGTCGTGCATACCGGGAAACACCGGGTCATCCGCGGTACCGAGGCCGAAACCCGGAATCGGAGAGCCCGGGTCCGGGCAGCCGGCCAGCCGCACCGCCGCGATGTAGCTTTCGATGTGCACCATCTCCAGCTGCACGTCCGTGGCGGGCGGCGCGCGCTCGACGGACACCCCCGCCTCAGCGAACAGGCCGAACGCGCGGGCCAGCTCGATCGCCAGGTCGACCCGGACCGGCGCCATTGGATGGTCAGGGCCGAAGTCGTAGGCAGTCAGCCGTTCATCCCAGGCCACGTACAGTGTGCAGGGCATCCCATCATCCTCCCCGGTCATGCGAGCCCGGAGGGTTTGACGCGTAGCTCATCGGGTCTTCTGCGGCCGGCCTCCGCGGCACCCGGTCAACCGGACCGCCTGCGCCGCCGGCATCCAATTTCTCCCAGAATAGCCAAATACTCCGGGAATTGGAAGTAATGTGTTAAGGATTTAAAGATAACATATTGCCGGGCTAGAGATTCTGCCGGGGCCATAGCCCGGGTGGCGGAATTTGCCGGCCGGCTACAGTCGAAATTGCAGGCCGGAAAATATACCGCTGGATAGTAAATCTTGAAGGCCCGGCTGCCCGTCCACCAGGCAAAGAAGATCGGTAATGGCCAGGATACCAGCCGGGTCGGCCGGATTTCCCGATAGATCGATTAGGTGAGCGGGCCGGTGGCACCGCGAGCCCCGGGCACTGAATCCTGTCACACAGGGCGCGCCCGGAAAACCTCGAGGAGGTACCGCTCCGCCGAGAGTCCGGGCGGAAAGTCATAAGCAATTCACCTGAATTCCCGGCGGCCGCAGATCCGCCGGCGGCGGGCCGCGTATCAGCCGGCCTACCGCGAGCATGCCCGTTCCTATGATCGGCAGACGGGCGCGTTCCGGCGCTACCGCCAGGCGGTCGTCGAGGCGCTCCCGGTCCGCCCCGGGCAGGTGGTCCTCGACGTGGGATCCGGGACGGGGCTGTGCGCCGGCTTGCTCAGGGACAAGGTCGGCCCGCAGGGCAGCGTGGTCGGCATTGAGGCCTCACCGGAGATGGCGGCGGTGGCGCGGGAGCATATCGCGGCCGAGGGCTGGCGCAACGTCACGGTCGTGCAGTCGCCCGCCGAGGAGGCCGAGGTCGGGGTCACCGCGGATGCCGCCCTGTTCTGCGCCGTCCACGACATCCTGCAGTCCCCGGACGCGCTGCGGAACGTCATGGGCACGCTCCGCCCGGGGGCGCCGGTGGCCGCGGGCGGCGGCAAGTGGGCCGCGCCGTGGATGGTCGGCGTGAACCTGCAGGCCAGGATGATGCACGCGCCGTATGTGCGGACCTTCGAGGGGGCCGTCGCGCCCGCGCTCGCCGATGACAGGTCGACCCGGTCATCGGCCGCACCAGGTGGCTACCCCACTATCAGCCCTGATCGAGATCAGTCCTTATCGGCGGACGTGACCGCTACCGGGTACGCGCCGGGCGCTTGTTTCTGGCTGGTCGGGGCTCGTGGACGCGGGTGCAGTTTGCGGATAATGTGGGCGTGTTGCTCCGGACCTCGGCAGCTGCCCCGCCAATACGGCGGGAACAGCGCAGGACCCGGAGTTTTTTTGCGCTCGGGTCGGCGCCGGAAACGGCGCACCGGCTCAGAAAAGGGCAAGAGCCCGCGGGAGATGACTTCTCCCACCGCGACCTGTCGCGCAGGACCGGCTACCCGCACGTCAATTTCTTACTGACTGAGGAGTCGGTTGTGGGCATCATCGGATGGGTCGTTCTCGGCCTGGTTGCAGGGGTGCTCGGCAATATGCGGGGTAGCGCTGGCCGCAGCCGGCGGCAGCCCTGCCGGGCACGCCGGTGAACAGCCCGGGAGAGGATCCACCAGGCGCCACGAATGTGTGGCCGCTGGCCCTGCTCTCGCTCGGGCAAAGCCGGCACGACGGCTCCCACCTCCTGCTAGTCACCGTAACCGGCCAGATCTGGTGAGAACCGACGCCGGGTCGGCCGCTGCCAGCATGACGCCGTCGGGGCAACGCGTTGTCGGCGGGACGGGCACCGGCCGCGGCGCCCGGCAGCAGTCAGTGGCAGGCCGGCCCGGGCCGGCCGGAAGGTCCTCCGCGCCGCGGTGTCGGCTGCCCTCATCGCGGCCGCCTTCGGGTTCGCCCTCCCCCACGTCGCGTCCTACCGCAGCGTGTGGACCAGCATTCAGTCGATGACCTGGCCGTACGTCCTGCTTGTCGGTACCGTGGCCGCCGCCAGCATGGTCGCTTACTGGGTAACCATCCGCGCGGTCCTGCCCTGGATCCGGCTGCGGCAGGCGGCAGCGGTCAGCCTCGGCTCCAACGCGGTGGCCAATACCCTGCCCGCCGGCGGCGCCCTCGCCATGGGCGTCAGCTGGGCGATGCTCTCCAGCTGGGGCGTCAGCACCGCCGGCTACGTCCTCTACACCCTGGTGACCGGGATCTGGAACGTCTTTGGCCTGCTGGGCCTGCCCGTCGTCGCCCTGGCGGTCCTGGCTACGGCCAGCCGGCCCGATGCCATCCTGATCACCGCCGCAGCCGTGGGCCTGGCCTTGCTCGCCGCCATGGTCCTCGGGCTCGGCCTCCTCCTGCGCAGCCAGGCCTTCGCACTCCGCGCCGGCCGGGCGCTGCAGCGCCCCCTGGCGGTGGCCGGCCGGCTGGCCCGCCGACCACCGCCTGCCGACGTCGCGGGGGCGCTGGCGGGCTTCCGTGACCGGGCCGGCGCCCTGCTCGCCACTCGCGGCTGGCGGATCACCGCCGCCACCCTGGCCAGCCACCTCACCTTGTGGCTCGTCCTGCTGGCCTGCCTGCGCGCCACCGGCGTGTCCCAGGCTCAGGTGCCCTGGCAGACCTCACTGGCGGCCTTCGCGTTCATCCGGCTGCTCACCGCCCTGCCCATCACCCCCGGCGGCCTGGGGATCACCGAACTCGGCCTGGTCGGTGTCCTGGCCACCGGCGCCGGCCACACAGTCAGCGTTCAGGTCACGGCCGCCGTGCTGTTGTACCGGGCGGTTACCTACCTGCCCTCCATCCCCCTCGGTGCCCTCGCCTGCCTCCTATGGCGGCACGCACCCGCCCTCATCAGCACCAGCTCACGTTCGCCATCCCAGCGCGCCCGCACCGCGATGACGACACCTGCCATCCCACCGCGGACCGCACCACCAGAGGAGACGGCCGCTCACCACGCTCAGCCAGCGCCGCCAGGGTGCGGATGACCGCGGCGGTGCGGCTGGTGACGTCCAGCCTGCGGTAGATGTTCTCCAGGTGCTTGCGGACGGTGCCTTCGGCGATGCTGAGCCGCCGGGCGATCTGCGCGTTGGTGTACCCGGCAGCGGCGAGGTCCAGCAGCTGCCGCTGCCGGGATGTGAGATCGGCGCTAGGCTGCCGCCGTCGTTCGGCGTCGAGATAGGCCTGATGCAGGTGCGGGCGGAGCAGGGTGAGCAGCGCGCGGTCCGCCTCGCTGAAGTCACTGCCTGAACCACGGAACAGGAACAGCCGCAGGGTCGCGCCAGGGCCAGGGGGACGGCTGGGCCGGCGGGCAGGGTCAGCATCAGCTCATGCTCGATCCCTTGCGGCCGGTACACGTCGCCGTACATACCGGTGCTGTGCCATTGCCGGGCGGAGTAGAAGTCCCCGATCTTGATGATGGACCGGAGGTCGCCGGTCCGGTCGGGATAGCTGCACGGCTCGCAGTCCCAGTAATGCCGCCAGTGCGCGGGCTCGAGGGCCTCGTCGACGGTGTCGGCATCGGCGGGGGCCGCCTGCCCGAACCACGTCCGCGCCGCCTCGCTGTCGAATCCCTCGAACGAGACGGCATCGCAGCGAATCTGGCCCATCAGGTCGCTTAGTAAGGAAGCCGGCAGCCCCTGAGCGGGGATGTCGGCGCGGCGGGCGGTGATCATCCCGGCCAGCGTGCGCAGGTCCCGTTCGCTGACCGTCATTCGTTCTGTCATGGCTCCCCTTCCCGGACGTTACCCCGGTCGCCATGCCCTGGCTATACGCGGAGCTGCGTATGGCGGGCGGCACCGGAAACCGCGCAGGCTACTGAATGGTAACAAGCAAGGGGAGGTAATGGTTATGGGGTCAATCGTCGTGTGCGGGGGCGGCGTGGTCGGCCTGTCCGCGGCGGCCATGCTCGCGCGGGACGGGCACCAGGTCACGGTGCTGGAGGCAGACGGGGACAGCCCGCCTGCGATGCCGGCCACGGCGTGGCAGCGCTGGCAGCGCAAGGGCGTCGCCCAGTTCCGCCAGCCGCACATGCTGTTCCCGCGGTTCCGGCAGGTCTGTGACGAAGAACTGCCCGAGCTGCCCGGGCGGCTGGCCGCGGCGGGGTGCCGGTGGATGGATCCGCTGGGCGCGCCCGAGCACGGCGGGATGCTGCCGCCGAGCCTGTCCGACCACGAGCCGCGCCCCGGAGATGAGGCCTTCCGGCTCGTCACCGGCCGCCGCCCGGTGGTGGAGTCGGTGATCACCGCGGTGGCCGCGCAGCAGCCGGGGGTGCTCATCCGCCGCGGCGTGCGCGCCACCGGACTGATCGGCGGGCCGGCCGCGATCCGCGGCGTCCCGCACGTCGCCGGGGTACGGACCTCTTCTGGGGAGGAGCTGCGCGCTGACCTGGTGGTCGATGCGATGGGCCGACGGTCGCCCGGCGCCGAGCTGCTGACCGCGCTGGGCGCGCGCCCGCACACGCACGCCGACAGCAGCGGATTCGCCTACTACACGCGGTACTTCACCGGGCCGTCACAGCCCCCCATGTTCGGGCCGGTCATGATGCCGCTCGGCACGATCTCACTCCTCACGCTGTACGGCGACAACAACACGTGGTCGGTTACGATCCACGCCGCCAGCAAGGATGCGCCGCTGAAGGCGCTGCGCGACAGCGACTGCTTCGCCCGCGTCGTCGGGGCGTGCCCCTTGCAGGCGCACTGGCTAGACGGCCAGCCGGTCACCGGCGTGCTGCCGATGGGAGGCTTCACGGACCGCTTCCACCGCTTCGCGGCCGGCGGCGTCCCGGTCGCGACCGGGTTCGCCGCGGTCGGGGACGCCTGGGCCTGCACCGACCCGTCGGGAGGGCCGTCCCTGGGCGCCGCCGGACGAGCCGATGAGCCGCCTGGTCAACGCCGCGGCCTATGACCCAGGCGCGTTCCGCGCCCTGCTCGCCACCATCATGTGCCTCGCGCTGCCGCAGGAGGTCCTGACCCGTGCGGACATCAGGGACACGGTGGAGCGGATCGGTGACAAGACCGCGCCACCGTTCCCCGGCCCGGACCGGCAAGGCCTCCTCCAGCTCCTGGGGCCGGGAGGGGACTGAGCGTCAGCGATTGCCACGGGATAGGTGCATGACTTGGCGGAGGCGTGCCCTGCCGTTCACTGGTCAATCGCCGTGGGTAAACCCGTGGAGGCATACTGGCTCAAGCCTTACAGGAAGGCACCGGTCTCATCGACCCCCAGGTCGGCCACCCTTACGGCATGCACGGCATCCTCGAAGAACGCGGCCACACGATGGCCCGGCTGCGCGAGGAGGTCAGCGCCCGCATGCTCACCGCCGATGAGGCGCAACTCCTGCGCCCGTGCCCCGGCGTGCCGGTCCTCGATGGGTGGCACACCAGCATCGGCCAGGACGGCCAGCCGTATGGGCTGACCCGGTTCGTCATGCGCACCGACCTGACCGGCCTGCGCTACCACGACCCCATCGAGTAACCCGGCATGGCCATCGGACGCGGCAGCCTCACCCGCCTGACCCTGCTCGCCCTGCTCTGGGGTTCAGGCTTCCTGTGGATCGCGATCGCGCTCCGCGGCTTCTCCCCCGTGCAGATTGTCCTCATCCGCCTGGCCCTCGGCGCCCTCGTCCTGGCCGTGATCGTCTATTCGCGTGGTCTCCGCCTGCCGGCCAGCCGTCTCGTGTGGCTGCACCTGGCGGTGGCGGCCCTGTTCGCCAACGCGATCCCCTACACGCTCTTTGCCATCGGCGAGCAGCACGTTACCTCCAGCGTCGCCGGTGTCCTCAACGCCACCACCCCGCTGTGGACCCTGGTCATCGCCTTCGCCACCGGCCACGAACGGCGGATCTCCGCCCCTAAGCTGGCCGGCTTTATCATCGGTTTGGCCGGAACCCTGCTGATCTTCTCCCCCTGCGAGTCCGGCTCGCAGATCGCCAGCGCCGGGGGCCTGGCCTGCCTTGGCGCCTCAGCGAGCTACGGCGCCAGCTACGTCTACATGGACCGGTACCTAGCCCACCGTGGCATCCCGCCCCTGGTCCTGTCCGCGGGCCAGCTCACCGCCGCCACCGTCCTGCTGGCGATCGTGTTCCCCTTTGCGGGGCTCCAGCCCGTCCACCTCCGCTGGGACGCCATCGCCGCGCTGGCCGTCCTCGGCTGCCTCGGCACCGGCATCGCCTACATCCTCAACTACCGCCTCATCACCGACGAGGGCACGACGGCCTCGGTCGTCACCTACCTGCTGCCCATCGTCGCCGTCATTCTCGGCGCCGCCATCCTGAATGATCACATCACCGCACAGGTCGTCGGCGGCATGATCATCGTCCTCATCGGCGTCGCCATCACCCGCCGCGCTCAGCACTTGCGCACAACTCAGCCGGACTTACGTCCTGCTTGCCTCAGGCCCTGTGGATGGGCCGCCTTCTCACGCAGACAGCAGGCCGATAGCGGTCTTGGCGCGCGCCAGCGTCGGGGCGGCAAGTGCTTGCGCCTTGGCGGTGCCGTCACGCACCATCGCCAGGATGGCAGCAGGATCAGCGCAGATGTCGGCGTAGCGTCCCTGCAGTGGACCAAGCTCCGCGATGACCGCCGCGGTGACCGCTTCCTTCAGGTCCCGGTAGGTATCCAGGTGCGCCGCGGCCGCCGCCGGTGTGGTGCCGATGCACGCCGCAAGGATGGTCAGCAGGTTGGCCACCCCGGGTTTGCCCACGGGGTCGAAGACGACATCGCGGCCGCTGTCGGTGACGGCTCGGGTGATCTTGCGCCGGATCACCTCGGGCGGATCGAGCAGCCGCAGGACACCCGGCGCGTCCTGGGCTGCCGATTTGTTCATCTTCCTCGCCGGGTCCTGTAGGTCCATCACCCGCGCCGCCATCGGCGCGGTCACCGCCCGCGGTACCACGAACGTGTCGCCGTAAGCCTTGTTGAAGCGGATAGCCAGATCCCGGGCCAGTTCCACGTGCTGCCGCTGGTCATCCCCAACCGGTACGGTCTCCACGTCGTACAGCAGGATGTCCGCGGCCATCAGCACCGGATAGGCCAGCAGCGCCGATCGTACGGACCGCTGGGCGGCCGCCTTCTCCTTGTACTGGATCATCCGCCGCAGCTCGCCGTCATAGGCCGTCGCCTCCAGCAGCCAGTGCAGCTCCGCGTGCCCCGGGACCTGGCTCTGAACGAAGATCGTGCAGCGGCGTGGATCCAGGCCCGCCGCGACGAGCAAGGCGGCTTGTTCCAGCGTGAGCGACTGGACGGCACGCGGGTCATGCTCGGTGGTCAGCGCGTGCAGATCCGCGATGCCGTACAGCGAGTCACCACCCCGCTGATCTTCCGTCCAGCGGCTGATCGCGCCGAGCAGATTCCCCAGGGTCAGATGCCCGCTCGGCACCGTCAGCGACAAGGTTCGCGCCATCGAAGCTCCTCTGGTTCCAGAAGGTGCCTCAGCCCAGATGACATGAGAACGGCCACCTCAACTGAGGCGGCCGGTGAAGAACGTAACCGTACAGAGCCGCCCGGTCAGGCGGCCCACCACATGGCCAGATGCGTGGAGGTCAGAGCCAATTGTACCCTCATGCACGGCCATCGCCGGTGAGCGCGGGCCCTAGGGATGCGCCCGGCCCGGCAGCGGAAACCTCTCATGGTGTTGCCGTAATTTTCCCGCGTCGGTGAACCTGATGCCGCCGGAACGCAATAGAGAAGCGATGGACGACGATGAGCTGATCGCCGCGATGGCGGGCGGCGACGATACCGCGCTGCGGGAGTTGTTCGCGCGGCACGCGCCGTGGCTGGCAGCCCGCCTGCGCCTCATCCTGCCCGCGGGCGACGTGGAGGACGTGCTGCAGGAGAGCTTCCTGGCGGTCTGGCGAGGGGCACGCGGCTACCGGCCCGAGGGCTCGGCAGGCGGCTGGCTGTGGGTGATCACCCGGCGGCAGGCGGCGCTGTGGCTGCGCCGCCGCGGCCCGGCCGGATTGCCGCTGGCCGCCCTGGCCGGCCACGGCGGCCAGCACTCGGGTGATCCGGCGGAGGCCGCCCTGTCCCGGGCTGAACTCGCCGAGGCGGTCAGGGCGCTGGGCCCGGAGGGCAGCACGACGCAGGAGGTCTGGCGGCTGATGTATGTGGAGGACCGGACGGTCACCGAGGTGGCCGGGCTGATGGGCGTGCCCGAGGGCACGGTGAAAAGCCGCGCTCACCGGGTCCGGCAGCTCATGCGCGCAGTGCTGCGGCAGCCGGTGCGGGACGGGGGCGGACGATGACCTTCAGCCATGGGATGACGGATGACCGCGATGACCTGCCGGGACCGGGCCAGGGCGGATGCCCGCGTGACGTCGATCTGCACCGGGTGTGGCTGGGCGTAGCCGCGGAGGTCTGGCACCGCCGTCCGGGACTGGTGGAGCGGCTGGCCGGGCGGGCACTGCGCTCGCCGGGCCTGGCGCGGGCACTGGTGACCACGCCGTCGCTGCTGCTCGGCTGGGTCATCGCCAGCGCGGTCGTGCTGGCGGCCGGTATGGTCGCCACGCGGGGCACCGGCACGCCGTTCGTGGCGCTGTCCGCGCCCGCGGTCGCCGCCGCCGGCATCGCCTACGCCTACGGCCCGGGCATCGACCCGGCCTGGGAACTGTCGCAGACCATGGCGGTCAGCGACCGGATGGTGCTGCTGGTCCGGGTGCTGGCCGTGTTCGCGCTGAACGCGGCGCTGGGGCTGGCCGCGTCGGCGGCGTCGGGGACCGCCGCCTCGGTCACGTTCGGCTGGCTGATCCCGATGACCGCGGTGTCCGCGCTGGCTCTTGCGGCGGCGACCGTCACCCGGTCGGCGAACGCCGGCGTCGCGGCGGGCCTGGCCGCCTGGGCGATCACGGTGCAGTCGGTGAACGCGGCTTCCGGCCGGGTCACCGCGGCGGTCGCCAGCTCCGCGCTCGTGCTGCCCTACCTGGCGGTCGCCGCCGCCTGCGGCGCCATCGCGTGGTTTGCCACCCGTATGCCGAAAGGAACGTCATGAACGTTGAGATCAGCGAGGTGACCAGGCGGTTCGGCCGCACCCAGGCGGTGGCCGGTGTAACCCTGGAGACCGGTCCCGGGGTGTTCGGGCTGCTGGGCCCGAACGGTGCGGGCAAGACCACGCTGCTGCGGATGATGGCCACGGTGATCCCGCCGAGCTCCGGCCGCGTGCGGCTGCTCGGCCGCGACCCGGGCGGGTACGGGCCGCGGCGGGAGATCCGGCGCCGGCTCGGTTACCTGCCGCAGAATCTGGGCTACTACCCGGGCTTCACGGTGGCCGAGTTCGTCGAGTATTTCGCGCTGCTGAAGGAGATGCCGCCGGGCCGGGTGCCGCGGGCGGTGGCCACCGCGATCGAGCGGGCCGACCTCGGCGACAGGGCGAAAGCGAAGCTGCGTACGCTGTCCGGCGGCATGCTGCGCCGGGCCGGGATCGCGCAGGCGATCGTCAACGAGCCGGAACTGCTGCTGCTGGACGAGCCGACCGCCGGGCTGGACCCCGAGCAGCGGGTGGCGTTCCGCGCCCTGCTGCGCGACCTCGGCACGCGGGCCACTGTGATCGTCTCCACCCACCTGGTCGAGGACGTCGGCGCCGCCTGCAGCGAGGTCGCGCTGATGCACGCCGGGAAGATCGTGTTCCAGGGCACGCCGGGCGCGCTGACCGCCCGCGGCGAGGGCACCGGCGCAGCCGGCGACGCGCCGCTGGAGCGCGGCTACAGCGCGGTGCTCGCGGCGGCCCGGTCCGCCACGGCGGCGGCGTGATGACCGCCACGGCCACCGCCCCGGTGCGGCACCGGGCGCCGCACGTCACCAGCGCGCTTCCGCGCAGCGCCGCGCGGCTGCTCCGCGTGGAACTGCGCCGCAACGCGATGCCCTGGATCCTGCCGCTGATCGCCGCGCTGTTCTGGTTCGACTCCTACCGGCCCAGCACCGGCACGTCGCCGCTGTATGCGCTGCGCACGTTCTGGAACATGGGCCAGGGGCACACGATCGTCGACTTCGGGCCGTTCGTGGCCGGCGTGGCCGCCTGGATGGGATCGCGGGACGGCCGCCGCGGCCTGGCCGACCTGGTCACCGCGACCGCCCGGCCGCGCTGGGCGGCCCAGCTCGCCACCTGGGCCGCGACCGCGATCTGGGCGGTAGCGGCCTACCTGGCCTGCGTGGGCGTCATGTTCGCGATCTACGCCCACCAGGGCGTCGGGGGCACGCCACCGTGGTGGTGGGTTGCCGTCGGCGCCACGGCGGTGACCGCGTTCAGCGCCGTGGGGTTCGCCATCGGGGCCTGCTGGCCGAGCCGGTTCGCCGCGCCGGTGGCCGCGTTCGGCGCGTTCCTGGCGATGGTCCTGTCGTTCCAGACCGGGTTCAAGGACTCCAGCGGGTGGGCGCTGATCCTGCCGACCAACTCCAACGGCAACTTCGAGCTGACCGACTCCGGGATCTTCTACCCCTGGCTGCCGGACCTGCCGATCGCCCGGATCCTGTTCCTGGCCGGGATCGCCGTCGCGGCGCTGGGCGCGTGCGGCCTGCCCGCCCGGGCCGGCGGCCCGTGGCTGCGCCGCGCCGCCGCGGTCGTCACGCTCGCCGGGACGGCGACCGCCGGGACCGGCATCGAGCTGGCCAGCACCGCCCGGCTGTCGGCGGACGGCGTGGTCATCCCCGCCCTGCACGACGCCGCGAACGACGCGCCGATTGCGTACACTGCCGCCTGCGGCCGCGCCGCCGGGGTCCCGGTGTGCCTGAATCCGGCCTACCGCCGATGGCTGCCGGACGTGACCGCCGCGCTGGAGCCGGTGCTCGCCGAGGTGGCCGGCCTGCCCGGCGCGCCCGCGCGGGCCACCCAGGTCGCCGTGGCCAACCCCAGCGGTGACGGCGGGCCGCCCCAGGCGATCACGCTGGGCGGCCACCCGCCGGTGCTCCGCCTGTCGCTGGGCTCGCTCAACCTGCCGGGACCGTGCGGCTTCTGCGACGGGCCCCTGGCCACACAGCAGTTCTCCGGCCAGCTGCGGCTGATGTTCGCCCACGCCTTCGTCGGCGCGGGCAGCGGCGCCGGCAGCCCGGCACAGCAGGCCGTGCAGGCAGCGCTGCTGCAAGCGGCCGGGATACCGTTCGCCGCGCAGCCCAGGCTGATGGCCACCGCCGAGAACTTCCCAGAGCCCCCGCCGGGACCGGCGACCGGGCCGGTCTACGCCGCGGCCCAGCGGCTCGCCGCCCGGCCGGCCGGGGCCCGGCACGCCTGGCTCGCCGCTCACCTGGCCGCGCTGCGGGCCGGCCGGCTCACCCTGAAGGATCTGCCATGACCACGGCAGGCCTGCATCGGCCGGCGCCGGGAAGCGTCCCGCCTCCGGCGGCCGGGACCCGGCGAGAGAGAGCGGCCGCCGGATGGCGGCTGGTGCGGCTGTACCTGGCCAGCCGGCGGGTGCCGGTGGCGCTGGCGCTGCTGGCCGGGCTCGGCGCGCTGCTGTGGGCCGCGCTGCACTGGCACTGGAACATCGCCGGCGGCGCCGCCGCGCAGCAGTTCATCCCGCTGACGATCCAGACCGGGGCCGCGGCGGTGATCGCGGTCACCACCTACGGGCCGTTCGGTGAGCCGGAACGGGCCGCCGGCCGGTGGCTGCCCTGGCTGCGGCTGGGCGCGGCCGTGGCGCTCACCGCCGTCGCGTTCGGCGTGCTGGCCGCCGGGGCCGCGGCGGGCGGGATGCCGGGCGGGACCGTCGCCCTGCTCCGCAACCTCGGCGGGATGACCGGCGTCGGCCTGCTGTCCGCGGCCATCCTCGGCGGCGCGTTCGGCTGGACCGGGCCGATGGCCTACCTGCTGATTACCGAGGGGGCGCTGGCCCACCGCTCGGCCACGCCGTGGATCTGGCCGGCCCGGCCGCCGCACGACCGCGGCGGCGCGATCTGCGCCTGCCTGGTCATCGCCGCCGGGCTGGTGCTGATCACCGCGCGCGGACCGCGGGAATCGGGCCGCGAGTCCGGCCCCGCAAGCTGATTGCCCACCTGCCATCCCGAACACGCCGCCCGATGGGCCACCCGCGAGCTCATCAGCAGGCCGGCCCAGGGCCCCGGATGCGGCTGAGCACATCCGGCTTTCAGCTCTCACCGGAAGGCCGTTCGGCTCTAGGCACGGATTTCCGCCACCGTCATGGTCGGGGAATGGAGCCAGCGGAGTAGAAGACGGCGCAGAAGACGGCGCAGAAGACGGCAAGGTGGTCGCGGCGATGCCTGAGGCGGATGATAAAGCAATAATCCCGGGAGCGCTGCGCGGGCCGCCGAGGGCAGGGCGCGCCGTCGAGGGGATCACGCTGGGCGTGGAGGAGGAGTTCGTGCTGCTGGATCCGTCCAGCGGCGCCGCCGTCCCGGCCGGCCCGGATCTGGTGCGGATGCTCGGCGGGGAGCCGGGGGTGGAGCAGGAGCTGATGCGGTTCCAGGTGGAGACCGGGACCAGGGTGTGCACCGGCCTTGATGATGTCGGCACCGAATTAGTCCGGCTCCGGCGGCTCGTTGCGGACGCTGCGGCGCGTCTCGGCTGCCGCATGGTGGCGTCGGGAATCGCGCCGTTCGGCACGCCCGAACTGGCCGCCGTGACGGATCAGCCTCGTTACCGGAAGCTGGCGCAGCATTTCGGCCCGCTGCTGACCTGTTCCGGCGGCACCTGCGGCTGCCACGTGCACGTCGGGGTTCCCTCCCGGGACCTCGGCGTCCAGGTGCTGGGGCGGTTGCGGCCCTGGCTGGCCGCACTGCTGGCCATCACGGTGAACTCGCCGATCTCCGGCGGTCACGACACGGCATGGGCAAGCTGGCGGTACCCTGTCTGGTCACGCTGGCCGACGGCCGCGCCGCCCGCCGTGTGGCCGGACGCCGCCGCCTACGATGCGGCCATCCGCTTCCTCATCGATCAGGGTGCGGCGCTCGACGAGCAAGGGGTTTACCTCTTGGCCCGGCTGTCCACGCGCTACCCGACCGTGGAGGTACGGGTCGCGGACGTCTGCCTCGATGCTGACACGGCGATGCTGCTGGCCGGGCTGACCCGCGCCCTCGTCGCGACCGCCCTCGCGGAGGCTCGCCGGGGGACGCCGGTCGCAGCGGCCCCGTGGGCCGGTGCGGCCCTGGCCGCCGCGGCACGCCACGGGCTGGCCGGACCCGGAATCGAACCGGTCACGGGGCAGACCGTCGGTGCGCGCACCGTCCGGTGCCGGCTTCTCGATCATGTCGGCGCCGCACTGAGCGACAGCGGCGATGCCGAGAGCATCGGCTGGCTGCTGCACCGGCTCGACCACCGGGGAACCGGGGCCGACCGCCAGCGAGCACTCTTCGCCGGCGCCGCGTCCGTGCCCGAGTTCGTCGAGGCGCTCGCCCGCGCCACGCTGTCCGGCGACGAGCCGGCCCTGGGCCGTCACCCGGCTGCGGGATCCGGGCCGCCGCCCGCGCGCCTGTAGGCGGAACGTGTGCAATAAGGGCTGCCCCAGCAGCCCTTATTGCACACGAACGCCATCACCCGGGTCACAGGTCGGCGGCGGCTCGGCCGCGGCACGGTGGGCCAACCACCGTTCCTCTTTTGACCACGATCACGTGCCCGAAGATCTGGGTGCCCGATTTGATGGGCCGTTCTCGACGCGATCGAGGCGACGGACGGATGGGTGACGAACCGGGTGACCCCCGGCAAGGTCATCCTGGGCGAGCTGGGCGATATCGAGTCCGGCGTCCGGCAGCTCATCCGGAAAAGGCCATTGGAAGTAACTGAGGTCGGCCTGCCATCCGGGCACGTGCTCCGGGCGCCGACGCCGGACGAAACTTTGCGGATCAAGGGATACCTGATCGTCCGGCGTAATCGGGTGCGGGACTATCTCGACGTGGCGGCCCTTTCTGAACGGTATGGGATCTCGCACGCCGCCGACGTGCTCGGGCACATCGATACCTGCTACTCCGACCAGCGTGACTCCGGGGCCGATGGTGTCGCCACCCAGCTCGCCCGGCAACTGGCCGACCCCAGGCCAGCAGACACGCGGACGCTCCAGCAGCTCGACCGCTGCAAAGGCCTCGACACGCGCTGGACTGACTGGAACAACGTGACCGACGTCTGCCGATCCGTGGCCGTGGAGATGGTGCAGTGACCACCGCCCTCAGATTCCGCAATATTGATGCGTCTCCGGACGATCCGGTGGAAACCTGGCCCTTCGAGGGCATCCTCGCGGCAGTTGAGCGGGGCACCCTGCCGGACTGGCGCCGCCTCGTCACCGCGGTCAACACTGATCCTTGGGGGCCAGTAGCCCAGCGAGTGCTCGAAGCCGTCCACCTCTCCCGTCCTTACGGCACTGCCGAGCTCCTGGAAGAAGCGGTGACCCGCGCCCGCAAGCTGGCCGCCGATTCCGAACGGGACGAGGTGGCAGCCGAGATTAGAGAACTAGTCAGGAGTTCTGGGCTTTCGAAGCAAGACTTCGCCCAGCGGACAGGCACGTCCCGCACTCGGCTGTCGACCTACATGTCCGGCAAGGTCACGCCTTCGGCGGCGCTGGTGGTACGGATGCGGCGGGTGGCACTTCACGCCCAGGAGCAGGCGATCGATGCGGCCCGCCGGCCGGATGACGCCGCGAAATGATGTGCCGCGCGGGAAATGCGGAAATAAAGCCGTGAGGCCCCTCATTATCAAGGGCATCAACGTGACGCTGCCCGGGTGACGGGACCAGCGTCCGGACATGTCAGAGGGGCAGCGATGATCACGCCTGAGCAGGTGGGGGAACGGTACATGGCCGTCCACCACCGGATGTTCCGGGCCGTCCACGACGAGATGACCGGCTGCGGCCTGTCCATGGCCCGGACCAAAGTGCTCCGGCGCCTTCAGGAACAGGGGCCGACCCGGCAGAGCGTGCTGGCGGCCGATTTCGAGCTGTCCCCGCACTCCATCACCGACATTGTCGATGGGCTGGAGCGTCTCGGCATGGCCAAGCGCCGGCCAGATCCCACCGATCGCCGGGCCAAGCTCGTCGCGATCACCGACGCGGGCCAGGCCGCCCTGGACGTGGCCAATGCCACCTGGGAGCGGCTGCTCACGCAGATCTTCGGCACGCTCGACGAGGCGGACCGGGCGACCTTTCTCCGCCTGCTCGGCAGCCTGGACGAGGCGGCTCAGCAGGTCATCGCGGCGTCGGCCGCACCGACCGCAGCGGCTGCACCGACTGAACCGACTGCACCGGGTGTACCGGCGGTGTCCGCATGACCGCCGCGTCCCGCCCCGCCATCACGACTCGTACGTACGTCCTGCACCCGGGGGTGTAGCCCGCCATGTCATCTGTCGCACCGGTTAGCGACGGCCAGCCTTCCGTTAAAAGCGACCATCGCTGGCTCATCCTGGTCATCGTGGCGATCGCCCAGCTCATGGTGGTGCTGGACGCCACCGTGGTGAACATCGCCCTGCCATCGGCGCAGCATGCCCTGGGCTTCCCGAACGGCGACCGCCAGTGGGTGGTGACCGCCTACGCGCTGGCGTTCGGCAGCCTGCTGCTGCTCGGCGGCCGGCTGGGCGACATGTTCAGCCGCAAGCGGGTCTTCATCACCGGCCTGATCGGGTTCGCCCTCTCCTCGGCGCTCGGCGGCGCGGCCGTCTCGTTCGGCATGCTCGTGACCGCCCGGACGCTGCAGGGCGTCTTCGGCGCGATCCTCGCGCCCGCCGCCCTGGGCACGCTGGTCAGCACGTTCCGCGACCCGCGCGAGCGCGGCCGGGCGTTCGGCGTCTTCGGGTCGGTGGCGGGCGGCGGCGGCGCCGTGGGCCTCATCCTCGGCGGCGTCCTCACCCAGTACGCCTCCTGGCGGTGGACCCTGTACGTCAACCTGTTCTTCGCCGCCATCGCCGTGGCCGGCGCGCTGATCTACATGCAGAGCAACCGGCCGGACAGCCGTCCGGGGATGGACTGGGCGGGAACCGTCCTCGCCTCGGCCGGCCTGTTCCTCATCGTCTTCGGCTTCTCGCACGCCGAGACCGCGGGCTGGACCGCCGCCCTGACCATCGGCTCGCTCGCCGCCGGCGTGGTCGTACTCGCGGCGTTCGGGTTCGCGGAGAGCCGGGTCAGTCAGCCCCTGCTGCCGCTGCGCGTGATCATGGACCGGGCGAGGGGCGGCTCCTACATCTCGGTCGGGCTGACCGGGATCGCGGTCTTCGGTGTCTTCCTGTTCCTCACGTACTACCTCCAGCTGATCAAGGGCTACAGCCCGGTGACCAGCGGGCTGGCCTTCCTGCCCATGATCGCCTGCATCCTGCTCGCGTCGAACACCTCCAGCATCGTGCTGCTGCCACGGGTCGGGCCGCGGAACCTGATCGTCACCGGCATGCTGCTCGGTGGTGGCTCGATGGCCTACCTGACCCAGCTCACCGTGACCTCCAGCTACGCCACGGACATCGTGCCGGCCCTGGTGGCCATGGGCCTCGGTTTCGGCATGATCTTCTCGCCCGCGATCAACACCGCCACCGCCGGAGTCGCGCGCCGGGACTCCGGCGTGGCCTCGGCCCTGGTGAACACCATGCAGCAGGTGGGCGGCTCGATCGGGACCGCGGCCCTGAGCACGGTGGCGCTCACGGCCACGGCTACCTACCTGGCCGCGCACCACGCCGGAAAGCTGGCCCCGGCCACGGCCGCGGTGCATGGCTACAGCGTGGCGTTCACGGTGTCCGCGGCGCTGTTCGCCGTCGGCGCGGTGGTCGCGGCCCTGCTGGTGCCGTCCCGGCGGCGGCTGGAGGAGCTGCGGAACGCGGCCGCGGCCGGCGCCGCCCCGGTGGCCGGCACCGTGCCGGACAGCCTGTCCGCCGGCGGCGCGGTCCAGGCCGCCGATCCGCACTGATCCCCGCCGCTCGCCCGCCGCTCGCCGCTGATCCCCGCCGGTCCTCCGCCGGTCCCCGGCCGGTCCTCGCTGATCATGCGGGAGCGGTGCGGGGTACGGTACCCCCATGGCCAGGCACCCCGGCGGCGAGCGAGGCGTACCGCTGACATCCCTCGGAGCCGGCGGCCCGCAGGTCTCGCGGATCGGGCTGGGGCTGGCCGCGCTCGGCCGCCCTGCCTACATCACGAGCGGTCGCGCGGGGGATCTGCCCGAGCGCACCGTCGCCGGCCTGCGCGCCCAGACGTTCTCGGTGCTGGACGCGGCCTACGAGGCGGGGATCCGGTACGTCGACGTGGCCCGCTCCTACGGGCGGGCCGAGGAATTCCTCAGCGGCTGGCTGGCCGGGCCCGGCCACGGCGAGCTGGTCGTCGGCTCGAAGTGGGGATACCGCTACACCGGTGACTGGCGGCTGGAGGCGGACCAGCACGAGGTGAAGGAACATTCCCTCGCCATGTTCACCGCTCAGCTCGCCGAGACCAGGACGCTGCTCGGCGACCGGCTCGTGCTGTATCAGGTGCACTCGCTGACCCTCGAATCGCCGCTGTTCGGCGATCCCGCCCTGCTCGCCGCGCTCGGCGCCCTGCGCGACAGCGGCGTGATCGTCGGGGTGACCACCAGCGGGCCGCATCAGGCGGACACCCTGCGCAGGGCCCTTGACGTCAGCGTCGGCGGGCAGCCCCTGTTCGCCGCGGCGCAGGTGACCTGGAACCTGCTCGAACCGTCGGTGGGCGCGGCCGCCGCCGAGGCCGCCGCGGCCGGATGGGCGGTGCTCGTCAAGGAGGCCCTGGCCAACGGCCGGCTGGCGCCAGCCGGCCGGGCCGAACGAGCCGACGGGGACGCGCCCGGCCGGCCGGGCCGGCTGAGCGCGCTCGCCGCCGAGCGCGGGACCAGCGAGGACGCGATCGCCCTGGCCGCGGCGCTCGGCAACCCATGGGCGACCGTCGTGCTGTCGGGCGCGGTCACCCCCCAGCAACTGCGCGCGAACCTGGCCGCACTAACCGTGGGCGACGTGCCGCCACCGGACCTGGCGGAACCGCCCGCCGCGTACTGGGCCGCACGCGCGGCCCGGGCCTGGCGCTGACGACGAAAGAGCAGGCGGTTGAGATGCCGTGGTTTCCGGACTTCGCCAGTGCCGTAGAGCTGGCCCGCATTCAGACCCGCGCCGCTGGCCATGCTGATCCGGTCATGCAGTACTTCACCGCGCTGAACGAAGGTGACACGCGCCCGCTGGAGACGGTGTGGCCGGGCGAGGTGGTGATTTACGACCCCCGCGCCGGCGTGGTTCGCGGCCACCGTGAGCTGCGGCGGTTCGTCAGCCGCAACAACTCCTGGCTGGCCGGGCTGCACGCCCGTACCGAGCGGGTGGCCGCCACGTCCGCCGGCGGGCGGGCCGTGGTCGAGCTGCTGGCGCACCTGGACCACGACGGGCGGGACCTGGCCTGGCCGGTCGCGATCGTCGCCGAATCCCCGGACGATCGCTCGGTGGTGTTCCGCACCTACTGCAGCCAATGGCCCGTCGACGGGCGGCATCACGTCAGGCCGCCCATCCTCGAGCCCGGGGACGCTCACCCCGGCGACGTCGTCGGCCGTTACCAGGCCGCGCTGGACGCCGGTGACATCGACGCGATCGTGGCCACCTTCGCGCCGGACGGGTACCTGCACGAGCCGATCGGCCCGCACTCCGCCCACCGCGGTTCCGGTGAGCTCCGCTCGTACTTCAGCGCATGCTTCAGCGCGGGTGGCGGCATCGGGCTGCAGGACTGCGTCGTCACCGACGATGGCACCCGCTGCGCCCTGGAATACAACTGCGTCCGCTGGGGCCGCCGTGACCTGCCGCCGCAGGCGGGGATCGGGATCTTCGAACGCGGCCCGGACGGGCTGCTGGCGGCGGCGCGGATCTACGACGACATCCCGGTGCCCGCCGGGCGCCCCTGAGACCCCGGGCCACGGTGCCCTGCCGCGGCGACCGGCCGGGCCGCGGGCGGCGGCGCCCGATAAGGTGCCCGGCGGGGGTGTTCGGTCAGTGGCCGGCGATCTGGCCGCCGTCGATGTGCAGGATCTCGCCCGTGATGAACGGCGAGGACTCCAGGAACAAGATGCCATCGACGATGTCGCTGACCTGGCCCACATGCCCGACCGGAGGAAGCCGCGGGCCGAGCGCGGCGTAGCTTTCCGGCGGGTGCATCGGCGTCTGGATGATGCCCGGCGAGACGGCGTTGACCCGGATGCCGCGGGAGGCGTACTCGATGGCCAGTGATCTGGTCGCCGCGGCGAGGCCGCCCTTGGTCATGGCGGTCAGCGCGGACGGCGCGCTGGAGCTGGCGTAGTCAACGAGCGTGGTGGTGATGTTGACGATGTGCCCGCTGCCCCGCGGCAGCATCTCAGCGATCGCGTGCTGGGTCAGCCAGAAGAATCCGGTGAGGTTGACGCCGACCATGGCGGCGTAGTCGTCGGTGGTGTAGTCGGTGAACGGCTTGGAGACGTAGATCCCGGCGTTGTTGACGAGGGTGTCGACACGCCCGAAACGTGCCAGGGCCTCGCTCATGATCCGGCCGGCGGCGGCGGGCTCTGACACGTCCGCCTCGATGTTGAGCACGGCCGGATCCTGGGCAGGCTTGAGAGTCCGCGAGGCGTCCACGACGGCCCAGCCCCGCCGCCGGTACCCGGCGACCAGGCCGGCGCCGATCCCCTGGGAGCCGCCCGTGATGATGGCGACCCGCTGTTCGTTGTCGTCGCTCATGACTCAGCTCCTGGCCGTCGCCGGGTCGTTGGGGGCGGTGAATGGGTAACGCGATTCTTCCGTTAATTAAATAAATCGTGGGGCACGCCGCCGTCGCCGGCGCCGTGATCATGGCGATCCCGCGGTGGCGGGCTGGCGGGCCGCGGTGATCGTGCCGTGCAGCGCCTTGAGCGTGGCCACGTAGATCTCGGAAAAGGTGGGGAAACCCGTTGGACTGGGCGTAGGCGTGGGTGCACGTGGCCGTCTTGGCCACGTCGGATAGCGCGGCGGTGGCGCGGAACGCGGCTTCGGTGGCGCCCACCGCGCCAGCCTGCGGGTCGGTGTAGACGACGTCCGGCACGGCCTCGTAGTGGGCCTCGCGGGGTCAGCGGCCCGGCAGGCGGGTGGTGACCTCCTGCACGAACCAGCGGTTGCCGTCGGGGTCATCGAACGAGATGAACGAGCCGTAGCTCTGGTGATCCGGGGCCGGGCCGGCGACCCGTTCCTCGGCACCAGCGTGGTGGAAGACCCCGGTCGCGTCGTGGAACACCTCGCTCACCTCGGCGCCCCGGTCGGCCAGCTCGGCCCGGGCGGCCTCGATGTCGGGCACCACGAGCTGCAGGCCCTGCGCCGAGCCCGGCGCGGCCGAGGTGATCCCGGCGCCGAAGATGATCGAGCATGCCGAGCCGGGCGGGGTCAGCTGGACCACCCGGTAGTCCCCGCGGGCGAAATTGGCGTCCAGCCGCCACCCGAGCCGCCGGTAGAAGTCCATGGCTTTGTCAACGTCGGAGACGGGCAGCACGACAACCTCAAGTTTCATGTCCACGGGGCGTTGCTCCTCTTCCTCGGTCGCTGGGGCGCTGGGGCGCGGGTGGCCTGCCGGGGCCGTTGGGGCCGTTGGGGCCGGTCCTGGCGGGCGGGGCCGCCGGGGCGGTCCTGGCAGGCGGTCCTGCCAGGCGGTCGTAGCGGGCGGTCCTATCATTATGGTCAGGTTCTGGGCGGCGTCGCACCAGTGAAAATCCCTGGTCCATCGGGACGGGAACGGCATCTGTCGCGGTGACCGGCGGCATTTGCCCGCCCGGATCAGGATCGGAACGCCGGCCCACCGCCAGGAATCGACGGCGAGGCTGATCGCGGCGTACGTCTCGGTCACGGACGCCAGGTTCACCCCGGCGACCTGGCGGTACCCCTCGTACTGGCCCTTGACGGTCCCGGCCGGAGTCAGCGGCTCCAGCGCGCCGATCAGCTGCGACTTGGACTGTATCCAGGTATTCAGGCCGGTTCCGTCCGGCGGATCGGCGTGCACGGTGGCGAGCACCTGGGGCAGGTGGTTCTGGATCACGTCCCGGATCGCGCCCGTTTTGTCGTAGAAGCTGCCCGGTCGGCGACGTCGAACGCCTCCGCCATCCTGATCCGGATGCTCTGCACGTAGCTCCGGTGAAGGGACAAACGTCCTGGCCCGATGCGACGTAGGACAGCTCTATTTCTGGCGCGGCTGGAACACGATGCAGATGGGGCGCATTTGGTACCGTGTTCCCTGCTGGAGGTAGTGATGGCGAATCTGAGTTCTGTGCTGGCGCACACGGCGGCCGATCACGGCGAGTTCCCGGCGGTGCGCCTGGACGACCTGGTGCTGACCTACTCGCAGCTGCAAGACGCCGCCGACCGGGCCGCGTCGCTGCTGTCGTCGCTGGGAGTGGCGCCAGGGGACCGGGTCGGCGTCATGCTGCCGAACGTACCCGCCTTCCCGATCGCCTTCTACGGAGCGCTCGCCGCCGGGGCGACCGTGGTGCCGATGAACCCGCTGCTGAAAAACCGCGAGGTCGCCTACTACCTCGGGGATTCCGGTGCGAAGGTCCTGTTCGCCTGGCATGAGGCGGCGGCCGAAGCGGCCAAGGGCGCCGCCGGGACCGGCGTGCAGGTCATCGAGGTCGACGAGCCCGGAATGCATACGCTGCTGGGCCGCCTCTCCCCGGTGGCCAAGCGGGCGGATCAAGCCAGCGACGACAACGCCGTGATCCTCTATACCTCCGGGACCACCGGCAGGCCCAAGGGCGCCGAGCTCACGCACGCGAACATGACCCGTAACGCCGAGCTGGCGGCCACCGAGATGCTCACCGCCAGCCCCGCCGACGTGACCATGGGCTGTCTGCCGCTGTTCCATGTCTTCGGGCTGACCGCGGGCCTGAACGCGACGATCGTGGCCGGCGCCAGCCTCACCCTGCTGCCCCGGTTCGACGCCGGAAAGGCCCTGCATATCATCGGGCGCGACCGGGTGACCATCTTCGAGGGCGTGCCGACCATGTACGCCGCCATGCTGCATCACCGGGACCACGCCAGCGCCGACACCTCGTCCCTGCGGACGTGCATCTCTGGCGGCGCCGCGATGCCCATCGAGATCATGCGCGGATTCGAGCAGACCTTCGGCTGCATGATCCTGGAAGCCTACGGGCTATCGGAAACCTCCCCTCTCGCCTCCTTCAACCACCCGGACCGGGAGCGCAAGGCGGGGTCGATCGGCACGCCGGTGGAGGGCGTTGAGATGCGCGTGGTGGACGGTGACGGCAAGGAACTGCCCACCGGCCAGACCGGCGAGCTCGCCGTACGGGGGCACAACGTCATGAAGGGCTACTGGGGCAAGCCGGAGGCCACCGCCGAGGCGATCCCTGACGGCTGGTTCCGCACCGGCGACCTGGCCACCGAGGACGACGACGGCTATTTCTTCATCGTGGGCCGCCAGAAAGACCTGATCATCCGGGGCGGCTACAACGTCTACCCGCGCGAGATCGAGGACGCCCTGCACGAGCATCAGGCCGTCGCCGAGGTCGCGGTCATCGGCATCCCGCATACCGAGCTGGGTGAGGAGGTCGGCGCCGCCGTGGTGCTCAAGCCGGGAACAACCGCCACCCCCGCGGAACTGCGCGCCTTCGCCAGGGAACGGGTGGCGGCCTACAAGTATCCCCGCCATGTCTGGCTGCTCCGCGCCCTGCCCAAGGGCCCCACCGGCAAGATCCTGCACCGCGAGGTCCAGCCGCCGCAAGACCTCCTCCCGTGACCGCCTCCCGTGACGGCGGGCGCGCTGACGTGACGAGGGATTTGTAACGAGATCAAGCCGACCCCGCCTGCCGTGTGCCGGGCGTGGGGTCCAGGTCGTCGGGGGTCACGAGGTTCAGCACCGGTTTGTCGATCAGGTTGAGGCCGGCCGCCTGGTACGCCTTGGCCACCAGTCCCGAGCAGCTGGCCAGGGAGTCCATGGTGTAGAAGGGCGACAGGTCGATGCCCCAGTAGTCCATGACCACGGCCGGAACCGCGGGATAGTCGTACGGCTGGCCCAGCCGGCTGACGGCGTACGCGGCCACCCGGTCACGCTGACTCTGGGGCACACCGGTACCGTCCGGCGCGCAGCGCACGCCGAACCAGGAGACATCCCCCGCTGGGTACTGGGCGACGGTGCACTCACGCACGCGGTCAAACCATGCTTCGACCAGCCGGTCATGGCCGACGTAGATCACCGCGTGGGAGAATCGCCAGCCCAGGGACAGGGCCTCGACCTGTGCGGGCACGCCCGGTACTTTCACCATCAGGCCGTAGTCGCCCGGCAACGGCGCCTGCACCGGCTCCGCGGCATAAATGGTCAGGCCGGCCGACTCGGTGCCCATGCCACTTTCCCTTCACCCATCACGCTGGCTTTCATCCAGGCAGGACGCCACGTTCCCGGACAGGGCCGAAAGACCCCGCCATGCCTGGCGAACGGCCGTCGGAGCTGGCCGTCACCGGGGCGGCGCAGCTGTGGAGCTGGCCATACCCACGAGCTGGCCGTCGCGCGGGCCGGACCTGCGGGGCTGGCCGTCACCGGGGCGCCCGGCTAGGCTTGCGTGCACCGTCCTGGGGGGAGGCGCCGGTGACCGCAGAGCCGGAAGAGCAGGGGGCGGCCGCGCCCGCGGGTCATCTCCGGGCGGCCCGCGCGGCCCGCGCGGCCGCCCCGGCGGGCCACCTGCGGACGGCCCGCGCCGACCGTGAACAGGTCATCGACGTGCTCAAGGCCGCGTTCGTGCAGGGCCGGATGCGCAAAGACGAATTTGACGCGCGGGTAGACCGGACCTTCGCCTCGCGCACCTACGCGGAACTGGCCGCGATCACCGCAGACATCCCGGCCGGGCAGATCGGGGACCAGCCGCCACGCCCGGGCGCCCAGGTGCAGGCCCGGACACCGGCCGCGGCGCCGGCCCGGCCACCGGGAAGCCATGCCGCCAAGGCACGCCGGTTCATGATCATCGGGGTGGCCATGATGGTGCTGTTCATCATGGCCAGGGGCGCTCCCGCGCTCCTGTTCTTGCCCCTCGGCCTGACGGCCTTTGTGCTTGCCGGAGCCCAGAAACTCGCCGCGCGGCGCGAGCGCCGCGGGCAGCTGCCGGGGCCGCCAGCGGCACCGCGCTAGGCCCCGCAGACCGGTCAGCCGGCGGGTGACGGCTGAAGGACCATTTGCTCGGCCTCCACCGCACACCGTAGCCGGGTCGCTTCGGGAGAATCACCCTCCAGCGTGGCTTGGGCGTACGCCAGCACGTCGGGGGCGACCACGATGGGCGCGGACAGGAGCGCGGCCAGGTTCAGCGCGTCGCTGGGGCGGACGTCGACCAGCTCCACCGCGGACGGCCCTGCCACCTCCACCGTGGCGCCGTAGGCGGTGCCGCCGCGCACCTCGACCAGCCGGTCGATCCGCACCTGCCCGATGCGGCCGCCGACGGCGTGCAGCAAGCCGGCGGCGAACTGGGGGCCCATCGGCCGGGCAAACTGAACCCCGGTCAGGGTGGCGGATAGCGTCGCCGCCTCCGTCCCGCCAATCTCGATCGGCAGCCGGACATCCGTGGACGCCCCCTCCAGCACCACGCAATAGGAGCTGTCCTCGGAGAGGGAGCCGGGACCGAATCCGACGACCTTCCCGAACCGCATCTCGACGAAGCCGGCCTCTGTCAGGGAAGCCATCAGCGTCACCTCCCCGGCAGGGGGCGCCAGCGCGTCCTCGGCTACCCGCCTGGCTAGCCATCCCACGCCTGCGCGTTGTGAAGCGACGCAGGTGAGGGGGTACCCCGATAGGCCCTATGTACGCAGAGGCACCTCTGCCGCGACCGGGGTGTACGTAAAGGTGCCTCCGCCGCGACCCCGTTGTACGCAGAGGCACCTCTGCCGCGACCCCGTTGTACGCAGAGGCACCTCTGCCGCGACCGGGGTGTACGTAAAGGTGCCTCCGCCGCGACCCCGTTGTACGCAGAGGCACCTCTGCCGCGACCCGGGTGTACGCACAGGCACCTCTGCCGCGACCCGGGTGTACGTAAAGGTGCCTCTGCATAGCCCTGACGCGGGCCGGCGCCGGGAGGTGGGCTCGCGGGTCAGCGGAGGCCGTGCCAGCGGCCGTGGGCCCTGACCGCCTCGTGCAGCCGGGCCAGGTGGGCGGCGCGGGCGGCGGCCGCCTGATCCTCGGGGCCGTTGGGGCCATTGGGGGTGCCGGGGCCGCTGGGGGTGCCGCTGGGGGTGCCGGCGTCTCTGGGGGTGCCGGGGCCATTGGTGGTGTCGGGTCCGTTGGGGGTGTCGGGCCCGTTGGGGGTGTCAGGCCCGTTAGGGGTGTCAGGCCCGTTGGGGGTGCCGGGGCCGTTGGGGGTGCCGGGGCCGTTGGGGGTGCCGTCCGGCGTCGCGGGCGGCCCGGTGGCGGCGCTGGCTCCCGCGAGGTGGCCGGGCTCGGGCGCGCCGCCGCGGAGCCGGAACTCATCGCGTATGGTCTTGGCCCAGAAGATGGCGCCCATGACCGCGAAGATCGGCCACTCGAACGTGTAGGCCCAGCTCAGGCTGTTACCCGCGAGCGCGCGGTGGAGCTGCCAGTCCCCCAGCCAGCACATCCCCCAGAAGGCCACGACCGCGAACGCGTGCCAGGCCAGCCACCGGGGCGAGATCAGGAACCGCCACCCGGGGACGGATCCGGCCTGGCCCGTGCGCACTGCGTCCATGGCCGTTACCAGCGGCCCCAGGGCAGCAGCGCGGTCACGGCCACCGCGGCGAACAGCAGGGTGAGGTACACGATCGACTGGTGGAACAGGCGCATCGGGGCCCGCGTGTCGCCGGCCGCCACCTGTGCCTGCAGCCGGTGAGCGCCAGCCAGGAACCACGCGCCGAGGACAGCCGCGCCGCCGGCGTACAGCCAGCCCGCGTACGGCGCGAGCGCCAGCGTGGCCGCCACCATCGCGTAGGAGTACAGCACGATCTTCCGCGCCACCACCGCGGCGGGCGCCACCACCGGCAGCATCGGCACGCCGGCGGCGGCGTAGTCATCGCGGAACTTCATGGCCAGGGCCCAGAAGTGCGGCGGCGTCCAGAAGAAGATGACCGCGAAGAGGACGACCGGGGGCAGGCCGACCCGCCCGGTCACCGCCGCCCAGCCCACCAGCACCGGGAAACAGCCGGCCGCCCCGCCGATCACGATGTTGGACGCCGTCCGGCGCTTCAGCCCGAGCGTGTAGACGAAGACGTAAAACAGGATCGCCCCGTCGGCCAGCGCCGCGGCCAGCCAGTTGACGGTCAGGCCGAGCAGCGCGGTGGCGGCGGCCCCCAGCACGATCCCGGACACCAGCGCCTCACCGGGCCGGATAACCGCCTTCGCGCCGGTGGCGGCCAGCGGGCGGCGCGCGGTTCGCCGCATGACGGCGTTGATGTCCCGGTCGATGACGCAGTTCAGTGTGTTCGCGCTGGCCGCGGCCAAGGCACCGCCGGTCAGCGTGGCCAGCATGAGCCACACCGGCGGCAGGCCGCGCTGCGCCAGCAGCATCGTCGGCAGCGTGGTCACCAGGAGCAGCTCGATGATCCGCGGTTTGGTCACCGCGAACAGTGACCGGGCCACCAGGCGCGCCGGGCGGCGCGCGGCGGGCGCCTGCTCGCTCCCCGGCCCTGGCCAGGGCGCCGGCCCTGGCCCGAACGCTGGCGCCGGCGCTGGCCCCGGCCCCGGCCGGTGCGCTGGCCCGGGGCCGGGCAGGACGTCCGCGACGTGCGTCATTCGCCGGCCTCCGTGTCGTCGGGCGCGGACGAACCCTCGGCCGCGGTGCCGGGGCTCGCGGTGGCGTCCGGATCCGTCTCGGCCAGCGCGGCCGAGACGGCGCCGGCCGCCTCGGCGCCGGACTCCGTGGACCCGCCGCCTTCCGCGAGCGGCAGGCCGGCCGCCACCGCGGCCGCGTGCGCCGCCTCCGGGCTGGGCGGCCCGGAGTGGGCGACGGTGGCGATACGGCGGGCCGGCACCCTGGCGTGCGGGCGGCCGAACAGCACGATGTACAGGGCCGCGCCGATGACGCAGAACAGGATGATCGGGAACGCGAAGGTCAGGTAGGACCCTGCCTCGGCGTTATCAGGCACCGAGGCGAGAATCGCTCCAGCCACGCCAGCCTCCTCGTCAGGGCCGGATCGTCGGCCGCCGGGCAACGGGCCCGGCAAGCCGCCCCGATCAGGCCGTCAGGTAGAACAGCACCCAGAACACGATCGCGATCACGGCCAGGTAGTTCCAGAGCACCGTGAACGCGCTCAGGCCCGACTGGAATCGCTGCACAGCGAACGCCTCGGCGTAGGTCGGAGGCTGTTCCACGAAGGAGATCTGCCGGATCACCCGCGCGCGCATGATCAGCGTCTCCAGCCAGATCAGCGCGCCCAGCGCCACGATGAGGAAGACCGGGGTGGCGCCGGTGAAGACGCTGGCGAATCCGGCGCTGCCCGGCTGGAAGGGCAGGTTGAGCAGCTGCCACACCTGCAGGCCGATCGCGGCCAGCCCGAGCACCAGCGCCACCACGGCGGAGACCTGCCAGGCGGCCTTGTTCGCCGCCTTGATCCGCGTCAGCCCCACGTGCTGGACCACCGCGCTGCCCACCACCAGGGCCATGATCACCGCGCCGGCCCACGGCTGCGGGCCCTTGAACCCGTGCGGGTGCCACATCCCGTGCGAGTTCAGCGAGCGCAGGTAGAAGTAGGCGAACACGAAGCAGCCGAACGCGAAAGACAAGCTGCCCGCGGCCAGCCGCACCCCGGTCCACGTCGCGTTCAGGGCCGCCTCGTGGTAGAAGCCCGCCTCTTCGGACGCCCGGGTCACGCCGGGCGGAGGAGTTGCCGTGTCCGCCATCGCTACGCCTCCGCTCCTTCCGTTTCGGCACCCGCGTAGGCGGCGCTGAGCACGCCCAGGGGCGGATCCAGGTCGGCTACCGGCGGCGCGTCCTTCACGCCGTACTCATACGGGCCCGACAGCACCACGGGCACGCGCGCGAAGTTGCCGGGCGGCGGCGGCGAGGCGACCTGCCACTCCAGGCCGCGGGAGCGCCAGGGGTTCCCCTCCTCGCGCACCCGGGCGATCACGGTCGAGTAGACGAAGTTGGCCAGGAAGATCAGGATCGAGGCGCCGAGCAGGAAGGACGAGATCGAGACCCAGTCGTTCAGCGTTTCCAGGTTCCTGGCGTACGTGTACACGCGGCGCGGCTGCCCGGCCATCCCCACCGCGAACAGCGGCAGGAAGGTCGAGTTGAAGAAGACGAACATCGTCCAGAAGTGGATTGTGCCGGGCGTCTGGTTCAGCCGGATGCCCATCATCTTCGGCAGCCAGTAGTACAGGCCGCCCATGAACGCGAAGATCAGGCCGCCCATGATCGTGTAGTGGAAATGCGCCATCACGAAAAAGCTGCCGTGCTCGGTGGTGTCCGCGGGCACGTCGGACAGGAAGACGCCGGAGATGCCGCCGATCAGGAAGTTGAAGTAGAAGCCGAGCGCGAACAGCATCGGCACAGTGAAGCGGATCTTCGCCTTCCAGAAGGTGCCCATGGCGACCAGGAAGATGAAACCGGTCGGGATCGAGATCAGCTCGGTGGTCAGCATGAACACCGGCCGCATGTCGGGGTTGATCCCGCTGTCGAACAGGTGGTGCTGCCAGACGAAGAAGCTCAGCAACGTCACGCCGACCATCCCCGCCGCCGCGACGCGGTAGCCGAACAGCGGCTTGCGGCAGAACACCGGCAGGATCTCGGACACGATCCCGAAGCCCGGCAGGGCCAGGATGTACACCTCGGGATGGCCGAAGAACCAGAACAGGTTCTCCCACAGGTAGCTGCTGCCGCCCAGATCGTCGGTGAAGAACGCGGTCTGCACCGTCCGGTCGGTGATCATCATGTACATCCCGCCGACCAGGACCGGCGCGGCCAGCACCATCAGGAACGAGGTCGTGAGGATCGCCCAGACGAAGATCGGCAGCCGGCCCCAGGTCATCCCGGGGGCCCGGTAGCAGATCACGGTGACGATGATGTTGAAGCCGAGCAGGATCAGCGACAGGCCCATGATCCCGAACGCGACGGCGTACGAGTCGGCCCCCTGCGTGGCCTCGACCGACAGCGGGGCGTACCCGGTCCAGCCGAACGGGAATCCGCCGAACAGCAGGCCGGACAGCAGCACGAGGTAGGCCGCCGGGGTCAGCCAGAAGGACAGCGCCTCGATGCGCGGGAACGCCATCCGCTTCGACCCGATCATCAGCGGCATCAGGTAGTTGCCGAGCGGCCCGAGGATGACCGAACTCATCATCATCATCATCGTGCCGTGCTCGCCGACGATCTCGGTGTACGTCGCGGAGCTGAACACGTGGTACGAGGGTGACAGCAGCTCGGTGCGGATGGCCATGGCCAGCAGGCCGCCGGTCAGGAAGAAACCGATCATGCCGATCAGGTACTGGATGCCGACCACCTTGTGGTCCAGCGAGTACCGGAAGTACCTGGCCAGGCCGAAGGACGAGGCCCGGGCCTCCTCGTCGGCGTGCACCGGCGCCGGCCATCTGCCGCAGCAGGTCGCTGAAGACCCCCAGACCGGCCAGCCAGCCGACCGTGCCGAGGACGTAGCCGAAGATGATGGCGAAGTCGTTCTGGCCGGAGTTCGCGATCTGCGTGTAGCCGCCCGCGATGAAGTTGCCCAGCCAGTGGCCCAGCAGGTAGCCGAGTACCGCGCCGAGGACCCCGGTGTGGATCGCCGGGCGCCGCCACCATGGCCGCACGGACGGCGCGCCCGGGCCCGGCCCGCCGGGATCCTGGGTCTTTGATGTCGAACTGCTGGCTGGACGCGGACGAGGACAGATCGCCCGGCGGCATGTGGGGCCCCCAGACGAACCAGATCAGCAGGTCCGCCGCCAGGGCGATCGGCAGCCAGATCAGGAAGATTCGCAGCCCGTGGTTCGGCTCGCGCCGCAGCGCCCTGGAGCCCCTCCGCGCCCCGGCGCCGGTCCCCTCCGCGGCGGCCATCAGGACACCACCTGCATGTTGCCCATCATGTAGCCGATCGTCTGCATCGGACCGCCGTTGCCGTAGAGGAAGGAGAGGCCGCACGGGACGAAGCACTGCCAGCGGTACGTGCCCGTCTGGGCCGGCGTCATGAAGCTGAACGTCGTGGTCGAGTGCGCCTTGTTCGTGCAGGGCCCGGTCGAGCAGGTGCCGGGTCCCGCCTCGACCGGCACGCTGAGGTTCAGGCCGGGGATCGCGAACGTGTGCTGGATGAGATACGGGCCGTTCCAGCCGTTGACCGTGCGCACCGCCGTGGTGCCGTAGTGCGCGACGCCGCCGATCGTCCCGCTGACCTGGCCCCAGAACGGGTTGCGGACCGGCGTCGAGCCGTCGTAGCCGAGGATCGTCACGTTGATGCGCGTGTGCGCGGGGACCTGGAACATGGTCGGGGCGGGCTATGCGACCGATTGCGCCTCCGGCGGTCAGGAGGCGCTCCGGCTGGCCAGCACGGGCGAGTACGGGCTGGTCATCCTGGATCTCGTCATGCCGGACATGGACGGGCGCGCGGTGTTGGCCGGGCTGCTCCGTGCGCACCCGGATCAGGCCGTGCTCGTGCTCTCCTGCGTGGACGACGCGACGACCAAGGTGGCCTGCCTGGACCTGGGCGCGCACGACTACCTGACCAAGCCGTTCTCGCTGGACGAGCTGCTGGCCCGGGTGCGGGTCCAGCTGCGCAGCGATCCCTGGCACGAGGTGCTCAGGGCCGGGGAGCTGAGCCTCGACATCGGCCGGATGCAGGCCAACGTCGGGAACGGCCCCATCCCGCTGACCCGCCTCGAATTCCTGCTGCTCAGGGAGCTCATGGAGCACGCCGGGCATTCGGTGCCGAAGGATCAGCTGCTCGCGTCGATCTGGGGATACACCTTCGATCCGGGCTCCAATGTGGTCGACGTCTGCGTGCGGCGGCTCCGGAACAAGCTCGGGTTCGAACTGATCAGGACGGTGCGCGGTGCGGGCTACCAGCTCGCGGCCTAGCGGCGGCGGCCCGCGGGGGCCGGCGGGCTGGACCAGCCCGGCCTGGATGGTGCTCTGGCTGCTCAGCATCGCCGCCCTGGTCACCTTCGCCCGCTGGGACGGCATCCCTTCTACCTGGTCTGGCTCGGGTTCATGCTGATCTGCGGCCTGGTCACGGTCTGGCACGCGTACCTGGGGCGGTACGTCGACGCCGAACGGGCCCGGGCCAACGAGGAGAACGGCCGGCTGCTCGCCATCCAGCGCCGGTTTCTCCAGGATGCGTCGCACCAGCTCAAGACGCCGATCACGATCGCCCTGGGGCACGCCGAGCTGCTGGCGCGCGAACTGGCCGGCCGCGGCGAGCGGCGGGACGTCGACGTGGTGGTCGGCGAGCTGACCCGGCTGAAGAGCCTGAGCGAGCGGCTGCTCGCGATCGCCGCGTCACAGGATCCGGAATTCCTGTCCCCGGAGCCGGTCCCGCTGGACAGCTTCCTCACCGAGGTGCTGTGGCGCTGGCAGCCCACGGCCCGGCGGGGCTGGAAGATCGGGCAGCTCGACGCGGTGACGGTGCACGCCGACCGCGAGCGCCTCGGGCTGGCCTTGGATGCCCTGCTGGAGAACGCCGTCCAGCACACTCGCCCGGGGGACGCGATCAGGCTCTCGGTGCTGCACGACGAGCACGCCGGGTCGGCCCGCCTGGTCGTCGAGGACACCGGGGGAGGCATCATGCCGGCCGACGTCGATGACGTCTTCGAGCGGTTCCGTACCGGCTCGGCCGGGGGCGGGTCCCGGGGGACGGGGCTCGGGCTGGCGCTGGTCCGCGCGGTCGCGCTGGGGCACGGCGGGGACGTGCGGGTCCGCAGCGCGCTGGGCGCGGGCAGCCGGTTCGAGCTCACCCTGCCCGCGACCGCGCGGTGCGGGCCCTACTGGGGCGAGATCTCCGAAGCCATCCCGGCCGGCGACCCGTGGGGCCAGGTGAAGCTGCCATGAGCGGCGCCAGCCCGCCCGCCCCGCGCCCGCGCCGCGTCCCTGGCCTGCGCGTCCCTGCCCTGCGCGTCCCTGCCCTGCGCGTCCCTGGTCTGCGCGTCCCTGGCCGGAGCGGACGCGGGAAGCGCCCGAGCACGACCGTCATCGTCGTGGCCGCCGCGTGCGCCGGCATCGCCGCCGCCGTCATCGCGATCGACAGCACCGCGCACCACGGCACGCCGGCCAGCGATCCGCCGGCGCCCGCCTTCACGTTGCCGTCGCTGCGCGACCCGGCGCAGCAGGTGTCGCTGAGCGAATACCGCGGGCGGCCGGTGATCGTGAACTTCTTCGCGTCCTGGTGCGGCCCGTGCCGGCGGGAAACCCCGCTGCTGGCGCGTTATTACCGCGCCTCGGCCGGCCAGGTCGTGATCATCGGCGTGGACGCGGACGACAGCGCGCCGACCGCGCGCCGTTTCGTTACCGGCGGCCAGGTGGCGTATCCGGTCGGGTCCGAGTCCACGCCGGCGGTGGCCGACGCGTACGGCGTGAGCGCGGCCGGCATCCCGGAAACGTTCTTCCTTGACGCACGGCACCGGATCGTCAAGCGGATCCTCGGCGGCGTGACCGCGTTGGAGCTCACCGCGGGCACCGCGCTGATGAACGGCCATCACGCGGCCCCGCCCGGCTCGGCGGCCGGGGCCGGCGGCAACCAGAATCGAGGCTGACCACCGTGCAGTCACCTCCCCGCGTGGAGCCGCCCTACGTACCGATCCGGCGCAGCGCGTGGCCGGCGCGGCGCTCGCCGCAGCTGTTCTTCGTCGCGGCCGCGGTGCTGCTGGCCATCGCCACGGCCGTGGCTCTGGTCCAGCGGCCGTCGACGGCGCAGCGCGCGTCCGACCTGCGGGGGTTCCTGCACGACATGACCACCGCCATCGAGTCCTGCGCGGGCGGGGTCGGTGAGTCGCTGACCGCGCTGCACGGGATCGAGTCCGGTTCCAGCCACCAGGTGGCCGACGCGATCAGCGTGGCCCGGTACGGCGCGAGCAACTGCTCGCCGGCCAACAGCATGCAGATCGACGACCTGGCCTCCTACCAGGTCACCGAGTCGCTGACGAGCTTCCGCCTGGCTTCGGTGGTCGAAGGCCTGGTGAACTGGGCGGACCCCGACGCCGTGAACGTGCAGACCGATGTGGCGAACGTGCTGGCCGCCCGCACGCCGCTGGCCAAGAAGCAGGCCAGCGCGACCCTGAACGGCGCGCTGCGGGCGCTGGACCAGCAGCGGGAGTCCGTGGACGCGGTCCTGGAGCACGCCATCCGCACGCTGTCGGCGCACGCCGCCCTCCCCACGCTGCCGGGATGACGGCATGACCCGCCGGGATGCGCCCCGCCAGAGAAACGGTGACCCACGATGCCGGGCATGAACTCCGGCCTGAACAGCGACAACCTGGCCCTGGTGGCCGCGTTCCGCAGCGCCCTGCTGCATCAGGGGATCCTCGTGCTCGCCGTGTTCGGGGTGCTGGCGGTGGCCTGGGCCGTGACCAGGGAGTGGGCGCGGCGGCCGGGAGCCCGGGTGCCGGGCCAGGGCGAGGCGATGGCCGAGCCGGTGTGGCGCCAGACGCTGCGGATCGGCTTCGGCGTTCTCTGGATCGTCGACGGCCTGCTGCAGGCCCAGCCGGCCATGGCCGGCGGCCTTCCCTCGCAGGTCATCAAGCCGGCTGCGGCGACCTCACCCGGCTGGGTCCAGCACCTCGTGAACTGGGCGGGCACGAGCTGGTCGTACCACCCGGTCCAGGCCGGCGCGTCGGTGGTCTGGATCCAGATCGGGATCGGTGTCTGGCTGATGACCGCGTCACGGGGGCCCTGGTCCCGGCTCGCCGGGCTGGCCAGCGTCGGGTGGGGCCTGGTCGTCTGGACGTTCGGCGAGGCCTTCGGCGGTATCTTCGCCCCCGGGCTGACGTGGCTGTTCGGCGCGCCCGGCGCCGCGGCGTTCTACTGCGCCGCGGGCGCGCTGATCGCCGCGCCCGAGCGCAGCTGGCGGACTCCGGAGACCGGCCGGGTGACGTTGTCCGTGCTGGGCATGTTCTTCCTCGGCATGGCGGTGCTGCAGGCCTGGCCGGGACGCGGCTTCTGGCCGGGAACGGGCGGCGGCAACACGCTCGCCGGCATGGTCACGTCCATGGCGGCCACCCCGCAGCCCGCTCTGCTCGCCGGGTGGGTCAGCGGCTTCGCGTCCTTCACCGCGGCGCACGGGTTCGCGGTGAACCTGTTCGCCGTGGCCGCGCTGGCGGCGATCGGCGCGGGCCTGCTGACCGCGGGCGGCGGGCGGCCGGGACTGCTCCGCCTGACCATCTTCCTCATGCTGGGGCTCTGCCTCGCGGACTGGGTGCTGATCGAGGACTTCGGTTTCTTCGGCGGCCTCGGCACCGATCCCAACAGCATGATCCCGATGGCGCTGGCCGGGGTGGCCGGCTATCTGGCGGTGACCCGCGCCCCCGCCCCCGCCCTCGCGGCCGCTCCCGCCCCCGCGGCAGATCCGGCGCGCACGGATCCGGCCCCACTGGCGGCAGCCGGTGCCGCGACGGCCGGGCCGCCGCGGCCAGCCACGGAGCGGCACGGCTGGTTCCGCCCGTCCCGCCTGGTGCGGGCGTTCGGCGCGGCGGGTACCCGGGCGGTCCTGGCCACCTGGGCGGTGGCGGTCATTGCGGTGGGCGCGGCGCCGATGGCGCTGGCGCAGACCAGCCGCACCGCCGACCCGATCATCGCCCAGGCGATCGACGGCAACGCGGCACCGCTCGATGTCAAGGCACCCGCCTTCACGCTGACGGACCAGGACGGCAGGCCGGCCAGCCTGGCCGGGCTGCACGGCAAGGTGGTGCTGCTCACCTTCCTCGACCCGGTCTGCACCAGCGACTGCCCGGTCATCGCCCAGGAGTTCCGTCAGGCCGACCAGATGCTCGGCGCGGCCGCGCGAGGCGTCGAACTCGTTGCGATCGTCGCCAACCCGCTGTACCGGTCCGTCGGGTACACCCAGGCCTTCGACCGCCAGGAACGCCTCACCGGGCTGCCGAACTGGCTCTTCCTGACGGGCACCCTGCCCCAGCTGCGGCAGGCGTGGGCCAGCTACGCCATCGGGACGCAGGTCCTGCCGGCTGGCGGGATGATCGGCCACAACGACGTGGCCTTCGCGATCGACGCGGGCGGGTACACCCGGACGGAACTCAGCTTCGACCCCGGACCGGGCACGGCCAGCTCCGAATCGTCGTTCGCCGCCGAGCTGACCAGCGCGGCCCGGCACGCTGCGAAGCAGTCATGAACGCGACCCGCCGGACTGCTCCCGGCACCGTCCGCACCACGGCCGGCGCGATGATCGCGGCGGCCTGCCTGCTGGCCGCGGGTTGCGGCACCCAGGCGGCGGCGCACCCAGGCCCGGCGCCGGCTCCGCCCGCGCCACCGCTGGCTATGTCGGTCACCGGCGCCACGGGCGCCACGGGCGCCGGCCGGGCGATCGTGGAGATGGGCGGCCCGGCGGCGCAGGAGGACAACTTCTGGGAGCTGTTCGTACGGCCCGCGGGAACGGCGCGATGGCGGCTGGCCACCCCCGCCGGGGTGGCCGACAACGGCGGCCTCGACGTCGCCGGGACCGGCGGATCGCTGGTGACCGGGTTCCGGCCCGGCCAGGACCTCACCTTCTCGCCGCTCGCGACCTCCGGCGACGGCGGCGCCAGCTGGTCCCCGGCCGGCCCGGTGACCCCGGGTCTCGCCGACGCGCCCGATGCCCTGGCGCCCGGCCCCGGCGGCCGCCTCATCGCGCTGACCAGCGGCGGGACGGCGGAGCTGGGAACGGCCGGCGGGACCGCGTGGACCCGCCTGTCCAGCTCGGCGGCGCTGGCCGCCACCCCGGCGGGCAAAGCCTGCGGCGTGGCTGGCCTGACCGCGGCCGTATTCGGCGGTTCCGGGGTCCCGATGCTGGCCGCGAACTGCAGCCGGCCCGGGATCGCGGGCATCTTCGCCGGCCGCGGTGGCAGCTGGCGGGCGGCGGGCCCGGCCGTCCCGAGGTCGCTGGCCGGGGAGGAGATCGACGTGGTCCGGCTCACCGCGGCCGGCGGCGGCGTCGTGGCACTGCTCCGCGCCGGATCCGGCGCGGACACCAGCCTGCTGGCCGCCTGGCCGGGCGGCAGCGGCCGGGCCTGGACCCTGTCCGCCCCGCTGCGCATCGGGACGGCCCCGCTTCGCGCCACGTCGTTCGGCCCGGGAAAAGCGGCCGGTGTGATACTGGCCGGGGGCCACGGGGCGACGCTGGCCGGGCCGGGATCATCGTGGCGCGCGCTCCCCGCGCTGCCCGCGTGGACGGCCGCGCTTGCCCTCGGGCCGGACGGAACCGTGGACGCGCTCGCGGCGCACGCCAGCACGTTCTCGGACTGGCGGCTCGGGCCTCGCGGCCGCGGATCAGGGACCGGCGGATCGGGCTCCACCCGGCCCGGCACGGCCGGATGGAGCCTGGCCCAGACGATTCACGTCACGATCCCATACGGCTCGTCCGGGTAGGCGGCCATGAGTTACCTGACCGGCCACTGGTCGTTCGACCCGTTCCTGATCATCGCGATCGCGGTGGCTGGGTGGCACGAGACCGGCCTGGCCCGGCTGGCCCGGCGTTCCCGCCCCGAGCGCACCCGTGAGCGCAGGCTGCGCTCGTTCTGGTTCTACGGCGGGCTGGTGATGCTGCTGCTCGCGGTGGAGTCACCGGTGGACTACTGGGCCGACGACTACTTCTTCGTGCACATGATCCAGCACCTGCTGCTGATGTTTGCGGCGCCGACGCTGATCGTGGCGGGGGCTCCGTGGCAGCCACTGCTCGACGGGCTGCCGGGCCGGGCGGGCCGCACCGCGACCGCGGGCGTCCTGCGCGGCGGCTGGTCACGGCCGCTGCGCGCCGCCGCCGGCTGGCTGCTGCGGCCGTGGGTCTCCGTCGTCGCGTTCAATGCCGTCATGCTGGCCTGGCACGTCGCGGCGCTGTACGACCTGGCGGAGAATAACCAGGCCGTGCACATCTGGCTGATGCACGCCAGCCTTTTCCTGGTCGGGGTGCTGTTCTGGCTGCAGTTCATCCCCTCTCCCCCGTTCCGGATGCGGATGCCCCCGGTCTCCCAGGCGATCGCGCTCGTGGCCACGAACGTGATCATGTGGATCCTGGCCATGTCGATGAGCCTGCTCACCCAGGTCTCCTGGTATTCGGTCTACGGCCACGCCCCCGGGGTCACCCTCCCGCCGTACGCCGACCAGCAGATCGGCGCCGGGATCCTCTGGGTCTGCGGGGACTTCTGGGCCATCCCCTGCCTGATCGTGGTGGCCCGCCGGATCATCAAAGCGGACGGCAACGTGGGCTCGGCCGTGGACCGGATCCTCGGCCGCCGCGCCCCCGGAGACACCGCCCCCGCCCGCACCAGCTGGGCCACCCGCGCCCGGCGCTGAGGCGCGCCCTGCCGCGCAGAGCACTGGCAGCCACGGACAGAGCCGGGCCTGGCTGATCACGCCCATCTGGTGGACCGTCAGGACCGGCTATCCGTCTTAGCGCGGCGGCCAGGTGGCCGGTGACGGTGGCGGGGGCGGGCTGGCGGGGAAGGAGGCGGGGAAGGAGGCGGGGAAGGAGGCGGGCAAAGAGGCGGGCGAGGTCACGGGGGGCGATGGCGGGGTGGTGACAGGCTCTGGGGGCGGTGTGCTGCGCTCGGGGGGCGGTGGCGCGCTCGTGGTAGGCCTGGGTTCCGGCGCGGTCGTGGGAGGCGGGGCAACCATCGTCGGCGAGGGCACATCGGCGGGGACAGTGGACGTAACGGGTGCAGGCTGGGCCGGGATGATCTCAGCCGGGGCGGGGCCGGCGCCTGGCTGCTGACAGCGGGTGTCGGCGTCACCCCGTGAGGCAGGGGCGGGCGGACCTGCAGTGGCCGCGCCGGGCCATCCGTCAGCCCGCCGGCGGAGGCGGCCGGGGTGGTGGCGGTGACGGCCGAGCCGGGGCGCGCCTGCACCGTCCCGGTCAGTGCGGTCTGCCACAGCCACAGCGCCACCCCCGTCGTTGCCACCGCTACCGCCGCGGTCGGGGCCAACAGCCACGGTGACAGCAGCCACCCGAACCGGTCCCGGCCGGGCCGCCTGGCGCGGGGCGGGCTGCCCCGGGAGCGCCTGACCCGGGGCCGCCTGACGCTGGGCCGCCCGACCTGGGGCGGGCCCCGGCGGGGCGGGGCCGGAGTGGTGGTGAACCAGTCGCCGAACGCATCCGGCTGGCCGGCCGCCCGCGACTCGCCGGAATCGGGATCGGGCCGGGTCACGGGCGCTGCCGGCCGGAGCCGCACGGGTCGCCGCCGTCTAACCCCCGCCGTGCGTGCCCGGCTAGGTTGTCGTGGTGGTGGCAGTCGGTGCGGTCGTGCGTGCAGGACGGTGACGGTACCCACGGGCAGATGCCCCCCTCGTGTGCGGGACCATCCATGGTCGCATGCCGCCCGATGCGCGGGGAAGGCTGAGTCCCGGGGAAGGCTGCCTCTCGGCTAAGGGTGAGCAGGCGGGAGCGGGGCTAGTTTCTCGCCGGTGAGGCGCTGCAGGATCTCGCGGCCGATGGGCAGGGCGGCGGTGGCCGCGGGGGACGGCGCGTTGAGGACGTGCAGGATCGACCCGGGCCCTCTGCCCTGCTCAACGAACAGGAAGTCGTCGACCAGCGTGCCGTCGGGGCGGACCGCCTGGGCCCGCACCCCGGCGCCCGCCGGCGCCAGGTGCCCGGCGCGGACGTCGGGCAGGATCCGCTGGATCTGCCTGAGCATCGCGTGCTTCGACAGCGATCGGTACATCTCGCCGAGGCCGTAGCGCCAGTGCTTCCTGGCCAGCCTGGCCATCCCCGGATAGGTCAGCGACTGGGCCAGCTCGCGGGGCCGGATGGTGCCCCACGAGTACCCCTCGCGCGCGAGCGCCAGCACCGCGTTCGGGCCGGCGTGCACGTGCCCGTCAATGCCTCGGGTGGCGTGCACCCCGAGGAACGGGAACGCGGGGTCAGGTACCGGGTAGATCAGGCCCTTGACCAGGCTGGCGGCATCCCCGGTGAGGCCCGAGTACTCCCCGCGGAACGGGATGATCCGCACGCCCGGGTCGGCGCCGGACGCCAGCGCCAGCTCGTCACTGTGCAGCCCGGCGCAGACCACCACGCGGCCGCCCAGCAGGTCCCCGCGGTCGGTGTGGACGACCACCTCACCGGGCCGGCGGACCATGCCCCGCACGGTGCGGCCCAGGAAGATCTCGCCGCCGCTCTCGATGATCAGTTCACCGAGCTTTTCCGAGATGGCACGGTAGTCACAGATTCCGGTGGACGGTACCCATAGCGCCGCGATCCCGCGGACGTGCGGTTCGTGCGCTCGCATCCCGCGGGGACCGACCCGGTGGTTTTCCACGCCGTTGGCGGTTCCGCGCCGCTCGAGTTCCGCCATCCGCGGCAGTTCGCCCGGGTCGGTGGCGACGACGAGCTTGCCGCTCACCTTGTGCGGCAGATCGTGCGCGCGGCAGAACGCCACCGCCTCCGCGCATCCGGCCGGGGCGAGCCGCGCCTTGAGGCCGCCCGGCGCATAGTAAAGCCCGGAGTGGATGACGTTGGAGTTGCGGCCCGTCTGGTGGCTGGCCAGCCGCGGCTCGCGCTCGATGACGGCGACGCTGTGCCCGGCCCGGACGGCAGCATGCGCCGTAGCCAGGCCGACGATGCCGCCCCCGGTCACCACCACGTCGAACCGCGTCGTCTCGTTCACGGCTGGAAGCTTAGCCTTGGTCAGCGTGGCCTACGTTGGCCATCTCCGGTCAGCTGCCTTCGATCACCGGTGGGACGCAGCCGGGCGGCAGGCCCCACGCGTTCTCGTCCTCATGCTCCCACACCTGCCGGGTGCGCTCCTGCTCCCGCTGGCCGGAGCCGCCGCCGGCCATCGGCATCCCGCCGAGACCGCTACGCCCCGGTGAATCGCCAGATACGGGCATCCCCAGCACGTCGGCGGTCACCGCGGACGAACCGGCCACGTCCCCGGCCGGGACGGCTTCGATTCCCGGCGCGCTCACGGCCACGTTCGGCAGCGGGGCCGCCCCGCCGGTCAGGCCGCCGTCCAGGCCGACCGCCTCAGGAAGCGGGGACGCACCCGCCGGGCCGCCGTTCAGGCCGGCCACCTCCGGAAGCGGGGACGCCCCGCCGGTCAGGCCATCGCCCACGGTGGGAAGTTCCGGCAGCGGGCTGGCTCCGGCCGGCCCTTCGCCCAGGGCGGCGACGTGCGGCAGCGCTCCGTCCCCGGCCGTGCCCGGGAGACCGGGCAGCATCCCGGCCGCCGCCGGATCCTCGCCGTCGCGCGTGGCCGCATTGCCGCCCCGGCCGCCAGCGGCGGCGCCACCAGTGGTGGCACCGGAACCGGACAGTCCCGGCAGCATCGGCACGGGCGGCAACGACGAGGCCGCACCGGCCCCCACGTTCCCGGCCCCGGACGCGGCGGACGCCGGAACCACCGGCGCCGCGCCCGGCGTAACGCCGGGCACGGGCGCGGCGCTTTGCAGACTGCTCGCGGCGGGCGGCGGGGTCCCGGCGGCGCCGGGAACGTTACCGGCCACACCGCCGGGCAGACCGCCCGGCAAGCCGGCATCTCCGCCGCTGCCCGCGTCCGCCCCGGTGCCGCCGCCCGCCGGGGTGGACCCGGTACCGGCCGCACCGGGACCGGAACCCGTCCCGCCGGCCCGCGCGGCTGCGGTCGCGCCCGCGCCCAGCACCGATCCGGTGCCGGCCACGGGGGCCAGGCTGTTGCCTCCGGCGGTCCGGGCGTTGACCGGGCCGACCACGCCTGCGCCACCGGTCCCGGCGGCACCAGTCGTACCCGTACGGGTACCGCCAGCGCCTGTGCCGGCGGTGTTCGTGCCGTTCCCGGCCTGCGCGCCCGCGGCACCCGCGGCGGTGTGCTGGGTGACGCCGCCGATCTGATCGGGCAGGGCAGCGTTGGCCGTGACCAGGTAGCCGCTCAGGGCGCTGAGGTACTTCTGCGCCTGAGCCTGCGCGGCGGCGTCACCGGCGCCGGTGAGGAGGGCGTCGAGGCCGCCCACGGCGGTACCGGCCACGGCGCCGATCGGGCCGGCCACGACCGCGCCGGCCATCCCACCGACAGCCGCGTCCGCGGCCACCGCGGACCCGGTGCTTGGCGTCTGGAGCTGCTGGAACTTCGGCAGCACCTGGGTGCCGAGCCAGGTCAGCACCGAACCGGTCTGCGCCGCCTGGGCGGCCAGCGCCGTGGTCTGGTCGTGCAGTTGCTGGAACCGGGTCATCGCCGTCCGCGCGGCGGTTCCGGTCCAGTTCTGGGCCAGCGTCTGCGCGTGCCGGGTCAGGGCGGCCGCCATGGTGTCGAGCACGTCGCCCAGGTTCGTATGCGCGGCCCCGGCCTCGGCCACCGCGCCGGGGTCCAGGCGGTGCAGGATGGTCATGATCTGTGCCGTCGTCATCCCGGCGCCGTTGAACGGTGGCACGTTGTTCGTCTTGACCGGGGTGACCGACGTGGCCAGAGCGGCTGACGGGGCTTGAGTGGCCGACGTGGCCGGGACTCCCCTGGTGACCGAAGTGGCTGACGTGGCCGAAGTGACTGGGATTCCTCCGGCGCCCGAAGTGGTTGACGTGACCGAAGTGGCTGACGTGACCGAAGTGGCTGACGTGGCCGATGTGGCCAGAGTGGCCGAAGTGGCTGGGGTCCTGATCGTTTGCGTCATCTGCGTTCCCGTTCCGCACCGCCCAGAGTGGCGGCGACGCCGTGCACTGCCTGCGTGCTGTCCGATTCGGCCCCGTCGTAGGTCGCGGCCGAATCGGACAGGTTGGCCGCCGTGGCCTGGTGCCCGTCCCCCGCCTGCACGCTGGCGTTCAGGCAGCGGCTGTGGGCGTTAGCCACGTTGCCACTGAACGCGTCGGCGGTCGGCCACCCCTGCAGGGAGCTGACGCCAGCGCCGGCCCGCCGTACCTGGCTGACCGCTGAGTCCAGGGTCGCGAGCTCGGATCGCATCGCCGCGGCAACACCGCGGAGTACGTCGCGGCTGACCGTGACCTGGCCGCCACCGGCCGGCTGCGGCGCCGTCCACGGCGGTGCCGCGGTCACCTCCGCCGGCTTCCCCCTCACCTGCGGGACCGGTTCCGGTCCCCCGGCCTGGTCACCGGCCGCCGCGAAGCTGTTGCCCGCCGCGGTGAAATTCCCGGTGGCCGCGTCGGCCGGACCGGCCAGGACGTTCTCCGGGCCCTGGAAAGCGTCACCGCTCATGACTGTCCTCCCGTACCTCCCGGGCCGGCCGGGACCACGCCCGTACGCGCCACGCACGGCACGCCCCGGCCACCTTCCGGCCCACGTTCCGTCGCATGCGATCAGCCGCTCCACAGCGCGGTGTTCCGCGACTCGGCGTTCATGTAGTTGGAGTTCGCCGTGCCGATCACGGCGCCCAGCTGGCTCAGCACTTGCGCCATGTTCGCCATCGCCGCGTTCCACTGCGCCTGGGCCTGGTAGTAGGCCTGCTGCGCCGCGCCGTCCCACCGTGACAGGGAGGACCGCAGCTGGGATTCCAGTGACGACACCTCGGACTGCAGCGAGGAGTAGGTCCGCTGGAAGTCGGCCTCCCCCTGCTCGAGGGTGCCGAACACCGCCATCGTGTATTCGCTCATCTGCCTGCCCCTATCCGTTCAGCAGACCCGCGACCCGGGTCACCTGGCTGGTGTTGGTTTCTTCCGTGGTCTGGTAGGTGCCGTGCGTCGAGACCAGCTTTTCCTGGATCGACTGCAGCGCGTTGAGCACCTTCGCGAAGTCGGCCGTGAAGGCCTCGTACGTGTTCGAGAACGCGCTCGCGGCCTGCCCCTGCCAGCCGCCCTGCAACTGGCTGGCGTAGCCGTTCATGCTGGACTGCAGTCCCTGGATCACCGAGACCGCCTGCTCGACCTGGCTGGACGCCGTGGCCATGGCCGCTCTGTCGACGGCGGATTCGCCCGCTGCCATCCGGGCCACCTCACTTCCCCGCGCCGGCCCGTTCCTGTGTCAGATATCAGCCGCCGAATTGGCATTCCGTCACTCACCAGATCGGCGCCGTGCGGGGCGGCCGGCTTATATTCCCCGCTCACCGAGAGGAACGGGATCATCCGGGCCGTGGTTCATTCCGGGGTGAACCTGTTCATGGGGACATTTTTGTAACGCGTGGGGTGTCATGCCATGAGAGCGAGCGGTGGGGCGGGGCCTGTGACGCCGCGGGCTCGGCTCTCCGGCAGGCAGGGCCGGATGTCGTGGGGCGCTGATCACGTTCCGTTACAAATGTTTCGGAAGATCCGGCGTGAACCGCGTCTGTTCCCCGGCCGTGATCCCGGTATGGACCGGAGGCGGCGAAAGGTGACGCAATGGCGGACGGGTTCTCGGTCGACCGGGCCGCGCTGAACGAGACGGCGCAGGGGATCAACAACACGATCGGGGCGCTGAAAGGCCTCGGATTCGACGAGACAGCCGAGGTGGGACGCGGGTTCTCCGGGCTCGCGCTGTCCGGCCTGCAGGCGGGGGATGCGGGGCTCCAGCAGGCGCTCGGCGGCTTCTGCGATCGCTGGTCGTGGGGGGTGCGGACGCTGGTCCAGGACGGGAACCAGTTCGCCGCGCGGCTGGGGCTCTCGGCCGGGGTCTATGCCGATACCGAGAAGTACCTGGTCGGAGTGGCCAAGAACGTGACCGACGCGCTGGTGGGGGACCCGCACATGACCGACGCGCAGGCGGCCCAGGCGTCCTGGTCGCAGGACGCGGCGGTGGTCACCGGGGCGCAGACGCCGGAGGGTTCCATGACCTGGTCGCAGGCCGGCGGCGCGGCGGCCCAGCAGTGGAAGGCCGTGGGGCGGGCCGAACTGAACGGCACGGACGGTCTCAACCGCGATATCGCGGATGCCACCGGCAACGGGGGTCGCCTCGATCAACTGCAGAATCAGCTGTTCGGGCCACCGCCGTCGCCGGGCGGCAGCGCAGGCGGGGCGGGGTGAGCCACGATGGGGAATCCGTTCGGATCCTTGTGGAACGACGTTAAGCAGGGCACCGGCACGGCCCTCAACCAGGGGGCGGACCTGCTCGGCGACGGCCTGAACGCGGTGGGGCTGACGGGCGCGGCCGTCGCGGTGGACACCCTCGGCGACAAGGCGGGGTACTCCCTGGGCGCGGACGTTCCGGAACTCCAGCTCGGCCAGACCTCCGACCCGGCCGAACTGGTGCACGGGGACCCGGCGGCAATCCGCTCGTCCGCCGCCCAGCTGCGCACGTTCTCCTCGGCGTTCGGCGAGACGTCGGCCGGCCTGAAGGGGCTGGATACCGCGCACTGGACCGGTTCGGCGGCTGACGCGTTCCGCGCGAAGTTCACGCCGCACCCGGCGAAATGGCAGGACGCGTCGTCGGCAACCGGGACCACGTCCGCGGCGCTGGAGTCGTACGCGGGAGCGGTGGAATCGGCTCAGGGTCAGGCCACCCGCGCCATCGGCCTGTACACGCAGGGACAGCAGGCCACCGTGGCGGCCCAGGCCGCCTACAACCAGCAGGTCGCCGCGTACAACAGCGCGGCGCAGGCCTACAACGCGCAGCTGGCCGCCGGGCAGAACCCGGGCACGCCGCCGGCCGAGCCCGGGCCGTTCAGTGACCCAGGCGAGGCGATGCGGCAGGATGCGCAGCAGATCCTTCTCGAGGCCCGGTCGGCCCGGGACAGCGAGGCGGCGGCCGCGAGCGCCGCGATCAGGCCGGCCACCGGACTGGCACCCGCCGAGCCGTCCTTCTGGTCTCAGCTGGGCAGCGACTTCTCCGACGCGATGCAAGTGGGAAACCTGGCGTCGATCTCGTTGGTGGGCGGCGCCGTGGACGGGGTGGCCGACATCGCCAAGTTCGCCCGGTCCATCGACCCGGCCGATTCGTGGAACATGGAGCACCCGGCCGAGTACGTGGCCGGCCTGTCCGGCACCGCCGCCGGGCTGGCCAACGACGTGATCAACCCGCAGGACCTGGTAAAGAGCCTGGTGGGCAGCGGGTGGGGCAGTGACCCGGCGCAGGCCCTCGGCCGCCTCGTGCCGAACATCGCGCTGGCCGTCGGCACCGACGGGGCCGGCGCGGCCGCGGACGCGGGCACCAGCATCGCCGAGCGCGCGGCCCTCGGGACCGGCGAGGACGCCGCGGCGGCCGGATTGGACGGCGTGGCCAGCGATCCGGCCGCCGCGGCCCGGCCACCGGCCGACATCCCGACCGCGGGCGACCCGGTCGACGTCGCGACCGGCGACGTGGTCCTCGCGCAGACCGACGTGACGCTGCCGGGGCTGCTGCCGCTCGTGGCCGAGCGGATGCACCGGTCCTCGTGGCGGGCCGGGCGATGGTTCGGCCGCTCGTGGGCGTCGACCTTCGATCAGCGGCTTCAGGTCAGGGCCGACCGGGTTATCGGGGCGTTCGCCGACGGGCGGGTGCTGATCTGGCCGCAGTCCCGCGAGGGTAGGGCCGGTGCGGCCGGTACCGCCGGTGTGGCTGATGGGGCCGTCGCGACGCCGGCGGTGCTGCCGGTCACCGGGGCGCCGTGGCCGCTACGGCGCGAGCCGGACGGGGCCTGGACGGTGACCGACCCGCAGCGCGGCCTGGTGTGGCGATTCGCACGGCGCCAGGGTTACTTCTTCTCCGGTGACCAGGGCGAGCTGCCGCTGGTGGCGCTGAGCGACCGGGCCGGGCACGAGATCAGGTTCGGCTACGACGAAGCCGGGACGCCGGCCTGGGTCTGGCACTCCGGCGGCTATCTCATCCGGGTGAACGTCACGGACGGTCGCGTGACCAGCCTGGCCCTCGGAGGGCCAGACGGCAGGGTCGGCGGGCCAGACGGCAGGGTCGGCGGGCCAGACGGCAGGGTCGGCGGGCCAGACGGCAGGGTCGGCGGGGACGGCGGGGACGCGCCGCTGATCAGCTACGGCTATGACGAGGACGGGAACCTGGCCAGTGTCGTCAACTCCTCCGGCGAGCCGCTGCGGTACAGCTACGACGAGGCGGGCCGGCTGACCGGGTGGCAGGACCGCAACGGTCACTTCTACCGGTACGGGTACGACGGTCAGGGGCGTTGCGTGCGCGGCGAGGGCTCCGGTCAGGCCCTGTCGGGCACGTACCGTTACCACCCCGATGCCCGCGTCACCACCTGGACCGATGTCTCCGGGGCCGTCACCACCTACCGGCTCAGCAGCTGCGCCCGGGTCGCCGCGATCACCGGCCCCCTCGGCCATTCGACCGGCTGGGAGCACGACGCGCGCGGGCGGGTCATCGCCTGCACCGACCCGCTGGGCCGGGTCACCCGGCACCGGTACGACACGCGGGGCAACGTGACCATCGTCACCCGTCCCGACGGCAGCCAGGTGCACGCCACGTACGACGAGCGCAGCCTGCCCGTGCGCGTGGCCGATCCCGCCGGGCACACCTGGCAGCAGGAGTACGACGCGCGCGGCAACCGTACCCAGGTCACCGCGCCCGATGGGGCCGTCACCCGGTTCAGCTACGACGACCACGGTCATCTGGCCAGCGTCACCGATCCGGCCGGCGGCGTGACCCTGGTCGCGTGCGACCGGGCCGGCCTGCCGGTGGCGGTGACCGGCCCGGATGGGGCGCGTGCCCGCTGTGAGCGGGACCGGCTCGGCCGGGTCAGCCGGATAACGGGGCCGGACGGCGGGATCACCAGCCTGACCTGGACACCGGAGGGACGGCTTGCGTCCCGCACGCTTCCGGACGGCACCGCGGAGTTCTGGAGCTACGACGGGGAAGGCAACCTGACCCGCCACCTCAGCCCGGGCGCCGGCCTGACCCGTTACGAATATGGGCCCTTCGACCAGCTGGTGGCGATGACCGCGCCGGACGGCTCCCGCAGCGAATTCGGCTACGACCACGCGCTGCGCCTGACCACTGTCGAGCACGGCGGCCTGACCTGGCATTACGACTACGACCCGGCGGGCCGGCTGCTCGCCGAGACCGATTACAACGGGGCGACCACCCGTTACGCCTACGATGCGGCCGGGCAGCTGACCAGCCAGCTGAACGCGTGCGGCCAGCGGATCACGTTCGGTTATGACCAGCTGGGAAACGTAACGGAACGAAACGCGGACGGGGTGCCCGCAACGTTCGGTTATGACGTAGCCGGGCTTCTGGTCTACGCCCGGAATCCGGATGCCGAGGTCTGGCTCGACCGCGATGAGGCCGGCCGGGTCACCGCCGAGACCTGCAACGGCCGCACCCTCACCTCGGAGTACGACGCGGCGGGGCGGCGCCGCCGCCGGGTCACGCCGTTCGGGGCCGTCACGCAGTGGGACTTTGATCCGGCCGGGCAGCCGGTCGTGCTGACGGCGGCCGGCCAGCAGATCCGGTTCGGTTACGACCCGGCCGGCCGGGAGACCCGGCGGGAGCTGCCCGGCGGCCTGGTCCTCGCCCAGGCTTGGGACCAGCGGGGCCGGGCCATGCAGGCGCTGACCGCGCAGGCGCCTGGGGTTCAGGCGCTGCGGCTCATGCGCCTGGGGTTCAGGCGCTTGCGGCTCATGCGCCTGGGGCTGGGGGCCTGCCCGATGGCGTGGGGCCTCCCACCACGGGGCCAGGGGACCTGCCCGAGGGGCCGGTGGGCCTTCCGGAGGGGACAGCCGCCGGCCAGGTGCTGCAGCGCCGCGCCTACGCCTACAGCGGCGACGGTTTCGTCACCGCCATCGACGACTTGCTGGCCGGCTCGCGCAGGTTCGGCCTGGACCAGGGGGGCCGGGTCACCACGGTCAACGGGCCCGGCTGGGGCGAGAGCTATGCCTACGATCCAGCCGGGAACGTCTCCGCCGCCACCTGGCCCGCGCCGCCGCCCGGCGCTGCCGGAGCAACCCCCGGCCCCGACGCGCAGGGTCCGCGCGAGGTCAGGGGGACGCTGATCACGCGCGCCGGGAACGTCCGGTACCGGCACGACCGGCAGGGCCGTGTCATCCAGCGGCAGGTAGTCAGGATCTCCCGCAAGCCGGACACCTGGCACTACTACTGGGACGCCGACAGCCGGCTAGCCGCCGTCAGGACCCCGGACCACACCACCTGGCGTTACCGTTACGACCCGTTCGGGCGGCGCATCGCCAAGCAACGGCTCACCCCCGACGGGGACGTCGCCGAGCAGACCGACTTCACCTGGGACGGCGCAGTCCTGGCCGAGCAGGCCACGACGACCGCACAGCCAGGCCAGTATCAGGTCATCACCTGGGACTACCGCCCCGGCAGCTCCACCCCGCTGACGCAGGCCGAGCACACGTCCCCGGGCGAACTGAGCGAAGCCCCGCAGGAGCAGATCGACCAGCGGTTCTACTCGATCATCGCCGACCTCATCGGCACCCCGGCCGAGCTGGCCGCACCCGACGGGACACTGGCGGGCTCCCAGCGGCACACCCTGTGGGGCACCACCGTGTGGGACCCGGGCGGCGCCCAGACCCCGCTCCGGTTCCCCGGCCAGTACGCCGACCAGGAAACCGGCCTGCACTACAACCAGCACCGGTATTACGACCCGGCCGCGGGGAGCTACCTGACGCCAGACCCGCTCGGCTTGGCCCCGGCCCCCAACCCGCACGCCTACGTCTCGAATCCGCACGTCCTGGCCGACCCCCTGGGCCTGGCGCCCTACGATCCCACCGCGGGACCGGCCGACGGGCTCACATGGGCGGAAGAGAGCGGCATTCTTCGCTCCGCCGCAGCGGGTAAGGGCAACTTCGGGCTAGGCTCTGCGACAACGAGTGAAACAGACGCACTCGGCCGAGCATGGGTCGGTGACGGGTACCGGGTGGCGAGCGACGGAAAGACGCTCATCAGCGCAGACGGTATGCGGCAATTCCGACCGCCGTCCTACAAGCCGAACCTGGGTATTTATCAGGCTAATTTCGAGCAGCGAGTACCAGGCCAGGTCGGCAGGCAGTGGTTTTCTAATGGTCATCTCAATATCACGGACTTGCCATGATTGCTGAACTCAGACGTTTGCACAGCCCCGACACCGACGACCTGGCCAACTGGGCCCCGGAAAGTGACGAATTCGCGATCCTGGTGCAAATAATGGCTGGACCGCAGGGGTCACCCGGCGAGGAGTCATTCGATGTTACCGTATGTTCTCCAGCGTGGGTGGCGAGCCGCGCGGCGAAAGAGGGAATACTTGAGGGCCGCCACCTCTTGATATGTCTCGAATTACGACTACGATCGGATATACAGCTATATAGCTGAATATGTGTCATCATGCAAAGGTGACACCTGGAAAGAAGTAGCGGCCAAGCTGGCTCGGTTCGGCCACTGGGAATTCGAGGATTACCGCGAGTAATACTCGATTGGGAAACGAGCCAATCAGGTGCCGGAAGCGCCCGCCATGTTCCAGCCCACGCTGGAGGTTCAGTGATGGAGTCGAAACGGCCTGGCGGCCCGAGAGCGGTCTTCGCGGACGTCTTGACCGCACTTGGCGGCCACGTTTGGGGCGAATAGAGCTCACGCGGACATCTATGGGCAGACTTTTGGGCATATACTGCCCCAAAAGTCTGCCCATAAGCATTGATGGGCGAATTTTAGCCAGCCTCCGGGCGGGCCTGGGCGCTGGGGGGCCGGGGTGGGCGGCCGGGGGCGGGGCGGGGCGGCGCTGGGGCCGGGCGGAGTGTCAGCCGCTGGCGGCCGGGGTGGCGGCACCGGCGGTGGCGGCGGCCGGGCTGAGGGCGGGGCCGGCGGGGAGCAGGTCGAGGAGGGCGGCCGGCAGCACGGTGGCCTGGGTTTTCAGGTCGTAACCGAGGACCGCGGCGACACCCTGCGACGAGAGAGCGTACCGGGTGGCCCCGGTGACCAGGAAGTACGAGGTCACCCCCGACGCGGTGCTGCCCGGCGCGGCGCCGGCCAGGGCACCATGCGCGGGTGGCAGCCACACCTGGCTGACCGACGACGCCGGGGTGGCCCCGGTGGGGACGGTGCCACCGGTGATGATCTGCCGCTGCAGCCCGGGCCCGTAACGGACGCACAGCGCCGAGGTGACCGGGGCCAGCGCCGGGACCGTGGACGGCAGGCCGCCGGCCGGGATCGGGGTGCCGGACAGGTCGCCGGTCGCCATGGACGGGGAGATCGGGCGCTGGGCCGGTGCGCCCGGTTCCCGCTCCAGCAGTTGCGCCTGGGTGGCGGAGATCTGCGCCAGCTTCCCGCTGGCCAGCAGGACGTAGTACTGGGCCGCCGCGCCGCCGGCGCTGGGCTGGCCGTATACCTGGCCCGCCGGCGCTGGGGCGCCGCCCGGGCCGGTCACCACCGTGCCCTGGCCCGGGATCTGGGGGGCGGTGAAGTCCGGGCCCTGCGGCAGCGCGTCAAGCCAGGCCAGGGGGACCGTCTGCACCTGCATCGCGGGGAACAGAGTCTGTGCGACCTGGGGGTCGATCAGCAGCCGCGCACCGTTCCACAGCACCCACTCGCCGCCGCGGCCGGTGCTGGCCAGTTCGGCGGACGTCGCGCCGAGCGCGGTCCCGCCGACGGAGCGCCCGCCGACCAGCGTGGTGACACCCGAGGCCGCGCACACCGCCCAGGGGCCTGACACCAGATCGCCGGCGGCGGGCAGGTCCTGTGGTAGTCCCGCGACGCCGATCGTCGGCCCGATCGAGTAGTGCGATAGCGACGCCTGGCTGGCATTCACCCGGCGGACGCTGGCGGAGTCCAGCGCGAGCAGCGCGGAGGCTTCGTTCAGGGCGGGGCACAGCTTCCCGCCGTCGCACGGGACATACGCGGTGGCGGTGGCGGAATCGATCACCAGCGTGCCCGGGCGGGTCAGCCCGCTCGCGCTGCCCGGGGCGATCAGCCCGAGCACGGCGAACACGCCCGCGGCGATCGCGCCGACCAGCACGCTGGAGATGGCGCCGAGGTTGAGGCGGCGCAGCGGCTGGTTCGGTGAATCCGGCTCCCCGCAGATCAGGGCCAGCGCCGACCGCTGGGTCATCAGCCGGTGTGCCTGGAGCAGGTCCTTGCGGTTCTGCACGAGGTCACCCGCCGAGCCCGTGCAGGTAACCGAATATCCCGGCCACCCCGAGCGCCAGCGGGACCAGGCTGATGATCATGGCCGTGTCGCAGACGTCGGCCGCACGCCCCCAGAACGGCGACGGCCGGTGGGCCGGCAGCCAGATGCCGGTGCCCACCACGATCACGGTGACCGCGACGAGGACCAGCAGGTCCGGGCCCGCGATGCGCATCGAGCGGCCGGCCAGGACCACGGCTAGCCAGGTGAGGCTGCCGTAGCCGGGGATCACCAGCCACAGCCGCTGAGCCCGGCCCCGGAACACCCGGGAGCGGAGCAGCAGCGCGCATGCCAGCGCGGCGCACATGACCGGGGCCAGGCCGCTGCGGCCGAGCGCCAGCACGATCCCCGCGCCGGCGCCCAGCAGCCCGAGGCCGGATACCGCGCCCGTTACGAACTGGTCCGCGGCCCGCGCCCGGCTCCGCACATCCACCCCCGGGCCCGCGATGAAGGCGTCGTCACGCAGGTCTTCGGCGCTGGCCGGGACGGGCGGCAGCGGAAGCCGGGCCAGGCGGAACGCGACGGCGGGAATCAGCGGCGTCAGCGCGAGGGCCGGGGCGGCCACCAGGCCCGCCGCGCCCGCAGCGGTCAGCCCGGGCCAGAGGTAGGCGAGCGCGGCACCCGCAATACCGAACGCGGCGGCGATCGCCACGCCGAAGAACACCGCCATCCCGTGCGCGATCGTCGTGGCGGCGATCAGCGCGGCGGTCATGACGAGGGCGAGGCCGGCCAGCATGGCGAGCGCGCTGACGTGGGTCAGCGGCAGCGTCCGCAGCGGCGCGAGAACCCCGGCCGCGAACGCGTACGGGAGGGCGGCGTAGCCGAGGACCGCCCCGGCCCCCGCGTCACCCGCGGCCCGGGACACCGCGGCCCCGGCGGCGAGCAGCAGCACAGCCAGCAGCCCCGCCGACATCGCGGGCACGGGCCAGGGCGGGCCGGCGCGGAGCATGACCAGCACGCCGGCCGCCAGCGCCGCCGCCCCCGCGCCGAGCGCCACCCGGCGGCCGTCCCGCGCGCCCCACCGGCCGGGACCGTCGTGCACGCCGGCGATCTCGTCGGCGATGTCATCGGAGGCAACGGGCGGCAGGGCCGTCATCCAGGGGCGCAGGTACAGCAGTTCGCCGTCGGCCACGCCCGCCTGAGCCGGTGTGGCGGGCGGCTCGAACGGCGGCTCGCCGAGCCGTTGCAGAGCCCAGCCTTCCGGCGCCTCGGCGATCGCGGCGGCGTCCAGCCCGGCGAAGTGCGCGATGCCCTGGAACAGCTCGGCGAACGGCACGTTCACCGGAAGAGCGAGGTCAACCCGCGTGCGCGGGCCGACCACGGTCACCCTGCAGATGTCCACGGCAACGCCTTGGCTCATGATCACTCCCGTCTCTTCCTTGCCGATTTGAACGGAACCGGCCCCGGAGACGGTTCATATGTAAGCGAGAAAGGGGCCGGCATGCCGATGACCGTCGCGGGGAACGACGCGGGCAACGTCGCGGGGAACGGCGACGCGCGTGCCGCCGCTCCCCAGGTTCCGCGGGGCGAGATCCGGCTCGAGCCGCCCCCTGAGCTGCCGGAGGTCACGTCAGACGGCCTCGGCCAGGCCCTCATGTACCTGCCGATGGGCGCAATGGCGATCGGCATGGTCGCCGTCGTCGCGGGCGGCAGCGCCAGCCCCGTCCTCTACATCGGCAGCGGCGCCATGGCCGTGGGCATGGTCGGGATGATGTTCGGCCAGGTGATCCGGGGCAAAGGCGACCGCAAGCTGAAGCTCAACGGACAGCGGCGGGACTACCTGCGGTACCTGAGCCAGATCCGGCGCAAGGTCCGGCAGGCGGCCGGCGAGCAGCGGCTGGCCATGCAGTACAGCGGGCCCGCGCCGCGGTCGCTGCCATCGCTGGTCGCGGCGGGCAGCGGTCAGGTCTGGCAGCGGTCCCCGGCCGACGCCGGCTTCGGCTGCGTCCGGTTCGCCACCGGCACCCAGGCTTTGTCGGTCCGGCTGGTCCCCCCGGAGACCAAGCCCATCGAGGACCTGGACCCGCTATGCGCCGGCGCGCTGCGCCGCTTCATCCGCGCCCAGGGCCAGGTGCCCGGGCTGCCGGTGGAGGTGTCGCTGCGGTCGGTCACGCGGATCGTGCCCACCGGCGACCGCGGCGCCGTCCGCGCCCTGGTGCGATCGCTGATCGCTCAGGTCGCGGTGATGCACTCGCCCGCCGATGTGCGGATCAGCGTGTGCGTGGCGGCGGACCGGATGCCGCAGTGGGAGTGGATCAAATGGCTGCCGCACAACATGCACCCCACCGAACGGGACGCGGCGGGGGCCGTCCGGCTGATGGGCCCGTCCCTCGGCGCGCTGGAGCCGATGCTGCGGCTGCACGACCGGCCCCGGTTTACGCCCGGTGGCGCCCGCTCCGCGCCCGGCTCGCTGCCGTTGCACGTCGTGCTGCTCGACGGTGCGGCCCGGGACCCCGGTACCGACGCCGGAGGCGTGGACGGCGTGGTCGTCATCGACCTGTCGGCGGCGGACGCGCCCCCCGCGGCCGGGCCGGCCACGCTCAGGCTGCGGATAACCCCGGACGAGGTGTACCGGCTACCGCCGGACGGGACCGCTGAGACGCTCATCGGCGTGCCGGACGCGCTGTCACACACCGAAGCCGAGGCGCTGGCCCGCCAGCTCGCCCCGCTGCGGCCGGCCACGGCGGGCGGCCCCGCCGATGACGCGCTCGCGCTCAACACCACGCTGACCTCGCTGCTCGGCATCGACAGCCTGTCCACGCTGGACGTGGCTGCACTGCGGCGGGCCCGGGCGCAGCGGGATCAGCTGCGGGTGCCGATCGGCAACGACGCCGGCGGCCAGCCGGTGGAACTGGACATCAAGGAATCCGCGCAGGGTGGCATGGGCCCGCACGGCCTGGTCGTGGGGGCCACCGGGTCCGGCAAGTCCGAGCTGCTCCGGACGCTCGTGCTCGGGCTGGCCATCACCCACTCCGCCGAGGACCTCAACTTCGTCCTGGTCGACTTCAAGGGCGGCGCGACGTTCCTCGGACTCGACCGCCTGCCGCACGTCTCCGCCGTGATCACCAACCTGGCCGACGAACTGCCGCTGGTGGACCGCATGCGCGACGCGCTGGCCGGCGAGGTCGTCCGCCGCCAGGAACTGCTGCGCGCGGCCGGGAACTACGCCTCGCTCCGGGACTACTCGAAAGCCCGGGCGGAGGGGGCCCGCGCGGACGGCGTGGCCCTGCCGCCGGTGCCGAGCCTGTTCGTCGTGCTGGATGAGTTCTCGGAGCTGCTGACGGCCAAGCCGGAGTTCATCGACCTGTTCGTCACGATCGGGCGGGTCGGCCGTTCGCTCGGCGTGCACCTGCTGCTCGCCTCGCAGCGGCTGGAGGAGGGCCGCCTGCGCGGGCTGGACACCCAGCTGTCCTACCGTATCGGCCTGCGCACGTTCTCCGGGCAGGAGTCGCGGACCGTGCTCGGCGTGCCGGACGCCTACGAGCTGCCGTCTCAGCCGGGCAACGGATACCTGAAGGACGGCACCAGCGGCCTGACCCGGTTCAAGGCCGCGTACGTGTCGGGGTCGCTGACCACGGCCGAGGACGACCGGCCGACCGGGCCCCGGATGCGGCCCGGGATCGCCCGCTTCGGCCCCGGCTACATCGAGCCGCGGTTCATCGACCCGCCCGCGGCGACACAAGATGCCGCGGCCGCGTCGCCCGGACTGCGCGCACCGGCGGGCCAGGAGCCCAGCCAGACCCTGCTCGACGCCGTGGTGAGCCTGCTCTCCGGGCCTGGGACGCCGGGCCCGGCGGCGCACCAGATATGGCTGCCGCCGCTGGACGCGCCGCCTGCCCTCGATCGGCTGCTGCCCGGGCCGGACGCGCGGCAGATGCTGCACGCCGTGCTCGGGATCGTGGACCGGCCCTTCGAACAGCGCCGCGACCCGCTGTGGGTCGACCTGTCCGGCAGCGCCGGGCACGCGGCGGTGGCCGGCGCGCCGCGCAGCGGCAAGTCGACCGTGCTGCTCACGCTGATCAGCTCGCTGGCCGTGGCGCACACCCCGGCCCAGGTGCAGTTCTACATCCTGGACTTCGGCGGCGGGGCGATGGGCGCGCTCGGCGGCCTGCCGCACGTGGGCGGGGTCGCGAGCCGGCTCCAGGGCGACCGGGTGCGCCGTACCGTCGCCGAGGTGCGGACCCTGCTCGAGCAGCGGGAGCGCGAATTCAGCGAGCGCGGCATCGACTCGATCGCCACCTACCGCAGGCTGCGCGCCGAGGGCGCGATCGCGGGCGACGGTTTCGGTGACGTGTTCCTCGTCGTGGACGGCTGGCTCACCTTGCGCCAGGACTACGAGGACCTCGAGCAGACCGTGACCGCGCTGGCGGCCCGTGGCCTCGGTTACGGCGTCCACCTGCTGGCGGCGACCAACAAGTGGTCGGAGTTCCGCCCGGCCGTCCGCGACCTGTTCGGTACGCGCCTGGAGCTGCGCCTCGGTGACCCGTACGAGTCCGAAATCGGCCGGGCCGCGGCGGGCAACGTTCCGTCCGGCGCGCCGGGGCGCGGCCTGACCCGCGACGGGCTGCACTTCCTGACGGCCATGCCGCGCGTCGACGGCCAGTCCACCGCCGCGGGGCTGCCGGAGGCGATCCGCGCGCTGGCCACCCGCGCGGCCGCGGCCTGGCCTGGCAGTGGCGCGCCGCCCGTGCGGATGCTCCCCGACGTCCTGCCGGCCGCCGAACTGCCGCCGCCCGCGTCAACCGGAACCCGGGTCCCGTTCGGCATCGACGAGAACTCGCTGGCCCCGGTGTTCCTGGACTTCACCACCGACCCGCACTTCCTGGTCCTGGGCGACACCGAATGCGGAAAGTCGAACCTGCTGCGGCTGGCCGCGGGCGGCATCGCCGCCCGGTTCACGCCCGGTCAGGCCAAGATCATCTTCCTCGACTACCGCCGGTCGCTGCTCGATGCGGCGCAGATCCCGCACCAGATCGGGTACGCCACCTCCTCCGTGGCCGCAGCGACCCTGCTCGAGGAGGTCAGGGGCGCCCTGAACACCCGCCTCCCCCCGCCCGACCTCACCCCGGACCAGCTCCGGTCCCGGTCCTGGTGGAGCGGCTCGGACCTGTTCCTGATCGTGGACGACTACGACCTGGTGGCCGGGAGCCACAACCCGCTGCTGGCGCTGGCCGAGTTCCTGCCGCAGGCCCGCGACGTCGGGCTGCATGTCATCCTGGCCCGGTCCGCGGGCGGCGCCGGGCGCGCCATGTTCGACCCGGTGATCCAGCGGCTGCGGGAGATGGGCTCGCCCGGGCTGATCATGTCCGGCAGCAAGGACGAGGGAGCGCTGCTCGGCGGCGTCCGGCCGGCTCCCCAGCCGTGCGGGCGCGGGTTCCTGGTCGGCCGGCGGAACGGGTCGCGCCTGATCCAGGTCGCCCGGCACGGCGAGGCCGGCCCGGAGCGGTCCCCCTCGGGGCCGTTCCCGATCACCGCCCTGCGCTAAGCGCGCCGGGCGGGCCGGGCGGGCCGGCGTCCGAGACGGTCACGATGATGGGAGGCCGGGCCGCCAGTGGCGGCGGCGGCCGGCCGGGATGGCCAGGGCCGCCGCCGTGACCAGGACCGCCAGCCCGGCCGCACCCGCCACGACCGAGAACGCGACCGTACGGCCGGTCCGGTCCGGCGGGGCCGCACGGATGATCCGTACCCGGCTCGCGGGGCCGGCCGCCGTGGTGCCGTCGCCCGGGACGTTTCCGCTGCCCGGGGCGGTGCCCTGCACGCCGACGGCCGTGCTCCCGGCCAGCGCGGCAGCCGGGAGCACGGCCGTCACCGCCTGGACCGGGTTGACCATGCCGTGGCCGGTTCCGGGGCCAGCCGGGCCGTCCGCGGTGGCGGTGATCCGCGCCACCACCTGGGCCTCGTCCAGGTCCGGGTAGTAGGCCCGGACCAGCGCGGCGATCCCGGACACGAACGCCGCCGCAAAGCTGGTGCCGTTGTCACCGGGGTTGTAGGCCGCCGGGAACGTTCCTGGGTAGGCGCCGGTCACGCCGATCCCCGGTGCGGTGACACTGACCGGTGTCCGCGTGTCGGAGAAGCTGGCCAGCGATCCGTCCGGCCCGATCGCACCGGCCGACAGCACCCCCGGGTAGGCCGCCGGGTAGAACGGGCCGGTGGCGCCGCCCGCGCTGTCGTTGCCCGCCGCCGCGACGACCACCACGTTGCGGGCCTGCGCGAACTGCACCGCCGCCTGCAGGGCCGGGGTGCTGACGGTGGTGGCCAGCGACAGGTTGATCACGTTCGCGCCGAGGCTCACCGCGTCGCGGATGGCCTGGGCCGTCACCTGGCCGGGGAACGTGTCCGAGTTCGTGATTTTAACGGAGAGGATGCCCGCTTGCGGTGCGACGCCCGCGAACGAGATGCCTGCGAGCGGGGCGGCCCCGATGATGCTGGCTACCGACGTGCCGTGCCCCACGCAATCCGCACCGGCCGGCGCGCCGAAGGTCGGCCCGGCCAGATCGGGTCCCACCGTCACACGGTCCCCGAACTGCGGGTTGGCGTCCACGCCGCTGTCCACCACGGCGACGGTGACACCCGCTCCCTGCGTCAGCGGCCAGACGCCGGGAAAGCCGAGCGCCTGCTGCGCCCACGGGGTCGCGGCCGGCGCCGCGATGCCGTGCGTGCCGGGACAGCCGGCTACCGGCCCGGGCAGCCCGGCCAGCTCCCCGCCGGCCTGCCGGGCCGCGGCAGGTGCCCCCGTCGTGGCGGGCGCGGCGAACGCGGGCGCGGCCACCGCCGCCGTCAGGCACAGGCATGTGGTCAGCGCTCCCCCGGCCCGCAGGGCGGGTCCCCGTCTCACCGCAGCACCTCCGGAAAATGGCTCGCCTACCCATGACTACGGATGTGCCGGGAAGCGGTTCGCCCGAGGGCGCCGCCATCGGATGCGCGCATCGGCGGAGGGCCGCGCGGGCCGGGTCACCAGACGAGGGTCAGGGCAGCAGCTCCAGGACGTATTTGCCGTGGTTGCCGCCGTGGCTCACGGCCTCGAGCGCCTCCCGCGCCTCCGTCACGGGCCGGACGTCCGCGATCCGCGTGCGCAGTGAGCCGTCGGCGAAGCGCTGGGCCAGCCCGGTCAGGGCCGGGGCGTCGGGCTGCACGCCGACGGCGGAGGCGGTAATCCCCCGTGCGGTATCCGGCAGTCCGGCGGGCGAGGTGGTGATGAACCGCCCGCCGTCACGGGTCGCATCGATGGCGGACGGCCACACGGCCGGCCCGGCGAGGTCGATCGTGACGTCAACGCCTTTGGCTATATGCCGTCTGACCTGGGCGGCGACATCCGCGGCCCGGTCGACGACGTCGGTGGCGCCGAGTTCGCGCACGGCCGGGAAATCATCGGCCGCGACCGAGGCGATGAGCTGCGCGCCGAGCTGCGCGCCGAGCTGGACGACCACTCCGCCGACCGCGCCGGCCGCGCCGATCACGAGCACGCTGCTGCCGGGCTGCACCTCGCCGGTGTCGAGGATGAGCTTCGCGGTGAGCGCGGTGACCGGGATGGTGGCGCCGGCCCGGAAGTCCAGCCCGGCCGGGAGGGCGGCGATCAGGCCCGGCGGTACGGCGATCAGCTCGGCGGCGGCGCCGATGCCCGACCATGGCTGCGGGCTGAAGCCGAGGACCCGGTCTCCTGGCTGCCACGTCGTCGCCGCGGGCCCGGCCGCGGCGATGGTCCCGGCGAAGTCCCAGCCGAGGATCTGCGGGAAGGTGGTCATCCCGCCCGCGCCCGCGAACAGGCCCTCGGTGGTCGCGACGTCCCACGGGCCCAGCGCCACCGCGTGCACCCGCACCGTCACCGCGTCACCGGCGGCTTCGGGCTCGGGGACATCGGCGAGGGCCACGCTGTCCGGGCCGCCGAAGCTGGTCAGGGTCAAGGCACGCATAAGGTTCCCTTCCGTCGACGCTGATGATCTGCACGGTGATCCACCGCAGTCACGAGGCTGGCCGCTGGGCGATCCAGCCCGGGCTTCCCGGTGGCCGCTGGTCCGGTGGCTGAGGTCCGGTGGCTTGGGTCCGGTGGCTGAGGCCTTCACGCCTCCCGGGCGGCTGGGGGGTCCGTGGGCGCGGAGCCCGGCGCCGGACCGGGGTGCCGCTGATCGGCGGCCCAGGTGGCGATCTGGATGCGGGAGCTGAAACCGAGCTTGGCCATGATGTTGGCCACGTGCCGCGCGGCGGTGGCCGGGCTGATGGACAGCTCGCGGGCGATGGCCTTGTTGCTGCGGCCATCGGCGATCAGCGTGGCGACCTGCCGCTCCCGGCGGGTCAGCGTGGTAGGCCGCGGGCCGGCCGCGTCGTACGCGCCGGCCGTGGTCAGCGGGGGGTCACCGGCGCTGTCGGCCGCCTCGCCCAGGGCCAGCGCAACCGCGGCGTCGGAGCTGACGGCCAGCCCCTGCGCCCAGGCGCGCGCGACAGCGGGCTCGCCCAGGCGGCGGGCCGGGGCCAGGTACTTCTCGACCCGGGCGCCCGGCAGCGCCGGAAGGCCGGCCGCCTCCCGGAGCGCGCTGGCGGCGGCGGTCAGCCGCACCGCCTGTTCCGGCTGGTTCTCCTGCACGGCCAGGGCCGCGAAGGCCTCCAGGCCCCGCGCCACCCCGATGCGTGAGCCGGTGGAGCAGCCGAGCCGGATGCTCTCGGTCAGGTGCTGGCGGGCCAGCTCCACGTCGTCCAGGTCGATGGCGATCCGCCCGAGGCCGGCCAGGCAGCGCGCGATCTCCGGCCGTGCGTCAATCTCCCGCAGGATGGGCAGCGCCTCCAGGTACCGGGCGTGCGCACCGGCCGGGTCACGGCGCAGCCGGGCCACGTCCCCGAGGCCGAGCAGGGACCGGGCCACCCCCCACCGCTGATCGATGCGGCGCATCACGGTCATCGAGGCGCTGGCCAGCTGCTGCGCTTCGCGGAGCCGGCCCTGCAGCCCCGCCACCGCGGCCCGGGTGCCCAGGGCGTACCCCTCGTGCCACCCGTCACCGGCCTCCTGCGCCACGGCCAGCACCTCGTCGACCCGGGACACCGCGTCCGCCATCCGGCCCCGGTGCAGCGCGACCTCGGCGAGCAGGTTCAGCGCGGCCGCGGTCCAGAACGCGTCCCCCGCCGACCGGCACAGGGACAGGCCGCCGGCGGCGCAGGACCCGGCCGCGGCCGGATCGCTGGACAGGGTGAGCTGCGCGCGCGCCACCTGGGCGGCGCCCCGGATGCCGGCCGGGACGGACGGCGCGTCCAGCGCCAGGAACGACTCCAGCCACTCACCGCCTTCGGCGAACGCGCCGCGGGCGATCCAGCACGGGCTGACCGCGGTGCAGATCCGCAGGCCCGCCTCGGCGTCGGACGCGGCCAGGCACCAGGCCAGAACCTGCCAGACGTTGCCGACGTCCACGTCGTACCGGCGGAACACGTCCACCCGGGCCGGCCACGGCGCCGGGACCCGCGCCATGCCGATGGCCTGGTTCTGCTCCGATGTCCGCAGCACATAGCCGCACAGCCTGCGCTGGAAGGCCACCGATTCGCCGGCTTCGGCCAGGCGCCCGGCCGCGTACTCGCGGATCGTGCGCAGCAGCCGGTAGCGCGCCTGGCCGAGCGCCTCCGGCTCGAGCACCACCAGCGACTTGTCTACCAGCGCGGCCAGCAGGTCAAGGATGTCCCCGGCCGGGATGGCTTCGTCGGCGCACACCTCTTCGGCCATCTCCAGCGACCAGCCGGCGAAGACCGACAGCCGGCGCAGCAGGATCTGCTCCGGGTGAGAGAGCAGTTCGTGACTCCAGTCGATCGTGCCGCGCAGTGTCCGCTGCCGGGCCGGGGCGGTCCGGTCGCCGGTGGTAAGAAGGCCGAACCGGTCGGTCAGGCGCGCGCTGATCTGCTCGATGGACAGCGCGCGGACCCGGGCGGCGGCCAGCTCGATGGCCAGCGGGATGCCCTCCAGGGCGCGGCACAGCGAGGCGACGGCCCCGGCGTTGGCCGGCCCGATGGCGAAGCCGGGCAGCGAGGCGGCGGCCCGCTCGGTGAACAGGCGCACCGCCTCGTACCGGGTCACCTCCGCCGGGGTCGCCGCCGCGTTATCCGGCGCGATGGACAACGCCGGCACCTGCCACACCTTTTCGGCCGCGACCCGTAGCGGCTCACGGCTGGTCACGAGGAGCCGCAGCCCGGGCGCGGTGGCCAGCAGGCGCTGGCAGACCTGGGCGCATGCGTCGATGAGGTGCTCGCAGTTGTCGAGCGCCAGCAGCATCCGGCGCGGCTGCAGGGCCGCGGCCAGCGTCTCCAGCAGGGGCTGCGATCGTTCTTCGCTGACGCCGATGACCGAGGCCACCCGTGAGACAACGAGTTCGGCCTGCCGCAGGTCGCTCAGCTCGACGAACCAGACCCCATCGGGGAAGGCGTCCACGGCCGCGGCGCTCAGCTGCAGGGCAAGCCGGGTTTTGCCGATTCCCCCGGCGCCGCACAGGGTGAGTGCGCGGGTCTCCTCCACCAGCCGGAGCAGCTCAGCGAGCTGGTCCTCGCGGCCGACGAAACTATTCGGCGCCTGGGGCAGATTGGTCAGAATCTCCACTACCTCGCATCGCTGCTGGCCGATTCCCGGCAGCGGTCACCTTGCAGCCGGGCAGGCCGACGGCGTTCGGAATCCGGCTCGCTCCGTTACCAAGCCTATGGCCAGCGCCGGCGGCCTGCCCAGAATAGGGCGGTAAAGAAATACATAACCGGCTACATAATTCGGACGATGCGCCCCGCCCGCGACCGCCCTATCGTCAAGCCTTGCACGGGTCCGTCGGAAAGAAACACCGCCGGCGCTGGTGGCGGGGTGGGGGAAGAACCGGGGGCAGACCCGGGCCGGATCGGATGGGCCAGGCCGGCTGGCCTATCCGATCCGGGCGACGCCGTCCCGGGTCAGCCGGTACGTAGCCGGTTCACTGATCCCGGGTTCTGGGCCGCACGGCGTCCGCGGCGGCCGCCTCGGGCACCGGCTCCGGCGGCCCGTTCTTTTCCGCGCCGATCAGCCGGTCCGGGAGCCGGGCCGCCACGATCAGCCCGGTCACACTGATGACGATCCCGAACGAGAACGCCAGGGCCACGCCCGGACGGTGGCCCAGCCCGCCCGCGGTGGCCGCGACGATCGCCCCCGCCACGCCGGTCCCGATGGCCTGGCCGAGCACGTCGCACAACTGGAGCCCCGAGGTGACCCTGCCCTCCTCGCCCGCCGGGGCGCGATCCAGCGTGGCCACCGAGAGCGGCGCGTAGGCCAGGCCCATGCCGGTACCGGCCACCGCCCACGCCAGGACGCCGAGCCCGGCCGGCACCGACGGCAGCAGGGCGGCGCCCATCAGGCCGAGGCCGGCCAGCACAAAGCACTGTCCCGAGCGGACCAGGCGGCGGGGGCCGAACCGGGTGACGGTGCGGGCCTGCACCCAGGAGCCCGCCGTCCAGGTGAGGGTCGACGCGGTAAGAGCGAGCGCGCCCAGCGCCGTCGGCGCGTGGCGGACGGCCGTGATGGCGTACGGCACGTACGCGTCCCCGGCGAAGAAGCAGCAGGTGAGCAGGCCGCGGCTGAGGATCGTGGCAGGCAGCCCGGGCCGGGCGGTCAGGGTCCCGGGTGGCGTCAGCCGGCGCAGCGAGGCCGCGAGCAGGCCGCCGCCCGCGATGGCGCCGGCCACGGCCGCAAGCGGCTGGCCGGAACTCACCGCGGCCAGGGCCAGGCCGGCCCCGGCGACCACGCCGAGCATGGGCAGGAACGGCACCGCCGCGTGGCCGGCCTGAGCCGCGGGCGGTACGCGCCGCAGGGCCAGCACCACCAGCGCGCCCGCGAGGGCCACCAACGGCAGGAGGCCCAGGAACACCCACCGCCAGCCGGCCGCCGCGGCGACCAGGGCCGCGATGGCCGGCCCGATCAGCCCCGGCACCACCCAGGCCGTGGACATCACCGCGAACATGCGCGGCCGGCAGCGGTCGGGGTACCCGCGGGAGATCGCCACGTACGCCACGGCGGGCACGACGCCGGCGCCGAGGCCCTGTACCGCCCGCCCCGCCACCAGCACCGCCATGCTGGGGGCGGTGCCGCCGATGACCAGGCCGGCGGCGAAGAACGCCAGGCCGGCGAGCATCGGCCAGCCTAGCGGCACCCGGTCGGCCCAGGTCCCGGCCAGCACGATGCCGATGAGGCTGGACAGCATGAACGCGCTGAACACCCAGCCGTACAGCCGCAGGTCGCCCAGGTGGCGGCTGACCACCGGCAGCACGGTGGCGATGGCGAGCGCCTCGAAGGCGACGAGGGTCACGGCGAGCACCAGGCCGGTCGTCAGCGACCGGCGCTCGGGTGCCCACACGCCGCCTGGCGAATCCGCCAGCGTCCGCGGCGTGGGCGCAGCCCGTTCTGTACTCATTTCAGCCAGCCTAAAACCTCAGGCGCAATGGACGTCAAGGCGGTTTCACCGGGGACGGGGAAAGGCCCGGCCGGCCAGGTGGGACACCTGGCCGGCCGGGCCGCGGGCCGCCGTGGCCGGGACGCTACCGCTGGGCGGGTTCCGGCCGGTTGGCCTCTGGCCGGTAGAACTGCCCGGCGCGGGGGCCGAAGATGAGCGTCGTCGCGGCCAGGCCGACGAACCAGAGGACGGCGGCGGCGATCAGGTCGGCGGGAGCGTAGGTGGCGGCGCCCTGGCCGAGGGCGACCAGCACACCCAGGGTTATGAACGCGAAGAACGCCATGAAAGCGGGCCTGGCCCAGTCGTTACCACGGCTGTTCGCCCAGGCCAGCCACAGCCACACCAGCGCGACGATCGGCCCGCCGATCTCGTCGGCGGTCAGGTGAACCACGATCGCGTGCCACTGCGCCGTGGTCAGGCCGGGGTCGTGGTGCAGCACGCTGGCCCTGACGCTGCCGGCGCTGACGACGACCGTGATCACGGCCCCCAGTTCCACTAGGGCACCGGCGCACATCAGCGCGACCGCGGCCCGCACGGTGCCCGGCCGGGCCGGCCGCGGCCGCAGCCACATCCGGAGCGCACCTTTGAGCAGGTCAGCGGAAGCAGCCAGGCCCGGGCGGCGCTGCTCCTCGGCGGCACACGCCATCAGCACGGCGAGGATCTCCTCCTCGTTCTCGCGCCGCCAGGCCCGCGGATAGCAGGCCAGCCGCCGCCGGTAGGAGCGTTCCAGCCGCGCGGCGGAATCGGACGCCTCGGCGCGGTCCGGGAAACCCGGGACGTCACGGAAGTCAGCCGGATCCTTCATGTCAGCACCCCCAGCGGGGACAGCCGCGTCAGCGCGGCACGAGCATTGGCCTGCATCCGGGCCGCCTCGGCGGCCAGCAGCTGGCCCCCGGCAGGGGTCAGCGTGTAGTAGCGGCGGAGCCGGTTGTCCACGATCTCTTCCCGGTCGACCGCGATCAGCCCGTCGGTGCGCAGCCGGTCCAGGGCCGTGTACAGCGTCCCGGCGCGCAGCTTGACCCGGCCGCCGGAGATCTTCCGTACGTCGGCGATGATCCCGTAGCCGTGCTGAGCGCCGGACGCGAGCGCGGTGAGGATCAGGAACGTCGCTTCCTGCATCGTCCGTGTAGCCATACCAACGTTATATACCGATGAACTAACGATAGCAAGACCTTCCGGCGATGTGTCCGGGCCGCGGGAAATGCTCCTCCTCCGCTCAGCCGGCGCGGGCGGCGGACAGCAGCTCGCGGGCGATGATGAGCTTCTGGATCTCGCTGGTGCCCTCGTACAGCCGGTAGAGCCGCGAGTCCCGGTACATGCGCTCGACCACGGTCGAGGCCATGTAGCCGAGGCCCCCGTGGACCTGCACGCCGCGGTCGGCGACCCGGGAAACCATCTCGCTGCAGTACAGCTTCGCCGCCGACGGCCCGGCCGCCACGTCCGTGCCCGCGTCGTAGGCGGCGGCCGTGCTCAGCACCAGGCTGCGCCCGGCCGCCAGCTCCGCGTAGGAATCGGCCAGCATCGCCTGCACCAGCTGGTAGTCCCCGATGGGGTGGCCGCCCTGCCGGCTGGTGGCCGCGTGGCTGACCGACTCGTCCAGGATCCGCTGCGCGGTGCCCACGCACATGGCCGCGACGTGCAGCCGCCCGCGCGCGAGCACGGTCATCGCACTGCGGTAGCCGCGCCCCTCCTCCCCCACGAGCCGGCCGGCACGCGCACGCCGTCGAAGACCACCTCCGCGGTCCAGGCGCCGCGCTGGCCCATCTTGTGGTCGCGGGGCCCGACGGTCAGGCCCGGGCTGTCCGCGTCCACGAGGAACACGGAGATCCCGCGGCCAGCCTCCGCGCCCGGGTCGGTGCGCGCGAACACGACGAACAGGCCGGCCAGCGGCGCGTTGGTGATGAACCGCTTGGTCCCGGTCAGCACCCATTCCTGGCCGTCGCGCCGCGCGGATGTCTTCAGGCCGGACGGGCTGGACCCGGCCTCGGACTCAGTCAGCGCGAACGAGGTGATCAGCTCCCCGGCCGCCAGCCGGGGCAGGAACGTCTTCTTCTGGTCCTCGTTCCCGAACCTCGCGATGACCTGCCCGGCGATGCCGTTGTTCGTGCCGAACAGGGACCGGAACGCGGGCGCCGTGTAGCCGAACTCGAACGCCAGGCGCACATCCTGGGTCATCGACACGCCGATGCCACCGAACTCTTCGGGCAGCGCGTACCCGAACAGGCCGAGCTCGGCGGCCGCGGCCCGCAGATCGTCGGGCACCGCGTCCGACGTCTCGATCTCCTCCTCGCGCGGGATGACCCGCTCGCGCACGAACCGCCGCACCGCGTCGCGCACCTGACCGAACGATTCTTCGTCCATGTCCACCTTCACCAGGCCGCCCGGCCGTCACGTGCCTCCTTTACTTGCCTCCGTCGGCTACTTGCCTCCGTCGGCGGCCTGCTGCAGGGCTGATACGACGGTCGGGTCGGCCAGGGTGGTGACGTCGCCCAGGTCGCGCCCCTCGGCGATGTCGCGGAGCAGGCGCCGCATGATCTTCCCGGACCGGGTCTTGGGCAGCTCACCGGTCCAGATGAGGCGCTTGGGCCGGGCGAATTTGCCGATCCGGGTGCCTACGTAGTCGCGCAGGTCCGCGGCGAGGTCCGGGCCCGGTTCCGCCTCACCGACGACGGTCACGTAGGCCACCACGGCCTGCCCGCTCATCTCGTCGGCGATCGCGATGACCGCGGCTTCCGCGACCGTGGCGTGGGCCACCAGGGCGGACTCGATCTCCGCGGTGGACAGCCGGTGACCGGAAACGTTGATCACGTCGTCGACGCGGCCGGTGATCCAGAAGTAGCCGTCCTCGTCGCGGCGGGCACCGTCCCCGACGAAATAGTTCGGCGGGCCGAACCTGGACCAGTACGTATCGGCGTACCGGTCCGGGTCGTTGAACAGGGTCCGCAGCATGCTGGGCCACGGCTGGTTCAGCACCAGCAGGCCGTCGCCCTCGGGGAGCTCGTTGCCTTTCTCGTCGACCAGCACGGCGGAGACGCCGGGCAGCGGGCGGGTGGCGGAGCCCGGCTTGGCGGGGGTCAGCCCGGGCAGCGGCGCGATCATGATGGCGCCGGTCTCGGTCTGCCACCAGGTGTCGACGATCGGGCACCGCTCGCCGCCGACGACGGCGTAGTACCAGAGCCACGCCTTGGGATTGATCGGCTCACCGACCGAGCCGAGCAGCCGCAGCGACGACAAGTCGTGCCGCCGGGGGTACTCCTCGCCCCATTTCATGGCGCTGCGGATCGCGGTCGGCGCGGTGTAGAAGATCGACACCTGTTCCTTCTCCACCAGGGTCCACCAGGCATCCCGGTCCGGGTAGTCCGGGGCCCCCTCGAACATCACCGAGGTCGCGCCATTGGCCATTGGGCCGTAGACGATGTAGGAGTGCCCGGTGATCCACCCGACGTCGGCCGTGCACCAGAACACGTCCCGCTCGGGATTCAGGTCGAACACCATCGCCATGGTGGTGGCCACCCCGGTGAGGTAGCCGCCCGTGGTGTGCACGATGCCCTTGGGCTTGGCGGTGGAGCCGGACGAGTACAGGAGGAACAGCGGGTGCTCGGCCTCCATCGGCTCGGCCGGGCAGTCCGGATCGGCCGCCGCCAGCAGTTCGTCGTACCAGTGATCCCGGCCGTCCCGCATCGGGCAGGAGATCCCGGTGGACCGGACGACGACCACGGTCTGCAGCGTGTCCAGGCCGTCGATGACGCCGTCCACGGCCTCCTTGATGGGCGCGGTCTTGCCGCGCCGCCGCGCACCGTCGGTGGTGATGAGCGCCTTGGCCTCGGACACCTCCATGCGTTCCCGCACGGCCGACGGGGCGAAGCCGCCGAACACCACGTTGTGCGGCGCGCCGATCCGGGCGCAGGCCAGCATGGCCACGACGACCTCGGGGATCATCGGCAGGAAGATGCCGACCACGTTGCCCTTGCGGACCCCCCGGGACTTCAGCCCGTTGGCGAGGCGCGATGCGTCGGCCAGTATCTGGGCGTAGGTCAGCGACCGTTCCTCGCCCTCCTCACCGTGCCAGTGGAAGGCGACCCGGTCCCCGTGTCCGGCGTTCACGTGCCGGTCGAGGCAGTTGTAGGAGGCGTTGAGCGCGCCGTCGGCGAACCAGGTGTAGAACGGCGGGTTGCTGTCGTCCAGAACCTGGCTGAACGGGGTCTGCCAGTCCAGCCGGCCGCGCGCCTGCTCGGCCCACCAGGCGGGCTGGTCAGCGGCGGCAACGTCGTACACGCCGGGGTCGGCCACCTGAGCGTGCTGGGCAAATTCCTCGGGTGGCGGGAACGCCTCGACTTCCTGGAGCTTGTCGATTCGGTCCTGCAGGGAGGACGGATTGTGGTTCGAGGACGGCAGGGTCGACAAGGCTGGCTCCTTCCGCAACACACTAGAAGCCAGTCGCTGTCGCGACGTCTCCGCATGTCAGGTGCGGTGCCGCGGCGCGACCGCTCTGGTTCCCGGAGTTGGGGGGACACGTAAGTCCCCAGGTATTGACGCTTCCCGAGTATTCGCCCTGAAACATGCCAGCGCCAGGATTTTCGTTTCCGGATCGCTCATCCCGGTAAGTTCACCCAGTACGACGCTGACGATGCTTGGCATGTTAAGCGTTTGCTTGACATAGTTTGCATCACAGCGTAGCCTCGTAACCATAAGGAAGACGTCGCATGGAGGGACACATCATGACCACTCCCCAGGAGCAGTATTCACAGGCGTTCAAGCAGACGCAGGACACGATGATGTCCGCGTTCGACGCGTGGACGCATGCGTTCCAGCAGGGGCTTGGCCAGGTACCGGGCGCCGGCGTGGTCGACGCGCAGCAGGTCGTCGACCAGGTCTTCGACTTCGCCGCCATGCTGCTGAACGCTCAGCGCGAGTTCGCCAAGCAACTGCTCGCCACGAGCACCGCCGCCGCGGGCAGCCTCAAGAGCGCCAAGTAGGCGGCGGCCATGCCCGTCAGGACACCCAACGTGACCAGGCGGGTGTAAGCCTGGGGTCTGGCGTGTGCCTGACCCCAGGCCCGAGCACTACCGGGATGAGGTCGGTAATCATGTCAAAGACAACGCTCCCACGGGCCCCCTGGCCCTGGGCAGATCCGCTCTGGTGGGCCAGGCAGCAGATCAGGGCGGCCACGTACATCGCGCACATGACGGAGACCGCGGTCCGCGCCTCCCTGGCCGCCTACGGAGACGTCGCCCTGTCCAGCGTGCACGCGCTGACCCACGGGTCCGCCCCGTGGGGCGCCTGGGGAATCGCCACCGCCACGCCGGCCGCCCCCGTGCGGGAGACCCCGGTCACGGCCGCCCCGGTGCGGGAAACCCCGATCATGGCCGCACCGGTCCAGCCGCTGAATGGGCGGCTGACGGCGGCGGAGCCCAAGCCTGAGCTGGCGCCCGTGCCGCCCGCGGCCGAGCTCGTCGTCGTGCCGGCCGCGCCCGAGCTGACGGCCGCCCCGCCCGAGCTGACGGTCGTCACGCCCGAGCTGACGGTGGTCGCGCCCGACCTGACCGCCATCACGCCCGAGCCGCAGCCGGCCGCCGCGCCGGCAGGCCCGGCCGAGGCGCCGGTTCCGGGGTGGGACGAGCTGACCCTCGGCTCGATCCGCGCCCGGCTGCGCCGGCTCAGCGAGGACGATCTGGTCGCCCTGCACGACTGGGAGGAAGGCCACCACGCCCGCGCCGACGTGCTCAGCATGCTGGTCAACCGTCTGGCCAAGGTCCGTTCGGCGGAATAAAGGGGCTTGACGCCAGGCCCGTTTAGACGTCGTTATGGTGTGAGACGACGGCAGAGCGGCGCAGGAAGCTCACCGCGACCTGATCATCAGCCTGGATCGGCGGTGAACGGCAACCGCGATGTACGAGCGGCCATACGACCTCGTCTACGGCCCGGACGGGTACAGCGTGCGGATACGGGCCCGCGGGAACGCCGTGCTGACCAGCCCGATGCTCAACCGGGGCACCGCGTTCACCGGGCCTGAGCGGCGCGCCCTGGGGCTGACCGGACTGCTGCCCAGCGAGGTCACCACGATGGACAGCCAGCTGCGGCGGGTCTACGAGCAGTACGGGCACCAGCCGGATGACCTGGCCAGGAACGTGTACCTGGGCAACCTGCGGGACCGCAACGAGGTGCTGTTCTACGGGCTGCTCACCGAGCACCTGACCGAGATGCTGCCGATCGTCTACACGCCGACGGTCGGGCTGGCCATCGAGCGGTTCAGCCACGAGTTCCGCCGCCCGCGCGGGGTGTACCTGTCGGTGGACGAGCCGGAGGACGTCGACCAGGCGCTGCGCAACTACGGCGGCGGCCCGGACGACGTGGACCTGGTCATCGCCACCGACTCCGAGGGCATCCTCGGCATCGGCGACCAGGGCGTGGGCGGCATCGACATCGCGATCGGCAAGCTGTCCGTCTACACCGCCGCGGCCGGGATCCACCCGCGCCGGATCATCCCGGTCGTGCTGGACGTCGGCACCGACAACCTGCGGCTGCTGAACGACGAGATGTACCTCGGCAACCGGCACGCCCGGGTCCGCGGCGCGCGCTACGACGAGCTGATCGACGCCTACGTCACCGCGGCGACCAAGCTGTTCCCGCACGCCATGCTGCACTGGGAGGACTTCGGCGCGGGCAACGCCCGGCGCATCCTGGAGAAGTACGCGGACCAGTGCTGCACGTTCAACGACGACCTGCAGGGCACCGCCGCGGCCGTGCTGGCCGCGGCGTTCGCGGCGATCCGCGTCACCGGGGGCCAGCTGTGTGACCAGCGGGTGGTCATCCACGGGGCCGGCACGGCCGGGCTCGGCATCGCCGACATGATGCGCGACGTCATGGTCACCGAGGGGCTCAGCCGCGAGGCGGCGACCGCCCGGTTCTACGCGGTCGACCGCGGCGGGCTGCTCGACGCCAGCCAGTCCGGCCGGCTATACGACTTCCAGGCCCGGTACGCCCGGCCGCCGGAGGAACTGGCCGGCTGGCCGCGTAACCCCCGCGGTGAGATCGGCCTGGCCGAGGTGGTCGAGCAGGTGGCGCCCACCATGCTGATCGGGACGTCCACGCAGGCCGGCGCGTTCACCGAGGAGATCGTCACGCGGATGGCCGCGCGCGCCGCCCGGCCGATCATCATGCCGCTGTCCAACCCGACGTCCAAGGCCGAGGCGCACCCCGCCGACCTGATCCGGTGGACCGACGGCCGGGCGCTGGTCGCGGCGGGCAGCCCGTCCCCGCCGGTTGAGCACGCGGGGCGCCGTCACGAGATCGCGCAGGCGAACAACGCGCTGGTCTTCCCGGGCATCGGCCTCGGCGTGACGGCCGCCCGGGCCCGGCGGATCAGCGTGGGCATGATCTCCGCGGCGGCGTACGCGGTGGCCTCGCTGGCGGACCGTGGCACGCTGGGCGCGTCGCTGCTGCCGCACATGGACAACCTGCGCCTGGTCTCGGCGACGGTCGGGGTGGCCGTCGCTCAGGCGGCCGCCGCGGACGGGCTCGCGGACGTGCCGGTCACCGATCCCATCCAGCAGGTGTACCAGGTGATGTGGCGGCCCGAATACCCGGACTTCGAGATCATCTAGGCCCTGCGGCGGGCGTTCCGGCCGTGGCGGCGGCGGCCTTGGCCTGCGCGGCGGCCGTCTCCAGGTAACGCTTGAGGCCCTCCCACAGCGCCCGCTCCTGCCGCGCGCCGATCACGCTGACGATGGGCGCGAGGGAGATGGCCATCCCCTTCGGCCGCACATGCCAGGCCCAGCGCATGCGGGTGCCCGTGCCCGCCGGGTCGAAGGTGAGCACTTCCTGGACATCGGCCCACGACATGGACGTGTGCATGGCCAGGCGATGCGGCCGCTCGTACTCGGTTACCTCGACGCTCATGCTGACGCTCCGGCCGCCCGTCAAGTGGGTCAGCGCGAAACGCGTCCCGGCGCCGACCGGGCCGGTGGTGACCTTGACCGACTGCACCGTTTCGGGGTTGTACTTGGGCTCGTTACATCCGTCGGCGGCGAAATCGAAGACTTCTTCGACGGGGCGGTCGATGACAATTTCGCCGATGATTCTCGCCATGACCCGTGCACCTCCCGGACGCGACTACGCGGACGCAGACATCGCTGCGATCCCTGCGCGTACCGACGCTAGGTATTTCGGCACCAGGCGCCAGAGGCCAAAGTCATCTCCCCCGGGCCGCCGGGCTCCTGGCGTTGCCACTGGCCAGATGGGAGCGGAATCCAGGTTTTAGTAAGGTGGCCTGGGCCACGGACCGGCCCGGCCACCGGGCCGATCAAGGGGGCCGATCAAGGGGGCCGATCAAGGGGGCCGATCAAGGGGGCCGATCAAGGGGGCCGATCAAGGGGGTGCACAGCCGTGCCTCAGCCACCTGGGTGGCCCGTCTCCGTGGTGCTGGCGTCCGCGTCGCCGCGGCGTCTCGGCCTGCTGAGGAACATCGGCGTCCAGCCCGAGGTGCGGCCGGCCGATATCGATGAGACACCGCTCCCCGGGGAGGGCGCCGCGGCCTACGTGCAGCGGCTCGCCGTCGCCAAGGCCGCCGCCGTGGCCCGGGACGGCGAGGTGGTCATCGCCGCGGACACGACGGTCAGCATCGACGGCCACATCATCGGCAAACCGGCGGACCGGGCCGGGGCCCTCGACACGCTGCGGGTGCTCTCCGGCCGGACGCACACCGTCTACACCGGGCTGGCGGTGCTGTCGCCGGCCGGCCTGGCCGCCGCGACCGTGGCCTCCGACGTGACGTTCATCCGCGCCGATGAGAGCCTGCTCGCGTGGTACGCCGATACCGATGAACCGTACGACAAGGCAGGCGCCTACGGGCTGCAGGGCGCCGGATCGATGCTGGTCGCCGAGGTGCGCGGCAGCGTCTCCAACGTGGTCGGGCTGCCGCTCGCGCAGCTGCACGGGCTGATGACCAGCCGGCCGCCCGCCGCCGTGCCGCCGTCCGCCGTGAAGGGAGCAGGATGAGCCGGATTGTGATCATCGGGGCAACCGGGCATATCGGGACCTACCTGGTGCCGCGGCTGGTAGGCGGCGGCCATGAGGTGATCGCGATGAGCCGCGGGGCCCGCGAGCCGTATCACCCGAGCCCGCAGTGGAGCGCGGTGACCCGGGTGACGGTGGACCGGGCCGCGGAAGACACGGCCGGAACGTTCGGCACGCGGGTCGCGGCCCTGCGCCCGGACGCCGTGATCGACCTGGTGTGCTTCACGGCGGCCTCGGCGCAACAGCTGGTGGACGCGCTGCGGCCGTCGCGTCCGCTGCTGGTGCACTGCGGGACGATCTGGGTGCACGGGCCAGCGCTGCGGGTGCCGGTCACCGAGGACGAGCCGCGTACCGCGTACGGCGAGTATGGCACCGGCAAGGCCGCGATCGAGGCGCTGCTGCACCGCGAGACGCTGGCGGGCGGGGTCCCGTCGGTGGTCCTGCACCCGGGGCACATCAGCGGGCCCGGCTGGCCGGTCATCACGCCGGCCGGCAACCTGGACCCGGCGGTGTGGACGGCGCTGGCCACCGGCCAGCCGCTCGCGCTGCCCGATCACGGGCTGGGTGTGCTGCACCACGTGCACGCCGATGACGTGGCGCAGGCCTTCGAGCGGGCCCTTTCCCGGCCTGCCGCGATCGGGGCCAGCTTCCACGTGGTGGCCGCGGCGGCGATGACGCTGCGCGGGCTGGCCAGCGGGGTCGCGGGATGGTTCGGCCGGGAGCCGAAGCTGGACTTCACCGACTGGCCCGAGTTCGAGCGGCGGGCCGGCGCCGGCCACGCGGCGACCACCCGGGAGCATACGTTCCGCAGCATCACGGCGAGCATCGCCCGGGCCCAGGAGACCCTCGGGTACGCGCCCCGGTACAGCGCGCTGGAAGCCCTGCACGAGGCGCTGTCCTGGCTCACCGCCCATGGCCAGGCCGACGTGGGCGGCCAGGCCTTCTGACCGCCGTGTTCCGGCGCTTACCGGCAGAGTTTTGGGGCAAATACTGCCGAAAAGTCTGCCCGTAGCGGGGATTCGCGGGGCGGGCGTGGTCACGGGAGGGGATGAGGTGGGCGCGTAACGTGACGGGACCTTTGGCACGTTTCACGTTACGCGGGCGTAAATTACGTTACTTCTGGGTAGATGGATAGCAGGTGATCTTCAACTGGGCGCGTCGGTGCCACGTCGGAGAATGGCACTGACAATGGAGGATCTCCGTGGCGCCAGTTACTGCGGGTGACGGCCCGACGCTCACCGCCGTGGATGATTTCTCCTACCGGCAGCTGTACATCAAGAAACTCCGCATCCACGCCGAGATCTACGGCGAGGGTGAGCCGCTGCTGCTGCATTCCGGCCTCTGGGCCGAGGCCGCGCTATGGCGGCCGCTCGTGCGCCACCTGCCCGGGTACCAGCTCATCGCGTTCGACCCGCCGGGCGTCGGCCGGTCCGGGATGCCGCTGCTGCCGATGACCATGATGGGGCTGGCCTCGGTGGGCGCCGCGGTCCTGGACGAGCTCGGCATCGAATCCGCGCACGTGCTCGGCACATCGTTCGGCGGCGCCGTCGCCCAGCAGATGGCATTCAGCCAGCCCAGGCGGGTGCGCCGCCTGGTCCTGGTGTCGACGTCCTTCGGCGGCCTGTCCTGGCCCGGCAACCCGATGGCGTACTGGCACTTCATGCAGCCCGGCAGCTACGAGCAGCGGCGCCTGGAGCAGGTGGCGGGCGTCATGTTCGGCGGCCGGATGCGTACCGAGCCGGAACTCATGCGCATCATGCACATCAAGCTCCCGGGCAACCTGATGGCGGCCATGTACCGGATGGCCCCGCTGCTTGGGTGGACGAGCCTGCCGTGGCTCTGGGCGATCCGCCAGCCGACCCTCATCGTCTGCGGTGACGACGACCCGATCACCCCGCGCATCAACCACTCGATCATGGCCACCCTGATGCCGCACGCACGGTTGCATACGGTCCGTGGCGGCGGTCACCTCGCGCTGGTGGACAGCCCCGGGCAGGTCGGGCCGGTCATCGCCGAATTCCTCGGCGGCCAGGCTGCGCAGGCCCGGCGGGAACGCGGCGCCGCGTCACGGGGCGTCCGGCCCGCCGCCTGACGGTACCCGGCCGGTCATGATGTACCCGGCGCCCAGACCGAGCTCGCGGACGTGCACGTCCTCCGTCACCTGCTCCAGGTGGCGCCACGGCCGGTCGAAGCCGTCAAAGCTGCGCACGTACGGCCCGTGCATGGTCCTGATGCAGACGTTGACCGGCACCATCAGCCGCGATGCCCACTTGCCGCCGCCGGCCGCGACCCAGGCGCCCGGGCGCAGGCTGCCGACGATGTTCTGCACCGCCTGAGGGGACTGCAGGATGTCGTGCACGGCACAGAACAGGGCCGCGTCCGCCGGCTCGGTGATCTCCGCGTCCTCGGCCGCCGACCGCACCAGCGAGACGTTCCGCCAGCCGCCGTGCCTGGCCTGCCGCCGGGCCATGGCCAGCATTTCTGATGATTCCTCGATGCCGACGACGACGCCGTCCGCGCCGACCTTCTCCCGCAGCAGGCCGCAGCACAGGCCCGTGCCGCAGCCCACATCCAGCACGACGTCGCCCGGGCCGACCGGCAGCGCGTCCACGACGGCCTTGCGGTACGGCTGGAAGGCGCCCGTGTCCCGGTCGTAGAACCGGGCGCGTTCCTGGTATGCCGGCAGCCCTCGGTCCGGGCGGCGCGGCGCGTTCTTCCTCTTTGGTTCTGGCATACGCCTGTGCGTACCCGTGCGCTCCGCGCCCACCCGGTATCCACCGTTAGCTATGGCTTACCCGGACGGGCCGGGAGCCCGACCGCCCGGGTAAGGCACGCCGGCGGCGTTACTCGGAACTGGTCAGCACCGGCCGGAGGGCGTCGAGCGCGGCCATGTTGTCGATGGTGGAGGGAATGGCCTCGTCCTGGCCGTTGGCGATGCCGCGCATGGTCTTGCGCAGGATCTTGCCGGACCGGGTCTTCGGCAGGGCTTCGACGATGTCGACCCGGCGCAGCGCGGCCACCGGGCCGATCCGCTCACGGATGAGCGCGACCAGTTCGGCCTGCAGGACCGCCGGATCGGTGCCGATGCCCGCCTTGAGCGTGACGAACCCGCGCGGGACCTCGCCCTTGACCGGGTCGTGCACGCCGATCACCGCGCACTCGGCGACGGCCGGGTGGCTGGCGAGCACCTCCTCCATCTCCCCGGTCGACAGGCGGTGGCCGGCCACGTTGATGACGTCGTTGATGCGGCCCATCACGTACAGGTAGCCGTCCTCGTCCTGGTAGCCGCCGTCGCCGGTGACGTAGGCGCCGTCGTGGCGGGACAGGTAGGAATCTATGTAACGGTCATCGTCCTGCCACAGCGTGGGCAGGCAGCCGGGCGGCAGCGGCAGCCGCATGACGATCTCGCCGGTGACGCCGGGGCCGACCTCCTGGCCGTCCGCGTCGTAGATGCGCACGTTGTAGCCCGGCATCGGGACGGTGGGGGATCCGGGCTTGGTCGGCAGGGCCTCCAGGCCCATTGGGTCGCCCGCGATGGCCCAGCCGGTCTCGGTCTGCCACCAGTGGTCGATGACGGGGATGCCGAGCAGTTCCTTGGCCCACCGGTACGTCTCCGGGTCCAGTCGCTCCCCGGCCAGGAACAGGTACTTCATGCGGGACAGGTCGTATTTGCGGGACAGCTCGCCGTCCGGGTCCTCCTTCTTGATCACCCGGAACGCGGTCGGCGCGGTGAACAGGGCCTTCACGCCGTACTCGGAGATCACCCGCCAGAAGGCGCCGGCGTCCGGCGTGCCCACCGGCTTGCCCTCGTACAGGATCGTCGTGCACCCGGCCAGCAGCGGGGCGTACACGATATAGGAGTGCCCGACTACCCAGCCGACATCGGAGGCGGCCCAGAACACCTCACCGGGCCTGATGTCGTACAGGTTGTCCATGGTCCAGCGGAGCGCGACCGCGTGGCCGCCGTTGTCGCGGACCACGCCCTTGGGCTTGGCCGTGGTGCCGGAGGTGTACAGGATGTAGAGCGGGTCGGTGGCCTGGACCGGCACGCAGTCGGCCGGGCTGGCCGCCGCGATGGCCTCGGCCCAGTCCACGTCGCGCCCGCTGCTCAGCGGCGCCGTGGCCTGGGGACGCTGCAGGATGATGCAGTGCTCCGGCTTGCTGGTGGCCAGCTCGATGGCGCGGTCCAGCATCGGCTTGTACTCGATGACCCGGGTGCCCTCGATGCCGCACGAGGCCGACAGGACCGCCTTGGGCGCCGCGTCGTCGATCCGCGCCGCGAGCTCGGGCGCGGCGAAACCGCCGAACACCACCGAATGGATGGCGCCGATCCGCGCGCACGCCAGCATGCTGATGGCGGCCTCCGGGATCATCGGCATGTAGATGACCACCCGGTCACCCTTGGACACCCCGATGTCCCGTAGCACGCCCGCCATCCGGGCCACCTGGTCCAGCAGTTCCCGGTAGGTGTACTGGCGGGCGGTGCCGGTCACCGGGCTGTCGTAGATCAGCGCCGCCTGGTCGCCACGCCCGTCGCGCACGTGCCGGTCCAGGGCGTTGAAGCAGGTGTTCAGCTCCCCGTCACTGAACCACCGGTAGAATGGCGGGTTCGAGGAGTCCAGGATCACCGACGGCTCCCGGTACCACTCGATGGCGCGGGCGGCCTCGCCCCAGAAGGATTCCGGGTCGGCCACGCTGCGGTGGAATTCTTCGGCATAACGGCCCATAACGGCACTCCATTCAGTGGCGGTGGCTTTGGTCGCGGTGGTTGGTGCCCGGCCAGGGCCAGACGGGCAGCACCGTGTGGCCGCCGATGGCAGGCATGTGACCCCCCGCACAGATTTACCGGAAGTATTAACACGCTTGTAACGGGACCAAAGCGGCAAAGGTCCCGTTCAGCGGCCGCCCAAGGTCCTCAGGCGTACCTTTTCATGATCGGCCACCGGTCCTGATCGGCACATGGCGGGGGATCTGGCCAGCACGACCGCCGGCCGACGGTACAGTCCGGCCCCCAGGCAGTTCTGCTCCAGACCCCCCGGTCACGGTCGCCTGCGCTCCGGCGGAACGCTTTCGTGCTGCGGCCCATGACCCGCTTTCCTCACTGCCGATTCCGGCGTAGTGCGCTATTCCCCGAGGGACTCGTTCACCGGCGCCTTGGCGAGGTGGCCGACCGGAAGAATCGCCCGGCCGTATTCCAACTCGCACAGTTCGGCGAGGCACAGGTAGAAGGCGACTCCCGCCAGCGCGATGCCGACCCACCCGCCGGTCTTGATCAGCCCGGTGGTCGTCGTGTAGAAGCCGGCACCCAGGACGAACAAGGCGGCGACCAGGAGCGCGAGCGCCAGGACCGTGCCGATGCTGGTACGGAACGATGCGACGAACATAATGGTGGCGAAGATGCCGAAGGCGTACAGGAACAGGCCGAGCGCGTGATCTCGCTGAGGCAGGGGCACCTCCGCCGCGAAGAACGCGGCGTACGCGTAAAGGGACAGCCAGAACGCACCGAAGCCGCTGAACAGCACCCCGGCGAAGACGTTCCCGTTGCGCAGGCAGATTATGCCGGCGATGAGCTGGGCCAGTCCCCCAAACATGAACGCTACAGCGTAGACCACCGGTGCGGTCGCCAGGGGAACTATGTTGGCGTTTACCAGGCTGAGCATGAACGTCGTCGTCGCGAAGCCGGCCAGGGCCAGCGGCGCCGAGTTCCCCCATCCCGTCGCGGCGGCTGGTGCAGGCTGAACCGCGGCGGGCCTGGCTGTCACGGGCTCTTGATTGACGGAAGCCATGTGATCCTCCTCACAGATCCGGTCAGATTCTGCAAAGCATGTGCCCGGCAGCGCCCGCCTCAGAAGCGCCATAGGTCCCGAACATGATCCCGCCGAAAGTCCCGATCGGGGCCCGCCATGTCCAGGTCATGCCTGCTTAACCGGCTGTGCATGTCGTGACGCCGTCCGAACTGGGAGAATTCTGAGCCGGGGACGGCCGGCTTAAACACGGACACACCGGGTACAACGGCACCGCTCAGTCAACGGTGACGGGAGGTCCCCCACCAACCCGACGGGCGCGCCGATCAGCATTGATCCGCAGGCCTCGGCCGGGCTGACCCCGCTGAATGCGGCCCCGGACGCGGTGGCCGCGCACGCCACGGTGAACCACGACTACGCGGTGGCCTCGGACCGCTTCGGCGGGAGCTACGCCTACCCCACGGCGAGCGCGCTGGCCGCCGCGGGCGGCTTCAGCCAGCACTTCGCGCACATGCGCACGTACTGGAACAGCCAGCTAGCCGGGATCGCGCAGATCCAGACGCTGCCCGACCAGAGCCTCATCGACGCGTCGCAGTACTACAGCACCGCGTACAACGCCGGCTACGGCGAATGGGGCCTGGCCGGCAGCAATTACCGTGACCAGGGCATCCTGAGCTACCAGTTCATGATCAGTAACGGGCAGAGCGGCCCGTACTCCTGGTGGGAGAGCCAGCAGCTCCCCAACCCCGGCTCGCCCTGGGCCGGCACCCACCCCGAAGCAGGGAACGGCTCGTCCCCGCACGCGTGGGGCATGGCCAACGCGAACCCGGTCCTGCTCGACTCGCTGGCCGCGCAGCGGTCGGACGGCAGCCTGGTGGTGGGGCGGGGCGTCCCATCCTCCTGGGTAACGAGCGGCAAGATCATCGCCCTGGTGAACTTCCCCGCCGCCGGCGGGCGCCATCTCGGGCTGACCGTGCGCACCAGCGGATCCTCGGTCACGCTGACGCTGTCCGGTGCGGAGCAGGCTGGCCCGGTGCTGTTCCAGCTGCCCGCCTTCGTGGGCAACATCTCCCGCGCCAGCGCCGGGACGGTGGATGAGAAGACCGTGACCGTGGCGGCCACCGTCCGCAGCGTCACCGTCCAGCTGACGCACCCGGCGGCGTAACGCCCGCCGGCGGCGGCCGAGCGCGCTCAGACGTGCCGGGGGCTGCCGGGGTGCACCGGGTCGATGAGGTCCGCGTACTCGTCGTGCTCCTTGATGAACTCGTCCGCGAACGTGCAGTACACGGTGATGGTCCGGCCCTTGGCCCGCAGGTCGTCCAGCGCCCCGCGGATCAGCGCGGTGCCGACGCCCTTCTCCCGGTGCGACGGCTCGATCCAGGTGTGCGTGAGGACGGTCCGCGCCCCCTCCAGCTCGTAGACCAGGCTGCCGACGACGGTGTCCCCGGCCCAGGCCTCGTAGGTGCGGCTTTCCGGATTGTCCCGTACGAGGACGGGGGAAGCGGGCTCCATGGGCACGACCGTACCCGGTGCCGGCCGCGGCGCCGCCACTAGGCTGGCGGCATGACCGCGCCCGCCGGCCCGCTCGGGGTCGCGGCGAGCGGGACCGGCGCCTCGGCGGTGCTGCTGACCCTGCACTTCTTCCTGGGCATCCTGCTGATCGGGCCGGTGCTGCTGAAGATCGGCTCGACGGGTTACCGGTTCGCCCGTTATTACACCGGCGCGCCCCCGTACGTGCGCAAGGGGCCGCCCGCGTGGCCGATGCGGCTGCTGGGGCCCTTCGTGATCCTGACGTCGCTGGCCGTGCTGGGCACGGGCGTGCTGCTGGGTATCGCCGGGCCCGGGAACGGCCCGTGGCTGTTCCTGCACAAGGCGTCGTTCGTACTCTGGTTCGGCTGCATGACGCTGCACGTGGCAACGTACGTCTGGCGGCTGCCCCGCCTCCTGCTGGCCGCGCCCCGCGGCCCCGGCGGGGCGCGGCTGAGCGTTCCCGGCGGCGCGGCCCGCTGGCTGCTGGTCGGCGCAGCCCTGGCCGGCGGACTCCTGCTGGCGCTGCTGACGGTCCACCTGGTGGGTCCCTGGGACGCCCGGTTCACGTTCCGCTGATACTGGGGTCGTGGAGATCCCGCCTCCCCCGGCCCCGGACGGCCCGCCGTCCTCCGACGTGACGGAGGCGCCGTCGGCGGGCGCGGCGGGCCCGCCGTGTGAGCCGCTGACGACGATCGCACGGGAGTGGACGCGCATCGGCTGTACCGGGTTCGGCGGTCCGCCGGCGCATATCGCGCTGCTGCGGGCCCTGTGCGTGGACCGGCGGCGGTGGCTGTCGGCGCAGGAGTTCGAGGACGGGGTGGCCACCACCAACCTGCTGCCCGGCCCGGCGTCCACGCAGCTCGCGATCTACTGCGCCTGGCGGCTGCGCGGGACACGCGGGGCGCTGGTCGGCGGGGTGTGCTTCATCGTGCCCGGGCTGATCGTGATCCTGGCGCTGTCCGCGCTGTTCCTGTCGTCTCATCCGCCCCGGTGGGTCGGCGGCGCCGCGGGCGGGGCGGGCGCCGCGGTCCCGGCGGTGGCGCTCGGTGCGGCGATCGGGCTCACCCCGGCCAGCTGGCGCCGGGCCGGCCCGGGCCGGGCCGGCCGCGGCCGGTGGATCGGTTACCTGGCCGCCGGCGCGGTCGCGGCCGCGCTCATCGGCCCGTTCCTGGTGCTGACCCTGGCCGGCTGCGGCCTGGCCGAACTGCTGGTGACCCGCCATCCGTGGCGTCCGGCGGCCACCGGGTCCGCCGGGGCGGCCGGGTCCGCCGGCGCAGCCCGGCCGCCGCAGGCGCTGCTGGCGCTCTTCGCCGCCGCGGTGGTGCCCGCGGGAGGACTGCTGTCGGTGGCGTGGGTGGCGTTCAAGGCCGGTGCGCTGTCCTACGGCGGCGGCTTCGTCATCATCCCGCTCATGCAGCACGATGCCGTGCATACCTACCACTGGATGACCAGCGCCCAGTTCCTCAGCGCCGTCGCGCTCGGCCAGATCACTCCGGGCCCGGTGGTGCAGACCGTGGCGGTGGTCGGCTACGCCGCCGCCGGGGTCGGCGGCGGCCTGCTGGCGTCGCTGGTCGCGTTCACCCCGTCGTTCGTCTTCGTGCTGGCGGGCGGTCCGCATTTCGGCCGCCTCCGCCGTAACCAGCGCATTCAGGCGTTCCTGACCGGCGCAGGCCCCGCCGCGATCGGCGCCATCGCCGGGGCCACCATCCCGCTGACGCTCGCCCTGTCCCACCTGTGGCAGCTGGCCGTCCTCGGCCTCGCCGGGCTCTGGCTCATCGCGCTGCGCCGCGGCGTGGTGAGCACGCTCGTCGGCTCGGCGGCGCTGGGTGTGATCGCGGTGCTCGCCGGGGCGCCTGGCTGACCGGCCGTGGCGCCCGCCGGCTACGGCCGTGGCGGCGGCGTCACAAAAACGGGCCGCCTGCGGTTGTCGCACTCTGACAGCTGCACGGTCCACACCGCCGCGGTCAGCACGTCGAACCGGTAGATCTGCTCGCGCAGGGCGGCGGCGTCACCATGCTGCGCCGAGACGATCATCTGGCGTGCGGCGTTCTCCAGCCGGGTCAGCCGCGTCGCCAGCAGGGCCGCGGGCGCACGGTGCTGGCCACCCGCCACGAGGCCGGCGCCGGCGGTGGTCACCTCGGCCAGGATGGCGCCGGTCGCCTCGGTGATCTGCAGCACGGCACAAGGTCTCAGCGGCGCCCCGCCCGGGCCGCCTGCGAGCATCCGCAATCGGGCGAGGTGCGGAGCACACCGCAACTGGTGGTGCCGGACCTTCTCTGCCATCGTCATCGGTGGATCGCCCCTTGCTCAGTGCTTTCTCATCGGACGCCATTCCGTCGGCCTGATTCCAGGGACCAAAGTCCTGTTACCGCAGATCCGGGACCATCCGGGCCGCAGGCCCCGGTGCGCCGCCGGCCTCTGGCCCTACGCCCCCGCGCGGGGGAACAGCACGGTCATAACCAAGACGCATGCCCGGGATCCCCGTGCCGTACACGCGGATTCTGGTACGGGCTTCCGGTACCGGCGGCCCGTACCAGCGGCGAGAAGGGGCCGATCATGAAGTTCCTCATCCTGGCAGCACTGGCTGCCTTCGCCTTCCTGGCCCTGCTGGCGGGCAAGGACGACATCCGCCGCATCCACCGTATGCGGGACATGTAGCTCGCGGGTACGGCCGCGAGGATGGCAGGAGCCCGCGCAGCGCGCGGGCTCCTGGTCTGTCACGGTGCCAGTGAGTGGGCCAGTGAGTGGGCCAGTGAGTGGGCCAGTTAGTGGGCCGGCTGGTGGCGCTCACCGGGGACGATGACCACCGGGCAGTGCGCGTGGTGCGCAACCTGGGCGCTGACCGAGCCCAGCAGCAGCCGGGTGAAGCCCCCGGTGCCGCGGGAGCCCACCACGACGAGATCCGCATCCTCCGAGGCCTCGATCAGTTTCTCGGCGGGCAGCCCGAAGACGGCCTGCAGCGTCACCGACGGGGGTGTGGCCTCGCCGAGTTCCGCCGTCGCCTTCGCGATGAGGTCCTGCGCGGCCGTCCGCGCCCCGGCCAGGAAATGCTCGTCGGCCGGGAAAACGACCATGCCGTGCCACCCGCTGGCGGCGACCTGCTCGACCGTTATGACGGTGAGCGGCTGACGACGAACGGCGGCCTCCCGCATGGCCCACTCCAAGGCCAGCTGCGAATGGCTGGAGCCGTCGATTCCCACGGTGATTCCGGACATTTTATCTCCTATATGTCCGATTCCTGCTTTACACTGCCGACGGTAGGGGCCTTTCCGCCTGTCGTTCAGAGGCACATTTCACCCGGTTTACAGGTCTTTTTTCACTACCCTCAGGGACCTTGTTTAGGCTGCTCCGGGACCTTGGTCCCTGACCGGGGCCGTCTGTGGTTAATACCGTTGGAGCCAACACACTGGGCCGTCCCGGCACCTGCGGGCGGATTCGCGTAAGAAAGCGTGGCTGGCTGATGACGGACAACAGGCCGGGGGACCCGGAGATCCGCGTGTTCCTCCTGGATGACCACGAGCTCGTGCGCATTGGGGTGCGGGATCTCCTGGAAGCCCAGCCGGATATCCGCGTGATCGGCGAGGCGGGCACCGCCGCCTCGGCCCTGGCCCGGATCCCCGCCCTGCGGCCGAACGTGGCGATCCTGGACGTGCGGCTGCCCGACGGGGACGGGATCAGCGTGTGCCGCGAGATCCGGTCCCGGATGCCGGAAGTCGCCTGCCTGATGCTGACCTCGTTCGAGGATGACCAGGCGCTGTTCGACGCGGTGATGGCCGGCGCGGCCGGCTACGTGCTCAAGCAGATCCACGGAACGGACCTGGTTCGGGGCGGTGCGGACGGTGGCGTCCGGCCAGTCCATGCTGGATCCCCGCGCGGCCAGCAAGCTGATGGCCCGGCTGCGGGACACCTCACAAAAGCGCGACCCGCTGGCCGGCCTGACCGGGCAGGAACGCCGGATCCTGGAACTGATCGGCGAGGGGCTGACCAACCGGCAGATCGGCGAGCGGATGTTCCTCGCGGAAAAGACGGTCAAGAACTACGTGTCGGCCCTGTTCCAGAAGCTGGGCATGGAACGGCGCACGCAGGCCGCCGCGTACGCGGCGCACGTATTCAGCGAGCACGGCCCCGACCATTCAGGCGTCCTTTAGCCGACTAGCCGACGCCCTTATCCGGCGTCCTTAAGCGGCGGGGGCCCGGGCGTGGCGGGCTTTCCGCAGCAGTGCGGAAAGCCCGCCACGATCACGCCGTAGGGCGCTCGCGGACGGCGACGACGCCCTCGATGTGACGGGCACGCTCCGCGATTTCGCGGGCGACGGCCTCGGTGGCCGGTGAGCTGTCCAGCGTCACGATGCCGTCCTCGACGGTCACCCGGAAGGTGGCCGGATCCATAAGGTGGCCGGATCCATGAAGAAGCCGTCCGTGATGACATCGCGGGCGATTTCCGCGTAGATGTCCTCATCCGGGCGCCGGAACACGGCCAGCACATCGGACCGGCTGATGATCCCGGCCGGCCGGCCGTCCGCGCTCACGACCGGCAGGTGCCCGACCCGGCGGGCTGACATCAGCCGGGCGGCGGCGCTGACCAGTTCGTCCGGGCCGATGGTGATCGCCGGGGAGGTCATCAGGTCCGCCGCGGTGACGTCCTCGGCCTTGGCGTGCTCCGCGCGGTCACGTACGGCGGAAAACCATGGGCAGCAAGATCCGGCTGCGCGGCACGGCCCGGCTCCGCGACGACGGCCGGCTCGCGATGATCAACCCCGCCTACGAGCTGATGACCACGGGGTTATGAGCGGACGTGGTGGGGCACAGATCGGCGTCCAGATCGTAGAGCAGCGGGACGCCGTTGGGCACGCTGAGTGCGGCGCTGGCCTCGTCGCTGACCGACTCCAGATGCTTGATCAGGGCGCGCAGCGTATTGCCGTGCGAGGCCACCAGGACCAGGGCGCCGCGCCGCAGGCCGGGCACGATCGCGTCGTACCAGTACGGCAGCAGCCGCGCGGTGACGTCCCGCAGCGATTCCCCGCGCGGGCGGGCCTCCGGCGGCAGGTCCGCGTAGCGCGGGTCCGCGAACTGGGAATCATCCGCGTCGGCCGCCAGCAGCGGCGGCCGGACATCGTAGCCGCGCCGCCACGCCATGTACTGCTCCGTGCCGTAGCGAGCGCGCACCTCGCCCTTGCTGCGGCCCTGCAGCGCGCCGTAGTGGTTGGAGTTCAGCCGCCACGACCGGCGCACCGGGATCCAGTCCCGGTCACAGGCGGCCAGCGCCAGCTCGGCCGTCCGGATCGCCCGGCGCTGCAGCGAGGTATGCCCGACATCGGGGCGGAGGCCATGCGCGGCGAGCAGCTCACCGGCGCGCACCGCCTGTTGCTCGCCGTGCGCCGACAGGGGCACGTTGACCCAGCCGGTGAACACGTCCTGCTCGTTCCAGGCGCTTTCGCCGTGACGGAGCAGGACCAGGCGGCAGGACGGCACGCGATACACCGTAGCGGCGGGCCCGGAACCCGGGACCTTCGGCCCCGCCACGCGGGCCGGACGCCCCTCCGCGCTCTGGCCGTTTACCGGTGGTCCCCCGGCCCGCGATCACGTGAACTGGGACAAGGAACGGCTGACGGAAGAAGGCGAGCGCCATGAGCGCCAAGGTGACGGATGTCATGACGAGGAAAGTGGTGGCGGTACACACCAGTGCTTCGTTCAAGGAGATCGCCGCCACCCTGCGCGAACGACGGGTCAGTGCGTTTCCCGTCATCGACGACGACGGCCGGGTGATCGGGGTCGTGTCGGAAGCCGACCTGATCGCCAAGGAAGCCCTCGAAGGCGGGTACGAGAGCCATCCTGGGCCGCTGTCCGGGCTGCTGCACCGCCGGGACCTGGAGAAGGCCAGGGGTGCGAGCGCGGCCGAGCTGATGAGCAGGCCGCCGGTCACCGTGCAGCCGGATGACCTGGTCAGCCACGCGGCGCAGCTGATGCACGACCGGCGGGTCAAGCGGCTCCCGGTGGTCAGCGCCGACGGCAAGCTCGTCGGGATCATCAGCCGTACCGACGTGCTGAGCGTCTTCAGCCGGGCGGACGCCGACATCCGCCGCGAGATCAACCAGACCGTGCTGCTGGAGCAGTTCCTCACCGATCCCGGCTTGTTCACGGTCACGGTCAAGGATGGCATCGTGACGTTGCAGGGAACACCGGAAACCGCCGCGCTCGGGCACGACATCGTCCGCACGGTGCGGCATCTCGAAGGCGTGGTCGCCGTCCGCGACCGGCTCAGCTACCCCGCCTCAGCCGGATACGTGCCCGTGTCTGGACCGCTGTTCTAAACGGCCCGCTGGCCGTCCTTGGGAGGCAGCGATGAGCATTACCCCTGTGACCGCCCGGGCCAGCGTGTACGCGCTGCTGACCGACGGGACGACCGTCGAGATCCGGGCGGCCAGGCCGGACGACGCGCCGGCGGTCAAGGCCATGCACGAGGCCATGTCCGCCAACAACTCCTACCTGCGGTTCTTCAACTTCAGCCGGCTGTCCGCAGAACAGGAGGCCTCCCGGGTCTGCCGGCCGGCCGCCGCGGACCACACGGCGCTGCTCGCCGTGTGCGGCGGCCAGATCATCGGCGCGGCCAGTTACGAAATCAAGGCGCACGGGCACGAGGCGGAGGTCGCCATCGCGGTGCCCGACAACATGCACGGCCGCGGCATCGGCACGCTGCTGCTGGAGCACCTGGTGGCCGACGCCGGCCACCGGGGCATCACCACGTTCACGGCCAGCGTCCTCTCGCAGAACGCCGAGATGCAGCAGGTCTTCCGGGACGCCGGGCTGAGCGCCCGGCGCCAGCTGGCCGACGGCGTGATCGAGTTCACCTGCGAGCTGCCCGGCGACGACGCCGACCCGCGCTGGGACCCCTACCTGGACGCGTCGGCGGCCCGTGAGCGCCAGGCCGACGTGGCGAGCCTGCAGCACGTGTTCCAGCCGGCCTCGGTGGCCGTCGTCGGGGCCAGCCGCCGGATGGGCACGGTCGGCCGCGCCATCCTGCACAACATCGTGACCGACGGTTACCAGGGACGCATCTACGCGGTCAATCCGCACGCGGTCCACATGGAGGCGGTCCCGTGCGTGCCGACGGTCACCGCGCTGCCGGAAGCGGTCGATCTCGCGATCATCGCCGTGCCCGCTGCCCGCGTCTCGGCGGTGGCCGACGAGTGCGGCCGCCGCGGCGTCAAGGCCCTGGTCGTGATCACCGCGGGCCTGGACACGCCGCAGAGCGCGGACCTGCTCGCGATCTGCCGCCGTTACGGTATGCGGCTGGTCGGCCCCAACTGCTTCGGCGTCGCGGTGCCCGGCATCGGCCTGGACGCGACCTTCGCCGCCCGGCACCCGGTCCCGGGAACGGCGGGCCTGGTCATGCAGTCCGGCGGCCTGGGCATCGCGCTGGCCGACCGGCTGTCCCGGCTGGGCATCGGGGTCTCCTCGTTCGCCTCGATCGGCAACAAGTACGACATTTCCAGTAACGACATGCTGATGTGGTGGCAGGGCGACGGCATCACCAAGCTCGCGGTGCTGTACATCGAGTCGTTCGGCAACCCGCGTAAGTTCGCCCGCACCGCGCGGCACGTCGGCCGGACGATGCCGGTGCTGACCGTGCTGGCGGGCCGGTCCGCGGCCGGCCAGCAGGCCGCCGCCTCGCACACCGCGGCGGTCGCCTCGCCGCTGGTGAACCGGGAGGCGCTGTTCCAGCAGGCCGGCATCATCGCGACAGAAAGCCTCGGCGAACTGCTGGACGTCGCCGCGCTGCTGGCCACGCAGCCGGTCCCGGCCGGATCACACGTCGCGATCGTGTCCAACGTCGGCGGGGCCGGCGTGCTGGCCGCCGACTCGTGCGCCGGGCACGACCTGATCGTGCACCGGCTGAGCGGCGAAACCCGGCGGCGGCTGCACGCGCTGGTGCCGGCCGGCGGCGCGGTCACCGGCCCGGTGGACACCACCGCCACCGTCTCGGAGGATTCGTTCCGCCGGTGCCTGGAGATGGTCGCCGCGGACCGGGGCGTGGACGCGGTCATCGCCCTGGCGCTCTCCACCGCGGCCACCGGTGACCTCGTCTCGGCGATCCGCTCGGCACAGGTCAGGGTGCCGATCGCGGCGGTCGTCCTCGACCAGCCCGAGGCCGTCCAGATTCTCCCGCCGATCATCAGGGACACCGCCGCCACGACGGCGGCCGGCCAGGCCCCGCACGACGACGCGCCGCCGCCGCCGTCCATACCGTCCTACGCCGACCCGGCCGCCGCCGCCCAGGCCATGGCGCGGGCGGCCGCGTACGGTGCGTGGCGGGCGCGGCCATCCGGGCGCATCAAGGAGTTCAGCGACATCGCGCCGGACGACGCCCGGGCCCTGATCCAGGCCTGCCTGCACCGCTCACCTAACGGCGGCTGGCTGGCCCCGGACAAAGTGACAGAACTGCTGGCGTGTTACGGCATCCGGCTGACCGAGCTGACTCCGGTGTCCAGCGCGGACGAGGCGGTCAGGGCCGCGGGCCGCATCGGCGGCCCGGTCGTGCTGAAGGCCGACGTTCCCGGCCTGCTGCACAAGACCGACGCGGGCGCGGTCCATCTCGACCTGCGCAGCGAACTCGAGATCCGGCGGGCGTGGCGGCTGCTGACCAGCAAGTTCGGGCCGCGGCTGCGCCAGGTGCTCATCCAGCCGATGATCACCGGTGGCACCGAGGTCATCATCGGTGTTGCGCAGGAGCCCGTCTTCGGGCCGCTGGTCATCTTCGGCCTCGGTGGCATCGCCACCGACGTGCTGGCCGACCACACGGCCCGGCTGGCCCCGCTCACCACCACCGACGCCGACGAGCTGATCCACTCGATCCGGTCGGCGCCGCTGCTGCTCGGTCACCGGGGCAGCCCGCCGGCCGACCTCAGCGCGCTGCGTGAGACGCTGCTGCGCATCTCCCGGCTGGCCGACGATCTGCCGGAGATCGCCGAGCTTGACCTCAACCCGGTCATCGCCCGCCCGGACGGGGTGGCCGCGGTGGACGCCCGGATCCGGATCGCGCCGGCCAAGCCGCAGGACCTCTTCCTGCGCAAGCTCCGCTGACGCGGCCACAAAACTCCGCGGCCCGGGCCCTGGGAACCAGCCCGGCCCGGGCTGCGGATTCCAAACCGCCCGGCAGGCGCCGCATCGATGTGGTTTGCGCGGCGTGGTTTGCGGGGGGCGCGCGGGGAGCTAAGTTTGGTTTGTGAGCGACAACAATTCCCCGGACGGGGTGATCCGGGTATTCCTGCTGGACGATCACGAGATCGTCCGGCTCGGGGTACGCGATCTGCTGCAGGCCCAGCCCGACATCCAGGTGATCGGCGAGGCGGGCACGGCCGCCTCCGCGCTGGCCCGGATCCCGGCCCTGCGGCCGGACGTGGCGGTGCTGGACGTCCGGCTGCCGGACGGCGACGGGGTCTCGGTCTGCCGCGAGATCCGGTCCCGCATGCCGGAGGTCGCCTGCCTGATGCTGACCTCCTTCGGCGATGACGAGGCACTGTTCGACGCGGTGATGGCCGGCGCGGCCGGCTACGTGCTCAAGCAGATCCGCGGCACCGACCTCGTTGGCGCGGTCCGCACGGTCGCGTCCGGCCAGTCCATGCTGGACCCGAAGGCGGCCAGCCAGCTGATGGCCCGGCTGCGGGACGCGTCGCATAAACGGGATCCGCTGGAGGGGCTGACCGGGCAGGAGCGCCGGATCCTGGAGCTGATCGGCGAGGGGCTGACCAACCGGCAGATCGGCGAGCGGCTCTACCTGGCCGAGAAGACGGTCAAGAACTACGTGTCGGCCCTGTTCCAGAAGCTGGGCATGGAACGGCGCACGCAGGCCGCGGCGTACGCGGCGCGCATTTTCGGCGAGGATAGCGGCGCGGGCGACCGCCCGGGAAAAGGCCTTCCTGCCTAGCCGGCTGGACCTTCGTCCCTGTGCGCCGTCGCTGCCGGCCGAATATTCCTACAGCATGAGTGCAGATGCCCCCACGCTACGGCTGCTCCCGGCTGGTGAATGCCTCCGGCTCCTGACGTCGGTCCCGGTCGGACGCATCGCTTACACAAAAAACGCGCTGCCCGCCGTTGAGCCGGTGAAGTTCGCCCTTGACGGGCGGCACATCGTGATCAGGATCGATCCCGGCAGCGCGCTCCTCACGGCTCTGCACCACACCGTCGTGGCGTTCGAAGCCGACCTCGTGGACGTTGACAACCATCGCGGCTGGAGTGTGACCATCGTGGGCAACGCCCGCGAGGTGGTCGATCCCGGCGAGATCAGGCGGCTCCAGGCCTCGGGCCTCGAATCGTGGGCCGCGGCCGGCGACGGCTGCTTCTTCCGCATCATGCCCGGCATCGTGACCGGCCAGGAATTGCTCCCCGCCGCGTAGGCCCGCGCCAGGCCCCGGCTGGGTCCCGCCAGGCCCCGGCTAGGCCCGCATGGCCCGGCCGCCGGCCGTGCGGCCGCCGGGCGCATCGGATGGCACCCGCCACACCAGCTCGGTACCGGTCCCCTCCGCGTCCGCAGGCCCCAGGCGCAGTTCGCCGCCGAGCTTCTCGGCCCGGAGCCGGAGGTTCCGCAGCCCACTGCGCCGTCCTTCCGGCGGGATCCCGACCCCGTTGTCGGTGACCCGTACGGTCAGGAAACCGTCCGCGTCGACGTCCACGCTCACGTCGACCCGGCTGGCCTGCGAATGCCGGGCCGCGTTGGACAGCGCCTCACGCAACGCGGTGAGCATGTCATCGGCGACCTCCGGCCGCACCTTGCCGTTAAGCTTCGAGCCCAGCCGAAGCGAGGGCGTGAACCCCGTCGACGGCGTCATCTCCTCGACCACGCTGACGATCGCCTCGCGCAGGTTCGGCTCGTCCTCCTGGCCACGGGACTGCAGGGCGAAGATCGTCAGGCGGATGTCCTTGATCGTCTCGTCCATCGCGTCGACCGCCCGCTTGACCCGGGTGGCCGCCTCCGGCCGGTTGATCATGGGCACCGTGCCCTCCAGCGACATGCCCGTCGCGTACAACCGCTGGATCACCAGGTCGTGCAGGTCCCGGGCGATCCGGTCCCGGTCCTCGTACAGCGACAGCCGCTCCGCGTCGCGCCGGCGGGCGGCCAGTTCCAGCGCAATGCCCGCCTGCGCCGCGAAGGAACCGACCACGGCCGCGGTGGCCTCCGGGAAGGGCATGCCGCCACGGCGGCGCCCGATGGTCAGCACGCCGCGTACGTCGCCGGCGCCGCCGAGCGGGAACAGCACCGCCGGGCCGATGTGCCCCATCGGGCCGCGCACCACCTCGGCAGTGCGCAGGTCCCCGGCGAAGTCTTCGACCGTGAGCGGTTCCCCGCCCGACAGCACGAGGCCGGACAGCGAGTGCTCGGCCGGCAGCACCAGCCCGCGCGCGGCGTCGGCGCCGTCCCCCTCGGCGAAGTTGATCGCCAGCATCCGGGGATCCTGCTCGGGCAGCGCCAGCACGGACAGGTCGGCATTGGACAGTTCCCGAACCTGCCGGGTGACCGCGGCCAGCACCTCGTCCGGGTCGGCCCCGGACAGCAGGGTCGTGGCGACCTCGGCGTTGGCCTGCATCCACTGCTGCTGCCGGCGGGCGGCGTCGTAGAGCCGGGCGTTCTCGATCGCGACGCCGGCCGCGGAGCCCAGCGCGACCAGGACCGCCTCGTCGTCCTCGGTGAACGGGGTGCCGTTCTGCTTCTCGGTCAGGTACAGGTTGCCGAAAACCTCGTCGCGGACGCGGACCGGGACGCCGAGAAAGCTCTTCATCGGCGGGTGCCCCTCGGGGAAACCCGACGAATCCGGGCTGGCCGCGATGTCCGCGAGGCGGAGCGGGTGGGGATCACGGATGAGCAGCCCGAGCAGGCCGCGCCCTTCCGGCCAGTGATCGATCTTCCTGATGCGGGCCTCGTCCAGGCCCACCGGCACGAATTCGGCCAGCCGCTGCCCTTCCCCGATCACGCCGAGGGCGCCGTACTTGGCGTCCACCAGCCGGACGGCCGCCTCGACGATCCGCTTCAGCGTGTTCTCCAGGTCGAGGCCCGAGCCGATCGCGACGACGGCTTCCAGCAGACCATGCATCCGGTCGCGGGTCGCCAGGATCGCCTGCAGCCGCGACTGCAGTTCCAGGAGCAGCTCATCCAGCTGAAGCTGCGGCAGCACGCCGTGATCACCAGCCGCAGGTTCCATCGGGCAACCCTTTCAGATCCGCACGCGTCACGCTGATCCGCCGAACCGCCAGCGCCAAGCCGGCCTTCCCCAGCGTAACCATCCGCAGGACAGAGGGCCAGATAGTGATCATGAGGGTAACGATCAATGCCGGATGGGTCCCGCAGGCCACGCCGCCGGCCGCCTGGCGCCGCCCGCGGGTGAGCACGTAAGCGTGTGTTGTCAAGAACCGGTACGGACCAAAGTCCCTGTGGGACGTTGCCGACGGCCCTCGCCGTCGCGACCGGCGTTGACAATTCTTCACCGTGTGACCCGGAGCGAACCTAGCCGAGCCCTTGGCCCGTATCCAGCAGACAGCCTGGCCCCGGCCAGCACCCGCGCGATGCGCGCAGAACAGAGGTGGGCACCATGACCGCCAGCCCGGAAACCGAACATCGTCTAGCTCAGCCCGACAGCGGTTCGTGGCCGTCACCGCCCTACCCGGGCGACCTGAGCCGGCGGGTTGCCCAGCGCCGCGCGGAACTCAAGCTCACCCGGCAGCAGGTTGCCGCGCGCGCCAACGTGAGCCTGCGGTACCTGGAGTTCCTGGAGAACTACCCGGGGATGCCCACCGGCGCCGTGCTGCGCCAGCTGGCCGCCGCCCTGCAGACGAGCCCGTCGGCCCTGCTCGGAGCGGGCATTGACACCCCGCTCGGCAACGGCAAGGCGCCGAGCCGCGAGGTCATCCTGGAACGGCTGACTCCGGCCGAGTGCCGCCAGCTGATCGCCGGGGGCGGCATCGGCCGGATCGGGTTCTCCACCGCTTCGGGCACGGTGATCCTGCCGGTCAACTACGCGGTGACCGCGAACACGATCGTGATCCGGACCGGGTCCGGGTCCGTCATCGCGGCACACGGCGACGGTGACGTCTCCTTCGAGGTCGATCACATTGACGAAGCCATGGAACAGGCGTGGAGCGTGCTCGTGCAGGGCCAGGCCCACCGCGTCCTGCAGCGCACCGAGCTGGCGCACCTGGAGCGGTGCGCGGCGGTGCTGCCGTGGCCGGGCGGCGAGCACGACGCCTATATCCGGATTGCTCCGCACCGGATGAGCGGCCGCCGGATCGTCCGCCGCTGAAATCCCAGCTGCAATCCCACGGGGGACCTTGGTCCGTCCGGCAGGGGGCACGTGTCCCTACGTGAGCTGCGGGTATACCCAGGATCATCGTTATGACGCGGGGAGAAAGTGCCCGTGTCGCACTTTTTGGTCATAACGATATGAGCCTGGGGAGGCCACGGGTGAACGTGCTCGAGCTGTCACGGTGGCAATTCGGAATTACCACCGTGTATCACTTCCTGTTCGTGCCGATCACGATCGGCTTGGCGTTCCTCGTGGCCGGATTTGAGACCGCGTGGCTGCGGTCCGGTGACGACCGCTGGCTCCGGCTGACCAAGTTTTACGGGAAGCTGTTCCTGATCAACTTCGCCATGGGCGTGGTCACCGGCATTGTGCAGGAATTCCAGTTCGGCATGAACTGGTCGGCCTATTCGCGGTTCGTGGGGGACATCTTCGGCGCGCCGCTGGCCATCGAGGCGCTGCTCGCCTTCTTCCTCGAGTCCACGTTCCTGGGCCTGTGGATCTTCGGCTGGGACCGGCTGCCCCGGCGCGTGCACGCGGCCTGCATCTGGATCGTCGCGGTCGGCACGATGCTGTCGGCCTACTTCATCCTGGCCGCCAACTCCTGGATGCAGCACCCGGTCGGCTACCACTACAACCCGGTCACCCACCGCGAGGAACTGACCAGCTTCGTGTCGGTGATGACGAACCCGACGCAGCTCGTCACGTTCCCGCACACGATCGCCGGCTGCTTCCTGGTGGCCGGGGCCCTGGTCGCCGCGGTGGCCCTGTGGCACCTGATCCGGCGCCCGGCCGGGGCGGACGCCGCCTCGCAGTCCGCCGCCACCGCGTTCCGCTCGGCGGCCAAGGTCGGCTCGATCACGGTCCTCATCGCCGCGGTGTTCACCGCTCTGACCGGTGACATCCAGGGCAAGATCATGACGCAGTACCAGCCGATGAAGATGGCGGCCGCCGAGGCGCTCTACCACACCGCCAAGCCCGCGTCATTCTCGCTGTTCACCATCGGCAGCCTGAACGGCTCCAAGGAAGTCTTCGCGATCAAGATTCCCGATTTGCTGTCCTTCCTGGCGACCGGGAACTTCGGCGGCAAGGTGCAGGGCATCGATAACATCCAGGCGCTGTACGCGCAGACCTACGGGCCCGGCTCCTACACCCCGATCATCCCGGTGACGTACTGGAGCTTCCGGCTCATGATCGGCGTCGGCATGCTGTCCGCGCTGATCGCGCTGATCGCGCTGTGGCTGCTGCGGCGCAGCCGCCGGCAGGGCAACGCCACCGGCTTGAACCTGACCGGCGGCAAGCGCCGGGCGCTGCTGTGGTCGGCGATCGTGCTGCCGCTGCTGCCGCTCATCGCCAACTCCTTCGGCTGGATCTTCACCGAGATGGGCCGCCAGCCGTGGCTGGTCTTCGGCCAGATGAAGACGGCCGCGGGGGTGTCGGCCAACTCGGCCGGCGAAGTGCTCGCCTCGATGATCATCCTGACCCTGCTGTACGGCGGGCTGGCCGTGATCGAAGTGGGCCTGCTGCTCAAGTACGCCAGGAAGGGCCTCGACGAGGAACCGCCGCCCGGCGCGCCGAGCGACGAAGACAAGCCACTCGAGCTCGTCTACTGACCTGCCCCCGACGGCAAATAGGGCCACGAGAGAAATAAGGAGCCTGTCGTGCTGCATCTGTCCGACATATGGTTCATCGCCATCGCCGTACTGTGGGCCGGTTATTTCGTGCTTGAGGGCTTCGACTTCGGCGTCGGCATCCTGCTGCCGGTACTCGGCCGGAACAACGCCGAGCGCCGCGCCATGATCAACACGATCGGCCCGGTATGGGACGGCAACGAGGTCTGGCTGCTGACCGCGGGCGGCGCCACGTTCGCCGCCTTCCCCGGCTGGTACGCGGCCATGTTCAGCGCTTTCTACCTGCCGCTGCTGCTGGTGCTGGTGTGCCTGATCTTCCGTGGGGTCGCGTTCGAGTACCGCGCCAAGCGGGACAGTGACCGCTGGCGGGCCGGCTGGGACGCCGCGATCTTCGGCGGGTCCCTGCTGCCCGCGATCCTGTGGGGCGTTGCGTTCGGCAACGTGCTGCACGGCATCCCGCTGAACGCGGCGCACAACTACACCGGCAACTTCTTCAGCCTGCTGAACCCGTACTCGCTGCTCGGCGGGGTGACCACGCTGTCGCTGTTCACCCTGAACGGCGCGCTGTTCCTCGCCCTGAAGACCACCGATGACCTGCGCCGCCGGGCGAACGCGCTGGCCTGGAAGATCGGCCTGGTGGCCATCGTGGCCGGGGCGGCTTTCCTGGCGTGGACCGGGGCCAGCTACCGCAGCCCGGGCCATGTCGCCACCGGGGTGGCCTCCGCGGCGTTCGCGGTGGTGGCCGCGATCACGCTGATCGGCGGCGTGCTCGCCAGCCGGCTCGGCCGTGAGGGCTGGGCGTTCGCCAGCGTGGCCGTGGCGATCGTGACCGCGACCGGATCGCTGTTCACCGCGCTGTTCCCTGACGTGCTGCGCTCCTCGGTCAGCCCGGCTTACACGCTGACCGTCGGCAACGCCTCGTCGACGGCGAAGACGCTCGCGCTGATGACCGTGGTCGCGTGCATCTTCCTGCCGTTCGTGCTGCTGTACCAGGGCTGGACGTACTGGGTGTTCCGCAAGCGGGTCAGCGTGCCCGGCGGTACCACCGGCACGCCCGCTGTGCCGCGCGTCCCGGCCGGCACCGGCTCAAGTGATTCCGTCAGCCTGACCGGGCCCGACCCAGCCGAACCGGAAACGGCCGGGAGGTGAAGCCGCTCGATCCCCGGCTGCTGAGGCACGCCCGCCGGACGGCGGTCTACATCGCCGTCCTGGTCGTGCTGGGCGTGGCCGCCGCCGGGCTGGTCATCGCGCAGGCGCAGTTGCTGTCGGGGGCCATCGCCGGTGCGGTGGACCACGGCGCCACGCTGTCGTCGCTGCGCGGCATCGTGCTCGCGCTGGCCGCGGTGCTGGCGGGCCGTGCGCTGATCGCGTGGGCGACGGAGGCCACGTCCTACCGGGCCAGCGCGGCGGTCAAGTCGCAGCTGCGCCGGCAGGTGCTCGCCCGCGCCGCCGCGCTCGGGCCGCGCTGGCTGGCCGGCCGGCGCAGCGCCGAGCTGACCGCGCTGGCCACCGAGGGCATCGACGCCCTGGACGGTTACTTCTCCAAATACCTGCCGCAGCTCATTCTGGCCGTGATCGTGCCGGTCGCCGTGCTGATCCGGGTTGGCGCGGCCGACCTGCTGTCCGGCGTCACGATCCTGGTCACGCTGCCGCTGATCCCGGTGTTCGGCGCGCTGGTGGGGATGGCCACCGGCGCGTACGCCCGGCGGCGGTGGCTGGCCCTGGCCCGGCTCTCGCACCACTTCCTGGACGTGGTGACCGGGCTGCCCACGCTCAAGGTGTTCGGTCGGTCCCGTGAGCAGCGCGCGTCCATCGGGAAGGTCACCAGCGAGTACCGCAGCGCCACCATGCAGACGCTGCGCATCGCGTTCCTGTCCTCGCTGGTGCTGGAACTCGCCGCAACGCTGTCGGTCGCGCTCATCGCGGTCAGCATCGGGCTCCGGCTCGTCAACGGCCACCTGGACCTGCGCACCGGCTTGCTGGTACTGATCCTGGCACCCGAGGCCTACCTGCCGCTGCGCGCGGTCGGCGCGCAGTTCCACGCCAGCGCGGACGGCCTGGCCGCCGCCGATGAGGCGTTCGCGGTGCTTGAGGAGCCCGCGCCGCCGGCCGGCGAAGAGCTCGCCCCGGAGCCGTGCGCCATCCGCGTCGAGGACGTCGCGGTGATCCAGCCCGGCCGGCCCCGGCCCGCCCCCGACGGCGTCCGCCTGCTGGTCAGCCGGGGCGAGATCAGCGTGGTCGCCGGCCCCAGCGGGTACGGGAAATCCACGCTGCTGAACGTCCTGCTCGGCTTCGTCCAGCCCTCGGCGGGCTCGGTCATCGTTTCCGGCCCGCAGGGCGAGACCGACCTCACCCTGATCGATCCGGACCACTGGCGCTCGCGCGTCGCCTGGGTCCCGCAGGATCCGGCCTTGTTCAGCGGGACCGTCGAGTCGAACATCCGGCTCGGCTGGCCGGACGCGCCCGCCGAGGCCGTCATGGCCGCCGCGCACGCCGCGGCCCTGGACGACGTGCCGCTCAGCCGGCCCGTGGGCGAGCGCGGCAGCGGCCTGTCGGCGGGCCAGCGGCGCCGGGTGGCGCTGGCGCGCGCCCTGCTCCCCCGCCGTTGCCAGCGACCCGTGCTGCTGCTCGACGAGCCCACCGCCGGCCTGGACGCCGCGACCGAGGCGCGCGTGCTGGGCACGCTGCGGGCCGAGGCCGCAGCCGGCCGGGCGATCCTGATCGCCGCGCACCGTCCCGCGGTCCTGGCCATCGCCGACCGGGTCACGCCGCTGACTGGGGTGCCCGCGCCGTCCGGGAGCAGTGAGACGGCCGAGCGTGAAGAGCCGGGCGCGACTGTCGCTATGCCCGGGATTGTTATGCCCATCGAGACTGACGTGACAAATACGGGCAGTGTGACGCCCGAGGCTGGTATGACGCCCGGGGCTGGCGTGACGCCCAAGGCTGACGTGACGCCCGGGGCTGGCGTGACTGGCGACACGGCCGGGGCTGGCGACACGGCCGGGGCTGATCCGGTCATGGAGACCGATGGGCCGGCGAGAACGAAGGGCGCGGTCACGTTGCGGAAGGTGGACCGCGATCTTCCCGACACGGAACGGGCCGGCGGCCGGCGGCTCATCGGGCGGCGCCTGACCCTCGCCGGGGTGCTCGGCGCGCTGGCGGCGGCCTGCTCCATCGGGTTGCTGGCCACCTCCGCGTGGCTGATCTCCCGCGCCGCGCAGCGGCCGCCCGTGCTCTACCTCATGGTGGCGGTGACCGCGGTGCAGGCGTTCGGCATCGGCCGGAGCGTGTCTCGTTATGCCGAACGGCTGGCCAGCCACGACGCCGCGCTGCGCATCCTGGCCCGGCTGCGGATGACCGCCTACGGCCGGCTGGAGCGCCTCGCCCCGGCCGGGCTCGCCGCGTTCCGTTCCGGTGACCTGCTCAGCCGGCTGGTGACCGACATCGACTCGCTCGCCGACCGGTGGCTGCGCGTCCGGCTGCCCTACGCCGTGGCCGCGGCGGCCGGTGCCGGGGCCGTCGCCGTTTCCGCCGCGCTGCTGCCCAGCGCGGGCCTGGTGCTCGCGATCAGCCTGCTCGGCGCCGCCGTGGCCGCCCCCGCGATTGCCCTGGGCATCGCCCGGCGGGCCGAACGCCAGATCGCCCCGCGCCGGGGCCAGCTCGCCGCCGTCAGCCTGGATCTGCTGCGCGGAGCCGGGGAGCTATCGGCCTTCGGCGCGACCGGGCGCGCGCTGCTCGACGTCGCCGACGCCGATCGCGGGGTGGCCAGGGGCGAAGCCCGTTCGGCCTATGCGAAGGGTGCCGGCGCGGCCGTGGCCATGATCGCGGCCGGGACCGCCGTCTGGGCCGCCGTCGTGCTCGGGGTCCCGGCAGTGCGATCCGGGACGCTGGCCGCGGTGATGCTCGCCGTGGTGGTGCTGATCCCGCTGGCGGCGCACGAGGTGTTCTCCGGGCTGGCGCCCGCCGCGCAGGAGATGCCGCGGCTGCGCATGGCCGGCGCGCGCGTGGCCAGCGTGCTGGCGCAGCCCGATCCGGTCGCCGAGCCGGCCGAACCCGCCCCGGTCCCTGACGCCCCCTACGACTTGCGGGTCCGGAGGCTGACGGCGCGCTGGGAGGCGGACGGCCCGGACGTGCTGCACGATCTTGACCTGGACGTCCCGGCCGGGCAGCGGGTCGCCGTGGTCGGGCCGAGCGGCTGCGGCAAGACGACGCTGGCCATGGTGCTGCTGCGGTTCCTGGACCCGGCTGCGGGCACGGTGACGATCGGCGGCACCGACATCACGGCGCTGGAGTCGGACACGGTGCGGCGGATCATCGGCCTGTGCGCACAGGACGCGCACATCTTTGACTCCACTCTGGAGGCGAACCTGCGGCTGGCCCGGCCGGAGGCGAGCCCGGCCGAACTGCGCGGCGCGCTGGCCCAGGCGCGCCTGCTGGACTGGGTGGACAGCCTGCCGGGCGGCCTCGCCACCCCCGTTGGCGAGCACGGCGCCCAGCTGTCCGGCGGGCAACGGCAGCGGCTCGCGCTGGCCCGGGTGCTGCTCGCGGACTTCCCGGTCGTCATCCTCGATGAGCCCGCCGAGCACCTCGACGACGACACGGCCCGCGCGCTGACCCGCGACCTGCTGGCGGCGACCGAGGGACGGACCCGGCTGCTCATCACGCACCGGCCCGTCGATGGCGCCGACGTCGACCAGATCGTCCGGCTGGACGGCGCGGGCGGCAGCTCACCTGGCGGTATGGAGCGACAACCGGCAGCCGGGGCCCGGGCCTTGGTCCCTACCGGCCCGCTGGCCGCCGCCGTGTGATGAACGTGTCACGCCGTGAGAAGAGCATGAGAAGAAGGTGAAAGCCGATGAGCACGCTGCTGCACCGGGATGCCAGGAGCGCGGTTCCCGGACTGCTCGACTGGCTCGAGTCGCCGTTCATGACACTCCGTCCCTACCTCGCCCAGCCGATCCGGGTTGAGGATTTCGTCGCCGGCGGCCGCTACGTCGTCCGGGCTGAGCTGCCCGGCTTCGAGCCCGAGAAGGAGATCGATGTCACCGTCGGCCCCGGGTTCCTGACCATTCACGCCGAGCGCTCGGATGAGTCCGAGGGCAGGCACCGTTCGGAATTCCGTTACGGCAAGTTCACCCGTACGGTCGCCCTCCCTGCAGACTCCGACAGCGGAGGCGTGACGGCCGACTGCCACAACGGCATTCTCACCGTCAGTATCGGCCTCAAGAACGACGAGCAGAAGCCACGCCGGAAGATCCCGGTGACCAAGGGCGGCCCCGCAAAGAGCTAACCTTCGGCGGCCGTACGGCGCTCGGCGGCCTTGCGTGGCTGGGGCGCTCGGTCGGCCCTGCGCGGCTGGGGGCGCCGACGGCCATGTCCCGTGGCCACTAACCTTCGGCGGCCCTGTGCGGCCGGGGCGCTCGGTGAGTTCGCAGCGGCGGCCCGGCCTGCGTTCAGCGCCGAACGGCATTCCGGCTGGTAGGTGCATCATGTCCAGTGGTGAAGGAGGCCGGTGGCAATGATGTGGTACTGGGGCACCGGAATGCACGGATGGGCCTGGGGGATCGGTATTCTCACCTCGCTCATCTTCTGGGACCCTGATCATCCGGGCGATCGTCGCGCTGGTGGGCTGGGCTCGCCGCGACCAGGCCGGGACGGCCGACCCCGGAATTGGGCGGGAAAGCGGTTCGTGGCCGGGTGCGGGGCCACATGGGTACGGAAGCCCGTGGCGCGACAACGACCCTGAGGAAATCCTCTCGCGCCGGTACGCCGCGGGTGAACTGACCGGCCTTTCCAGTCGGGGTTCCCTGGGCTTTGGGCGCGGTGCCGCGGAAATGTCAGAGGGTCTCGTTAGGATCGAACTAGAAATCGATTAACGGACCGTTCCCTGGCCCTGGGGAGGTGACCTGCCCCGATGTGCACCACCGCTGAGCCCACCATGCCCGCCAGCACCGGGCAGGCGCTGGCCATGGTCCGCGCCGGGCTCGGCTACCTGGCCAGCTGTGACGCCGGGTCGCTGGGCACCGCCGCGCAGGCCGCGGCGCTGACCGGGCTGGAAGCCGCCGAAGCCCAGCACACCGCCGCCCGGGCGGCGATCCTTTCCGCGTTCACCGCCCAGCACGGCTATGAAGCCGACGGCCAGTACGGCGCCGCCGCCTGGCTGCGCGCCATCACCCGGGTCACCAGGGGCGCGGCCGGGGCCGCGGCCGGGTGGGCGCGGCGGCTGGCCGCCCACCCGGTGATCGCCGCGGCGCTCGCGGCGGGGCAGCTGCCGGTCTCGCTGGCCCGGCTGATCTGCGACTGGACCGATCGGCTGCCGGAAGAGTTCCGGGATGACGCGGACGGGATCCTGCTCGCGGCCGTTTTGGGCGGGGCGGATCAGCATGACCTGGCGCGGCTGGCCCGGGAAATGCTCGAACGCGCCCAAACCGGCCCGGACACCGGCGAGGACGGGTTCGAGGAACGGGCGCTGTGGCTGGGCACCACGTTCGGCGGCGCCGGGCGGCTGCAGGGGGACCTGACCCCCGCCTGCGCGGCCGCCCTCACGGTGGTGCTGGACGCGCTGGGGCAGAAGGCCGGCCCGGAAGATACCCGCACCGCGGCCCAGCGCCGCCACGACGCGGTCGAAGAAGCGTGCCGGCGGCTGATCAGTGGGCAGCTGATCCCCGGCCGGGACGGCCAGCCCGCCCACCTGACCGTGCACATCGACCTGCACGACCTGCGCGGCCGCTCGGCAGCCGAACGGTCCTGGACCCCGGCGATGGCCGCGGCCGGCCCGGGATCGGTACACCTGACCGGCCCCGCCGCCGAGGCCGCCGCCTGCGACGCGATCCTGACCCCGATGGTGACCGGGCAGATCGACTGGGCCGTGCTGGACCAGCTCACCACCGTATGGCCGACCCTCCACGCCCACGACCACACCCCCGCCGGCCGCGACAGCCAGGCCACCGGCGACAGCCAGGACCCGGACGTCGGCCAGGACTCCCCCGACAGCCAGCACCACCGCGGCGGCCCGGCCCACACCGACAGCCAGAACCCGGGCGACAGCCAGGCCACCGGGGATGGCCACGGCGATGCCGGCCGCCACCGCCACCGCCAAGACCCGGGCGACAGCCACCAGGGCGACGACGACGACGACCGCCACGCCCCCAGCGGCCACGGCCACGGCGACGGCCAAGACCCCGGTAACCGCCGGCACGGCCAGACCTCAGACGGCGGCCAGGCCCCCCGGCACGGCCACGCCCCCGGCCCCGGCTATGTCCCGCGGCCCGGCACCGGGCACGCCCCCGGCCCCCGCCCCGGTCACGTCCCGCAGCCCGGCACTGGCCACCCCGCCACCCCCGCCGCCCCCGCCGGCGGCCGGGACTGCGGGATCCCCGGCTGCCTGGAAGCCACCCGGCAACGGCTGCAGGCCACCCTCCTGCGGTGGAGCCTGGACGTAGCCTCCGGACCCGGCGGGCTCGCATCCTGCCTGCGCGGCACCCTGCTCGCCGCCCCCTTCAATACCCCCAGCCAGCCACTGGACATCGGCCGCACCACCCGCACCATCCCGCCCCACCTGCGCACCGCCGTCACCCTCCGCGACCAGCACTGCCAATTCCCGCGCTGCACCCAGCCCGCATCGGTCTGCGAGGTGCACCACCTGATCCACTGGGCCCACGACGGCCCCACCAGCCTGCCCAACCTGATCCTGCTCTGCAGATTCCACCACCAGATAGCGATCCACCGCTGGGGCTGGAACATCACCCGCCACCCCGACGGCACCACCACCGCCACCGCACCCGACGGACGCACCCTGCACAGCCACAGCCCACCCCAGCAAGCCGCCTGACCAGCGGCGTAGCCCGAGCCGGGTCCTCCCGAGCAGTGCACCGGGGCGCGGAACGGGGCACCGGCACGGGCATCGCGGGAGAAGCCGCGGGAGCCGGTCAGGTGGCGTCGGTCAGGAGTTGCAGGACCTTGCGGGCGACGAGGTTGGAGGCGTCTTCCACCGAAGCTGCCCTCGTGGCCGACGCCGGCCCGGCGGAGCCGGCGGCGGCCAACTGGTCGGTCAGCATGAGGAGGGCGCCGGCGATGTCGGCCAGCTGCGCTTCGAGCGCCAGCGTCTGGCCGCTGGCCCGGTCGGCGTCTGACCTCGCCTCGCTGGCCGTCTGGGCTACCCGCCCGAGCCGCGCGTCCAGCTCGCGGAGCTTGTTTTCCATCCCCTTCAGGCGCATCTGCACCGCCAGCAGGTTCTCCTCCAGCACCGCTGTCTGCGGTACGCCAAGCCACGGATCGATCTGCCGAGCCATTGATCCCACCACCCAGATGTCGCGGGGCCAGCGCTGCCGCCCCGCAGCGGCCGCGGCATGCGCGGGCTGGCCGCGAGGGTAGAAGGCCCTCAACCGTTACGGCAACACGGCGCGTTAGACTGCGTCACAGGAAGAAGGGCCGTAATCTGGTGGCCCTAAGTCCCCACCGCCGCGCATGACCGCAATCGTTCGCTTCTGGGACGAAAGTCCTTAGTGGCAAGTGACTCTGATCCCTGGAGACCATGCCGGCTACGGAGCACAGTCGGCGCATACCTTTCCGTCTCGCGGGCCCGGCCCGCGTTTCAGCTTTCCGGAGCGTCTGATGACGGCAATACCGCACGCGGGCCCCGCTCCCGCCGCGATCGATTTGAATCAGCCCGGAACTTTCCTGCACTGGTCGATTTTCGACATATCAGTGGCGAACTTGGTCCTGATCGCCGTCATGGTCGTCATTTTCGGCGCGGCCCTCCTGCTGCCCTTCCCGCGTGGCGAAGAGGCCGACGCCGAGGCAGCACCAGAGGCGGACGCCGGCAGCACGGCCGAACCCGCGCCGGCAGGCCCCAATGACCGGATGTGGACAGCCCGGGTGCGCAACTGGGCGCTACGGGTGCTGCCACCCAACAAGCTCCTGCCGGACCGCCAGCCCGCCTACGTGCGGTCCTGGGTGTACATATTCGGTGTGGCCAGCTTGGCCGCATTCGGTGTGGTGATCGTCAGCGGGTTCGCCATCGCCCTGGGCGGCCCAGACTGGTGGCACTACAACCCGGTGGGCCACTTCTTGAACAGTCTGCACCTGTGGAGCGTCGAGCTGTTCATGGCGTTCCTGGTCATCCACCTGTGGGGCAAGTTCTGGATGGCCGCCTGGCGCGGGCGCCGCGCCTGGACCTGGATCACCGGCGTGGTCGCATTCCTGGCCTCGGTCGTCGAGGCGTTCACCGGCTACCTGTCGCAGCAGAACTTCGACGCCCAGTGGATCGCCACGAACGGCAAGGACGCCTTCAACGCGGTCGGCGTCGGGTCGTTCTTCAACCTGATGAACTTCGGCCAGATGCTGATGTGGCACATCGTGCTCCTGCCCATCATCCTGGTCGCCCTCATCGGCGGGCACGTGCTGCTGGTCCGGGTGCGCGGCGTGAGCCACCCGCTGCCGGTCCCCCGGCCGCGCGGGCTGGCCGCCCGCCGCGCCGCCCGGATCGCCGACCAGGAGGCCTGGCGCGGGCCGACCCGGCGCTACGACATCCTGAAGGAAGGCACGATCGCCTCGGTGGTCGTGCTGGCCCTGACCTTCGGCCTGGCCGGGCTGCTGTCCTCGCCCAACGTGCCTCCGGTCACGGTCCGGAGCTGGGTCCAGGTCGCCCCGGACGACTTCCTGGCCACCGCCGGGACCGAACTGGATGGCACCAGCCTCACCGCGACCTACGGGCCGCCCTACAACAGCAACGGCACGCCGCAGTCGCTCCTGTTCGCCCCGGCGAACATCCTCGGGGTCCGGACGCCCATCGACGCCGCCCAGACCTTCGTGCTCGGCCCGCTGGCGAAGAACGCACCGACCGACCCGGCCCTGGCGGCCGCACTCAAGAAGTACAACGCGGCTACCCCTGCCCAGCAGGTGAAGTGGGCGACCGCCTACGGCAACGCGGTGACCAAGGTCAAGTTCGTGAACGGAAACCCGGTGCTGCCCAAGGCCAACGACGGCCCGGTGCCGTTCCTGCTGGCCACCGAGCTCACGCTGGCGCGCAGCGGGGCGATCGACGCCGACCTGTCCGCGCAGCAGCCGTTCTACGGGACCGACTTCACCAAACCGCTGCTGTTCCTGGAGGACGGCGCCTACTACGCCAACCAGGCCACCGCCCAGCACCTCACCGGTGACCAGTGGGGTGTCATGAACGAGACCGGCAGCTACCCGGGCCAGCCCTGGCTGTGGCTGTACCAGCTCTGGTACCACGTGCCCGGTTTCGACAACTCCGCCAACGTGGACCTGATCGCGATCTACCTGACCGGGGCGGCCACGATCCTGCTCCTGCTGGTGCCGTTCATCCCGGGCCTGCGTGACATCCCGCGCTGGATACCGGTGCACCGGCTGGTCTGGCGGTCGTGGAACGCCTCCCAGGCAGGACCGGCCGAGCCGGGAGGCCCGGCGGGACCCGACGGGCCGGTGTCACCGGAACGGCACCCGGCCGGAACCGCAGGCGACACGTAAAAGGTGCCGATCTGGCCCGGGCGGCAGGACAACGGCGTCCGGCCGCCCGGGACCATGACCCCGGGGGCCATGGTCCCGGCCATGACGGCCTTTGGCACCTGGACACCGGGCCCGGGCCTGACTGCGATGGGGGGAGAGCACGACAACCGGAGGCTCATCATGCGAGCGCTCATCGTCTATGAATCGCTCTACGGAAATACCCATATCATCGCGAACAGCATCGCGGAGGGCCTGCGCGACAAGGCGTGCGACGTCACCGTTGTGCCGGTGAACCGGGCCACGGCCGAGCTGGTCAGCGAGACCGACCTGCTCGTGGTGGGCGGCCCGACCCACATGCACGGCCTGTCGAGCACTTCCTCCCGCCGGATGGCCGTCGAGGCGGTCAGGAAGCCGGGCAGCGGGCTGACCCTGGAGCCTGTGGCCCTCGCCCCCGGGCTGCGCGAATGGCTGCACGGGATCGGGCCGCGGCACGGCCTGGCCGCCGCGGCGTTCGACACGCGGTACGAGGGGCCGGCGGTGTTCACCGGGCGCGCGAGCAGCGGCATCGCACACCGCCTGCTCCGGCACGGTTGCCGCCTCGTCGTCTCCCCGGAGAGCTTCCTGATCAGCAAGCAGAACGCACTGCTCCGCACGGAGGCGAACCGGGCCCAGGCCTGGGGGGCCGCGCTGGCCTTCGCCGCCCAGCCGGCCCAATCGGGCTGAGCGCCGCAAAGCTGAGCGGCCACACAAACGGACGGAAGCCCTGGTCATCGGGGCTCCGTCCGTTATCGTCTGGCGCCACGTTCGGACGGCTGCTGGCCATGGCGCCACTGACGGCGCGCGCCGTGGCCAGACGGCAGCCCCGAGGCCTCAGTGCGCGGCCGGGACGATGGCGATCGGGCCGTGGGCGTGGTTCAGCACCGGGTGCTGGATCGAGCCGACGCCGCCCGCACCGCTCTCGCTGTGGCGGCCGATCACGACGAGGTCGGCGCGCGCGGAGTAGCTGGCCAGCACGCGCCCGGGATGACCGCGGACGATGTCCTGGCTCACCCGGACCTCCGGGTACTTGTCCTGCCAGCCGGCCAGGGCCTGCGCCAGTTCGGCGGCGGCGACGGCCTCGTCGGCGGGCTCGCCGGTCTCACCCGCCGCCGGGGCGCCGGAGAGCCAGCCGGACAGCGCCTCGTCGCCGAATGACGCCGGCACCGGGTACCTGGCCAGCGCGTGCACGGCCATGAGCAGCGCACCGCGCATTGACGCTTCCTCGAACGCGAAGCCGAGGCTGTCCGCGGCTTCCGCCGGGTCACCGACCCCGACGACGACCTCACGGTGCACGGCCACGCTGTCCTCGTGCGCGACCACGACCGGGCACGGCGCGTGCAGCGCGACGTACCGGCTCACCGAGCCGAGGATCATTGCGCTGAAGCCGCCGGCCCCGCGGGCCCCGACGACGAGCATGGACGCTCCGGAGGCGGCCGCGACGAGGGCCGGGGCGGGTGCCCCGGTCGCCAGGTCGGCGTCGACGAGCAGGCCCGGCGCGACCTCCCTGGCCCGGGTGAGGGCCGCCACAAGGGTCCGCGCCGAGATCTTGTGCAGGATGTCGGCGACGGTGGCGGGCGTCGCGTCCTGCGGCCGCATCCGGGACGGCATCACCGACACTGAGACGATGCGCAGCGGGGCCTTGCGCCGCACGGCCTCGCGTGCCGCCCATTCCACGGCGCGCGATGACTGCTCAGAGCCGTCCGCGCCTACGACGATCGGCATGCTTGCCATGACGTGTCCTCCTTGACGAATCCGCCGCCTAGAGCTGGCCACCGACGAAGGCGGCCAGGTCAACCAGGCGGCTCGTGTACCCCCACTCGTTGTCGTACCAGCCGAAAACCTTGACCAGCGGGCCTGCGGCCTGGGTCAGCCCGGAGTCGAAAATGCACGACGACGGGTCGCCGATGACGTCACGCGAGACCAGCGGGTCGGTGCTGTAGGTCAGCAGGCCGCTCAGCGGGCCGGCCGTCGCGGCGTCCCGGAAGGCCTCGTTGACCTGCTCCTTGGTGGCGTCGATGGCGAGCACCGCCGCCAGGTCGGTGAGTGAGCCGTCTTCCACCGGCACGCGTACCGCGACGCCGTCCAGCTTCCCGGCCAGCGCGGGGATGACCTCGCCGGTCGCGCGGGCGGCACCGGTGGTCGTCGGCACCATGCTGGTCGCCGCCGACCGGGCGCGGCGCAGGTCCGCGTGCGGGCCGTCGAGCAGCATCTGGTCGCCGGTGTAGGCGTGGATGGTGGTCATGAACCCGCGGGTCAGGCCGAACGCGTCGTTCAGCACCTTGGCCATCGGTGCGACGCAGTTGGTCGTGCACGACGCGTTCGAGATCACGTCGTGCCGCTGCGGGTCGTAGTCGCCCTCGTTGACCCCGAGCACGATGGTGACGTCGGAGCCCTTGCCCGGCGCGGAGATCAGGACCTTCTTCGCGCCGCCCTTGAGGTGCAGCGCGGCCTTGTCGTGGGCGCGGAACTTGCCGCTGGCCTCGATCACGACATCGGCGCCGAACGCGCCCCAGTCAATGTCGGCCGGGTCGCGGTGGCTCAGCACCGCGACGGGCCGCCCGTCCACCACGATCGAGTTCTCGGTGTAGCTGACGCTGCGGCCGAACCGGCCGAAGGTGGAGTCGAAGTCCAGCAGGTGCGCCAGCGTCCGGGCGTCGGTGATGTCATTGATGGCGACGACCTCGAGGTCAGCCCGCTGCACCGCACGGCGCAGGAACGCGCGCCCGATACGTCCGAAGCCGTTTATTCCTACTCTGGTAGCCACCTGAGTGCTCCTTACTCCTTGTGCCGCGTCACGAGCGGCGGCTCAGCACGACCTTGAGCGCGCCCGTCTCGGCCGCGCGGCCGAAAACGTCATAGGCCCCGGCGAACTCCTCCAAGGCAAAGTGATGGGTCACGAACCGGCCCGCCTCGATCTGCCCACCGGCCAGCAGGCGCAGCAGGGTGGGCGTAGAGCTCGTGTCGACCAGCCCCGTGGTGATCGTGATGTCCCTGGCCCACGGTCCCGACCGCTTCGTGGCCGAGGATCCGCCCGCTGGCCACCCCCGGCACGTCACCCTTGAGAATGTGCAGGTCCGTCCCGCAGATGGTGACGGTGTCCACGCGGATCAGCGCGTCCAGATCATGGGTGATCTCCGGGTCCGCCACGGGCTCCCAGGTAGCGTGGCCAGGTCCGTAATAGCTCAGCGCCCTCATGGCATGCCCCGGTCACGGCCAGGGGCGGGCGGGCACGTACCGGTCGAGCAGGCGGTTCCTGATCGCCTGCAGCCGGTTCGACGCCACGTCCAGGAACCGGCGGCTGAGCTCATAGCCCAGCTGCGGGTCGGCGTCACAGAGCACCCGCACCGCTTTCCCGTCGAACGCAAACGCCTCGACCGGCTGGATCGTCACCGCGCCTAGCGCCCATTTGCGATCCGGCAGCTGCCATGACCAGCCGAGCACCTCACCCATGCCCAGCGTCTCGATGGTGATCTGCCCCTCACCGGGCACGTGCAGATCCAGGGCCACCGAGCCGGAACGGATGAGCCAGAAACCCATGGCCCGGCCGCCGTCTTCGAACACCCGGCGGCCCGCGGGCAGCGAGACCAGGTGCGCGGCCGGCGCGAGTTCGGCGAGCTGCTCGCGGGGCATGCCATGCAGGAAATGGTGCGCGGCCAGCGCCGGCACCGTGACCCGGGAAAAGCCTCCCTCGTTCATGCGCCCATCTCCTCCCTTGACCACCTCCACAGTGCCTCCGCCGCAGGCCAGAGCCCCACGGGCATAGGCCACGCGAGTCCGGGTCTTTCGTCCCTGTCAAGGCCCGGGTCGCCGCAGTGGGATGCAGGCGGCGACGACGGGAGTGGCGGATGTTTCAGGTGCGACTGCACGGACGTGGTGGCCAGGGCGTGGAAGGGCTGCGGCATCTGCGTGCACGAATGCCCGAGTGGCTCGATCGTGATGGTGCCCGAGCAGAGCTGAGCACGACCAGGTGACCAAAGGCCCGGCCGGCCGGGGCGATGCGGCCCTTCGCCCGCCTGCCCGGCGCACGGCACGCTGGGAAGGACGCGAGGCCCGCTGGAGGTGACGGCGATGAGCATGACGACCTGGCGAGCCGGCTGGGCTCGCTGCGCCCGCTCGCTGGGACTGGACCACAACCCGCTGCGCCGCACGGTGGACCGGCTCGAGACGGGCGTCCGGCTCGCCGTGCTGGTCCTGCTGCTCGCCGTGGTGCCGGCCGCCATGCTGCTGGCCGGGCGCATCGCCGATCACGTGTTCCTGCGCGACGCACATGCCCAGCAGGCGACGGAACGCCAGGTCACCGCGACCCTCACGCAGAGCGCCGGGACCTCAGCGGTGGCCGATCCGTACTCGTCGGTCCAGACCACCTGGGCCCCGGCCCGGTGGACGGCACCGAACGGGACGGCCCGCTCCGGCCAGGTCCTGACCATGGCCGGCGCCGCGGTCGGCACGACCGTGCGGATCTGGGTCACCGCCTCCGGCGCGGCCACCGATCCGCCCGCGGGCGCCAAGGACGTGATGGCCGAGGTCGCCGTGACGGTCATGGTCACCGGCACGTCGCTGATCCTCATCGTGCTCGGCGCGGAGGCACTCGCCTGCCGCACCCTGGACCGCCGCCGGTCCCGTGCCTGGGACGCGGAATGGCGGGCGATCGGGCCGCGGTGGTCCGATCACCACACCTGACGACGTGTTTATTTCCGGCGCATTTCCTGGGCTTATGACAAAGGTCCTTTACAGATACCACCGTTGATCCCCATGAAGGGGGACGTTGCGCCGTGGGGGCGGTGGGGCCGGCGGGGTGATCCTGATGGTGTCACTTTCAAGTAAAGGGATGCCGGGCCGTCACCCAGATCACCCCCGCGATGATCCCCGCGGTCTCCCAGTACGCCGGGCAGCAGCTGCTCACCGGCCAGCAGGCCGAAGCCTACGCCGACCACTTCATCGCCGTGCACATCGCCACCATGGGCGCCGACAAGACCTACAGCCAGCTGTCCGCCCAGTCCCTGGCCCAGCCGGCCAACACCAAGCTGGCCGCCCTGGTCAGCACCATCTTCAAGGGCGAATCGCTGCGCGGCATGCTGCTGAACGCCTACGGCTGGTGGAAGGCCTCCCAGATCATGTACATCGCCGCCCTGACCCCTCCCCCGCTGGCCGGCGCCCACCCGGGCGCCGGCGGCACGCGTCGGTACCGGCACGAAGACGCTGAGCGGGACCGGAGCGGCGGGCGCCTACGCGGCGGGTATGACGGCCACCGACCCCTGGGCGTGGTTCAGCAGCGACTGCAGGACGGGGCTCGGGTGCAAGCTGGCATGCTCGTGGTGGCGCCCGATCACGGTCAGATCGGCCGTGCCGGAGAAGGAGGCCAGTACCCGGCCCGGGTGGCCGTGGATCACCTTGGGGCTGGCCGGCACGCGGGGATACTTCTGCTGCCAGGCGCGCAGCACCTCGGCGAGGCGCGCGGCGGCTTGCGCGGACTGGCCCCGGGTGCCGGGAAGATGCCGCGGGGCGGTCAGCACGGCCGCCGCCCGCCGCGGTCCCCAGACCTCCTGCGCGGCGGGTGCCGGCCGCCCGGCCGGGGGAATCCAGTGCCAGGCCTGGACCGCGAGCAGGCGGGCGCCGCGCATCGCCGCCTCTTCAAAGGCGAACTGGAGCACATCCCCCGCCTCATCCGGGTCGTGCACGCCTACCACGACCTCGCCGTGCACGGACGGGCCCTGATCGCGGAACACCACCACCGGGCAGGCCGCGTGGGCCGCCACGTAGCGGCTCACCGGTCCTGCGCTCGTCTCGCCGTACCCGCCGATACCGCACGCGGCCACGACGAGCATCGAGGCCGCCGACGCGTCCCCGATCAGCATCCGCGCGGGCGCGCCGGACAGGAGCTCGGTCTCGATGGCGAGACTGGGGGCCACGCCGGCCGCGTGCCCCGCCGTCACGGTCAGCGTCTCCGCGTACGCGCTCCGCTGCACGTCATCGCCGGCCGGCTCGGCGCTGGGCCTAGGCCGGAACCGCGGCCGCGGCGGCGGCGGCGTCACCGTGACGATCCGCAGCGGCACGGCCCGGCGGGCCGCCTCGCCCGTCGCCCAGTCCACGGCGCGCAGGGACTCTTCCGAGCCATCGGTGCCTACGACGATCGGCCTGGCACTCATTGCCCTGCCTCCTATCCCAGCCCAACACTCTCAGACACATTGTGCGGTCATACGGTTACATTGACGTGGCCGACCCCCCGCGTACCAGAGTCCCCGGGACATCGCGTCCTGGCCAAAGGTCCCGAACTGGCCCGGCGGGCCGAACGTCCCGTCGATGACGGACCGCCGTCCCTGCCCTTGGGCCGCCCGGCGGAGCGACCGTGAGGGGGAAGCACATGGGAGGTCGCCATGGCTAGCACCGGACGTGGGATCCTCGTCGGGTACGACGGCTCGTCGAGCAGCCACCAGGCGCTGAGCTGGGCCGGACGTGAAGCCCGGGAACGCGGCGTAACCCTGACCCTGTGCCACGCCTGGGTGCCGGGATCCGCGGGGCCGCCGCTGGCCGGGGACACCGAGGACGTCGCGCGGGAAAGCGCGGAGCGGATCCTCGCCACCGGCGCGCGGACCGCCTACGCGCCGGACATGCGGAAGCTGCTGGCCGAGGGGTCCGCCGCGCGGATGCTGTGCGAGCACAGCGCGGCCGCCGACATGGTGGTCGTGGGCTCACGGGGCCTGGGCGGCCTGTCCGGGCTGATGCTCGGGTCGGTGAGCCTGCAGGTGGCGGCGATCGCGACCGTGCCGGTCGTGGTGGTACGCGGGCACTGGCGGCCGGTCGGTGAGTACCAGCCAGGGCACATCGTGGTCGGGGCCGACGGATCGGGCGTCACCGATGACGCCCTGGCGTTCGGCGGGACCGAGGCCGCGCTGCGCGGTGTCCCGCTCACCGTGGTGTGCGCGCTGGCGGACGCGCCGGGAAACCTGGGCATGGTCCAGCGCATCGAGGACGACGTTGAGCGGTCGATCATCCGGTGGGAGAAGGATCACCCCGAGGTGCAGATCCACCGGCAGATCACGCTCGAGTCGCCGCGGTCCGCGCTGCTGGCCGCGGCCCAGGACGCGCAGCTGCTCGTGGTGGGCTGCCGCGGCCGCGGTGGCATGGAGGGCATGACGCTCGGCTCCGTGACCCAGGCGCTGCTCTGGCACGCGCCCTGCCCGCTCGCCGTCATTCACGCGCACTGAGGGCCCGGCGCTCAGGAGCCGCGGACCGGGCAGGGCGGGGATGGGCTGGGGAGTTCCGGCATCCGCCAGGCCGCGGCCGCCTGGGAGACGATCTCGGCCGCGTCCTGCAGAGGCGGCTGGGCCCGGACGGAGGCGCCGCCCAGGAAGCTGCGCACCGCGCGCTGGACCTCGGTGTTGCCGAGGAGGCCGCCGTGCAGGGCCGGGACCACGAGCGTATTCGAGAGCAGCTGGCAGGACGGCATGGTGAGGCTGTCCGCCAGCGGGACCACGGCCATCCAGCGGATCGGGTGCCGGCGGGTCTGCTTGGCCGCCTCCGCCGCGTACTGGGCGCCGCTGCGGTCGACCGAGCTGATCAGCTGCTCCGCCCCGGACGTGCCGAAGGGGGATAGGCCACCGATGAACCAGACGACGGCCTGCAGTGCGTAACCGGGCACCGCACCGGCGCCGGCGGGCGCGTCGGCCGGGTAGCTGACCTGGCCCGGAGCCACGATCGGGCTGAGCAAGACGATGGACCCGACCGGCACGTCCGGGTGCCGGGCCAGCATCGCGTAAATGCCGAGCGTGCCTTCGCTTTCGGCCACCAGGTCCACCGGCCGGCCGGTCTCCGCGTGCAGATGCTCCACCTGGGCGGCGAGCCGGTCGCCCAACACCGGCAGGGGCAGGTCACTGGCGGCCTGCCCGGCCGGCAGCGGCCGGCCGTGGGCGTCCAGGCCGCGGTAGGAAAACTGCTGCGCGACCGCGTTGCCCGCGATGACGCGGAGCGCGGACGCCGTGGCGCAGCAGGAGGACCCGAAGCCCCGGATCTCCAGCACGGCGGGCACCCCCCGGCGGACCGGCGCCCCGGCGTCCCCGGCCCGGCCGGGGGACGCCGGGGCGGCGGCCAGTGCCGCGCGGGTGATCCGGGCGGGCGAGCTGGCCGCGACCACGAACCCGGTCCGGGCCACCCCGATGACGAGAGCCACCGCGAGGACCGCGGCGGCGGGCGCGACCGGGAGCCGGCGCGCGACCGGGACCCGGCGCGCGGCCAGCCGGAGCCGGCCGGACGCGCGCGGCACGGCCAGGGAGGTGGCCACGCCGTACCAGGCCCGGGCGTTGATGATCCCGGTGAGCCCGGCCACCGGGACCGCCCAGACGGCCGCCAGCCGGCCGATCACCACCGCGGCCAGGGACAGCACCAGGAAATCAGCGACCAGCCACTCCGCCGAACGGAGCGTGGGCATCGTCCGCCACCAGCCGCTGGCGGTGGCCCCGTGGCTGAGCACCAGGGCGAACAGGATCAGTGCCGGGAGCGTGCCGAGGAACGGCCAGGAGAACGGCAGCAGGGCCACCCCGAACGTGAGCGTGACCAGAGGCGACATCAGCAGCCCCGCGCACAGGGTGAGGATGGCCCCGGAGCCGAGCAGGACGGCGGGCCGGGGCCGGGGCTGCCCCCGCGGCCAGGCCAGCCAGGCCAGGGCCGCGTTGAGCACACTGCGCCCCACCACCAGGCCGACCAGGGCCAGCACGAAACGCGGCCAGGTCCCGCCGAAACCGAACAGCCATCTCAGGTCGTGAAACACCGCCAGCGGCGCCAGCGCGGTCACCTGCGGAGCCAGCACGCGCGCGGAGGGCGTGACCGCAATGACCACGGCGGCCTCCGCCATCGGGACGGCGGCGCCGAGCATGATCAGCCCCACGTGGCCGGAGAAGCCACTATCGTGGGCCGCGGCCGCGGAGCCGTGGCGTCTCAGCATCCTGGCGGCCAGCCCCAGGACCGTCGCCCTGAGCGCCACGTGCGCATCACCGTGCGTGACATCTCCTGAGGGTTCAGGGCCGGCTGGGTCCAGGCCGGCTTTCTTTACCCCAATGCTCATCGTAAGCCGGCGGGCAACGCCTTTATTTCAGGCCGGGCGAGGCGATGGTGGCGGCGGACGGCTCAGAGACCTGACCCCGCTGGACACGGCCCCAGACCTGACGTTGACGTCAAGATTCGTTACGATTCACCTGCGAAGGGCTGAGCGCTGGCGAATCTGGGGAACTCCATGACTGCAGCGGGAAATCCGCCGGTACCGGACGCGACGGCGGGCGGCCGGGGCGTCCACTACAAGTGGATCGCGCTGTCCAACACCACGCTGGGCATCCTGATGGTGACGATCAACCAGTCGATCCTGCTGATCTCGCTGCCCGCGCTGTTCCGGGGCATCAACCTCAACCCGCTGGTGCCGTCGAATACGGGCTACTTCCTCTGGGTCTTCATGGGCTTCGTGCTGGTCACCGCGGTGCTGGTGGTCAGCCTGGGCCGGGTGGGCGACATCTACGGCCGGGTCAAGATGTACAACCTCGGCTTCGCGGTCTTCACGTTCTTCTCGATCATGCTGTCCATAACGTGGCTGACCGGCCCGGCCGGCGCCTTGTGGATCATCATCATGCGCATCTTCCAGGGCGTCGGCGGCGCGTTCCTGTTCGCCAACTCGACTGCGATCCTGACCGACGCCTTCCCGTCGGACGAGCGGGGCAAGGCGATGGGGATCAACGGCATCGCCGCCATCAGCGGCTCGTTCCTCGGCCTGATACTGGGCGGCGTGCTCGCACCCATCGAGTGGCGGCTGGTGTTCCTGGTGTCCGTCCCGTTCGGGCTGTTCGGCACGGTCTGGGCCTACCTCATGCTCCGCGACAACGGCATCCGCATCCCGGCCAGAATCGACTGGCTGGGCAACGCGCTGTTCGCCATCGGGCTGGTCGCCCTGCTGACCGGGATTGTGTACTCGCTGCTGCCCTACGGCGGCCACCCCACCGGGTGGACCAGCCCCTTTGTGCTAGCTGCGGTCTTCGGCGGGATCGCCATCCTGGCCCTGTTCGCCTGGGTGGAGACCAAGGTGCCGCAGCCGATGTTCCGGCTGGGCCTGTTCCGGATCCGGGCGTTCACGGCCGGCAACATCGCCGGCCTGCTGGGCGCCCTCGGCCGGGGCGGCCTGCAGTTCATGCTGATCATCTGGCTGCAGGGCATCTGGCTGCCGCAGCACGGCTACAGCTTCAGCCAGACCCCGCTGTGGGCTGGGCTTGCCATGGTGCCGCTGACCGTCGGGTTCCTGATCGTAGGCCCGCTGGCGGGCTGGATGTCCGATCGCTACGGTGCGCGGCTGCTGGCCACGGCCGGGCTGATCGTCTCCGGCGCGGCCTTCCTGCTGCTGGAACTGCTGCCGATCAACTTCAGCTACCTCTGGTTCGCGCTGCTCATCTTCCTGTTCGCGGTCGGGATGGGGCTGTTCTTCTCACCCAACCAGGCCTCCGTCATGAACAGCCTGCCGCCGGACCAGCGCGGCGCGGGCGCGGGCATGCTGAACACCTTCCAGAACTCGGCCACCGTGCTGTCGATGGGCCTGTTCTTCACCATCGTGACCCTCGGCCTGGCCTCCCACCTGCCCAAGCACCTGTACAGCGGGCTGGTGGCGGCGGGCGTCAGCCCCGCGGCCGCGCACACGGTCGCCAACGAGCCGCCGATCGGCAGCCTGTTCTCGGCGTTCCTCGGGTACAACCCGATCAAGGAACTGCTCGGGCCGACCGGGGCGCTGCAGCACCTGCCGCCCGGCGAGGCCGCGTACATCACTGGCCGGGCGTTCTTCCCCAAGCTGATCGAGCAGCCATTCGCCAGCGGCCTGCACCTGGCCTTCACCTTCGCCGCCATCGCGACCGCGATCGCCATCGTCGCCTCGGCCATGCGGGGCCAGCGTTACCTGCACACCCCCGAGCCGCTCGCCGAGGAACTGGCCGAGGGCGCCGCCGAGGCCGGCGGCCTGCTGGGCCTGGAGCCGCTCGCGACCGACGGGCAGGAGGCCCCCGACACGATCGGGCTCACCGGCGCGGACGGCCCGCCGGAGCGCAACGGGCACGCCGGGAACGGCACACCGCCGACGGCCGTCCGCGGGGCGGACGAGGAGTCCGGCTCCGCCCGCGGCGGGACGTGAGCCGGTGACGCCTCCTGCCCCGGCCCCCGCCCCAACCGCGACGGACGGCCCGCTGCTCGGGATCGGGGCCGCGGCGCGGCGCCTCGGCGTGTCGGAACGGGCCCTCCGCTACTACCAGCAGATCGGCCTGATCGTCCCGGCCAGCACGACACCCGGCGGCCTGCGCCGTTACTCGCCGGGCGACCTGGCCCGGGTGGAACGGATCGTGGAGCTGAAGACGCTGCTCGGCCTCAACCTGGACGAAATCGCCCTGGTGCTGCGGAACGAGGACCGGATCGCGCAGATCCGGCTCACCTACCGCGACGAGCGGACCAGCGAGGACGAACGCCGACGGCTGATCCGCGAGTGCGTGGCCCTGCAGGAAGACCTCCGCGCCACCGTCGAGGCGAAGCGGGTGGCCCTGGAGGCCTTCCTGGGCGACCTGGACGCGCGCATCGCCCGCGCCCGCGGCTACCTGGCCGGTCACGACCCGGCCTGACCCGGCCGCACGGCGACGGCGTACACGACGACGTTGCCGAGGTACGTGTGGATGGCGCGGTCGAAGGTGCCGCCACAGGTGATCAGGCGCAGTTCGGCGCCGGGGGCGGAGCCGTAGACCGCGGCGGCCGGGAAACGGTCCTTGGGGTAGAGCGCGGTGGCCGTGACCCGGAAGGCGGCGACGGTGCCGTCGGCGCGGCCGACGTACGCGAGGTCGCCGGGACGGAGGCGGTCCAGCCGGTAGAACACCGCCGGCCCGGACACGCTGTCGATATGCCCGGCGATGATCGCCGGGCCGGTCGCGCCGGGCCGGGGGCTGCGGTCGTACCAGCCGGCCACCGTGAAGCTGCCCGGCACCTGCAACGTGCCGGACGGCGTGAGCCCCAGCCGGATCAGCCGGGTGCGGACGCCGATGGCCGGGACGGTCAGCTCGACGGGCAGCGCCACCGGGCGGCCGGCCGGCGGGGCGGCGGCCAGCCGGCCCGCCGGCGCGGCCACCCGGACCGGGTCAAGCGGCGCGGGCGGCCCTGGCGCTGCCCCGCCGGAGCGGGACAGCGCCAGGCCACCGGCGCCGCAGACGATCAGGGCCAGGCCGGTCACCGCCAGGATCGGGAGCCGCCGGCCGCGGGCCAGGGTCACAGCGCCGGCGCGACCCGGGCCCGCCGGTGCCGACGGGCGCCCACCCCGGTGAGCACGACGCCGGCGGCGATGAGGGCCAGCCAGGGCAGCGGGGAACCGGCCGGCCGCGGCGCGGTGCCGCCCAGGCCGGTGGCCGCGCCGCCGCTCGGCTGGACCTGGCTGCCGGCCGCGTCCGTCAGGTCCTGGATGGCCAGCCCCTGGCGGCCGTCCATCACAACCAGCGTGTGGATCGAGCCGGCCGTCAGCGACAGGCTGGCCGAGGCGTTGGCGCCGTTTCCGGTGGCGTGCGCGGTCACCCGGCCGGAGGGCACCGTGATGTAGGAGGTCGTCCCGGCGAAGTCCAGTTTCGGCGCCAGGACCAGGCCGCCGAGCGTCATGCTGACCACGTGCTGGCGCAGCGACGCCTGGATGACCCGGACCAGGACGCGCCCGGCCGGCGCGGTGACCGTGTCTCTCATGACCTGCAGCCGCAGCCCAGCCGCGGGTCCCATGCCGGCCACGGTGTAGGCTTGGTCGCTGCTCACCTGGAAACCGGTGGACAGCACCGGCTGCGTGGACGGAGCCGCTCCCGCGGCCCGCATCGACACCGTGTAGTCCCCGTCAGGAACCTGCTCGTACGGCGAGACCGTTCCGTAGCTGACATGGTGCAGGACGAGCCGGGCAGCGGGATTGCCGAAGTTGTAGAGGTAGACGTCCACGGCCGGCGCGTTCGGCGACAAATGCGCCAGCCGGACCCAGCCGGCCGGTGGCGACGCGTACGCCGGACCCGCGGCCGCGAGGCCCGCCGCCATCACCACGGCCGCCGCGATCAGCAGCCGGGTCATTCTCCACGGCACTCTCATTGCTATGTCCTCCCACCAGGACCAGGCCCCGGAAATGTGATCAGTATGGTCAAGGCGTCAGTCCGCTAAGGGGGCCGGCCGCACCTGCAGCAGGCCGACCGGGCTGGGGACGGCGAATCCGACGTTCAGCACGGGCGAGCCGTCCGCGCCACGGCCGATACCCGCCCATCTGGCCAGGTACGGCGGGCGCTGTGCGCGCACAAACGCGAGCATGTCCCGGAGCCGGGCGGCCGCGGCCGCGGGCGGGCCGGCCGCAGCCAGCTCGGCGGAGCGCAGCGGAGTGCCCAGGCCGGCGTGCGGGCCGGAATCGCCGAACGATTCGATCAGGACGGGACCGGCCGCGGCCATGGCGGCCAGCATGATGAGCAGGCGCGCGTCGGGCTGCCCGCTCGCCAGCGCGGCCCGGGCCGCCGCCGACGCGCTGATCCGGGAGTTCCCCAGCAGCTGCCGCCCGGCCGCCCGCCGGGCGGCCACGTCCGCGGCCAGCTCCGTGCGGAACGCCGCCGCCCCGTCCGGCGCGACGGCGCGGACGTCGATCCGCTGCGTAGCCGAGCCGAAACTGGCGATGACCTGGGGGGCGTAGACGCTCGCCAGCCGCGCGCCGAACTGGCTGCGCACGGCGGCCGTGGCCAGCACGATGTCCGAGCCCAGCGGATCGGACGCGTCGGACCGCAGGATCAGCATGTTCCCGGCCGGGACACCGCGAGCGAGCAGGGCGGCGCACATGGCCGGATCGCAGGCCACGATCGTGTCCCCGCCTACCTGGACGGCGACCCACGCGGCCGCCTGCGCGCGGGCTGACGCCACCGGGCTGGACGTGGCCGGGGGCCTGGCGAACACAGCGCCGCTCGCCCCGGCGGCCAGGAAGGCCACCATGGCCAGGGCCCCGGCGGCGAACGGCCACCGCCGACGCCGGGGCCGGGACCGGCGGTGGCCCTCGGCCGGAGCGTGCTGGCTCAGCTTGCTGACCTGGAGCAGGTGGTAGCTGGCCTCGCTCTGCGCCCGGTGGTCGTGCGGCCAGCCGCTGATCCGCCAGCGCCAGTACTCGGCCGCGCGCCGGTGGGCGTCCGTCACCTCGGCGCCGCGCTGCCGGTCGGCGAGGCGGCGGTGCAGCTCGAACGCGGTCCACCGGTGCACGAACACCGACGGCGGGTCCTCAGCCGGGTCCGCGGCGAGCAGGCCGGTGGCCCGGCATTCGTCCAGCAGCCTGCCGAGCTCGGCCGGGCTGTACTGGCCGACCGGCAGCAGCAGGACATCGCGGCCGATCGGCGCGCGGTAGACCGAGGCCCGGATGAGCAGTCCCTGCGCCTCCTCGCTGAGCGATCCGAACAGGTCGCCCAGCAGCACGTCGGCCACGGCCAGGGCGGCGGCCTCCGCCGTCGGCAGCGGCAGCTCGGTCGGCGCGGCCAGCCGGGTGGCCGGAAGGCCCGCCGCGATCGTCGCGCCGAGGCGGGCGGCGACCACCGGGAAGCGCACGCCGCCGGCCATGAGCAGCGCGTCCAGGTATTCCATGGCGCGCGGGTGACCGCCGAGCAGCCGCCAGACCACGTCCAGGTCCGGCCCGCCGAGCAGCCCGAGCGCGGGCAGCGACCTCGCCAGCTCGACCGCGCCGGACCGGGACAGCGGCCCCAGGTGACGGAACCCCAGCCACGGCGCCGCCGCCCCGGGCACGGCAAAACGGTGCCGGCAGGTGATCAGCAGGCGGCCGCGATGCGGCGGGTCCGCCCAGCTGGTCAGCAGCTCGATAAGGGACGGGTCACGGATGGTGCACGTGCCGGCTTCCAGCGACAGGTTGTCGTCGAAGTTGTCCAGCACGAGCAGCAGCGGCACCTGGCCGAGGACGTGCTCGCGCAGCAGGGCGAGGCGCTGCGCCCAGGACAGGTCGGCGCGGTCGGCCGCCGCCACGGCTTCGGCCACGGTGCCGTTCCTGGCCTTCGGGTGACGGCGGAGCGCGGCCACCACCCCGGCGAGAAACGCCTCGGCGGTCACCTCGCCGGTGAGCACGGCGGTCACGCACTCCGGTTCGAGCCGGCCGACCCGCTCGGTGATCTGCGCCGCGAGCACCGACTTGCCGATCCCGCCGACGCCGTGCAGCACCAGGCCGGCCAGCTCGGGGCCGGCCAGCTCCGCGGACCAGCGGCGGCGCTCGGCCGAGCGGATCGGGAGGGACGATACCGAGGCGGGCTCCGCCTCGGCCGTCTTGGCGTGCCGGGCGTAATGCGGCAGCCGAAGCACGTCCGCGCCCTGCGCCTGGGAGGCGGGTTCAATGGCGGCCGATTCTTCCGTTAATGCGAACTCACCGGGCCTCAGGCGAATGAGCTTCGCCGCCATAACGTCCCCTCCCCGCATAACCTGGCCTGCAACGGTCCCACCGTTATATAGCACGCGTGGTGCCCTTATCGAGCCTTTTCTAATTAGCTTCCATTTACCGCCGGTCCACTACATAATGCGGAGCGATGTTTATTACCGATATTTTCGTGACCTATGCCGATAAGAATTATTAGTCGCGTTTGCCGGGCCTGCCCGGCCTGGCCCCGTCACGCTGTGGTTACCATTTACTTACCGGACCGCATTGATCGCGGACAGCCGGGCAGGATGCGGGCATGACGTCAGCAGCGCAGCCCACCGGCTCCGGACGACCCTGGCGGGGCCGGACCGCGATCGTCGTGGCGGCGGTCGTCGCGGTGGCCGCCGTCATCGTGGCGGCGGCCGCGGGCGGTGCCGCCCGCGCCGCCGCGAAGCCGTCGCGCGCGGTCTCCGAGACGGCCGGCCCGGTCGCCGCGGTCGACTTCCGCGGCGTGCCGGGCCAGGTGACCGTGACCGCGACGCGGGGCCGCCAGGTCCGGCTGACGGGGGACCTGAACTGGAAGAGCCACGCCCGGGCCGCCACCGAGACCGCCCGCACCGCCGGCGGCGTGCTCTACCTGACCTCCCGCTGCGCGGCCGGCAGCCCCTGCACCGAGAACTACCGGCTGACGGTGCCCGCGCACACCGCGGTCGTCGTCGACCAGACAACCGGCCATGTGGTGGTGTCCGGTCTGGACGCGGCCCTGCGGATCACCGCCGAGGGCACCAGCATCAGCGCGACCGGCCTGCGCTCGCCGTCGCTGGCCGCCGTGCTCAGGTCGGCCCACCTCGGCGTCTCGTTCGCGGGCGCCCCGCGGCAGGTGCGCCTCACGATGACGTCCGCGCAGGCCACGATCCACCTGCCGGCCGCCGTCCGTTACCTGGTGAGCACGCAGGTCAGGTGGGGGTACGTCAAGGTCGGCGTGCCGCAGTCGGCCACCTCGTCCCGGCACGTCACCGCGCGCCTCATCTCCAGCGAGCTGGAACTGCTGCCCTGACCGGCGGGCCCGGCCGGCGCAGGCCGGGTGCTGGGACGCCGCGGCGGCCGGGTCCAGGTCGGCTATGCGCAGGAGGTGGCGGGGAACCGGCGGGAACGGGGTGCTGCGGCCCATGCTGAGGTCCGGCCGGACGTGCAGCAGTTCCCCCGGCTCGAGCAGCCGCCAGGCCGGGTCGTCGTCCATCCGTTCGCTGGCGATGATGACCGAGGGCCGCCCCGCGAGGTGCGGCGACCGCGCGTGGATCCGGGCGCTCCGGGCGTCCAGCGGGTTGCCGGCGCCGGTGCCCCCGGCCGGCCGGCCGAGCACGTACAGCTCGTGCGTCGCGGGGTAGCGCAGCGCCCACACGTCCGTGGCGGTGGCCAGGACCAGGTTGACCGCGTAGACGGGCAGCTGGCCGGCGATCCAGCCGACCGCGGCGGTGATGCCGCGGCCCAGGTCGCCGCCGTGCCGCCGGGTCTCCCCGGTGATGAGGGCGAACACCCGCTCACTGTCGGTCTCGCCCCGGACCAGGCCGGCGGTGCCCAGCTCAGTGAGCCGCTGGCCGAGTTCGGGCAGGCCCTGCACGACGCCGTTGTGCGCGAACAGCCGCCCGTCCTGCAGGAACGGGTGCGTGTTGGCCACCGTGTGCGCGCCGGTGCTGGCGTACCGGACGTGCGCGACGAAGGTCGTGCCGTGCAGGTGCCGGGCGGTGCGCGCGAAGGCGGTGTCCTGCCAGGCCGCGATCGGTTGCTTGGACACCTCGGGGCGGCCGCTCGCGGTGAAGGCCCCGACCCCGGCACCGTCGGGGTTGCGGTGGCTCTGCGCCGACAGGCTATCCGGCGCGTCGATCAGCCAGAATTCGGCGTCCACCGGGGCACCGGCGTGCAGGCCGAACAATCGGCACATCGCGGCTCACCTCCTGAGCCCGGTCAGACGGAAAGAGCGGGACAGCGAGCATAATGTCACGTGTGCTAGCCCGCGGGGCTAGACGCAATTGTGGACCGGACGGAGGCGCCCACGGTGTTTGAGGCCGATGATATTCGGGAGTGGCGTGGCCACAACGTCGTCGACGACTCAGGGTCGAAGATCGGCGAGCTGGAGGCCCTCTACGTCGATACCCGGACGGACGAGTACGTGTTCGCGACCGTGAAGATCGGCCTGCTCTCCCGGTCGCGGCTGGTCTTCGTGCCGACCGCGGGCGCGAAGGTCGGCCCCGGGTACCTCAAGGTGGCGTTCGCCAAGAAACTGGTCAAGGACGCGCCCTCGATCGACACCGACGGGGAGCTGATGGCCCCCGACGAGCCCGCGGTGTTCAGGCATTATGAGCTGTCCTATGATGCGAGCGAGTCGGAGCGCCTGCTGGCCCGGCGGTAGTAAGCGTCCCGGCGGGGAAGGAACCAGGCATGGCGCTGTTTCTGTTCGTGATCATCATCGCAATCGTCCTCGGCATCCTGGGCATCGTGCTCAAGGGCCTGTTCTACCTGCTGATCATCGCGATCGCGATCTTTCTCATCAACCTGATCATCGGCAGCATTCGGTACGGCAGGCACCGCGGCACCCGGCGGCCTCGCTAGCCGTCAGGCCGCGGCGGCCCAGGTCGAAAGACCTACGGGCAGACTTTTCGCACATACTGCCCAAAACTCTGCCCGTAGTCGGGGAGCGGGGCCGCCGTCCGGCCGGGCTGTCCCCGGGTCAGTCCCCCTCGGCGCCCTCGGCGAGGACGGCCGCGACCAGATCCCGCAACGGCCCCACCAGGCCGCGTTCCGCGACCTGGATGGAGTGCTCACCAACACTGACCTGGTAGACCGGCCGGCCCGGATCGGGCCGGTAGGGCGGCGGAAGATTCAGATTGGCCCGGCTGAGCAGTTCACGCCAGCGGGCAGCGTCGGGGCGCTCCTCCGGCTCCACCCGGGCCCGCCGGATGCTGCCGTCCCCGAGGATGCGCGTCACCTCGATGTCCATCGGACTAGTTTGTCCCAAATCCCGCGTCCTGGCACTACCTGTTCCGGACCCGGTCCGGATCATCGAGGACGGGCGGCGGAGGTTAGAAACACCGGCAACCGGGCATGCGGGCGTCATGGCTGTGCTGAGAGCTGTCGCGCGTCCCATGCTGGCGTCGATCTTCATCATCCAGGGTCTGGACGCCGTCCTGCACCCCGACAAGAAGGTGCCGGCCGCGGAACCGGTGGTGCGGCCCATCGCCGAGCGGGCGTCCTTCGTGCCGGACGACGTTGAGCAGGTGGTCCGGCTCAACGGCGCGGTCCAGCTCGTGGCCGGGTCGATGCTGGCCCTGGGGCGCGTCCCGCGGCTGTCGGCGCTGGCCATCGCGGCGAGCCTGCTGCCCACCACGTACGCCGGGCACCGGTTCTGGGAGACCGACGACAAGCAGGAGCGCACGCAGCAGCGCATTCACTTCCTGAAGAACGTCTCCATCTTCGGCGGCCTGCTGATCGCCGCGGCCGACACGGGCGGGAACCCGTCGCTCGCCTGGCGCGGCCGGCACGCGGTCAGCTCCGCCAAGCGTGACGTGGCGCTCGCCGCCAAGAGCGCCAAGGCCCAGGCCAGGACGGCCAAGACGTCGGCCAAGGTGGCCAAGGCATCGCCAGGCGCCAAGGCGGGCGCCAGGTCCGGACGGTTGGCCAGCCTGCTGCCAACCGGCTGATCAGGGGGCCTGTCGCGGCGGGCCGCGTCAGGCGATGCGGCGGGCGCCGGGACCGGGCTGCATGGTGACCTCGCTCGGGGAACCGAGCGTGTGGCCCGCGGCGCAGCCGAGCTGGACGTGGACCGGTTCGCCGCAGTCGCGGTGAGTGAGCCTGATCGGCGGCCCCTCCGGCCCGGCCGCGTACCGGTCACCCCACTCCATCAGCGCGTTCATGACCAGATAGAGGTCCCGGCCCTTAGCCGTCAGCCGGTATTCATACCGGCTGCGCTGGCCCGCCTCCTGATAGGGGGCACGGCACAGGATTCCTTCCCCCACCAGGCGGGACAGCCGGTCACTGAGGATCTGCCGTGGCGCCTGGGTGCGCCGCTGCATGTCGGCGAACCGGCGGACGCCCGTGAAGGCTTCGCGCAGCACGAGAAACGTCCACTTCTCGCCGACGAGGCCGATCGCGGCGCCGATCGTGCAGTTGGCCGTGTCGTAATCCAGAGTCCACGGGTGATCCATGAAAAGACATGCTAAGTCTGGTTGACAGACTCAGCAAGATAAGAGCATGCTGAGTTCGTGAACGGAACTCAGCTAGACGGGGCCGCCGCGCGTGCCCCGGGCCTGCCGCCGGAGCGGGGCTCCGGCACGGCGGCGCGGATGGTGCCCCGGGACGGCGGCGCACCCCGGCTCAGGGCCGCGCAGGAATCCGACGGCGACGCGCTGGGCCAGTTCGTCAGCGGCCTGTCGCTGCAAAGCCGGTACCTCCGCTTCTTCGCGGGCGTGCCGCGCGTCACCCCGGCGATGCTCCGCCGCATGACGGGCACCCGGGCCTCGGCGGGCGAATACGTCGACGCGCTGGTGGCCGTTGAGGACGGGGGGATCATCGGGCACGCGATGGCCACCGACACGAGGAATGCCGACGGCACGGCCGTGACCGAGATCGGCGTGGTTGTCGCCGATGCGTGGCAGCGCCACGGCGTGGGGTCGGCGCTGACGCGGGCGCTGGCCACCCGGGCTCAGGCCCGCGGCGCGACGGTACTCACAATGGATGTGCTGGCCGAGAACCGCCACATGCTCACCCTGATTACGCACCACTTCCCGGCGGCGCGGTCCTGGCACGCCGGGTCCTCCGTCACCGTCCATGTCCCGCTGCCGCTCACTCAGGAGGATCAGCCACGTGAATGCCCCGTCTGGCAACCACAGCTCGCCGGGACCGGCTGACCTGGCGCGCGCGCCGGCCAGCCGGAACGGGGCCATTCCGGACGGGCCCATCCCGGACGGCGCCGGCCGGCGGCGGCGCGCCTACGAGTGGGAGGATCCGGCGGTCGCGGCGGTCGCGGCGCGCGAACTCGACGGGCTCTCGTTCTTCCGGGCGATCATGGACGGACTGCTCCCGGCGCCGCCCATCATGGCCACGCTCGGCATCCGGGCGGTGTCCTTCGAGCCCGGCAAGGCGGTGTTCGAGGTCACCCCGGCCGAATACCACTACAACCCGATCGGCTCGGTGCACGGCGGCGTGTACGCCACGATCTGCGACTCCGCCTGCGGGTGCGCCGTGCACACCATGCTGCCGGCCGGGGCCTTCTACACGTCGATCGACCTGGACACCCGGTTCATCCGGCCGGTCACCCTGGCCAGCGGGCCGCTGCTGTGCGAGGGCACGGTGGACTACATCGGCAGCCGGACCGCGCTGGCCAAAGCCCGGCTGATCAATGCCGAGGGGAAGCTGTTCGCCCAGGCGACCAGCAACTGCCTGATCGTCCGGCCCGGGGACTGAGCCGGGCCGGTCACCCGGCCGGCATCTTGAGGTTGTACACCCGGCAGGCGTTGCCGGCCAGGACGAGCCTCGTGGTCTCCTCGTCCGGGCAGAGCGCCGCCACGGCCTGGGCGTTGGCCGCGATGCCGGGTACGCCGGGCCAGTCGGTCGCGAAGATCATCCGGCGGATCAGCCGGCCCCAGCTGTGCCGGGCGTAGTACTCGCGCAGCCGGGACGGCGGCAAGCCGGACAGCTCGATCCAGACCCGCTCGTTCGACAGGGCCATGAACGCGGCCGCGTCGTACCACCAGCCGCGCCCGCCGTGGGCCAGCACGACGTTGAGCCGGCGGAAGTCGCGCAGCACGTCGTCGAGGACCACCGGGTCCGCGAACGTGTTGGACGCGCCGGGGAACGTGCTCGTGCCGCAGTGCACGACCACCGGAATCCCGGCGGCCTGGCAGATCTCGTAGGCCGGATAGAGGGCCCGGTCGTTGGCGGGCATCCGCGCGTGCACGGGGTGGATCTTGAGGGCGATCGCCCCGAGGCCGAGCTGGCGCTGCAGTTCCTCGTCCGCCGGGTAGTGGATGTTCGGGTTGATGTTGGCCGCGACCTTGACCCGGTCCGGGTTGTACGCGGCCAGCGGCAGCATGTCCTCGATCGCCTGGATCCCGGTGACCCGGGGGCTGTATTCGGACAGCACCAGCGCGATGTCCACGCCGTTGGCGGCCAGGTGGGCGTCGAACCGGGCCGGGCTGACCGTGCCGTCGGCGTCATAGAGCTCCGCGACCTGGCCGCCGCCGCCGAAGGCCCATTCGTCCCAGGCCGGCTTCACCGTGGCGCGGCGGGCGGGGTGCAGGTGGACGTCGATGAGCGGGTAGCCGTCCAGCATCAGCGGACCCCGTCGCCCGTTGGGGCGCCGGCCGGGTCGCGGTTGGCCAGCCGCACCCGCCCCTTCGCCACCAGCCGCCCCCGATCGTCGGTGATGTCGACCTCCCACAGCTGGAGCGTCCGGCCCTGGCTGACCGCACGCGCGTCGACCTCGAGGCGGCCCTGCGTGTGCGGGCGGAGGAAGTCGCAGAAATTGTCCACGCCGACCACGAACTGGCCGCGGTCCTGGACCGCGAGGAAGGCGCCGACGCTGGCGGCCGTCTCGATCGCGCCGGTGTAAAGCGCGCCGTGCACGATGCCGGCGGGCTGGTGGTGCTCCGGGCCCGCGTCGATATGCCCGCGAACCTGGGTGCAGCCGCCGGTCTCGCCGAGGGTGCCGTCGATGACCAGGCCCAGGGCCTGCATCAGCGGACTCAGCGTCATGTCAGCGAAATTCAGCTCGGGCACTTGGCTTCTCCCACGTTCGAGGTCGCAGCGAAACGGTACCGCGCCGGGCCCGCCGGCCGGCCGGACGGGCTGGGCGCGTGCGAGAGTGGACGGGTGATCGAGGCCGTGGTGTTTGACCTGGACGGCGTGCTCATCGACTCCGAGCCGGTGTGGGAGGAGGTACGCCGTGGCCTGGTCGCCGCGCACGGCGGGCACTGGGCCCCGGACGCGCAGCGGCGGCTGATGGGCATGAGCACCCAGGAATGGGCGCGCTACCTGAGCCAAGACCTCGGCGCCTGCCTACCGCCGGAAGAGGCCGCGGCGCAGGTCATCCGCCAGATGGCCGCGCGCTACGCGCGGGACCTTCCGCTCATGCCCGGCGCCGTGGCGGCGGTGCGCCGGATGGCGGCCCGCTGGCCGCTCGGGCTGGCCAGTTCCTCTCCCCCGGTCCTGATCCAGGCGGTGCTGACGGCGGCGTCGATCGCGCCGCTGTTCGCGGCGACGGTGTCCACCGAGGAGGTCGCGCACGGCAAGCCCGCGCCGGATGTGTACCTGACCGTGGCGGAGCGGCTGGGCGTGCCGCCGGCCTACGCCGTCGCGGTCGAGGATTCGAGTAACGGGCTGCGGTCGGCCGCAGCGGCAGGCCTGCAGGTCATCGCGGTCCCGCACCCGCGCTACCCGCCCGACCCCGACGCGCTGGCGTTGGCGCGCCTCGTGCTGCCGTCGCTGGCCGGCCTCACCGCCGATGCGGTGGCCGGCCTCGCGGCCCCGCGCTTACGGGCAGACTTTTCGGGGCGGGTTCAACGGGTCGTTGCAACACTGCCAGTAGTTGACCCTTCCGCCCGGCACATATTGCCCAAAACTCTGCCCGTAGTGGGGGGCGGTGCGGGGCGTGCCGTAGTGGCGGCGGGGCGGGGCGCAGTGGCGGCGGGGCGGGGCGTGCCGCGGCGGGGCGGGGCGTGCCGCGGCGGGGCGGGGCGTGCCGCGGCGGGGCGGGGCGTGCCGCGGCGGGGCGGGGCGTGCCGCGGCGGGGCGGGGCGGGGCGTGGTGGCGGCGGGCGGGCGGTCAGGCGTCTACTTCCTGGACGAGCATGCGGGAGCCGGGCGGGGCGATCTTCCGGAAGTCGGCCACCGCGGCCTGCGCCTCGGGAGTGGCGAGGGCCTTGTCCAGCGCCGCCCGGTCCGGGAAGTAGAGCGAGGCGATCCGGTAGAACAGCGGGTCGCCGCCGTCGGCTTCCGCGATGAACACGCCCGTCTCGGCGCGTTCGAGGCCGGGGATGGCGTGCACCATCGGCATGTGCGCCTCGGCGTAGTGACGCTCGAACACGTCCGGGTCGTCCGGCTGCGTGTACAGGGCCACGAGTTTTACGGTCATGACCGGACGTTACGCCCCGGCTCGGGTGACCCGCCAGGGCGCGATCACGAGACGGCCTTGGGACGCGGGTGGCGAGCCTGGCGGACGGCCGTTTCCAGCTCGTCGCGGGTCAGCTTGGACCGGCCGGGGATCTCCAGCTCGGCGGCGAGCGCGGCCAGCTTGGTCTTGGTCATCGCGGACAGGTCCTCGTCCTGGGGACCCGGCTCGGCCGCGGACCGGGACGGACCGCCGGTGCGGCGGCCACGCGCCTCCTCCACGCTGCGGCGCAGCGTTTCCGTGAGGTCGACCACCTTCGACGCCCGCGGCGCCGGCGCCGCCGTCTCGATCTTCTCCCCGGTCCGCTTGCTTTCGATCAGCTCCTCGACGCGCTCGCGGTAGCTGTCGTGGTAGCTGGCCGGGTCCCAGTCCGTGGTCATCGACTCGATGAGCTGCCGGGCGATGGTCAGCTCGCGGGGCTTGGCCTGCTGCCCGGACGGCTCGTAGCCGGTCGCCTCGATCGCGTCGCGGATCTCGTCCGCGAAGTACATGGTCTCCAGGGCCAGGACCTCCTGCTGCGGCCGGACCGCGACCAGGTACTCCTTGCTGCGCATCACGAACGTGGCGATGCCGACCCGGTTGGTGGCCGCCATGGCCTGGTGCAGCAGCTCGTAGGAACGGTCGGCGCCGTCCCCGCGCGGCGCCAGGTAATAGGTGCGCTGGAAGTAGATGGGATCGACCTCGGCCAGATCGACGAAGTCGGTGATGTCGATGGTGCGCGTCCGGCCCGGCTCGACGGCTTCCAGCTCGTCGTCGGTGAGCAGCACGTAGGTATCGTCATCGACCTCGCGGCCCTTGACGATGTCCCGGTAGTTGACCTCATCGCCGGTCCGCTCGTTCACCCGCTTGTACCGGATACGGTCGCTGGTGCCCTTCTGGAACTGATTGAAGTGCACGGTACGGTCCTCGGTCGCCGCGTAAAGGCCGACCGGGATGTTGACCAGCCCGAAGGCCAGTGCACCAGTCCAGATCGAGCGCGCCATCAGACCTCCCTGCGAACGTCTGCTCACCCCGGGGGCTTACCGGGCCATGTACCCGTTCCGCATGCCCATGATCATCAATTGTGCCTGCTCATCCGTGCTTGCCTATCCGTGCTTGCCTATCCGTGCTTGCCTATCCGTGCTTGCCTATCCGTGCTTGCCTATCCGTGCCTGCCTACCTGGGCCTACCTGGGCTCACCGGAGCTGAAGGACCGTGACACCCCGTCACCGGCCGGGATCCGCTGGGCGCGGGCCTGCACGATGAGCCGCTGCACGGTGTAGGTGATCGCGAGGTACAGCAGGATGGACGTCCCGCCCACGCCGCCGTTCGGGGCGTGCGGGTCGAGCAGGTAGTCGAGGGGCCGAAATGCGCGGCCAGGCTGAGCACCCCCAGGCCGGGCTGGTTACGCGGCGCGCACTGACCGTGCCGGGACGAGCCGGGGCAGGGCCTGGCGCTCCACCGCCACCGGGGCGGGCACGTGCATCCAGCCCACGCGCCGGCGCCCGGCCACCGTGACCCGGAGGACGGGCTGATAGGACTCCCGCGGGATGCCCTCGTAGTCCTGGCTGACGATCGACCAGTAAATGACGTCGGAGACCGCCAGCACCAGCGGGGCCGGCCCGCGGCGCAGGCTCTCCTTCAGGCGGGGTGCGTCCAGCAACCGGAACGCGACGTCCAGGGCTTCCCCGAAGTAGCCCTTGCCGTCGCAGTGAACCTCACCGGCGTGCACGACGACCCGGAGCCGGAGCTGCCGCCGCCCGTGCTCCCGCTCCGGCAGGCTCTGGTTGCGATCGGCAAGCAGCCGCCACAGGACGGGGACGAGCGGGTTGAGCAGCAGGGTCTTCGGGATGTCATCGACGGGATGGACGAGCGCCAGCACGCCATCGCCGCGGTCATGGAACGGGTCGCAGTGCGCGGCGTTGATTCCCGCGACGCCCATCGACGCTTCCAGCATGCTGTAGACCTCTTGGCGCAACTCTTCCCTGATCGGGTTGGTGCGCAACGCAGAGGTTGACTTCTCGATGTCTACGGCCAGGATGCTCCGGTGAACTGGGACGCTGTGCATTAAATCCTCCACCCCCGGGTGGGAACTCCCCCGTGCCCTCAGTGTCGGCGTACAGTACTTCTGTTGCAAGTTGCATCGGGAGCTGCAACGGTTATTCTTATAAATCCTCCGGTGGACCTATCTATGGCACGTTCGCCAGGATTACCATTGCTGCATTCTGGGAATATTTAGCCTTATGGTCGTCCGGGGAGCGTGACACCGGTGCCCGAGCCTGCCAGCCCCACCGCGCGCCGCCGCCGTCTCGCCGCCGAGCTGCGCCGGCTCCGAGAACACGCCGATCTGGTCGGCGAGCAAGTCGCGGAGCGCATGGGATGGTCGGCGTCCAAGCTCTCCCGGATCGAGAACGCGCACACGACTCCCCGTCCGTCCGAGATCAAGAAGCTCCTGCTGCTCTACGGCATCGACGGGAAGCAGGCCGACCAGCTCGTGGCGCTGGCTCAGGAAGCGAACCGCAAGGGATGGTGGGAGGCCTACTCTGGCGCGCTGCCCGACGCCCATTCCGGATACATCGGGCTGGAGGCCGAAGCGACGGCGTCCTGCCATTGGGCACCGGAGTTCGTTACGGGCCTGGTGCAGACCGAGGACTACGCGCGCGCGCTGATCACGAGCCACGCACGGGCCATCGCCCCCATTCCCCCCGGTGAGATCCAGGGCCGGGTCGAAGCCCGCATGATTCGCCAGAAAATTCTCGAACGCGATCCGCCGTTCGAACTCAATCTGGTTTTCGATGAATCGGTTCTGCTCAGGCGAATTGCTCCGGATAAGGTCATGCGGGGCCAGTTCGACAGGCTCATCGAGGTCTCCGAGGTGGAGACCGTCACCCTGCAGATCCTGCCACTGGACGGGCCACACGCGATCATTACCGGCGGATTTAGCCTGCTGCAGTTCGGCAAGGTCCACGAGGTCGGCTACCACGACGTGGCGTACCTGGAACACCTGACCGGAGCGGAGAACTTCGAGGAAGAGAAACAGACCTACCAGTATCAGCTAGCCTTCGAACGCCTAACCGAACTTTCTCTTTCAACTGGCCTATCTCGCGACGTCATGGCCCGGGCCAGGCAAACGTGGACATAAGCGGTTTCGGCTGGCCAGGCTCCCGGCGCCGCGTTCCGGAATCGTTATCGTCAGCGCCGGAGCCATTAAATGAGCTTCCCCGGAATGCGGACCTGAAGTGCGATAACTTGGGCCTGCGCATTGCCCGCCAGGCGACGTCAGACAAGAACGTCCGTGCGAATCTACTCCACAAAATGGGAAAATCGCTGGACGGACATGGATGCGGAGGTGCGCGCAATTGCAGGTGCCCCACAGACATGCTCTGTTTACGTCGAAAGGTGCGGAGATGCACTCTGTCGATCCGTCCGGTGTCAGCTGGCGGAAAAGTTCCCGGTGTGCTCATGGCGAGTGCATCGAGGTCGGCGAACTGGCCACCAGCACGATCGCGGTCCGTGACAGCAAGGACCGCGGCAACGGCCCGGCGCTCGTCTTCACCGCGGCCGGCTGGCGGCGATTCGTGACCACCGTCAGGGACGGAGCGGAGTAAGCGGCCGACCGAACGCATAGGCCACAGCGCCTGCGCCCCCGTACCGAATCGGTGCGGGGGCGCAGGCCTGCCAGGCGGAGCCACGGCTTCAGGTTCCGCTTAGGCGGCCGGAAGTGGTACAAGAGGGGCGTGGATCAGCTTCGGGTGTCCGTCACGAGCGGAGACTCCTACACCGTGGTCGCGCTCACTGGTGAGTCCGACGTGTACACGTACGACCAGTTGCGCGGCGCACTGGAGGCGGAAGTCACCCGGGGGGTCGCGCTCCTCATCGTGGATCTGTCCGGGCTGGAGTTCATGGATTCCACCGGCGTGCAGGTCCTGCTGGACGTCCGGGTGATGATGAACGACCGCGGCGGCCAGCTCGCGCTCGCCCAGCCGCAGAACACGGTGGCACGGGTCCTCAACCTGGTCGGCGCGGATCAGCTCATTCCGGTCTACGCCAGCGTCACCGAAGCGGTGGCGGGAACGCCGCTGCGGTGACGGCCTCAGGCGGCGTGCTTGGCGACGGCGGCTTCGAGGGCGGCGGGGGACAGCCAGCCGTCGTGTGACCAGAGGATCTTGCCGGCCGCTGACGTGAGCACGAACCAGGGCTGATCCTGGACGCCGTAGCCGTCGGCGACGCGGCCGGTGGTGTCGAGGGCGACCGGGTAGGACAACGGCTGTTTCAGGCCCTGAAGGTAGCCGCGCGCCGCGGTGGAGGTGGGCTCGGTGACCGCCTCGTCGACCGCCGTGAGCGCGGGCAGGTGCCGGGCCCGTGCGGCCTGGACGTAGGAGTTCAGGCTGGTCAGCTCGTCGCCCAGGTTGGTGATCTCCGACAGCCAGGTCGCGTAGAACACCACGAGGCGCGGCTGGCCGGGCCCCAGGGTCACCGGCCCGCCGGCCGGGAACGCCGCGGGCAGGCGCGCCGTCTGGGCGGGGGTCTGCCCGGTGATGTAGGCCAGCGACTGGCTGTGCGCCAGCACGGGGTGGCCGGGCAGCAGGCTGGCCACCTCCTGCGCGACGACCTGGGCCGACTGGCTGATGCTGGAGTAGGCCATCGCGGTCAGGTAGACCACCTGCTCGCGGCCCTGGGCGTCGACGACGTACAGCGCCGGCGTGTGGTCGACCTGGCCGGAGTCGATCCTGGCGTAGATGTCGAAGGCCTTCCAGGCCGCCTTGAGCTGCGGCAGCGTACCGGTGAGGAAGTCCCAGCGGTTCACCATGCTGTGCGCGCGCGAGTAGCCGAGCACGTCGGAGGTCGTGATCGCGTCCGGGTTGGCGTCGATCCCCAGCAGCTGGACGCGGTCCCCGGCCGCGCCGAGCATCTGCTTGGCCTCGAGCATGGCCAGCGTGGTCAGCGGGCAGACAGTGGTGCATTCGGAGTCCACGAAGCCGATGAGCATAACTTTCCCGCGGAACTGGCGCAGCGACATCGGCTGGCCGAACTGGTTCGTCAGCCGGATGTCCGGCACCGGCTTACCGCCGAGCGGCGTGCCCAGATCCAGGTTCGGGTTGGCGGCCGCCGCGCTGGAACCCGGCGACGCGGCCTGGCCAGGCTGGCCGCCGGAGCAGCCCGCCAGCGACAGCGCGCCGGACAGTGCCGCCGCGATGAGCAGGGCCCATGATCTCCGCGCGCAGCGACCCGTCGCGACCATGCGGCCCAGGCTACTACGCCGTGTCGTCCGGGATTACGGCGATGGGCGAGCCTGCGCGGGGGCGGGCTGGCCGTCGTTCTCCGGCTGGCCGCCCCGTTGCGGCTGGCCCCCGGGCTCCGGCCGGCCCCCGGGCTCCGGCTGGCCGGCGAGGGAGCGGGACGGGCGGCCGGGCCGCGCGGCGGGACGGAACGCGGCGGGCTCGGGGCGCGCGCCGGAGCTGGGCTCGTCCCCGACGATGACCGTGCCGCCGTGCCCCCACGTCATGTACCGCCAGGCGAGGTTGATGATTGCGGAGATCCGGTTCCGCCCGCCGAGCAGGTAGAACAGGTGCAGGCCCAGCCAGCCGAGCCAGGCGAGCGTGCCCCGCAGATCGGGCCCGTGGGCCAGCTCGATGACCGCTGACCGGCGGCCGATCGTGGCCGCCTGGCCCTTGTCGTGGTAATGGAACGTCCCAGTGGGCTGGCCCGCCTCGATCAGCCGGATCTGCTCGGCCGCGAAACGCCCCATCTGGATGGCGGGCTGCGAAAGCTGGGGGGTCGGATTGCCCGTGACCAGGCCGATGTCGCCGACCGCGAAGATGCGGTCCTGTCCGGTGACCCGCAGGTCGGGACCGGTCGCGATCCGGCCGGCGTGGCCCTGCGGCAGGCCCCACTGCTTTGCTTCGGGCGGCGCGGCCACGCCCGCGGTCCACACGGTGATGTCGCTGTGCAGATCCTGCCCGTTCTTCAGGATCACCCGGTCCGGGGTGACCTCGGCGATCGCGGTGTCCAGGCGGACGTCCACTCCGCGCTTGACCAGCTGGTCGCGGGTGTAGGCGCGCAGCTTCGCGTCGAACGGGGTCAGCAGCTCGGACTGCATCTCGACCAGCCGGACGTGAATGCGGGACGAATTAACGTCGGGGAACGTCTCCTTCAGTACGGTGTCGCGCAATTCGGCTACCGTGCCGGCCAGCTCGACGCCGGTCGCCCCGCCGCCCACCATGGTCACGTCGAGCACCGAGCCCGGCGCGCCTTCGCTCAGCCCCTCCACGTCCGCCATCAGCCGGTCGCGCAGCGCCACCGCGTCGCGGCGGGTGTACAGGCCGTAGGTGAACTCGTCGGCGCCCTTGATGCCGAAGTGCGACGCGGACACGCCGGTGGCCAGGATCAGGTAGTCGTACGTCATCTCGCGGCCGTCGTCCAGCGTGATCCGCCGTGCCCCCGGGGCGATGCCGGTGAGCGTGCCGCGCAGGTACCGGGCACCGTGCCTGCCGGTATAGCCGCCGATCGCGTAGGAGACGTCACCGGGGTTCAGGCCGCCGGTGGCCACCTGGTACAGCAGCGGCTGGAACGTGCTGTACAGGTTCCGGTCGATCAGCGAGACGCGGAACTTGGCCTTGCGGAGGCTCTTCACGGCGTAGAGGCCCGCGAATCCGGCGCCGATGACGATCACGTGCGGGGCCGCGGATGGCTGGCTGTTACCTGTCGTCGCCTGAGTCATGAGGGTCCTCTCCCCGGGCCTGCGGTCCGGACCAACGGACGTTTCTGGTTCACTCCTCGTCGTTGCCGATGACCCTGCGGGCACCGTCTCGTCGTCGGGTTGCCCGGGAACGGTCACGCTGACGGTCTCGTCCTTCTTGCGCGCCTCCGTTTCAGCGTATAGCTGATACGCACGGACATCCTCGGCGGTCTGCGGGGCCGCGAGGCTGCGCGGCCACAGCTTGCGGGCCCAGACGACGTTGGCCTCGGCCACGTAGAGCGTGGCCTCGGCCTGCAGGTACAGCCAGGCCATCAGGCCCAGCACGATGCCGAACGTGCTCCCGTACAGGGACTGGCTGCGCGCGAGCTGGTGCCCGATGTAGTAACCGCCGACGAGCTGCAGGAGCTGCCAGACGATGCCGCCCATGATGGCGCCGAGCCGCAGCTCGCGCCAGGTGATGGTCTTCGCCGTGGCCAGCCGGAACGCGAGCCAGAACAGGCCGATGTTGAGGACCAGCGTCACCAGCGTGGCCAGGATCTTGGTGGCGAACCCGGGGAGGACGTCTCCGCCGCTGATGAAGCTGGACAGCACCGAGGTGGCGATCTCTCCCAGGCCGACCGCCAGGATGAGGCCGAAGCTGCGCAGATAGTTCCACGGGAACCCGGGCCGGTCCGCCTTCGGGATTTCCCAGACCGAATTGAGCGCGTTCTGCATGGCGTTGGCCACGCCCCGGGCGCCGAAGAAGGTCAGCAAGATGCCGATCGCCAGCGCCGGGCCGGTCTGGTGCAGCGAGGTGAGACCATTCAGGAGGTCATCGCCGAGGGGCCCGTAGTTCTTGACGGCAGAGTCGCGGATTGTGGTCTCGAGCCCGTGATGATCACGCAGCACGATGCCCAGCACGGTGACCAGGACCAGCAGCAGCGGGAAGATCGACGCGAAGGCGTAGTAGGCCACCAGGGCGGCCAGATTGCCCGCCTGGTCATCGCCAAACTTCTTCCACACGGCGACCGGGAACGCCAGCCAGCCGAACCGCTGCTGGACCCGGTCGGAGCGCTTGATGGCCTTCTCTGCTCGATTCATCGTGCTGACAGGCGTACCCAGACCCGGGGCATCCATCCCGGCGGGGGGACCCTACCGGCTGATGGCGATCAGCTCGGGACGCTGGCAGAGCTGGCCGGAGGGTGACGGCGAGGGCGACGGCCCGGCGCCGGCGGGCGTCGGCGTGGCGGGCGGGCCCGCGCTGGCCGCCGGGCCGGAGCCGGCCGGGCTGGGCAGCGGCGCGGGCGCGAGTTTGGCGCAGTCGGCCACGATCACGGTGCCGCCGTCCGGTTCCGCGCTGCCGCCGATGCCGCCGATGTCGACGAAGTAGTGCGGCCACGGCAGCCCGGGCGTGGTCCACGTGACGCGCTGGAGGCGGACGTCATAACCCCATGCCTCGCCGTTGGGTCCCTGGTCCAGGCCCAGGGCTATGCCGTCCCGCACCGCGAACATGCCGGCCGAGCCCGCCACCGCCGAACCGGAGACGGTGGCCAGGACGTGGCCGGTCAGCGGGTCGACGCCGATCAGGGTGGTGCCCTCGGTGAGGTAAAAGCGGTCCTGGGCCGGGTCGGTGCCCTCGGGGACCGCGCCCGCCAGCGACCAGAGCTTCAGCCCGCCCGCGCCGTCGAAGGCGGTCACGCCGGTCGCCGCGGAGAACAGCACCACATCGCCGGCCACGGCGCCGAGCGAGCCAGGGAAGGCGGGTGCCGCCGGGCGGATGACGCTCTCCAGCCCGTTGCCCAGGTCGATCCGGCGCAGCGCTGTCACCGGCGCGGACCCCAGGTAGCCGCCGGCCGCCACGGTGACGTACAGATCGGGCCCGTTGACCTGCCAGGCCTGCGCGGCCGGTCCGGTCGGCCTGCTCCAGCGCACGGCGCCGGTCCGGTTGGCGTAGGCGGTGACGGCCGTGGCCCCGACGATCACGGTGGTCTGCAGGGAGGCGGCCACTGCCCCGCCGAACGGCGCCGCGTCGTACCAGCGGATCTGGCGTCCGGTGGCGCTGGCGAAGATCACTTCGGCGCGGGAGGCGTCGTCGGGCCCGTAGCTGACGCCGACGGTCACGATCCCGGGCCAGGCGCGGACCGAGACGATCGACGCGTCCGCCGGGAACCCGGTCAGGGTGGCGCCCCACAGCGTCCGCCCGGTGCGCGAGCCGTAGGCGCGCACCCGCATCCCGGCGCCGACGACGGCGATACCATCGCCGAGCGCCGCGTAGGCCTGGCCGCTGACCGGGACCGTGCCGGTGAGCCCGGCGCTCGTGGTCCACTGCCCCGGCAGGGCGGCCGTCCACAGCACCTTCCCGGCCGAGCCGGCGTGACGGCACGCCCTGTGACACGCCCCCGCCGACGGCATGGACGCGGAACCGGCCACCGGATACGGAAAGAACGCGACCGTGAGCAGGGTGGCGGCCAGAACGCCCCGCCGGGCCCAGACGAAGGACCGCGGCCTGCGCGTCCCGGCGGGCAGCGAGGGCCGGTACAGCCCGTTCCGCCGGGCCCAGGCCGCCAGCAGCCTGCGCCGCCGCGCCCAGATCAAGGACCGCGGCCTGCGCGCCACCGCCAGCCTCCGTTCCGGCCCCGGAAATCCCCCGGCCACCCTGTCGTGTCCCGGCATCAGCCGCGCCGTGTTCCCGCCCCGCCGGCACGGCCCCCATCCCACGGTAGGGGCAATTGCCGCGAGGGCGGCGCAGATAACCCTAATTAAGCCGGCCCGGGCGGGGGCGGTTCCCCGGATGTAGCGTGGGCAACCGCGAGCCCGCGGCCGAGGCCCCGCGCCGGCTGCGGCCCGCGACACCACGTGATCTTCTCGCTCTGGAGGAACTGACGATGGCTGACCGCCCGCCGCTGCCCTACGAATTCCTGCCCCCGCTGCCGTCCTTCACGGTCGAAAGCCTGGACGTGACGGACGGCGGCACCCTCAGCGACACCCACGTCTACAACAGCTTCGGCATGTCGGGGCAGAACATCTCACCGCACCTGAGGTGGTCCGGTTTCCCGGCCGAGACCAGAAGTTTCGCCGTGACCTGCTACGACCCGGACGCCCCGACCGGATCGGGGTTCTGGCACTGGCTGGTGGTGGACATCCCGGCGTCCGTCACCGAACTGCCGGCCGGCGCGGGCAGCGAGGGCGGCCCGGGCCTGCCGGAAGGCGCGTTCAGCGTGCGCAACGACTACGGCACGAAGGACTTTGGCGGCGCCGCTCCCCCGGCCGGGGATCCGCCGCACCGGTACGTCTTCACCGTGCACGCGGTGGACACCGACAAGCTCGGCGTCGACTCCGACGCGACGCCCGCCGTCACCGGGTTCAACCTCCGGTTCCACACGATCGCCCGGGCCACGATCATCCCGGTGTTCGGCCATTAAGCGGCCGCGTGGCGGCTTGTCCGACACGCGCGCTCCAGCCAACACTGCGCGGCCGGCGCGTCAGCCCGCGGCCAGGGCCGCGAGGCGGCGCCGGGCGGTCGCGACGTCGTAGCGGTGGCGGGACATGCCGGCCCACGGGTCCGGCGTGCCCGCCAGCCGCTCGCCCAGCGTGCGGAGGGTGAACCGGGCCGGGGCGAGTTCCGGGTCGGCGGCCTCCTCCCAGTGCAGCGGCGTGGCCACGTGCGCGCCGGGGCGCGCCCGGACGGAGTAGGGCGCCACCACGGTCTGCGCGTAGCTGTCCCGCATGATGTCGGCGTAGACGCGGCCGCCGCGGCTGTCCTTGCGCTGCTCGGTGGTGACCACGTTGGGATGCCGGGCCGCGAGGACGTTCGCCGCGTCACGGGCGAACCCGCGGGCCTCCTCGAAGTCCTGGTGGCGGTCCAGCGGCAGGTGCACGTGCAGGCCCTTGCCACCGGTGGTCTTCACGTAGCAGGTCAGGTTCAGCTCGCCGGTCAGCAGGTCGCGCAGCCAGAGCGCGCAGCGGCGGGCCGCGTCGAAGTCGTCCGGGCCCGCCGGGTCGAAGTCGACCACCACCTGGTCGGGGCATTCCAGGCTGCCGACCTGGCTGAGGAAGACGTGGAACTCGATGCACGCCTGATTGGCCAGGTACAGCAGGGTGGCGGCCTTGTCGCACACGACGTGCCGCAGCGTGCCGCCTTGTTTTTTCACCTCGACGCGCCGCACCCAGTCCGGGAAGTAATCGGCCGGGTTCTTCTGGAAGATCCGCTGGTGGGTGATGCCGTCCGGGAACCGCGCCATGGCGATCGGGCGGTCCCGAAGGTGGGGCATCATCCAGCTGGCCACGAGGCCGTAGTACTCGATGAGCTCGCCCTTGGTGATGTCGTCCGCGGGAAACAGCACCTTGCCGGTGTTGGTCAGCTTGACGGTGACGCCGGAGGCTCGCACCTCGTCACCGTGGATGTCGATACCGCTCATGGCGTACCTCTGGCCCGTTTCAAAAATACGATGAGAACCCGGCCGGGAGCCGCACTCACGTGGGGACCTCCCGGACGACGTCGGTGGCCGCCTTGTCGCGCCGCAGCCCCTGGAACCGGGGGTGGCGCAGCTGGCCGTCCCGCGTCCACTCCGAGAAGCCGATCTGCGCCACCATCGACGGCTCCGTCCAGTGCACGCCCGACCGGGGCAGGTCACCCACGCCGAACGGCGACGTGTCCCGCTCGATCGCCGAAAGCTCGCTGTGCAGGCTGCGCAGCGTCCTGGTGTCGAACCCGGTCCCGACCTTCCCGGCGTAGACGAGCTGGCCGGACGCGTCGTAGTAGCCGAGCAGCAGGGCGCCCAGCCCGATGCGGGAGCGTTGCGGGTCGGTGAAGCCGCCGACGACGAACTCCTGGTTGGTCTCGCACTTGAACTTCAGCCAGTCCCGGCTCCGGCCGGCCCGGTACGGGGCATCGTCGCGCTTGGCGATGAGCCCTTCCCAGCCCTGGCGGCACGCTTCGGCGTAGTACGCCTCGCCGTCCTCGTCCCGGTGCTCGGTGTACCGCAGCGGGTCATCGAACGACAGCAGCCCGGCCAGCACGCTCTTGCGCTCTCGCAACGGCAGCGGCCGGACATCCCGGCCGTCGGCGTACAGGACGTCGAAGATGTAGTAGAAGACCGGCACCCGGCGCAGCAGCACGGCGTCGGGGCGGACGACGTGGATCCGCGACTGCAGCAGCTCGAAGCTGGTCTGCGCGCCGTGGAACGCGACGATCTCGCCGTCGACGATGAAGCCGCGGTGGCCCTGGTCGCCCAGTCCCTGGTCGCCCAGTCCCTGGTGGCGCAGCGCCGCGGCGATCTCGGGATAGTTGCTGGCGACCTCCTTCTGGTTGCGGGTCATCAGCCGGACACCCGCATCGGTGCGGAACGAGAGGCAGCGCTCGCCGTCCAGCTTGCGCTCGAACAGCCAGCCGGGGCCGGAGAACCGGTCCTTGGTCAGGGTGGCCAGCTCTGGCTCGAGCCAGTCCGGCTGCTCGGCCTGCTGGCCCGGCCCCGTCTTCGCCACGATGGCTCGCCTTTCTCGACCCGGCTCCCCGCGCTGGGGGGCGCTAGGGGCGGGTGTCGACTTCCCCGTCGGGTTTGCCGGGCACCGCGTTGCTGACGGCGCCCGCGATGTGAGGCACGTCGCACCGTCCGGCAGGCAATATCCGCAGTTCATGTTTAGCGCCCGCGCAGCGGGCACGACCACCCTGTCCGGCACGTTTGCAAAGCTAGTGGAGACCTTATGACGATAACTCTTGCCGCACGGACGGCGACAGTGCAGCGCGAAGAGCTCAGCAATCTCGACGACCGCGACCTGCTCCGGCTCGTGCGTACGCTGCCGCGTGACAACGATCTGCGCGCAAGTGCCTGTGAGACGCTGATCGGCCGGTACCAGAAGCTGGTGCGCTCGTGCGTGCGCCAGTACCTGGGCAGCCCGGAGCCGGCCGAGGAGCTCACGCAAGTGGGGTATGTCGGCCTGCTCAAGGCCATCAACAACTTCAATCCGGACTACGGCACCAGCCTGTCCGCCTACGCGCAGCCCTGCGTGAGCGGCGAGATCAAGCGCCACTTCCGGGACAAGCGGTGGCAGGTGCACGTCCGCCGATCGGCGCAGGAACTGCTGCTCGAAGTGCGCAAGGCCACCGAGGATCTGACGCACAAGCTCGGCCGGCCGCCCAGCGACCACGAGCTCGCCGCGCACCTCGGCGTCACCGCGGACGACCTGCAGGAGGCACGCCGCGCGGACATGGTGTTCCACACCTACTCGCTGGACGCGCCGGTCTTCGACCGCCAGGATCCGGTGCTGCTGGCCGACCTGCTCGGTGCGGACGACCAGGGCGTCGAGCACGCGCTCGACATGGAAGCGGTCAGCGCCCACTGGAAGGAACTTCCCGCCCGCGAGCAGCATATTCTCACGATGCGGTTCTACGGCAACCTGACGCAGGCCGAAATCGGCGAGCGGCTGGGCATTTCCCAGATGCACGTGTCCCGGCTGCTGGCGCGGGCGCTTGGTTACCTGCGTGACCGCCTGCTCGGGCGGAACGAAACCAGCGACGGCGACCTTACTGACCTGGCGTAACGAGCCGCGGGCAGGCGGCGCCCGGTGGAAATGGCGGCACCACGGCCCGGTTACACGAGCCGCCCGTAATTGGATCAGGTGATTCGGTACTCTTCCGGCATCTTGGGTACACCTAGCGGCGGCCCACCATGAACGCGCGCGTGTGGCCAGCGCATTTCTCCAGGAAAGGGGAAACCATGAAGAGCGGCATCTGCCTGTTCTGGATCGCCGTCGGGGCCATTCTCACCTTTGCCGTGACCGCGAATACGTCAGTGTTCAACCTGCACGTCGCCGGGTTCGTGATTATGGTGATCGGCATTATCGGGCTCGTTACGCCCAAGCGCGGATACGAGTGGCTGGGGCGGCGCGTCTACGTGCGCCGGACCAGGCGGGGGCCGGTCAGCCGGATGGAGGAGACTTCCTACCCGCCGTACGTGCTGCGCAACCCGGGCACCGCGAACGCCCAGGCCGACATCCCGGACCGGCCGAGCCTCGAGCCGGACCCGGAGGTGGCGCGGTGGCAGAAGCCGGCCGAGACGCCGGATGAGGAGATGGCGACCCAGCGGGCCACCAGCCACGGCGCGGACCGGTACGACGACCTGGCCCCGGAAACGAGGGAACGAGTGCCCAGCGACACCGAGGTGATCGAGGACGTCTACGAGGAGCCGCCGGCCTGACGGGCCTGGGTGGCCTGGGTGGTCAGGCCCCCCGCGGCGGCCCGGTCACCCGTAGCGCCAGCACGGTCAGGTCGTCCCGCATCTCGCCGGCCGAGAAGGCCTCGGCCCGCGCCTGGATTCCGGCCACGACCTCGGCGGCGGACCGGCCCGCCAGCTTGACCAGCTCGTCCTGCAGCCGTTCCTCGAAATACTCCAGATCCGGGCTGCGGGTCTCGGTGAGCCCGTCGGTGTAGAAGAACAGCAGATCGCCCCGGGCGAGCTCGACCTCCTCCAGCCCCGGCTGGGCCGCCGGGAACAGGCCGAGCGGCAGGCCCCCGCCGCCGAGCATCTCGACCCGGCCGTCGGACCGGATGACCGCCGGGCCGGGATGACCGGCCGTGCCCAGCGCGATGTGCAGGCAGTCGCCGCGCCAGGCCATGTGCGCGGTCTTGGCGGTGACGAACCGGCCGCCGGACTGCTCGGCCAGCAGCACCTCGTTGGCCTTGGTCAGCACCTCCACCGGATCGGGTTCCCAGTGGGCCATGACCCGGATCGCGTACCGCGCCGCGGCGGTCAGCGCGGCGGCCTCCTCCCCCTTGCCGGTGACGTCCCCGATGGCCAGGCCCCAGCCCCCCGGGATGCGGTAGACGTCGTAGAAGTCGCCGCCGACGTCCAGCCCCTCGGTAGCGCCCATGTACGCGGCGGCCAGCTCGATACCGGGCACGTCGGGCAGGACCCGCGGCAGCAGGCTGGCCTGCAGGGCTTCGGCCACCTCCGAGCGCCGCCGGAACAGCCGGTCCACGCGCATCGCCACCGCCAGCTGTGCGCCCAGTTCCTCGGCCAGGGCCAGGTCCGCGATCTGGAAGGTGCCATCGTCGGCGCGGCGGCACAGCGTGATGACCCCGTAGCCGCGTTCCCGGTCCGCGATCGGCACGCTCAGCACGGAGGTCGCGCCGAGCTTCATCATCAGCGGCACCCCGTCCGGGCCGGCCCCGAGCATCCCGGTGTCTTCGGAACGCGCCTGCAGCAGTGATTTCCGGGTCTCGTGCACCTGCCAGGGCAGCGAGCCGGGCTCCGGATCGGCGTCGCGTGCGGCCCGGGCGACCGATTCCGCCTCCTCCCCGGAGGGCCCGACCGCGAACTGGCGGCGCAGCCGGCGCCCACGGACGACATCGACGATGACCCAGGAAGCGAACTCCCCGGCCAGCAGGCGCGCGCACCGCTGCAGGGTCAGCGATTCGCTGAACGTGCTGTTCTCCAGGAGCAGCCGGGTCACCGCGGTCAGCAGATCCATCCGGCGCGCCATCGTCCGCACGGCCTCCGCGTTGGCCGGCTCGCGCTCCCGGCCGGGCCGGGGCGACGCCGCCGCCCGCGGGGACGCAGGCGCCGGGCGCGGCGGCGCGGGCGCTGCGCGCAGAGGCGCTGGCGACGGCGCTGCGCGGAGCGCGGGCGCATTCTCGTGGCCCGCCGCGACCAGCAGCACGCCGCTGTCCTCGGGGAAGCTGATCGGCTGCACGGTGAGGCGGGCCTGGACGACGCCGTCCGCTCCCAGCAGGCCGCACTCCAACTGCCGCGCCTGCCCGGTCCGCGCCGCGGCGGCCAGGTAGGTCTGCACCGCCGCACGCGAGGGCAGGTCCACGAAGAGCGTGAACGGCTTGCCCGCCGCGTAGGCGGGACGCGACCCGATGAGGTCGCTGGCGTGGTTGTTGACCCGCCGCACGGTGGCGTCCCGTTCCAGCAGGAACAAGGGCACCGGCGCCTCCTGGAAGACGGCCCGGAGCAACCTGCGCTCGGCCCGGACCGGCTCCGACGGCGCGCCGTCCCGGCGCGTAGCCGAGCGGGCCTGCTGCTGGGTCAGCGCGTCGATGGCCCCGTCGAGTTCAGCGAACGCCGCATCCAGGAGCGGCCCGAGCTGCGCGCCGGGCAGGCCTGCCGCCTGCCCCAGCGCGTCCCGGCGGGCCGTCAGCTCCGCCAGGTCGGGTTCCGGCGGCTCGGCGGCACCCGGCGGCTGGTCCGGGTCCGGCCTGCCCGCAGCCGGCTTTCGGCCGGCCGGGGCGGAGCGCCTGCGCGCGGATGACCGGGCGCGGGCCGGACCATCCGTCATCGCGTTCCCTCCTCGTGGGCCTCGTGGGCCTCGTGGGCCTGCTGGCCTGCTGGGCCGGCGGCCTGCTCCCAGTGTGACCGGTGCCGGGCCGCCGGGCCAGCCGGGTCCGGGGCCACCCTACCGGCGACAGGACGGTGGCCAGGGCGCGTCGTTTGCGGGTGGTGAGACCGGGTACCGCAGTGAAGGTCGAAAGAAGATAAGCAATAACGGCCCCGGCCGGCCAGGAAATGGGCCTGCCAAGGCCGATTCCATGGTCACAAGGCAGCGCCCTGAGGCCTTGCGCGGCCATTGGCCACATGCGCTGCGCGCGCATTGACGGTATAACGGCACATGAAGCCGAGCGCGGCTCGCGAGCAAGGCAGGTATCAGATGACAAGGCCGATCATGCCCGATGACGGCGTGGGGCGCACCCGCCCGGTCGTCGACGCGCGCCAGCTGTGGGCGGGCGGGGCCGCCACCGCCGTGGTCGCGGCGCTCGTCGCCCTGGTGGGCGTGGTGGTGTGCCGGTGGCTGTTCAACATCCCGTTGCTGTCCCCGTCCCACGACGGCGCGTACGGGGACGCGCACACCACGACCGTGGTGCTGGTGTCCGCCGCCGCGGCGCTGCTGGCCACCGGCCTGTTGCACCTGCTGCTGGCGGCCACGCCGCGGCCGCTGTCCTTCTTCAACTGGATCGTCGGCCTCGTCACGCTGCTCATGGTGCTGTTCCCGTTCAGCACGCCCGCGCCGATGTCGCAGAAGGTCGCCACCGCCGCGGTGGATCTGGTGATCGGCTTCGCGATCGGCTCGCTGCTGAACGGGGTTGGTGCCCGCGCCACCCGCCGCCGGCCGCTGCCGCCCCCCGCCGGGGCGCGCTACGACGCGCCGTACGGGCAGGACCAGTACGGCCAGTGGCCCGCCCCACCGCCCAGCTCGTCCGGCCGGCCAGATCCGAGAGACTACCCGGGGCGCAGCCGGGGGCCGGCGAACTGAACACGGCCGCACCCACCGGCCGCCTGGGCCGCGGCGGCCTCACGCACATCGCGCTGTTCTACCGCACCGGTGGCGAGTACCTGGCTGCGGCGGTCCCGTTCCTGACCGAGGGTTTGAGCGAGGGCGAGCCGGGCTTCGTCGCGGTGCCCGGGCCGGCCCTGGCCCGGCTGCGGGACGCGCTCGGCCCCGCGGCCGGGCAGATCGCTTTCGCGGACATGACCGAGATGGGCCGCAACCCGGCCTGGATCATCCCCCGGATCCAGGCGTTTCTGACCTCCAGGCCGGGCCGGCGCGTCCGCTACATCGGCGAGCCGATCTGGGCGGGGCGCTCGGCGGCCGAGGTCCGGGAGGCGGCCCGGCACGAGGCGCTGATCAACCAGGCGTTCGGCACGGCGCCGGCCTCGATCCTGTGCCCATACGACGTGGCGCAGCTGGCCGGCCAGGTGCTGGCCGGCGCGGAATGGAGCCACCCAGAGCTTCAGCACGGGCCGGCGGTGACGCCGAGCCCGGTCTACCGCGCAGACGCGGCGCTGCCGCCTGAGTTCGGCCTGCCGCTGCCGCCGCCGCCCCCGGACGCGGAGACGTTCCGTTTCGGCCATGATCTGGCCTGGGTCCGCGCGCTGATCGGCGCCCGGGCCGCCGCCGCCGGGCTGCCGCCCCGGCGCGTGCACGACATGGTGCTGGCGGCCGGGGAGCTCACCGCCAACTCGGTCCGGTACGCCGACGGGGGCGGCATCCTGCGTACCTGGCCCGGCGCGCGGGAGTTCCTCTGCGAGGTGACCGACAGCGGCAACATCAAGGACCCGCTCGCCGGGCGGCTCCAGCCGGCCCCGGGCGCCCTGGGCGGCCACGGGCTGTGGATCGTGCACCAGGTCTGTGACCTGGCAGAACTCCGGTCGGGGCCGAGCGGCACGACGATCCGGCTGCACATGTCGCTCCCCTGAGCGGGACGGCGGGGCTGGCGTCAGGCGCCGGGCCGCTCCTCAGGGTGGCTGAGGCCAAGCGCCTCCAGGACCGCGTGCGTGCTGCCGTACTGCTCGCCGGCGGGCAGCCGCTGGACGCGGGCCGTCAAGGCCTCCGTCGCCCCCTTCTCATCGAGGATGTCCAGCAGTTTCTCCCGGTCAGCGGGGAACTCGTCCCGGGTGAGCAGCCGGGCCAGCTCGCTGCGCAGCTGGATCTCGTCCTGCTCGGTGAGCGCTTCGTCCCCCTCGAACAGCTCACGCGGGTCGTCGACGGGCTCGGGCTCACGCCACTCCTCGGTGCGGGCCGGCTGCGGCGATTCGCGGATCATGCTCTCGGTCTCGCGGGCCAGCTGCTCGTCGTGCAGTGGCCCGTGCTTGGTGCTTCCGCGCTCCATCACGCCTCCTGCGTGGTCGGTGATCTGTGCCGCCGTGCGGCCATGGCAGTACCTGATTAGCCTAGAACTTTCCCCGGCCTGCACGGCCCCCGGACCTGGGGCCCAGGGTTTTGGGACCTTCGCCTCTAGTGAGGTTCTGGCGACCCGATTGTTTGCCGGATGGCAATAGTGGATATGATTTGTCCTAGCGGTGCCTACGACGCAGGCACACACGCGCCGTCCAGCGCACTCGTGTTGCGTGCGAGTGCAGGGGGCAGGCGTCGGCACCGCCGATTCCTTTCTCTCCCCCCGCGCTTCGTGGTTATCCACGTTTCCTGCGAGTCGCTGTGACTGCGGACGTAGCTCAGAGTCACATCTGCCGCGAGGAGCTCACCCATGAAGATCGCCCTAGTCGCTGAAGAATCCTCCACCCTGACACACCCGGCCGGCAGCGAGCCGGCCACCCAGGAAACCCGCGTGGCCGCGCTGGCCGAAGAACTGGCCAGGCAGGGTCACGACGTGACCGTTTACGCGCGCAAGGACGCCGACGGCCTGCCGGATCACGCCGAACTGGCGGGCGGCGTGTGCGTCGAGCACATCGAGGCCGGCCCGGCCAAGAGCCTGGCCGACGAGGCCGTGCTCCCCTACGTGCGGGAGTTCGCCGCCGGTCTCGCCAGCGCCTGGCAGCGCCACCAGCCCGACGTCGTGCACGCGATCGGCTGGACCGCCGGCCTGGCCGCGCTGGCCGGCACGCGCGACCGGAGTTTCCCGGTGGTGCAGACGTTCCACTCGCTGCGCATCGCCGAACGCCGTCACCGGATCGGGCAGGACGGCTCGTCCCGCCCGCGCGGTGCCGCCCCGGAGCCCGAGACCGGCGCCAGGAACCGGCTCGAGCGCGCCGTCGCATGCAGCGCCGACGCGGTGATCGCGTCCAGTGCCGATGAGACGTCCGACCTGACCAGCCTGGGCGTTCCGCGTAGCTCGATCAGCGTGGTCCCGTTCGGGGTCGATACGGACCGGTTCAGCGCGGAAGGCCCGATCGCGCCGCGCGGCGAGCGCCCGCGGCTGATCGCCGTGGCGACGCACCTGCGGCGGGACGGCCTGGAGACGGCCGTCCGCGCGCTGGCCGAGATCCCCGACGCCGAATTGCTGATCGTCGGCGGGCCGGCCCGGCCGATGCTGCGGCGCGACGAGACCTGCTGCGACCTGGCCCGGCTGGCCGGCAGCCTCGGCGTGTCCGACCGGGTCAAGTTCACCGGCCAGGTCAGCCAGGACGACATGCCGGCGCTGCTGCGGTCCGCCGACCTGATGGTCGACATGTCCTGGTACGACCCATTCGGCATGTCCTGCCTGGAGGCGATGGCCTGCGGCACCCCGGTGATCGCCTCGGCGGTCGGCGGGCATTTCGACACCGTGGTCGACGGGACGACCGGCGTCCTGGTGGCCCCCGGCCAGCCGTCCGCGCTCGCCCGCCGGATCCGCCGCCTGCTGGCCAGCCCGATGCTGCTCGAGGGGTACGGCATCGCCGCGGTCGACCGGGCCCAGGCGCGCTACTCCTGGGACCGGGTGGCCCGTGAGACCGTCGCGACCTACGACCGCACCCGGCGGCCCGCGGTCGGCATCGCGGCCGCCCCGGACATCGAGGACATCGAGGACATCGAGGAGGTCGAGGAGGAAGTCGGCCGGTCCGCGGCGTGACGCGTCCTTCCCCACTCCGGCCGGGCCCCGCTCCGCGGGGGCCCGGCCGGTTCGCGCCCGGGCCCGGCGCTACGCCCGGTTCGTGCTCAGGCCCCGGGCGCTGGGCGGGGGTACGTTCAGGCCGCGGCGGCCTCACCGGCCAGCTTGGTGCGCAGCACACGGCGGGCCCGGTGCAGCCGCGACATCACCGTCCCAATCGGCGTTCCCATCAGCTCGGCCGTCTCGTGATAGGTGTAACCCTCCACGTCCGCCAGGTACACGACGGTACGGAAGTCCGCCGGGAGTTCGCGCATCGCCTGCCGGATCTCCGGCGCGGGCATCCGGTCCAGCGCCTCCGCCTCCGCGGACCGCGCGCCGGTACCCTCCGGCCAGGCCGGGCGTTCCATCCGGTCCACCAGATCGTCCTGCAGCAGCAGAGGCATCCGGTCCCGGCGGCGGTAGCCGCTGATGTAGGTGTTGGTCATGATCCGGTAGAGCCAGGCCCGCAGGTTGGTGCCCGGCTCGAACGTCCGGAAGGCGGCCCACGCCTTGGCCATCGTCTCCTGGACCAGGTCCTCGGCGTCCTCGCGGCCCCGGGTCATCCGGACGGCCACCGGATAGAGCTGGTCGAGGTAGGGGATGGCCTCCTGCTCGAATCTGGCGGCGAGGCCGGGGGGCATCGGCCCTGATCGCGGCATGGCGGCCCTTCCGTGGGGTGGCGTGGTGGGGTCCACATGAAGCTTGCTGCCCCGAAATTGGCCGGTCTACCCTTGGGATGTCCCGCCGTCGCCCTGAACGGCCGCCTCAGGCGTCCGCGACAGGCCCCCTCAGGCGTCCATGACAGCCACGTGGCCTTCGACGACCTGCCGGGCCACGTCGGTCACCTTGACGTGCTGGGTCTGCGACACCCGTCGCATCCGGTCGAGCGCCTCCGCTGCCGAGCACCCTAGGGCGTGCATGAGGATTCCCTTGGCCTGGTCCACCACGGCCCGGCTCTCGACCGCGTACCTGAGCTGGACCGCCTCCCGCTGAGCATCGCCGTAGGCGGAGGCGTTGGCCAGCACCGCGCCGCCGAACGCGGCCAGCGTGGCCGCAAACGGGACCTGCTCGCTGTCGATCGCGTCCGGGCGCACGCTGACCACCGCGAGAACGACGGTCATGGGGGGAAACTCGTGGATCAGGACGACGGCGGAGCGCACTCCCCGGCACAGCGCCTCGCTCATGAAGTCCGGCCACCGGGTGTCGCGCAGCGTGTCCCGGATACCGACCGGCTTGCCGTCGCGTATCGCCTGGATGGCCGGCCCGTGCCTGGCCTTTAGCTGAAACTCGGCCAGCTCGGCCAGGTCCGGATGGGTCGAGGTCAGCCCGGCCAGCTCCCGGTCGCGCCAGAGCATCGCGGTCGCACCGCAGCATCCGGCGACCTCCCGGACGGCCAGTTCGGCCAGCCGGCTCAGCGACCGCATCTGCCCGGAATTGCCGACGCTCAGCAGATCGGCCGCATCCCGGGCAAGATCTTCGATAAGCACGATGACCTCCGCCGGGGTCTGTAGCGGGCAGGCAGATGGTCCGGGCGGGTCGCCCGGCGGGATGAGCAGCTAGCTCCATTCAAACACGGACTGGCAACATTTGCCACTTGACAAATGTTGCTCGCGCAAAGGAGAGTGGATGGAGATCGGCGTGCTGGGCAGCGGCGGCGCGCGCGGCTGGCCCGAGCCTGGCTGCCGGTGCGCGTCCTGCCGGCGCATCGGGCGGCAGCGGATCACCCGCGCCCCGTCCCGGCTGAGCGTCGACGGCGTGCTCCGGCTGGAGGGCGCGCGGGTGGCCGGGCTTCGTTCGGCCCCGGCGGAGTGGGACGACGGCACCGAGCGGGAGCTGTCCGGCTACCGCGTCCGGCGGCTACGCGGCGGGTGGGACGTGACCGCGCCGGACGGGACGCGGCTGCTCGCGGCGGCCGGGCCGGTCACCGACGGCAAGGCTCCCGCGGTACCGCCGGACGCCCGCTATGACGCCGCCCTGCTCGATCTGCTCGGGTATCCGGCCCAGCTCGGCTGGCTGCGCGCCCGCGGGGCGGTGCACCGGGGGACGCTGGTGGCGGCGGCGGCCGCGGACCACCGGGCCTTCGACGCGCGGGAACTCGCGCGGCACTGCGAGATCTGGCGCGCTGCCCTGCCCCGCGACGGCGCCACGCTCACCGTGCCGGCGCCCGTGCCGACGTCTGGGCCAGCGCCCGGGCCGGCGCCCGGCCGGCCCACGCGGCCGGGGCCGCGGAACCCTGCCGGGTGCTGGTGCTCGGCGGCGCCGGCTCCGGCAAGTCAGCCGAGGCCGAACGGCGGGTGGCCGCCGAGCCCGCGGTGACGTACATCGCCACCGGGCCGCGGGCGTCCCCCGGCGACGCGGAATGGGCCGCGCGGATCGCCCGCCACCGCGCGCGGCGGCCGGGGTGGTGGCGCACGGCCGAGACCACCGACCTCGCGGGCGTCCTGGGGCAGGCGCGCGGCGCGGTCCTGGTGGACAGCATCACCACCTGGCTGGCGGCGGCGATGGACGCATGCGGCGCCTGGGACGCCACCCCCGGCCCGGCCGGCCTGCTCGCCGGGCGAATCGCCGGGCTCGTCGCGGCCTGGCGGGACGCCACCGCTTATGTGGTCGCAGTCAGTGACGAGACCGGCCTCGGCATCGTCCCGGATACGGCCGCGGGCCGGATGTTCCGCGACGAGCTTGGACGGCTGAACCAGCTGCTGGCGGCGGTATCCGACGAGGTCATCATGGTGGTCGCCGGGCGCACCGTATTCTCTAGCGGCTGAGTCACGGCTTGCCGGTCATCCAGGCGCCCCTTACGCTGCGATAACGATACAGGCGTCCCCCCACCAGCACGGCTGGCACGTTATGGGTAAGGACAGCTACCTTTAAGAAAAGATGGGGTTTGCCGGGTACCGCCTGCTGGGCAGAAGCCCGTCAGAGGGCACGAAGATACGTTAGGTTCTTGCCCGCTGGCCCTCAACGAACAGGTAAAACGGAGGCAGAGTGGTCATCGGCTTCCGGGACGAGGTGAAAACGTCATGACGCGCGTCGTTGTCGTCGGGGACCTTATGACAGACGCCGTTGCTCACGCCCTCTACCCCCTGGCCCGCGGCAGTGACACCGCCGCCACGGTATCCATGCACGGCGGGGGGTCCGGCGCGAACGTCGCGGCCTGGCTGGCCGTGGACGGCATCGACGTTGCCTTCGTGGGCCGGCGCGGCGCGGACATCGCCGGCCGGAACCGCGACATGGAACTGATGGGCTACGGCGTCGACGCGCGCCTGGTGATGGATCCGGACCGGCCCACCGGGACGTGCGTCGTCATGATCACGCACAAGGGCGAGCACACGATGCTGTCCGACCCGGGTGCCAACGCCGCGCTGTCCCCCGACGACCTGCCGCGCGACCTGTTCGCGCCGGGCAATCACATGCACGTGTCCGGGTACACGCTGCTCAGTGAGGGCGCCCGGCCTGCCGCGCTGGCCGCGATCCAGTACAGCGTCCGGGCCGGCATGACGGTGTCCGTCGACGCAGCCTCGCGCGCGCCGCTGGAGCGGGTCGGCGCCGAGCCGTTCCTCGAGCTGACCAACGGGGCCACGCTGCTGTTCGTGAACGAGGCCGAGGGCCACGTGCTGACCGGCCGCGACGATCCCGAGCAGATGGCGCGCGTGCTCACCGCCTGGTACCCGCAGGTGGTCGTGAAGATGGGCGCGGACGGAGCGATGTTCTACGCCAACGGGCGCCCGCCGGTGCACGTGCCGGCCCCGCCGGTGGACCAGGTCGTGGACGGCACCGGTGCAGGCGACGCGTTCTGCGGCGGATTCCTCGGGCCGTGGCTGGACAAGAAGCCCCCCGGCGAGGCCCTGGCCAGCGGCTGCCGGCTGGCCGCGCACGCGATGAGCCTGGTCGGCGCGCGCCCCGTTCTCTAGTGGTGTTAGCCCGGGGGCTGTGCTGGCCCGGGGGCCGACCCCCCCGGCCCCCCCGTTGTGGACCTCGCCGGTAGCGATCGGGCTACGGTAGCCGTCATGGGTGAGTATTTGCGGGGGCTGTTCTCGCTTGAGGAGCGAGTGGCGGTGGTGACGGGGGGGAGTTCGGGGATCGGGCAGGCCATGGGGGGCGCGCTGGCGCGGGCCGGGGCGCGGGTGATGCTGATCGCGCGCGGCGAGGCCGCCCTACGGGAGAGCGCGGCGGCCCTGCGGGCGGCGGGCTGTGCGGCGGCGTGGGTCAGCGCGGATCTCGCGGACCGGGGGGGCGTGGCGCGGGCGGCGGATCTCGCGTCGGTCCCGTTCGGGCCGCCGGACATCCTGGTCAACTGCGCCGGCCTGAACCTGCGGCCACCGCTGGGCGAGCTGACCATGGACGACTGGGACCAGACCATGGCCGTCAACCTCACCGCGCCGTTCCTGCTCGGCCAGCGGTTCGGGCCCGGGATGGCCGCGCGCGGGTGGGGGCGGATCATCAACGTGACCTCACAGCAGTCGCTGCGTGCCTTTGGCCATAGCGGCGGCTACGGCGCCTCGAAGGGCGGGCTCGCGGCGCTGACCCGCTCCCAGTCGGAAGCGTGGGCCAGCCGGGGCGTGTGCTGCAACGCCATCTGCCCCGGCTTCGTGGCCACGCCGCTGACTGCGCCGGTAGCCAGCGACCCGGAGCGTTGCGCAGCGCTAGCCGCGCGCACGATGATCGGCCGCAACGGCCAGGCCGCCGACTTCGATGGTGCCGCCATCTTCCTGGCCAGCCCCGCCAGCGAGTACATCACGGGCCAGACCCTCTTCGTGGACGGCGGCTTCTCCGTCACCTGAACGGCCCGCTCCAGGCGAAACGCCGCGGGAAGTGGACGTTTCTGGTCGCGGCGGGCGGCACAATGGCGGACATGGCCCGACGCAGCGCGCCCCCGCCCCCACCGCCGGATTTCGAAGAGAACATCGTCGACATCGACGTTGCCGAGGAGATGCGGGGCAGCTACCTCGAGTACGCCTACTCCGTCATCTACCAGCGTGCGCTGCCGGACGCCCGGGACGGGCTCAAGCCGGTACAGCGGCGGATCCTTTACCAGATGAACGAGATGGGGCTGCGGCCCGACCGCGGGCACGTCAAGTGCGCCCGCGTCGTCGGTGAGGTGATGGGCCGCCTGCACCCGCACGGCGACAGCGCCATTTACGACGCCCTGGTGCGGCTGGGGCAGCCGTGGGTGATGCGGCTGCCGCTGGTGGACCCGCACGGCAACTTCGGCTCGCTCGGCGGCGAGGACCCCGCCGCGGCCATGCGGTACACCGAGGCGAGGCTGACCGCGGCGGCCATGGAGATGGTCGCCGGGATCGACGAGGACACCGTTGACTTCCAGCCGAACTACGACGGGCAGGAGAACGAGCCCTCGGTTCTGCCCGCCGCACTGCCGAACCTGCTGGTCAATGGCGCCTCCGGGATCGCGGTGGGGATGGCGACCAACATGGCGCCGCACAACCTCGGCGAGGTCATCGCGGCGGTGCGGCACCTGATCAGGCACACCGACGCGAGCCTCGACGCGCTGATGCGCTTCGTGCCCGGGCCGGACCTGCCCACCGGCGGGAAGATCGTGGGCCTGGAGGGCATCCGGGAGGCGTACGAGACCGGCCGCGGGATCTTCCGTACCCGGGCCACCTGCCGGATCGAGCAGATCACGCCGCGGCGGACCGGGATCGTGGTCTCCGAGCTACCGTACGGCGTGGGGCCCGAGAAGGTCATCGCGCGGGTCAAGGACCTGGTGCAGGCCAAGAAGCTGACCGGGATCGCCGACGTGAAGGACCTCACCGACCGGCACCGCGGCCTGCAGCTCGTGATCGAGATCCGCAGTGGCTTCCACCCCGAGGCGGTGCTAGCCGAGCTGTACCGGCTGACGCCGATGGAAGAGACGTTCGGCATCAACAACGTCGCGCTGGTCGACGGGCAGCCCCGCGTGCTCGGCCTGCGCGAGATGCTGAGCATCTACGTGGATCACCGCATCGAGGTCGTCCGGCGGCGCAGTGAGTTCCGGCGGCGCAAGCGCGAGGACCGGCTGCACCTGGTCGACGGCCTGATGATCGCCCTGCTCGACATCGACGAAGTGATCGGCGTCATCCGGTCCAGCGACGACTCCGCGGCCGCCAAGCAGCGGCTGATCGCGGTGTTCGACCTGTCGGAGATCCAGGCGCAGTACATCCTGGACACCCCGCTGCGCCGGCTCACCCGTTACGACCGGCTTGAACTGGAACGCGAACGGGACACGCTGCGGAGCGAGATCGCCGCGCTGACCGAGATCCTGTCCTCGGACGAGAAGCTGCGGGACGTCGTTGCCGGTGAGCTGGCCGACATCGCCAAGCGGTTCGGCACGCCGCGGCGCACCGTCCTGCTGGAAGGCAACGGGGCCGCGCTGACCGCGGCGGTACCGCTGGAAGTGGCCGACGACCCGTGCACGGTGCTGATGTCCTCGACCGGGCTGCTGGCCCGGACCGCTCCGGGCGCCGAGGACAGCCTGGACGACGGCGGAGGCACGGAGGGGCGGGCCGCACACGATGTGATCGTGTCCAGCGCGCCCGCCACCGTACGCGGCGCCATCGGCGCGGTGACGTCGGCCGGGCGGATGCTCAAGCTGAGCGTCCTGGAGTTCCCGGCGCTGCCGCCCAGCGCGCGGTTCCCCGGCCTGTCCGGCGGCACTCCGGTCGGGGAGTTCGTGTCGCTGGAGGCCGGGGAGAAGGTCGTGGCGCTCGCGTCGCTGGATACGCCGCAGGCCGGGCTGGCCCTCGGGACCGCGTTCTGGCGTGGTCAAGCGCGTGCTGCCGGACTACCCGCAGGCCCGGGACGAGTTCGAGGTCATCGCGCTGAAGGACGGCGACCGGGTGGTCGGTGCGGTCCAGCTCCGCGATGAGTCCCACGATCTCGTGTTCGTCAGCAGCGACGCCCAGCTGCTGCGTTTCCCGGCGTCGGCGGTCCGGCCGCAGGGGCGCCTCGCGGGCGGGATGGCGGGCATCCGGCTGTCCCCGCGGGCCTGGGTCGTGTGGTTCGGTGCGGTTGACCCGGCCGGGGCTGGCCCCGGCGCGGACGGCGACGGGGCGGGCGCGGACGGCGGCGCGGGCGGGCCGGTGGTCGTGACCGTGGCCGGGAGCGCCGGTGCCCTGCCCGGGACCGCGGCCGGGAGCGTCAAGGTCAGCCCGTACGCGGAGTTCCCGCCGAAGGGCCGGGCCACCGGCGGCGTGCGCGGCCACCGGTTCCTGAAGGGCGAGGACGAGCTGATCCTGGCCTGGGCCGGTCCGGGGCCCGCGCTCGGGGCGACCGAGGCGGGCGGGCCGGTGGAGCTGCCGGGGGCGTTCGGCCGGCGGGACGGCTCGGGGGTCGGCCTGCGCCAGCCGCTGGCCGCCGTCGGCGGCACCCCAGCGGCGGACGGCCCCGGGCCAGGCTAAGGCCGTTCGCCGTCGTGCCCGAGGAAGCGGTACCCGCCCATCAGGCCGGGGTGAAGGCGGATGAGCTGACCGGTGCCGACGGCGACCGGCCAGAGCGGCAGCACCCGGTGATAGCGGGCCACGTCACCCGGGTCACGGATGAGGCCGGCGTTGCCGGTGACGGTCACCCGCCAGCCCGCGAACGTCTCAGGGTCGATCACGTCGGCCTCGTAGGCGAGAACGACGTTCCCGGCCACCGTCGGCGGCACGACGGGCGGCCGGCCGTGACTCCGGATGATGATGTCACCGCCGTCGATCACGTGGCTCACCACCTGAATGCCAGGCAGTGCACGATCGCGGTAGGCAATCCGGCCGACATGAACCGTGGCCAGCAGGCCCAGCACGTCGCAGCCGCTGACCGGGATGAGCCGCCGGTCAGCAGGGTCAGCGCTCGTTTCCGCCTCTCTCAGCTCGTATCGGGCCGGGAACGCGCCGGGAGATAGCTCCACGCCACCAAGTATGCCCAGTTGGCGGGCTCCCAGATACGGCCAGTGCTGACGGGACGCTACTGTCCATTCTCATAACGTTACTTAACCCTCGGGGCGGGATAGGGCCTCAGAGAGCGTTGAGAGCCGGGCGTGTGGCTACGGCCAGGGACGCTGCGGATTCTTCATTGCACAGAGGGCCGAATGGCGGCCCGCTGGGGAAGGGAGGCCTGTATGCCGTCCGAAAGGGGCGTGCTGCTGCGCCGCGCCGTCGTCACCGCTCTCCTCGCCGGAGGTGTGGGGGCGGGTGCGGCTACCGTAGCCGTCGCGGCTACGCACAGCAGCACTCCGTCGGCGTCGACGTCGACGACGGCCACCACGCCGTCCACGGCGCCGTCGACGGCGCCGTCGGCCAAGCCGACGCACAACTGCCCGAACATGGGCAGCCACGCGCACGGGCGCTCGGGCACGAGTGGCTTCTACGCGGGGCCTGGCCAGTAAGGGCGGCGGAGCCGTCGCTGCTCCGTCGGCACGCAGCGGTTGCCGGCCCGATGCGGGCCAGCCGGGCACGGCCCGGCTGGCCCGTGCCCCCGGCGCTCGTGCGGCCGGCCGGCGCGAGGCTCGAAGGCGCGGAGGCGGGTCAGATGTCGATACGGGAGGGGTCGAGCTCCGCGGCGCCCCCGACGATGAACTCGCGGCGCGGAGCGACCTCCGAACCCATCAGCAGGCTGAACATGTCGCCCGCCACGGCGGCGTCCTCGATCATGATCCGGCGCAGCGTGCGGCGCTGCGGGTCCATGGTGGTCTCCGCGAGCTGGCCGGCGTCCATCTCGCCGAGGCCCTTGTACCGCTGGACCGGTTCCTTCCACCGCTGGCCCCGGCGCTCCAGGTCCAGCAGCATGCGCCGCAGCTCCGCGTCGGAGTACGTGTAGGAGTACTTCTGCTGGCCCTTGCGGGGGCTGGACAGCTCGACCCGGTGCAGGGGCGGCACGGCGGCGAACACCCGCCCCGCGTCCAGCAGCGGCCGCAGGTAACGATGGAACAGGGTGAGCAGCAGGCAGCGGATGTGCGCGCCGTCCACGTCCGCGTCGGCCATGAAGATGACCCGCTGGTAGCGCGCCGCGTCCAGGTTGAACGCCGAGCCGGAGCCCGCCCCGATGACCTGGATGATCGACGCGCACTCGGCGTTCTTGAGCATGTCGGCGAGGGACGCCTTCTGCACGTTGAGGATCTTGCCGCGGATCGGCAGCAGCGCCTGGAACTCCGAGTTCCGGGCGAGCTTGGCCGTGCCCAGCGCCGAGTCACCCTCGACGATGAACAGCTCACTGCGGTCGTCGGCGGTGCGGCAGTCGACCAGCTTGGCCGGGAGCGACGAGCTGGCCAGCGCGGACTTGCGGCGCTGGTTCTCCCGGTGCTCGCGCGCGGCGACCCGGGCCTTCGCGGCCGCGATGACCTTCTCCAGCAGGGCCCGGGCCTGCTGCTTGCCGGCGCGGCTGCGAGCCTCGAGGAAGTCACGCAGGCCCGCCGCGACCACCTGGGACACGATCCGGGAGGCGGCCGGGGTACCGAGCACCTCCTTGGTCTGCCCCTCGAACTGCGGTTCGGGCAGCCGGACCGTGACGATCGCGGTCATCCCCTCGAGCACGTCCTCCTTGCTGACGGCCTCGTCGCCGTTCTTCAGCAGGCGGGCCGCGCGGAGCTGCTCGTTCATCGTGCGTACCAGCGCGCGGTCGAAGCCGGACACGTGCGTGCCGCCGTGCGGCGTGGCGATCACGTTAACGAACGAGCGGGTGGCCGTGTCGTAGCCGTTCACCCAGCGCACGGCCACGTCGACCTCGAGCTCGCGCTCGACCTCGGTGGGCGTCATGTGGCCGCGGCCGTCCAGCACGGGCACGGTCTCGGTGAAGTGCCCCGACCCGACCAGCCGCAGCACGTCGGTGACCGGCTCGCCCTCCGCCAGATGCTCGCAGAACTCGCTGATGCCGCCGTCGAAGCGGAACTCCGCCTCCCGGGGGCCCGCGAGGCCGGCCGGGGACGCGGCGTCGTCCGGGCCGGCGGGCGCGGCGGGGCGGTCGTCGCGGATGCTGATGGCCAGGCCCGGCACGAGGTAGGCCGTCTGCCGGGCCCGCTCGCTGATGGCGGTGAAGCTGAACGTCGCGTCGCGCAGGAACACCTGGCGGTCGGGCCAGAACCGGGTCCGGGTGCCGGTGACCTTCTTCGCCACCCGGCGGATCTGGCGCAGCCCGGCCCGCCGGGTGAAGCTGGCTCCCGGGCTGGGCTCGCCGTTGTCGGTGAACTCGCCGGTGACCCCGCGGCGGAAGCTGGCCGCCCAGGTGTGGCCGCCCCGGTCCACCTCGATGTCCAGCCGCGCGGCCAGGGCGTTGACCACCGACGCCCCGACGCCGTGCAGGCCGCCGGAGGCGGTGTAGGAGCCGTTACCGAACTTGCCGCCCGCGTGCAGCCGCGTCATGACCAGTTCGACCCCGGTGAGCTTGGTCTTCGGCTCGACGTCGACGGGGATGCCGCGGCCGTTGTCGCGGACCTCGGCGGACCCGTCGGCGTGCAGCAGGACCTCGATCCGCGAGCAGTGCCCGGCCAGCGCCTCGTCGACGGAGTTGTCGAAGATCTCCCAGAGGCAGTGCTGCAGCCCGCGGCCGTCGGTGGAGCCGATGTACATGCCGGGACGTTTGCGTACCGCGTCCAGCCCCTCCAGAACGGAAAGGTGCCGGGCGGTGTAGCCGCCTGCGTCGGCAGTCGCCGCGGACGGGTCAGGAGCGGCGGCAAGCGTGGTCACGGGCGGCGGATCTCCTTCACTGGCGCGCATCGGGGTTAGAACATCCCTTCGCAGAGTAGCCCGCTACGCCGGATGCTGTCCCCAGGCACGCCGCAATCCCGGTACGCAAAGGCCGCATGTCACCCACCGGGTCGCGTGGGTGTGATTTCGGACGGGATCTTTCGCTGTCGGCGTACGCGGCGCCGGGGGGGGAAGGCTGACGCATGGGTAAGTGTTGTGCTGTGCTGTAGGTACAGCGCAGATCACGAGCCAGCCGGATATGAGAAGCCGGAGGCACAAGGCGAGGAAGGCGACGTTGACCGGAGCTCTAGCCCCCACCCAGCCGCTCACGGCTGCGGACGTGTGCGACCGCTGCGGCGCTCAGGCGTACGTCCGCGTCATGCTCCCCAGTTCGCGGGAGCTTCTGTTTTGCGCCCACCACAGCCGGGAGCACCATGAGGCGCTCGCGAAAGTGGCCAGCGAAATTCAGGATGAGACACAGCGGCTATCGGATCCCTCCTAAAGGGCTGCTGCCGGAGCCGTCAGCACCCGTCACTGTCCCGGCTACGCGTGAGCGTGCCCCCGCCAGGGCAGCGGGAACGCGTGGCCTGAGCCGCCAGGCTTGCCAGGCCGCGCGGTCATAGCACAAGGCGAGGGGCCGGGAAGGATATCCTTCCCGGCCCCTCGCCGCACTTCTGCCCCGTCAGTCCAGGTAGTCGCGCAGCACCTGGGACCGCGACGGATGCCGCAGCTTGGACATGGTCTTGGACTCGATCTGCCGGATGCGTTCCCGGGTCACCCCGTAGACCTTGCCGATTTCGTCCAGCGTCTTGGGCTGGCCGTCGGTCAGCCCGAACCGCATGGAAACCACACCCGCCTCACGCTCGGACAGCGTGTCGAGCACCGAGTGCAGCTGCTCCTGGAGCAGGGTGAAGCTCACCGCCTCACCCGGCTGGATCGCCTCGGAGTCCTCGATCAGGTCACCGAATTCGCTGTCGCCGTCCTCACCGAGCGGCGTGTGCAGCGAGATCGGCTCCCGGCCGTACTTCTGGACCTCGATGACCTTCTCGGGCGTCATGTCCAGCTCGGCCGCGAGCTCTTCCGGGGTCGGCTCCCGGCCCAGGTCCTGGAGCATCTGCCGCTGCACGCGGGCGAGCTTGTTGATGACCTCGACCATGTGCACCGGGATACGGATGGTGCGGGCCTGGTCGGCCATGGCCCGGGTGATCGCCTGCCGGATCCACCACGTCGCGTAGGTGGAGAACTTGTAACCCTTGGTGTAGTCGAACTTCTCGACCGCGCGAATGAGGCCGAGATTGCCCTCCTGGATCAGGTCCAGGAAGAGCATGCCGCGGCCGGTGTAGCGCTTGGCCAGCGAGACGACCAGGCGCAGGTTCGCCTCGAGCAGGTGATTCTTGGCGCGGCGGCCGTCCTCGGCGATCCACTCGAGGTCGATGCGCTGGTCCGGGGTCAGCCGGATATCCTCGGCCAGCTTCTCCTCGGCGAACAGGCCCGCCTCGATCCGCTTGGCCAGCTCAACTTCCTGTTCGGCGTTGAGCAGCGGCACCTTGCCGATCTGCTTCAGATAGTCCTTGACCGGGTCGGCCGTGGCGCCGGCCACCGCGACCTGCGCGGCCGGCAGGTCATCGTCGTCGTCGCCGAAGACGAAGGTCTCGTCGTCACCCTCACCGCCTTCGGCGGCGGGCTTGGCCGCACCGGCGGTCTTCCCGGCCACGACGGCCGTGACCGTAGCGACGGCCGTGACCCCGTCCGCCGCTTCGTCGGCGGCGTCCTCGGGACCGTCGGCATCGTCCGCCTCGGCGTCGTCCGTCTCGTCGGTGTCGGTGTCGGTGTCGGTGTCGGTCTCGTCGGACGCGCCGTCCTCTTCGAGCTCGACGACCGCAAGCGACTCGACCTCATCCACGGACAGATCGTCAAGGTCCAGGTCGGCCTCGTCCAGGTTGTCGGAGAGGCTGTCCGCGTCGTCGAGATCGACGACGGCGACCTCGCCGGGAAGGTCGGCTTCCGGCACCTGCGCGCCGTCACCGTTGCCGTGGCTATTCACCGCCACCGGCCCCGTTACGTGCCGGTCCGCGGAAGCCCGCGTCTCTTGCCCCGACGACGGCCGAGAGCGCTTCCGCGCTGCGGAGTCAGCGCGCACCACCACGGTCACCCCTTCCTTCGCTGGCTAGCAGCATGCATGACCGCCAGGGGCGGCCCGCATGCCGGACTGGCGACCAGTACGGGCGCCTTTCCTGTGTGCGTATTGCGAGAATCAGGTCCTCCCGCGAGGGTCCGGATGCATGGACCGAGCGGGAAGCAGGGGCAGCGTTCGCCAGGGCCGGCATCCGCGCTGCGCGCAGAAGCAACCTCCCTGCCTCCCTACTTACACAACCATAGGCGGCGCCCGAGGATGACTTGTACATGACGACGCACGAAAACGAGCATCCGGGCGTCCGCACAGATGCGACGCATACCGGCCGCCCAGTATTCCCCGCCCTCGTCATGACGTGCCTTTCCCGGCCGGCCCGGCGGACCCGGCGGGCTCGCGGGCGGGCACGTGCAGGACGAGCACGGTCACGTCGTCATCCTGTTCGTGCCCGGCGAGCATAGCGTCCACCAGGTAACTGAGCAGCCGTTCCGGATGGCCGACCACGCTGCCGTGCGCGCGGGCCGCCACCGTCACCAGCTCGTCCAGGCCCGCGTCGAGGCCGCGAATCCGGTTCTCGACCAGGCCGTCGGAATACAGCACGGCGGTGCTGCCGGGCGGCAGCCGGAACGGGTGCTGCTGGCGCGGGCTCGGCCAGCCGAGCGGCGTCCCGGCCTCGGTTTCGTCGAGGAACGGCGCGGCGTCCAGGCCGAGCCGCAGTACCGGCAGGTGGCCGGCGTTGCCCATCAGGCCGTCGCCGGTCCGCGGGTCGTAGACCAGGTAGGCAACGGTAGTGACCTGCTCTTCCAGCTCCGTGGCGCTGAACAGGCGGTCCAGGCCGGTCAGCACGGCCGCGGGCCGCGGGTCGCTGAGCGCGAGCGCACGCAGCGCGTTGCGGACCCGGCCCATGCCCGCCGCGGCGGTCAGCCCCTTGCCCATGACGTCGCCGACCGCGATGGCCAGCCGCCCGTCTGCGAGCCGGAACGCGTCGTACCAGTCACCGCCGATCTCCATGTTCCGCGCGACCGGCAGGTACCGCGCCTCCATGACCAGGCCGGGCACCAGCGGCAGCTGATCGGGGAGCAGGCTGCGCTGCAGCGTCTCCGCCGTGGTGTGCTCCCGCTCGTACATGGCGGCGCGCTCCACGGCCAGCGCGCACTGCCCGGCCAGCGCCTCCAGGAAGACGCGCTCCTCCTCGGTGATCTTTCGCGGGCGGCCGAAGGAGAACCGCAGCGCGCCCAGCGGGGCACCGGCCGCCAGCAGCGGCAGCCCCACCCAGGAGCGCTCGTCCTCCCCGGCCACGATCTCGATCGGGGCGTCCTCCAGCAGCGCGCGCAGCGCGTCGGGGTCCTCGGCCAGCACCGGGCGGCGGGTGGCGATGGCCCGGGTCATCACGCCCGGGCTGTCCAGCAGGATGTCGCGGGTCGCGGCGGACTGGCCGGGCGGCATGCCGGCCGGGTTGATCACGTGCAGCCGCCCGCCGTCCAGCAGCGCCACGGCGGACCGCTGGGCGCCGATCGCGGTCCGGCCGACCTCGGTGATCACCTCGACGACCTGCTCGACGGTCAGCGCCTCGGCCAGCATGGACGTCGCCTGCTGCAGCCGCGCGGTCCGCAGCGCCGCGGCCGACAGCTGCTCGGTGAGCCGGCCGCGCATCTCCTCGGCCTCACGCTGGCCGGTGACGTCGGTGCTCGCCCCCACCCACTCGACGATCCGGCCGTCCCGCTCGACCGGCACGGCGCGGACGTCGTAGTGCCGGTAGGAACCGGCCCGGGTCCGTACGCGGTACCGGTCGTCGAAGGTCTTGCCGGAGGCGACGCAGCTGCGCCAGTCCCGCGCGACCCGGTCCCGGTCCTCGGGGTGGATCGACTCCAGCCAGCCGGCACCCAGGTACTCCTCCGGGGTCTGCCCGGTGACCCAGCGCCACTCGGGGCAGTCCTCGGCGATCTCACCGTCGGCGTTCGCGACCCAGACCACCTGCGCGCCGCCCTGGACGAGCGAGCGGTACCGCTCCTCGCTGCGCCGGATGGCCTGCTCAGAAAGGTGCCGGCTCGTGACGTCGACCGCGATCAGCACGACCCCGCTGATCTGCCCCTTCCCGTCGTGAGAGGGAAACCAGGACAGCGCCCAGTGCACCGTCTCCGGGGCGGGGCGGGCGTCCGGGGCCAGCGCCGCGGCGGAGTCGCCCGGGACCGCCGGGGCAGCCGGGATCACCGGGGCCGCCGGGACGGCGGGGGCCAGGATCTGGTGGGCCCCGAAGACCGGCTGATCCTCGGTAAGGACCCGGCGGGCCGACGACTCGGCCTGCGCCGCGAACTCGGCCGGCCAGACATCCGACGGCATCTGCCCGATATGATCTTCCGGGTCGTGGCCATGCAGCCGGGCCAGCGTGTCGTTGACACGCCGGAAGCACAGGTCGGGACCGAGCAGCGCGAATCCGATCGGCGCCTCGCGCAGCAGCGTATCGAGCAGCGCGGCATCCGCCGTGTCCAGCTCGGATACGCGTGGCTGAGGCACGGACATATCAGTACTCACCACGGACACCTGCTCACCGCGGGCACCGGCGCCTCACGCACCGACCTGCCATCGGCGGCTCCTTCCTGCTCCCTCGTCGCCCACAGGTGCCTACGGCCCTGGACGCGGTGACGGCGAGCGGGGGTCGCGCCCGCGCCACGTCCGTTTTCTCCATCGTCCCCGGACGGCCGCCGACACGGCGGCTATTCGCAGCAGTTATTCAGACAAGCGTGCCACATTCCCGGCACCGCTGCGGCCAGGTGACTATACCTGGTGCCTGTGGCGGCGAAATGACGAACAGGACGCACCGGGCACACGCCTTCCCCGGAATGCGCCTCTTTCCGGGCAGGAGGCCCAACACGCCGATTCTGCCCGAAACTACAGTGGGCATTGCACCGTAGCGTAGCGTCCACATGTACAGATCTGAGAGGCTATCAAGGTGAGTCCGCAGAGCCGACGACGCAGTCCATCTCCCGGCGGAGGCAGCGGCCAGGAACGCACGGGGGCAGCTGCCGCGCCCCCCAACGCCCTCTTCGAGGAGCTGCTCCGTGCGGCCCGTGAGCTTCTCGCCGTCCGCAGCCCGCTCGACGCGGAGCTGATGGTCAGCGAGCTGCTCGGCACGTGGTGGGGGGAACGCCGCGACAACGCGCGCGATACGGACGTTGAACGGGTGGTCGGCGAGGGCCTGGTCGACTACGCCGCCCGGCGCAGTAGCCCGGCCGCGCTCGCCCTGCTGTCCGGCATCGCCTGCCTGGGCACGCCCCGGCAGGCGTCCAAGGCCGAGCAGGCCGCGCTGGAGCTGATGGAGCGCGGCGTCCGCAGCCCGAACTGGGCGCAGCACCTGGGCGCGGTCACCGGGTCGGACTGCTACGTGAACAGCGACGCCTACGGCGACACCGACGAGGTCGTCTGCGTCTACAGCTACGGCGGCACCGAACCGCACGCGCTGGTCACCGTGGTGGACTACAACACCGACGGGATGATCAGGGACGGCTGGGTGACGTCCCAGGTGACCAAGCTGCTGGAGCTGTGCCGCAAGCCCGCCGAGGGCGACCGGAACGGTTTCAAGCCGCTGGACGCGCCGGTTGCGCGGCGCATGCTCGAGGCGGCGCTCGCGGAAACCGACGCGGCGGACAGCCCGCCAGTCAGTGAGTCGTTCGCGTCGTACCACGCGTTCATCCGGGCCCGGATCCGCGCGCTGCCCCCGTCGGCGAGCCCGGGCGGCCCGGTGGGGCCGGGCGGCAGCACCGGCAAGCGGCGGCCGTGGAGCAAGGACCGCCGCGCCATGCTGGCGGCCGAATTCCTCGCCTCGGACGAGGCCGAAGACCTGTCGGACCGCAGTTCCGCCAGCCACTGCGCGGACCGGATCATCGACTACGGCTGCGACAAGGACTTCGGGCGGCCGCTGCGGATGAGCCCGGTCAAGGCCGAGACGTTCCTGCTGAACTGGCTGCCCCGCAAGGTCATGCTGTCCCCCGAGGAGCAGGAGGCGATGCCGCACGTGCTGCTCGCCTGGGTGCGCTGGGCGGGACGGCGGCGGGGCCTGCCGGACCGGGCGGTCAGCGAGACGCTCGACGCGGTATTCAACGTGATGGGCGCGTTCGGCCGGGCCTACCGGGATCCGGCGGAGTTCGGCCTGGACTCCGCGCTGGTGGCCCGGCTGCTCCCGGACGGTGACCTGGAGGCGCTGCCCCGGCGGGCCTTCGCGTTCCCGCTGCTGCACGGCCAGGTGGGCGACGTGGACCTGGACAGCCTGGATCCGGCCGATCCCGCCGGGCGGCGGGCCCTGCTCGCGGCCGCGCACGAGGGCGAAGGCGGCGGCGACCGCCATCTGGACCAGCACCTGGACCTGGCCGGCGCTGTGGCGCGGTGACCCGCCCGGCCTGTGGGAGGCCGCGCAGCGGCTGCTCGACGCGGACCAGGACCGCCATCTGGTGCTGCACACGCTGATGGAAGTGATCGAGGCGGCCGGTGACGACCTCCCGGCGCTCAGCATCGCGCTGCGCGATCTGTCCCCGGAGCCCGGGGAGGAACCCGGCGGCTGACCGCCGCTAGCCGGGCGGCGGGCCGTATCCGCCGCCACCCGGCGTCTCGATCACGAACAGGTCCCCGGCGGCCACCGCCACGGAGTCACATCCGCGCATCGGGGTGACCGAGCCGTCCGCGTGCTCCACCCAGTGCCGCCCGAGCGCTCCCGGTTTCCCGCCCGCCATCCCGTACGGCGGGACCCGGCGGTGACTGGCCAGCGTGGTGACGGTCATCGGCTCAAGGAAGCGGACCTCGCGGCGGCCGCCGTCGCCGCCCGGCCAGCGCCCGGCCCCGCCCGTGCCGGGCCGGATCGCGAACCGCTCGAGCCGGACCGGATAGCGCCATTCCAGCACTTCGGGGTCGGTGAGCCGGGAATTGGTCATATGAGTCTGCACTACGCCGGTGCCGGCGAAACCCTCCCCCGCGCCAGATCCGCTGGCGACCGTCTCGTAATACTGGTAACGCTCGTTGCCGATGGTGACGTTGTTCATCGTGCCCGAACCCTCCGCCATGACGCCCAGCGCCGCGTACAGTGCCCCCGTGATGGCCTGCGAGGTCTCCACGTTGCCGGCGGCCACGGCCGCGGGAAACTCCGGGGCCAGCATGCATCCCGGCGGGATGATCACGCGCACCGGCTTGAGGCAGCCGGAATTGAGCGGGATGTCGTCGGCGACCAGGGTGCGGAACACGTACAGCACGGCCGCCATGGCTACCGACGACGGCGCGTTGAAATTGCCGGCCAGCTGCGGTGAGGTACCGGTGAAGTCAACCTCCGCGGTTCGGCCCGCCCGGTCCACCCGGACCGCGACCCGGATGACCGCTCCGTTGTCGAGCGGGTAGGCGTATTCGCCGTCATTCAGCGCGACCAGGACGCGGCGCACGGCTTCCTCGGCGTTGTCCTGGACATGCCCCATGTAGGCGCGCACCACGTCCAGCCCGAAATGCTCGACCATCCGGCCGAGTTCCTGCACGCCCTTCTCGTTGGCCGCGATCTGCGCCCGCAGGTCGGCCAGGTTCACGTCGGGGTTCCGGGACGGGTAGGGCGCGGAGCGGAGCATGTCCAGCGTCTCGGCCTCCCGCATGACCGCGCCGCGCACCAGCAGCCAGTTGTCGATCAGGACCCCTTCCTCCTCCACCCGGGTGCTGAACGCCGGCATCGAGCCTGGGGTGATGCCGCCGATCTCCGCGTGGTGGCCGCGGGATGCCACGTAGAACAGAATCTCGCGCCCGGCGCCGTCGAACACCGGGGTGACCACGGTGACGTCCGGCAGATGCGTCCCGCCGTGGTAGGGGTCGTTGAGCACGTAGACGTCCCCCGCGCGCATCCGGCCCGCGTTGCGCCGCACGACCATGCCGATGCTTTCCCCCATCGAGCCCAGATGCACGGGAATGTGCGGGGCGTTGGCGATGAGGCCCCCGCCCGAGTCGAAGATGGCGCAGGAGAAGTCCAGGCGCTCCTTGATGTTGACGGAGTGCGCGGTGCTGCGCAGCCGCACCCCCATCTGCTCGGCGACCGACATGAACAAGTTGTTGAAGATCTCCAGCATCACGGGATCCGCGGCGGTGCCGGCCAGCTGCCGCTCCGGTGCCGCCACGCGGCTGAGCAGCAGGTCGCCGAGCCCGGTCAGCTCCGCCTTCCAGCCGGGTTCGGCCACCGTCGTCGCGAAGTCCTCCACGATCAGGGCCGGCCCTTCCAGCCACTGGCCCGGCCGCAGGTCCCGCCGGCGGACCAGTGGCACGTTCGCCCACGCGCCCGCCGTGTACATCGCCACGGCGGCTCCGGTGGCGGGCTGCCCCGGGCCTGCGGGGCCTGCACGCTGGTCCCGCGGCGTGCCGCCCGGTGGCTGCCCCGCGTGCCCGGCCTTCCCGGCCTGCACGGCCGATGCGGCGGCAAGCTCGACCGACACCGCCTCCACCAGGATCGTCTTGCCGCGCATGAGGAAGGAGAAGTGCTGCCGGTAGGCCTGCTCGAAACTGGTGACCATCTCGGCCACGCCGCCGAGCGGGACCGGCAGCGCGGTATCGGTCCCGTCGTAGCGCAGGTGAGCCCGGCGCGCGGCCCGGACACGGCCGGGGTCAATCCCCTGCTGCGTCAGCTCGGCGAGCGCGTCGGTGTGCAGGCTCGTCGCCACCTGGTCCAGTTCCGGGAGAAGCTGGTCCGTGAGCGGCGCCTCCACCGCCTTCTCGCGCATCGCGGTCACGTCGGCCAGTCCCATCCCGTACGCGGACAGCACCCCGGCCAGCGGGTGGATGAGGACCTTGGTGATGCCAAGCGCATCGGCCACCGCGCACGCATGCTGGCCGCCCGCACCGCCGAACGTCGCCAGCACGTACTGGGTCACGTCGTAGCCGCGCTGCACCGAGATCTTCTTGACCGCGTTCGCCATGTTCGCGACCGCGATCGCCAGGAAACCGGCGGCGACCTGTTCGGGGCCGGAGGCCCCGATCCGGGCGGACAGCGCCGCGAACTGCCGCCGGACGATCCCCGCATCCAGGTGCTCGTCACCGCGATCGCCGAACACGCTCGGGAAGTGGGCTGGCTGGATCCGGCCGAGCATGATGTTGGCGTCGGTAACGGTGAGCGGGCCGCCGCGCCGGTAGGCCGCCGGGCCCGGATGGGCCCCGGCCGAGTCCGGCCCGACCCGGTACCGGCTGCCGTCGAAGTGCAGGATCGACCCGCCGCCGGCGGCGACCGTGTGGATGCTCAGCATCGGCGCCCGCATCCGCACCCCGGCGACCTGGGTCTCGTACTGCCGCTCGAACTCGCCCACGTAGTGGGACACATCGGTCGAGGTGCCACCCATGTCGAACCCGATGACCTTGTAAAAGCCCGCCGCCTCCGCGGTGCGGGCCATGCCGACAATGCCGCCGGCCGGCCCGGACAGGATGGAGTCCTTGCCCCGGAACAGGCGGGCGTCGGTGAGGCCGCCGCTGGACTGCATGAACTGCAGCCGCACGCCCTTCAGCTCGCCCGCGACCCGATCCACGTAACGGTCCAGGATGGGCGAGAGGTAGGCGTCCACGACGGTGGTGTCGCCCCGGGCCACCAGCTTCATCAGCGGGCTGGTCGTATGCGACATCGATACCTGGGTGAAACCCGTGTCGCGGGCGATCTCGCCGATCCGGGCCTCGTGCGCCGGGTACCGGTAGCCGTGCATGCACAGCACCGCCACCGACTGGAAACCCTCGCCGTAAGCGGCCCGCAGGTCGCGCTCTACGGCGTCCTCGTCCAGCGCGGTGACGACGTTGCCGTGCGCCCCGATCCGTTCCGTGGCCTCGATGACCCGCGTGTACACCATCTCCGGGCGGACGATCTGCCGGTCGAAGATCCGGGGCCGGTCCTGGTAGGCGATGCGCAGCGCGTCCCCGTATCCGCGCGTGATCACCAGGACGGTCGGCTCGCCCTGGCGTTCCAGGAGAGCGTTGGTCGCGACCGTGGTGCCGAGGCGGGCCACGGAGATCTGCTCCGCCGGGATGGGCGCGCCGTCGGGGACGCCGAGCATGTGCCGGATCCCCGCGACGGCGGGATCGGCGTACCGGGCCGGGTCCTGCGAGAGCAGCTTGTGCACCGCGAGCGTGCCATCCGGGCGGCACGCGACCACGTCGGTGAAGGTGCCGCCCCGGTCGATCCAGAACTCCCAGCCGCGGCCCATCCCTGCCTTTCCGCGCCGCCGGCGCAGGTCCCTAGCGGGTTTCGGCGCCGGGGTCGGCGGCGGGAGTGACATGGGGCGGGCGGGTGAAGCCGATCGTCTGCTCGCCGGCCAGATCGCGGTAGGCGGCGCGCAGGTCGTCGGCGGTCACGGTGGTGAGATCCTCGGCCGTCGCGGCCTCCCCCAGGCGGACGACACGGACGTCGCGCTGCGCGCAGGCCCGCTCGAACAGCGACCGGGCGAACCGGCCGTTGCCGAGCTCGTTGATCCGCCGCTGCTCGCGGCCGGCGTGGCTGAAGATCTCGTCCAGCACGTGGATCGCGTCGGCGTCGAAGGCGTCCCCGGCCTGCTCGGCGAGCAGCGCGGTAATGTCGGCGAGGTCCGCCGGCGTGTAGCTCGGGAACTCGATCCGGGTACTGAACCTCGACGCCAGGCCCGGGTTGCTGCGCAGGAAGCGGTCCATGTCGGCCGGGTAGCCGGCCAGCACGATGACGAGCCGGTCCCGGTCGTCCTCGGCGCGTTTGAGCAGCGTCTGCACGGCTTCCGCGCCGAACGCGTCGCCGCCGGAGTAGCCCTCGTTATGCAGCGAATAGGCCTCGTCGATGAACAGCACCCCGCCGAGGGCGGAGTCGACGAGCTTGCTGGTCTTGATCGCGGTTGCGCCGAGGTGCTCGCCGACCAGGTTGCCCCGCTGCGCCTCGACCACCTCCGGGCGGACCAGCAGGCCGAGGGCCGCGAAGATCCGGCCCAGGATCCGGGCCACCGTGGTCTTGCCGGTGCCGGGTGGCCCCATGAAGACAAAATGCCGGTTGGGCGGCTGGCTGGTCAGTCCCTGCCGGCCGCGCAGCTTCGCCACCTGCAGCTGGGCCGCGATCGCCCGGACCTGCTGCTTGACAGGTTCCAGCCCGATCAGCTCGTCCAGCTCGGCGAACGCGCTCTCCAGGGTCGGCGTGTCGGTGTAGCCGCGCAGCCGCGAGGTCAGCTCGGCGAACGCCCGCTGCAGGTCCCCGGCGTGGATGGTGACCAGGTCCTCGGGCCCCGGCTCGGCGCCCGCGGTCATCACCCGCACGTCGCGGGCCTGTCCCGCCTTCTCCAGCAGGCTCCGGATGAACCTCCCGTTGCCCAGCTCGTCGGTGAGCCGGCGGCGCCCGACGTCCTCCAGCATCCGCCACAGGGCGGGGCGGGCGTCGGCGTCGAGGACCTCGCTGCGCCGCTCCAGCACCGACTCGGCCAGCGCCAGCAGCTCGGCCGGTGCGTAGCTGGAGAACTTGATCCGGGTGGCGAACCGGGAGGCCAGGCCCGGGTTGGAGCCCAGGAACGTCTCCATCTGCTTCTCGTACCCGGCCAGGATGATGATCAGGTTCTCCCGGTCGTCCTCGGCCCGCTTGAGCAGCGCCTGCACGGCCTCGATCCCGAACCGGTCGCTCTGCCCGTCGCCCTCATTGACCAGGCTGTAGGCCTCGTCGATGAACAGCACCCCGCCCAGGGCGGAGTCGATCAGCTCGTTGGTCTTGATCGCGGTCGCGCCGAGATACTCCCCGACCAGGTCCGCCCGGTGCGCTTCGATCACCGTCGGCTTGTCCAGCAGGCCGAACGCATAGAAGATCTTGGCGACCACCCTGGCCACGGTGGTCTTGCCCGTGCCCGGCGGGCCCAGGAAGACGAAGTGCCGCATCGGCTTCTCGGTGACGACACCGGCGATGGCCCGGCGCCGCGCGGCCTCGATGGAGGCGGCGATCGACCGGACCTGTTCCTTGACCGGGGCGAGCCCGATCATCTTGTCCAGCTCGGCCATCGCCTCGGCGACCGAGATGTCCGGCAGCGACTCGACGCTAGCCTGGTCGCGGGCGGACGGGTCGTGCGGGGCCGCCGCCGCCTGCGCGCGGACCCCGTACGCCGCGCCGGGGCCGTACCCCCCGTTCGGGCTTGGCCCCGGGGGCCCATGCGCGCCGGGGCCGCGAGCCGCCTCCGCCCCGTAGAGGTGAGCCTCCTGCGATCCCTTGGCCAGCCGCCAGACGAGCACGATGCACGCGATCAGCCACGCGGCGGCGATGCCGATGAACGGCTCGGCGGGCCAGCCGCGCAGCGCAGCCACCCCCACCGGGATCGACCACACCAGCGCCCAGGCCACGGTGCGGCACGGCACGTGCCAGCGGGCCAGCGGGCCGGCGTGGGCCGCCGCGGCGATCACAAAGGGCAGGATGAGCAGCAGGTAGAGCCAGGAACTGCTCACCCCGGCCGCGCCCGCCGCGACCAGGCCCCAGACCGCGACCGACAGCGAGGCGATCAGGCTGCGGCGGCCTTTGATCACCGCATACACCCCGTACGCCATCGCCGCGAGCAGCACGATGCCGATCTCCGGGCCACACAGGACAATGGCGAGGACGATCAGGCCGATCTTCAGGGGTAGCGGAGCTCGCCGGAAGGAGCCTAGAGCGCGGGCTAGCCGACCGGGAACGGCTGGGGCCGCAGGCTGAGCTCTGTCGTTTGGCAGCATCTCGCTTCCTCGCACCTAGTCCCCTGTATAGCGCATTACCCGCCGTTCACGTCAGCACACGGCCGGATACGGCGGGTAAGACTCATATGGCACTTCCAGGTTCCGGTAGGGGCGGGCCGTTGCTGCTCCCCATGATGGACCCCGCTGCCGCGGGCACGTCAAGTATCACTTACGCCGGCCGCCGGTAAAAATCATGCGCGCCTGCCGCCCACCGGGCAGAGTTTTTCCGTGAATCCGTCCCGTTAACGTACGTGTATACGGCCAACGGGGCGCTGCGGTTCAAAGCCGCGCTCAGACCCGGCGGGCGAGGTCGATTTCGTCACGAAGCGGAATTCCGTAGTCGCCGGCCGGGGGAATCTCCGGCTTCTCCAGCCGGGCCCGGTCGACCGCGCCGGGCCGCAGCGCCACCAGGTGCAGCCCGCGCCGCTGGTAGAAACGGATCGCGTCCAGGTTGTCGTTCGTCGTGGTGAGCCGGATCTCGTGGCAGCGCAGCTGGCGCGCGTCGACCGCCGCCGCCTCCATCAGGATCGTGCCGACCCCGGTCCGGCGCTCAAGCGCGTTGAGCGTCACGACCTCGAGGACCCCATCGGCCGTGTGGTAGGTGAGCAGCCCGACCAGCCAGGCCCGCTCGGCGATCAGCCCGGGCAGGTCGGCGGGACGGAAAACGCTCTGGTGCACGACCTGCAGCTCCGATCCCCAGAGTTCCACCATGAGCCAGGCGATCGTCGGGCGGTCACCATCACCGACGGGCCTGACCTGGATCTCTGGCTGCTGCACCTCGCCATTATGCCGGGAATCGGCCATCCTCCCGGGCCTGGCGTGTCCCGGCGGCCCGGTCGCCGCCCGCACCAGCGCCCTCACCGGCCGGGGGGCGCGGAACGCGACGCGGCGGATCGGTGCGCGCGTCGAGGATGTCCGGCTCGGCCCGTGGCGTGCGGAGGTGTGGCGGGCCGGCGCCATCGCGCGGGTAGCCCACCCGGATCACCATCTGCGGGACCTCCAGCCACGGCGTCGCCCCCAGCAGGTGCCGGCGGACGTAGCCGCGCCGCTCGGTCGGGCTGGTCGAGTTGCGCTGGGCGGCGTCGACGGCGCGGTGCACCGACGGCAGGCGGTGCCCGGACGGCCCGATCAGGCGGCTCGCGTGGCTGTCCCGCGGGTCGTACTGGAAGGCCAGGTCGGCCAGTTCCAGCGGCTGGGTAAGGAACGAGGCGGACACGCCCATGCTGGTCGCCGTCAGCAGGGCCCGCTGCATCGCCTGGCCGGCGCGGAGCCAGTCGGTCGGCTCGTCACGGTCGGTGAACAGCATCAGGAGCTGGGGATGCCGCTCGAAGCGGGCCCGCGGGGCATCCCCGGAGCCGGCCCCGGCCTCCCCGGACCCGGCCTCGCCCGGCGCGGGCTCGCCGAGCCGGAAATCCCTGATCGGGGAACGGCCCTTCGCCGGGCGGGGGCCGAGATCGGCGGCCGGGATGCCGTAACCGGCCTCGCTGGCTCCCGTCCACTGCGCCAGCTCGTCGCGGAACTGCGCCAGCAGCGCGTCAAAGCTCTGGTCGCTGGCCATGTCCCCGGCGAGGGCGCTATCCCCGGCGGTGTCCCGTGCGGCGGCGAGGACGCCGTCCGCGCGCGCGGCCACCGTGAGCCACGCCCGGGCGAAGGGGCCGTGCAGCAGGCGCAGCCAGCCGTGTTCGCGGGCTGCCGCCCGTTCCATCTCCACCAGGATTCCGGCGCGGACCGGAGTGTCGCTGAACGGCCAGCGATCGGTGTGCCGCTGCCAGATCGCCTCGTAAAGCTCCTGCTCAATGGACGAGGCCTGGTGCGTCTTCCCGGTGACGATCTCCACCGAGGCGAGCAGGCCCGGGTCCCCGGACGGGTCCGGCAGCAGCGTGACGACCGGGTCGTGGCCCAGCACCCGCACCGCCAGCCGCAGGTTCAGCAGGGCCGCGCCGCAGCTGATCGCGTACTCCCGGGCCCACGGTCCCGGCGTGGGGGAATGCAGCAGCAGGTCCCATCGCCCGGGGCCGGGCCCGCCTTCGCCCCCGGCGCCGGCGCTGGCGCGCAGCTCGATGCGGTCGTCCGCGACGATACGGAAGGACCAGGGCTGGATGTTGTACACCGACGGAGCCCGGAGGGCCGGCTCGATCACGTGATAGATGCGGTGCGCATCGGCGAACGGCTGCAGCATGACCTCACCTTGACTGGGTTTCCGGCCCCGTATCCATCCAGCCTCGCATCCGTTATGTCCGGCGGAATGTGGCCGATGACCCTGGCGCGTGGGCCGTTCGTCCTCTGTCGCTACCGAACCCTGGCGGGCATGGCCACCGGCGAATCGCGGGTGTGGCATCGTTACCCGGAAGGGATCGCGTCAAGGAATAGGGTCCGCCGGGCCGGGGTACGGGAGGCGTCATGGCATTCCAGAGTCCAGACGACGAGGGATTCCGCCGGGATCGCCGCCAGCACGGCGGCGCGCCGGAGTATCTCGACGACGACCGGCTGGCCCACGAGGCGCAAGACGAGCGTGTGGAAGCGGGGATCGACCCCTACAACCCGGACGACGTGCCGCCGGCCACCGACACCCCGCCGCTGGACACCGACATCCGCGACACCGAGGAATACGAGGAAGAGCGGGCCGAGATCAAGCGGGAAGAGGACAAGGACGAGCTGCTGATCGAGGGCGAGCGCCAGCAGTTCCCGCCCACTCGTTACGAAAAGTAACGCATGACGGCACATCGGGACTGGGATGGAGCCTACGCCGAGGGCACGCTTTCGCCTTGGGACATCGGCCGGCCTCAGCCCGCGTTCGCCCGCCTCGCGGACCGCGATCTGCTCAGCGGGCGGGTGCTCGACGCCGGCTGCGGAACCGGCGAGCAGGCGCTGCTGGCGGCGGGGCGGGGCGCTCAGGTCCTGGGCGTGGACGTCTCGCCGCGGGCCATTGGGCGCGCGCGGGCCAAGGCGGCCGAACGGGGCCTGGCTGCCCGCTTCGAGGTGGCGGATGCCCTCAACCTGGCGGCGATCGGGCTGACCTTCGACACGGTTATCGACTGCGGCCTGTTCCACGTCTTCGACGACGAGGCGCGCGTGCGGTACGTCGCGAGCCTGGCGTCGGTGCTGGACCCGGGCGGCACCTGCTACCTGATGTGCTTCAGCGACCGCCAGCCCGGCGACTTCGGCCCCCGCCGGGTCAACCAGGATGAACTGCGGTCCGCCTTCGACCACGGCTGGACCATCGCGGACATCACGGCGGGCACCTTCGAGCTGAACCCCGGGCTGCCGGCCGACACCGCGCAGGCGTGGCTGGCCGCCATCCGCCGGACCTGACCGGCGTCCTGCCAGGCGGAGTGAGGGAGACACGGCTCAGATGAACAGGGTTTGGCTCATCACGGGGGCGAGCAGCGGCTTCGGCCGTGCGATCACCGAGGCTGACGCGCCGGAGACCCCGCTGCGCCTCCCCCTCGGCGACGATGCGGTAGACGCGATCAGCAGCCACCTCGACAGCGTCCGGGCAGAGCTGACGACGTGGGAGAAGGTCGCCCGCGACACCCGCCTAGACGCGCTCGCCTAGCGGCACAGGCGAGCTGGCCCAGAGCAGTTATTCGGGGCGTGCGGTATTCGTCCGTGTCCGCGTCGCGGAGCGGCCTGTTCCGTCGGCCCGGACCTTGCCTTCGCTCCTCAGCTGCTCCAGGACGAGCCGGATCGTCTGGTCACTCACACCTGGCACTGCCGTCCTGATGTCGGCGAGGCGGAACGTGGCCGGTGCGTGCCGCAGGATGTGGTCGCGAACGCGTTGCTGCTTGGTCCCGGGAGTCTGGGACGCGGCCGCCCGATCGGCGAAGACGGCGTAAGCGCCGGCGATCACGCTGGTGAAATAGCCGAGCCAGGGCCACGGGTCGGCGGTGCCCTCGTGCCAGCCCTGGGTGGAATCCAGAAGCGCCTGGTAGTAAGCGTCAGCCGATTCGGCGATCGCCTGCTCAAGGCTCACGTAGCGGCCGACCGTGTACCCGTGCTCGCCGAGCATGGCATTGGTGAGCAGGCGGGACACTTGTCCGTTGCCTTCCTCGAAGGGGTGGATGACGAGGATGTCGAGGATGAACAGCCCGGACAGGAGCACCGGATGGTGCTCGCCCGCCGCGACCGCGTGCTCGTAGCGCTCGATCAGGTCGTCGATCGCGAACGGGGTGCTCGCGGCGGACACCGGCTTGAAGCGAACGGTCGTCGAGCCGCCTGGCGAACGATCCACGACCAGGTTGTCCTCTGTCTTGAACGCGCCGCCGGGCACCGTCGTGAGCGCGAACAGCAGCCGGTGCAGGTGCAGGATCAGGCCAGCGTTCAGCGGGCGCCAGTCCTGGTGAAACAGGTAGTCCTGAGCGTCGCGGTAGCCTGCCAGTTCCTGTTCGCTGCGGTTGCGCAGCGTCGTCGCCTGCCGGTTGATGATCCGCTGGGCGCGATCGGCGTCCGCGACGATGACGCCCTCGATCGCGGACGAGGCGGTGATGCTCTGGACCCGGGCCCGATCAGCGAGTCCGGCGACCAGCCCGGGCATCTGGTCGCGATAGAGCGCCTCCGAGCCCCGGCCGAAGTCGATCGCGCTGAGGCAGGTCACGACCTGGGCTGGCACCAGCCCGATGAGCCCGTCAAGATCAGTGAAGCTGCGCAAGGGACCTCCCAACCAAACCTAGTAAACAACCTAATTCTCGTGCTGTTTAGTGCGTTTAGTGGGTTTGTTTAGCAGGTTTCCGGTTGTCGATGTCTTCGACGTCGCCACCTTCGTGGGCGTTCTGCCGCTTACCTCGTGGGCGTTCTGCCGCCAGTGGGTTGCGCGGTAGAGGGAGGCCGATACGGGCCTATCGAACGTGCTGAAGTACGCGCCCGCTGAACTCGACCAGCTCTCCCGCCAGATGCCGGTACGCGATGCGCACTGTTGCATCAAATGCAACGAACGGCGACCGGATAACGCTCAGGAGGAGCGCAGCCATTTAGCCACGCTCCTCCTGAGCTGATGAAACTTTAGCTTTGGCGGACCCTGAATACTGGGGCAGTGCACTTATTCGTAAGGTGCGGTATTCCCACTCCGAGCCGAGCGCCGGCCTGCCGTGCGGCCAGACGAGGCTGACCGACATTAGACGCGGATGACGGCGATCCGCTGCGCCTTCGGCCGCTCTGGTTCTTCGACTAGCCTGCTCATGTCGTCCGGGTCGCTGGTCAGCAACGCCACCGGGCGTTCCAGTCCGAGCGCCGTCGCAGCCACGACAGCATCAATAGCACAGCGATGACCCGACAAGCCGGTCGCCCCTAGCAGCTCGCCAGCCTGACGCGCGACTTCAGGACTAACCGGCACGACCGTAATTCTGGATAGCACTCGATGTACGGCCGCATCACGCGGACCACCCCTGAGCACCTCGGTCAAGGTGATCGCACTCACGGCGACTCGAGCACGCCGAGCGAGGGCGGTCTCCAGGTGGGCACGTGCACGGCTGTCGCCAGCAGCGAGCTTGGACAGGCCTTCACTGTCGAGGACCAGGGTCCCGCCCACGGCTACTCGTCGTCCGGCCACGCGGCTCGAGCCTCTGCCAGATCCTCCTCGGGAACCGGGCCGTGCTCGGAGGCAAGCAATTGTGACAGTTCAGCAAGCAAGTCCAGTTCCAGTTGTCGGGTGACGGCCTCGGTCACATACTGGCTGAACTTCCCACGCCCGACACGCCTCTGGACGGCCGCAGTGAGATCTTCCGGCATTGACACGCTGACTTTGCGGGCTGCGCCAGCATGCTTGACTTCCACGGCCATGTTGCCGACGACGATGTCAGGCGCATGAGCCTCCCCGCCATGGTGTGGGGAGCTCAGCCAGTGAAACAGGGCGCTGGCTGGACGTTGCTCGGCGACCTGAAGGAAGGCCAGAGCCTCAACGGCACGCCTGGTGTCCTCCTGAAATGAGTGTGACTTGAGGAGCTTGCCGAGTTCAGCAGGCTCATGGGCGTCGAGCGCACGGAGAAGCTGTAGCGTCTCCTGCACAAGGTCATCCCACTCTTGCTCCTGGACCGGGTTGGCGCTCATAGAATCATGCTACCAGTGGTAGCAAACCCATACCAGTCCGTCTGACTCGATCCATAGCGATACCGGAAGAGCGGGCCAGGTGGACATTTAGGACTCCTCGCCCCTACCTGACCGGACAAGTAAACCTGCGAGCGCTGCCGAGCCCCAGCCTTCCAGCATCGCATCGAAGATCGCTGATCGCGGATCAAGATGGGTGACACCTAGCACGAGCACTTGATGAGCAGCACCAGGCAACGCCGGAGCATCGTCCACGGCGTTGTATTGAACACAACATCGTCGCATCTGGCAACAGGAGCCTGGAGGAGCGGGGGCCAGTTCGCAGGTCACGTCTGCCAGGATGCCAGTCGAGGGCGGTCCCTATCACTTACCCTTCTTCCGCGGCGGTGTCTGCGCCAGGTCGCTGGCCGCTGCCTTCTTGTCGTCCTTGGACGACTTCGGGTTGCGCAGCACCCTGCCTGCAGACGAGGCAGCAGCAGAACCGGTCCCGCCGCCAGAGCCCTTGCCCTTCGCATTTGTCATGAATGAAACACCTCCCTCCTTCTTGATCTGCGGCACGGGACTGTGATGTGATGCTGGCTTCCACACCGCAACGGACATCACTGTCCTTGCCGCAACAGGCACCCGCCTCCTGCAAGGCAGGTGTCTGTTGTGTTTTCGACCTAGGCCGACAACACAACTTTGGTAGGGCTGGCCCAAGCCGCATGCCCGGGCCAGCCCACACCCTCCGCACACAGAGCCAAACCGGCTGCTGTTGCATCAGGTGCAATACCGCTCGCTTTTAGCTGCAGCCGCTGGTGGAGCCGCAGCCTTCGCAGACGTAGCAGCTGCCGGCCGGGCGCATCTTGGTGCCGCAGGTCAGGCACAGCGGCGCGTCAGCGGTGTGGCCCTGGTGGGACTCGAGCAGCTCGATCGAGCTGTGCGCGCCCGTTTCGGCCGGGGGGGCGGCCGGGCGCGCCTGGGCCTCCGGCTCGTGCCGTTCCGGATGGATCGGCTCGACAGGAGCCGACTGGGCCAGTGCCCCAGGGTCGACCTCCTCGGCGAGCGCGCTGGGGTCCTCGCCGGCGAGCTGGGCGCTCCGCTCGGCCGCCGACAGGATGCTGATCTCCGCGCGCTGGTCGTACGGCAGGTGATCGAGGGCCAGCCGCCGGAAGATGTAGTCCATCACCGAGCTGGCGATCCGGACGTCCGGGTCATCGGTGAGACCGGCCGGCTCGAACCGCATGTTGGTGAACTTGGCGACGTAGGACTCCAGCGGAATGCCGTACTGCAGGCCGACGGAGATGGCGATCGAGAAGGCGTCCATCACGCCGGCCAGCGTGGAGCCTTGCTTGCCAAGCTTGAGGAAGACCTCGCCCACGCCGTCGTCGGGGTAGTTCGAGACGGTCATGTAGCCCTCGGCGCCGGCCACGGAGAACTTGGTCACCGTGGCGGGCCGCTGACGCGGCAGCTTCCGGCGGACCGGCCGGTGCGCGGCCTCGGCCGGAGGCGTGACAGCTTCCTCCTCCGCGGCCGCGGCCTGCCTCTTCGAGGCCGAGAGCGGCTGGCCGACCTTGCAGTTGTCGCGGTAGATCGCGAGCGCCTTGAGGCCGAGCTTCCAGCCCTCGAAGTAGATCTTCTCGATGTCCTCGACGGTGGCGCTCTCCGGCATGTTGACGGTCTTGCTGATCGCGCCGGACAGGTGCGGCTGGACGGCGGCCATCATCCGGACGTGCCCCATGGGGCTGATGGCCCGCTCCCCCATCGCGCAGTCGAAGACCTCGGAGTGCGCGAGCTTGAGGCCGGGGGCGTCCACCACGTGGCCATGCTCGGCGATGTACTCGGTGATCGCCTCGATCTGCTCCGGCTGGTAGCCGAGGTTCTTCAGGGCGCGCGGCACGGTCTGGTTGACGATCTGCATCGAGCCGCCGCCGACCAGCTTCTTGAACTTCACCAGGGCCAGGTCGGGCTCGATGCCGGTGGTGTCGCAGTCCATCATCAGGCCGATGGTGTTGTGGCTCACCATGCCGTTCGCCACGTAGGTGACATTGTCCGGCACGGACAGGTCATACGTGGGCTGGACTCCACCGTCGTCGTTGCTGGCGACCACCTCGAAAAGGTAGCCGAGCGCATGGCCCAGCCGCTCGTCGAGAGTCTCCTCGAAGATCCTCCGGGCCAGCATCCGGGGAATCCCGCCATGCTTGCGCAGTGATAGCTGCGCGGCGTTACGGGCGGAATGGCCTGCCGGAATCAACTCAGCCCACACCTTGTCCGGGAGAACTACGTAGTCCTTCTTCGCCGAGGCGGCCGGTTCCAGAGCGGCAACCAAGCGTGCTTTGCGCTCACCGATGAAGCCGGCCTGGTGGGCGAAATTGAGCGCATGGTCGACGTTGCGCAGCCTGACCTGGAGAACGGGGCCGCCCCAGCCGCTCACCGTCTTCCGCGTCGTCGTGGCCAGGCCCATGGTGAGCATCAGGGTCCGGACTTCGGCCGCGAACGACTCGTGTGCCGTCGACATGCTGGGCACGCCCTGGAGAACAGTCCCATCGGCCTCGAAGAGACCGCGCAGGAACGCGCCGTACACGGCCGGATCGTTCGCCTCGAGGACCGCAGACGGAACCCTGGGGATCCAGCCCTTGCCGGTGCGGCCGTCCGCCGGTAGCTCCTTCGCAAATCCGGCCGCCTGCCACCAGCGTGCCAACCGGACAGATGTGAGCGTCAGCTCCTGATAGCCGTCGCGGGGGCTGATGACCGGCGAAATGCCGAAAAGCTCCTTCGCGAGCACGCCGAGCCGCCCTGCGACATCGAGGTCAGTGTCCGCGACACACAGGCGTATCCCCTTTGCGTGCAGGCTCCCGTCGCCCATGAAATAGCCGACGAGTTCGGCGAGCTCAGGAGTCACTGACTCCGGCACCCGCACATGGTGGTCTCCGGTGTAATAAGCCTGATCGAGAACCGGCAGCGGGACATGCCGCGGCGGGCCGACGAGCGTGCCCATCTGGAGCGGAACCACATCTCCGGGGGAGATGTCCGCCAGGCGCTTCCATACCCACGCGCCGGATGCCGGATCGACGACCTTGACCCGATGAGTCAGCGTGCCCTGGATGCGGTAGCCGCTTTCGGTCTTGACCAGGCGTGTCGGTTCCTCACCATTGACGAAGAACTTGGTCGCCTCGCGCGGTCCCTCGTCAGTGGACACCCCGATGCCCAGATCCTGCCAGCGATCCCCGTATACGTCGCCGAGCTCGGCGAGGCGCGTGATACCCCGCTCGGTCGTTATCAGGGTGTCACCCGTCAGGCATCCCGTCGGCGCGAGCAGGCTCGCCTGGGCGTTGCGGTACCCGTTCGCCTCACCGATCCGGAGGCATTCCTGCCAGGTGGTCAGGGCCTCGGCGAGGATCCCGCGGTCCATCGCGCCGATCGTCCGCACCTGGTCGCTGGCGTCGGCGTGCTTGCGCATGACCCGCTTATGGGCGACCGCGTTGCGCTCGTAGCCGTCGTACGGGCCGACCACTCCGGCCAGCTCCGCGGAGCGCTTGTAGGCCGTACCGGTCATCAGCGACGTGAGCGCGGCCGCGATGGCCCGGCCGCCGGCCGAGTCGTAGGCATGCCCGGTCGCCATCAGCAGCGCGCCGAGGTTGGCGTACCCGATGCCAAGCTGGCGGTAGGCGCGCGTCGTCTCGGCGATCTTCTCGGTCGGGAAGTCCGCGAAGCAGATGGAGATGTCCATCGCGGTGATGATCAGCTCGGTGACCTGGCCGAAACGCTTCGTGTCGAACGTGTCGTCCTCGCGGAGGAACTTCAGCAGGTTGATGCTGGCCAGGTTGCAGGACGAGTTGTCCAGGTGCACATACTCCGAGCAGGGGTTGCTCGCGGTGATCCGGCCGGACTCCGGGCAGGTGTGCCAGTCGTTGATGGTGCCGTCGTACTGGATGCCGGGGTCAGCGCAGTCCCAGGCCGCCTTGGCCATCGTGCGCAGCAGCCCCTTGGCTCCGACCCGGCTGACCACCTCGCCGGTCCGCCGCGCCAGCAGATCGAACTCGCGGTCGTCCTCCACGGCCCGCATGAACTCATCCGACACGCGCACCGAGTTGTTGGCGTTCTGGTACTGAACGCTCACGATGTCCTTGCCGCCGAGGTCCATGTCGAAGCCCGCATCGCGGAGGACGCGCACCTTCTCTTCCTCGCGCGCCTTGGTCTCGATGAACTCCTCAACGTCCGGGTGATCGACGTCGAGGACCACCATCTTCGCCGCGCGGCGGGTAGCGCCGCCCGACTTGATGGTGCCAGCCGACGCGTCAGCCCCGCGCATGAAGGACACGGGGCCGCTGGCGGTTCCCCCGGAGCTGAGCAACTCCTTGCTGGACCGCAGCCGGGACAGGTTCACCCCGGCGCCGGAGCCGCCCTTGAAGATCAGGCCCTCTTCCTTGTACCACTCCAGGATCGAGTCCATCGTGTCGTCGACGGCCAGGATGAAGCACGCGGACACCTGCTGCGGCGACGGCGTGCCGACGTTGAACCAGACCGGCGAGTTGAAGCTGAAGACCTGGTGGATCAGGGCGTACTTGAGCTCGTGCTCGAATATTTCGGCGTCGGCGTCCGTGGCGAAGTAACCGTGCTTCCGGCCCGTCTCCAGGTACACGCCGACCACCCGGTCGACCAGCTGCTTGAGGTTCCATTCGCGCTGCGGGGTCCCCACCGCACCGCGAAAGTACTTGGTCGTGACGATGTTGACCGCGTTGAGCGACCAGAAGTCGGGGAACTCGACGCCGCGCTGCTCGAAGTTGACGGTCCCGTCGCGCCAGTTCATCATGACGACGTCCCGGCGTTCCCACGTCACCTCGTCGTAGGGATGAACACCCTTGGTGGTGTGGATCCGGCTCATCCGGAGCCCCTTGCGCGCGTTCTTGCCCCGGGAAGCAGCGGCCCCGCTCACCGTCTCCGTCATGCCAAGCCCCCTTCTGCGGCCCCGCCCGGGCCGCTCATGCTTATTAGGTCTTTTCCAGCGATCAACTGCGGTGGTGTCACGGCCCGCTGCTACGGGGCCGGCTTTCCCTCTGCCTGCCTGACGTCGGCCGGCGTCGCGCCGTGCGGCGTGTCCGGCCGCTCGTCGCGCAGCGCCTCGATTTCCTTCTCAAAGTCCGCGAGCGACTCAAATCCCCGGTACACGGAGGCAAAGCGCAGGTAAGCGACCTCGTCCAGCTCGCGCAGCGGGCCCAGGATGGCCAGGCCGACCTCGTGAGAGGGAATCTCGGCGCAGCCCCGGGACCTGATCACTTCCTCGACGCGCTGGGCCAGGATCGCGAGCTGGTCTTCGTCGACCGGGCGGCCCTGGCAGGCACGCCGGACACCACGGACGATCTTGTCGCGGACGAAGGGCTCCGTCACCCCGCTCCGCTTCGCCACCATCAGGATCACTGTCTCCTGAGTGGTAAAACGTTTTCCGCAATCCGGGCATGCCCGGCGGCGGCGGATCGCCACGCCATCATCGGCGGTGCGGCTGTCGATCACCCGGCTGTCTGGATGCCTGCAGAAGGGACAGTGCACGCGACCACCCTCCTCGCCGGCCAGTCAGTCCGTTGCCGCCCGGAACCCACTAGTACTGGATGAAACACATCCGTGTAACTACTAGATGTTGTGGTTACGGTAGACCACCCGGCCGCTCGTCGCAAGTGTCAAACCAGTGCGTCCTGAAACCGCCGGCCACACAGGGGCACTCGCACCCCGGCCGGCGTGTCACGTGCCGCCGGCGGTATCGGCCGCTATCTGCGGCTGTGGCCCGGGCCGCGCCGCCCGGGTCTCAGCCGCGTGGCACCCACAGCCGCTGGCCGGCCGTGATGTTCGGGTCCGTGAGCCGGTTGGCCTGCAGGATCTGCTGCACGATGGCCCGCGCGTCGGCGTTCGGGTCGGCGCTCTGCGCGATCGACCACAGCGTGTCGCCGGGCTGGACGATCACCTGCGCGGCGCTGCCGTGCGCCGACGCGGGGCCGCTCGCCTGGGCCGTGCTGGCTCCCGCGACGAACAGTCCACAGACCGCCAGCACGGCCAGGATGGCCACGACGATCCGGCCCCGCCTGGTCAGCCGCAGCCGGCGCGGCGCGACACTCGCGGCGACATGGCCGGCCAGCATCGGACGGCCGACCGCCGTCGCAAGGCGGGCCGGCCGCTGGGCGTCCGGCCGCCGCTGGGCATCTGCGGGCCGCGGAGCACTGCGGGCCGCCGGGCGGGAGGGGCGGCCTGGCCAGAGAAACGGCCTCCGCCGCCCGGGAAAATGCAGTCCCCGTCGGGCAGGAGCCACCTCTTGCTGGGGAACAGCGGATGGACCGAGAGCCGCGCCTGGGCACCGCCTGTCCGGGACCGCCCCCGCGGCCCGGTGTCTGTTGTGGCTGGGACGGCCCCCGACGGCGGCACCTCTGCGGGCAGAGCACTCATGCCGACCTCCTCATCAAACGTTCATTCGAATGCTGCTGTTCGATCGTATACCTGTTCGATCGAACGAACCTACGACATCTTTGTACCGGGCGGGTCTGACATTTTGGCGACACGTCGAACAGATGTTTGAGATCGCGAAGCGCAGCGGCTACCCTCGGCAGCAGATAGGGATTAACCGGATTGGAAGGTCGTCTGATGGACAACGGCAGTACGGATAACGCCGCAGAGGGAGTAGCCGGGGCCGTCGGCGACGCTCCCCGCGCCAAGGGAAAACCAGGGCGAAAGCCAAAGGGCAGCGTCCCGCCCGTTGTTACGGTGACGCCGGACAAGCCGGAGCCCGGTCACGTGCTCACCTGGCGGCAGCGCAAGGTGCTGCAGGTAATCCGCGATTCCGTGCAAAAGCGCGGCTATCCGCCCTCAATGCGGGAAATTGGCGAAGCGGTCGGGCTGACAAGCACGTCGAGCGTCTCGTACCAGCTTTCGACGCTGCAGGCGAAGGGCTATCTGCACCGGGATGCCGGCCGCCCGCGGACGGTGGAGGTACGCCTTCCCGGGCATCCGGCCGTCCGTCCCGAATTCGAACAGGACGAGGACGAGATCCCGGAGGCCCCGCCCGGCACCTTTGACATTCCGTCGCAGGAAGCGGCGTACGTTCCCCTGGTCGGCCGGATCGCCGCCGGTGGTCCCGTGCTGGCCGAGCAGCGTGTGGAGGACGTTTTCCCGTTGCCGAAGCAGCTAGTCGGTGAGGGAGAGCACTTCCTGCTCAAGGTGAGCGGTGACTCGATGATCAACGCCGCGATCACCGACGGGGACTGGGTGGTGGTCCGGTCCCAGCCGAACGCGGAGAACGGTGAGATCGTCGCGGCCATGGTCGAGGGGGAGGGGGCCGAAGGCGAGGCGACCGTCAAGACGTTCAAGAAGAGCGACGGCCACGTCTGGCTGATTCCGCACAACCCGCTGTACGCCCCGATCCTGGGCGATGAGGCCACGATCCTCGGCAAGGTCGTGGCGGTCCTCAGGCGCGTCTAGGGAGCCGCGGCACCCGCGGGCAGCCGGGCCCGGACGCTGGCCGGGCACGCGCCCGCGGGGTCGGAGTGTCCCGCCGCGTCCGGCCATGGCCGCGACGGGCCGCCAGCCGGGCGGGGACGCGGCGGAGGAGCCGAGGCCTCAGCCAGCGACGACGTTGACCAGCTTGGGCGCGCGGACGATGACCTTCCGGATGGACTGGCCGGCCAGCGCCCGCAGCACGCCGGGGGCGGCCAGGGCGATTTCCCGCAGTTCGTCCTCGCTGATGTCCGGTGACACCTCGATCCGGTCCCGGAGCTTCCCGTTCACCTGGATAACGCAGGTGACCGACTCGGTGACGAGCAGCGCGGGATCGGCGGCCGGCCATCCGGCCTTGGCGACCGAAGGCTCCTGGCCCAGCAGCTCCCAGCATTCCTCGGCCGTGTACGGGGCGAACAGCGACAGCAGCACCGCCAGGACACCGGCCGCCTCACGGACCGCCGGGTCAGCGGCGCCCGGGCCGGAGTCGATGGCCCGGCGCGCGGCGGTCACCAGCTCCATCAGCCGGGCTACGGCCACGTTCAGCCGGTGCGCCTCGACCAGCCGGGTGACATCCTCGATGGTGTGGTGCGTGACCCGGCGGAGGGCGATGTGCCCGCCGGATGGCCCCGCTGATCCCGGCAGGGCCGCGGCTGGCCCGGCCGCCGCCACGTCGGCGGCGATCCGCCAGACCCGGCCGAGGAACTTGACCATCGCCTCGGGCCGCACGTCAGCCCAGTCGATGTCGTCCTCCGGCGGGCTGGCGAAGATCATGGTGAGCCGGATCGCGTCGACTCCATGCGCGGCCAGCTGCTGGCCCAGGTCGACGCCGTTGCCCAGCGACTTGGACATCGCCTTGCCGCCGTTGATGACCTGGCCCTGGTTCAGCAGCCGGGTGAACGGCTCGCGGAAGTCGGTCATGCCCATGTCGTGCAGGACCTTCACGAAGAACCGGCTGTAGAGCAGGTGCAGGATGGCGTGCTCGACACCGCCGACGTACAGGTCGATCGGCGCCCAGCGGCGAACGTCGGCCGGATCGAACGGGCCGTTCGTGTAGGCAGGTGAGCAGTACCGCAGGAAATACCAGGATGAGTCGACGAACGTGTCCATGGTGTCGGTGTCGCGCTTGGCCGGGCCGCCGCACTTGGGGCACTCCACGTTCACCCAGTCGGCGGCGGCGGCCAGGGGCGATACGCCCCTGGGGGCAAGGTCCTGCCCACGCAGGTCCGGCAGGACGACCGGCAGGTCCTCCTCGGGGACCGGGACCTCCCCGCAGGACGGGCAGTGAATGATCGGGATCGGCGTGCCCCAGAAGCGCTGCCGGGAGACCAGCCAGTCGCGCAGCCGGTAGTTCACGGCGGCGTGGCCCAGGCCCTTTTCGGCCAGGATCGAAATGATCGCCGCGATCGCCTCGGTCTTGCCGAGCCCGTCCAGCGGGCCGGAATTGACCAGCTTGCCGTCGCCCGGCGTGGCCACGCCCGTCTCGCCCGGGTCAGGCTGATCGGTGGCCACCACGACGCCGACCGGCAGCCCGTGAGCGCGGGCGAAGTCCAGGTCGCGCTGGTCGTGCGCGGGAACCGCCATGATCGCGCCGGTTCCGTAGTCGGGCAGCACGTAGTCGGCCGCCCAGACGGGGATCAGTTCGTCGTTGACGGGGTTGACCGCGTGCACGCCCAGGAAGACGCCGGTCTTCTCGCGGCCGGTGGCCTGCCGTTCGATGTCCGTCAGCTTGCGGACCTCGGCCACGTAGCGGCGCAGTTCCGCCACGCGGCCGGGCGTGCACAGCTCCTCGGCCAGCGGCGAGTCCGCGGCCACCACGAAGAACGTCGCGCCGTACAGCGTGTCGGGACGGGTGGTGAAGACCGTCACCGGCTCGTCGCGGCCCTCGATGGCGAACTGCACTTCGGCGCCCTCGGACCGGCCGATCCAGTTGCGCTGCATGAGCAGGACGCGCTCCGGCCAGTTCCCCTCGAGGTCGGCGGCGTCGGCCAGCAGCCGGTCGGCGTAGGAGGTGATCCTGAAGTACCACTGGGTCAGCGTCCGCCGGACGACTTCGGTACCGCAGCGCTCGCAGCGGCCGTTGATGACCTGCTCGTTAGCCAGGACGGTCTGGTCCTTCGGGCACCAGTTGACGTAGCCGTCCTTGCGGTAGGCCAGTTCGCGCTCGTAGAACCGAAGGAACAGCCACTGGTTCCAGCGGTAGTACTCCGGATCGCAGGTCTGCAGCCGGCGGGACCAGTCGAACGACACCGCGTACCGGCGGAAGGATTCCGCCTGGGTCTCGATATTCGCGTACGTCCAGTCTGCGGGGTGCGCGTTGTTGCGGATCGCCGCGTTCTCGGCGGGCAGGCCGAAGGCGTCCCAGCCGATCGGGTGCAGCACATTCTTGCCCTGCTGAAACCAGGACCGCGCGACGGCGTTGCCGATCGCGTACGCCTCGGCGTGCCCCATGTGCAGGTCACCGGACGGGTAGGGAAACATGTCCAGGAGGTACGCGCGCTCGCGGGTGTCCGCCGGATCGTCGCTCGCGCGGAATGGATCCAGTTCCGCCCAGCGAGCCTGCCATTTTCCCTGGATCTCGCGTGGGTCGTAGCGCTGCGCCGCCTCGGCGCTGTCCGCCGCTGTCATCGTTTCCTCACACTGTTGAGTCCGGCCGCATGCGTGTCATTGTGCATCTGGCCATGCAATGGGGGCGCCCCTGGCAATGAAAAGGGCCCTCGCTCACGCGGGGCAGCCACGCCGACGGAGCTTCGAGGTCGGCGCGGCTAAATAAGGAGCAGCCGGACGGCACGCATGCGCCGAGGATAGCGCATGAACAGGAGCGCCGGCGTACGCGTCCGGATGCCGGATGCTGGGTGCGGCCAGGCCAGGTGGGGCGCCGGTGCCGTGCGTGCGCCCGGGCCCGGCGCTGCCCCACTGTACCCTCCGCCGCGCCTCCGCCGGGCCTCCCCCGGGCCTCCCCCAGGCCTCCTCGCCGTGGCGCTGGCATGTCAGGAAAAGCCGCAATGCGCCATTCATAATGGACATTGCGGCGCAGAAATGAAATTATCCCGGGAATCGGCACGCTATCTAATGGCCCTTGACCGCGCATATTCACGGTCAATACAGTGGGGTCGGCTGGGGCCGCCGCAGCTGGCGGCGATCGGCAAGTCAGGCATCATGCCCGGCTTACCCATCGCCCACGTGCCCGCACGCCCCGCACCTGCGGATGACCACCGCCTCGGGCAGATGAGCCCGGGGCGGGCGGCTCCAGCGAAGCCTTACCGCGCTCAGTGGCCCGGGCCAGCAGGCCCGGGCCTGATCACTGCCTTCCGGGGAATAATGTCCACTGGGGTTGACGCCGGGTTCGCGCGTCCAGCCGTATTCACGGGTGTTTTCGCGCTGCGCGGCTGCGACCAGCAATGGCTTGCCGCCACATTGGAACGGATCGCGTCGATTGCCCCGCGGATGTCACCTCATGAGCTGCGGAACCTGGCGTGCCAATTGGGTCACGACATGGCCACGGCCGACCCGCCCGGGGCCCGGGGCGGTATTGCTGGCCGTCTGGCGAGTGGCGCCGTCCGGGCCCGGCCGGCGAATGCTGGCGGTGACCGGGAGATCCGCGTCAGCATGACCGCGCGAACCCGGGATGAGCTGGCTGAACGGGCCACACGGGGGGCCCGCCTGGTGCGCGGCCTGCGCGGCGGCGGCCCGATGGTCAGCGACGGCGGGGTCCACGTGTCGTCCGGCGCCCGCGGCCGCGTCGTCCTGGTGTTTCCCGGCGGCGTGACGGCCAGCGGCGCGGTCCCCGGGAGTGCGGCCACCCCGGCCGGCGAGGCGATGGCCCTGGCCCGGTCACTCGGCGCGATGCAGTGGCTGGCGGGCCTCGGCGTCCGCCCGGCCGCCGCCGTCGGCTACGGCCTTGGTGAGCTGGCCGGCCTGGTATGGGCGGGCAGCCTGGCCGCGCCGGAAGCCGCGCGCCTGCTCGCCCAGCACGGCGAGGTGCGCCGCGGGACGGGCGCCATGCGTATCGCGATGGCCAGGGTCGCCGCCGGTGAGGCGGCGGCCCGCTCGCTGACCGCCGCGTGCGGGCTGGCGGTCGCCGCCTATGACGGGCCGCGCTCGCATGTACTGGCAGGCCCGGTCCCGGCTGTCCGCCAGCTGATCCGGCAAGCCAGCGCCCTGGGCGTGACCGCGGACGTGCTGGATGGCGCGCACGCCCTGCACACGCCGGCGATGGCGCCGTGCGCCGCGCCGCTGCGCGGCGTGCTGAGCCAGGTCCGGTTCGGGCCGCCGCAGCGGCGGCTGGTATCCACGGTGACGGCGCGCGAACTGACGCCGGACGACGACATCCCGGCGCTGCTGTGCGCTCAGCTCACCTCGCCGGTCCGCTTCCGCGACGCGATTCGGGTGGCCTCGGACGGCGCCGACCTGATCGTCGTCGCCGGCGGCGGCGAGGCGCTCACCCGTGCGGCCGCCGCGTGCGGCGTCCCGGCCGCCGGTTTGCGGCTGGGTGCCGCCGCGGGATGTCTCTGCCGGGGACCCGGCCGGTGATCCCGGGGCGGCGTGTGCCGCGGCGCTGCTGGCGGCCGGTGCGATACCAGACATTGCCCTGCTGAGTCCCGGGCTGGCCGAGCCGGTGGACATCTGGCGGGACTGGCCGGCCGTCCGGCGGGGTCCGCATCCGGCGGCCGACGCGCGGGCCGGGGCGGCGGACGCGGGGGCGGAGCCGGCGTACGCACGGGCCGGGGCGGCGGCGCGCGGGCCGGGCCGTCCGTGTTCCGGGCCTGACGCGGATGGGCCGCCGGTCACACGGGACGCGCCCGTGCCACGGCGGGGCCGGTTCCTGGAAACCGTCAGCGTGTTCCGCCCCGGCTCAGGGCTGGTCGCCGAGACGCGTATCTCCGCCCGGACCGACCCGTACCTGGCCGACTACCTCGTCGACGGGCAGCCGGTACTGCCGGCGACGATCGGCCTGGAGGCCATGGCGGAGGCCGCCTCCACGCTCGCCGGCCGGGCGATGCGCAGCGCGAGGCGGGTTCGGCTGAGCGCTCCCGTGGCCCTGGCCGGCGAGATGACGGACGAGGTCCGGGTCGTGCTGCGCGTCGAGGCGCGGGTGCGCGGAGACGGTGTGGAGACGATCCTCCGGGTCCGGCGGGACAGCCCGGGTAATCAGCCGACCGAATGCGCCCGGGCCATGTTCGCCGGGCTGGGTGAGCCGGGAGCGGCGGGGGCGGCGGCGCACGCCGCGATAAACGGTTTCGGGATGGTACGCGGGACCGGCGCGGAGATCGTGGACGGGGCAGACCTGTACGGGCCGGTGTGCTTTCAGACGGGACGGTTCCGCCGGGTGGCGCTGGTGTCCGGAAAACGGCCGCGGTCCTGCCGCGCGATCGTCCGCGGGCGTGACGAGGAGCCCTGGTTCGGGGACCTGCCGGAGGCCGGCCAGCCAGCTGGTGCTGGGCAGCCCGGGACTGAACGACGCGGCGCTGCAGGTGGCCCAGGCGTGCGTACCGGGTCGCAGGCTGCTGCCCGGCGGCTGCGATTTGCTGACGGTCACCGGCGCTGAGGTACCGGGCGCGGCCGAAATGCAGGCCAACCTGATCTCGGCTCCGGCCGGCGGGGCGGGGGCGGAAGGCGACGGTGAATACGTCTGGGACATCCGCGGTTACGACCTGCGCGGCCATCCCGTGATCGCGTGGATCGGGCTGCGGATGCGGGAGACGGCCCGGCGGCCAGGCTCAGGTCCAGCGGACGTGCACGTGCTCACGCCAGAGGCCGAGAGCACGGGGATCCCCGCGCACCTCCACGCCGCCGGTCCCGCCCCGGTTCCACAGCATCAGGTAGAGAGCCTCAGCCGGGCCCGTTAGCTCGCAGCCTGTCCCCTCCGGGGCATCATCGGCGGGTACCGTCCCGCGGGCCACCGCGGCCGAGTCCGGGGCCATCCGGACGAGCCAGTCGCCGGAGCCGGGGCCCGCGTGGATGGCCAGCCAGCACGGCGGGTCGGCGCGCAGCCCGCGCTTGCTCTGACGGCGGGCGAAGCCCATGATCAGCTCGTCGGCACCGTCGCCGGCCAGGCCAGGCGGGAACGGGGCCAGCTGGCCGGCGCCCGCGGCCAGCTCGGCGTCCACGCGGTGGATCGCGGTCTCGTGGGCCTGGCGCCGGGCCCAGAAAGCCAGCGGCGACGCCGCGGGCAGGAAGGTCCAGCACGTCATCCCGGGATCGGCGTGCTCGAGCGCGGCGACCAGGCGCTGGAGGCCGTCGAGGAACCAGCCGGGCAGGTCCTTGTCATCGGCCGGCCCGGAACGCACCATGTCGTCCTCGCTCAGCTGGTCCATCCAGACCGGGTGCTCCTCGATGACGTACCGGGTGGCCCAGCGGTGCACGTTGCTCACGTGCCGGACCAGGTCACGCATCCGCCAGCCGGGGCAGGACGGCACCGGCGCGTCCGGGCCGCCACGCTCGGCCGCGCTGGCCAGCAGCGGGCCCTCGGCCCGCAGCGCCGCGATATGGTCGGCTATCCGCATGGGGACCGCCCGGAACTCAGGCGAGCGCGGTGTCGTGCGCCGGGGGTACCGTCCCGCCGCCCGGCGCCGCACCGTTCCCGGCGGCCGTCCCGTTCCCGGCGGGGGCGGCGTCCCGGGCGGATGGCCGGGACTCCCAGTTGGGCCGCAGCGGCATGCCGGACGTGCCGTCACTGGCCAGTTTCACGCCCAGGACCTGGTGCAGCTGGATCTGGTTCCGGTCGAAGCCGAGCCGCGATCCGGCCATGTACAGGCGCCACACCCGGGCCGTGCCCTGGCCGACCTCGGCGACGGCTTCCTTCCAGTGCGCGTCCAGGTTCGCGCCCCAGGCCGCCAGCGTCCTGGCGTAATGCTCGCGGAGATTTTCCTCGTGCCGGACCTCGAAGCCGGCCTCGTTCATCCGGGAGACCAGGTAGCCAGGCCCTTCGAGCTCGCCGTCGGGGAAGACGTAGCGGTTGATGAAGCCGCTCTTGCGGGTGCCGGGCTCGTTGTTGTCCGGCCGGGTGATGCAGTGGTTGAGCAGGCGTCCTTCCGGCCTGAGCTTGCCGAGCAGGAACCCGAAATAGCCAGGTAGCTGCTGCACGCCGATGTGCTCGGTCAGCCCGATCGAGCTGACCGCGTTGAAGCCGGTCTCCGGGACGTCCCGGTAATCGAGGTGACGGACCTCGGCCAGGCGGGACAGGCCGGCCTTCTCGATCGCCTGCTGGGCCCAGGCCGCCTGCTGCGCCGAGAGCGTGACCCCGAGCGCCTGGACGCCGTACTCGCGGGCCGCGTGCATGACCATGCCACCCCAGCCGCAGCCGACGTCGAGCAGCCGCATGCCGCTGCGCAGGCCGATCTTCCGCGCGACGAGGTCGAACTTGTATTCCTGCGCCTCTTCGAGGGTGGCATCCTGAGTCGGGTAACAGGCGCAGGTGTACGCCATCGACGGGCCCAGCACCCATTCGTAGAACCGGTTGGACACGTCGTAGTGATGTGAGATCGCGGTGGCGTCGCGGCCCTTGGAGTGCAGCCGGCCGGTGAGCCACCGACGGCCGGGGTTCACCTCCTGCGGCGGCGGCGCCAGACGCGGGAGCAGGGTGCGGGGACCGCCCAGCTCACGGAGCAGCCGGAGCCGCTCGGACAGATCCAGGCTCATCGTCTGCGCCTTCGCCATCCGGGCCAGCGCGGTGTAAATGTCCCCGTCCACGTCGAGGTGGCCGGAGACGTAGGCGCGGGCCAGGCCGAGGGCGCCGGGCGCCTGCGCCAGGTAGGACACGGCGGCCGGGGATCGCACCGTGATGCGCACCGGGGAGTCCTCCGCGCCTGCGCGGCTGCCGTCGTACGCGACGAACTCGACCGGGGCGTCGGGCCCCGCGATGGTCTCGAAAACTTGCGCCAGCGCCATGCTTATCTCGCTTCCGTCGATCTGGCCGTGGGGGCGGGGGCAGTGGTGTGGTCTGCTGGGGTCCTGAGGCCGCGGGGCTCGCCGGACTGGCGGCCCGGTAAGCCGGTGGGGGCGGCGGGCAGGTCAGCGTCCGCGGACGCACTTGTCGTACAGGCCCGGGAGCTGGCCGGAACTGTCGTATTCGCGCTTCAGCTTCGCGTGGGCCGCGCCGTTGTAGAGCCGGCTGAAGTCGTCCTCGGTGTAGAAGGCCGTGGAATACAGCGACTTGTGGCCGCCGAGGGCACCGACCTCGGCCTCGATCAGCCGGTTGAAGTAGCCGTCCGATCGTCCCGGGGGCAGCGGCACGGTCCCCCAGAACCCGAAGTTGACGTACACCTCGCCGGGCTTGAGGGGGTACAGCAGCCAGTCGCGCTCGCCGCGCAGCCGCAGCGGGCACATCCAGACCGGGCTCATGCCCACCTGGGACGTGAAGAAGGAGAGGAAATCGGCGCCGCGCGCCACCGGGATCTCCACGTCCTGGATCACCGCCTCCCGCGCGGGCCGGTGGCGGCGTTCGTCCAGCGCGCCGCTCAGGCCGAGCCGGCGATCCAGCGCCACCAGCTTGCGGTATACGTCAGAGCGCCGGTAGCGCCTCGGCCACAGCGCCCGGATCAGGGGTTTCTGCACGCCGAAGGGCCGGGAGCACCAGAACCAGTCGGTGTCCCACCGCCACAGGTAGTCGCGGATGGTGAGGAAGTCCTCCTGCGGGCCGCGGATGGAGGTGTAGTAAATGTCCCGGCCGGTGTAGTCGCTGCGCCAGGGGGCCACGTCGCTGAACGCCCCGACGGTCAGGTACAGCTCGTCCGGGCCGAACGCCACACCGTCGAGGAAGTCGGCGCGCTGGCCGCGGTAACTTCCCTCGGCCGCGATCTCCGCGATGGCGGTCATGCAGGCGCCCGGCTCGCGGAACGGGAATGGCGCAGGTGGACGTACGGCCGGACCGGCTCCAGCTCGATGGTCAGGGACAGGGCGTAGCCCAGCGTGCCGTAGGAGTTGGGGAAGGCGGCGAACAGGTCACTGTGCTCGTTGCCCGGAGTGGCCGTCAGCACCCGCCCGTCACCGGTCGAGGATCTCCATCTCCAGCACCGATTCGTGCGGCATGCCGTTGCGGAGCGCGGTGGACTCGATGCCGAGCCCGCTCACCGCGCCGCCCAGCGTGATCGTCTTGAGCTGCGGGACAACCAGCGGCATCAGGCCGTGCGGCAGCGTCGCGTCGCACAGGTCCTCATACGTGGTCATGCCGCCGACGACAGCCACCCGTGCATCGGGATCGACGGACAGGACATGGCCGAAGGCGGACACGTCGAGTCCCGGCTGGTTCTCCGCGCCGCGGCCGCGCTGCGCGTCACGGAACCGGAACAGGTTGGATGTGCGCTTCGCGAGGCGTACGGGCGAGCCAGTCGGTATCGCCGCGTACGCCTGGCGCAGGCGGGCGACCGCGGCGCGATGTTCCGCCATCGCGGGCGGTGCGGCCGTGCGGGCGACGTCCGTCATGCGCCTCTCCTTCCTCCGGCCCGGCCCAGGTCGCCGGGCCTATACCGGACAAACAGCTCACGCAGTTTATCCCGGAGTTCAAGCGCGTCCGCGACCACGGCTAGCGCGGCCGTCATTCGGGGTCCTCCCCGCCGGCCGCTGGCTCCGCCTCCTCGTCCGTGTCCGCATAGCTGGCCGCGACCTCTTCCGGCGTCATCGGCAGCCGGGCCAGGGACGGCGGGGCACCGGCGTCGATCGTGTCCCGCAGGAGCAGCGCCATGGAGTATCCGGGGTCGGCGTCGAGGGCGCGGCCCAGAGCCAGGTTGGCCAGCGCGCCGTTGCCGCACTGCCACGCGGTGAACGCGAGCAGCGAGGCGGGCGCGGGCAGGTATCCCGGCTCGGCGCGGCGCACGACGTCGGTCCAGAGCCTGGTGTGGGCGTCCCGGTACCCGGGCTCCATGCGCGCCCACGCGTCGTCCCGGACGCGCAGGCGTGACAGGGACAGCGACAGCCACGCGACCTGATCGTCGGTGGCGAACTTCCCGCCGTCCCGGTACGTGCGGAGGGCGTCGGCCACCGCGCTGAGTCCTTCCAGCACCACCAGGCGAGTGCGGCCGGGGCGGGCCGCGAGCTGAATCAGGTCCCGCTCGTGCGCTTCTGCGCGGCGAGTGGCCTGCCGCATGGATTCGCGGGTGATGCCACCGAGCGGGGAGATCGTGGCGGCCAGGGCGTCCCGGTCCGGCAGCACCGGGACGCCGGCCGCGGCCATGGCTGCGGCGGCCGGGTGGCGGGGGTCGAGGGGGACGCCGCCGGGCGGGCAGCAGGAGGGGTTGCGGCACAGGTAGGACCAGTAACGGCCGTCCTCCACGCGCAGCACGTCCCGCAGTTCGAGGCGAGCCCTTCTCGCCTCGTCCCGGATCCGGTCGGCGACCGGGGTGACCAGGCGGCCCGGACCGTAGCCGATCACCACCGCCATGGCCTGCCGCTGGCTGGTGAGGACGGCGACCGCGTGCTCGGCGATGGCGCTCGCGGCGGCGGCGTCCGGCGGGTCGGGAAGATCGAACCGGAGGGTCAGGTGGATGCGGTCACGTGGCGGCCCGGCGCCCAGCACGATGAGGCTTCTGGCCGGGACGAAGCCGAGCAGATGAGGGACGACGGCGAGGACAGCGGCTGGTGAGCCGACGCTGACGGCCTGGGGGGTGGGCGGATGGCTGGGACGGTGTGGGTGCGGGAGGTTGCGGCCCGCGGGGAGGTTTGCGCTCATGGTGCCAGGCTCGGCGGCAGGGCGCGGGCGGGGCCATGGGCGATGTGCGGGGCTGTGGAAAGAAGAGGGCGGTATGCACAGGATGGGAAAGGGTCTTGACGGGCGGGACCGGGTGTGCCAGGGATCTGGGCTCAGTTGTGCTCTGAAAACTGGCCATCGAGGAACTTGGCCACGAGGCCGCGGATGACGGTCGCCATGGAGAACCCGTGCTCCGTGCACCACTCGCGCAGCCGGGCGTGCTGGTCGGCGGGGAACCGGACCGGGACCATCTGCTGGGCCGACCCGGGCTGGCGGGCCGACGCCGATTTTGCCTCCTGGAAGATGTCCAGCAGGCCCGCACTGGCCCGCCCCCGCCCCCAGATGGCCGCCCCGGCGGGACTGTAGTGACGGCCCCCGAGCCGCAGTAGCCAGGCGAACACCTCGTCCCGGTCATCGGGGGGCAACTGGTTGACGGCCCGCACGAGCAGGGCTACGGCGTCGTCCTGCTGGGCCAGCGGCTGCACTGGTTGCTCGGTCATGAACTGCTCCCGGCGGTAGGCCCCCACTATCCGATATCAATAGGGATATCACGTAATGGGACCGCTTGGCCCATCACAGGCGGCCCGCCAGATGCTGTCAGCCAGCGCATCACGGCGCGCGGAGCGGGCTGCGAACGGCGTAACGGCGATATCTGCCGACACGGTCAGCGGCCGGTCTCAGGGTTTAGCGGGCCAAGCCCTGCTGACCCGGAAATCCCGCGATCTTCACGCCTGCGCGGCGTCCCCGCAGGGACACCACGACTTATGGGCAGAGTTTTCGGCAGCATGTGACGAAAAGTCTGCCGATAAGATTTCGATGGGCCCTTCGGGCCGCTAGAGGGCCACGCCGAGCAGGGCGTCCACCGCGTCCCGGACCAGGTGCCCGTCCGCGCGGTCCGCGGGCGTGCCGGACAGGCCGCCGCCGGCCGGGCCATCAGGCCCAACACCGGCGGGCGGGCCGGTGGGCGGCCCGACGGGCGGGCCGTCCAGCGTGCTGGCCGCCCACCGGTCCACGATCGCGAGGGCACCCGGCGCATCCAGGTCATCAGCCAGCCGCTCGCGGATGCCCGCCAGTACCGCCGGGGCGGTGCCGTGCGGGGCCAGCCCGTCCAGGGCCGCCGCGGCGGCGGACCGCCAGCGGGCCAGCCGGTCCCGCGCCGCCGCCAGGCCCGCGTCGGTCCATTCCCAGTCCTCGCGATAGTGGTGGGCGAGCAGGGCCAGCCGGATCGCCATCGGGTCCTCGCCCGCACCGGTCAGCCGTGAGACAAAGACCAGGTTGCCCAGGGACTTGGACATTTTCTCCCCGTCGAGGCCGACCATCCCCGCGTGCGCGTAATTCTGCGCGAACAGGTGCCCGGGGTGCCCGGCGAACGCCACCCGGGTGTGCGAGGCGCTCATCTCGTGGTGCGGGAACACCAGGTCGAATCCGCCGGCCTGGACGTCGAAGGCGGGGCCGAGGTGATCGGTGGCGATGGCCGCGCACTCGACGTGCCAGCCGGGCCGGCCGGGGCCGAACCGCGAGTCCCAGGACGGCTCACCAGGCCGGGCCGCCCGCCACACGAGGACGTCCAGGGGGTCCTTCTTGCCGGGCCGGTCCGGGTCGCCGCCCCGCTCGGCGGACAGCTCGAGCATCTGCGCCGGGCTGAGATCCGGTCCCGTTCCTGCGCCGGAGAGCGCGCCGAACCCCGGGTCGGCCTCCCGGGCGAAGTAGACGTCACCGTCCAGGTCATACAGCGAGCCGCGGTCCGCGAGCCGTTCGGCGAACCGCTCGATGACCGGAATAGCCTCCACGGCCCCGACCAGGTGGGCCGGGGGGATCAGCCGGAGGGCCACCATGTCATCGCGGAAGCGGTCGATCTCCCGGGCGGCCAGGTGCTGCCAGTCCTCGCCGTCGCGCTGGGCCCGCTCCAGCAGGGGGTCGTCCACATCGGTGACGTTCTGGATGTAGGTGACCGGGCGCCCGGCGTCCAGCCAGGCCCGGACCAGAAGATCCCACGCCGTGTACGTGGCCGCGTGCCCGATATGGGTGGCGTCGTAGGGAGTGATGCCGCACGCGTACATCGTGGCGAGCCCGCCACCCGGGCCGCCGGCGGCAGGCCGTATCTCACCGGTGGCCGTGTCCCGGAGCCTCGGCTCGGGTCCGTGTCCGGGCAGCTGGGGGATGCTCGGGCGACGCCAGGATTCCATGCTCCCAGGCTATCTTGCCACGCCACGGGGCTTTCTGACACGGGCCGGGGAGGAGGCCGGCGGCCGGCGGCCGGTAGCAGGCGGGCCCGGGAGGAGACCGGGCCGGGGAGGAGGCCGGCGGCTGGCAGCAGGCGGGGCCCAGGAGGAGGCCGGCGTCCAGGAGGAGGCCCGGGCCGGGAAGGAGACCGGGCCGGGAAGGAGACCGGGGCCACGTGGAGAGCAGGCCGTCAGGGGGAGAGTGTTTCGGCCAGGTGGGGCGGGGGGCCGGTGGTGACGTGCGGCGGCTCCGGGCTGGCGGCCGGGGTGGCGGCGGCCTGCTCGAAGGCGTAGGCGAGCGCGATCAGCCGGGACTCGCTCCAGCGTGGTCCCATGAACGAGATGCCGACCGGGAGACCCCAGACGTAACCGAACGGCACCGACACGGCGGGATACCCGCCGACGGCGGCCGGCCCGGAGGTGTGGAACACATCGTGATCGCCGAGCGCGTAGTCGGTCAGCCAGGCGGGGCAGGCGGTCAGCGCGACGACCGCGTCCAGCCGGTGCGTGACCAGCGGGGTCTCCAGCGCGACCCGGGCGAGCCGGGCCGCGTCGGCCCGAAGCGCCAGGTAGCCGGGATCGGTGAGGTCGCCGCCGGTCGCTTCGGCCTGCTCGAGCAGCTCCTGGCCGAAGCGCGCGAGCACCAGGTCCGCGTTGCGCTGGTTGAATCCGATCAGCTCGGCCAGGCTCCGTGGCGGGTTGCCGGGCCGCGTGGCCAGGTAGGCGCCGATGCTGTGCCGGAACTCGTGCAGCAGCGCGGCGAACTCCGGCTGCTCGATCTTGTCCGCGCCGGGCAGCTCGACCGGGTCGATGACCGTCGCGCCGCCTTCGCGAAGCCGGGCGACCGCGCTGTCCAGCACGGCGCCGGTCGTCGCCCCCGCCGCCGCGGAGCCATCGCGCCAGACGCCCACCCGGGCTCCGCGAAGCGCACCCGGATCGCAGAATCCGGCATAATCGGAGTCGGCCCCAGCCCGTTCCATATCCAGGCGGGAACCGGCGCAGGCGGGATCTTCGGGGTCGGCGGCGGCCAGCACGGACAGGAGCGCCGCCGCGTCCGCCACTGAGCGCGCCATTGGGCCCGCGGTGTCCTGGGCCGGCGAGATCGGTACGATGCCGGTGCGGCTGATCAGGCCCAGCGTGGGCTTGATGCCCACGACCCCGCACGCGCTGGCCGGGCAGACGATCGAGCCGTCGGTTTCGGTGCCTACCGCGATCGGGGCCAGGCCCGCCGCGACGCCGGCTGCGGAGCCGGAGCTGGAGCCGGACGGGTTGCGCTGCAGCGCGTGCGGGTTGGCGGTCTGGCCGCCCAGCGTGGACCAGCCGCTGGTGCCGTGCGTGGACCGGAAGTTCGCCCACTCCGACAGGTTGGCCTTGCCGATGATCACGGCTCCGGCCTCGCGCAGGCGGCGCACCAGGAACGCGTCGGGGCCGCCGGCGCCCAGCAGGGCGGGCGAGCCGGCCGTGGTGGGCATCCCGGCCACCTGGATGTTGTCCTTGACCAGGACGGGAATGCCCTCCAGCGAGCCGCGGGGGGTGCCTCCGGCGCGGGCGGCGTCGCTGGCCCGGGCCTCCGCCGCCGCGTCCGGGTTCACCGTGATCACCGCGTGCAGCGCCGGGTTCAGCCGGTGGATCCGCGCCAGGTAGAAGGTGGTGATCCCGGCCGAGGTCAGGGTGCCCGCGGACAGCGCGCGCTGCAGGCCGCCGACGGACGCGCCGGATGCCCCGCCGACTGACGCGCCGCCGGGAGCGGGTGCCGCGCTGGAAGGGGATCCGGGCTCGGCGGGGGACTCCGGCATGGCGGCAGGATAACGGGATCACGGTGTTCCGGTCACCGGTTGCGGCCGACCCGCAATGTCCGATGTGCCTAGAGATGCCCGTGTGCGGCCAGCACCCAGTGGGAAAGGCCGGGCAGCAGCCAGGCGCCGCCCACGGCGAGCGCCAGCACGGACACGACGGCGAACGCGAACACCCATGCGCCGCCCGGCACGCCGGTGAGCAGGGCCAGCTGGTCCGCGTCGGAGGCGAGAGCGCCGCGGCGGCGCCGCCTGCTCTGCAGCTCGAAGACCGGGCGGATGCCGCCGAACAGCAGGAACCAGGCGACCAGATAGGCGAAGAGCTCCTGCGCCTCGGCCGAGCCGAAGTGGCTGACGCCGAGCACGACGGCCGCGGTAGCCAGCACGGCCAGCACCCCGTAGGCGTTGCGCATCGCGGCGAACGACGCGGCGAGCAGCAGCAGGACCAGCCAGAGCAGGAATGTCGCGTGCCGGGCGGCGAGCAGCCAGGCCGCGGCCAGGCCGAGCAGGGAGGGGGTCACGTAGCCGGCGGCGGTGGTAAGGATCAGGCCGGCCCCGCTGGTCTTCCCGCGCGAGGACGTTATGCCCGAGGTATCGGAATGCAGCCGGATGCCGTCGAGCCGGCGCCCGGTGGCCAGGGACACGACGGCGTGGCCGCCCTCGTGGGCGATCGTCACGACGTTCCTCGACACGTGCCAGGCCCGCTGGCTGAGCACGATGACCAGGGCACAGGCGGCGGTCAGGGCAACCAGCCAGGTGGCCAGGACCGGCCCGGTCACGGTCAGCCGGTCCCACAGGTGCGCGAGCGCGGTCATGCGCGAAGACTAGGCGAGCCGGGCGGCGGAAGCGGCCGGAAAGCCCGGGGATCCAGAAACCTGGAAACCGCCGGCGGTCAGGGCAGCCAGGAGACGTGCCCGTGCAGTTCGGCGTACCCGATGAACGCGCCCATGTCGATCAGGGTGTGCGCGATGACCAGCGGCATGACCCGGCCCCAGCGGCGGTAGCACAGCGCAAAGATCGTGCCCATGACCGCGTTGCCGATGAACCCGCCGAAGCCCTGGTACAGGTGATAGGAGCCACGCAGGACGGCGCTGAACGCGATGGCCCGGGACGGCCGCCAGCCCAGCTGATCGAGCCGCCGCAGCAGGTAGCCGATGACCAGCGTCTCCTCCAGGATCCCGTCATGCGCGGCCGAGAGGATCAGGACGGGGATGCGCCACCAGATGTTCGGCAGGCTTTCCGCCACCACATTGAGGTTGAAGCCGAGGTGGTAGGCGGTCAGGTACAGGCCGAGGCCGCTGCCGCCGATCAGCGCGGCCAGTACGGCGCCGCGGAACAGGTCCTGGCCCGGGCGCCGGGCGTCGAAGCCGATCACCGCCGGCGTCTCGCCTTCCCGGGCGAAGAGGTAGAAGACCAGCACCACCGGGGCGAAATCGATCGCTATGTTGGTGAGCTGGAGGATGAGGTCGAGCGTTGGGCGCCCTGGGGCGAGCGACCCGTTCAGCACGGCCTGCTGCTTGCCGAGGGCTTTGGGCGCGGTGAGCGAGCCGATCAGCTGGATCAGCGCGTACAGCCCGCTGGCACCGAGGGAGACGGCGAAGACCGCAAAGATCTCCCAGCCGAGCAGCTTCCGCGTGGGGGGCACCCATTTTCCGCCGGCCGGAACGGCCTCCGCCGGGGTGGTCCCGGCCGGAACGGCCTCCGCCGGGGTGGTCCCGGCCGGAACGGCCTCCGCCGGGGTGGTCCCGGCCGGAACGGCCTCCGCCGGGGTGGTCCCGGCCGAGGCGGTCCCGGAGGCGAGCGGGGTAAGTGGTTCCTGGCCCTGGCTCATCGATGGCACTCTAGCCGCAGGAACGGGCTGTCCTGCGCGAGCAGGCCGCCGCTACGCCAGCAGGTCGTCGAAGTCCCCGTCGGCGGCACCGCCGATGAGCGCTTCGATCTCCGCCTTGGTGTAGATCAGGGCGGGGCCGTCCGGGTCGCTCGCGTTCCGCACGGCGACGCCGCCGTCCGGCAGCCGGGCCAGCTCGACCCCGGTCCCGTCGGCCATGGTCGGCCGCCAGCGCAGGCCGGCCAGCTTCCGGGCGGGAATCCCGTTGTACGCCGTCGTCATCTCACAGTTCCTTCAGGATCGCGGCCAGAATGTCCTGCGTACGGTCCGGTGAGGTGGCCTTCACGCTCAGCCGCTCCATGACCTCGCTGTACCGTTCTACGTCTTCCCGCTTGTCGAGGTACAGCGCGCCGGTGAGCTGCTCGATGTAGACCACGTCGCCCATGTCGGCCTCGGGGAACCGCATGATCGTGAACGCGCCGCCCTCGGCCGCGTGGCCTCCGAAGGTGAAGGGCAGCACCTGGAGCGTGATGCTCGGTTCCCTGGTCGCGGCCATCAGCCGCTCAACCTGGCCACGCATCACATCCCGGCCGCCCATCGGCCGCCGCAGCGCGCCCTCGTCCACGACGGCCCACAGCCGCGGCGCGCTCGGCCGGCTCAGCACCTGCTGGCGGCGCGTGCGCAGGGCCACCCGGCGGCCCACCTCGTCTGCGGGCGCGGCCGGCTGGCCCTGCCGGACCACGGCCCGCGCGTACTCCTCGGTCTGCAGCAGGCCGGGCACGAACTGCACCTCGTACACCCGGATCAGCTCGGCGGCTTCTTCCAGCCCGACGTAGATCTGGAACCAGTCCGGGACCACGTCGGAGTACTTCTGCCACCACGCGGGCGAGTTCGCCTCTTTGGCCAGCGAGACAAGCTGGCCGCGCTCGGTATCGTCGGTAACGCCGTACAGCTCGAGCAGGTCGGCCACATCCCGCTCCTTGAAGCTGACCCGGCCCAGCTCCAGGCGGCTGATCTTGGACCCGGACGCGCGGATGCGGTAGCCGGCGTCGTCACGCGATATCCCCCGTGCCTCACGCAGCTTCCGCAGCTGCGACCCCAGGAGAATCCGCAAGACGGTCGGGCCGCTTCCAGGATGGCTGGGAATCACCCCCATGCCCCACAATCCCGGACCAGGCACCGTCGGGCGCTCCCCCACGCCGACATCCTGCTCACCACCCCACGCTAAGCTGCGCGCACGCGGACTTGCACGTGCATCGTCCCTTGCGGCTGCAAGGTGTACACGGCATGATACCGCCCTGCGTCACAATTGCACGACCTCTAGTGTTTTACATTCATACGTTTGTGCCGTACGCCCATTCCAGTGGCACGGCGAGGAAACAGTGAAATATCCGGTGGATATCGTTTCCGGCTGGTCCGGCCAGGTTCTGGCGACACCCGCGTCCGGCTACTAGGCTTCGGAGCGTAATTAACGGGGCGACTGCCGTGCGGGTCCCGCCGGTACGCCGGGCCCACGCGCGTGCGAGGGAGTGAAAATGTACGAGAACTACCCGTCCGCCGCTGGCAGCGGGCAGGTACCGGAACCAGCCCAGCGGCCGGCACCCCCGACCTCCGTGCGGACCGCCGTCCGGCTCATGTACGCCGGCGCCGTGATCAGCGCGATCAGCTTCATCCTCGGCCTGGCCTCGCTCGGCGGTCTCAAGAAGGCTTACGAGAAGAAGTACCCGAGCTACACGGCCTCCCACATCAACAGCCTGGTGACCGCGGACATCGTCCTTGTCATCGTGATCGGCATCATCGGCGTCGGCCTATGGGTGTGGATGGCCCGGATGAACCTCAAGGGGCGGAACTGGGCGCGGATAACCGGGACAGTGCTCTTCGGCCTCGACACCCTCCTGGATCTGCTCGGCCTGGCCGGGGGGTCGGCCGGCTCCATCTCGGCGGCGTTCGCCATCGTCATCTGGCTCGTCGGCCTCGGCGCGGTGATCATGCTGTGGCGCCGCGACTCGACGGCGTACTTCAAGCGCGACCAGATGATGCTGCAGTAGGCGTCTTCCGCCGCCCCAGCGGCACCCCCAGCGGCGCCGCGACCGGAGGCGGCAAAAATACGCAAGCGGTATTTCTTAACGTGCGGCAACGCCGGCACCGTCATTGCCGTGGCGGCCGGGACTATGTAGCTTCGCGACCCGCGGTATGTACTTACGGGCCCGAAGTATGCAGTTCGGCAGCGGTCGATATGCAGAGATAGGAAGTACACGGGAATGCGCGGGCCTTTTCCGCGCACCGTTCCGGCCACTCCTCCGCTCACACTTCCGCTTATGGTTCCGGCTCCTTCAGCCCACACTTCCCGCATGCACGTCCCGCATGCACTTCCGCTAATGGCGCGCGGGGCGCTGCGTTACGGGGCGTTACTATGCCCGGCCCGGGGCCGCGAAGCTTCTATGCGCGGCTTCCGATTTTCGGCCCCGATTCCCGGCCCCCGCCCTCCGGCTCCCGGCATCCGGACCGCCTCCTATGAGCAGACTTTGGGCAATATCTGACAAAAAGCCTGCCCATAAGTGCCGCGAGCACAGCCGCACGGGCCGGGGCGCTCATGGACGCGGAGGGCGCTCAGGTCCGCTGCAGGTGCTCCGGGCTGCTGAGAACGGCCAGCGAGTAGCAGGCGATCGCGGCCGCGGCGACGACGTTGAGCGAGTCAACACCCGCCGCCCGCGCGGCCGGGTCCATCGGGATGCAGACGGCCTCGTCCGCTTCGTGCCGCCAGCGCGAGGACAACCCGTCGCCCTCAGTGCCCAGCATCAGGGCGGCCCGCTCCCCGGGCGGGATCGAGCCGATCGGCACCGCGGACGGATCGGGGGTCAGGGCCAGCAGCCGGAATCCCGCCGCGCGGATCGCGGCGAGCCCCCCATACCAGTCCGTCAGCCGCGCGTAAGGCATAGCGAACACGGCTCCCATCGACACCTTGACTGACCTGCGATAAAGCGGGTCAGCGCAGCGCGGCGACAGGACGGCCGCCCCGATCCCGAGCGCGGCCGCGGACCGGAAGATCCCGCCCACGTTGGTGTGGTCGACGATATCCTCCAGGACGACCACGTTCCTGGCCCCCGCGAGCACGTCGGCCACGGCCGGCAGCGGGCGCCGGTCCATGGCCGCCAGCGCTCCGCGGTGCACGTGGTAGCCGGTAAGCTGCTCGGCCACCTGGTCGGGCACGATGTAGGCCGGGGCGCCGCAAGCGGCGGCGAGATCCCCGAGGCGGCCGGCCTGGCGCTCGGTCGCGAGCAGCGAGCGGACGGCATACCGCGCCGCGACGGCGCGGCGGATGACCTTCTCGCCCTCGGCCATGAAAAGCCCGTGGCCGGCTTCCAGGCTCTTGCGGAGTTCCACATCGGTCAGCCGCACATAGTCGCGGAGCCGTGGATCGCCAGGATCGTTAACGTAAATGAAACATTGCATCACAACAGTCTCGGGACTGCAGGCCACGGTGTCGATTCAGTTGTTTCAGTAAGTAATTTATGCCCGGCTTGCACTGTTCAGAGATGATATCCCCGGCCCGTTCCCTATGGACTATTCGCCCCCAGTGACGTAAGCAGAGGAGATAGGAGGTCTAGACCGTTGGGGAGAGTGGGCTGTGGTAGACGCATGGATACCGGGCGTGCGGTGCATTCGGGCCCAAGCGGACGGCGGGACGCTGCGAGGCGGCGCGCCACGCGTGGTCTGGCAGGCACTGGGCGCGGATCCACGACTGATATCCGCCCGCTCCGCCGCGCAGCGCCTCGATCAGGAAGGACGCCCGCCCCACCTGGTCTGGAACCCGTTGTCCGGTGACATCGCCCAGCTCATCCCGGTCGTCCGGGCCGGCTGCCTGCTTGGCGCTCCGGAGAGCCTGGAGCACGGGCGGAGCGAGCCGGGGCCGTCGCTGGCCGACGCGGCGAACCGGCAGGGCCGGCTGTGCGTCCAGGTCGGCGTGGTGGCGTGGGCGCAGAAACCGTTCACCGACGGCCCGATGTACGGTGTGGAGCGCATCCTGAGCTGGCTGCACTCCTGGGGTGTACCGTGGCGCTGGCCCGCCGGCCGCCCGGCCCCGTTCGCGCAGACCCGCACTATCGAGCGCAGCCGCGCCCTCTGGGCGCTCGGCGGCCACTTCGGCGCCTCACAGATTCCCGGCTGGGACGCGGGAGGCCCGGGCGACATCGACGTCGACCTGCTGAGCCTGGCCCAGGCCACCCACTGCCAGGTCATCTCCCGTCGGTGCAAACCCAGGCCCGGGATGGCCAACCGCAACCACCGGGTCGCCCTGGAGACGATGCTGGGGCCCGAGATCGACGCGGACGCCGCTGTCCCCTCGCTGGCCAACGCCCCGCACTGAGGCCTGAGGCCTGAGGCACAAGGGCCTGGGCGGAAAGACGTTTGACAGGCGCGGGCCGGATGGGGCCGGATAGGGCCATGAGCAGCGATACCTCCTCCCCGGCCCCGCTCCCGCCGGCGTCCACGGCTCCCCCGCCGGCGGCGTCCAAGGCTCCGCTCTCGGCGACCAGCCGGACGACGTTGCGCCGGCACAAGGAGCGCGGCCGGACCAGCCGCGGGGACCTGTACGCCGTCCTCGACGCCGGCCTGATCTGCCATCTGGGCGTGGTGATAAACGGATCGCCGCGCGTGCTCCCGACCACCTACGCGCGGTCCGGTGACACGCTCTACCTGCACGGCTCGTCGGCCAACGCCGGCTTCATGGCGGCCGACGGCACCGAGGTATGCGTTACCGTCACCCATCTGGACGGCCTCGTGCTGGCCCGTTCGGTGTTCAGCCACTCGGTCAACTACCGCAGCGCCATCGTGATCGGCACGGCCACACTGCTGCGCGGCGACGACGAGCGGATGGCCGCGCTGCGCGCGATCGTCGAGCACCTCGTGCCCGGCCAGTGGGCGGCCGCCCGGCAGCCAACGGCCAAGGAGATGGCCGCCACCGCGGTGCTCGCCCTGCCGCTGGCCGAGGCGTCGGTCAAGGTGCGCGAGGGCGGCCCCGCCGATGATACCGACGACATGGCCCTGGACGTCTGGGCGGGCGTGCTACCCGCGGCGGTGACGTTTGGCCCACCCGAACCAGACCCTGCGTTGCGCTCCGATATACGGCTTCCCTCGCACATCAGCCGTTTCCCGGACACCCGGTTCGCGGCGCCGGAGATGAACGGAAACCTGCCGGAATGATTTCAGCCCGGCCGACACAGCGCGGATAAGAGCCTAACCTGGGACAATGAACGATCGGCTGGTGTGGATTGACTGTGAGATGACCGGGCTCGACCTTGAGCGCGATGCCCTGATCGAGATTGCCTGCCTGGTGACCGACGGTGAGCTGAACATTCTCGATGAGGGGGTCGACGTGATTATCAAGCCCCCGCCCGAGGCGGTGGATGAGATGAGCGACGTCGTCCGGGTCATGCACACCACGTCCGGGCTGCTGGCCGAGCTGGGCGAGGGCGTCACGATCGACGAGGCCCAGGAGATCGTGCTCAGCTACGTGTCGATGCACATCAGCGAACCACGCCGGGTACCGCTGTGCGGAAACTCGATCGCCACCGACCGTGCCTTCATCGCCCGCGACATGCCACAGCTCGACGCTTACCTGCACTACCGGATGGTGGACGTCTCCAGCATCAAGGAACTCGCCCGCCGCTGGTACCCGCGAGCCTACTTCGCCAGCCCGGACAAGCAGGGCGGCCACCGGGCGCTCGCCGACATCACCGAGAGCGTGCAGGAACTGCGGTACTACCGCGAGGCCATCTTCGTCCCGCAGCCGGGCCCGGACTCGGCCACCGCGCGGCAGATCGCCGCCCGGCACGGCGGCGACGTACGCGAGAGCCTGCCCGCGACCGAGGCGCGGAGTTAGAGCCAGCACCCGGCTTGCCGCTATAATCGTGTAGCCGCGAGCGCCCTGGTGGGCCGCGCGCGTCGCCGGAACGCCTGGCAGCTGGTAAGTTCAGCATGCCGCGCGGGGAGTGCGGCGATGGTGGGTGTAGCTCAGCTGGTTAGAGCACCAGGTTGTGGTCCTGGGGGTCGTGGGTTCGAATCCCATCATCCACCCCATCTTGTATAGCCGGTGACCTGCGGGTTTGACGGGAGACCGAAGGTTTCCCTAACCGTGTGGTTAGGACTTTGGTTAGGACGTCTGTGTGACGTCGATCACATGGGGTCTCGTGGCGTGTGGTGCCGTACTGCGTTACGCAGTGTCCAGGCCGTGCCTTGCCGGGAGTTGACGCGGGCCCGTGAACCAGGCCAGCACGAAGACCGGGTGCCGGCCGACAGCACTCAGGAACGGGTGGGTCAGCCCTCGTTCACGTTACTCACTCGTTCGTCCAGATAACGGGCGAGCGCTGATGGACGGAACCGGAGTTGCTTGCCCAGTCGGACGGCTTCGAGTGCACCGCTTTCTACGGCGTCATAGAGCCAGCTTTTCTTCACCTTCAGCAGGGCGCAGACATCGTTGGGGGTGAGCAGGTCGAGGTCCCAGTAGGGGCCTTGGGGCGGGACCGGCCGCCCGGCAGCGTCGTTGCCGCCTCGTCCCGCGTTGATGGCCGCAATCTGGCGGGTCACGGCTCGGCCTCCAGCTCGATCTGCCTGCTGGCCTGAAGCTCAGGAGCCCGGAATGTTCGGGTGGGCTCGGGCGGCGTGTACATGGTGTCGTGCCCGGCCACCGCCTGGTAGGCGTGCTGGACGGCGCGCAGCCGGGTGGCGACCCGGGTTTCGCGGGCGGCGATGGCCTGGCGGTTTCGCCGGCCATAGGAGCCTTCGGGCAGGTCGGCGCCGTACTGTTCGACCTCGCGGATGTGGGCTTCCCGCTCGCCGGCGTGCGCGGCGAGGGCGAACATGGCGATGCTCGCGGTGGTGGCGTCCAGGACGAGGGTGACCGTCTGGGTCTCGGGGTCGTGGCGGGCCAGGGCGGTGATGCGGGGTCCGTCGGTCTCCGGCCAGGTCGGCTCCGGTGCCCGGCTGTTGTGCCGGGCGCGGGCGTGCAGGCCGGCCAGCATCGTGTCGGCGCGGTCGATCTGGTCGCAGGCGGCGCCGAAGTTCTCGCCGACCGGGCCGAGGTCTGTGCCGCGGGCGATGCAGTATTCCATCAGCCTTGCGGCTTGTGGCTGGTCGGCGTAGGTGCCGGAGCGGGCGTGGATGCGCAGCTGGGTCTTGAGCCCGTGGCTGATGGCCCCGGTGTGGATGAAGCGCACCAGGCTGTGGGCGAAGACCGGCGCTTGCGGCCGGGCGGCCAGGCAGATGGCCACCCGCCGGGCGGTGACATGGTCGACGGTGCTCCCCCGGGCGTCGGCGGCGGCGATGCCGTCACCGATCAGCCGCTCGTACAACTGCAGATCCGGGAGCTGGCTCTCCTCGGCTCCCGGGCCGGGGTGCATCTGAGCCGGTGGCTGGCTGGCCGGGTAGCCACGTGCGGTGGCCGGGGGTGCGGGACGCGGCCCGGTCATCGGGCCATTGGCGCGGTCAGGTTGAGCCGCCGGGGCGCGGGCGGCTGCTGCGGGGCGCGCTGTGCCGGTGGTGCCGGGCTGCGATCGGGGTTGGGGGCGGGTCATCGGGTCGCTGCGCTAGGAGGCGATGCCGAGGAATTGCTGCAGGTGCTGGCGGGTGATCAGGCACCGTCGGCCGACCTTGACGTTGGCCAGGTTGCCGCGGCGCATCTGGTCGTACAGCAGGTCGCGGGACAGGCCGATCAGGCGGGCGGCCTCATCGCCGGAGTAGGCCAGCCACTCGCCGCGCGAGTCTCGGCCTGCACGGCTGGCGGTGCCTGCGGCGATGTCGTCGCCGGGCGGCGGACCTGAGGTGCGCCGGGGCAAGTCGGCTGATCCAAGTTCCCGGTCGCGATGCTTACGGGGCAGGGCAGTCATTGTCCTGCCTCGGGGTCGGGCCGCTCACTTTCCCGGTCGTGCTGCTGACCGCGGGCACCGGGCCGGGAGACCTGGTTGACCGCGTTGCGTCCGGTCAGGCCGAGTTCGGCGGCCCAGTTCTCGATGAACGGCCAGAGCTGGTGCCGTTCATTTAGGTCACGTTCGCCGGCGTGGTCGGCGAGGACCATGGCGGTGATAGCGCTGTTGCGGTCCAGGGCCCGGCCGGGCAGCCAGGACACCTCCCAGAGGTGCGGGCTGCCGGACGCCAGCCGGGCGGTGTGAGCGGTCTGGTCGCTGGTCATGGTGGTGTCATTGATGGTCAGGGTCATGGTTCGGCTTCCAGGTCTGGTTCGGGTTCGCGGGTGCGGACGGGCCGGGTTTCCAGGAGTTCGGCGAGGGACGGCGGCTGGCCGGGCTGCCAGTCGCGGAGCTGGTCGACCACGATCACGAATTTCGGACGGCCTGATGGCCAGCGGTCAGGCAGGTCAGGAAACGGGAGGTCATAGGGGTCCTTCATCTCGCGCATGTCCCAGTCGCCAGACCGCGGGTCCGGGACAAGGCGACCGTCGGCCTGGCGGCGGGGTCCGCGTTCATCCGGTGCCCTGCCGGTGGTAGTCACTGGCCGGCCTCCTTGCCGGCGGCGAGGCCGGGCTGGCTGGGCGGAGCGTGTAGCTCGGCCTGGCGGCGTAGGTTCCGGGCGGCTTGCTCGTCGTGCAGCAGCTGGCCGGCCAGCTGGTCATAGGTGCGGGCCTCCCGCAGGCGGAGCTGGCCGGCGAAGCAGGACTGGTCCGCGCAGTCTGCGCACATCTGGGCGCGGTCGCGTTTCCAGTCGGCGGCTAGGTCCAGGGAGGTCAGGACGGTCCTGACCTCGGCATGGGTGAACGTGACGGCGTCCAGATCGTCCTCGGGGACGGACAGTCCAGGTTCGGGTTCCGGGCCGGGCCGCTCGGGTGGCGCCGGCAGGTATGACGCCTGGGTGATGGAGGGCCCGTAGGGGTGGTCCTGGGAGCCTTCGTAGATGCGGGCCAGGTCGCCGATGAGGAAGATGGCCCGGCCCGCGTGCTGGTCGTCGCCGCGGGCGAACCCGTGCCGGTGCAGCACGTCCAGGACGTCGTTAAACAGGTCCAGGCCTATCCGATGGTCTGTCATGCGCCTTTCCTCCGGCGGTGGTGGCGGGCGGGCGGATGTCGGGGGCGACGCCGGTGCCGGTGGCGGATTTCCAGCCCTGGCGGGGCCGGTAGCCAGGGGTGTCGAGCAGGTCGTCGTCCAGGGCGGCGGCGGCGCACCAGTCCCCGGCGATGGCGCGTTTGCGGGCGGCGGTGGCGGCGCCGCGCTCGAAGCGGGTGCGGCCGGGGGCGCGTTTGTCCCACCAGGCGTCGTAGAGGTCGGCCATGGTGTCGCGCAGCTGCTGGCTGACGGTGCGGGCGTCGCCGCGGACGAGCTTGCGGATGGTCACGGGGTGGACGCCGACGGCGCGGGCGATGCGGGCCGACCCGTGGCCCATCACGTGCAGGGCGCGCAGCCGCAGCCGGGTCCCGGTCGCGTCCAGCCGGGCCCGCGGCAGGGCCGGGCTGGACACCGTGAGGACGGCGGCGGCGGTGCCGGGTTGTGCTCGCCTGCGGCCGGAGGCCAGGCCGTGGACGGTGGCCGGGGACAGCGCGGCCGCGGCGGCGATCGAGCGGTAGGTCCCGCCGTCTTGCCGCAGCCGGGTCACGTGATCGCGGGCGGCCTCGCGCTGACCGGGGCTGGCCGGCTGGGTCTGCCATCGGGTGTATTTCCCGGCTTCACCGCCGCCGGGGCCGCCCCCGGTCTCTGGTTCCGGCCCGGCCTGCGGTGCGCAGCCGGGCCTGGACGCCCGCCAGGCCTCGTCGGCCGCCTCGGCGGCGGCGACGCGCCCGGCTTCGCGCCGGGCGTAGTTGCCCATCTGGCGGAACGCTTCGGCTTCGACGGTCCCGGGGGCGGGTTCGAACGTGCCGTAGTTGTAGGCGTATTGCAGATCCAGCCACTCCGCGGCGGTCAGGCCCCGGTCATCGGCTTCGGGGCCCGGGGGCGCGTTCTCGGTCATGCCTTGTCACCTGCTTCGGCCTGGTAGTCGGGTGCGTGGGTGCGGGTCCGGCCGCCTGTGCGGGCGGAATCGAGCGTTCTGGTGATCTCCCGCTCGCCCAGGCCGGCCTGGCGGGCGGCGGCGGCCAGCGGGCTGAGGTCGGTGGCCGGGTCGGCGTCCAGGGCGCGGTTGGCGGCCCAGAACAGGCCCGCGTTGCGGTTGCCTTCGGCCTGGCTGGCGACCCACCGGGCCAGGTGGCTCAGATCCCGGCCGGGGGCGGGGCCCGGCTGGGGCCGGTGGGGCTGCCTGCGGGGTTCCAGCAGGACGGTGACGGTGGCCCAGTCCAGTGCGCCGCCGTTGCTCACCATCCGGATGACCTGGTACGGCTTGCCGTCGACGCGGGACGGCGGGACGAGGACGTAGCCGCCGCGGGAGCGGAAGTCCAGGTGATGGGCGGGCAGATGGCCGTTGCGCTGGGCAGAGCCGGTGAAGTAGGCGTGCAGTCCGCCGCTGGGGGTGCGCACGTACGCGGCCGCGCCGTCCAGCAGGCCGGCCTTTGACAGTTTGGCGAACGCGGCGTACCCGTTCCCGGCGGGGCCGTGGTCGTCGACGTCCAGGACGTCGGGTCCGGGGGCGCCGGTGGCGATGGCCAGGTTCCAGTTCGGGTTGCGGCTGAACCAGGCGGTGATCTGCTCGGGGTCGGTGGTGGCGTCCAGGTGGCCGTGGGCGGTGGCGGGGGTCTTCTGCCCGGCCTGGCAGGGGAACACTGGCCAGCCGCGGGCGGCATATGTCAGGGCCTGGCGGAGCCTCGTGCCGGTCATGGGGTGCTCCAGGGCTGGCCGCCGGCCGGTGCGGGGTTACGGGGGTGGCCGCAGCGGCTGGTCTCGATGCGGAGCTGGTCGGCCAGGGCGGGCAGGATGCGGGCCTGGTATTCGGCCTGGGCGGAGACCAGGGCGGGGCTGCGGGCGGGCTGCAGGTACAGCACCGACCACAGCTCGGATGCGATGTCCAGCCCGTACAGGCACAGGTCGTGGGCGGGCCAGCAGGGGCCGAGGCCGGCGGCCAGGTGCCCGTAGCCGGGCCGGAAGACCTGCTCGACCCAGGCCCGCAGCCGGGCGACCGGTTCCTGGCGTTCGGCGGCCGCCAGCTTCCACCACGCCGGTGCTGGCCACGGGCAGTAACGGTCAGGGTCCGGGCCGGTCTGGCTGGTTGCGGCGAGCCGGGTGAGCGCGGCAGCGTGCTCCTGCACGACGTGGCCGATGGCGGCGGCCTGGTCGGTGAGCTCGGCCAGCCGTCCGCTGACCGCGGCGTGATGGTCGGACTGGCGGGTGTCGAGCCGGGTGAGCTGCTCGGCGTGGGCGGCGAGCTGGTCCACGATGGCGGTGATCGGGTCGTTGCCGGTCATCCTCAGCTCCAGGGGAAAGAGGTGCCGTCGCCGCGGAGCCACTCGGCGGGCACGTAGTCAGGGAGGTCCGGCTCTGGATCCCCCTCGGCCGCGGGAAGCTCGGCGGTGGGGTTCCACGGGGCCTGGCCGAGGCGGCGGGCGCGGCGGTAGGCGGGGTTTTTCCAGGCCCGGGGCAGCCGGGCGATCACGGGTGCGCAGCCGCCGCGGATGACCAGTGCGAACCCGGCGGGCAGCTGGCGGATCATGTCCGGGGTCGCGACGTCATGCCGCGTGGCGGAATCCTGGCCGCGGACCTTCCACGACGCCTGCCCGCACAGCGTGCTGGCGGCCTGCAGCGTGGTGACGTCGGTGATGCCGGGCAGGAACACCTTCACCGAGGACGTGTCGAGCACGACCTGCCGTCCGTAATCACCCCAGCGGTCGGCCAGCTGGGCCTCGCCGTGCACCACGGCGACCACCTGGATGCCCTTGCCACCGGAATCCGACAGCCAGAACGGCAGCGGGACCGGGCAGATCTGGGTCACCTCGTCCAGGCCCATCAGCAGCGGCGGATCCAGCCGCCCGGGCGATGAGGCCTGGCCGATCTGGGCCGCGACCCAGTGGATCTCCGATGCCATGGCGGCGAACAGCGGGGCGACGGGAGCCTCCTCGGAGACGGCCTCGGCGATCAGGTACACGGTGCCCGTGTCCTCAAGGAAGGACGGGATGTCGAACCCGTCGCCGGGGCCCGGCAGGGCAGAGGCCGCCAGGGCGGGATCGGCCATGAAGGCCAGGGCGCGGGACATGACCATCCGCACGGTGGCCGCGGTCTTGTGGGCTTCGGAGCGGAGTTCGGCCAGCGTGTGGGCCCAATGGTGGGCGCCGGCGGCGATCAGGATCCGCTCGGGGACGTCCGGGTCCGCGCCGGCCACCCAGGCCGCGACGGCGCGCAGGTCGTAGCGGGCCAGGGCGGCGGCGTGGAAGTAGCCGCGCAGATAGTCGGAGGCTTTGGCGGACCAGAACGTGCCGTCCTCGACGCCTTTCTGGGACACGGCGAACGCGAACGCGTCAGCGCGGCGGATCGCGGTGGCCGGGTCCTCGCATCCGGCGACCGGCGACCAGTTGAAGGTGGGGGCCACCGCGCCGATGTGCTGCGGGTTGAACACGTGCACCCGGCCACGCTGGGCGCGCACCGCGCTGGTCAGCTGGTAGATGTCGGCCTTGGTGGTGGTGGCGATGACCGGGCCGGGGTAGCGCAGGATGACATCGGCGAGGAACGCGGTCTTGTAGGTCCGCGGCGGGGCCATGACCAGCAGGTGCTCTTCGAGTGGGACTCGCAGGCCGTGCCGGTAGTGGGCCCGGCCCAGGAATACCGAGTGCTGGTGCGGTTCGGCGATCCGGTACCACAACGGGAGCAGGGTACGGATCCGGGCCGAGCGGCGCAGCGTGGCCAGGCGGCCCCAGCGCAGCCACAGGCTGAAGAGGTGGGCGAATCCCCTGCCGGGGTGCAGCCGCAGGTGCAGGCGGATCCGCAGGTGCCGGGCCCGGTTGCCGGGCAGGTACCGGGCGGGCAGGAACGCCCACGCGAACGCGGCGGCGAGCAGGATCAAAACGATCAGGGCGATGGCGTACTTGAGGATCATGAGGGGTCTCCGTTGCGGGCGGCGAGGACGGTTTTGCGGAGGGCGGCGCGGGCGGCGCCGGCGTTCAGGCCGACGAGGAGGGCGAGGTCGGCGAGGTCGGCGCTGATCTGGGCGACGTGATCCAGCGGCATGGAGGCGAGAGGGCCGTGCCGTTCGGTGACCAAAGAAAGGAATCGGGCGGTCTTGGTCGCCTTCCGCGGGACCGTCCCCCCGCCCTGGCCCGGCTGGACCGCGGCAGACGGCGGGGCGGGAGGGGCGGCGCGGCGGCCGGGGGCGACCGGGCATTCCTCGAGCACCCAGGCGCGGAACCCGGCCAGGGTCGAGACCGGCGCCAGGGCCAGGCGCAGCAGCCAGAGGATCAGGCCGCCGAGGATGGCCAGCGGGGTGGCCGCGTCGGCGGCCACGGCGGCGGTCAGCTGCTGGTGGCGGGCACGGACGACCGTGATGAGGGTGTCGCTGGCCAGGGCGTAGGCGACGGGCGGCATGGCCCAGATGGCCAGGTTCCGCCAGCCGGGCGCGGCCGCGATGGCGTTCATGAACACGCTGGCGGCGACCGAGGCCAGGTTCAGCGCCCGGGCCCGGATGGCGCGGCGGCCGTGCAGCGCCAGGGCGATGCCAAGGCAGGCGAAGACCAGCGCGGCGGCGTCGGGGATGGCTGCTTCCAGGGCGGCGACCGCCGGCAGGTGGCGGGTGGCGTCGACCATCCGGTACTGGGCGGTGAAGCTCACCGCCGCAGCGGCCGCGGCCAGGACGCACAACCCGGCGGCCGCGTTGCGCAGCCACAGGCCGGAACCGTCCCCGGGCCACCTGGGAGGGACGGGCTGGCTGCCGGGGCCGGGTACCGGGGCGGCCGGACCGGCAATGATCACCAGGAGGCCGGATGCCGGGGGGTGGCCGGTCACGTCCCGGCCGGTTCCGACGCTCGGGAAAGTGACGGCCGGAATCGCAACGGTCATGTCAGATCGCTTTCGGCGGAGGAATCGGGGTCCTGGTCGTTGCCGGGGCCGACTTCGGGAGTGCGGACGCCGACTCCGGTCAGGTGGCGGGTCATCGCCCCGATGCGGGTGCGGGGGGCACTGGTCAGGCTCATGTGCCGTTCCTCGTCGCGGATGCCGACCAGCACGAGGACCAGCAGCGCCACGACGCCCAGGGCGATCAGGAGCGCCGCGATGGCCAAGGTCATGGCGACCGGGTCTGCGGTGCTGGCGATGTCTGGCATCGGGCATCACTCCCTTCGGCGGCGGCGGGAAGCCGCCTGCATCGTGGCGCATAGCTTTGCGCGCAGAACTCTATGCGCATGAGTATGTACCGCGAACGTCTAGAACGCAAACCTATGCGTGCATAACTTTGCGTGCAGAGCGTTTGTCCTGTAGGGAGGGATTGGGGCGGATGGCGCCGATGTGTTGCTCTACGACCGCACCATGACGGCTGGCCTCCGGGGCGTCTGGTGATCGCGTGTCTCGCGGCAGGCTGATCTGCAAGCTTGGCCGACGAAGCTTTACACGTAGAGCTTTGCGCGGTAGGTTGTAAGCGCAATCCTTTGAGGAAGGTAGTGCCATGGGTGAGACGGCCCAGACCACGACGACCCGTATGTACGCGAGCATCCGCGATCAGCTAGCCAGCGAGATCACCGCGGGCGTCTACCCGGCCGGCGCGCTCCTGCCGTCCATCCGCGAGATCATGGAGCGGTGGGAGGTCTCCACCACCACCGCCCGCAAGGTCCTCGATGAGCTCGCGGCAGCCGGGTACGCCCGTAAGGAAGGCACCCGCGGCGCCATCTCGACCGGGGGCCCGCACCCGGGGCCTGCGCCGTCCGCGGGCGAACCCGCGCGCAAGGCGCCGCCACCAGCCGCGGTCCCCGGCCGGCTGACCGTCTGGCCCGTTCACACGATCCCGGCTCACGGGAGCGTCGGCCCGGATACTGATAACGGGATTGCCGCGCTTGATGTCCGCGCGGAGCAACCGCCCGCCGACGCCGCCATGGCCCTCGGGATCACCGACCCTTCGCGGCAGGTGATCGTGAGGCGTCGGCTGGCGGCCGCTCCGGACAACACTCCCGTCCAGTTCCGCATCAGCTACGTCCCGGCCGAGCTGGCCGAGGGCACTCCGATCGCGCAATCCACGGCGATTACCGGTGCCTGGCCCGCCGCGCTGACCACCTACCTCGGCAGGCAGATCCGCCTGGCCAGCAGCCAGGTCACCGCACGCCACCCCAACCACGAAGAGGCAGCCGCACTGGCGCTACCCTCAGACGCCGCGGTACTGGTGCGAGAGGACATCTACGAGGACCGGCGCGGAAGCCCGGTCGACTTCACCCGAACGGTCTGGCCTGGAGACACAACCCGGCTGGTAGTCGGCGACTGATCTGAACCTGCCAGGCTGTTACGCGACTGCTGGCTTCGGGTACGGCCCGGGAGCTCGGTGAGTTGCGGGTCCTTCACAGCGCGAGCCCGTAGCCTGAAGATCGGAAACTGTCTGGGCCACGTTTGAAGGTGCCCGCCGCTAAAAAGGTCTAATGTCGCCTGGCTAGTGGAACGGACCGGCGAGTTCCTCCCATGGCACTGGAATCGACCGCAACTGGGCCACTGTCGCCGCACCCCACGCAGCGCCGACTTGCAACGCTGTGGCCATGTCGTCGCCTCGTAGCAGCCCGTGCAGCAGGCCGACGGTAAACGCATCACCGGCGCCTGTCGCGTCTATCTGGTCGGCTGCAACGGCATCAACATGCAGTTCGCTGGAGGCAGCGTACGCATCCGCACCCTCCCTCCCTCGGGTGACCACCACCCACTTGAGCCGCTCACCCGATATCGAGCGCACGGCCTCAAACATCCCTGCCGAGGTGGCATCGTGGTATTGCGTCTCTGACCCGACCACAACGGTCGCAGGCCATGTAGATGCGCCAGGGACGGGCGGAGATGTCACGAGAAGAGCCGCCTCAGCCGCGGCCGCTGTGCCGGTTGGGAACCTCGTATAACCCTCGACGTAGACACAATCAACTGACCTGAGATCCGGCCCGCGTACGGGCAGGAAAGACGACGGCTCGGCCCCGCTGTCCACCGCGATGATCGTGCGCTCGCCCGTGTCGTCGAGCAGTATGAGGGTGCGCGGGGACGCAGCATCGGCGCGGAATGCGTACTCGGTATCGACGCCGCACCGTTCGAGTTCGGCCAGGAGATGGTCGCCCATTGCGTCTGTGCCGACCGGGCCGACAAGACGCACGTGGTGCCCGGCCGAGCTGAGCCCGTATGCCACGTTGGCCGAGCTCCCCCCGATCCGCCATCCCAGCGCCTCGGCATCGACCTGGTCGCCGGCGGCGGGGATGCGCTGAACACGCAGGACAACGTCCGACGCGACAACGCCGAACACAACGACCTCAGCCATGTACACAACCTGGCACGATCGCACCTTGGGCGGCTACACGCGCGGGCACGCGCAGACTCAGGTTGCTCTCCGCGACGGGCTTCTCGTTAACGTCTATCCTCGACCGGCAGAGTTCACGGCTGGCGACAGCCCAGGTGGCATGGCCAAAGTCCCGCCGTGCCAGCGGCGCTCGACCCTGTCCGCGGCAGATGAGTGCACCGTGGTGTCGTGTCAGCCTTGTTGCATGGTTATTCCGGGTGTGATCACGGAGCCGGTCGGTGCCAGCAATTTCGAGCGCGCCGTTCAGGTTCTTATCGAGTGGGTCAGTGACAGTGAGGCCGCCGCCCGTGAGCACCTGGCGGACCATGCCACAGGTGGCGGGGCCAGCCTCATCGCGGTGCGGAATCACGGCGTCATCGGCATCGTCACGATCCGGTGGCAATCAAATTACCCCGGATTCAGGGACCACGGCATTCCCCTGGTCCACCAGCTCGCCGTCGCCGGGCCCTTCCGGCGACTTGGTGTCGCAACCCTGCTCATGGACGCAGCGGAGGACCTTGCCCGCGGCCGTGGCGTCGCGATACTCGGCATCACCGTCGGAATATTCGACAAGTATGGCCCCGCCCAGCGGCTATATGCCCAGCGCGGGTACCTTCCGGATGGCCGGGGAGCATGCCGTGGCCAGGCGCCGCTGAGCAACGGAGCACGAGTGATCATGGACGACGATCTGATCATCTGGCTTACCAAGCAGCTCCATGACTGACATCTCACGCACACCATTGGCAGCATGTGCGGCCGGCGCTGTTGTCTCGTGATCTTGCGGCAGCGGGCGGGGACAGCGATGCCGGGTACGGATTCTCAGAGCGCAGGCAGCATCAGCCCCGGCTGGCACGGGGAGGGCGGCATGGAACAACGTGGATGACCGGAGGCCGGGACGGCACCCGCCGGCCGGGGTAGGTTCAGATGATGAAGAAGCTGTGTGAGATCCTGGTTTGCTTTCTGCATCCCGTGGCTGTCGTCCTCATGTGGATCGACCTGGCCACCGACCGGCCGGACTTGAGGCGGGGCGGAAAACTGGTGTGGGGGATCTTCGGTCTTATCCCGCTGGTGCCTTTCCTGTACGTACTCACCGGGGGTGATCTGTGGTAACCAGCTGCGGCGCGCACCCCGGGCGCGACCACATGATCCGCAACGGCAGGCTGATCGCTTACGCTCCTGGCCAAGGCACACCAAGAACGGCATAACCAGTCCATTGATGCCACGCCCCGGCCTCACCCGATCGACTTGGTTAGGTAGCAGGGGTCGGCGTTCGTCTTCAGTACCGTGCCTGCGGAATCGGTTTCGTCCCAGTGGTCGACGACCAGGCCGTGGCCCCAGTCGTCGTATCCAAGGCGCTGGCAGAGGCGATGGGCACCGTCGTTGCTCACGGCGACGGCGAGCCCGATCATTGCGGCCCCGCGCTCCCCGGCCGTGTGCTCAGCGCAGGCGATGATCTTCGTCCCGGTGCCCTGTCCGGGTGGCCGGGCCTCCGGAGCATTCATTTCGGGGAACGCGCCAAGCAGCTGCCGAACCTGGTCATATTTGGAGGCGGTCAGCACGGTGCACTGGCCAGCCAGTTCGTCCCCGCGCCAGGCCACCAGGTAGATGGCCTGGCCTGCTTCCTGCATCCGGAACCGCTCCAGATGGTGCCGCGCGTCCCCCGGATCTGCCGCGGACGCTAGCAGCCGGGCGAGGTCATCCCCGGAGCATTGCCTGAGCGAGCACGCCACCCTGAGATTGTGACCGGCCGACCGCACCGCACCGCAGAAGAGTGAGCCGCGCAAACGGGGCGAGCGGGCCGGTAAATGCAGCGAGTCGGCCGGGTATGCTGCCGTGCCGATGCTGCGTGAGCCCCAAGCGAGCTCGCAAGCCGTCATGCCGGAGAAACACCTTGCGGCGAGCCCCGCCGGGCGCCTGGAACTCGCCCACGCGTCGGAAGCCGAGCACTTCCTCATACCACGCCGCGCTCGCGTCAACGTCACGAACGGTCAGCCCAAGGTGGTGAATGCCTCTGATCATGCCCTGTTCACCGCACCCATCCCCAGGGCGGCCAGTCGCACACGGGTCTTGCGCTGCACCAGGCACCCGGACTCCACGGGCCCTCTTACCGCTCGATCATCTCATTCAGATGCCGCACGAGACCTGAGGCGCGCCACCGGGCGCACCCTGTGCGGCATGAGCGGGCGTGCCGCAGTCCTCGCCGGGCACCCCCTCGGCTAATTTAGTGCCTGCACGGCACGGTCGCGGATCTGCCGGGGCAACGGTCCTGGACGTCGCCCAGGCTAAGTGCCAGGCTCAGGTCCGGCGGCGAACGTCGCACTACCGATCCGGGCCAGCCCCGGGCCGGGGTTAGCCGGATGTGGACCAGCCGAGCGTCGCGGCGCCCAGGCACACAAGGCATCAAAGGAGAGCGTCATGAGCGTGTACAGGGTGACTGAGGTCATCGGGACAAGCGGCACTTCATGGGAAGAGGCGGCAGCGGAGGCGATCAAGACGGCAGCCGGGACAATCCGCGATCTTCGGGTGGCTGAGGTCGTTAAGCTGGACATTCACGTGGACGAAGGCGGGGCGGTCACCTACCGCGCCAAGATTCAGCTCTCGTTCAAGTACGAACCCGAGCACTGACCCCTGGTCTGCTTCCCTCGCTGACGGGGGTTCGGTGCGTCAGTTCTCAGGCCAGCCCTGCCCTCCAACGCCTGGGCGGTCCTTGTCCACGCGTCGTGAGACGCCCAGGAATACCCGCGCGACCAGCGGCAAAGGAGTCCCTCATCTCGGCATGTGAGTGAGCGAGGTGCCATAACTCTTGCGGGCGTGAACGTCTCACCCCTGCTGGCCGGTAGCGGCCCTGAACTTGGCCACCAGCTCAGCGGGCACCCGGCCGCGGTCTTTTACCTCGATGTCCTGTGTCCTGGCCCACTCGCGGACATCGGTCGTGTTCACACCGCCAGACGGTCCGCGACGGCTGCCGCGGACCGGCTTGCGGGCACTGCCGCTCACCCGGCGGGCAGCGCCCACGTACCGCGCCAGCGCATCCCGCAATTCCTTGGCGTGCCGGCGTTCAGGTCGATCTCATACTCGGTGCCGTCCAGCGCGAAGCGGACGGTACCCTCGGCGGCGCTGCCGTCGATGTCATTGATGAACAGGGTCTGTATCTTCTGAGCCACGGCCGCCCGGGTCCTCTCACTGGTCGTTTAAGTTAGCGCGCTAGTGTATGCAGTTTAAGCCGAAGTTACTTGGACCTGTGCACGCCGATCAGCATGCTGACCTGGGGAAACATTGCTGAGGAGAGGGTGACGTTCTGGCTACATGGATTCCCTCGCCAAGAAGTGACCTATCACCACCTCAGCCGGCCTGTGGCTTTCTGGCTACATCTATGGACACCTCGGGCCAGAGCCGGGGTAGGCCCAGTCCAGCAGTATGGTGCGCCCGTCGGGGTGCGTGCCGAGGTTGCCCATCTTCCAGTCTCCGTGCAGGAAGGTGCGCGGGGTGGCGGCCAGCGGCCCGGTGACAAGATCCGGCCGGTCATGAATGAGCCGGGCGAGGCCCGACAGCACCGGTGACCTGCCGGGCAGAACGCGCCATCCAGCGTCAGCGGCAGCGATCGGCGCAGGAACATCGGCGGCCAGCAGCTCGGCCGCGATGTTGGCTGGCGCGAAGAACCGTATCCGCTGCTCCATCGTGGTCAGGCCGATGCCGTCGTCCCAGCCCCAGAACGCGCAGCTGAGATCGGCCATGTGCTCGATGAAGCCGGCGTGCTGGCCGGCCGGCACGACGGTGTCCCCTTCGGGGACCAGAAACGCGCCAACGTCGCGCATGACCATCGTCAGCACGGCGCCGTCGCCCGTACCGCTCACCTGCATGGCCACCACCGTGTGGTCGATGCAGCCGGGCGCGCGAGCCATCATCCCGGACTGCCAGACCAGGTAGGGGCGATGGACGTGATCGCCGGTGACCCGCATGATCCAGTCCGATGCGGGGCTCAGCTGCTGGACGAAAAACGGTTCCCCCCCGACCAGGATCCGCTCATACCGCGCCCCGGCCTTGCCGTCACCGGGCCGCACCTCTGTCCGCGAGGACGCCCGCGCCAGCAGCTCATCCACTGATCCAATGGCCGGCATGTGGTCCCCCTGCTCGCTGCGGAATACCTGCCGGACGAAACGCTCAGCCTCTTCGGCCGAGCCCGGCAATAAGCCCGGCCCGGGCGCTGGCATCCATCGCAGCCGGCATGCCCTCGCCGAACGCGCCGCTCCGCCCAGAATGCCACGTTCGGCGCGGCAAGACGACCACGCCCGACTAGCCGGACTGCCGCACCGAACGGCGGATACGGATCGTGAGCTGGTAACCAGCGTCTACCATGGAGCGTAATCAGAGAGATCTCCCACCCAGGAACGGATCGCCGAGTCGGTGCGCCTCGCCGTGGTTGGGCCCCCAGGTGGGCCTGGCGCACAGATCAGCCAGTTCAGTGGCCCGGCGTGCATCCGCTTGGTAGCTGAGCGAGTGAGCCGGGGGGCACAGGCTCCGCAGCGCCTTGGCTGATGACAAGCGGGCCGCGCGCACTGTCGGCTATAGGCCGACGGCGCGCCGATGAGCAACGCCGTCCGAGGCGCCTGGCCTAGCCCGTGCCGCGGTCCCGCACGACCGAGATCGGTCGCCAGTCCGGCGAGGTCATCGATCGATCTCGCAGGGTTGATGACAAGACCGCCGCCGTCGGCGCGTGTTGCTACTTGTGCTGGTGATCGTGGCATAGTCGTCGCTGGCGACCAGGACGCCCGCCGGAAGCGCTGAACCCTGCCTTCTGCAGCGCCCCCGCTGCGCAGGCAACTCAGGGAGGTCCGGTTGCAGGCTGCGCGGCCTGGCCTGGAATCGGCTGGGTCAGCGCCTGGCCTGGAGAGCCTGCAAGGGGCCCCCGAGACCAATGGCCCTTCTGTGCGCGGACGCTCCAGCGTAAGGTGTGCGCTGGGTGGCGGCCGGGGCCGGCCGGCAGCTATGGCGGGCGCCGGTAGCTGGAGCGGCGGAATTCAGCGGGCAATGCGCGGTGGGTGAGGGATCTTGTATGTCGTGATGGTGGCGCCGGAGTGCGCGCCGGCGGCTAAGGCCGGCGGGCTCGGCGATATGGTCTCCGGTCTGAGCCGGGAATTGGAGCTCAGGGGACACGCGGTCGAGGTCATCTTGCCGAAGTATGCCAGCATGCGGTACTCCGATATCTGGGGCCTGCAGCCCACCTACCACGACTTGTGGGTGCCGTGGTATGAAGGGGCAGTCCGCTGCACGGTGTGGTTTGGCTACGCGAACGGGCGGAAATGCTTTTTCATCGAGCCGCATTCGGCCGCTAACTTCTTCGGCCGGGACCGCGTGTACGGGTACTGGGACGACGCGGAGCGGTTCGCGTTCTTTTCCAAGGCGGCGCTCGAGTTCATGCTGCGGGCTGATAAGCGGCCCGATGTGATTCATTGCCATGACTGGCAGACCGGGCTGGTCCCGGTCCTGCTGTATGAGCAGTACGGCGAGGTGATGCCGGACCAGAGAGTCTGCTACACCATCCACAACTTCCGCCACCAGGGCACCAGCACGGAGGACGTGCTCTGGGCTACCCAGCTTGGCCGGCGTGAGTACTTCATGGACGCCGACCGGCTCGGCGATGACTTCCGCTACCGGGGCCTGAACCCGATGAAGGGCGGAATCGTGTACTCGAATTTCGTCACCACGGTATCCCCCAGCCACGCCGGCGAGGCGCTGTACGGTGACGCCAGCTCCGGGCTCGGCCGCACCCTTAAGGAGTACCAGGACAAGTTCCGCGGAATTCTTAACGGCGTCGATTACGACGCATGGAACCCCGAGACAGACCCGCACCTGCCGCCCCGTTATTCGGTCGACACCATCGAGCGCAAGTCCGAAAACACGCAGGCACTCCGGGACCGGTTGTGGCTGCGCAAGACGCGTAGGCCGGTCGTCGCGTACGTGGGCAGGCTGGACGAGCAGAAGGGCATGCACCTGGTCCACCATGCCCTTTTCTACACCCTGGCCCGCGGCGGCCAGTTCGTGCTCATCGGCGACGCCCACCACCACGACAGCATCAATGACCATTTCCGGCACCTCAAGGATCACCTCAACGACAACCCGGATTGTCACCTCGAACTGGGTTACCGCGAGGAACTGGCTCATCTGGTCTACGCGGGCGCGGATCTGCTGGTGGTGCCCAGCATGTTCGAGCCGTGCGGGCTGGCGCCGCTGACCGCGATGCGGTACGGGACGGTGCCCGTGGTGCGGGCGACCGGCGGGATGATCGACACCGTGTTCGACCGCGACCACTCGGGGCGCCCGCTGGCGGAGCGCAACGGGTACGTTTTTGACCATACGGACAACCGGGCCATCGAGTCCGCGCTCAGCCGCGCCCTCCGCCTGTGGTCGGCCCGCCCGGGCGAATTCCGCGAGCTCGTGGCTAACTGCATGCGCGCCGATTACTCGTGGGCCCGGCCCGGCCAGGAATACCTGGATATTTACGAGTACATCCGGCACAAGTGAACCTGCGGAAGTGAGCCCATGGAGCCGCTCGCCGAGTACGCCGGCGGCCTGCCGAACCTGTGCTTGCGGGAGCCGCTCATCAGCGAGGCGATCACGGCAGGCCGGGAATACCCGGTGTTCCCGCATGACGCAGATACACAGCGCGCCGCCAGCACATTCGCGGTCGCGCTGCACATGCACCAGCCAATCCCGGCCGGCGGCGACCTGCACGCCGCGCCGGTCATCAGCAACCTGGCGTGGATGATGGACCATCAGGACATCGGCGACAACCACAATGCGCCGGTATGCGTGTGATGCTTCAAGCGCATGGGCGAGTTCATCCGGCAGCTGCTCGGCGAGGACCGCCAGCCCCGGGTGATGCTCGACTACCCGGGCACCTTGCTGCACGGGATGCGGCAGATGGGCCTGGATGACGTCTTCGATGCGCTCGGGTATCTCACCGGTGATCTCCGGGCCCGCCAGGCCGTGGAGTGGCCCGGCTGCACCTGGGGCCACGCGGTGACGCCCTCCACGCCCCCCCAGGACTTGCGGCTGCACGTGCGGCGCCTGGCAGCACCATTTCGCTGCCATCTTCGGCCTTGAGGCGCTCGGGCGCGTCCGCGGATTCTCCCCCGCCGAGATGGCGCTGCCCAACCACCCCGATGTCGCCTGCGCGTTCGTCCGCACCCCTGGCTGACCGCGGCTATCAGTGGGTGCTGGTCCAGGAGCACACCGCGCAGCAGCCCGACGGCCGCAGCATCTGCCGCACCGGCTGGTGTGCACAAACTCGAGCGGCCGATGCGCTCATCAGCATCCTCTCCACCCTCTCCGCGAGGTGGTGCACTGCGTGCGGTGCGCAGAGCACGCCAGCTTCCGTACGACCAGATCCGCCCTGGCGTCCTGGCCCGCGAACCCGGTCCACTCGCAAGGTCGTGCACATCAGCCATCCAATCCGGACAGCCCGATGCCAGGCTACGCACAAATGGCGCTAAGGCACTCCCCCGGGACTCGCACAGAACCGGCGGCGTCCGCCTGCCAGGGAATCAGCCGCTGCATCGCCTCAGCAGCTCACCACACGGCCGGGCGGGAACTTGAATCGCTCATCGCATCTCATGATGCGCGGCCCGTCGCAGTGACGTTGCTTGCGCCACACGCACGCCACACGGCACCCATGGGGATCCTGGTCTTGTCGTGCGGGTGAACAGTGTGTGAACTGAGCAAGGGTGAGCGCATGACGGTCGCCAGCAGGCCCAGCGGGGGGAGGTGGCGGAGGTGACGGTGGGCGGCCATTTCGAGCGGGTAGCCGCCGTCTACGACTCGCTGCGCACCACCGACGAGGCGCCGGTGCGCAGGATCGGCCAGTTCCTGCCTGACCGCCCCGTCACCGGCCTGGATATCGGCTGCGGGACCGGACGGTACACGCGGCTGCTGCGCGCGCTGCTGCCCGACGGCTCGCTGCTGGTCGCGAGCGACGTCTCGGCGGCCATGCTGGCACAGCTCAAGGCCGGCGACTGCGGCCACGCCCGTGAGGTGGTGCCGCTGCTGGCAGCCGCCGAACAGCTGCCGTTGCGGGCCGCCAGCCTGGATCTGGTCACCGCGTTCAACTGCGTTCACCATTTCGACCTCGGCCGCTTCCTGACCGCTGTGGCCCGGGTGCTGGCGCCCGGCGGCCAGCTGTTCATCTACACCCGCACCCCGCAGCAGAACGCGCGGACGATCTGGGGCCGCTACTTCCCCGGTTTCACCGAGCACGAGCAGCGCCTGCACAGCAAGGCCGCATTCCGGGACGCGGTCAGGCGGACCGGCGGGCTCACCGTGGTGGCCACACAGACCTTCAGCCATCCGCGCTCGAGCACGGCCGAGCGGCTCCAGGCCCAGGCCGAGGGGCGCCACTACTCGACGTTCTCCCTCTACACGCCGGAGGAGCTGCGCGCGTCCACCGCTGCGTTCCTGGCCCGCCTGCCCAGACCAGAGGTCTGCTGGGCTGACGAGCACCTGCTGGTCGTCGCCGGCCGAAGCCGCAACCAGGTGGAGCCCGACGGCCCGGGCAGCCTGGCGAGCCAGGCGATCACGGATCAGGCCCTCCAGATCAGCGCCGGGCGCGCCGGCCAGGCGCCCCAGAGGCGTCCCGGCGGCCGCGCGCAGATCACCCCGTTATGCGCCCAGTCCATCGCTGGCGACGACCTTCGGCACAGCGCCCAGATCGGCGGTTATCTTAAGTCGATTTTGGATAAGCCCTGGTCATGAGGGGTTTTTGCGTCTGAGACATGTCGCTGACGTGAGGTTCTGGGCGCGGCTCAGAACTCAAAAGCGCAGCGACAAGGGATCGACGCAGGTCACGTGGGTGACATCGCTTCCGGTGCGTCGTAGACACCACTTAAGATAACGCGTCCACGACGCAGCTCGAAGGCCCGTAAAGCTACATCGGAGACACCCTAAAGAGGACTTGAGATAACGGCG